>VGFQ01000005.1 GCA_016868815.1 Bacteroidota bacterium
ACCAGTGATGAAGTAGCTGATCTACGAAATAAAAATCAGGAGCTTAAGGAACTTGTAGCTGATTTACTGCTTGAAAACAACATACTAAAAAAAAGTATCGACAGGCTGGCTTAAACGAAAAGTATGTTAAGTATATGAAACTAACAGCACAGGAGAAGCAGGAAGTAATTAAACTAGTGGAGGGTTCTGAACTAGGGGTTCATCAAACGCTACAGAAGCTGGGTATTGCTAAAAGCACTTTTTACAAATGGTATAAGGTTTATTTAGACCAAGGGATGTTAGGATTAGAACCAAAGCCGCCTGGTAATCGTAGGCAGTGGAATACCATCCCTGAAGGGGAAAGAACACTTGTAGTGGAACTGGCGTTAGAATACAGTGATTTATCTCCCAGGGAACTAGCATGTAAGCTCAGTGACACACGGGGTGTATTCATCTCTGAGTCAAGTGTTTATAGGATATTAAAGTCATGGGGATTGATCACCACACCTAAACATATCTTGCTATGTGCTAGTGACTCCTTTGAAAAGAAAACCCAGTTTGTACATGAGATGTGGCAAACAGATTTTACTTACTTTAAAATCATTGGTTGGGGATGGTACTACCTAAGCACCATTATTGATGATTACAGCAGGTACATTGTCCACTGGGAGTTATGCAGCACGATGAAAGCTGAAAATGTTCAATCTAACATTGCTCAAGCCTTAATAAAAGCAAAACTTAAACCTAGCCAAAGACCCGTTTTACTAAGTGATAATGGATCCTGCTATGTATCCTCTGAATTAAAGGATTATTTATCAACCGTGAATATCAAATCCATCCATGGAAGGGTAATGCACCCACAGACACAAGGGAAAATAGAGAGGTATCACCGCTCCATGAAAAACATAGTAAAACTGGATAACTATTATCATCCAGAGCAGTTAGTAGATGCCATACAGGATTTTGTAGAATACTATAATCATGAACGTTACCATGAATCACTACAAAATGTCACCCCTTCGGATGTATATTATGGAAGGCAAGTACAAATACTCCCAAAATGAGCGCTCATTAAACAACAGTCCCTAAAAAGACGAAAACAACTATTTTTAAAAGAAAAAATCCTACATTTAAACAACGAAACCCTCTACAACTAAACTGTTCACTTTTTTTGACGACATACAAATCATGAATAAAATTGTAAGATTACTCACGCAAGAAATTGCTACTGTCGTAATGCTTGGTGTCATCTCTGTTATCACTGCATGGGCAGGAGTACAATCGTCACTGCATGGTGATGGATCTAATACGGCCTTGGCAGCCTACATGCGCGGGCTTAATGAATCTCACAACATGTATCTAACCTCAGAGCTCAAATACAGAACCGATTTGGTTGTGTGGGCAGATAAGCAAACAATACTTAGCAAAGGCGGCAATATTTATTCAGGCTACTCAGCGGGCTCAGCTGAATTATTTGAACTGGCATTACCAATCCTAGCAGAAAAGCCAGAAAGCCAACTGGCTGAGTGTAAAGCGTATATGGATACATTATATGTGCCCCAAGGAGAAGTATTCGACAACGCGCTTAAATTTCTAAATGAATCCGAAACACTAAGTGAATATAGCGATAGGCTTCAAATGCTGACCGCGCTGCTCGCAATTGCCTTATTCATGCTTGGTATTACGTCGGTTATTCGCGCTCAAAAGTTAAAGTTTGCTGTTGTTCTTGGAGCTATCATTATAGCTTTTTTTAGCCTTGCTGTACTTTTTAGTGTACCTGTAGCGGGTGTACCTTGGTAAATTCTTAAAAATTCTTGCCCACTTACTCTCCAGTCTATTTACATACTCGAGCGAGCCTAACATCGTCTGAGGGGCAGCTTGTTTTTCTTATCGAATTTCTATTCTCGCCTGCAGATGAAAACCAGATGAGATATATAATAATCTGGATGTCGTTGGCCCTCCAGACTACTTATACCCATTTATGAGAAATAATAAAATTTGTTTTTTTGGAAGTCACACAAACAAAAACATAACCGGGAACATTAATTTGACTTATTGGGATGTGAATGTCTTTTAGAAATATCTTATTTACAGCATTTACTTTCTCCCTCTTATCACTTATTTTATAAAATGGTTTAGTCAAAGAAGGAGATTACAGGAAACCTAAAAAAACTGTGCACCTTTCTGTGCTGAATAGACGAAACAATTATTTAAAAGAAAAAATTCTACAATTAAATGACAAAACCCTCTACAACTAGACTGTCCACTTTCTTTGACAACCTACAACAACTATGTTTGATACTGTAATGCAGGAATAAATGATTGTATCGCGAACAAAATTCGTAACGTATACAAGTTCCCCAAATAACTTTATCTAATGTAGCAAGATATTCGCAGGTCTACATTGCTTCTGCACATCGATTTAAGCATCACTGTGTTGCTATCGCCAATAACCAAAAAATACAGTAAATAGATTATTATGTTCATTACCATTGTTAGTTATCTTGTTCCTCTACTCCGGACATTTCCTATCAATTGTGGATGCGTTCCTTGGTTTGTTCATACTCTATATTCATCATTTTTAAAAATTCAACATGATTAGTATTTTTTATTGTGTCCGGATAATACATCGTTTTGTCCCTTCTTTTCTCATCTTTTTCTACTTTCTATGCCTTTGTCAGGTCAAAGCACAGCAACAACCCTCTCATATACAGTATGATATTGTCATTTATGGGGGCACTTCCGCAGGCATAGCTGCAGCCATTCAAGGCTCACGTATGGGGAAAAAAGTACTGATCATCAATCAGGGTACGCGGTTGGGTGGACTTACCACGGGAGGATTGGGTCAAACCGATATAGGGAATAAACAGGCGATAGGTGGCATTGCACGTGAATTCTATCAGCGCATAAAGAGATATTACGCAAAACCCGAGCATTGGTGCTGGCAGGACTCTGCGTCTTATTTTGCCGCCGGGTACAGGGCCAGTATGGGGAACGAGGATGCCATGTGGACCTTTGAGCCATCAGTCGCACTGAAGGTCTTTATGCAGATGCTCGAAGATGAAAAAAATATTACCACCGTAGTTAACCAGCGCCTCAATCGTGGAAGCGGTGTTAGACGGACAGGTTTGGCTATTCGATCCATTCAGATGGAAACGGGCCATGTCTATTCCGGCAAGATGTTCATCGATGCTACCTATGAGGGGGATCTTATGGCGGCATCCGGGGTAAGATATACGATTGGCAGGGAGCCGTCAGTACAATATGGTGAAAGTCTTAATGGGGTACAGGCCAATAAAACAAGTTTGACGTTGCTTAAGACGATATCCATGAATGGCCGTTACCACAACTTTGTCGAGGGTGTTGATCCCTATATTAAAAGGGGGGATGCCACAAGTGGGCTACTACCAGGTATCAATCCCAAAAGACCCGCTTCTGATGGTAGCGGGGATCATAAAATTCAAGCCTATTGTTTTAGGATGACTCTTACCGATCATCCCGATAACCGTATCCCTTTCACCAAGCCAAAGGATTATGATGAGCGTGACTATGAATTACTCTTCAGGAATTATGAGGTCGGAATGGGTGCAATTGAAAAAATGTATGATTATGGTGATCCATTGGTACCCTGGATCAATTCACCCATGCCCAATCGAAAAACTGACACCAATAATCAAAAAGGGTTCTCAACGGATTACATTGGTCAGAACTATGCTTATCCGGAAGCCTCCTATCAAGACAGAGACCTTATCTTTCAAAGGCATAGAAGGTATCAGCAGGGACTTATGTGGACATTGGCAAATCATACTCGTATACCGCAAAAGGTCAGGGATGTCGTATCCAGGTGGGGCATGTGCAAAGATGAATTCCAAGCCAATGGGGGCTGGTCAGGACAGCTCTATATTCGTGAAGCCAGGCGCATGGTCAGTGATTATGTCATGACCCAAAGAAACTGTGAAAAGCTGGAGGTTGCAAATGATGCTGTCGGATTGGGTGCTTATGGGATGGATTCTCATCATGTGCAGCGTTATGTGGATGAGCAAGGTTTTGTTAAGAATGAGGGTAATGTAGAGGCCCTTGTTCCCAGTCCCTTTGCCGTGAGTTATCGTTCTATCATACCCAAGCGCGGTGAAGTCACCAATCTCTTTGTCCCCATATGTTTATCTGCCTCACATATCGCTTATGGTTCCATTAGGATGGAGCCTGTTTTCATGATATTGGGCCAGAGCTCTGCCATTGCTGCTTCAGTTTCAATAGAAAAGAATATGGCTGTGCAGGATCTTGATCATAGCGAATTGCGGCCACTTTTGATAAAATTTGGCCAACGGCTGGAATAGCAGTGACACCGAACATATATACGGGAATCCGTGTTGTTGTGTAAAAGGTCTATTCATGAAAAATATGATCGTAGTACTATCCATCCTTTTGTTGATTTTCATTGTATTTCAATCGTTCATGGCTATCTCTAGCTGCAATATTGAAAAGCAGAAATACAAGATCATCAAAAAAGAGAAGGATTATGAGATCCGTTACTATCCTCCTGCCACTTTTGCGACCATAAACTCTTCTGCCAGGTCCTACCGGGAACTTTCCGGGGGTGGATTCAGGAAAATTGCTGGCTATATATTTGGCAATAATGAAACTTCCACCAAGATCGCCATGACTTCACCTGTACATATGGACATCAACGAGTCGGGTTCTTCCATGAGCTTTGTCATGCCTTCTAAATACGATCTCAAGACCCTTCCACGTCCCAACGATGCCAGTGTGGAGATCCATGAAACCAAGGGCGAATATGCAGCAGCTATAGAATTTGGCGGTTATGCCAATGACGCTGCTATTCAAAAGTATGCCGGTCTCTTGGAAAATGCATTGAACGAAAAGGGGATAAAAGCCATTGGCAATTTTCGCTACCTAGGCTACAATCCGCCCTATCAGGTGATGGGCAGAAAGAATGAAGTGATTGTGGAGGTGGAGTGGGAACAATAAGATTTGATCAAGGTGTGTCTAATACAGCAGATGTCATTTCATTATTTCGGTAGGTAAATTGTGCACGGCGGTTGCCACGTTTATAGGCATAGTACCCTTCATCGCATAGACTTAGGTTTCCACAACTGTAAATAGGTTTGTTGGATTTAAATTGAGAAAAGGAGACTATCTAATAAGATAAAAATAGAAAGGCCATCCAAATGTATTTAATAGATAAAACATGATTAATGTATTATGATCCTTCACAGGGTAAGGCTTTCACATGGATAAAATTGGTACAGTTCATATCAAAATATATAAACTCTGCTTTATACCAAAGTGGGTATAAGCAAAACATGAAAGATCTGTTTAAACGATCATTTAGAAAATGCTGCAAGCCTCATACCAAAACTGCAAGAAGAAAACCCTTGTAAGTCATGAACTTTCAAAGGTTTTTTATTTTGGCTGCGCAAAAAGGTGTGCAGAAAAGTAATAAAGTTATTTTGTATCGTAAATAACCTGTTCCCAATCAATTTTACCATTCTTGATTGCAAATGACGCAAACGTTAAAGTAGATTTTTTTTCTCCTGTTTTTGCAGTTCTGGTAAACCTAACCCATGCATGGCCCCATTTATAGTCTTTGTATCTTTCATTTTTCGAGTCTACAGTCACTACCTCTAAATTCGGATTACCAGGATCAACAGTCTCTCCAAGAGATTCTCTTTGTTTTTTGAACATTTCTATCCTATCAGTCATTTTTGTGCCTACTGTATCAGCATTATGATAGGATAAAGCTGAATCACTAAAGCAGGTAGCAAAAGTAGGCCAGTCTCCATTGCAGTATGCAGTTAATGCTTTTTTCATTAAGTCAACTTCTGGACCCTCCTTAACACAACTTGAAGTATTGACTACTGTGTTTATTTTTTCACTAGTATTTGTACATGCATATATAGTTGCTGATACAAAAAGAAAAACTACTAATTGTTTCATTGTTTAATTTTTGATTAATTAAATGTATGCTTAATTAAATCGGGTATGGCAATTCTCATCTTTAATATTTATTGAGCTAAACTGGAAACCAATATAAGTCATTCAATTTCATATGTTTTGACATGTAAACAAACTGAAATTACTTTTTTCATACTTTATTCCATTATCAGTCGAAACTATTGAAAATCAATGCTGTAGCAATTCCAAAACAAAAATGATTACATTTCACATGTCTACTGACTATTTCAAACAACAACAAACAATTGTAAATAAATTACTTGCAAGGAGTATCTTAAAATGATGCACAGAAAGGTGCATACCTTTTTTTACTAATTTTAGGTAGATCTAAACTACAAACCTTTATAAATTATGTTCAAAAAATTTACCGCTGCAGAAATGTTGATGCTGGTTGCTGCTTTTATGTCATTGATCTTTTCTGAAGCATTATGGTTCACAGGTGAAGCACAGTCAGCGATTTTTGTTGGTTTATGGGTGCCTTCTATCTTAGGCTTTACCATTTTGCTAAAATTAATCAAAAACCAAAAAAATGACTGATCTGATCCCTTTTTTTGCTGCTTTTGTCACAATATTATTTTCAATCGGATTTCTTCTTATCCTAAGAAGTTTTAACTCTAATAAATAGGAATGTTGTTGTGTTTTTATTTCGGCTGAAAAATCAACATAACAATAATATTTCTACTTGATTTGTGCTTAGTATATCTTATTTGCTATAATAGTTAAAAGCTAGAATGTATTATATGACTCTAGCTATTACCATCAATTTATTCAAGATTTTTTAACAGTAAGCATCATTCTTATGATCTCGGATCTACTAATAGATGATATATAGAATAAAATAATCTAATGATTTCAACGATACTATCAGATCAGAATATACTATAATGTGAAAATGATACTAAAAAAAATAACATTAGTTCTTACTAACAATTCATTATCCAAGATGTCAATCTAATTTTTCTATAAAAAATCCTCATACTGAATTCAATTTGATATTAATAATTTATTGTATAATAATTTTATATCTCAACAAAAAATGTCATCCTATTTATGTATTTCAGCCCATCCATTTTATGGAAGAATTTCCATCCAATAATTGCCTGCCTATCACAAAATATTCATACGGTAAATTTCTATGATTATCAGATGAGTTGTATATTTTTCGACATCACATCTGATTCAAGAAAGAAATTTCCCCTCGTAACATATAAGTCCGGTATTTATGCGTAGGATTATGACATTTTATGAAAGATGGTGATAGTTCACACTGTGTATTACACGAAAAGAACATCATTCCAATTAAATATCATATCAAAAAATTAATTATATAATGCACCAAAAAGATTATACAAACGTAATTGACTTACGTTATGGTCAAGATGCATGTTTTGGTCTTGGTAAAGAAATAGGAAAATTTTGTGTAATGACTATGGAAATTCCGTGGCGAATTACTAAGAATAAATTAGGGGGAAATCCTGAGATAGTTGTATTCGTAGAAACTATGGAAGAAAAATGGTTGAATAGCATCTGTGAGCAAATGCCCGAGTTCGATACGATTGTTGGTATTGGTGGTGGAATGGCAATTGATGCAGCAAAATATATATCATGGAAAAAAGGGAAACGACTAGTTAGTATTCCATCCATTTTATCGGTTGATGCATTTACAACACCCGCAGCGGGAATCAGGCGAAACCATGAAGTTGACTATGTAGGTGTTGCATCCCCCGATCCGCTGGTAATTGACTTTGGGATCATTCGAACGGCTCCACCAGAATTAAATATTGCAGGAATTGGTGACCTCCTGTCCATGCATACTGCTTCGTTTGATTGGGCGCATGCGAATTTGAAAGGAAAATCAGAATTTCCCTACTCATCCAGTTCCATCGAAAAAGCCAACAAAATCCTTCAAATGTTATACGGATTACTTGGTGACGTTCGTGAAAATACAGACAAGGGTCTTATGGCAATTGTACAAGGGTATATTGACTTGAACACTATATGTTTACCCATTGGGCACTTTCGTGTGGAAGAAGGATCTGAGCATTATTTATTTTATGAACTTGAAGAGCGCCTGAAACGACCATTTGTCCACGGTTATATCATAGGATTAGGTATCTATATTATGAGTCAATTACAAGGGAATAATTTTCCATTCATTAAAGAAGTAATGGATGAAGTTAAACTACCTTATCACCCATCCATCCTTGAGATAAAAAAAGATGATTTGTTGAAATCTCTTTTAAATGTACGCGAATATGTTAAGTCCAGACCTAAACTTTGGTATACAATCATCAATGATACTGAAATTACTGAAGAATGGGCAGAGGCAGCATTACAGGGTCTTCATTTTGCATAAATATTATTAATGAGTACGACTAATTCATTTGGGTACAAAGAAGAACTGAGTCGCTCGATGAATAGCTTTTCTAGTTTCGCTATATCCTTTTCACTTATTTCAGTACTGACAGGTATTTTTGCAAACTTCAATTTTGGTTATCGACAGGTTGGTGGTGGAATTATCTGGTCTTGGTTACTGGTTGCTTCTGGACAATTTTTCGTCGCACTTGTAATGGCACGTCTTTCCATTCAATATCCAATTGTAGGTTACGGATATCAGTGGGCCTCACGTCTAGTACATGTACATTATGGTTTTTTTGTGGGATGGATTCTATTAATCCAATTCATAACCGGATTTCCAAGTATATGTAAAACGTTTGCAACCATATCGATTAATTTATTCAATCTAAATATTTCAGATGATATTCTCTCGTATATTACAATTGCTATCATTTCAGCTGTAACTTTGATTCATTTGTTAGGAATTCATGTTGTCACAAAAGTCAATGACATAGGAGTTTTTGCAGAAATGATCGGAGTTCTGCTACTTATTTTACTGCTAATAGGTGTATGGATAATGAGTGGAAATGTAAGTCTTGCAACTCTTCAATCCTGCACGTTATTCATGAGTGAACATTCTTTACAATTTTCTTCTTTTGCACTGTCACTTTTACTGGGCGCCTGGGGACTGACCGGATTCGAAGCAGCAGCAGATCTTGCTGAAGAAACGAAGTCACCAACTACCGCTATTCCTAATGCAATTATGATTTCTCTTATATCATCATCCATATTAGGATTTCTCATACTTCTATCTTTAGTAATCCAGGCAAATGGATTCGAAAGTAATAATGAAAACCTATTAATTTCAATTCTGACAAATTCTATTGGTGTAAGACTGACAACTACACTTTTATTATTTGTTTTGATCTCTATATTCGCATGCGCAGTTGCATCGATGGCGACGGCATCAAGATTATTATACTCATTTTCAAGAGACAAAATTCTTCCCTTTTCAACCTGGATTTCTTTTGTAGGTAAAGAGTCGAAATCTCCAAAAAATGCAATAATAGTGATTTGGGGATTTAGCTGTTTATCGATTTTAGCCCTCAAAAAGATTGAGATCATCAGCAGCGTATCAGCACTTGCCTCTTATATTGGGTACTTGGGTATTCTGATCGCTGCAATAATGAGTAAGCGAACGATCATCCAAGGCAAAGGCTATCTCTTTAATAATTTGCAACGTCCTGTACAATGGATTGCATTATGCTGGGTAATTTTTGTTATCATATCATTGTCTTATCCAGAAACGGATGTAGATGGATTTGAGACAAAACATTTGCCTTTAATCACTACCAGTGTTTCAATAGGTATTGGTTCATTAATATATTTATTCTATGTAAGGAAAAAAATAAATAGAGGTCTTGCAGGGCCACCCATTATCAATATATAAATGAATCTTATGCAAGATATGCTTGTCAAATTATACGAACTTCCTGATTATACAGTATTGAAAAAAAAGCTTGAAGACGACGAAATAGTATTTCGTAGACCTCTTGCTGCTGAAAAATCTATCTTGGTGAATTGGGTAAAAAAAAATTATGGATCAGGCTGGGCAAGCGAAGTAGAAGTCAGTTTTGGATATCAACCCATCTCGTCTTTCATAGCAATAAAAGAAAATTTAATCATCGGATTTGCTACTTATAATGCTGCATACCAAAATTTTTTCGGGCCAACAGCTGTTGAGGAAATACACAGGGGGAAAGGAATAGGGAAAATACTTCTCATGGATTGTTTGGATGCTATGCGTGCACAGGGTTTTGCTTATGCCATCATTGGAGGAGTAGGGCCAGCCGAATTTTATACAAAATCAGTCGGAGCTGAGTTGATCAAGGGAAGTAATCCAGGAATTTATAGAGGCATAATGAGTGATGTCCCCTACGAAGTGAGGGAATCACATTAGTCATACAAGGTATATTCCTTTAATAAAAAATATATTGGAGAGATAAGCGCTCAATATCTTGAGTGATATGCACCATTACGATTATAAATATAGGATTCTTTATGTGACATGCAGGTACTGATTTATTCCCACTACAGTTGCTCTATAACATTTCTCTCTTTATTGTTATCTAGCCAAAAATAAAAACTTAAACCCATGGATAGCATGAAATATGTTAATATAATGTCATAAGTTAATGGGACTGATAGATTTAATCCGAAGAAATCATTACTGGTATACAAAATTGATAATCCGTAGACGAATTTAAAAATTTCCCAAAGCAAAGCAGAAGAATTACCATCCATAAAATCAGTTAGTGCATAGATGAAAGTAAAAATAAAAAAGCCGTAAATAAAAATTGAAGTATTCTCGATACTCGAAATATTTGCTAGCATACAAAAAGTTAAAAATAGTACAATACTTAATTGAAAACATATCCAATAAATGAACGTAGCTTCTTTCTTAACAAAATATTTCTGAAAATTATATACATCATCAATTTTGTCTACGGGGAATGATGACGCCACATCACTCGGCCTCCATCCTGTAGAATTCGTCCAAACTTTAATTTTATCTGGTATTTTCTTTGTACGCCATGAATCTTTTATGAGCAGCCAAATATGTTGAAAATTAATTTTGATTGGATTCCAAGTTTTTACGGGTCTGGTAATCCCATAAACAGGTGGAATGTCCTTACGTTCTGCTTGAAAAGTACCAAAGAGCTTATCCCAAACAATGAATATTTGTGATAAGTTTTTGTCAAGATATTCTTTATTAATGGCATGGTGGACTCTGTGGTGTGAAGGAGTGACGATGATATGCTCTAGGAATCCCATTTGATTGATATACCGCGTATGATACCAAAACTGAGCGTAAAACTGGATAGGTATAACAGTAGCAATAACCAGAGGAGAAATACCCAATAATGCAGCGGGAAGCATGAAAAAGGAAAATATTTTTACAAAGGAAGAAATCGGTTGTCGAACTGCACAAGCCAGATCGAATTCTTCGCTACTGTGATGTACAATATGACTATTCCAGAAAAAATTATTGGCATGTTCAATACGATGTATCCAGTAATGTGAAAAATCGAGTGCAATAAATGCAATGATATATGTCAAAATAGTAGACTCGACATGAAATACAGCTACATGTTTCTCAATCCAGGCATAACTGATTATCGTAATGCTCAACCCCATCACATTTTTGGTAATCATCGTTACACCAGAGGTTAGACTGCTTATTGTGTCCAGGGTATTGATCTCCTGTTTTTTTACATACCAAGCATAGATTTTTTCAATCAGTATCAGTAATATAAACGCCGGTATGATATACATTAATATTTTACCATATTTTTCCATATTCTCTCTAATTAGATTCGTACAAGATTATCAATTTACGATTGAAAATCAGTAAGTATTGTACACTTGTTTTGTATTCCAAACATAATCTACTCAATTAATACAATGTAGCTTATTTATTTTCTGATTGTTTAATTTAAATTTGTATTTACATCTTGAAATATCCTTAGAGCCAAATATATTCATTTCCACCTTCTTTCCTCTTTTTCGTAGAAGAACCTTTGTGCTCAAAAAGCAAAAAGGATCGGCCCATTACTGAGCGTTCTGTGTCCCCAGTGGATCTGAACGTCCTGCCGCACAACAGCAGAAACCTATCACACCTGCAGCAGCTCCTGAATCAGTAGCTGGCGATGATGGTCAATGAGCAATTTTCGGCAGAGTCAGTCTTCCAGCTACATCAATAGTTCAACTCCAAAGATACCTCTGCCTGAGAGAAGAATACTCAAACACCTTTTCACATGGATGCCACCGATTTAGGGCTATCTTTATAGAAACATCCATACCATGGCCAAGCAGAATTATGATAACCATGCCCGCATCGTCACCGGCTTTCATCGCGTCGCCCTGCCCTTGAATCTGCTTATTCTCATTGGTTCTGTTGTCAACTTATTCCAATCTACTTTGGAGAATCTATATTCAGCCTCCCTCATCTGCGCCATCTCCGTCTTGCTGGGTCTACTAGGCTGGTATATTCGCATTTTCCCCCTGAAGGCACAGGACAGGGCCATCCGTGCGGAAGAGAACCTACGCCATTTCATCCTTACGGGAAAGCCCTTGCCTGTCGGCCTGCGGCTCTCACAGATCATCGCCCTCCGTTTCGCCTCCGATGAGGAGCTTCCTTCTCTGGCAGAAAAAGCACTTCAGGAGAAATGGGGCAACAAGAAGATCAAACAGTCGATCCAGCAATGGAGGGAAGACTATGACAGGGTCTGATCGGCATTGAAGTGATCTGCTAGAGCGGTCTTGACGAAGGGTGATGTCGTCTCACTGAAATTTACTATTTTACTTGATGGTGTACCACCCCTTCTATTTTATGAAGCATCGTTTCCTGCTTTTTTCTTTTCAACGACTGGGACTGCCCGGCCTACGGGGTTTCGTGTTTGGGTTGTCTCTCCTGCTGACTGTACCGGCCTGGGCGCAGGCAGCGGATGCCCATGGAGTTTACTGGCTCTGGCGGTTTCTGGGTCGCCTGCATCCGATGGTGGTGCATTTCCCCATTGCATTGATCTTTGGGGTGGTGCTTTTCGGTGCCATAGACCGTTACAGTCAGACGGAGCGCTTCCAGGCCACCCACGGCATCCTGCTCATATCAGCCTGTGTCACCTCCCTTTTATCGATGTTGTTGGGTCTGCTGTTGTCGAATACGGAGACGTATGACGCCGCTGCTTTGCCCTGGCATCAATGGTCGGGCATCCTCACAACTCTTCTGGTCGTAATGGCCACCTGGCTGCATCATCGCCACCGGCGGAATGCTGCCTGGCTAGTGTCCATACTCGCCGTGGCAGGAGTGACGGTGACCGGGCATTTCGGCAGCGAGCTGACACACGGGCCTGGATACCTCAGCAGCGTCATGCCAACTGGTGACGCACCGACTTCTGAAGAAGAGCTGGCCGTCCGTTTCATACCCTTGAAGGGCGGCCTCGATGATGAGCAGCTGCAGATGCTGAATGTGCAGGTGCGCTCGATCTTCGCCCACAAATGCTATAGCTGTCATGGGCCTACTCGGATGAAGGGAGGGCTCCGTCTCGACACCCAAGAAGGTATTTTTTCCGGGGGAGAGCATGGCGTGGTGGTCAAGGCTGGAGCCCCCGCTGCCAGCGAACTCATTCGGCGCGTGCGCTTGCCGCGGGGGCATAAGGATGCCATGCCCACCAAAGGCAATGGGCTGACCCCGGAGGAGGTAGAAGTCCTGAGCTATTGGATAGAGAAAGGGGCGCCATGGCCCAGCGGCCCCGTACGCAGCCTGTTCCGGACGGCCGTGCTGGAGCCGCGACTGCCACCCCTCCCTCCGGTCGTAGATGGGCATGAAAAACCCCTCGACCGATTCGTAGGTCAATACTTCCGACAGCATGGCATCGACTGGGAGGAGCCCGTCGAGGACAGAATCTATATCCGACGCGTATATCTCGACGCCATCGGACTGTTGCCGCCACCTGACAGCGTAGAGCGGTTTGTAGCCGACCCTTTGCCGGCGAAACGGGCGGCACTGGTGCGAACACTCCTTAATCGAGATCATGACTATACTCAACATTGGATTAGCTTTTGGAATGATGCCTTGCGCAATGACTACAGTGGTCCCGGGTACATCACCAACGGCCGAAAGGACATCACCCGATGGCTCTATACATCGCTGCTCAACAACAAGCCCTATCATGATTTTGTGCGTCAACTCATCGATGCTGAGGCTTCTTCCGAAGGCTTCATCCGCGGCATCCGCTGGCGCGGTGAAGTGAATGCCAGCCAGCAGGTAGAGATGCAGGCGGCACAGAATGTGTCGCAGGTCTTTTTTGGGTTGAACCTCAAATGCGCTTCCTGCCACGACAGTTTCATCAGCGACTGGAAGCTCGAAGATGCCTATGCCTTTGCCAACCTATTTGCCGACTCGCTGCTGCAGATCCATCGATGCGACAAGCCCACGGGTCGGGTGGCCGGTACGCGGATGCTGTATCCGAAACTGGGTGCCATCGACTCGTCCGCCGACCGAAAGGAGCGGTTGCGGCAACTCGCTGAGATTACGGTTCAACCGGCCAACGGGAGACTGTATCGCACGCTTGTCAATCGCATCTGGGCGCAGCTTATGGGTAGGGGGATCGTGGAGCCCGTGGATGCGATGGACAACAAACCCTGGAGCCAGGACCTGCTCGACTGGCTTGCCTGGGACTTCGTAGCGACCGGGGCCGACATGAAGAAACTGCTCTTCACGATTCTTACGTCGGATGCCTACCAGCAGCCGTCTGTAGCAGTCGGTCAGCCGGAGGAGATCGCCTCGAAGGATTTCGTCTTCCGCGGGATGCTGCGTCGCAGGATGAGTGCCGAGCAGTTCATCGACGCCATCGGGGCTACGCTGGAGCCCGTCTATGCCGACAGTCTGATCGAGCGCAGGCGTCTTCCCGACGGCATCCAGTACTGCATACCTTTCACGAGGGCCTCGTTGGTGATGAACGACCCCTTCCAGAAATCACTCGGCAGGCCGACACGCGAGAACGTCTCCACGGGGCGCATCTCGCAGGCCAGCCTGTTGCAGGCTTTGGAGCTTACCAATGGAGGGCAATTCCATGAAACCCTACGGAAGGCAGCCGTCCGGACGGCAGCGGAGGCGGACCCGATGGGGGTAGTCGACAGGATATACCGTCGCATGCTGGGCCGCCTGCCTTCGGACAAGGAGCGGAGGCTGCTCCGGCAGCGATTGGACGATCGGTCATCCGTATCCGATTGGGAGGATCTCCTATGGGCCATGGCCCTCCATCCGGAATTCCAATTGATCCGGTAGAGACAGCAGTTTGTGATCTGCGTGTCACTGTCTCGAGTGACACGCAGACCGCGCTTGGTCGTCGCAGACATGAAAAGGATAGCCCTTATAGTCATATGATTTGACAGGGTTCAAGAGTATGGCGGCAATATTCAGGGCATGGTGGTGTGGGGCGGGATGGTTTATTGAATGGTAGATGTCACTTGTAGTCTTTCCGATAAGACGTAAGTTTATGGATATGCAAGGCAAAAGGTTGGACCGCAGGCGCTTCCTGAGTCAGTCATCGGCAGCTACGATGGCGGCCTTGGCGGCCGGGGCCCCTATTTCGGGGTTGTTGAGCGGCTGCTCCTCCCCCCGGCAGCGCCATGCCACCAGCGCTGATACCGTCATCTTGCTCTGGATGGCCGGAGGCATGGCGCATACGGAGACCTTCGATCCGAAGGCATACACTCCTTTCGAGCAAGGTATGGAGGCCAACCGCGTGCTCAGTACCTTCCCGTCTTTTCCCACCGCTTTGGACGGGGTACGCTTCTCAGAGGGTCTGCAAGCCATCGGAGAGGTGATCGACCAAGGCACGCTCATCCGTTCGTATGTCTCGGCAGACATGGGGCATATCCTGCACACCCGTCATCAATATCATTGGCATACCTGCTATGAGCCACCACAGTCGGTCCTTGCGCCGCATATCGGTGCTTGGATTGCGAAAGAACTGGGACCCCTCAACCCTGTCATCCCCGCCTTTGTAGACATCGGACAGCGCTTCACCGTCGGCGAGGCGGAAGAGTTGAAGGCCTTCCATACAGCAGGCTTCCTGGGATCGGAATATGGTCCCTTCCTGATCCCCGACCCTGGCCAGGGACTGGAGAGTGTCCGCCCACCCGTTGGGATGGACGTAGCCAGGTTCGAGAAGCGCAACCGGCTGTACAATGAGCTCATCAATCGGACTCCGGTTGGTGCATACGGGAGCGACTATCAACGCGAGTCGTTGCGGCGCTCGATGGAGCAGTCGTACCGGCTATTGAAGTCCCCCGAGGCGGTAGCCTTCGATCTCAGCCAGGAGCCAAAGGAGTCGTACGACATCTACAACACCGGCCGCTTTGGTCTCGGCTGCCTGATGGCGAAGCGGCTGACAGAGCAGGGAGCCCGTTTCATCAGCGTCACCACCGAGTACGAACCTTTCTTCGGCTTCGACACCCATGAGAACGGACATACGAGAATGGTCGACATGAAGAAGCTCATCGACGCGCCGATAGCCCAGCTGATCAAGGACCTCGAACGCAGCGGGAAGTTGGAGAGGACGCTGATCGTCATCGCCAGCGAGTTCAGTCGCGACATGATGGTGGAAGGCCGTCCGGACTTGAAAGTCAAGGAACAGGTCAACCAGCCCGACATCCTCACAGAGCTGAAGCATTACGGGATGCATCGTCATTTCACCGACGGGTCTTCGATCCTGATGTTTGGCGGGGGTATCCGAAAAGGATATGTGTATGGCAAGACTGCTGACGAGCGGCCCTGCAAGACCATCGAGAAGCCCGTCAAGATCGACCAGGTGCACCAGACGATCTACCATGCCCTCGGGATTCCGCCCGACAGAAACTATGAAGTGGAAGGTCGCCCTTTCTATACGACGCCCGACGGGAAGGGGGAAGCCATAAGGGAGATCCTCCAGAAGGCCTGAGAAGTGAAGAAATTCACCGATCCTCGCCTAGGTGCTCCAAGATGATGGAAAGCGGTTGGCTTTCTTTCCAGGATCGATGCGAGGTTTCCATTCCGCAAAGATCACCGAATATGGTCAGGACATCACCTTTGACATGAGCACCTCCTTCCGAAAGATGTCGATCCTCATCGGGATGGTACTGATGTGCATGGGAACAGCCATGCTGGCCTATCGTTTTAGAAAACCTTTGAAACTTCGGTTCAGGCATGCATGGGAAAGCATCGACGTCTTTGCCGGGGGATTGAGTGCCAGTTGTCCGGGATGCGAATCGAAGTTTCCGGATGTCGTGGCCGTACAAGAAAATGCGTATCGCAGCGGACGGATCCGTCCGCAGGAGACGATGGACGATCTCGACAGGCTTAGAAGAAAGGGGGTTCTGGTGGAGTTAGAGGATAATGATAGATATGTGATCGGCGAGATGGATCATTCCCGACCCTACGTGCTGCCCGTGGTCAAGGCATTTCTTGATGAGCTTTCGAGGGCCTATGCCGATCTTTTGCAGGTCCGGAAGTTGGACTATCGTCCATTCGTCATCATCAGCGCGACACGTTCCATCGATACTGCGGAGGAACTCACGGAGGAGAACCCCATCGCCCGGAGGCGCTCCCATCATCTGTTCGGCAAGACGATAGACATCAGCTACAAGCGCTTCGGAAGACATGAGTCGGAAAAGATATGTCTGATCGAAGTCCTGTCAACGTTGCGGCGTGAGGGTCGATGCTATGTGAAATACGAGAAAAGGGGATCGCTGCATCTGACCGTGCGATAAGCCTCCATCGGTGGAAGTCGCATGGGAGGGATGGAACCTTTTGCGGAGTTTGTCCAACGCCCTGACATTTGCATAGCCATTTCTAAATCCATGATTGCATGACGCATTACGATATCGACACCATCGCATCCTGGGACAGGTTCCACCGGGCCCATTTCATCAACTCGCTGAGTGGGTTCAAGCCGGTGAGTCTAATCGCGACGGTCAGCCCGGATGGAGCGAGCAACCTCGGTGTCTTCAGCAACATCGTGCATCTGGGTGCGGACCCCGCCCTGGTGGGATTTGTCAACCGTCCGAGGGAGGCGGCTCCACATACGATCCGTAACATCGAAGTAGGGAGGTACTATACGATCAATCACATCCATCCCGACTTTCTGGACCGGGCGCATCAGACGAGTGCGAAATATCCGGATGGGGTGAGCGAGTTTGCGGCGGTAGGTCTCGGAGAGCAATGGAAGGCGGGTTTCCCAGTACCATTTGTGGAGGGGAGCCCGGTGCAGTATGGTCTTGAAGTGGCTGAGGTCATGCAGATCCCTTTGAACGGAACCTATTTCGTGATCGGGCGCATTCTGCATGTCTTCGTGGACGAGCGCATTGTCGGTGCCGACGGTTTGATCGATCTGTATCGGGCGGCATCGATGGTCAGTCTGGGGTTAGACGCCTATGGAACGGTGATGCCGCATGCCCGTTTTGGGTATGCGAAGCCTGACAGGCCTGCGGCCCGGGTCTGAGGTCCCGGGGTGTCATTCTCAGACTTGGAGGGTACCGTAAGTGGGAGAATCGACTTTGGGTCCGAGGTAATGAGAAGGTCAACGATATGTTGCTGCCAGGGAAGCGGTTTTGGCATTTCGGGTGTCGATGCATTCGTCATTTTCCTTACATTGAGACGGCATTTTTTTTGTTACAACCCAAACCAATCGCATGACTAAGAAGATTTTTCTGAACGAGGGCGAGATGCCCCGGCAGTGGTACAACATCGTTGCTGATATGCCCAATAAGCCACTCCCGCCCTTGCATCCCGGCACGCGACAGCCCGTGGGACCGGAGGACCTCGCCCCTTTGTTCCCCATGGAGCTAATCAAGCAGGAGGTGTCGGCCGACCGATATGTTGACATCCCCGACCAGGTACGGGACATCTATCGGATATGGAGGCCTTCGCCCCTGTTCCGTGCCACCGGGCTCGAGAAGCTGCTGGATGCACCGGTGAAGATCTACTACAAGTACGAGGGGGTCAGTCCCAGCGGCTCACACAAGCCCAATACGGCCGTGCCCCAGGCCTATTACAATAAGCAGGAGGGTGTCCGGAAGATCACGACTGAGACGGGTGCCGGCCAGTGGGGCACGGCGCTGGCTTTCGCCTGCGAGCAGTTCGGCATCGAGTGCGACATCTATATGGTGAAGATCAGCTTCGAGCAGAAGCCCTACCGGAAGTTCATGATGAACACGTTTGGAGCCAGTGTCTATTCTTCACCCAGCACCCGTACGCAGGCGGGCAGGAATATCCTGGCACAGGATCCTGACTCGACTGGCAGTCTGGGCATCGCCATCTCCGAAGCCATCGAGATGGCGGCGCAGGACCCGCACACGAAGTATGCGCTCGGTTCGGTGTTGAACCATGTGTTAATGCACCAGACCATCATCGGTCAGGAGGCCGAGAAGCAGCTGGAGATGGCGGGTCATTTCCCCGATGTGGTGATCGCACCGCTGGGTGGGGGCTCCAACTTCGCCGGCATCGCCTTCCCCTTCCTCCGGCATAAGTTTGCGGAGGGGCGGAATGTACGGGCGGTGGCTGTCGAGCCCGCTTCCTGCCCGAAGCTCACGAAGGGACGGTTCATGTACGACTTCGGTGATACGGCTGGTTATACTCCGCTGCTTCCAATGTACACCCTAGGCCACAACTTCAAGCCGGCGGCCATCCATGCCGGCGGACTGAGGTACCATGGCGCCAGCGTGCTCTGCAGCCAGCTGCTGAAGGACGGTATCATCGAGGCGACGGCCATGCAGCAACTTGAGTGCTTCGATGCCGGTATCACTTTCGCTAAGGCCGAGGGCATCATCCCAGCGCCGGAGGCCACCCATGCCATTGCCCAGGTGATCCGCGAGGCTCATCTGGCTCGGGAGGAAGGGAAGGAAAGAACTATCTTGTTCAACATGTGCGGACACGGTTTCCTCGACATGCAGGCCTATGCCGACTATTTCGACGGAAAGCTCAGGGACCATTCCTTCACCGACGAGGAGCTCTTCGGCAACTTGCCCGAGATAGATGTGCTGCAGCCCCATGCGTGAAATACTGAAATTGACCATATCATCATGCAAGCCGCCCCGCAGGATATCGAATCCTTGCGGGGCGGCCCTTTTCCGCTTCTTGGTGGTGGTCTTTTCCTTTCAGAACTTTTCCTCAACGGTCGATTCCCAAACCTTTGGGGGTCGTGCGATGCCCGGTTATCGGGGGATCTGGTTCACGCTTGGACAGCGATCGGAGTATGGGGATAAGTATTCGGGTGGCCTGGGAACCTATACGGCGAACCACCTGCCGGTAGCCATATACCACAAGAGCACGAAAAGAACCTATTTCCTATATGGGGGCACGACAGACTCTATGGCCCGGCATCTGCTGGTGATGGTCTCCTATTTTGATCATCGGAGCGGCATGCTCCCTCGGCCCGTAGTGGTGATGGATAAGCAGGGTGTCGACGACCCCCACGACAATGCATCCCTGTCGATAGACCGGGAGGGCTATCTATGGGTCTTTGTCAGCGGTCGCGGGCGGGTGCGTCCCGGAAAGATTTTTCGCAGCAAGCAGCCGCATGACATCACTGGATTCAAAGAAATGTACGCAGGTGAGTTCACCTATCCACAGCCCTGGTATCTGGGGTCGGAGGGGTTCTTGCTGATGTACACCCGCTACACGGATGGTCGGGAACTCTATGTACGTCGGTTCGATGCCCAGGGCGTACCCGGACCTGAGCGTAAACTCGCCGGTATGGGCGGGCACTATCAACTCTCATGGTTCGACGGATCGCGCATCCTCTCGGTCTTTAATTATCATCCTGGTGGCGATGTGGACCGTAGGACCAACCTATATCTGGTGCAGAGCCTCGATACAGGCATGCATTGGACAAACATTGAGGGGGACCCTCTGGTCCCGCCTTTACGGGATACCCGATCCCCCGCCTTGGTGCAAGACTTTGCCCGGGAGGGAAAGCTTGTGTATTTGAACGATTTCACGCTGGACCGGAAGGGCCATCCGCTGATCTTGGCCGTGGTGAGTCGCCACCATCAGCCCGGCCCGAAGGGTGATCCGAGGGAATGGTATGTGTGGCAATACAGGGGCGGCAGTTGGAAGGAGTATTTCGTGTGTCGCTCCACGCACAACTACGACATGGGCTCGCTGTATGTCGAAGGGCGCAGGTGGAGGATCATCGGCCCCACTGGGGAGGGACCACAGCCTTACGGTACGGGTGGTGAGATGACTGTTTGGGAGAGTCGTGATGAGGGGCGACATTGGCGTCGCAGGCGGATGCTGACGCAGGGAAGTGTGTACAACCACACCTATGCGCGCAGGCCTTTGAATGTCCATCGTTCCTTCTATTCGTTCTGGGCGGATGGGAATGCAGATTCTCTCTCCGCCTCGCATTTGTATTTTTCCGACAAGGGAGGAAGGGTATTTCAAATGCCCTATCTGATGGAGGGCGTTTGGCAGCGGCCGCTGCGGCTGAAATTGCCTTGAACATTCCGATGGATCGGGAATGAAAATGCCATGCAAATTATGCATGGCATTCCAGTAAGAAACAGGGGTTAGGCGATTTATCCTTTAGTCTTGTACAGGGTGCCGTTCTCCACGGCATAGAAAAATCCATCCAATGCTACTACGAACAAGACATCCTGCATGAGTCCCTTCTCGCCCACCTGTTCATGCTCGCCGTTCATATTTGATTTGAAGAGGGTGCCGTCTTTCTCTACGCTCCAGATGAAGCCGTTGCTGGCTGTCATAGCAATGGTGGTGCTCCATTCGTCCTTATCGCCCACCTGCTCCCAGGCCATGGCTTTGACGCTGGTCTTGTAGAGGGTGCCATCTTCGACGGTCCATAGGTAGCCGCCCATGGCCTCGAGCAATTCTAGGTTGTCGAATTCGCCTTTGGCACCGATCTGCCGCCAGCTGCCATCTATCTCAGTCTCGTAGAGGGTGCCATCATCATCTACCGAATAAAGCTTTCCGTCGAGGGCGGTGGCGGCGATGGTGTTTTTATAATCTCCGGCTTTACCTACCGATTGCCAGCGGCCGGTGGCGGCGTTGTGGCGAAAGAGGGTGCCGTCTTCGATGGTCCAGATCTCGTTGTTGAGGCCGACCAGAAAATGCACGTTGTCGAAGAGCCCTTTCTCTCCTACCTGCTTGTAGTCGCCGTTCTTATCTGTCTTGAAAAGCGTGCCGTCTTTTTCGATGCTGTAGAGGAACCCGTTCATGGCGATCACGTCGATCGTGTTTGTCCAATCTCCCTTGTCGCCCACCTGCTCCCAACGTTGGGCTTGTATAGAAATGCTGGACAGCGTGAGTAGGCCGACTGTTATAGCCTGTAGGATTCTTTTGTTCATATGGAATATGTAAAAAAAATTTATTGGATTAAAAATAGAAGTAATACTGATATGAAGCTAATATCATAGGAAATTAAATTGGTGTTGTTGGCCGGCATGAAGGTGGATAGGAGATGTCAGTACAAGGGGTGTATATCCTGCCAGGGCGGCGGTTGAAAGGGATAAGCTTCCCTGTTCGACCCGTAGGGTGAGGGTTCGTTTTCCCTGGCTAGTCGTGACCCTGGCCAATCCCCAGGCATAGCCGTTGGACCAGAAGTAGCTGCCGGGCTTTGAGGTGAATTGGATGGATCGGTCGATGCCTGAGTATTGGAAGCCGCTGAGGGCGGGGATGGCCGACCAGCTGGCCATAGCCCGGGCGTAGTGCCGGCCGCATTCGGGTTCGTCGAAGGGGTTGCGTTTCTCGCCATTGAAGCGGTCGCGGATACTGCGGATGCAACGGAGGCCGTTGTCGGTCTGGCCTTCATAGAGCATGCCGATGGCGGCGGTGTATTCGAAGCCCGACATGGATTCGGCGAAGTAGGGGAAGGGGACTTTGAGGCGTCCCTTGGGCCAGCTGGCCATGATGAGGCCCGACTCGCGGTCCATCACATAGGATCGCATGTTGTTGAAGACGTTGTCGAAGCGATCGATGAAGTTGTTGGCCATGATGGTCCGGAGGGTCTTTCGGATATGCTGGGTGTCGGCCAGGTAGCCGAGTCCGCAGACATGGGCCATGTACTGGCCGGCGAGCTGGTCGACGAGGCAGCCTTTGCCGAGTTGGAAATCGGGGATGGCCGTCTTCGGGTCATCCATGTCGAGGAACCGTCCTGTCTGCGGGTCGGTGATGCGGTGTTGGTAGTATTCGCCGTTGAAGAGGTTTTTGTCGACCCAGTGGCTGCCGGATCGGAAGATGTCGAGACAGCGTCGGGCGAATTCCGTGTCCTGCATGCGGGTGGCCATTTCAGCGCAGGCTTTGAGGGCGCCGAAGTACCAGAACTGCATCTGAGGGTTGGGGCCGTAGTAGTCGACGTCCATGGTATTGTGCTGGCGGCCTTCCTGGATGCCGTCGGCGTCGGCGTCCCATCCGCCGGGTATCCAGGCGTATGCCATGGCAGCCTTGATGCGGGGCCAGTGTTGTTTGAGCCAGGCCTCGTCGCCGGAGAGTTTCCATTCGCGGTAGCTGCGCATGATGGAACCCATCTGTCCATCGGCAGCGGCGACGTGGTCGACGCCCTTGTTCTTCTCGAGGGGAAGGAGGACACGATTCATCATCTTGCCGTCGGGCTTGCTGCCGTAGATCAGTTCCACTTCGCGCATGGAGCGGGCGAGGTCGCCGAAGAGGAACGCCGTGGCCGTCTCGTAATTCCAGACGTGGGTGCAGTTGCCGTAGCAGGAGCCGGCTTCATCCATGACGCCCTCCCAGCCCATGAGGTGTCCGGAGGGCAGGCGGAAGACGGTCTGGGAGCGGAGAGTGGAGGCGTTGAAGAGGGCGGCCTCCTTGACGATGTCCGGGTAAGAGCTCTGGGCGATCGTGTTGACAAACCGGATGGTCCGATGTTCGCGGGCGGGGAGGGTGGCAGTCTCTTTTTCCAGCACCTCCCATGCATCTTGGTAGAGGGTGGTATAATGATTGCCGATGAGGGCGCCGCGGTAGCCAAAGTTCCAGGCATTGTTCCAGTCGGTGCGATTGGGGAAATGCCAGGAGAGGATGAATCGGTAGGTGGCGCTGCCTTTGGCGGGGATAGACTTCTTCACGTCGAGGGAGGCCATGGGGTTGTGGTCGACAAGGCGGTCTTTGTCGGTGAGGCGTCCATCGGCGCTGAAGTCGTCCCAGAAGTCGAGGAGGGCATTTTCCCAGTCGTTGTTTCGGGAGCTCCGGCGGTAGGTGACCGTATCGGTTTCGGTGGTGACGAGGGCGAGGGTTCCCCAGGCGGGGTCATCGGTCTTTACGCTGTCACTGGTCATGTAGATGCCCTGGAAGCCTTTACCGGTGCGGAAGGTGTTGCGGTTGTGGCGTGCGCCCTGGTAGACGACGTCGCCCTTCCAGTTGCGCGACTGGCGACTGCCGTCGATGCCGATGAAGTTGCGGAGGGTGCCGCAGACGGAGACGTCGACGGGCTTGTCAAGGTGGTTGGTGACGCGGTAGGTGAGGACGGCGATAGGCAGGCTGCTGGCGGGGATATCGCCGGGGATGAAGGGGTTGAATCCTTCAATTTGGACGCTGACGGGGAGGATATCGTCTTCGAGATGGACGCGTCCGAAGGGGTAGGCGGCGTCGAAGGTGGCGGATGAGAAGCGTGGGAGTCCGTGGTGGTTGACGGGCCGGCCTTCGTAGTGGCTGTACTCGCTGGGGTGGATGGGGCCCAGCAGGGCTTTCGTCTCTGCCTTGCCGTTTTTCGGCGCCACGTGGATGGCGAAGAAGGGGGCCTGGTTGCCGTCGGTGACAGTGCTGAAGCCGGTGCCCGGCTTGTTCATGATCTGCCAGTCGCGCAGTTCGCCGCGGCCGCCCAGGGAGACCGTGCCGGTGCCGATGCCGCCGAGGGGTAGGGCGATGTGGAGGGTATGGTTCTTGTCGTAGTGGCGGATGGTCTGCCAGTGTTCCTGGGCGGAGGCGGGGAGGGAGAACAGCAGGAGGGCGGATGCAAGTTTCATGATGGACGGTTTATGGACGCATCGAATATCTTGCAAAAAAAGAAAAAGGCCTCTTCCGAGACCTTTTCACGTAGCGGGATCGGGAGTTGAACCCGAGACCTTTGGGTTATGAATCCAACGCTCTAACCGCCTGAGCTACCCCGCCGTTTCCGACATCACATGCGATGTTTCGGGTTGTAAATGTACAAAACCCGCCCTTAATCACCACCCTCCACAGGATACGGCGTGAATTCCAGCACCATGTGCATGTATTTGATTCATGTTCACCTTGGCTGCCAGGGGGAACTTCGATCCTGAGAAGTGAAAAATCCAGCATGCGAACTTTTCATTCGTCCAACGAGTTCCACCTACTGCTTGAGTCAGAAATCATCTGTGATGCAGTTTTTCTTGGTGATCATGATTTAAGGATCTTTTGAATATCTCCCGCCACTTCGAGACCTCCGTGCAATCCTTTGTCTTCAAAAAGGACACGGTCAGATTTTCTGTCTGTCAGCCGGACATGGGTTTGGGCGTTCATCGTCTCCTCGATGCGGCCATCCATCAGGCCGCCGATAGGAGAGGCGAGGGCCGTAGGCTCATCGCGTTCGACCGTTATCTCTAGCTGGTAGTGGGGGTTTTGTAGGGTGATGCGAACTTCTTGCAGGTCGGCCTGGCAGCTGAGCAGACGGGAGCGGTTATATGTGGTGAAGCGTGTGAGCCGATCTTGCCAATACAGCCCTGCAATGAAGCCGACAAAAGAGCTACCCAGCCAGGGGATGTTGGCCACCGAGCATTTCAGGGAGGTGCCTGTCCGACGGAAGTGATTGGTCTGCAACCAGATGTAGGCCGATGGGAAGGAGCGTCCCCAGTCTTTCTCCAGGTATCCCCTGCCGCCGTTGAAGTCGATGACACGGCCATCTTCGACGGTGAGGCTTCCATCGATGGTATGGTCCATGCTCACGATGCCATGGTAGCATTCCATGAAGGGCACGAAGGTGAACGGCCCCATGATGCCGGGGCTATAAAAAGGCTTGGGCCAGGGGATGTTGCCATGGAAGCGCAGCTGGCCTGAAAGCCCTTCTACTTCAAGGTTCAGACCCTGCTCGGAGAAGGCGTTGGGGCCGATCGAGATGCTGAACCTGTCCTTGGCTGGGCTGAATGCTTCTATTTCGAATCGATGGTATTTGGCCGTCTTTCGTTTGCCGTCGAGCACTTGGACAAAGGAGTGCTGTCTGCCCTCCCCATCCATTGCGATGCCTGGAATGATGGCGAAAGCCTCGGTGCCCTCGCGGTTCACGATTTTGAAATACCACCCCTCGAAGTATCTGCGGCGCTCGCCCCACCCCTGAAAGCGTTCGGGGTGGAAGAGGTTGTGGAGACGGGTGAGGGTGTGGGTAGGCATGGGTTAGAATACGGAAGTTATGTGATCATCGAAGAAATAGTAGCAGAGAGGCGAAAGTGGTCGGTGAGCCGCCACCGAAGATCTTACCTACCCTATCTTGGAGGCGGTACTCATCCTTGGAAAGTGGTTGGGTATTCAGGGTGTCTTTCCGACGGATTGGATTGCCTTTTTGGAGGCAACCGATGTCAGGATATATCTTTTCACAGCCATGTCAAGAACGGCTTTCTTGGAATAGGGAGCGGGGAAATATTTGTCGTCCGCCCAGTATTCGAAGAGGTTTTTATAGAAAGGGCTTTTCGGGTCGCCTGACTGGCCTGGGGTGTTGGTGAATACAGCCTTGTCCCAGTCGGAGAGGTCGGTGATGAAGCGGAAGCTGGCACCCGTCGACTGGTTATTGCCTGCACCGGTGGAGCCGGGCGTATGGCTATAGCCGCCACGGGGCAGGGGGCCAAGGTCGACATTTCTTCGGGTATCGGCATCGAGCAGGGGGGAGAGGGGGTGTTCGATATGGACATGTTTGAAGCCGGGCTGGCCATAATGCCATGCCTGCATGTCGGGGCCTAGCTGCCGGCGCAGTCCTTCGACGGCTTTGTGGAAGCTGGTCAGCAGGAAAGCTTCCCTTTTTGTTTCAGCGTCTTGTCCGAAGCTGGTCTGCGGGTCCTGCATCCATCGTAGGAGGGTGGAGAGCTGGAGGTTGACAAGCCCGCTGACGGCGGCAGGCACCCACCGGCCGCGAGCGTTGGACAGGAGTTCTCTTTCCCAGGCGACATAGATGGTGGCGGCCACGCTGTTCTTGTCCAGTACCTGGTCCCATTCCAGCAGTTTCCGCCAGGCGGCTTTCGCCATCTCTTCGCGGGGTTCGCTTTGGGCCAGGAGTGGAATAAGCGTTCGGGCGGGCAGGGAGGTATAGTCTGTCTGCAGGGCTTGAGAACCTTGGATGTCGGCCTGCGTTAGGCGGGCCAGCACTTCATGGATGCGGTTGCCCCGGAAAGGGTCAGCCCAGGTATAGTTGAGGGTTTTGGGATGTATGTATCCGTCGGGTGTGACATGCTGGTTGGCGGTGGCGAAGAAGCCTTTGGCTGGGTTGAGGAGGTGGGGGCGTTCTGGTATGGGTAGGAATCCCTTCCATTCGAACCGACCATCGCCGGGGACGGGTACCATCCCGCTATGGGTCGTACGGATGGGGGTGATGCCGACGGCCTGCCATCCGATGTTCCCTTTCCTGTCGGCCCAGATCATGTTTTCTCCCGGGATATGGCTATAGGCACAGGCCTTGCGGAATTCCTCCCAATTCGTTGCCTGGTCGATGCGGAGGGAGGCCAGGTAGGGGGCGCCGCCGGGCTCCAGCCAGGCGCAGCGGATGGCATAGGCCTTGTTGTTCTTCCGGTCGATGTGGGTGACCGGTCCATGATGTGTGAGATAGAGCGTGACGGTTGTGTCGCGACCTCCTTTGACCCGAAAGGTTTCTCGCTGGGTGCGCATCGGACGCCATTCTTCCCCGTAGCGGTAGCGGAGGGGAGTGGTGGGATGGAGGTCGTAGACATAGAGGTCTTCGGCATCGGTCTCAAAGATGGTGAGTCCCCATGCGCCTTCGGTATTATGGCCGATGGATATGCCGGGGATGACAGGCTCACCGCCACCGATGACGTCCCATCCCGGAGCGGAGAGATGGACGATGTATCGGAGGGAAGGCACGGAAATCCGTCGATGCGGGTCGTTGGCAAGGATAGGCATGCCGCTGGCGGTGCGGCTCCCGTTGATCACCCAGTTATTGCTGCCTTCGCTGCCCGGTTCTCGACTGCTTGGCCGGGCGGTAAAGGAGACGTCGCGGTTGACGGCGAGGTATGGACCTAGGATGTCTTCGAAGAGTAAGTCGGTGCGGATACTGCTGTCGATGCGCAGGTCGGGCTGGAGCGGATGAAACCAGACGAGCTTCCGCAGGCTGTCGGCACCAATGCGGGCGATGGCCCGGGCCGTGTTCAGTTCCTGCTGTACGTTGGAGCGGATGCCCTGGTGGCGGGAGACGACGACTTCGGGCGTCCACCGACCGGGCAGGATACCCAAGGTGTGGAATTCGAAGGGAAGCCTGGAGGTGTCGCGGAGGCATTCTGCTATCCAGGCATTGACGCCCTCTACGAAGGATTTGATGATGGATTCCCCGCGGGGATGGTAGTGCGCGAGCTCTTTGCGCATATCGCCGCGGTAGGCGAAGAGGCGGGCTCCGATGTCTCGTTTCAGTTCGTTGGGGCCGAGTATTTCTGCGAGGGTGCCCGTGGCCTGGCGGCGCCAGAGTTCGAACTGAAAGAGTCGGTCCCGGGCGGCGCAATAACCTTGTGTAAAGAAGAGGTCATGCTCGTTGCCGGCATAGATGTGGTTCACGCCCCAACGATCCCGCAACACTTCTACGCGTTGGTGCAGGCCGGCGATGGCAAGGCTGTCGGGCTTTGTTTGGCACATGGTGACGTTCAGGCGGCTGGCCGTGAGCAGCAGGGATAGCAGGATGCTTCGTGTCATATGTGTGCGTATGGGTCTGGTTAAACTGTTTCCGGCCCACCGATGTCCTGTTCTGGGGCTCTCCACTTATCGTTGATGGGGTGGCAGGTTCTTTGCCAAGACGGCATATTGGCCTGCCAGTTGAGCCCCTGTCGTCGCATTGTGCAGTACGAGGGCGATGTTGGTATCAAGGCTTTCGCCGTTGGATCCCTGGGCGATGCTTTTCAGCAGGAAGGGGGTGAGTTTTTTCCCTTTTATCTGTTGCTTATCTGCTTCACGAAGGGCTTCTGTGAGGAGGCTTTCTATCTTTTCGACGGGCACTCCCTGTTCGGGTGGCAGCGGGTTGGCGAGGAGGATGGCACCTTCGATGCCGAGGCTCCATTTGGTATGCATGAGGCGGGCGATCTCTTCGAGGCTGTCGACGCGTAGGGGGCTGGTGTGACCGCTGTGTGTGGAGTAAAAGCTGGGAAAATCGTTTTGTCCCAACGTGACGACGGGAACGCCGAGGGTTTCGAGGGCTTCCAGTGTGAGGCCAATGTCAAGGATCGACTTGACGCCGGCCGAGACGACGGTAGCGGAGGATTTCGACAGCTCGGTCAGGTCTGCAGAGATATCCATCGTCTGCTGCGCACCGCGGTGGACGCCTCCTATGCCGCCGGTCACGAAGACACGGATGCCAGCCATGGCGGCGATGCGCAGGGTGGCGGCTACGGTCGTGGCGCCCGGGATGCCGCGGGCGATGACGTAGGGGATGTCGCGGACGCTGGCCTTCCATACATCGGGGGTACTTGCCAGCCGTTCGATCTCACGGCTAGAGAGTCCGACGCGGCATTTGCCATCGAGGAGGGCGATGGTGGCGGGCAAGGCGCCATGCTCTCGCACGGTTTTTTCCACTGCCAGGGCCGTCTCGACGTTGCGCGGCCAGGGCATGCCATGTGCGATGATGGTTGACTCTAGGGCGACGATGGGATGCCCGGCTGCTACGGCATCCTGCAGGTCGGGGGATATGTCGAGTAGTGGGTGCATCAGGGGTAGTAGTACGAGGTGAGTGCCAGGAGGCTGTCGCGGGTCATCTCAGGCACGTTGGCACCTTCTACCTGCAGGATCTCAGCTGAAAGGGTATGGGCGATGCGGAGAGCCTCCGCATCGCTGAGGCCAAGCGTCTTTCCCAGGAGGTATCCGGCCACGGAGCCATCGCCTGCGCCGGTGCAGTCTCTCACCTGGATGTGGCTGGCTGGCAGTTCAACTTCACCTTCGCGGCTGTAGAGGACCGAGCCTTTGGCACCGCTGTGCAGCCATATTTGCCGGATGCCCCTTCCCAGCAGTTCTTCGACCTGTGCCCGCGTGCTGGCAGCCACTTTGCGACAAAGGGCGGGCAGCTCATCTTCATTTGGGGTGACCAGGTAGAGGCCTTCAAGGTCGAGCTCTGCCAGGCGACGGGCGGGCGGGACGGAGACAGGCTCAATGACAAAGTGGATGTCGTTCCGTCGGGAGAAGTTCAGCAGCCACGACAGTGATGCTGGCAGGAGGTTGGCACAGCCGAGAACGTAGGATGCAGATGACAGGAGGGCCGAATGCGCCGCCAGGTGTTCGGGAGAGATATGATGGACGGGGCTATGGGTGAGGAAGGCGGTGAACAAGGAGCCGTCGGGGCCGAGGATGCCGGTATACCGGCCTGTAGGTGCCTCGACAGTGAGTGATCCGTCGAGGCGGATGCCGGCGTCCAGGCATTGCTGCCGCAGCCATCTGCCATCTGCATCGTTGCCGAAGGCGGCGATGAGCTGGACGGGTACGTCGAGCTGAGCAAGCTGATGGGCAATATTCCGCGCCACCCCGCCGGGGGTACGGCTCACCCTGGCCGGGTTGGTGGTAGCCGGGAGGATGGGCTCCTGGGTATGAAAGAGCTCGTCCACGAAGGCGGCCCCGATGCAGACGACAGGTTTGAGCATCGCTTACAAAGATAGGCGGGAGCCTCCAGCGTATGTCAGCTGACCTAGGCATCGGATGGCCATTCCCTTTCCTTGGGTCCCAGTTGCACCAAGAATGTTTATCATCTCCCTGAGTGAAGTCTTTATGATCACATTGCCCGGCAACTGTCAGGTGTATATGTGTCCTTCTATCATGGTATCTTGAATTCGGATATCTTCATCGAAAAGCACGATATCTGCTTCATAGCCAGCCTTCAGGTATCCGATTCGGTCATCGACTCCCAGGATGCGGGCTGGGGTGGCTGTGATCATCCGGACGGCATCTGCCAGCGGGCAGCCGGCGAGCTGGATCATGGTTCGTACGAGCCGGTCGGCTGTAGCCACGCTGCCTGCGAACGATGACCTGTCGGGCAGTTTGGCGACGCCGTCTTCAATGATGACGGGGAGTCCCTGTTCCCGATGACCGAGGATGCTGGGTCCTTCGGGCATGCCGGCCCCGCGCATTGCATCTGTGACCAGCGCGATGCGGTCAGGTCCTTTTATCTTACATATTAGCTTCAGCAAAGGGGCGGGCAGGTGGACGCCGTCGGCGATGATCTCCACATCCAGTGCGTCGTGCAGGTAGCCAGCCTCGATGACGCCGGCATAGCGGAAGGCGTTGCGCCGGGTGACGCCCGACATGGCAGAATAGAAATGTGTGAGGAGGGTGTATCCATTCTCAAAGGCTTCCAGGGCTTCGTCATAATGCGCGTCGGTATGGGCCATCGAGGGGAGGATGCCCCTGGCGGTGAGGATGCGGCCAAATTCGATGGCGCCAGTTCGTTCGGGGGCGACGCTCCACCGGCGGATGGACTGGCTATGGCTGAGGATGCGGAGGTATTCCGCCGGGTCGGGGTCGCGGATATGCTTAGGGTCTTGGGCGCCGCGCTGTGCGAGGGCAAAGTAAGGCCCTTCGAGGTGTAGGCCCAGAAAGCGGGCGCCGCCGGTGGGCTGTCGGCTGGCCGCCTCATAGGCATCGATGGTGTCTAGGATGCCCTGGGTGTCGGCTGTCAGGGTGGTGGGTAGCATGGAGGTGGTGCCATGTCGGGCATGGAGGCGGGCAATGGAATGGAAGGCCTCGGGGGTTCCGTCCATGAAATCATGTCCACCCCCACCATGAACATGAATGTCGATGAACCCTGGCGATACGTAACAGCCGCGAGCATCATAGGTGTCGGCACCTGGCCAGCGCACCTCGCCGGTATGGACGGCGACGATGCGTCCGTTTTCCACCCATACCGATCCATCCGGGATGATATGGTCCGGCATGAGGAGCCGCCCGTGAAGGATCTGCCATTTATGAGTACGCTGGTGCATAGACATCAGAAGTCAGGGTTCGAAAAAAGCTGGATGATGCGTAACATATGCATCATCCAACGTCTTTGGGGGCAGCCGATGCCGAGGGCAGGAGGCTGGCGGAGGCGGGGTCAAGGAAGATTTCACAATGGGGATGCGACTGCAGGATGCTGGCCGGATGTCTTGGGTCAATGGATCCCGTGAGGCAGTCGCGGACTGCTGGTGCCTTGCGGAGGTCGGGCACCGAGCATAGGATCTGGTTGGCCCTCATGATCTGTCGGATGGACATGCTGATGGCCTGTCGGGGAACATCTTCCAGGCTTGGGAACCATCCTTCACCGAGCTGTTGCTTCCGGCAGTCGAGGTCGAGGTCGACGACGAGGAAGGGATCTGGTGTCTTGAAGTCTGCCGGCGGGTCGTTGAAGGCCAGGTGTCCGTTTTCTCCGATGCCGACGAGGGCCACGTCGATGGTCACCTGTCGTATGAGTCCAGCTAGGCGTTGGCATTCGGCGGTCGGGTCGTTCTCCCCGTCGATCAGGTGGGTTGCGGCGAGTCTGGGAACCTTTTGGATGAATCGTTCCTGAAGGTATCTCCTAAAGCTTGCGCCATGGGTGTCGGGGAGTCCAATGTATTCGTCGAGGTGGAAGAGGATGACGCGGGACCAGTCGATCTCTTGCTCGGCTATCAGTTGTTCGAGGGTATGGAATTGGCTGGTGCCGGTGGCAAGGACCAGGTGGGCTAGCCCTTGCTGTTGAAGGACCTTCCGCAGGCTGTTGGCGGCCTGGCGTCCGGCGGCCTGGCCGAGTGCTAGCGCGCTGTCGAAGATGTGGATGTGCATGGTTGCTCGTATATGGGGCATCGAGGCCTATCGACGGGACGGGGCTCTGCCAGGCGCATCTGTCCAAGTTCGGAATAATTCAGGAATAGGCGGATGGCTTGACCCTGATCAAACGATCCGCTCAGATTTTGACAAAGACTTGCTGTCGGTAAAGAAACCAGCAGGCGGCCCATTTGATCAGCAGGGCGGTCGTGGCCAGAGCGAAGGCCTGGTAGGGGTCACTGATGAGTTGGCCGAGCCATTGGAAGAGGGCCAGGTTGGTATGGGACCAGTCAATGAACCGGGGCGACATATAAATCAGAATCGAATTCAGGCCGATGACCCGGAAAAAGAAGGTCCACCGGACATATCCTTTGACATCGATCAGATAATGGAAGAGGGCCATCAGCAGGAGGCTCCATCCGGTCGTGGTCAGTACGAAGGAGCTGGACCAGAGGTTTTTGTTGATGGGGAAAACAGGATTCCAGGCCTGTGCGAGGAGGAGTGAGAGAATGCCGGTGGCGGCCATCAGGGCCGACTGACGGGCGGGCGGATGGCGGGTCGTCCGGAGGTATTGGCCGGTGAGGATGCCGGCCAGCCCGGAGGCGACGGCGGAGATGTTGTTGAAGAGTCCGACGGTGTCATGGATACCCCGCGACAGTCGACCCGGCAGGACGGTACGGTCTATCCAGGAGGCGACATTTCCTGCCTCGGTGAGGTCGCCGGGAGGGAATCCGGGGGCAGCGCAGAGGGCGAGGATCGCCCAATAGCCAAGCAGGAGTCCGGCGAACCAGGCATACCGGGCGCGCGGTCCGGCGTAGAGGAAGATCAGGCAAGAGCATGCATATACAATGCCGATGCGGCCCAGGACGCTCATGAGGCGGACATCATAGAGGGGCCGAAGCTGGAGCCCGTTGTTGTATATGATGCCAAGGAGGAAGAGGAGGAGTCCGCGCCACAAGACTTTTTGGGTCAGCGACAGGCGCGACACACCCTTCTCCAGCGAGGAACCAAGCGAATAGGCGGCCGCAATGCCGCTGATGAAGATGAAGAGGGGGAAGATGAGGTCGTAGGCGGTAAAGCCGTTCCAGTAGGGGTGTTCGAACTGATTGGACAGCTGCTGCCAGAACGGTGATGCGGTGGCTTTGGCCAGGGTATGGAAGAGTTCTTCGGCGCCGATGATCCAGAACATATCAAAGCCCCGGAGGGCGTCGAGGGCGGCGATGCGTTGTGGGCCAAGCGTGTTCGGCATCTGAGGAGGATTTTGGGACTTGGGTGAGATTATTCCGGGTCGGAGGCATTTTTGTATTCAGGCCTTTTGAAGAGCCAATCGCGATAAGGTGCATAGGCAGGGCTTTCCTGCCAGGCCCTGGCTGGCGGGTCTGGCAGGGCGAGTCCGCTGGGATAGTCGTTTCCCGCATGGCTGTGGTCGACCGACAGGCGCTTTTTTTGGATTGTCAGACTTTGGGTTCCCAGCCTTTCTCGTATGCACGTTTCCATAGACCCATCGCCTCCTTGTCGTGCAGAATCCTGCCATTGGCGGGGTCTGTATGCAGGGTTCTTCCCACGTGCTGGGCGATGTTGCCGAGTTGCATGAGGAGGGTACTTTTATGGCCGCTGAGGATGTCTGAGTGCAGCGTGGTGCCTTTTCGAATGGCGTCGAAGAAGTTTCGGATATGAAAGGCGTCGAGTTCTTGCCCGGGTCCGGAAGTATCTCTTGCTTCGGCCCGAAGGTCGTTTTTGACTTCTTTGAGCAGTTTGCTTTTCAGGTCAAAGATTTTATAGGTGTTTCCGCTTTCGATCAGCAGCGATCCTTTCTCCCCATAGAAGATGACGCCGACGGTGCTGCCTTCGATGGATTTGCCATTGCAGCTGCGGCCTTCCCAGGTCAGTAAGGATCCGTTGCCGAATTCGATATCGATGTGTTGGGTGTCGGGCGTCTCCCAGTCGTCCTGGAACCGATAGCGGCCGCCGGCGGAGGTGACTTTTGTCGGGTAGTCGGCCTGCAGTCCCCAGCGGGCCAGATCGGCCATATGGGTACCGTTGTTGAGGGCTTCGCCGGTGCCCCAGTGCCAGAACCAGTGCCAGTTGTAATGGATGAGGTTGTCTTTATAGGGTCGACGGGGGGCGGGTCCTTGCCAGAGGTCAAAGTCAAGCCAATCCGGTATTTGAGTGGTTTTCCCGAAGCCAATGGATTCGCGGTTGTTGGTATACCAGGTTTTGGCATAGTAAGGCCTGCCGATGACACCTTCATGCAGTTCTCGGATGGCTGCCATGACATTGGGCCAGGACCTTCGTTGGTTACCCATCTGCATGAGTTTCCCTGTTTTTTTGGCGGCTTCTACCAGCATTTCGCCTTCGGCGGGATTATGGCTGCAGGGCTTTTCGAGGTAGACGTGCTTGTCGGCGGCGACGGCCAGCAGGGCAGCGGGCGCATGCCAGTGGTCTGGGGCGGTGACGATGAGGAGGTCCAGCTGTTTGTCGTCGAGGGCTTTGCGGAAGTCCTTCTCTCCTTTGGGGCGTTTCTGCTGGCGCTTTTCGATGGCGTCTATGCACCGCTGCATGGCACGGCTGTCGACATCGCATATATACTGCACTTCGCAGTCGGGCTGTCCGGCGAAGTTGGTGCTGACGGAGAGCCCACGGTTGTTGACGCCCATGACGGCGGCTGTGATGCGTTCATTCGCTCCGAGGATACGCCGGTAGGAGGCGGCGCTAAAGGCGGGGAGAGTGCCACCGAGGGTGATGGCGGCAGTGGCACTGCCTGCTTCCCTGATAAATGTCCTTCTGTTGGTTGTCACGGTCACCAGATTTTATTGTGTGGTGGGCGCTGCAAGTTCCTTTCGCAGCGATGGTTTGTGAAATGAATATAGGCTAATCTCTTGAACCTATGCCGACTCGGTTCGCTTCGATAGGCCTAGCTTTGATATGCCGCTGTAGATATGAAAAAGGCCCTTGCATTCTGCCTCGCGTCTCTGATGTCCATCTTTCCCACACTCGGCCAGACATATCGGGTGAAGGCCTTTTTGCTGCCCGTACTCGAACATTCGGCGGCGGTAGAGGTGGTTCCTCGTCAACATGTGGGGTTACAGCTCCTCTATCAGAACCATAATGTGCTGGGCGACAATCGGTATTTCCATCATCGCTTGATTCCCTCGGTACGGTATTATGTCCGTACAGACACTCGGATTTCCGATCGTTTGTATGCAGAGCTCTTCCATCGTTCGGCCTGGATTCGGCATATCCCTGACCAAGGCAGTGCACCCTTCTACGGCTACCGCTCCCAGTCGCTCGGCATTTCCTTGGGAAAACAGTTCGCCTTCCGTGGCAACCGGATGCTCCTTGACCTGTCCATCGGGCATTACCGCATCTATGCCGGAGATGCGGCCAGGGATTTCTCTGATTTCTACCTGTTCCCTTACAGGGAGCGTGCCCGTTGGCGGGTAGACCTCAAGCTGGGACTGGGTTGGGCCAGTCATGCGTCGGCATCTCCTCCAGCAAACATTCCATAGCTGCGCTCGATTCGTTTCGGTCGGTCTGCTTTTGATCTGTTCTTTTTCCTGAGTCATACCTTGATTTCTTCATTCATCAAGAATCCCATAGATTGTCACTTGTAAAAGACCACGCGTATGAAATCTATCTTCATTTTGTTGTTGTCAATGCTTGCTATGGCCGACATGCAGGCGCAGCGGCGCGCCCGATCTGTAGAAGACCCCCTGCTGCCGCCAGCTAAGCCACTCGACTCTATCTTCTCTCAGCTCGACTGGCGAAATGTCGGACCATTTCGCGGTGGGCGGGCCAATGCGGTGGCGGGTGTGCCCGGCCAGCGCCTCAAATTCTTTGCCGGCTATACGGGTGGCGGCGTTTGGATGACGGAAGACGGAGGCCTGCGCTGGAAGAATGTCTCTGACGGCTTTTTCAAAGTAGGCTCCGTAGGCGACATCGCTGTGTCTGAATCTGACCCCAACGTAGTGTATGTCGGTACGGGCGAGCATGCCGTGCGTGGCGTGATGACGAGCTACGGCGACGGCGTCTATAAATCGACCGACGGTGGCCGCAGCTGGAAGCACGTAGGACTAGAACGAACCCGTCACATCTCCGATGTGGTGATCGACCCGCGAAACCCTGACATCGTCTATGTTGCTGCCCAGGGCGCGGTGCATGGGAACAGCCCTGACCGGGGCATCTACCGCTCGACCGACGGTGGCCGTCAATGGCAGCGGGTGCATTTTATCAACGACAGCACCGGTATCTCCTCCCTTTCGATGGACATGCGTAACCCACGGGTCTTGTATGCCGCATCCTGGCAGCATCGGCGGCATCCCTGGATGGTCTCGAGCGGAGGACCCGGGTCTGCCCTTTGGAAGAGTGTAGACGGCGGAGATACCTGGGAGCGGTTGAGTGAAGGCTTGCCGAAGGAAATGGGCAAGTCGGGCATCAGTGTGTCGAGGGCCAACCCCAACCGGGTCTATGCGATCGTGGAGACGGAGAAATCGAAGTCTGGCCTCTATCGCTCTGATGATGCCGGAAAGACCTGGGCTCTGCTTTCCAACAACCAGGACATCTGCTCCCGTTCCTGGTATTATATGGAAGTCTTTGCAGATCCGACCGACGACAACCGCGTATATGTCCTCAATGCCCCGATGATGCAGTCGATCGACGGCGGAAAGACCTTCACCAGGGTCACCGTACAGCATGGCGATACGCATGACCTTTGGATCCACCCCGAGGATGGCAACATCATAGGCCTGGCAGATGATGGCGGGGTTGAGCTCAGTTTCGACCGTGCGCGGTCCTGGTCGCCAATCATGAACCAGCCGACGGCCCAGTTCTACCGTGTCAATGCCGACCGTCAGTTTCCGTACAAGCTCTATGCAGGCCAGCAGGATAACTCCTCTGTCATTGTCGCCTCCCGCTCCAGCGGCCTGGAGCTCACGGAGCGTGACTGGATAATCGGTCCGGGCTGTGAGTCGGCCTTCCCAGCTTTCGACCCCAACGATCCGACCTTGGTTTATGGAGGCTGCTACCAGGGGTACATAGAGGTATTGAATACGAAGACGGGTGAGTCCAAGGATGTCCAGGCCTATCCGTCGCTGAATCTGGCCATCCAACCGCGTGATATGAAGTACCGCTTCAACTGGAATGCGCCGATCATCGCCTCCCCACACGATCCGAAGACGATCTACCATGGTGGTAATGTGTTGTTGCGGAGCCGCGATGGCGGGATGTCGTGGACTGCCGTAAGCCCTGACCTCACCCGCAATGAGGCCTCCAAACAAGGACCGGGTGGCGGGCCCTTCACCAATGAAGGAGCGGGCGGAGAAAACTACAACACGCTAAGCTATGTCATCGAGTCAGCTAGACAGCCCGGACTGATTTGGACGGGCAGCGACTGCGGACTGGTATACATGACACCAGATGGGGGCAAGACCTGGAAAAATGTAACACCCCCTGGCCTGCAGGAATGTCTCATCCATAGCATCGAACTAAGTCCCAGCGACCCGGCTGTAGCCTATGTCTCAGCCACCCGCTATAAGTTCAATGACTTTTCCTCTTATACTTACAAGACCACTGATGGTGGCGGCAACTGGCAGCGGATCGACCAAGGGGTGATGGCCGACGACTTCATCCGTGTGATTCGGGAGGACCCAGAAAACCCCGCTTTGCTCTATGCCGGCAGTGAGCGCGGCTTTTATCTGTCGACAGACCGTGGGCTTTTCTGGAAGCGTTTTCAGCGCAACCTGCCAGTGGTGCCTGTGACAGACCTGATCGTGCGGGACAACGACCTGGTGGCATCCACTGCTGGCCGAGCCTTCTGGATCCTCGACGATTTATCCCCGATCCGTCAGTTCAACGATCTGTCGTTGCGCATGCAGCTGGTGGCCCCCAAGACGTCGTATCGCTATGGTGGGGCTGCCGGACTGCCCGAGAAGGGATATACCGCCGGGCAGAACGCCCCAGAAGGGGTCATCTTTGACTATTTTGTTAAAGGCGTGCCGGACAGCGTGGCACTGACGTTCACCATCTACGATGAGTTCGGCCGGCAAATGCGGCAGTACAGTTCTGAGAAGGATGCTACTTTTTCTCGGTACCCGGGAGGCCCGCCCCCACCCATTGTCCTGCCAAAAGATGCCGGGCATCATCGCTTCCTTTGGAACCTACGGAGAGAAAATGTCTCTCCTGATGTGAAAGGTGTCTTCATCTATGGCGACTATCGAGGTCATATGGTGCCTCCAGGAAAATATAAAGCAGTGCTACGGGCGGGACTGCAATCCGATAGTTGCATGGTCCTTCTCCAGGCAAACCCCAGTATCCAGGTGGATCCAGCAGCTTGGACCGAACAGCAGCAAGTCTTACAACAGATCACGACTGCCCTCTCAGAGATGCATCGCATCGTCAATGATTTCAGAGCGGTGAAGCGCCAGCTGCAGAGCCAACTCGATGCCTTCAAGGAACGGAAGACCGGAGCAAAACTGACCGAAGAGGCACAAAAGCTTGTCAAAGCGATAGACGCCTGGGAGGCAAGGATCGTGGAGGCGCGCATCCAGAATGGGCAGGATGTCATCAACTGGCCCAGCCGACTGAATGCAGAGTTCTTTAATGTCAAGGGACTGGTAGACGTGGCAGATCCGAGGGTGACACAGGGAGTTAAAGCAAGACTGGCTGATCTGCAGTCCGCCTGGGCTGCAGAAAAGACCGCCGCCGACGGATTAAGGCAGTCCATCCGTGCCTACAATGACCTGTACCGCACGGAAAAATTGGATGCTGTCGTCCTGTAGCCTGGCAGCCCACCGACAACCTGGAGCTTTGTACCTTCCAATCTACTTTTTGTTATAATAGCATCTTTATGAGTCAACAACACAGAAGGAAATTTCTCCGTCAGGCTGCGCTGACTTCTGCCGCTGCGGCCTTCCCAAGTATTTTCATCCAGGCAGCAGCCCGTTCGGTGCATAGGTCATCTTTCCGCAAGCCTGGCGAAATGGTCCGGCTGGCATGCATTGGCATTGGTAACCAAGCAGCCTGGGATCTCCGCCAGTTTGAGAAGACAGGGCTTGCCCGTTTTGTGGCATTCTGTGATACAGACATGGGTGCCCCGCATACGCAGCCGGTGCTGAAGGACTATCCTGATGTCCCTCGCTTCCAAGACTTTCGGAAGATGTTCGACCGGATGGCTGGCGAGATAGATGCCGTGCTGGTGGGCACACCTGACCACTCCCATTTCCCTGCCACGATGATGGCACTGGGCCTGGGCAAACACGTCTATGTCGAGAAGCCTATGGCCCGGACCTTTCAGGAAGTTGAGTTGATGATGAAAGCGGCGCGCCAGCATCCGAAGCTCGTGACACAGATGGGCAACCAGGGCCATTCAGAGGGCAATTATTTCCAGTTCAAGGCATGGAAGCAGGCTGGCATCATCCAGGATGTCACCGCCATCACGGCCCACATGAACAGTGCCCGGCGCTGGCATGGCTGGAAGACCGATATTACGGGCTTCCCATCCGGAGAACCTGTTCCCTCCACCCTTGACTGGGATACTTGGCATGGCGTGGTGCAGGAGCATGCATATCACCACGACTTCATCAATGGGCAGTGGCGTTGCTGGTTCGATTTCGGCATGGGTGCCCTGGGCGATTGGGGGGCTCACCTCATCGATACAGCCCATCAGTTCCTGGAGCTTGGACTGCCGACGGAGGTTTCTATGCTCAAGGCGGAGGGGCACAACCGATTCTTCTATCCTCAATCGTCTACCATCCTTTTCCGCTTTCCGAAGCGCGGCAACATGCCAGCCTGCGACATTACCTGGTATGATGGCATCAACAACCTGCCGCCCTTACCCGAAGGCTATGCCTCCTCAGCTACGACGGCCGACAGTGCCATCCCCCCGCCTGGCGGGGTGAATGCAAAGCCCGTCCGATTGCAGCCCGGCAAGATCATCTATGGGAAAGACCTCACCTTCAAGGGCGGCTCCCATGGCAGCACTTTGTCCATCATCCCTGCCAGCAAGGGGCAGGACCTGGCGTCGCGTCTGCCGGAGATCCCTACTAGTCCTTCAAACCACCACACCAACTTTCTGCGTGCCTGCATGGGTGAGGAGCAGACAAGGTCGCCTTTCGAGGTGGCAGGACCTTTGAGCCAGGTGTTCTGCCTAGGTGTCATTGCGCAGTTCACCAATGCTAGCCTGCAGTTCGACCCGGTGAAGAAGCGGATCACCAACCATAAGGAGGCCGACCGGCTGTTGAAGGGTGTTCCTCCCCGGAAAGGTTGGGAGCAGTATTACAAAGTCTGAAGGCCTGGACCCGCTTGGGACATTCTATCGGCCACGGGTTGATCAGCGGGGCGGTTGGGCATCAACTCATTTGGCGATACCCAGCCTATTCCAATGATGACTTAAGGATGCCCGGAGGACATTTGTGAGCTCCTTTATGTCTAGCCACTTGGGATTGTTTATTTCGTTGAAAAGTCTTCCAGTTTTTTTTGTAGGGAGAACATTTCATCCCTGAGTCTGGCCGCCTCCATGAAGTCCATATCCCTGGCGGCTTTTTCCATCTCTTTCTTCTTCATTTTGATCACTTTTTCCAGTTCCGGGATTGTCTGGTAGGACGGGGCTTCCTCCGCCACGGACGATAAAGCTTGCGTCTCGTTGTTCAAGGCTCGTTGGTCTTGTGGATCGTACCCTCTGATGTCGAGGACGGAGGTTTGTGCAAACACCTGGTCTTTGTTTTTCACCACAGTGGTGGGCACGATGTGGTGGAGTTCATTGTAGGCTAGTTGTTTAGCACGCCTTCGGTTGGTTTCGTCGATGGTCTTCTGCATACTTCCCGTATTGGTGTCTCCGTAGAAGATCACTCTGCCATCGACGTTGCGAGCAGCGCGGCCGGCTGTTTGCGTGAGGGATTTCTCATTCCGGAGGTAGCCTTCTTTGTCGGCATCAAGGATGGCTACGAGCGCGACTTCTGGCAGGTCCAGTCCTTCCCTCAACAGGTTGACGCCTACGAGCACATCGATGCTTCCCAGTCGCAGTTCCCGCAGGATTTCGATGCGTTCCAACGTATGGATCCCGCTATGGATGTATTTGGATCGGATGTTGATACGCTGAAGGAACGCATCCATCTCTTCGGCCATGCGTTTGGTGAGGGTAGTTACTAGAACCCGATAGCCTTTTTTCACGGTCTCTTCGATCTCTTCGAGCAGATCATCGACCTGATGGCGGGCGGGCCTGACTTCGATGGGTGGATCGAGCAGACCCGTAGGTCTGACGACTTGTTCCACGACAACGCCGCCCGATTGTTCTAGTTCATAGTCGCCAGGGGTAGCAGAGACGTAGATGACTTGTCCGACCAGTGATTCAAACTCATGAAAGTTGAGGGGTCGGTTGTCCAAGGCAGAGGGTAGGCGGAAGCCATATTCCACCAGTGTCATCTTTCGGCTGCGGTCACCTCCGTACATCCCGCTGACTTGTGGGATTGTCTGGTGGCTTTCGTCTATGATGCAAATAAAGTCGTCTGGGAAATAGTCGAGCAGGCAGAAAGGCCGGGTGCCGGGCTTGCGCCGGTCGAAGAAGCGGGAGTAGTTTTCTACGCCGTTGCAATAGCCGAGTTCGCGCATCATCTCGAGGTCGAAGTTGACGCGTTCACTGAGCCGTTGGGCTTCGATGTATTTGCCCGTTTGCTTATAGTATTCTACCTGGCCCGCCAGCTCATCGGTAATTTCTGAAAGGATCTCTCGCATCATGTCTTTGGGCGCCAGGTACAGATTGGCAGGGAAGATGGCCGCGTTGTCCATCAGTCCGATGCGTTTGCCGCTGGCAGTCTCTAGGCTTTCTATTTCTTCTATCTCATCTCCGAAGAAGGTGATGCGATAGCCGAAGTCTACATAGGGTAGGTTGATATCGACGGTATCTCCTTGTACGCGGAAGGTGCCTCGGCTGAATTCGAGTTGGCTGCGGGAGTAAAGGCTGTTGACGAGTTCGTGGAGGAGCGACTGGCGGCTTTTTTGTTGTCCTTTATGGATACGGATGATGCCATTTTCATATTCTGTCGGGTTCCCCATTCCATATATGCAGCTGACGGAGGCGACCACGATGATGTCACGCCGTCCGGATAGCAGCTGTGAAGTAGCCTGCAGGCGCAGTTTGTCGAGTTCTTCATTGATGGCCAGATCTTTTTCAATGTAGGTGTCGGAGACGGGCATGTAGGCCTCTGGCTGGTAATAGTCGTAGTAGGATACAAAATAGCCGACGGCGTTGTCTGGGAAGAACTGACGGAACTCGCCGTAGAGTTGGGCGACGAGTGTCTTGTTGTGTGTGAGGACGAGGGTGGGTCTTTGTACTGCTTGGATGACATTGGCGATGGTGAAGGTCTTGCCGGATCCGGTAACCCCTAGCAGGGTCTGATGTTTCTCTTGGCTGTTGAGTCCTTCAATCAACTGGCTGATGGCTTCTGGCTGGTCACCGGCGGGTTTGTATTCAGACTGTAGGCGGAAGGGCATACGCAAAGGTACGACTGGTGGCTACTGTCCAGCCATGCAAGCTCGCGCACAACTTTATTCGTCTGGCCTTAAAGACATTCTACGAAGACAGCAGACAAGGTGTCCATTTCTACTCCCGGGGGAAGTGAATCTTCTCTCTTTTTAGATTTTTCGGCGCACATAGGCGGAATAGTCTGGCAGTAGGCAGGTATAGTCTTCTTGGAAAAGTGGGGAGGTGAGGAGGAAGTCAGCCGTGGCCCGATCGCAGGCGAAGGGGATATTCCAGGTGACGGCGACGCGGAGCAGGGCTTTGATGTCTGGGTCGTGTGGTTGAGCTTCCATGGGGTCCCAAAAAAACACGAGGATGTCGATGCGTCCTTCTGCGATTTGTGCGCCGATCTGTTGGTCGCCACCCAGGGGTCCGCTGAGCAGCTTGGTGACGGGTCTGTCGAGTTCTTCTTCGAGCAGTCGGCCGGTGGTCCCTGTCGCCAGCAGCTCATGTCTGGCCAGGGCTTCTTTGTTATAGGTAGCCCACTCGATGAGGTCTGGCTTTTTATTGTCGTGGGCGACGAGTGCGATGCGTTTGCGGCTGCGCAATATCCTGTGTTTCATGTGGGCAAGCTACAGAAATCAGGGCATCCCGTCGGATCCATATAGACAGGTCTTTATGATACCCAAAGCAGACAGCCTGTCCTACGACAGGCTGTCTGCTTTTATCCCTCCGAACCCAAACGCAGCTTCTAGGCTGACTGTGCTTCTTTGATTTTTTCCCTGATTTTGTTCTCCAGTTCCGTTGCCAACTCTGGGTTGTCGACCAGGAGTTGTTTGACGGTATCTCTTCCCTGGCCGAGCTTATCACTGTTGTAGCTGAACCAGCTGCCGGACTTATTGATGATGCCTAGGTCGACGCCCATGTCGATGATTTCTCCGGTCTTTGAGATGCCTTCTCCGTATATAATATCGAATTCAGCGGCCCGAAAGGGCGGGGCCACTTTGTTCTTGACGACTTTGACTTTTACGCGGTTGCCGATGGCTTCGTCCCCGTCTTTGATCTGTGCCATGCGGCGGATGTCGAGGCGGACGGAGGCGTAGAACTTGAGGGCATTGCCGCCGGTCGTGGTCTCGGGGTTGCCGAACATGACACCGATCTTCTCGCGCAGCTGGTTGATGAAGATGCAGATCGTGTTGGTCTTGGCGATGGTGGCGGTGAGCTTTCGGAGGGCCTGGCTCATCAGACGTGCGTGGAGCCCGACCTTACTGTCACCCATCTCCCCTTCGAGTTCTGCTTTGGGCACTAGGGCGGCAACGGAGTCAATGACGACGACGTCGACAGCTCCGGAAAGGATCAGGCGGTCGGCGATCTCCAGGGCTTGTTCGCCATAGTCTGGCTGAGAGATCAGTAGATTGTCGACATCGACGCCCAGTTTTCGGGCATATACGCTGTCAAAGGCATGCTCAGCGTCGATGATTGCACAGATGCCACCTTTCTTCTGAGCTTCTGCAATCACATGGGTGGCCAGGGTCGTCTTACCGGAACTTTCCGGCCCGTAGATTTCTACCACTCTGCCTTTAGGCAGGCCGCCGATGCCTAGGGCGAGGTCAACCCCGATGGAACCCGTCGATACCACTTCTTGCAGGGCCTCGCCTTTTTCATTCATCATCATGACACTTCCTTTCCCGAAGTCTTTATCTATCTTATCGAGTGTCAGCTTTAGTGCCTTGAGTTTTTCAGCATTGGACATGTTTGGACGTTTTTGTGATGACTGTCTGACAAAGGTAAGGCAGATCAATCAATATCGCTAATAATTTTAGTAATTTATTCTCTAAAATCTTTAGTATTTTTCTCTTTTTGGCGCGTGTAAATACTGGATGAGGTTTCTTTTTGCAATAATATGTTGTTAACCAATTATTTATATCTAATCATCCGCTTCTGTACCACCACTCAACAGCACGTGGATTTGGTCGGATGGTGCGATTATGTCTGGATAATTTGGACATTTGTAGAAATTCAGCACATGAGAAAGGTATGGATGTGGATGCTTTTGGCTCAAACGGCCATCTCTCCGCTGCTGGCACAGGAGCCGGCCCCGGCTACCAAAGGGGTTAGCTACGGAGCGGGTGTTTCCAAAGAAGGAGAGGCGGTGCTGGTGGCCAAATTAGAGCAGCAGCTGACGGAGGATCGTTTTTCTGGAAAAGCCCGGGGCAAGGTAGTAGAAGTTTGCCTCGAGAAAGGTTGCTGGATGAAGTTGGCGCAGGCAGATGGGAAAACGCTGATGGTCCGCTTTAAAGATTATGGCTTCTTCATGCCGAAGAACATTGTGGGTAAGGAAGTGCTGTTGGAGGGAGATGCAAGTTATCGCCAGATGTCTGTGGATATGCAGCGGCATTATGCGAAGGATGCCGGCAAGTCGGAGGAGGAGATTCAGCGCATCCGAGAGCCGAAGCGTGACTTGCAGTTTGTCGCCAAGGGTGTGGTAGTCCTATGATGGCCCGCAGGCCTGGTCATTTGTTATCTTCGACGGCGGATGACCCTTTCCATCATTATCGTCAATCACAATGTCCGCTGCTTTTTGGAGCAGTGCCTGTACTCCTTAAGGGCCGCCGCGGTGGGCATTGACCATGAGGTCATCGTGGTCGACAATGCATCCTATGATGATAGCCGGCAATTTCTGCCGGAACGTTTTCCTGAAGTACGCTACCTATGGAACGAGCAGAACCAGGGCTTTGGTCGTGCCTGCAACCAAGGTACCCGCATTTCCAGTGGCCGACACATCCTATTTCTCAATCCGGACACGATCGTACCGGAGGACTGTCTGGAGCGTTGCCTTCACCATTTTGAGCAACATCCTGCCGTCGGGGCACTGGGGGTGCGGATGCACAATGGCAGCGGCGTCTTCTTGCGGGAGAGCAAGCGATCCTTCCCGACCCCTTCGACGGCCTTCCTGAAGCTTTCGGGGCTCTCGGCTTTGTTTCCACAGTCGCCTTTGTTTGCCCGGTACCACCTCGGCGAACAAGATGCATTTCAGAACTGTGAGGCAGACATCCTGGCTGGCGCTTTCATGATGCTTCGGCGAGAAGCGGTGGAGGCGACAGGTGGCTTCGACGAGCATTTTTTTATGTTTGGGGAAGACATCGACCTGAGTTGGCGACTCCGCCAGGCGGGTTTTTTGAACTACTATCTGGCACAGACGGCCATCCTCCATTTCAAAGGAGAGAGCAATCGGAGAGATACGTTCCGGCATGTCAAGTATTTTTATGGGGCGATGACCGTCTTTGTGGGCAAGCATCATCCAGGCTGGATGAGGCCCTTGCTATGGGTGGGTATAGGCCTGCGGGCAAGTGCCACGCTGATGCGCATCGCGATGTCTAAGATGTGGCAATGGCTGCGTTTGCAGATGGCCGGATATGTTGTCCCGCAGCAAGGGGCTCTCCCTACCCTGCTGGTGTCTGCGACGGATACTCATCTTGCAGCCGTTTCATCGCTGTTGCCACTTAGGCCACCGCGATCCATAGAAAGATGCGTTCCAGAAAAGCTCCGCATCCGTGCCCGGCAGGATCAGACGGGAGAGGAGCCTGTCCGAGAATGGCTTGCCTGTCCGCCTGCCTGTCGTTATGCAGATGTCATTGAACTCTTGGCATCCCTGCCCGGCAGGTATTGCATCCGCATCGCTGCAGAAGGCTCGGGAAGCCTTGTCGGTAGCGGGCTGGCGATGGCTGTCCCTCAGTCCTGATCGGAACGGCGAGCTGCGACGGATTCATCCTCAGGGACCTTCCAGCAGTGATAACGGCCAATGCGTTAATTTGTAGCGATGTCTTTGTTTGAGTTTCAACTTCCGAAGACGATTGCCTCGGCACTGAGGCTACCGACGAACACTCCCAAGTGGCACCAGGTGCGTGTGTTGAAGAAGTTGCTGCGAAAGAGCCGCCACACGGAGTTCGGGCAGCGATATTTCTTTGACCAGATTCTCATGAGCCGCCATCCGGGCCTGAAGTTCCAGGAGCTGGTGCCCATCCACGACTATGCAGCGATCCACAGTCAATGGTGGCATAAGACGCTCGAAGGCATTCCCGACGTCTGCTGGCCAGGCCGCATTAAGTATTTCGCCCTCAGTTCGGGCACCTCGGAGGCGTCCAGCAAGTACATCCCTGTCACCCGCGACTTGATGAAGGGCAACCGCATCGTCATGCTCAAGCAGCTGCTTTCGCTGTGGACTTATGAGGGTGTGAGCTGGAAGAGTGTCGGTAGGGGTTTTCTGATGTTGGGCGGCAGCACTGATCTGCAGAAGGGCCCCGGGTACTATGCCGGCGACCTGAGCGGTATCACGGCTAAGAAGGCCCCTTTCTGGTTCTCGCCCTTTTATAAGCCTGGAAGGAAGATTGCCCGCACGCGTGACTGGAATATGAAACTAGAGGAGATCGTCCGGCAGGCACCTACCTGGGACATTGGCTTTGTGGTCGGGGTGCCTGCCTGGATACAGATGTGCCTCGAGATGATCATCGAACGACATGGCCTTCAACATATCCACGACATCTGGCCTAGGCTGACTTTCTTTGTCCATGGTGGTGTCTCTTTCGAGCCTTATCGCAAAGGGTTCGAGAAACTGCTGGGTCGCCCCCTCGTCTATATCGAGACGTACCTTGCCTCCGAGGGTTTTATTGCCTACCAGGACCGCGAACACTCAAGCGGTCTCCGGCTCGTGACGAATGAGCACCTGTTTTTCGAGTTTGTTCCGTTTGACGAGTCCAATTTCGATGCAGACGGTAACCTTTTGTCCAACCCACAGTGCCTGATGATCCACGAAGTGGAAGTGGGCCGGGACTATGCCATCCTCCTGAGTACAGCTGCCGGCGCCTGGCGCTACTTGATTGGCGATACGGTCCGGTTCACGGATAAAGAGCGCGCAGAGATTGTTATTACGGGTCGCACCAAGCATTTCCTCAGCCTGGTCGGCGAGCACCTGAGTGTGGACAATATGAACCATGCCATCCGCCATGCGGGAGAAGTGATGAATGTCGACCTCCATGAATTCACCGTGGCCGGGGTGGAACATGATACCCTCTTTGCCCACCATTGGTATGTGGCTTGTGACGATCCCATCGATGCGGGTCCCCTGCGGCAGCTTATCGATGAAAAGCTGATGGAGCTGAACGATGACTATGCGGTGGAGCGCAAGAGCGCGCTCAAAGATGTCCGGCTCGATGTACTTCCTCAGTCTACTTTCATGGAATTCCTGCGGCTTAAAGGGAAGATCGGCGGACAGCATAAGTTTCCACGCGTCTTAAAGGGACGTATGCTGGACGACTGGAATCGGTTCCTTGGCACTGGCATCCTTTGAAGTTGAATGCTCATCGATGGTACGAAAGATCCTCCAATGGATGTTCCTGATTGTCGTGGTGATCCCCATCGGTTATGTCATTTTGTTGAGATGGGTCGACCCGCCACTCACCTGGACGCAGCTAGGAAGTCTCTTCGGGGGGCATGGCCTGCGTCGCGACTACGTCTATTTATCTGAAGTCTCTCCCAATGCCCGGCTGGCTGTGATGGCCACTGAGGACCAGCTGTTTCCGGATCATGCAGGCTTTGACATAAAAAGCATCGAGCAAGTATTGGAATACAACAAAAGGAAGCCTGGAAGGGTACGCGGTGCTTCCACCATCAGCCAGCAGGTTGCCAAGAACATTTTCTTATGGCAGGGCCGCAGCTGGATCCGTAAGGGGCTGGAAGTGTGGTTCACAGTGTTGATCGAGGCAGTCTGGGGGAAGCGTAGGATATTGGAAGTGTATCTCAATGTGGTAGAAATGGGCACTGGGGTCTTTGGGATCGAGGCGGCGGCGCGCCATCATTTTAAGAAGTCTGCCCGCGCCCTGACCCGCCGGGAGGCTGCTATGATAGCTTCCTGCCTGCCTAATCCCAAGCGATATACCCTTCATCCGATGTCCAGGGCTGTCAAGCGACGCTATCCCTGGGCTTTGCAGCAGATGTCGAATCTGGATGGAGACCCTGATATCCAGGGATTGTTGAAATAGTCGTACTACTCCTGCAGGCGATGGTGGGCTTTATTTTTTCGGTTAATCGTTGGCGTGATAATTAGCTTATAATCGCTGCTATTCAGGGAGGGCCAACCTGGTATGGCGGTGGTGACGCCCCATTTGACCTGCCAGTCTTGCGCCTCTATGCCGGGCTCGTAGGCGGGTGGGAGTGTTATCTGTACCGGTAGTCGGCCATCTCTGATATCTGCCAGTCGAGCGCCAGTGGGGAACAGGAGGGCTGTTTTCTTATTGAGCCGGTAGATGGCCATGACCACTTGTGCCGTGTCGTAGTCTTCAAATTGGGGGGAGGTTTTGAATGCTTCCGGGATGTGTACCTCCAGAGTGGTCTGTAGTCTCCTGTGATGGGCAATGAGCGTTTCCTGGCAGCGGATGTCGATGCCGGAGAAGGAGAAGTACTTCGGCACATCCATGGATCCGATGAAACCTCGAGGGGTGTAGATCGTGTCGGAGAAGCGTCGGTAGTCTTCATGAGATATGACGAGTGCGTGCTGCCCGAGTAGTTTGGCTTCGATGGGCCAGAAGTTGTAGTTGTTCCGGCGGTAAAAGATGTTGGTTAGACAGAAGGCGGAGCCACCGGTGGCGAAGTTATACTGCGAGGGGCGCTGGTAGGAGTTGACGATGACGATGGCGCGGCCCTTGGCCTTTTGCGCGATCGCCTCAGCCCATGGGCGGTTGCGGTGGAACTCGTCTTTCTCAATGCCGGGGATAGGGTCGATGTCGGCGACCATATAGAACCGCACTGCCATGGCCAGCAAGAAAGAGGGAATAAATAGCCAGCGGAGCCACCGCGTGGGCCTGGGCCTTGTCGTAAGCCATTGGTGGGAGAGCACGATCAGCGGGACGAGGGCAGGCGCTGTCCAGTTGGCTTCGACACGGCCTTTGAAAGTGTTGAGAAAGAAGAAGGCGTAGCATCCAAGGAGCACCCAGCGCAGGGCTTTCTCTGTCTCGCTGACAGGCCGATGCCTGGCAGCGGCCCAAAGGATGAGCCATCCGATCAGCGGGCCTGCCAGCGCCAGCTGGCCCAGGAGGTACTCTGTGGTATATGCAACTTTATAGATTGGGGCATTTCGTTCAAAGAGGTGATAGCGAAACGAAGGGAAGTCGTGTTGCCATTGCCAAAGGAGGTGTGGAGTAAAAAGCGTCAGTGCGAGTAGTGCCGCCGCATAGGTCTGCCATCTCAGCAGGAGGTGGGGTACAGCGGCCAGGCAGAAGATGACGACGAGGGCCCCATGGTATTTGGAATAAGCCATGCCTGCCATGGAGATCGCCATCAGGACGGTCTCCCTCCATCGCTGCTGTTTGGTAAAGCGGCGGAAGGCGAGCAGGAACAGCGTGGTGAAGAACAGCAAGGGTATATCGGGTACGGCGATGATTCCTCCGACTTGCAGGACGCCTAGGCTAAGGGCCATCATGAAAAAAAGTCGGTCGTCTTTTTTCTCCAGGAGTCGTTCGATGCCCAGCAGGGTGGCAGTGGACATAAGCACGATGATGAGCCGTACGCCAAAGGGGTTTGGGAAGAGGGCATAGCCGGCACCGATGATGGCTCCGATCATGGGTGGGTGGTCGAAATACCCCCAGGCTGGGTAACGGGCATACATCCAATAATAGGCCTCATCGTCGAGCAGCCCGGACGTACCGGCGTGCATGAGTGCGATGGCCAGCCACAACGCATAGAACAGGGGTCGGGCATATCGCAGCAGGCTGGAGGCGAATCGATGGCTGTGGGCATCCATGATCAGCTTTCAGTTTTTCCCAGCAGTGCGTCTACAGCCTGTATGGCGGCAGCCATCCGATCTGCATAGACGCCTTTCACATCGGTCCAGGGTATAGCTTGATGGAGGAGCGCGTCTTGGTAGATATGCCAAAGTGTTTGTCTCGTGTCTAGGTCAGGATATTCGCGGAGCTCATCGGCTGTCCAGGGCAGGTCGGTATGGCAGAGGAAGTAGAGGTCGTAGTGTCTTTCAGCGATCCTTTCCAGGATCCAAGGGTGGCAGTCGCCAAAGACGAACTCGCACCAGACTTTCATCACGTTCAGGTCGGTATCGATGAAAAGGATGGGCCTTTGGGTGTTGGGTTTTACCTGTACCGACCATTGTTGTACGGCTTCTTTAGCGAGTTGTTCTTCCAGGGCCAGTTGTCCTTGCGCAATCTCCAGCAGGTTTTCGAAGGTGTAGTTTTTCCCGTGCTGGAGCAGGTATTCGCGGGCGTATTCTGGACACCAGGCGGCCTGGTAGTATTGGGCGAGGCCCTGGCAGAGGGTACTCTTGCCGGTGGATTCTGGCCCGATGGCCACGATGCGAAGGAGCTTGTCAGTCATGCGTCAGTTTGGGGCGGGCTTTCTTGCGCCATTCAAAGAGCCCGTTGACGGCCAGGAAGAAGAGGATGAGGTAGTAGACTCCAGTGAATGCATATCCTTTCACAACATACAGGGGGATAGAGACGATGTTGGTGAGGATCCACCAGTACCAGCTTTCCACTTTCTTGCGGGCCATTAGCCACATGCCGGTGTAAGCAGCAGAGGAGGCCAGTGCGTCGGCCCAGGGGATGACGCCGGGAGCAAAACGGTTTTTGAGCTGTGTGAGGAGGGTAAAGAGAAGTAGAAAGCACAGCAGAAAAAATGCCCACTGAGCCACCCATCCCTGTCGGGTGGAGTGTTGGATCTGCAATACGTGCAGTTGTTGTGCATCTTTCCGGTTCCAGGCAGCCCATCCATAGAGGCTGACAGCAGTGTAGTAGAAGTTGACACTGGCCTCTCCGTAGAGCTGTCCCTGAATGCTTAGGTAGATGTAGATGGTAGTATTGACGAGCCCGATGGGGTATACAAGGATATTTTCCTGGCGCGAGTACCAGACGCTGAGGATGCCTGCCACGACGGCGATGGCCTCCAGCCCGCTGGTCTGTCGCAGGTTTTCCCATTGCTGCTGCAGGAAGTCTTCCATCCGCCCCCAAAAGTCACGACTTATTTTTACTTTGCCTAAAAGCGGCACATAGATGTCGACCATCGCAGGGGCAAGGGTATTGGTGACGGGTGGCGGCATGGGAATCGGCCGGCTTATGGGGGAATGTTTTCTTGAGCGTGGAGCGGGTCATCTTGTTGTCTGGGAGCGTGACCCTACTGTGTTGGCGGATGCGTTGAAAACACTCACTGACAAAGGCTACCACGTGACAGGTGCGGCCATTGACATCACCCATACGGAAGCGGTTGTCCGGGAGGGGGAGGCTTTATTGCAGGCGCATGGTCCTGTCGACATTTTAATTAACAATGCCGGCATCATCGTGGGGCGGTATTTTGAAGACCACAGTCATGCGGAGATTGATCGGGTCCTGCAGGTGAATGTGGCAGCGGCGATGCACGTAGCCAAAGTCTTGCTGCCATCCATGGTGGCAAGAGGTCGCGGGCACCTTGTCAATATTGCTTCTGCTGCCGGGATGGCTTCCAGCCCTAAGATGTCGGTTTACGTTGCCAGCAAGTTTGCGCTGCTGGGATGGAGCGAGAGCGTCCGCCTTGAGATGGAGGCCCGCCAGACAGGCGTGCGTGTGACGACTGTGACGCCTTTCTATATCGGCACCGGCATGTTCGAAGGCGTGCGTTCTCCCATCGTACCCATTGTGGGGCCGCTCTCAGCTGCCCGGCAGGTGGTGCGGGCCGTGGAGTGCAACCGTATCTTCTGCCGGATGCCCTGGATCGTATATGCGATGCCTTTCTTCCATGGACTGCTCCCCAAGCGCTGGTTTGATGTGCTGATCGGTCGCTGGTTTGGCATATTCGCTTCGATGGACGGCTTTCGGGGGAAGCGTGACATAGGGGTATAAAAGACGACACGCAAGGCATCCTTTGGGGGCCCTGCGTGTCGTGGTGGGGTTTCTATGAACGATCTTATTCCGATTCTGCGACAACCTCTGTCACTTCCGGGATCATACGCTTCATCATACCTTCGATACCCGACTTCAAGGTGATCATGGAAGATGGGCAGCCGCTGCAGCTGCCTTGCAGCATCACGGTCACAATACCATCTTCGAACTTCTTAAACTGGATGGCGCCACCGTCCATCTCAACGGCAGGCTTGACATAGTTCTCGAGGAGCTCTTTGATGCGCGTCACCACATCTCCGTCTTCGGAGAGCGTGATGTTTGAGCCAGACGCCTCTCGGTGGGCGATCTGGTCTTCATGAATGATCGGCCTTCCCTGCTCAAGATAGTCTATGAGAAATTGCCGGACGGAGGGTTTGATATCTTCCCAGTTCGTTTCCGGCATCTTGGTGAGGGTAACGAAGTTGCTGGCGATGAACACGCCTTTAACAAAGGGGAAGCCGAAGAGCTCACCTGCCAGCGGGGAGGGTGCTGCAGATTCGGGCTCGGGGAAGTCGATGCTTTTTCCCGGATATAGAAGTTTGTTGGCGACGAACTTCATGGTTTCCGGGTTCGGGGTCATCTCAGTGTAGATGCTGACGACGAGGTTGCCTGGCTGTGTCATAGTATTGTCAAAGGTATTGCGTACCTCGATGGTAGAGCTTTTGGGCCTTGTTAATTTCTGATTTCGTAAACGAGAGCAGGCTTGCGCACCCCTATAGTCCTGCTTTACTGACCCTGGAAGGCTTTTGCAACAGGCTATAGCCTGCAAGGGCTGCGAGCAGGATGTAGCCTGTCTTCGCTGTCCACCAGATGGATGGATGACCGTTGCCTTGTGAGGCCTGTATGCCAAAGAGTGCCCAGGCGATGACGAGGCCGTAGGCGGGGTCTTTTCTGCCGAGCGTGAAATAGCCGCCCAGGGTGGTGGCGACGATGATGAGTACGATGCTATAGAAAGCGGGAGTGATGCCGAACCCATCCCAGGAGAGGCTTACCAGCCACGCGGTGAGGTTGGCGATGGTGGCCACAGAGATCCATCCGAGGTAGACTACGAAGAATTGATAGAGGAAGATGCGTTGGTCATGTTTAAGTCCAGCCTGCTGAGGTTGGAGGGCGAGATAAATGCGGAGCAGAGTGGCCAGGAATGCCAGCATGATGACGACGGACAGACCGGTCTGCAGGTAGTGCCACGCGATGATCCAGCCGACATTAAGCAAGCAGGTCAAGAGGAAGAGGGGAGAGATGGCCATCGACAGACGGCCTGCAGCCTCCTGACCGCCATGCCATAAACCTCGAAACGATGTGATGGCAAATCCCGTCATGAGGAGGTAGATGATGGTCCAGATGCCGAAGGTGAATCCGGCAGGCACAAAGAGGTTCGGGTAGAAAGCAGAGATCTGGCCTGTATTGTACCCATTGATGGGCAGGGTGTTGGCCAGCGTATTGGCAGCAACTACCAGGGCCCAGCCAAGTAGGTTGAGGATGGCAAGCAGTCGGGGATGGGTCATCCTGAGATCTATAGTTGCAAGAATACAGATGAATTCTGAAAGTACGTTTTTTTACTTGGATTTACTGGAGAGGCACTTGTATCGCTGATTTTAAAGGAAGACCCTCAAGTACTATACACTCGATGCCTCCAATCCATGATTTATGCACATGTTGTTGGTTGGTATATTTTAAATGGGTGTGTATGTATACATACGAGCTTACCATTTGAAGCTATCTTTTCATGTTGGCTCCAATACTCTTGGTATTTTTATGGCATGAAATACTGGCTGCTGGGCTGTCTTGTCCTTACCATGATGCCGCTGGGCGCTTGCAGGGGTTCTTCTAAAGAGACGCAGGAGCTTTTCGTTATGGCCGTGCAGATCACAGATGGCGACACGTTCATAGGCCGGGGGCAAGGCGTGAACTGGAAGGTCCGCCTTCGGGGTATCGATGCTCCGGAGCGGGGGCAGGATTTCTCAAAAAAAAGCCGTGAGCAGCTAGGGGAACTATGCCGTGCTGCTCCCTTGAGGCTTCAGCTTGTCAATAAAGACGGTTTTGGTCGCTGGGTAGCGGACGTCTATGACCGAACTGGCCGGCATATCAATGCAGAGATGGTCGCAACAGGCATGGCCTGGCACTTCCGAAAATATTCACAGGATCCTGTATTGGATAGGCTTGAGCAGGCAGCTCGGAAGACACGTAGGGGTCTCTGGTCGATGCCACAGCCTATGCCGCCCTGGGAGTATCGTGCACAGCGAAGGGCTACCCGGAAGCGCAGTTGAGATCTGGGGTTCGGGCGAAGGTTTATGGGCTCTTTCATGGTACGACTGCCAGCCATTGTGTATTTTTGTTCGTCAGTGCCAAGCACCGACCTGATGAGTGTTTGCCAGCGCATAGCCATGGTTGCTTGTCGAATGGAAGAGAGGGCCGTAAGACCCTGCACATTACTCTTTCGGATTTTTTGTATCACGTCTGCAGCATAATGATGTTTTGATGTCTACGCCGTTCTCAGATATGCTTTTTCAGCTGGTGAAGTCAATGCAAAAGGCTGAAAAGCGGCATTTTAAAATCTACATCCAACGGAGTTCCGATAAGGAAGATCTGAAAGTCGTAAAGCTCTTCGATGCCTTGGATGGTATGGACGAGTATAACGAGCGGGTCCTATACCGGAAGATCGCCACCTTGAATAAATCGAAGCTGGCCAACCTCAAGACACATCTCTACAAGCAACTCCTGGCAAGCCTGCGTCTGCTAAAGGCCAAAGAGAATATAGACCTACAGCTCAGTGAGCAACTTGACAATGCAAGGATCCTATACAATAAGGGATTGAAATTGCAAAGTCTGAAAGTGCTGGAGCGTGCCAAGGAACTGGCCCGTCAAAATCAAAAGTTCAACACGCTGGTGCAGCTGATTTCGCTGGAGAAGAAGATAGAGATCCTGCACATCACCAGGAGCCCTACCGAGCAGACGGAGCGGTTGGCAGAGGAGTCGCTGGCGGTGAGTGGGCACATAGAGCGCGTCTCAAAGCTGTCGAACCTTGCCTTACTGCTATACCGCTGGTATGTCCTGTATGGCCATACCCATAATAAAGAGGAAGAGGATCGTATCCAAACCTATTTCAAGAAAAACCTGCCATCCGACCTCGAAAAGGTCCATGGCTTTTACGAAAGGCTATACCTCTACCAAAGCTATTGCTGGCTATCTTACATCCGGCAGGATTTTCTGCTCAACTACCGATATGCCCGCAAATGGGTTGACCTGTATGAAGAAGATCCTCGCATGGTGGGCATCGAGACGGGTCACTATATCAAGGGACTGAACAGCCTATTGAATGCGCATTTCGCGCTGCGGGACTTTCGCGGCTTTGACCGGATGCTGACCGGCTTCGAACGGTTCGCCGCCACAGAGGAGGCCCAGCGGCACGACAACTTCCGGGTACATACCTCCATCTATCTGAACGCTGCTCGCATTAACGGGCATCTCATGCGTGGTACCTTCTCTGAAGGGGTCGGGCTGGTACCTGGCATCGAACGTAGCCTTGCTGGATGGAAGTTGTTTGTAGATCCACATAGGATCTTACTTTTCAACTATAAATTCGCCTCTATGTATTTTGGGAACCGCGACTTTAGCCGGGCGCTTGATTATACACGCGGCATCATCGATGAAGGGGGTGACATGCGTGTCGACTTGCAATGTTATGCCCGACTTGTACATCTGCTGAGCCACTACGAACTCGGCAACTACGAGATTTTGGACTCCTTGAGTAAGTCGGCGAAGCGCTTTTTCAGCAAGATGAAGAAACTTACCGATGTGGAGCGGGCAACCTTTGACTTTGTACAACACAGTTTCGGTCATCCCCCGACAGAGATCCGGCAGCGGCTACAGGGTTTCTACGACCGTATCCGGCACCTCGAGAAGAGCCGTTTTGAGACGCACTCTTTCGCATACCTCGACATCATCTCCTGGGCCAAGAGTAAGCTGACGGGTCGCACCATGGAGTCGGTTATGCACGGGAAATACCTGCAGAGTCCGCGGCGCTGATATCTACTGATGCTCGGTGTATTTCTCTACCGGGAGAGCCGAGGTCAATGCATCGATCTCCTTATCTGTCAGTGGAGGTGTCAATAGGGTGGCCGCCATCTCTTCCAGTTGTTCGAGCCGACTGACCCCAATCACAGCCGTCGTCTGTGCATAGCGGTGCCAAAGAAAACGAATGGCTGTCTGTGCCCGGGACCTTTCTGCGGAAGAGACCTCTGCTAGGACTTGTGCGGCATGTGCTAAGGCAGCTGCCGAATGCTCCAGGTATGGTTCAGGGGTCTTCCCGCACAGCATCCCCCTGGCTAACACGCCACGTGCGAGTAAACGGATGCCTTTGCTTTGTATGGATGGGATAATGGCCTCTTCTGGCCTTCTGTCAGCGAGGCTGTACTGGCACATAAGGGAACGGATCTGTGCTCGGTGGATGTATTCGCGTACAACGTTGGGCCGAATCGAGGAAAGGCCATAGTACCTGATCTTTCCCGCTTCTACGAGCCGCTCAAAGGCCTCTATCGTTTCATCGATTGGGTCTTGGCAGGTACCGCCATGCAGTTGGTAGAGATCGATGTAGTCGGTACCGAGCCGACGCAGGCTATGGTCTACGGCTTGCAGGATATAGGCTTTCCGCGGGTTCCAGTCCCATCCGCTGCCGTCCGGGCGCCATTGGTTGCCGACTTTTGTGGCGAGCCACACCTCTTTTCTGCGGAGGCCTAATGCCTTTCCCACCCTTTCCTCATTCAGTCCTTTGTCATATAGGTCCGCCGTGTCGAAGAGTTGGATGCCGAGGTCGGCAGCCCGCAGCAGGATGCGTTCGCAGTGTCCTTCGTTCTGTAGAGGAAGCGACATGCAGCCAAGAGCAATCGGGCCGGGGTCGAAGAGGTTCATGACTGAAGGTACGCAGTGCGCCACCATTAAAGACTTGGTATCCGGACGGGTGAATTTGCTAACTTGTCAATCTTAATAAGTTGATTGCATGCAGCCTATCCCCATCCGCACGACCGTCATCGGCTCCTATCCTTTCCCTGGCTGGCTGGAGTTTTCATCTCGTCATCTCTCGGCCTTCGGCCCTGCCGACATTGAGGAGATGGTGGAGGATGCGGTCGTGGCGGCCGTCCACGACCAGATCGCCGCAGGCTTGGATGTGATCACGGATGGGGAGCAGACACGGCTCGACTTCAACCTTTCGTTCTATGGTTTTTTAGAAGGTATTGAGCCAAACCATGCAGAGACTCGGCGTTTCGGTCCGCCAGCACATGATCAGCGTGGTAGGCATTCGATTGTGGGCGCATTACGGGCTCCTCGTGGATTGGGCGTGGTGGCTGAATTCGAGCGCCTGCGGCGATTGGCACCTTCGGGACCTGTCTTGAAGGCTAGCGTACCCGGTCCCTATACGCTGAGTGGTCGATTGCTCCCCGGAGCTGCCTACCGCGACCGGTTCGAGGTCACCGAGGCTTTGCTGCCCATCGTGAACCGAGAGATGCATGCCCTGGCAGAGGCTGGCTGTACTGAGATCGCGATTGACGAGCCCTCCATGAGTTGCTATGCTTACAAGGAGGACACGAGGCGGTTCGTCGACATCTTCAACCGTACTGTGGATGGGCTCGAAGGTAGGGCCCGTATCACGACGCACCTGTGTTTCGGTAATTTCAAAGGACGCTCTGTAGGATATCGAAGCCTACAGCCGATGCTACCCGATTTCCTGGACCTGCGGGTCGACGAGGTCCATGTTGAGATGGCCAACCGCGAGTTTGCAGAACTCGAGTTGCTAGCCCCTTTTGCGGAGGCCATGGACGTTGCGGTAGGCGTGATCGATGTGAAGAATTACTATGTGGAGACGCCTGAAGATGTCGCTGAACGGATTCGGAAGTGTCTGCGATATGTACCGGCGGAACGGTTGGCGGTAGCGCCCGACTGTGGCCTCTCGCAGACTGCTCGCTGGGCGGCTCGCCGCAAGCTGCAGCACATGGTGATAGGCGCACAATCGCTAAGGCCATGATCGCTGCCTGGCAGAAGGATGAGTTGTTACTGGACGACATCCATTCCCGACAACAGATGCCAGGGATAGACCTCTGGTGGCTCGGACAAAGCGGCTTTCTACTCCGTGCGGGCAAACGCCACGTGCTGATCGACCCCTATCTCTCCGACTCCCTGACAAAGAAATATGCAGACACAGACAAGCCACATGTCCGAATGTCCGAACAGGTCGTTGACCCACTGCGTCTCGACTTCATCGATGTGGTGGTTTGCACGCATTCCCATACCGACCATCTTGACCCCGAGACCCTCTCAGCCTTGTTCCAAGCTAATCCTTCACTAGTGCTGGTGGTGCCGGCTGCCATCCGGCCGTTGGCGGCTGCTCGTGCCGGCATGACCCCCGAACGACCCATCGGCCTGACTGCGGGCGCGCATTATGTTTTTGAAGAAATGCAGATCCATGCAGTCCCGTCTGCACATAACGAACTCGATCAGGATGTCGAAGGGCGACATCTCTACCTAGGATACGTTATAAAGGCATCCGGGTATACCATCTACCATAGTGGAGACACCTTGCCCTATGAAGGGTTGGAGGCTTGGCTGCGACCTTTTGGCATCCAGTTGGCATTGTTGCCGATCAACGGACATCGGCTGGAGCGTCGCGTGGCAGGTAATCTGGATGCCGCACAATCTGTATTATTGGCCCGGTCGCTGGGGGTGGACTTGACGATTCCCTGCCATTATGATATGTTCGCATTCAATACCGCTGATGTGGGCGACTTCGAAAGGGAAGCCCGGCAGGCTGGCATTGGACATCGCATCTTGCGGGCTGGCGAGCGCCTCAGCCTACCTGAATCCTAAGCCCTCTGAACGGACGATCATCTTAAACTCTACTTCATGCAGGTGCGCTGGCTATTACTTTTTCTCTTCACTTCCAGTTCCCTGTTTGCCCAGTCCGTCTATGAGCAACGGGGTGGGGATCCGAATGGTATTCACAAATGGTACATGGGGCGCCAGATAGCAAAAACGATGAATCATTTCGGTATTTCCTGGCTGGAGCGCCCCGAGCGGCAGGAAGAAGAAGATGCCGAACAACTCCTGCGAAATATGGGCCTTAAGCAAGGCATGCAAGTGGCAGATATTGGCGCAGGCAGCGGATTTTATACGATCCGGATAGCCCAGCGGATCGGCAGGGGGACGGTCTATGCCGTAGACATCGAGCCAGCTATGCTCTCCTTTATCCAAAAACGTGTAGCCAGACAAAAGCTGAAGAATGTAAAGCCCATACGCTGTGATACGGTGCAGATTCCTCTACCAGAAGAATCAATCGATGTCATTTTGATCGTCGATGTATACCATGAGATGTCCCATCCCAGAGAGATGCTCTCGTCTATGTACCGCATGCTGAAGTCTAGCGGCCGAATATTTTTGGTGGAGTTCAGAGCAGAAGATCCGAATGTGCCGATCAAGGCTGTGCATAAGATGACAGAATCACAGGCTATTCGTGAATTTGCAGCATCCTCTTTTATACTGGACAGAAGCATCGAAAACTTGCCCTGGCAGCATTGCATGGTGTTTCGAAAAAAATAAGCGCCAACACATCTAGCATACTTTTCCACTTTCACCATTCAGGATCTGGCAGATGCGTAGCATCTGGGTTTGAGATCCATCTGTCCAGATTTTTCCTTCGTTTTTTTTATCTATCTTATGATGAAGCAGATGGATTGATGTAACGCTCAAAATGCGCTACATTTAGCCAGCATCCTTTACAGATCCCACCGGAATGGCCCGTATCCTCATCGCCCACAACTTCAAGCAGGACTCCTGGTTTGTGATGTGCCATCGGCTGGCACATTATCTGGCGGAAAGGCATGAGGTTGTCTTCATGAGCTACCGACCATTTTTCCCAGAGCAACAAGTATTGATGGATGGGAAGCTGACGGTCTATTCCTGGACAACGAAAAAGCGGCCAGTAAGAATCCAGGATGTACTTTATTTCATCGGCATCTATTTTCGGCATCGCCCCGAGGTGGTGGTTGGGCATTTTGCCGGTGGGAATGTCTGCATCCTCGTTGCCAAATTATGTTCATTGTTCCAGGCAAAGACTTTTGAATGGTATCATACCCCTTCTACTGCCATTGAGTACGACTACGGTAAGACCCCCTGGTTTAAAAAATACATGAGAAGGCTGCGCTACCAATATTTCGTGGACACGGTCGTGCCCGTCTCCAACTTCTCCGCCAAGGACTACCAACAATTCTATCGTCTGAACAATTTTCAGGTTGTCCTGAATGCGATCCGGGATGAGTACAGGGGGGTTGATGCAGACATGCAGGCGCCCGTCATCAACGTCGGATTTATCGGCAGATTCAATCCTGTCAAAGGAGTCGACATCCTGCTTGGCCTGATCAATCATCTTTCACCGGAACACTTCGCCTTTCGCATAGCGGGAGAGGGACCGGAACAGGAGAAGATCGAGGCACTCGACCTGCCACATGTCGAATACTTCGGCATGCTGTCTTACCATCACATCAGGTCATTCATAGAGGGCTGCCATGTCATCATCATCCCTTCCTATGCCGATAATCTCGTAACTGTGGGCATAGAGGCATTGATGTACAAGCGATGCCTGGTGTTGAGCCGGCATACAGGCCTTGCAGAATACGTAGGTGCCGACGACGATGCCATTCTCTGTGATCCGACCTTTGAAGCTTTCAAAGATGTCTTACAAAGGCTGTACGCCGACAGGGGTATGCTGCAACGCATCTCTGCCCAAGGTCGACTGTGTTTCGAGCAAAAATTCGAATTAGAGGCACATGTGCGGAATGTCGAGCAGATGATGCTCGGGTGACACATCTTTAGCGCATCTCAAACCCCCGCATGACCCGTACATAGTATGGTATGGCCTCTTCGGGCTCTTCGATCTCCGGGTGCCAGAGCTTCTCCCATTCGAAGCCGTAAAATCCCTTGTAGCCTGCGTTGACGAGCAGATCCAGGGCCTGGAAGACGGGTGCGATACCCTGTCCGACGTAGCAGTGGCGCATCTTTCCGTTGACCATCTTGAAATCCTTGACGTGGACGTGGCGTATCCAGGGAGCGAGTTTCGGGTATGCGGTGATGGGCATCTCTTTTGTGACAGACCACATGTTGACTATGTCCCAAACGAGTCCGGCCTTGGGGTTGTCGATGTCTTTCATGATCTCAACGATGTCGGATATGAGGACTACCTCGCCATGGGTTTCCATCAGTACAGAAACGTTGGTATCCTTGGCATGTTCGACGAGGGCGCGGATGCCGGAGCGGATGAGGTCGAAGGTGGCAGCCTTCTCGCGGTCTTTCGGCAGATTGTTGGGGAAGACGCGGATATATGGGCAGCCGAGGGCTTGAGCTAGGTCGATGAATCGCTTTCCTTCGTCGATGGCCTTGTCGCGTTCCGATCCTGCAGCATGGTGCATGGCGGCAGAGGCGCCGAGGGCGGAGAACTTGATGCCGGCGTCTTCTGCCATTTTGCGGGTGGTGCGGATGCGGTCGGGGGTGGAGAAGTCGCTGGCCCTGGGGAGGTCCATCTCACGCAGGATCCCGCGGATCTCGATGCCCTGGTAGCCGTTTTCCTTTGCGACTTTTACGATCTTGTCGAAGGCCCAGTCGGGGCAGCCCAGCGTCGTATAGCAGAGCTGCATGCGCTGCTTGCGGGCGGGGGTGTCGAAGGCGAGGAGGCCAGCCCCCAAGAGCCCGGTGGTGGTGCGAAGGAAATCCCTTCTGTCGCGTGGGAGGGTCATCAGTGAAATTAGCCAAAACGCGGGAAACATCTCTTCGGAAGACGTTCGTTCCATCCTGAATGCATATATTGAGTGACTGCAACCCTGATGGATATGGACAAGCGAACCTTCCTGCGCAAGATGGGCCTGGCGGCCTTTGCCACCCCGGTCACAATGGACGCCCTGGCGGGGCTGATGCGCGAAGTAGCAGACGTGCCGCCGGCAGAGTTAGCCGGCGATGAGGCTTTCTGGGCGGCCATCCGAAAAGGCTATCGGCTCAAGCCTGACTACATCAACTTTGAGAACGGGTATTATAACATCATACCGGAGGCGGTCATGGAAAAATACCTCGCGCATATCCGGGAGGTCAACTACCAGGGGTCGTACTACATGCGGACGGCGCAATGGGAGAACAAGGACCGGATGGCGGCGATGTTGGCTGGATTGACAGGCTGCGATGCCGACGAGATGATCGTGACGCGCAATGCGACCGAGTCGCTCGACCTGGTCATCGCCGGGTATCCATGGCAGGCAGGTGACGAGGCGGTGATGGCTGAACAGGACTATGGTGCGATGCTGGACATGTTCCGTCAGGTGGCGGAGCGGCACGGCATCTTAAACCGTATCATCTCCGTGCCAAACCATCCCTCCAGCGACGAGGAGATTGTATCGTTGTATGAGCGGGCCATCACGCCGAAGACAAAGATGCTGATGGTCTGCCATATGATCAACATCACGGGACAGATTTTGCCGATCCGAAAGATCTGCGCCATGGCCCACCGCCATGGCGTGCAGGTACTAGTGGACGGCGCGCATGCCGTTGCACATATCGGTGTGAACCTGCACGAGCTGGACTGCGACTATTATGGAGCGAGCCTGCACAAGTGGCTGAGCGTGCCGCTGGGCGCCGGGATGCTCTATGTGAACCGGAAGAATACAGGTGTCATCTGGCCGATGTTCGGCGATGGTCCTCGGCCGAAGACCGACATCCACCGGTTGAACCATACAGGCACACATCCGGTGGCGACGGACCTGACCATCGCCGATGCCATCGACTACTTCCGCACGATCGGTGCCGAGCGTAAAGAGGCACGCATGCGTTACCTGCAGCAGTATTGGACTTCGAAGGTGCGGCAGCTGCCACACGTGGTCGTCAACACACCGGTGGACCCGGCAAGGTCCTGTGGCATCGCCAACGTGGGGGTCCGAACGATGAAGCCCTCAGAGCTGGCGGATACACTGTTGAAGAAATACAACATATACACTGTGGCCATTGACTATGCCAATGTGCAGGGATGCCGCATCTCACCGAACGTGTACACGAACCTGTCTGACCTGGACGCGTTGGTGGGCGCCTTGCGAGAGCTTGGTAGCTGAGCGCCCTCGGGGTGAAGAGACAAGACCGAATTTCTTACTTCTTATTCGCAGCCGACTGCTTGGCAGCGGCCTTGGCTAGGGCTTTGGCTGGGGCAGGTGCCGGGACTTCTACCCTCTTAGAGACCTTAGCAGGCTTCTTAGGTTTTTCTGAATTGGCTACTTCGTCTACTTCCACGACGCAGTTCTCCACACCCAGTCCGAAGACGGGGTTGTATGCGGAAGCATTGGTATCATTCACCCAGCGGCCACCGTCGAGCAGGTAACGGTATTGGTAGGATTTGCCGGCCTCCAGTTCGACGGTCGTCTTCATGGAGCCGTCTTTGTACTTGCGGAGGGAGAAGCCGTGCTCCTTGTCCCAGTTGTTGAATTCTCCGAGGAGAAGACCTTGCGAGGCGCCAGCGACGATGTCGGCCGGGAGTATAAAGGTTACTTTCTTGGTGGTGAGCATAAATGATTTCTTGTGATGTGAAACAGTGGTGTCCCGCTTTTAATTCCTCCGCGGGAAGCAGGTAACCCCGTTTGACCGGGGCGCACCCTGACTATCTCTGCTCCTTGCTATGACGTCCAAGCCTGGGGAATGGGCCCATCTCTTAGGTCAGGCGGGCGGGGTAGATAAACAAAACCCGTAGTACGGCTCATTTTTATTAAATAAGGCATATATGCTTTAAACTGATCGCCAAGAGATCATCCTCTTTCCTTCACCTCAAGAGGCGGCTTCAGAGCGAGTATGTCATGGTTCCCGAACAATGGATCACCTGATTCTTCCATCGCAGGGTTCCCTGGAGTCCTTTCGGGAGGGAAATTTCTCCTTCCAGTCCGTCCTTGCCCTTTCGTTTCAGGTGTACGCGAATCTCGCCGAGGGGGTGGGGCATGGAGCCCTTCACTTCGGTGAGTTCGCCGAGGGCAGGTTCGATGGCCACGGCGGAGAAGCCGGGGGCGGCGGGTCGGATGCCGCAGAGGGTAGCGAGGAAGTCGTAGTTGGGGGAGGCGCTCCAGGCGTGGCAGTCGGACCGGGTGGGGTCGGGGTTTTCGGCGAAGGTGGTGAGTCCGTTGTCGATCATCCCGCGCCAGGGGGTGAGCTGGCTATAGTAGAGGTCGGCCATGCCGGCCTGCCGGAGGGCGCGGGTGAGATAAAAGCGATAGTAGAAGGTGGCTTGGGAGAGGGAGGTGTCGGAAAGGATGTGCTGCAGGACGATCTTTCTGTCGGCCATGGGGATGGCGTCGGTGAGGACGGCCATGATGGAGGCGTGCTGGCTAAAAGTCTTTTGGAGCGGCGTATTGGCCATCACCATGCGGGTAGTATGGTAGCAGTGTTTGCGGGTACCGGCGACCAGTCTGACGCGGAGCGACTGGCAGCGTGCGGCTTCGGTGGGGTTGCCATAGTGTTGGAAGAGTTGTTCGGCTTGTCGGAGGGTATAGGCCAGTTGAAGGGATAGGACGGAGGAGTGGCCATCGGTGGCGCCGTCGGGGGTGCCATTCCGAAACGCCTGGTCCCAGTCGACGAAGTTCCACCATTCCATGGGTCCGAGCATATCCTTGCTGTCGTCGACATGGTGTTCGTACCAGTCGATGACCTGGCTGACGGCGGGGAGGAGGGGTTTGAGGAAGGCATCGTCGGTGCGGTGCATCCAGTAGTCGTGGATCATGGATATCCAGTAAAGGGAGAAGGGTGGGATGACCTGGAGGCGGTTGCTGGGGTAGCGTCCCTGGGTGAGGCCTTCGGCGATGCGGGACCGGTGGAAGTCGAGGATGGCCTTGCGCATGAGTCGGTCGTCGCCGGCCACATAGAGGGATATGAGGGATTGGATGCGGGTGTCGCCCTCGTATTGGAGTTGTTCGTAGTAGGGGCAGTCGTAGTAGGTTTCGCCTGCGCAGAGGAGGGCGGTGCGCCATCCGATGTCCCATATTTCGCGGAGCGAGCTGTCGTTGGAAGCGAAGGTTGCTTTTTGCGGAAAGGGGTATCCGGTGGCATTTGCGGAGAGGTCGTTTAGGGTGAGGGGTTGATCAGCCGTTTGGATATCGAGTTGGAGGTATCGGTAGGTACGCAGCCAGAGGGGTTGGAAGCTTCGGTCGGATCCGCCATCGGGGAGGAAATGGTCGTAATTACCCAGGATCTCTTTCCCAGCTATCTCATTTCGGTTGCCCTTCTGACGTTCCTTGTCGAACAGTGCTTCGGCGTAGGTGAGGGTGATATTGGAGCCTTTCCCGCCGCTGACGCGGAGGGTGGGATAGGCGACGGTGAGGTGTCCGTTGTCGAGCAGGATGCTGGAATGGGTATTTGGGGGGATAGAGAACGGCTGTTTGCCAAGGAGGAAGGCGTCGGTGGCTTGGCTGCCGGTGCTGCGTCGTACGGAGGCGAGGCGTTCGGGATCCATGCGCATGAGGGGGATATTGCGCGGGGTGAGGGTCCAGAGGTTGTCGGTCCCGTAGCCGAAGGTGACGGCATTTCCGACTGCGATGGCGGGCTTCCATCCGCCATCATCGTAGCCGGGTTGTTCCCAACCCCAGGGGTGGCGACTGGCGTCGACTCGGTCGCCCGGGCCTACAACCATGTAAGAGCGGAGGCGTTGGCCGTTGTCGATGGAGCAGGGGCTGTAGGATGTATCGTGGAGGGTCTTCCATGACTTGTCGGTGTTGGTGGCCTCTTCCGCGGGGCTGTCGCCCTGAAGGAGGAAGGCTGTCTGGTTGGAGATCTGTGCCACGGGCGCGAGGGTGCCCATGTTCCAGACGGTGGCGGCGAGCGTGTTTTGGCCGGGCTGGAGCCAAGGGGCGATGTCGATGGTTTCGAAGTACCAGTGGGCCAGGTCGCCGCGCGCTGGACCCCGGCAGACTTCATGGCCGTTGACGAAGAGGCGATAGCGATTGTCGGCGGAGACATGGATGCGAAAACGGTTGGGTTTGGCTGAGAGGGTGATGGACTTGCGGAGATGGATAACGGCGTAGTCGCGTTGTGGGATGCCGGGTGAGGTGATCCAGGAGGCCTTCCAGGTGCTGCGCGGATAGGTCGGTTCATTGGGCTGTGCCGCGAGGGAGGAGTAGAAAAGCAGGAGTAGGCAGGCGAGGCGCATCATGGGGTGTTTGAGGGAAGTTAGGAAGGATTTTTCGGGATCTTCGTTTCAGGGAAGCATGTACATTGGGCATAAATCAAAAAATGGCGTCTTATAGATCCTTTGCCTTCGAGTTGGCATGTGTGAGTTTCCTATTTTCATCCTGTATGCTTGACAATCGCCAGTCCCATACTGAGCGGGTGGACGACATCATGAAAGAGTATGCCGACACCAGCGCTCCCGGCGCCTCGGTATTGGTGATGGTGGACGACAGCGTCGTCTTTGCCAAGGGGTACGGACTGGCCGACATAGAAGGACGGGAGCCGGTGACAACGGCCACCAACTTCCGGTTGGCCTCCGTCACGAAGCAGTTCACGGCGATGGGCATCCTGATGCTGATGGAGGCGGGCCGACTGAGACTGGACGATTCCCTGGAGCATTATTTTCCCGACTTCCCGACCTATGCACACGGCATCCGCATCCGACACCTGTTGACGCATACGTCAGGGCTGGTGGATTATGAGGATCTCATCCCCGACACGTGGCAGCGGCAGGTGCTGGATCAGGACTGTCTCGACCTGATGCATCACACCGACTCGTTGTACTTCCCGCCGGGCAGTGCGTATCGATACAGCAACACTGGCTATGCCCTGCTGGCTTTGATCACGCAGCAACTGAGCGGGAAAAGTTTCCCCGTCTTCCTGCAGGACAGCATCTTTTCTCCCCTGGGCATGGAGACGACCCTGGCCAGGGTGGATGAAGGACCGTCTGTGCAACATAGGGCTTTTGGTCATTCTCGGGCAGCGGTCGGCTGGGCGAAGACCGACCAGAGTCAGACCAGCGCCGTCTTAGGTGATGGGGGCATTTACTCGAATCCGACAGAGTTAGCGACCTGGGTGCGTGCGTTATGGCAGCACCGGCTGATCGGAAAGTCCTGGCAGGACAGTGCTTGGACGAAGGTAAGTTTGAATGATGGGACGTTGGTTGACTATGGCTTCGGCTGGCATCTCGACGGCGGGTATCCGCATCATGATGGCAGCACGAAAGGGTTTCGCAACCATGTGCTCGTCTTCCCTGAGAAGCGGATGTTCGTGGCGGTGCTCACCAATCGCGACGAGGGGAGGCCGCGGGAGCTGGCAGAGAGGATTGTGAAATTGTATTGAGGACCTGTAGATCGATGTGGCTCGATGGTAAAACAATGTCGGGTCATCCTCCTTAACTTTAGAAATCTGATCGCCCCCATTTCAAATTGAAATGATCAAGTAGAAAGACCATAGGGTTATCTTTATTTCCATGCCTCTATCCGCGGAATACGTACCATCGGTACGTTGAATATAAGACTGGCAGCCTTTGCAAAGCCTGAGTCCCAATTATAAACACTATAAGAATAAATTATGAGTGCTTTCTGCATGGAAAAGAATTCGGTTATTGTGTCGAAGAGGGAATCTGTATCTGTTTCGATACCAAAATGCATTGGCTTAATGGGGGGATGTGAAAATTATTTTTTTCTTGGCGTATACACGGAAAGATGGAGAGTCGCTAAGTAATAGCAAGTGGTTGTTTCCAAAGTATTCCTTCAAATAATCATAGAGTGTAGCACAGTCTTCATCTTTGGGACTGCTTGGATTTCCAAGGAGTTGTTCGTAGCCCAGTCTAATATGCAGCACATTGTAATCGAATTTTGGCAACTTTTTCGTAATCTTTTACATCCATTGAGGTTTCAGTTGAAAGAATCTCCTCATGAATTCCATTTCCATCCTTTTTCAGGGATATTGAATTTCGGAAGGTGACTTTAGATCCATTGGTCAAAAAGGACAAAACATTATCTTTTTTCATTCTTGCACAATAAATCGGACTGCACTATGATTGTCGGTAAAGACCTTGAAGTCAATCTTGTATTTTCTATCGTAAACCAGCGCTGAGTAGGGGTGAATTTCTTGAACAAGGAACTCTGAGATAGGATGGTGTTGCGTATCGACGATGTATCTGTATTCGTATTTTCTTGATATACGGTACAACAATAGCGCACCTCTGAGATAATCCCCTAACCCCCAAAAATGATCGGCAGCAGCGTTCCTTGGCTTTTGCACCCATGTAAGTATGATTGCTTGATTGCAATACAGCCTAATTTTTGATTTAAGAAGCCACCACCCTTTTTCAATTATGATCGAACTGCTTGGGAATACCATTGGGTATAGATTGACTGCATAATGATTGGTGAAAAATATGTCATACCCTTAACTATAGCAATTCGTCTGAGATGATCGATATTTCGCCTTTTCTTCCATCACGAGCGGGTATAGAACCTGAAACCACTTCGCAAGAAATTGAAGGTATCACCGAATATCTTTAGAGACTTGACACATTCCTTGACTTCGAAGGCTACCATCGATGTGAGAAGAATGACGGCTTTGGCTGGTACCTCCATGGCTTGCATCCGCAATATGACAGCATGTTGAAGGAGTTTCGCAATCATGTGCTCTTCTTCCCTGACAAGCGAATATTCGTGGCAGTGCTCACCCATCGCGAGGAGGGGAGGCCCCGGGATCTGGTGGAGAGGACCGTTAAATACTTCTGAGACGAAGATGAACGAATCACTAGAATCATTCGGGGGTGCTGTCGTGGGGGACATGCGAAATACAGTTGGTCTCGAAAGGGGGGATGGATGGCCCCAGGTCGGCGATATGCCTAGGGCTGGTTGAGAAGTGGCCGGTCTTTTGTCATGCATACTCAATGTCTACCTTTCCTCCGATGCGCGCAGCTTTGTAGATAGCTTCGATGATTAAGAGGTCTTTGAGTCCTTCGCGGCCGTCGACGGGTACGATTGGCTGTTTGCCGTCTAGCAAGATGGCGGCCATCTCATCCATCTGGATAGTCTGGTGGGTGATGTGGGGGAAGTCCAGCAGCCCTTTGTGGGTGCGGCCCATGATGGGACCGTAACCGGTGGAGGGCTGGAGTTCGGCGAAGCCATTGGTGCCGTCGAGGAAGAAGCGGTCGAGGTTGTTGAGGCTGTAGGTGGACAGACAGCTGGCGGTGGCACCGGAGGGGAATCCGAACTGGAAGGTGATGGTTTCGTCGACGCCTTCCTTGAACTTGACGGGGTCGGTCTTGGTCTCCTGGGCGGTCACCCAGACGGGGTCTTCGCCGACCATGTAGCGGGCACCATTGACGGCATAGATGCCGATGTCCATCATGGAGCCGCCGCCGGCGAGTTCGCGGTTGAGCCTCCATTGGGCGGGGTTGCCGATGCGGAAGCCGGAGAGGCCGTTGAAGTAGAGGACCTTGCCGAAGTCGCCCGCCTTCCGCATGCGGATGACTTCGAGGGTTTTGGCTTCGAAGTGCATGCGGTAGCCGACGAGCAATTTCACCCCTGCCTTCTCGCAGGCTTCCACCATCATTCTGCCTTCTTTCGCGTGGAGGGCCATCGGCTTCTCGCAGATGACATGCTTACCGGCCTTTGCCACACGGAGGGCATGCGGTAGGTGCAGGGCATTGGGAGTGATGATGTAGACGGCGTCGATGTCGGGGTTGTCACGGATGGCGTCGTACTGCTCGTACGAATAGCAATTCTTCTCCGGCACTTGGAAACGTGCGGACCAGTCCTTGAGTTTCTGCGGCGTGCCGCTGACCAGGCCAGAGACGCGTGCCCGCGAACAGCCTTTCATGGCTTCGGCGACGCGGTTGGCATAGCCGCCTAGGCCCAGCAGGGCGACTTTCAAGACGCCTCCTTCCGTAGTTGTCGACCATCCTGCTTTTGAGAGAAGAGGCATGGCCGCGAGAGGCGCTGAGAGGGTCTGCAGAAAACTGCGCCTGGAGGTCATGAGAGGGGCTTTGAGGTGAACGTATGGATTCAGTCGAAGGGTTTGTCGATCGCGGAGCTTTGTTTGGAGAAGAAATGTGGGCCGTTTTCTCCGATGTACAGGCAGTCTTCGAGGCGGATGCCGAACGCTCCGGGGATGGCGATCGTGGGTTCGTCGCTAAAGCACATGCCGGGTGCGATGGGTGTCTGGTTACCGCGGACAAAGTTGGTCCATTCATGTCCTTCTAGGCCGATTCCGTGGCCGGTGCGGTGGGGGAGTCCCGGCAGGGCGTAATTCTTTCCCAAGCCGGCGTTTTCGATGACGGCGCGGGCGGCGGCGTCGACCGACTCGCAGGTGGCGCCGATGCGAACGGCGGCAAAGGCGGCGTCCTGTGCGCGTTTTTCAAGGTTCCATATCTCTGTCTGTCGGGCGTTGGCCTTGCCGACGACGATGGTACGGGTGATATCGGATGCGTAGCCTTCGACGCTGGTGCCACCGTCGACCAGCAGCACGTCGCCTTCGTGGATGACCTGCGGCCTTATACTGCCGTGGGGGATGGCCGAGTCCTTGCCCACCAGTACCAGGGCTCCTCCGCTATATCCCAGCTTGCGGAAGGCGGCGGAGAGGTTAGCGCTGAATTCCGACTGCGACATGCCGTCGCGAATGGTGGCGAAAGTGGCCTTGTAAGCCTCGATGGTGACATCGCTGGAATACTGCATAAGGGCGATCTCTGTGGGGCTCTTGTGCATGCGCATGCCGGCGGTGACGGGCGTGGCGTCTACGATCTCGAAGCCGGGCGCCTCGCGACGTACCCCGTCGGCGATGAAGAAGCGGACGCGCTCCTCCATCCCGATACGCCGATGCTTTATACCGCGCGCCCGGACAATGTCGACGATGAGTTTGTAGGGACTTTCATGCTCCTCCCAGCAGCGGATCTCATCGCCGAAGGCGGGGTTGATGAGTTCGCGGGCCCTGTCTTCCTCAAACTTGGGACAGACATACGCAATGGCGCCCATGGCAGGGATGATGAGTCCGAAGGTCCGTTCGCTCTGTCCCCAGCGCATGCCTGTAAAATAGAAGCTGGAGGCTGTGCCTTCCATGAAGATGGCGTCCATGCCTTGTTTCGCCATGAGTTCCTGTGCCCCAGCGATGCGACGCTTGCGCTCTTCCGGGGTGATGGGCACCACAGGTTTCGCAAGGGGCTTGAGTTTTTCGATGGAAGAGGGGATGTCGTATTCGTCCCGATGTTTGGCGGACAGCATTCCCCCGCTCAGTGCGGCGAGACCTAGGAATTTTCTTCTATGTAGGGCCATAAAATGTTTTATGCCCCAATGTACCGAAAATCATCCTACCATCATCGGCTCCATCGGTAGTTGGTGAGCTCCTTCCTACCTTTAAGGCTGAAACAAGTCTGATGCGCCTTTTGCTCTTGCTGTGTATGCCTTTTTCGTTGATTGGACAGGTGAAGGATCTCGACAGCATTGTCATCACGGCCTCTCTGCATGCAGAACATGAGAAAGAGACGGGCCGTAACATTCAGGTTGTGCGGGGCGAATGGCTTCGCGGGCTGCCGGCTATGAGCATTGATGAGCTGCTGCGGTACATCCCAGGTGTCGAGGTACAGCAGCGTGGCCCGCAGGGCTCACAGGCCGACATTTTGATCCGGGGAGGCACCTTTCAGCAGGTGTTACTGCTGATCGACGGGGTCCGGCTGAATGATCCGCTGACGGGCCATTTCAATGGCTATCTGCCCATCCACCCTTCGGAGATTGACCGCATTGAAGTCCTGAAGGGTACGGCAGCCTCCATCCATGGGTCGGATGCCATTGGCGGTGTGATCCATGTAATCACCAAGTCTGCTGCATTGACCGCCCAGGATACCCAACATCGTTTTTCAGCTGGAATGGAGGCCGGAGCGATGGGCCTGCGCAATGCAAATGGATGGTGGCGGATGCGGACAGAGCACAGCTCCCTTTCAGTGGGCGCGACGAGCCAGAATGCAGAGGGGCCAGCATTGCGGGGTACGACGGGCTACTTCCACAACCATACCGTAGGCATCGCTTTTGCGAGGTCGTTGCACGCTGACTGGCGGTTGTCGCTGCGCTCGGCCATGGACCTGCGCGACTTCAACGCCCAGAATTATTACACAACCTTCCGCTCAGATACAGCCCGTGAGCGCGTCCAGAGCACCTGGCAGCAACTGCATCTCCTAAAATCAGCGGGTGGCTACACACTGCATATGGACGTCGCCTACAAGGCCCTGGAGGATGTATATCGCTTTCGCCCGATGGTGACGCCCAACCAGAACCGAACGCGCATGATGGTGGCACAAGCCTATCTGCTGCTGCGGGCTGAAAAGCGCACCCGATTGACGACGGGGCTGCAGTACATCCGTCGCACGATCCGTTCCAACGACCGGGGCGATCATACCCTGGACCATGCGGCCGCCTACCTCATCGCTGCCCACAGGCTCGGCGGCGGGCTGCATGTCAATGAGAGCCTTCGCATCGACTGGGATGCCAGCTACGGGTGGGTGTTGGTGCCGCAGGCCAACGCCTCATGGACGAGATCCAGGCTCACGCTGCGGGGTTCTGTGGGAAACGGCATCCGCGACGCTGACTTCACCGAGCGGTATAACAACTTCAAAAAACCCCTGGTGGCGAGTGGGAGCATTGGCAATCCCTGGCTGCGGACGGAGCGGTCGTGGAGTTATGAGGCCGGTGCAGACTATCGACTCCACCAGCGCTTGAAGGCGAGCATAGGGGCCTTTCGCAGGAGCCAGCAAGACCTGATCGACTGGGAACCTACTCCATATGCACAGATGCCCAGGCGTGAGAACCTAGTATCGGGTGCTACCTATGCACTGGCCACCAACCTCTCATCGGTACAGACCAGTGGACTCGAATTCGACCTTCAATACGACAGAAGTCTGGACGAGCAAGGGCGCAAGCGGCTTTTAGTGATGGCTGGCCTGCTCCTTCTCGACTCTAAGAGCGCCGACAAGACACCCTCCTTCTACATCTCTTCACATGCCCGGGCTCTGCTCAATGCGTCTGTGATCTATCGCGTCGGAGATGTTGACCTAAACGGCAGTATGGTCTGGAAGCGGCGCAATGCCCAGCAGGCGGCTGCTATCGGGGCCGACTTACCGCGTGAATACCTACTCTGCAATCTTCGTCTGCGCTATGCCGTCAGGCCGATGCGCGGGGCTGTATTTGTACAAGCATATAACCTTTTTGACCGCAATTTCAGCGACTTGCTGGGAGCACAAATGCCTGGCAGATGGCTCAGTATGGGGCTTCAGTTCGGGCAATGAGGCTTTCTCTACATACAGGTATGGGTGATTTTGAGGGGCTTGTATCGGGAAGAAGCGATAGCTAGGTCGACGTATTTTTTCATATCTATTTTTTCCATTCGGAGGATATGATTGCAGGTTTTCATTCTCTTTATTATTTTGTAACAGAAACCACACGGATGTGTAGATACCAGGCATGCTGTCTGGGCATCTGCGGGCCCTCTGACCAAGTACGATGAAATTTCACGATGTCCATTCCGGGCGCCATCTGCAACCGGCAATAAAAAAATTCAAACAGTTGCGACCCATCGTCCTTGCTGTATACTGCACTATCTTGTCTGTCACATCATCTAATGCACAGGCATTTCAGGAAGTCAAGATCGGCAACGCCTTTTGGATGGCCGAGAATCTGTCTGTCGATCGATTTCGGACAGGTGATACCATCCGCCAGGCGAAGAATGCAGCGGAATGGAACCGAGCGGGACAGGAGAAAGAGCCCGTCTGGAGTTTTTATGGCTACGATAGCGATAATGGGGCTCAGTTCGGCAAACTCTATAACTGGTATGCTGTCAGGGATGCTCGCGGCTTATGTCCCGTCGGCTGGGAGGTGCCTACTGATGCCGAATGGAAGAATCTTACGCGCACCATCGGAGTAAAGGGTGCAGGTTTTAAGATGAAGAGTACTTCGGGATGGGATGACTATGAGGGCAAGAATGGAAATGGGAGCAATGCCAGTGGTTTTTTTGGTCGGCCCGGTGGGTATTGCGACAGCGACGGCACATGCTTCAACAAAGGGCTGGGTAGTTATTGGTGGACTTCTTCAGCCTATGCCTCTGGGTATGCGTGGCTCAGGAATCTATTTCATGCCGATATCGAAATGTCCCGGTACAGCTATCCTATGGGGGCTGGATTTTCTGTCCGCTGCATGAAGAAGGTGTTTGAAAACAATCCTCGCCTCAACCATCGGGGTGAATTTTTCTGATCCAGATCGCCGTTTTCATTCGATGCGTTGGATGGCCTGCCACATGGCCTGGGCTACGACAAGATTTCCTTTTGAGTTCAGGTGTACCCTGTCTGATGTCAGGATTCCTTTTTCTTCATTGCGTGGATTGTTTGTCAGGTTATAGTCAAGGAAGATCTTGCGTAGGTCCACCAGTGGCAGCCTTTGGGTGGCTGCATATCCACGGATCCAGTTGCTGTAATGGTTGAGGTCGCCGTCCTGACCATTGCTATGGTCAGTCCGTTCTCCAATGACTGCGGGGGTTGCCAGTATGACCTTGATCCCTGCTGCCCTGAGTTTAGTTACGACGGCATCGTAGAAACGACCAAACTTGTCGTAGTCGGTGCCCGTGCCGGAGCTTGTCTTGTGCCAGACGTCGTTGACGCCGATATAGACGATGCAGATGTCGGGCTTTAGCGCGAGTACGTCGGTATCCATCCGTAGGAGGAGGTCGTAAATCTTATTGCCACTGATACCGGCACCGATGGTCTGGTAGCGGTCGGTCTTCTCTTTGGTGGCCATAATTGAGTCGATCAGCCAGATGTAGCCGCCGGGCTTTACCCCGGCCTGGGTGATGGAGTCTCCGAAGAACAGGACTTTTTTCTTAGCCTGCTGGGTGAAGGCAATCAGCGAGGCACTGATGAGTGTGAGTAGCAATAGGCGTTGCATATCGTGTAAGGCTTTGACCGAATATAGTGAATTGATACAAGCGACAGAGATCAGGAGAGGTTACGTATGCGAGAGACAAGCAGGCTGATCACGATGCCACCCATCCCCATGAGTGCGAAGGAGATTGGTAGTCCGGCTGCTTCTGCGATGTAGCCGATGATTGGCGGTCCGAGCAGGAATCCCAGGTATCCCACGCTGGCGACACTGGCGATGGCGATGCTGCTGGGGATGGAAGTATCTTTCCCGGCGGTGCTGTACATCAGGGGTACAATGCTGCTGACACCGAAGCCAACGAGTATGCAGCCCAGGGTGGCGGTCCAGAGGTAAGGGAGTAAGACAGTCAGGGCGATGCCGCTGGCCATCAAAATCCCGCTGATGCGCACCCACCGGCTCCTACCGAACTGCACGGCCATGCGGTCGCCCATGAAGCGCCCACCCGACATGGTGATCATGAATGCGGCGTATCCTGCGGAGGCATAACGGGCGTCTGCGCCGATGATATCCCGGAAATAAACACCTGTCCAGTCGAACATGCATCCTTCGACACTCATGGTACAAAAAGTCATGGCCCCTAGCAGCAACAGCTGGCCTTGAGGCGGACGGAATCGAAAGCGTGGCACTGCTGTGATAAAAGCATGTCGGGGTACGAGGTGTTGTTGAAATGCAGCGTCATTGATCCAGATGAAGAGGGTGATGAAAGGGAAATGATGGGCTGGATCGATCTGCATACGCGTCATGATCCAGCCAATTAGTGCGCCGGTGAACCCTCCGAGGCTCCACAGCCCATGGAAGGTGGTAAAGACCGCTCGTCCATGCAGGGTTTCCGTCTGCACGCCCTGGGTGTTGACAGAGATATTGCAGAGGTTGCCGACGAGGCCGAAGAGGTAGAGGTAGATTGCCAGCTGCCAGGCGTGCTCGACTTGTCCGATCATCATCAGCATGAACGAATAGGCAGCCAAGGCCAAGCGTAGGACATTTCGGCTTCCAAAACGCGCAGCGATGCGGCCACTGAACGGCATCATCGTCATCTGCCCCATCGGCAACAGGAAGAGGATGGAGCCAAGCGTGCCTTCGCTGAGCTCAAGGCGTTCTTTCAGGTCGGGGATGCGGCTGGCCCAGCTCCCAAAGCACAAGCCTTGAATGAAAAAGAATACAGAGACGGCTTTGAGGGTCTTGGAGACGGGATGGCGTAGGGCGGTGAGGTCGTAGCTGGGTGTCGACAAAGGAATTTATTGAAATGGCCAAAGGTACGTGGCCAGCCGCAAGGAAGTGGGCGCATCAGTATCGGATGCGGAGGATGCCCGGTAACACCGAGATCTGCAGGCTGGCTGCCTCATGCACGTCTCCATCCATGTGAAAACACATAGGGCTGTTGCTCTTGATCTGCAATTCCCTGATCCGTTTGCCATGCACAAACGGAAGTTCGAGGTGCTGACCGCGTTCGATGACGGGCAGATATCGTAGGCGTTTGATGGCATGGACGGCATCAATGTACATGAGGTCCAGCCAGCCATCGTCTGGCTTTGCCTGTGGGGAGACGTGAAAGCCTCCGCCGCTGCGTCCGCCGTTGTTGACGTCGACCATCAGCCAATATCCGGAGAGTAGTTCCCCATCAGCCGTCATCTGGTAATGTTTGGATGAGTAGCCTACGATGTGGCACAGCACCACCGCCCTGTAAGAGGCTTTTCCTGACCGCTTCTTCCTACCTGAAAGGTCATGCGCAACAGCCCCTTCAAAGCCGATGCCCAGGCCATTGATGAATCGTTCCCCATTGCAAAGTCCCAGGTCTATCCTTTTTGGAGCGGAGCGAAGTATCCGGCTGACCAGTGCCTCCAGCGGGAGGTCTCCATAGAGCTGCCAGTGAAAGTCATTGCCTGTCCCTCCGTTGATCACCCCCAGCGGTAAGCTGTTCTCTGGATAGTGGTTTATGAAATAGTGCAGCGTGCCATCTCCTCCTATAATCCAAATGTCTGTGAATGACTGGAAGTCTGATGGCCAGTCTGCTACGAATACCTGACAGCCGATGGCTTTGGATGCAAGCAGGTCCCTGACTTGCCAGGCCATTCCAATAGACCGCCCTACCCCAGCGAGCGGATGGCAAAGGATGGCAATCTGTGCCGTGCCTGCTGTCTGCAGTGGTTCAGCCATCCCTTAAAATAGGCTTTCCAGCATAAACACATTGAATGTTCATTGATTCGTTGGTCTATTCATTATCTGCATATCCAAACTTTCCTATCCGTGGATCGTTAAAAAATATAAAATTTACTGATGGATCGCAAGGAGTTTTTGAACCAATTGACGGGTGGCCTGACTGTCACCTGCGTAGCCTGCATGATGGAGGCCTGCTCGAAGGACAGCACTACGCCAGGTGGCGGAGGCAATCCCAATCCACCTCCCGGTAATACGGCTCTGCTGACGGTGAACTTGAACAATCAACTTCTTTCTATCAACGACTCCGAAGCTGGCAACGGTGTCATTGTTGTACGTATCGCTGCTGGCAATATCGCCTCCAGCTTTTCAGCTTTCTCCAGCGTTTGTCCGCACGCGGGCGGCACGGTAGCGTTCCGTCCTCAGACGTTGAGTTTCAACTGTCCTGTACACAATTCCAATTTCTCGATCTCAGGCGCTGTAACGAGTGGACCAGCAGCTACGGGTCTGGCGAAGAAGACCGTAGAGGTCAATGGCACCACCCTCACGGTTAAGTAATTAGTTTCTATCTTCAGTAAGCGGTCCGAAGCGTTTTCTTTTTCGTATTTTCCAGAAAAAGAATTCATGTTCCGACTGTCTATCTTCTCTTTATATTTTCTCCTATCCTTTGCCGCTGCCCTCGCACAGCCAGTCCGCCTAGCCGTGGCAGGCATCTCTCATGGGCATAGCTCCTGGATATTGGGTCGCCGCGATGATGCTACAGCCATGCTCGTCGGTATCTACGAGCCCAGCCGCTCATTGGCGGGAAAGATGGCGAGCCGTTACAAACTTGACCCCTCTCTCTTCTACAGCGACCTGGGGCAGATGCTCGAGGCAGTCAAGCCCGAGGGAGTGATGGCCTTTGGCAGTACCTACGACCATCTGAAGGTCGTGGAGGCAGCAGCCCCCCGCCACATCCCTGTGATGGTGGAGAAGCCGTTGGCAACAACCCTGGCCGATGCTGAGCGCATCGTGGCGCTTTCTCGCCAACATGGTGTGCCAGTCCTGACGAATTACGAGACCTCCTGGTACCCGGTGACGGACAGGGTGCATGCCCTGACCCGCGATACGTCATTCATGGGCCGCATCCGTAAAGTGGTGGTACATGATGGTCATCCGGGACCGCGGGAGATCGGCGTCTCGCAGGAGTTCTTCGACTGGCTGACAGATCCGGTACTCAACGGCGGCGGAGCGCTGACCGATTTCGGATGTTACGGTGCCAACTTGATGACACATCTGATGGACGGTCAGGTGCCGCTATCGGTGACGGCTGTCACCCAGCAATTCAAACCTCATATCTATCCCAAAGTGGATGATGAGGCCACCATCATCCTGACCTATCCTACGGCACAGTGCATCATCCAGGCCAGCTGGAACTGGCCGTATAACCGCAAGGACATGGCTGTCTACGGAGAAGGCGGCTATGCCATCACCAAAGATGCCCGCGAGATGCGGGTGAAGGGAAAGGCAGGTACGGAGCAGACGGTGGTGTTGCAGGCCAAGGAGACGGGCACCTATACAAGTCCGTTTCAGTATTTCGCGGATGTGATCCGGGGACGGTTGACGCTACTGCCGTATGGGCTGTATTCACTAGAGAACAACCTGCTGGTGGTGCGGATATTGGAGGCGGCGCGGGAGTCGGCCCGGATGGGTCAGCGCGTCTTACTGCAATAATGACTGATCAGCCCCAAGCGGTCTCGAGGCCTTGGGACTGTATCCATCGTTGGAATGCCACCATCCGATCTGGGTCTTCCCGAACGGCTCTGGGATGCTCTCGGGTTGCCTGTGAAAAGGCTGCCAGGCAGCCTACGGCCTCTCCGATGCTCCACTCGACCGGGTGTAGTCGGTAACATCCATTGGTGATATGGGTGGTGCCGATGTTCTTGCCTGCTGGCAGCAGGTTCTCGAGTCGGATGGGGGTCAGCGCGCCTAAGGGAATTTGGAAAGGAACCGATGGAAAGTCGATGTAGTTGGTGCCTCGGTTGCTGGGATGCAGGTCGATATGATAGTAACCGATCCCGACACTGTCATGAAATAGGGCTCCTCTGCCTCCCGACTGTTCCTTTCCGCAATGGCGTTCGTCGACGGTGAAGAGGGCTTTGATGCGCCGAGATTCGCGCACGTATGGGTATTTCGCGAGTCCGTCAGCTGTGCCCATAACATCGGGCCTGAGGCGGAGACCACGCCAGCCTTTGCCGCCGTCGGGTCGGGGTGCTTCCGTCTGCAGCCAGTACAGGAGGGACAGGCTGAGTTGTTTGGCGTCATCGACATGTGTCCGGAACTCTTTTCGGCTGACATCAATGAGGTTGCCCTTCATATAGTCGTTCTGCGGCCAGTTGACGAGTGAGAGGTCACCCTTGTAGGTGCCGGCTTTGAATAATCCTTTGTCAAGGATGCGCCGATAGATCCAGAGGTTGAGGTTGTCTCCGGTGGACAGCCCTTCGGGATGGAAGCCGAGGGCTTTGGGCTTCAGTGTTGAGGGCTGGCTGTAATGCAGGTCAAGGAGTTTTCCAGGCCATGGCGGGTGCATTGCTGGGACGAAGTCGCGCCAGTAGCTGAAGTCGGTCGGCTTTTCGATGACATGGTCTTCCCCGGGGCAGTAGTCCATCGCAAAACACATCGTGAAGGACTGATGGTTTTTCGGGTCAGCGGCATCGGCGGCATGCAATTCTCCTGTCATAGTTTTCGACTCGGTGCCGGTAACGTATTCGCAGCCGGTCAGGGGCAGAAGGTCGCCCAGCTCTGTGGCATCCGCAAACCAGGGGGCGGAGAGGAGTGTTTCTTTGTTTGTTCGTGCGTCCCTGACCGTTATAGCGATCACCCTGTTGCCAGACATCTCTGCTGAGACGGGCTGTTGTTCAGTCAGGATGCGGAGCCTTCCGCTGCTGCTCCAGGGAGCGAGCATCTCCCGGATCACGGCATGGGCGACGGTGGGCTCATGGCAGAGGCGGGAGACACTGCCGCGGCCGGGGTTCAGCAGCGGGTCCTGCAGGCCGGCGTCTGTGAGCGGGTAGTGCCGGCGGTAGTAGTCGCGAATGCCTTGGCGCAGTGCCCGGTAGGAGCGGGGTGCGCCATGGGTCTCAATCAAGGGGTGTTCGTCGGGCGGGACACCCTGGGCGGTGAGCTGTCCACCGAGCCAGTCGGTCTCCTCTGTGAGGATGACGCTGAGTCCATTGCGGAGGGCTGCGAGGGCGGCTGCCACGCCGCCGAGTCCTCCGCCGATGATTGCGAGGTCAGCTTCCCAGGCTTGCTTGCGGGAAGGTGCCTCTAAGGCTTGTGTATGGCCGACCGATGGAAGTGCGCCTGCCAGTGCCGGTGCAGCTGCCGTGGTGAGCCCGATGAAGTCACGCCTCTTCATATTATTTGTCGAGCCATGATAGACGGATTTTTTTCTTTCTCAATGGGTCGTCAGGAAAGCGACGGCCTTGGCGAAAGAGTCTTCTGTCGCATCCTGATTGAAGTTGGGGTTGCTAGGATTGGAGAATCCGTGGCCGGCATCATAGCGGTGGACAGTGAGGCTCTTTCCAAGGTCTGCCATCGTACGTTCGAACCCGTCGACCATGGCTGGTGAGGGCGACCGGTCGCGGGTGCCGAAGAAGCCGATGACATCGCAGCGGATCGACTTGAGTTTTTCGATATCGGTCTCGGGGCGTCCATAGAACATGACGGAGCCTTTGCCTTTTTCTCCGGCCAGGATGGCCGTCTGCAGGCTCCACATGCCGCCGAAGCACCAGCCGACGCTGTAGATGGAGGCCTTCTCTCCGGCGTGGTCCATGGCGGCCCGTACGATGGAGGTCATGCGGTTCATGTCGGCCGAGCGCATGATCTTCATGGCGCTGTCGGGGGTGGCGGCCACGCGTCCATCGTACATATCGATTGCCAGCACGTTGTATTCGCCCAGGGCCTTGAAGTACTTGTCGGCCTCTTGCTTGATGTTCTCGTTCAGTCCCCACCATTCCTGGATGACGAGCAGCCATTTCTTCGACTGCTTTTTTGCCGGTACGAAGTAGGCGTTTGCGTCGGCTCCACCTGTAACGCGGAAGCGGATCATCGTCCCGAGCAGCGGGTCCGTGTCGGCCTTTCTCGGGATGGGGTGCAAGGTGGCAAAGGCAGGGGTGGAGGCCTGTGCCTGGTAGGCATCCAGCGTCTCCATGGATAGGCAGGCGATGGCGGTGCTGCGGTCGATCATCGTCTTTGGCTGGTGGCTCTGTCTCCAGCCCAGCCAAGCGAGCGAGAGGATGGCTAGGATGGGGAGGATCAGCGGCCTTGTGTTCGATCTGCGTCTCATGGTCATTGCGGGTTGGGTGCTCCGATGGGGTTTGCGGCAAGCAGGAGATTTGTGTAGCGATATCTCCTGGCCACAATATCAGGTGTGATCAGGCCGAGGGGATATCTGTCAGGTATAGGGATTGAGAGGGATTCATGATCCAGGTCTTGATGGATCCGTCCCGGAAGAGTTCGACCATGCGGTATCCGCGGTAGTCGGTGCCCCAGCTGCCGCCGAGGTGGCTGTCGAAGAGGTAGGGGATCTTGTCCTGCCATTTGATGCCGTCTTGGTCGTGTTCATGTCCGTGGAAGACGGCGCGCAGGTTTTTCTGTCGTTTGACGAGTTCTTGGAAGGCGGTGGATTCGATGGCGTGTTTGGTCCATTTGATGGGAGGGATGTGTATGAACAGTAGGATATGCCGGGCCTTTTCGTGTTCTTTGAACTTGGCGGTGAGCCAGTCCATATCTGGCGGCAGGTACTTTCCTGTCTCATTGGAGGTGGTGCCAAACAGGAGGGTGGCATCGTCTTTGACCACATCGAAGTTCACGGGCATATCCCAGGCGGTCTGCCATTGGGTGGCGGTGGCGAGGTCGTGGTTTCCTTGGGTGACGTAGTATTTGACGTCCAGTGTGTCGAGGGTTCGGCGGGCTTCCGGGAGGAAGGAGATGTCGTCGTGGACAATGTCTCCGTTGACGACGCAGAAGTTGAGTCGCTTGACTGCGTGCATGGCGTTGATGTTCTGCACTCCGGTCAGAAGCATCTCTCGGAAACCGGTGTTGGGCTGTCCGTAATGTGTGTCAGAGGCAATGGCGAAGCGGAGGATGGGCTTTCGGCGTTTCCAGCCGGCATCTTGCGAGGCCAGCAGGGTTTGGCCGTTCAGCAGCAGGAGCGCGGAGGCGGAGAGGTCCTTGATAAAACGTCTGCGTTGCATAAATAAATGTTAGGTGCTTGAAAATACGAGTTTTGCAGTGTTCGTTCTATTGTACCGATTTGGGATGAAATGGCTTCCAGATGTTTGAGGGCCGAATAAACAGATCTTGCCAGACACATGATGCTGCATAGTACTGCCAAGCTATTGTCGGATGGGTGGTCTACCATGAAGGGGCTGTACTGGGATAAGGCCCTGAGGTCTTTCTTTGACATCCCTGTAAGACGCGGTATGTCGTTTCGCTTCGCGCGGTACGGCGACGTGGCCCGGATGCTGTACATGCAGTCGCACCTCGTGCGGTTCGGCAAGTCATTCGAGACGGAGATGCTCGACCTCTTCTGCAGCCGCCTGACACCGGGCGCCACCGTCATCGATGTTGGCGCCAACGTGGGCATGTATGCGATGGCGGCCTCGCGGCTGGTGGGTCCGCAGGGACGGGTGCTGGCCTATGAGCCCGACCCTGTCACCTATGCCGCGCTGTGTCGCAACCTGGAGATGAACGGCTGTGCGAATGTCAGGGCCTTCCCGCTGGCGCTCTCCGACCGCGCGGGTTGGGTGAGCCTCTCGGTCCCGGACGTTGTGCAGGCAAGATTTACGTATGGCGACTCCTACCATTCGATGACGCCGGTGGCGGAAGGGGTGGAAGGCGGCATCGAATGCGTGGCGCTGGACGATCATCTCGCCGGCCTGGGCATCGCCTGCGCGGATGTCATGAAGGTCGATGTGGAAGGTGCCGAGCTCAGCTGTCTCAGAGGGGCATCCGGGCTGCTTTCCGCCGCCGGCCATCCCTTTCTCATGCTCGAATGCGACGAAGCCCTCTGTGCCCGTTTCGGTCACAACGTCTTCCATACGTTGTCTTTTCTCGCCCAGCAGGGGTATATGCCTGAGCAGATTGCGGCACACGACTGGGTGGCGCATCCATCCCGTCTCCAATCATGATATTTATTTTTTTCGCGAATCCTTGACGGGCTTTTGCACATGCCCAAACATCCAGGCGAGGAAGTCGGGATCTGCGAATGCTTTATCCCAGCTGTTATGGTTGACGCTTGGGTATTCCGTGTATTCGACATTTTTCACCCGCAATATTTTGAGTCGTTCCACCATTCTCCTGGATAGGGTCACGTCGACGACGGCGTCTGCATCACCATGATAGACACGGAAGGCAACGTCTTTCACGCGCTTGTCGTAGGCGGCGGTGTTTCCGCCCCCGCAGATGGGCAGGGCGGCTGCGAAGCGGCCAGGCCAACGGTGCACCATCTCGAAGGTGCCCATCCCGCCCATGGAGAGGCCAGTGATGTAGATGCGGTCAGCGTCGACGGCTTCCTGGGCCATGATGCTGTCGACGAGCCGGTTGACCGCGTCGAGGGGCCAGGTGGGCGCACCGTCGTAGTTGAATTCAAAGGAGACAGGCGTCTTGGTGCGGTCGATCTTGGTATTGGCCCAAAAGCTGTTCTCAGGGCATTGCGGGAAGAGGACGATGGCGGGATACTGGCTTCTCACCTCTGGCTTTAGGAACATCTTAGAGCCGTGGATGAGCTGCCGCTGGTTGTCATTCCCCCGTTCACCTGCGCCGTGCAGGAATAGAATCAGGGGGTATTTCTTTGACCGGTCATAGTGCTCTGGGTAGAGGATGCGGTAAGGCAGTACTTGGTCCTTGCCGAAAGGGAAGGTTCTTTTCTGATAGGATTTCATGGCGGGGTCGTAGTTGCTTTTCGTAAGCCATCCGTTGAGTTGCAGCCAATCTCCGAAGCGTTCGATCCACTGGTCGGAGGGGAGTTTCTGAGAGCGCATGCCGAAGCCGTGACCGCCTTTGGCATAGAGGTGCATCTCGACATTCTTCTTTGCCTTGAGCCATGCGTTGTAGAGGGCAACGCTATGGGGTGCCAGGTCGAGGCCGTCGTCGCTGGCAGCAGCGAGGAACATAGGCGGGGCGTCTTCTGCGACCTTTCCTATCAACTCGTCCGGAAAGAATGGGTAGATAGAGGCCACAAAGGAAGGCCGGTTTCTCACGTCATAACCGAAGGCTGCGGCTCCTGCCACTGTTCCCCCGGCGGAGAACCCGACGATGCCGATGCGGTCGGGATCCAACTTCCATTCATCGATATGACGTCGCAGCCAGGCGACGGCATTGCGGCCGTCGGCGATGCTGAGGGGGATCACCTTTCGGCTTTCTTCTGCAAAGGCGGGCGTTCCCCAGTCGGCTGTCATCTCTGCCACCGGATCATCCGTCTTCATATGCACCAGCCGATACTTGAGGACGAAGCAGGTTACTCCCTTCTTCGTTAGCCAACGGGCCACGTCAAAGCCTTCGCTCTCGATCGAGAGTGCCCGGAAGGCGCCTCCCGGGCAAATGACGACGGACGTGCCATTGGCTTTGCCTGCCTCCGGCAGAAAAACCGAGAGGGTCGGCTGGGTTACATTGTAGACAACCCGGGTATTCCATCCGTTCTTCAGGCTTTCCGACTCCTGCCAGTCCCACGATGATGAGCCAGGGGCAGGGCCTTCATAGAGGGGGACGACCCGGTCTTGCGCAAGGGCTATCGTGCAGGCGGTCAGGCTGAGGGCCAGCAGCACTGTGAACCTTCTCATGTCTGTATGTTTGTGGGAATGTACGATCGAACGGCATCTTCTGCAAAGCCAGGCACCCGTGGCGTATGGATGGGCACTTCCCTAGGCCGATGGTTCTGCATGTTGCTCAGCTCTTGTCTGTACACCAGCTCCTGCCATCTGCCAAAAAAACTCCCCTTTCCCAATAAATTGGGAACGGCGGTCACAGGCAGTGAGTTTTATCATCAAGCAGCAGCCTATGGATGGCATGCTCGCGACTCTTTTGCTGTAGACGCGTTTCGGCGGGGATGGACGCCCGACTTCTTAAAGCGTTTTGCACCGGTGCGCAGTCAATGGACAGACACGACGGGCCGTGCATGGAAGGCAGTCTTCTTTGTATCGAAAGACTACTTCATGGTAGGTACCAATAGCAACCATGCCCGTGTTCCACTCACGCCCATGGCCGGCCAAAAAGTGGCCGACCAGATCGATTGTTTTCTGCCAACCCGAAGACTTGTGGACCTCATCTATGCCCAAAGCCGTGTACGGCTTGAGCCGATACCCATGTATGCATTCCGGGACAGCACCGTGACCATGATGCAGCACGATCTCATCATCGAGGGTCAGCGACAGGGGCGGCGCGGACTGGTGAGTGGCATCAAAAAGGATGTCGTCCTCTGCAGCCAGCAGGCCTTGAAGGGGCGCAGCCATCGGGTGGCCATTTATGGATGGCACCGTAAAGACGCCAAGCCCATACAGCCCTTGTACACCGGGCATGTAGACTGGTATGCCGACTACAGCCATGGCATCCGCTTCGTATGGAAAAGGGTTAAGGTCAATGGCCGATGGCTCGACTATACAGCACTCATGCGCCATCCACACCTGCGCGGGCTTCTGACGGACGAACAGGGTGAGATGATGCTGCGGTATGGCCCGTAGTCCGATTCTTTTGTATCTGCGAGGTCGAGTATGCTATGACTTTCATCTCTTGAGGAGGGCGCCTGTGTGTTGGCCAGTCGTCTGGCCATCCTGGAATACCAGACCTCCATTGACCCATACCTGATGGATGCCGGTCGAAAGGGCATGGCTATCCTGGAGGGTTGCATGGTCGATGATGGCGTTGGGGTCGAACAATACCAGATCGGCAGCTTGACCCGGCTGGATAAGTCCTCTTCCTTGGATTCCAAGCTGTTTTGCGGTGAGGCCGGTCATTTTATGTATGGCTTCTTCCAGCCGCATCAGCCCTGCCTCCCGTACGTACAGGCCCAGGACGCGGGGGAAGGAGCCATAGCCGCGGGGGTGACGGCCTGCGTTGCCATCAGAGCAGATAACGCTGTGTTTCCATTGGGTGAATGCCCGGACGTCTGCTTCCAGCATGGACTTGCCGGCGATGGCTTCGACATCGTCTGCATCGGGGTCTGCCACTCGATACTTGTCGGCGGCTGCGATGAGGTGGAGTAGGGTTGCAGCAGGTGTTTCTCGCCGTTCGCGGGCAAGGTCAGCTATCATGCGCCCTTCATAGGTCGTATTGGGCCGGAAGCGGGCAAGCATCGACGAGTCGGCATCAAAGAGGCGTTGGCAGGCCAGGGCAGCACTGCGGATGTCTTTGTACTGTTTGTCGGGGAACAGCACTTTGAGTGTAGAGTTCCAATACGTGTATGGGTACACGTCGGCTGTGATGTCTATGCCTTGTTGACGAGCGCTGTCCATCCTGGACAGGATCCGGCCGGCCTGTCCCCAGCACATTTTGTCTGCAATCTTGATATGAGATACTTGCACGGGCATGCCCGTCTTGCGGCCGATCTCTATGATTTCACTAAGTGCCTCGTCGAGGCGGAAGTCTTCACTCCGTAGGTGGCTGATGTATCTTCCGTTGCTCGCTGCCGCAGTTTGCGCCAGTGCAAGCACTTCCTCCAGGCTGCTGTAGAAGGCACCTTCATATTCCAGACCCGTGGAGAGGCCGAGGGACCCCTTGGAGAGTTCTTTAGTCAGGAGCGACTGCATCTGCTCAATTTCCCGGGCTGTGGCTGTCCGAAGCAATTCCTTTTCTCCCATCACCTGTTCGCGAAGGCTTGTCTGGCCCGTATAGCTTGCGATGTTGACCGCAAATGCACGGGATCGAAATAGGGCTGCTAGGCTATCCATCGGTTCAGAGGACCCATCCTGCCCAAGGACGATGGTAGTGATGCCTTGGCTGGCCGTGGCGGGTGATGAAGGATTCCGAAGGATATGTCCAAGGTGATGGGAGTGCGCATCGATGAAGCCAGGTGCTAGCACCAGGCCTCGTCCATCGATGACGGAGTCGTTCGACGCAGCTTTTAGATCTCCTACGTCCAGGATTCGGCCTTCCCGGATGCGGACAGCCCCTTCAAAAGCGTCGGAACCTGTTCCGTCGATCAGGCGCACATGCGTGATGAGGACATCCTGTTTGGCCGTCTGACAAGCATCCAATCCTGCCAGTGCCAACCCTGCGAGCAGGATGTGGATCATATGTAAGAATGGGTGGGTGGCCGACTGCATAGAAGCTGCTTTTTCTTAAAAGTAAGCCAATGAGAGGCAACGCAGCCTATGCACCTTCCGAAATCCAGGTAGGTGCCTATATTAGGATGTATTCTTATCCTGCGGACCTTTGTACTACGAACGCTTATAGCCCAGTCTCTTCGTACGCTTCCGTCGGGCTATGCTGGTCAGTCTGACAAATTAAGAACGGGTGATGCTAGGCTTCGACGTATCTTTCCAATATGTCGGCACGGAACGTCTAATGCATGGGCTGGTCGTGTCTGAAATGAAGCAGCTGGAGCTTTGTCCTTCGCATACCCGCGCGGGGATGCGCCGGCATGGCTACCGGTCTAGCTCATTGAGCAAGTACAGATGCTGGTATATGACCGGTTGGACCTCATACACCCAGACTACTGATGATGGAGATGGTTCTGCTATGGCGAAGACCCTACTTCGGGTGCGGCGACGGGCAAGTCATACCATCACTTCCAAGCTGGAAGGGTATTCCTCCTTGAAGCCCGATCTGAACCTCGATCCCGATGAGTATACCATCGACAACGTTCGCAATACAATCGGGTTGCAGTATCAATATGCCAAAGGGAGGAAGGACGGTATTTTCTACATCTATCGCCTCGACTATTCCAAAAGTTATAACCGTGTATTCCATATCGTCGGTATGCGATGGCACCTCGACTGGAAGGTAGGAGGTTGAGCTTACCATGGCGAAATCATCCGCAGCTGATACGTTCCCCATGAAATTTCTCCATTCTAATACCGTCTTTCCAACGGCTTCCCATCAAGCCCTTCTCTGCACGGATCCTGGAACCTTGCAGGCACGGGTCTCTGCCAGGCTTGCAGCACAGCCTTCTCCAGCCACCACCTGGGATGCCATTGTCCTCGGCGTCGGTAGCATGGGCGCTGCCACCTGCCTGGAGCTTGCCCGGCGCGGGCTCCGTGTCTTGGGCCTGGAGCAGTTCGACATCCCACATGTGCACGGTGAGCATGGGGGGCAGAGCCGTATCATCCGTAAGGCATACTACGAGCATCCCGACTATGTGCCTTTGCTCGAGACAGCCTACTCCAACTGGCAGCGGCTGGAACAAGAGACGGGTGAGCAGGTTTATTTCCCTACCGGTCTCTTGTACTTTGCGGCCTCTAGCCATCCGTTGATATCGGGACTGCGGCTTTCTGCTGATGCCTATGGCGTACCGATCGGGGTGCTGACGTCTGCTGAGCAAAAGACGCGGTATCCCCATTTCCAGTTACCGGACCCATTTGAGCGGCTGATCGAGCCCGCGGCCGGCTTTCTGACGCCGGAGCGCTGCATACTCCTGCAGGCAGAGAGGGCAATAGATCTGGGGGCGTGTATACGTTCCCGTGAGTGTGTGCGCTCCTGGTCGCCGATGCGGGAAGGTGTCGAAGTCGTCACCGACAAAGCCCGTTACCATGCAGCCCGCCTCGTGATCACCGCAGGCCCTTGGGCGGGCCGGCAAGTGCCTGCCCTGTCGCGTCGGCTGCGGGTGACCCGGCAGATCTTGGCATGGGTGGCGCCCGACAGGGAGACAGGCATGGGCCTTTCTGAGTTCCCATGCTGGACACTGGGGGATGCTGCCTGGCCGGGCATCTTCTATGGCTTTCCCATGTTGGAGTCGCAGCGCTTCGGAGGTCCGAGAGGACTCAAACTGGCACACCACGCGCCTGCTACCGAGGTGGACCCCGATCATGTCCAGCGGCAGACAGATCCTGCAGATGAGGCTCCGATCCGCTATTTCCTGGATCAGTATATGCCCGGCCTGCGTTATCAGATAGAAGCCCTGCACACCTGTCTGTATACGAATACGCCGGACGAGCATTTCATCCTTGACCGACTCCCCGGGTATGAGCAACAGGTGTGTGTTGCGGCAGGCTTCAGCGGCCATGGCTTTAAATTCTGCAGTGCGGTTGGCGAAGTGATGGCGGACTTCGCAGAGAAGGGCAGTACGGACCACCCGGTGGAATTCCTGCGAGCTGGCAGGTTTGGATGATATGCAACGCATGGCAGCTATTGTACTTGTTTTCAATCTTGGTTCATAACTTTCCTTGTAGGATATGTATGGTTGCACGAAGCACGACCCTACCAATCCTTTCATAATGAAGATCCACATCCGTTTCTGGCTGCTCATGACCGGTCTGACTATGGCCAGCCATTGGTCTACATCGGCCCAGGACAGGCTACGTTTGATGGACCTTCCTAATAAATGGAATAGTTTCCTGCAAGGCAGTATGCCCCTGGTGATTTCTGCGCCGCATGGGGGGACGAACAATTTGGAGTCGGTGCCTGACAGGAGCTGCGAAGGGGCTGTCACGGTCACGGATATGAACACTGCAGAGCTGGCACTTGCCATTGCCGAGCAGATGGAGGCGGCCTATGGGGTGAAACCTTACCTGGTCGTCTGCAACCTGTCGCGCAAGGATGTCGACCAAAACCGGGAGATCGAAGTGGCGACCTGTGGCAATGAGAAGATGCAGCAAAGCTGGGGCGAGTTTCATGGGCTTATCGATGGTGCCTTGAAGGAGGCGGTGGAACGGCATGGCTTCTGCCTGTATATCGACCTGCATGGCCATGGCCATGAGGTGCAGCGGCTGGAGCTAGGCTACCTCCTGGAGGAAAAGGTGTTGGAGCGACTCTACCAGGGATCCTCCTTGTCGGCCAGTGAGCCGTTCTCCTTGCAGCGGCTCCTGCGCGATTCGGTCGATCTGCATCGGCTGGTCTATGGTCCGCGATCTTTTGGTACAATGATGGCGGAGGCCGGATTCCCTTCGGTCCCCAGCCAAGGGGATCCTTTTCCAATGGCGGGGCAAAAATTCTATGGGGGTGGCTACAACACGAGGCGGTACACCGGCCCTGACTACCCCGGTGTTTTTGGATGGCAGATCGAGTCGCATTTTAAGGGTGTACGGGACAAGTCTGGTCGTCCACTTTTTGCCGAAGCCTTTGGAAGGGTGGTGTTGCAGATGCTAAAGGAACACCGGGGGTGGGCACCTGCTTCACCTATGCAATGAAGCTGTTTACATCTGACCTATCCTCCCCGTCTCATCCTATCTATATTCGAACCGCTGTATACCTTTACATCATGAGGATTTATCTTTTGTCCCTTTACTTCCCCGTGCTGGCAGCTGTTGGCCAGCCTATTGATACAGCCAGCCTGCATCGCTACTTCGACGTGCTGGACTCCAACCACCGCTTCATGGGTACTGTTGCGGTTATGAAGGATGGCAAGACAATATACCAACGGTCGGTCGGCTATGCCGATGTAGAGGCTCAACTTCCAGCTCAGGCGGGCGTGCGCTACGGCGTGGGTTCTATCACAAAATCTTTTACTTCGGTATTAGCCTTCAAGGCCGTTGAAAAGGGTTTGATTTCCCTCGACGACACGGTGGCGCGCTGGTTCCCGCAGGTACACTATGCAGGAAAAATCACGGTAAGGCACCTGCTGACGCACCGCAGTGGACTGCACAACTTCACCGCCAACCCCGGTTATGCCCGTTGGACGACACAGCCTTGCACTGCGGCGAGGATGATGGACACGGTGGCTGCGCAGCATGCCGACTTCTTGCCGGGCGAGCAATATGCCTATAGCAATACAGGCTTCGTGCTCTTGACTCAGATACTCGAGAAGGCGAGCGGCCAGACCTATGGCGGGTTATTGAAGCGCTGGGTTCTACGACCGGGGCGACTGCGCGCAACAGACATGCCAGTAGATCCCGATACTTCCCGGGGCAGCGCCCGTTCCTATGCCTGGCTTTTCGGTGGCTGGCGCCGACAGCCTGTCACTCATCCTTCCGTACCAGCCGGGGCGGGTGCCATCCGTTCGACAGCCGTTGATATCGCCCGATTCGCAGAGCAGCTCTTCGATGGACGATTCATCTCCCAGGCGAGTCTGGCTGCTATGACCGAGATGCGTGACAATGTGGGGGCCGGCATCTTCCAGATCCCTGCCGGCGGGAAGCTTGCCTATGGGCATGGCGGGAGGATCGACGGCTTCGAATCCGTCTACATCCACCTCCCGAAAGAAGGCTTGACCGTGTCCATCCTTTCCAATGGCGTGAACCTACCTTTCAACGATGTTACCATTGCCGTCATGAGTGCTGCGTTAGGGGCACCTGTGGAGATGCCCAGGTTTGGCACCGTCTCAATGACAGATGCCGAGTTGGACTGCTACACAGGCGTCTACGGCAGCAAGCAGCTTCCTATGAAAATCACGGTGATGCGCCGCGATGGGAAGCTTATGGCGCAGGCCACTGGACAGTCGCTCTTCGGCCTGGAGGCACATGGGGAGCATCGATTCTCTTTCCGACAGGCCGGCATCGAGATGATCTTTGCCCCTGAGGAGCGCAACTTCATCCTCATCCAGGGCGGTGGCCGTTACCGGTTTGAGCGGGAGTGAGCGATCCTCTCATTCCTCTTTGCTGTTCATCAACATCATCATCGGATTACCGCCTGGATTGAGGTCAGGCACCACTGGCTTTTCGCCGAAGCGGGCTGTATTGTTCTTGGCGTTCCGGTCGATCAGCAGGTGGTTGGGGTCAATGCCGGCGCTGTGGGGCTTCTCCTTCAGGAGCCATTCGAAGGTCTTCTCGGGCTTGTCCATCCAGACGCGTTGCGAGGCGAGTGTCACCTGGCGCTCTTTACCCCTCTCCATGCGGGTGCCGAAGACGGACACATCGATGAGGTCGGCGACTTTGACCTTACGCTCCCTGCCGAGGCTGTCGGCATAGAACTTGGCCGATCCCACGGTGAGGGTTACACGATACCGTCCATCGGGAAGTCGGCTCGTGTCCAGGGCTTTGACATAATTCTCGTGGATGGTGATCTTTTCGAAGAGGTCGGTCACGAGGTATTGCAGCGTGTCGGGTGTGACGGCCCGGATGTGATCGACGAAGTCGATCGAGTTGGTATAGGGCGGGCCTGAGAACCGGGTCTTCTCCAGGTAGGTGCGGATCGCGCCATTGAGGCGTGCCTCGCCTAGATAGTCTTGCAGAGCGTACATCACTACGCTTCCCTTGTTGTAGTGGATATACTGCTGGTTCTCGACGAGCATGAGGGGCATCTCTCCGCGCCATTCTCCGACGCGCCCGAGGAGGTAGCGGTCCATCTCGTACTTGAGGAATTTCTTCATAGCCTCCTTTCCATATTCCTGCTGCATGACCATCAGGGCCGAGTATTGGCTCATGGTCTCGCTCATGAGGACACTGCCCTGTACATCGCCGCCGATGACCTGGTGGGCCCACCACTGGTGTGCAACCTCATGGGCGGTGACATAGAAGGGTACGTCGATGTCGTCCGGGCCATCCTCTACCTTGGTGATAAAGCCGATGGCCTCGGAGAAGGGGATCGTGTTGGGGAATGACTGTGCGAAGCTGGCATAGCGGGGGAACTCCAGGATGCGCACTTGTCGGTGCTGGTAGGGGCCGAAGTGTTTCGTGTAATAGTCGAGTGCGCGTTTGATGCCTTTGACCATCCGATTGATGTTGTACTCGTGGCCTTTGTGGTACCAGACTTCGATGTTGACATCCTTCCATTTGTCTTTCCGGAGTTCGTAGCGTGCACTTAGGAAGGAGAAGAAATGTAGGATGGGGCTGTCCATCCGGTATTGGAAGTAGTGCCTGCCGTTGTTTGTCCAATCTTTCACGAGGTAACCCGGCGCGATGGCGCGCTGTCCTTCCTGAGTACTGACGGTGGCTTCGAAGCGTATCCAGTCAGCATCACGGGAGATGTAGTTGTTCATGAGGGCGGCACTGTCGTCGACCCGCGCCATGCGGGGCTTGGGTTGGAGTCCGTATTCCTGGCGGGCTTTATTCTGGCTGAGTTCGGCATCACCCAGGTAGCCAATGCTGGGCAGCAGGCTGCTGTTGAGGAAGGTGCCGTTGTCAACGACGGGGGAAGCACTTCTGGCGAACAGTCCGTTGGGTATGTACTGCATCTTAAATTCGAAGCCGATGCTGTCGCCGGGAAGGATGGGCTTTGCGAGTGTATAGATGCGGATGCCGTGGTTTTTATCATCTACTGCGATACGTGCTGGCACTGTGGGTTTGAAGATGGGGTAGTGATAGGGGCTCTTTCGTCCGCTTGGGTAGTCGATGTATAGTGTGTCAATGGGGCTGACCGTTTTGTTGCGAAGGGTATATATGCCTTTTATCTGAAGGGTCTTCTCATCCGGGTGGATATCGACTTCCAGGGTGACGGTGGTGATGCGGGGTTGTGGGAGGTATTTGTACCGAGAGAACCGCTTCTCGAGGTCGGCCGCCTCTTTCTCTTGGTCTTTGGGTTTACGGACGTCTGCCAGCACGTGGGTTTGGTAGTGGATGATGGTGCCACTCGCAGCTGTGGCGGTGAGTGTCGCTGCGAAGCCCCAACGAAGGAAAGCCGGATCGATATGCCGGGAAAGCTTCCATCTCGCCCGGATGCCTTTTTCCTTTCCCCTGGGATATAGGATGACGGCCAGCAGGCAGAGGGTGGCGGAGAGCGAGATCCAATAGGTCCGGTAGATAAGCCATTGGGGGAGGGTGCCTCCATAGACGTTCATGTCTGAGTAGGGCCGCGCTTCGCCTGTGCCGTTGATGTCGAGCAGGGGGTGGCTCCATTCGAAGATGCTCGACAGGATGGGGATGAGGAGTAAGGGCAGCAGGGTGAGGAAGAAGCCGAGGTAACGGTTGGGTGAATAGACCTGCATAGAGAGGGCGATGGCTATGAAGACAATTCCGACGGCCATGTTCATCAGGATCATGGAGGCGTATTGACCCAGGTCGATGTCGGTGAAGCCTGAGTATAGCTGGATGCCGATGCCTGTGGCGGAGACGAGGGCCAGCATGACGGCCATCGCCAGCGAAAAGGCAAGGATGCGGGCGGTGAGGAGGGCGGTGTTGGCGACAGGGGTGACGCCGATGAGTTCCTGGATATTGGCCTCCCGGTCGCGCCATACCGAGGTGCCCGAGTGGAAGATGATGAAGATGACCATGTACAGGTTATAGGAGCCCATGACGTTCTCTACCACCTTGTACGTGACGAGCCAGGTGGAGCTTTCGTACATGGAGTCCATAAATCGGACAATCAGGAGGCAGGTGCCTACGGCTAGGAGGCACATGACGATATAAAAGACGCTGCGGAGCATCTTGTGGGCTTCAAACTGCGCGATGGCGAGCATCTGTCGCCAGGCGGTGGCGGTGCCGTAGGAGGGGTCTACCTTCGGGAGCTTGTCGAGTGTAAGGGGACCATGGCGGACGGGTGCTTCCGGCCTGACTTTCCCTGTGAAGAGGCGCAAGGGCTGTAGAAACTGGCTGAAGGAGAATCCTGTGTAGCTGACAGTACCGATCAGCAGCGATACGCCCAACCACAAGAGCCTGTTATATAGGATCTCGTCGCGTAGGGGTATCATGTTGGTGTTGCGCTCTGCAGGGCTCCAGTACTGTGTGACGAGGCGGAGGGCTTCTGCGCCGGAGGGTTCTAGGAGAGCGGCAAGGGTCTTGTTGTCGAGGTTGGCGGTGATGTTGTCGCTGGCGATCTGTAGTACCATCAGGACGATGGCGACGACATAGGCCGCCATGGCGGTACGCAGGTAGGTAGTGAGAGAGAAGAAGAGGATGCCGAGGAAGAGGATGTTGGGGAGGGTAAAGAGTAGGAAGGGCTGTAGGTAGTTCATGAGGCGGTAGTTGCCCATGACGGGTTTTCCCATACCAAAGAGGCTGCCCATCCAGTAGCCCAGCAGGAGGCCTGAGAAGATGAAGACGGCCACGGTGGAGCCGCCGAGTAGCCGACCAAAGAAATAGCCTGGTTTCGATACCGGCTTCGTAAAGAACAACGGGTGCATGTTGTACTCGTAGTCTTTTTGGATGACGGTCGCCATCGAAGAGATTAGTAGGATGCTGACGAGGATACTGAAGATGCTGCTGCTGGTGCCGAGGAGGATGTTGGCGATGGCGCCTGCCGAGTTGCGGATGGTAAGGCTGTCGGAGCGGGTGGTGTCAAAGACTTCCGAGGCGGCCATTCCAATCAGCAAGGTGAGCAGGAAGAGGATGCCGAAGTAAAGATAGGTGTATGGGCGGCGCATGGCCGTCTTCAGCTCAAAGGCAAAGATCTCGCGAAACATGGGTCAGCCTCTGTTTTCGGTGATGGTGGAGAAGTATACGTCTTCCAGGGAGGCGGCGGCCTGTTCGAATCCTTCTTCGGGCCTTTCGTCGGCGTAGACGTGTACGACCATCTTCCCTTCGGATACGTGATGGGAGATGACGCGCATGGTCTGGCGGTAGTGGGTGAAGTCTGTCTTCTCGACGGCCATGCTCCATATCTTCCCCTGGATGGCTTCGACGGTGCTGGCGGGTGTCCCTTCGAGGAGGATGCTGCCGTTGTTCATGACGACGAGTCTATTGCAGAGGCTGCGTACGTCGTCGACGATGTGGGTGGACAAGATGACGATCACCTGTTCGCCGATCTCACTGAGGATGTTATGAAAGCGGTTGCGCTCCATGGGGTCGAGGCCGGCCGTGGGCTCGTCGACGATGATGAGTTTTGGATTTCCGAGTAGTGCCTGCGCGATGCCGAAGCGCTGCCGCATGCCACCTGAGTATTCGCTGACACTGCGTTTGCGCTCCTCATAGAGATTTGTCTGTTGCAATAGCGCGTCGATAATCTCTTTTCGTTGGCGCTTGTCAGAGATACCCTTGAGGATGGCAAAGTGGTTGAGCAGGTCGAGGGCCGAGACCTTGGGATAGAAGCCGAAATCCTGCGGCAGGTAGCCCAGCACCTTGCGCACTTCGTTCTTCTCGTGGACGACGTCGATGCCGTCGAGGTGTATGCTGCCGCTGTCAGGGTCTTGCAAGGTGGCGATGGTGCGCATGAGCGTACTCTTGCCGGCGCCGTTCGGACCGAGGAGGCCGAACATGCCTTTGCCTAGGGTGAGGGTAATGTCGTTCAGCGCCTTGACGCCGTTGGGGTAGACCTTGCTAAGATTCTTGATTTCCAGGAACATGGGAGGGTTTTGAGGGCCGATCGGTGACAGGTACAACCACTGCCAATAAGATATCAAAGGTAATATCCCTCTATCAGTATTTGGGAACGTAGGAAGATTACAAGGATGCTTTCTGCGCATCGACATAGCCTCTGCAGCGCTTCATGGTTATAGCTCCCTTCATCGAGGGATCGGAATACTAAAATTTATATTCCAGTCACCCAGCAAATGAAAAAAGGACCTATTACCAAGGACTGGCATGGAACACTGTAACTTGCAGGAGATGTCTGAGGTGATGTGCTCAGGCAATTTCCCACAGCTTTCCCATCTTCAATGGCTACACATGAGATACCTGCTGCTCCTATGGCTGATTCCTGCTTTCGTTGAAGCACAAGTTGACCCAAAAACGGTGACCATCGCGCGCGATAGTTTCGGGGTACCCCACATCTTCGCCAAGACCGACGCGGAGGTCTCTTACGGCCTTGCCTGGGCACATGCCGAGGATGACTTCCGCAGCATCCAGCTGGCAGCACTGCCCTCCAAGGGACTGATGGGCCGTGTGTTAGGGATGCAGGGGGTGTCGGGAGATTTCGCCTTTGCAGTTTTCCGCTGCCGGGAGATTACAGAAGAGAAATGGCATACGCTGTCGCCCGATTTCTTGTGGTTGGTGGACGGATATCTACAGGGTGTCAATGACTATGCGAAGGCTCATCCCGAGGAGGTCTTGCACCCGAGGCTATTCCCGATCACGGCGAAGGAATACATCGCCTCCTCTGTGCTGTCGCTCACCGTCTTCAACGGTGGCGGCCGGACTTTATCTTCGATCTATAACAATACAGTGCCTTCTGTCATAGACTTTGACAAGATCGGCTCCAATGCCATCGCCATTCATCCGTCGAAGACGAACACGGGCGAGGCCTTTCTCGCCATCAACGCACACCAGCCCAACGAGGGGCCTGAGGCCTTCTATGAAGCGCATGTCAACAGCGAAGAGGGATGGAACGCCCTCGGCGGACTGCTGGCGGGCGGTCCATGCATCCTGCATGGCGTCAACGAGCACCTGGGATGGGCGCATACCGTTAACCACTGCGACCGCACCGACGTCTTCCAGCTGCATATGAATCCAGACAATCCCAACCAGTACCAATTCGACGGGCAGTGGGTGGACCTCGAGCGTAGCAAAGTCCGACTGCATGTCAAGGGCGTACCTATCGCTGTGAAGCGCGAGCTGCTATGGAGCAAGTACGGTGCAACCTTGCGCAACAAGCAGGGCGTCTTCTCGATCCGCCTTGGCGCCAACATGGAGATAAGGGCGCTGGAGCAATGGTACCGCATGAACAAGGCGCAGAACTTCACGCAGTTCAGGAAGGCAGTCTCCCTGCAGGGCCTCTCAATGTTTAACATCACGTACGCCGACCGCCACGACACGATCTTCTACATCAACAACGCGTTGATGCCGGTGCGTGATGCATCGCCCCAGTTCGACTGGAAGTCGACCCTGCCTGGTAACACCTCAAGGACACTTTGGACAAGTTTCCGGGGTATTAGCGAGCTGCCGCAGTACGTCAATCCGAAAAGTGGCTTTCTCTTCAATACCAACCATTCATCTTTCTTTGCGACGGGACCGGTCGACAACCTCCGTGCTGTGGCCTTTGCGCGTCAGGACGGCTGGGAGACAAACCACAATAATCGCAGCATCCGCTTCCTGGAGCTGTTGCCCGAGGGTCCTGTCGACTTCGCCACCTTCTGTCGCATCAAGTTCGACCGGCAACTGCCGGAGCAACTGCACTATCCCATCGGCATCGACACGCTATGGCTGATGCGGCCGGACGACTATCCCGCCTACGATGCGCTCCTCCGCAACCTGCAACAGTGGGACCGCCGCGGCGTGGCCGACAGCAAGGGGGCAGCCGTTTTCCTCATGGTGTACGAGAACGTCTCGCGCCGAATGCGGGGCCGCGAGGGCGTGCAGCTCGACAAGGCCGCTTGTGAGACGGTGCTCCGCGAGGTTCAGGAGAAGATGATGGCCGAGTCCGGCCGCATCGACCCCATGCTGGGTGACCTGCAGAAGCTGGTACGTGGCGACCAGGAATTCCCCGCCCATGGCCTGCCCGACCTGCTGGCACCCGAGTCGGGCAATACGTTGCGCAAGGGTGTCCGTAAGATCACGGCGGGAGACGCCTATGTGGCACTGGTGCGTTTCCCGAAGCAGGGACTTCCCATCATCGAGACTGTCAACACCTATGGGGCTTCGTCAAAGCCCGGCCATCCGCACTTTGCCGACCAGGTGCCGTTGTTCCTCGAGCAGCGCACCAAGCGGATGACGCTCGACAAGGCTGAGGTGCTGGCCAAGGCCGTGCGCACGTATCATCCGGGGGAATGATGGCATGCTTCTGGAAGAATTTCTTACATTGTCTGCGGACAGCTTGAAAACCCTGTCCAGGACCTTATGCATCGATCATTTCCTCATCCGGCATTGGCTGTTTTTATATTTATTTCTTCATCATTCTCCATCCAGGCGCAGCGGTCGACGCGGGAGGAATGGGTGTCGCTGTTCAACGGACGCGACCTCAACGGCTGGACACCCAAGATTCGCTACCACGAGGCCGGTGACAACTTCGCCAACACCTTCCGGGTCGAGAACCGCAATATCGTCGTACGCTATGATGGCTATGATCGTTTCGATGAACGCTTTGGCCACCTCTTCTACCAGAAGCCTTTTGGTTACTACCGGTTGAAGCTGGAGTATCGTTTCATCGGGGAGCAGGCCAAGGAAAGTCCCGGCTGGGCGATCCGCAACAGCGGCGTGATGCTCCACGGGCAGACGCCGCAGAGCATGGGCAAGGAGCAGGACTTCCCCGTCTCCATCGAAGTGCAATTCCTCGGTGGCAACGGAAAGGACCTGCGCAGTACCTGCAACCTCTGCACCCCCGGCACGAACGTCGAGATGAACGGTAAGCTCTTCACACCGCACTGCGTGAACTCGAAGTCGCAGACCTACCACGGCGACCAGTGGGTGCGGGCCGAGGTGCTGGTGCTGGGGGATTCCCTGATCCGCCACTATGCCAACGGCGAAGAGGTGTTGGCGTACCAGCGGCCGCAGGTAGGTGGCAGCAATGTCAGCGGATTGGGTACCCCCGTCGGACATCCCGGGCTGCTGCTCGCCTCGGGCACGATCTCGCTGCAGAGCGAGAGCCATCCCGTGGAGTTCCGGAAGATAGAGCTCCTCGAGCTGGAAGGCTGCATGGACCCGGCGGCGCTGAACTTCAAATCATACCATGTGAAGTCGAAGCCGGGTGACTGCCGCTACAAGAAGGGTCGAACACCGACTGGAAAAGAGAAGGATTGATCGTCACCTTCTTATTCAAAGGCTAGCCCTGTTTGTGAAGCCGGCCTTGACCGAACTCAAGGGAAAGAGTACTTTTTAACTTATTCTATAAAGTGCTACTGATCAAGCAAATATAAAGGACAATCATGAATCCGTCAGTAATCCTTGTTCATCTTGGCCCTTCCTTGCCTGCCCATATCTAGTATTGGATGGCGTAGACACAACAATCAATAATATCCACGTTCATTCTAAGAGGCTTTCCAAATTCAGATCATGAAAGTCATTTTCAAATGGGCACTTATAGTAAGTGTTTAGCAGATTTAACAAATGCACTCAAATGAACATGCCGTTTTCAATATAAAAAAGCGATTGTCTATTCGAAGCGGATTTTATTAGATCATTGGACCATGTTATTCGTACTTCGTCAATTTTCCCTCCTTCTGCTGCTGCTGACACTGGCAGGCTTTGCCCAGAAGACCTACTACCTCTCGGCGCTGCGCCTCTTGGGAAGTCTGCCTCCGATGTGCATCTCCGATATAGGCAACAAGCTATTTATCATGAAAGACGTCGTGGTGCCCAAGCACCCATCACGATGAGTTGTTTAGGCCGCTCTCTGTTCGACATTACCGGGGGAATGCCTATCCATCCCTTCCAGGGAGGGCGCTGCCGACCCTCGACGTGCAGCAGAGCGTCTTGCAGTTGCCCGTCATCCCTTTGAGCTTCCCAGCGACGACGAGCCTGTTGGTCTCTATTAGTAGATGTCGCTTTGCCGGATGGTATCCTTCCACATCTTTTTGATGTGCCGGTATAGGAGGATGGCGCTTCCGATGAGCCAGCCGTAGAAAAGGGCAGTGCCAACAGGGTGTCCGTCGTCCAGTACGGCCATGCGGTAGCGGAGTCCGATGAGGATGTTCACCATCCCCCAGAGAAGGAGCAGCGAGAGTGTCTGAAGGATGTTGACCAGGAATTGGCGAATGTCTGGCTCCATGCGTGAGGCTTGGGTGCAAGGTAGCCATTCGGGAAGACTCCTGGCGTTAGCGCAAGAGCAGGCGTTGAAAGGCTGCGGCATCTCCCTGGAAGGCGTTCAGGTCTACCACTCCGCGGATGCCGGAGATCCTGGCTTTTTCACTGAACTGCCAGAAGGCCCAGTCGCGTCGGATCCTTGGCTGGTGGGGTTGCAGGTAGTGGGCGACCCAGAGGGGGTAGGCGTCAAATCGGTCGCCCAGCGTTTGCTCGTAGAAATCCACATAGGTGTAGAGGATGGGTCGTACGCCGTAATGTTTCTCGACTGACTCCAGCCATCTGGCGATTCGATTGCGCAGGGTGGCTGCCGGCACACCTCTCGTCTCTTCTACGTCTAGGACGGGCGGCAGGTCGCCGGCATGGAGCTGAACCCTAGAGATAAAATGCCGGGCCTGCGCCGCTGGGTCTACAGCTGGCAGGAAGTAATGGTATGCTCCTCGGCGGATGCCTTGTTTTGCCGCCGCCTCCCAGTTCCTACGAAACTGGGGGTCTACATGCCCGCCGCCTTCTGTGGCTTTGATGAAGGCAAAATGGATCGTTGTCTTCCCGTCTTGCCTTTTCCCGACCTGTTTCCAGTCGATCGCACCCTGGTAGCGGGAGATGTCTATCCCGAAGAGGCGATGGCCCGCTGGCAAGGGAATGCTAAAGCCATTCGTGGCAGGCGTCTTGCGAAATCTCTCATACAAGATGCCGAAGGCCATGGCTGCCAGGAGCGTGCTGAAGAGGATGGCCAGCAGCCAACGCGCCAGGGGAATGCGTCTGCTGCGGCGGTAAGAGGTGGCCATAAGGGTTCTGTACACGCAAAGAAAGGGCAGCGGGGAAGGATCTCACAGGAATCGGCCGGCTTTGGCTTAATTTTACCGTTATGCCTCGGATCCATGTCCATGATGCGTTGAACATCTTGTCGAAGCTGACGCTGAGAAGAGCCTTGAATGCGTTCAAAGTCTTCGCCAGCTACCAGTGGAGTCGATGGACCGGCCGGCCTGTGCAATGGGGGCTGCCCGTCTCGATCTCCTTTGAGCCGACCACTTCCTGCAACCTCCGTTGCCCCGAGTGTCCCAGTGGCCTGCGCTCATTTACGCGTCCGACGGGGATGTTGGAAGTGGATTTCTTCCGACGAACCCTCGACGACATCCATCGCGAGCTCCTGTACCTGATCTTTTATTTCCAGGGCGAACCCTACCTGAACCCAGCTTTCACCGAGATGGTCCACTATGCGGCGGACAAGGGCATCTACACCGCCACGTCCACAAACGGCCATTATCTCACGCCCGAGCATGCCCGCAAGACGGTGGAGAGCGGGCTGGACCGGCTGATCATTTCCATCGATGGCACGACGCAGGATGTCTATCAGCAGTACCGCGTCGGGGGGCAGCTCGACAAGGTACTGGCGGGCGCCCGTGAGATCGTCCGATGGAAGCGGACATTGCGCAGCCGCAAGCCATTTGTCGTTTTCCAGTTTCTGGTGGTGCGGCCGAATGAGCATCAGATCAGCGAAGTGCAGCGGCTGGGTAGAGAGATCGGCGTAGATGATGTCTGGCTGAAGACTGCACAAGTGTATGACTATGCAAACGATCCCAACGGACTGATCCCTACCTTGTCCGACTATTCCCGCTACAAGACGCAGGCCGACGGAAGCCGGGCACCGAAGAACCGCCTGGAAAACCATTGCTGGAAACTTTGGCATTCCAATGTCATCACCTGGGATGGCCTGGTCGTCCCCTGCTGCTTTGACAAAGACGCCACCCACCGTCTCGGCAATCTACATCAAGAACGGTTTCGGGATGTCTGGATGAATAGAAATTACCACGACTTTCGCTCCAAGCTCATGCAAGGGCGAAAGGAAATTGATATATGCTCCAACTGCAGTGAAGGGACACGCGTCTGGAGTTGAGGCAGTCAGGTGCTACATATATTTTTTGTGGCAGAGTCTTTGGTTGACCGTATCCGGTTACTTGACTCTTGAGTGTTATCTAGCCGATAGCTTTATCATCGTCCGGGAGCTCTATTTCTTGCTGCCGGAATGAAGTAAGCCCCAGGACTTTCTTCGTTAAATCTCTTTTGGGAATGGGTCTGCAAATCCTTGTATACTTTCAAACTGCTTTTGGTCGCTTTCTAGCAGTAAACATTTTTCGAGATCGATAATCATTTTTTCTTTGTCTATGTCTTGACCTATAAAAACAAGCTCATTCATTCTGTCACCCCATTGTTTGTGCCATTTACTTTCAATGTATTCTCTATTGTCAACGAATGATTGGTATTTAATCCGTTCATGAAATGGCATACTAATCCACCAAACGCCCGCTTTCTCAAGTCGTGATGAACCACCTGCTTGGCTAAAATTAATTGCGTCATTGGGTCTTGATGCTAACCAAAATAGCCCTTTAGCTCTGATTACTCCACTTGGATAATCTTCATTAAGATATTTCCAAAATCGTTCAGGATGAAATGGTTTTTGATTGCGAAATACAAATGATGAAATTCCATATTCTTCAGTTTCAGGTGTGTGAACTCCACCTTCTAATTCTTTTTGCCAACCTGCTGATGATTGAGCTATTTCAAAATCAAAGAGTTTTGTATTTAGAATTTCTTTGGGGTCAACTTTGCTAAAATCAGAAGTCAAGATTTTAGCACTTGGATTTAATTTTTTAATGGAAGCTTTTAGAAGACCAATAGTTTTTTTATCTACTAAATCTGTCTTATTTAAGATTATCACATTGGCAAATTCTATTTGATCGGTCAGTAAATTTACAATTGTTCTGTTATCGCCTTCTATATCTGTTAACTTACGATCAACTAACAATTCATTTGTTCCAAAGTCTTTAAAGAAATTAAAACAATCTACCACTGTAACCATTGTGTCTATATAGCTGAATTTTGAGAGGTCAATACTTTTTTCTTCGTCTATAAAACTAAATGTTTGAGCAACTGGTATAGGCTCACTAATGCCAGTACTTTCTATCAATAAATAATCAAACCTATTTTCATTGGCTAATTTTTCAACTTCAATCATTAAGTCTTCCCTAAGAGTGCAACAGATACAGCCATTGCTCATTTCTACTAATTTTTCATCGGTTCGCGATAGAATATTTTGCTCATTTACCAATCTTGCATCAACATTTACTTCACTCATATCATTTACAATAACGGCGACTCGCAAACCTTCTTTATTATGCAAGACGTAATTAAGTAAGGTAGTTTTTCCTGCCCCAAGAAAGCCGCTTAAAACAGTTACAGGTAATCTTTTTGTTATCATTTTTATAATTTACTTTTTTATATTATATGATTATACTCGTCTAATATTTTACTATCTTTTTACGATCACAAAAAAAAATGAAGAATGTGTCTATATATATAAAATTAAAAAGACTGCTTCACTTTACGATTTATCACTAAACGATAAATCAGATCTGTAAATATAAATGGTATGATGTTCAGCTATATTCTTAAAAATATTCGCTACCTGATATATTTCAGGAACATTACTCATATTGTAGGATACATATTTGGATTTATAAAAGTGTTATTAATGGCGTGTGAAGATACCAAGCCTAGATTCTATATTATTGATGACACCTACAGTTTCAAATTTTGTATAAGCTCATTTGTGAATTCTTCAATAGTATAAATTTTATTTTTTATATCGTCTCTTTGCCTCACTGATACTGTTTGCGAGTTCATTTCCTCTTCACCAACAATGAGCATATAAGGTACTTTTTGCAACTGAGCATCACGAATTTTTTTACCCAACTTTTCGTTTCTATTATCCACCTCTATCTCTAAATCTAATTTATTATTTATTTGTTCCGCGACTTGTATGGCGTACTCTTCAAACTTTTCAGATACCGTTAATACAATTGCTTTAATAGGAGCTAACCAAACAGGGAATTTTCCTGCATTATTTTCAATCAGAAGCGCAATAAAACGCTCCATAGATCCAAATAGAGCTCGATGAATCATTACAGGGCGGTGCTTCTGGTTGTCGCTACCTGTGTATTGTAAATCAAAATTCTCCGGCATCATATAGTCAACTTGTATGGTGCCAATTTGCCATTTTCTGCCGATAGCATCACGTACTATAAAATCTAGTTTTGGTCCGTAAAAAGCTGCTTCACCTTCTTTTGTTGTGGTTTTCATACCACGTTCCTCTGTGGCTTCCACTATTGCCTTTTCAGCCAATTCCCACATTTCATCTGTACCTAGATACTTGTATTTGTTCCCTGGATCTCTTAATGATATTTGTGTTTGAAATTCACTAAAACCTAATTTACTATAAACTAGATTTACCAAATCAACGACTTTTAAAAACTCTTCCTTCAATTGATCAGGACGGCAAAAAATATGAGCATCATCTTGAGTAAAGCCGCGCACTCTTGTTAAGCCGTGTAATTCACCGTGTTGCTCGTAGCGATAAACAGTCCCGAATTCTGCATATTTAATCGGTAATTCTTTATAACTCTTAGCTTTTGAAGCATAGATTTTACAATGATGTGGACAATTCATTGGCTTGAGGAAAAACTCCTCATTTTCAGCAGGTGTTCTAATCGGTTGATAAGCATCTTGACCATATTTTGCGTAATGTCCTGAAGTTACATAGAGTTCTTTTTTTCCTATATGAGGGCTTGCTACGTGTTGGTATCCAGCCTTTCGTTGAATATTTTTGAGGAAATTTATGAGGTTTTGGCGGAGCGCTTCACCTTTAGGAGCCCAAAGTGGTAAGCCCATACCTACCTCTTCATCAAAATAAAACAAGTCTAATTCTTTGCCAATTTTTCTGTGGTCACGTTTTTTGGCTTCTTCAATGTTGCTTACATACTCATCAAGTAGAATCTTGTCTGGGAACGAAATACCATATACACGGGTAAGCATCTTATTTTTTTCGTTACCACGCCAATAGGCACCAGCTATATTGGTTATTTTAATTGCTTTTATTAAGGCAGTGTTAGGTATGTGCGGGCCTGCACATAAATCTACAAATTCTCCAGTCTCATAAAAAGTGATAGTACCGTCTGCTAAACCATCTAAAATTTCCAACTTATATTGATCTCCTTTTTTCTGGAAATAGTTTGCTGCATCCTTTTTACTAATTTCTACACGAATATTTTGTAACCCTTTTTTGGCAAGTTCAAGCATTTTCTGCTCTACTTTCATGAAATCTTTTTCTGAAAAATTATAATCGTTAAAATCAACATCATAATAGAACCCATTTTCAATAGCAGGTCCAGTTCCTAACTTAATGCCAGGATACAGATTTTCCAGGGCATAGGCTAATAAATGACTTGATGTATGCCAAAAGGTTGATTTGTAAATGTCGTTTTCCCAATCTGATATTTTTTCTGTGGAAATCACGGATGCGCTCAATTCTAATGGCAAGTATTTAGTTTTAGATTCAAGAATCTATATGCAACAATGTTGCAAAATAATGATTATCTCAGTACACGCGACGAACTTTTTTTAATATTTCAAAAAAAATAAGGTAGAAGAGTGCACAACATGAAAATATACCCTGTCTTGGGAAATTTTACGGATGATGTTGTTATGGAATGACACTTCAGTCAAATAATGTAAATATTTTTGGTTATATCTCAACGAATAGGAACGAAAACAAGCATATTGCACAACACCATTTTTTTTGTAGTCATGCCATACATATAAAAAATACTATTTACGAAATCGTTTATTAAATCAAAATTTATTTATAAATGATATTTAATACACGATCTAATTTCTATCAATATTTATCCTTGTATGGTGTCTTTTCTTTTGATAATATATATTTTATTTACAGACGTTATTTCCGCTGTTTGCAGTTCTTGGTCTATTGAGAAATTTCCCCGTCATTATAATCTAAAATTGCTATTGCTCAGATCATCTCTTTAAAATCACCATCCTTCCAACACAAGCTTACATTTTCAGCAATTTTATTATCTTCTGAATTGAGAATTGTAGAGGCAGCGAGAGCAGATTTTAACACTACTTTTTTGGGTTCAAAAAGGCGTTAGTATTCTTAACCCCCCGATATCATTTATCCATTCTGCTTCTGCACCATATTTTTTTGCTACTCTGGTTGTATGCACTAGGTAATATCCACTTTCTAGCACCCTACTGCTAATATATCCAATATGCCTTCTCTGCTTCATGGGCCTCATCCTTGGCATATTTCTCCTCGCTTGTCTCATCCTGCTGGCGCGTATTTACACTTTTGCATTTGTAAACTATTCTTTCTGCGACTTTGGAGCTGAGTGATCTCATCACTGTTCCTCGTACTTTCGCGGTATGAGACTCATCGTTCGAACCTGCTTCCCACAGGCCATCCTGTGGCTGTTGTTGACAACAAGCTATGGCATAACAGATCTCATGGGCCAGCCGACTTCCCCGCGCTATGAATTCCGGGGTGCATGGATAGCAACGGTGGACAACATCGACTGGCCTTCGAGGAAAGGTCTTCCTTCGGACTCACAGCGGGCTGAGTTCATCCGGCTCCTCGATATGCACCGTTCTAATGGCATGAATGCGGTGATCATGCAAGTGCGACCGGCAGCGGATGCTTTCTACCCCTCCCCGCTGGAACCCTGGAGCGAGTGGCTCACCGGTGTTCAGGGTAAGGCTCCCGAGCCATATTACGACCCGCTGGCATTCATGGTAGAGGAGACGCATCGCAGGGGGATGGAGTTCCATGCCTGGCTGAATCCCTACCGGGCTGTCTTTAACAGGACCTATTCCTCCATCGCTGCCAACCACATCACCCGCATGCGGCCGGAGTGGTTTCTCGACTATGGCGATAAGCGTTATTTTGACCCAGGCCATCCCGAGGCACAGGCCTTCGTGACAGAAGTGGTGGTGGACATCGTCCGGCGCTATCCGGTCGACGCCATTCACTTCGACGATTACTTCTATCCTTACCGCATTGCCGGAAAGAACTTTCCTGATACAGCTACCTACCGGCAGTTTTCACGGGGGATGGCCACAGACGACTGGCGGCGCAGCAATGTCGACTCCATTATCGTCCGACTGCGGCGGGCCATCCATCGGGAGAACCCCTACTGCCGCTTTGGGATCTCTCCCTTTGGCGTGTGGAGGAACCGCGATAAAGACCCGCGGGGGAGTGATACCCACGCCGGCCAGACCAACTACGACGATCTCTATGCTGATATCCGGCTATGGCTGGAAAAAGATTGGATAGACTATGTCGTGCCGCAGCTCTATTGGGAGTTGGAACATAACAAGGTGCCCTTCGAGCCCTTGCTGAACTGGTGGAGCCATAACTCTTTTGGCAAACCCTGCTACATCGGACTGGGCTTTTATCGCGCCGGCAGCAACCTCGCCTGGCGCGACCACACACAGCTCTCCCGACAGCTGGCGGCGATCCGCAGTCGGCCCAACATACAGGGCGCCGCCTATTTTAGCAGTAAGTCTTTTTTTAAGAATCCTTTGGGATGGAACGATACCCTCCGCCGCTACTATCAGTATCCCGCACTGGTTCCCCCGGCACACAGCCATGAAGGGACAGTTGCGCTGACACCTCGCATCCGCACCGAGGCGGGTCTCTTGGCGGAGAAGGTTCGTTTCCGCATCTTGGCGCCTGCCGAAGGCATGGATACGAAGATCCGGCAGATAGCCGTCTATGCGGTGTATGAGGAGCAGTCGACTTTCTCGCAGGCCCAACTCGTAGCCCTCCAGCCTTTCGGTGGAGATGTGGCTTTCGAGATCAACTGTCCGCCGACGGCCACATACTTACGCGTGCATGTCACCTATGTCGACCATGCCAACCGCGAAAGTCCGGTAGAGGGCCTGGGGGCCGCCACCTGCTCCTTTGTCCGAAGAGCCGGCAGTTGGGAACCGATCCGTCCCTAGCGCCGCTTCCCTTCCAGGCGATCGACATATTCCAGGTTCCCCAGCCGCATGCGTAAGGGGATACGCATGGTCTTCTCGAATTTCCATTCCTGCTGGCAGAAGAAACCCATGTGACGGGTATAGTTGTCAGCGCCTATCTGCCAGATAGGCCTGCTCATCTGCAACCTCGCGCGTCCCACGCTGTCGGCAGCAGCCACCTGCCAGCGCGGCAAGGGGGACTGCAAAGATTGGGCAGACACGCGTGTGTCTTGTGCATGGAGTTGCTGAAACATACAAGCAGCGATGATCCAACTGCCAACGCCTGACATGCCCATCTCGCTCGTTTTGTTTGTAATTTAGGCCTGATTTTTGATCACGCGCGAAATGATAAACTTTATCCTGCCTAAAGAATAATGGCGCTTCAACAGAGTCTTCAACTGAAGCTTCAGCAAAAGCTCTCCCCGCAGCAGATCCAGCTCATGAAACTGTTGCAGGTGCCTACCTCCAGTCTGGAGGAAAGGGTCAAAGAGGAATTGCAGGAAAATCCGGCCCTGGAGCTGTCGGAAGAGGGCCATGAGGAGGGCGGCGCGGAAGACATACTAGAGATGTCTGATGCCCCGGCCGAGGAGGCCTCTGAGGCAGAGGAGGCAGAGGAAGACTACGGAGATATCGACATCAGCGAATACGTGCAGGACCCGGATGAAGACGGCGACTACCGACTTCGAGACGACAACTACCCCGAGATGGAAGAGGGCCGCAGCCTGCCCATTCGGGTCGAGTCTTCCTTCCACGATTCATTGCTGGAGCAGTTGGGTATGCTGGAACTAGACGAGCGGCAGCAGAGGATTGCCGAACAGGTGGTCGGCAGCATGGATGAAGATGGGTATCTGCGCCGGGAGACGGCCTCCATCGTCGACGATCTCGCCTTCCGCCAAAACATAGAAGCCAGCGCTGACGAGGTAGAAGCGATCATCCAGATGATCCAGGGCTTCGACCCGGCCGGCATCGCGGCACGCAACCTCCAGGAATGCCTGCTGTTACAACTCTGGCGGCGACTGGCAGGGCGGAGCGACCGATCCCTCTCCGACGCCATCGGCATGCTGGAGCGGTATTTTGAAGAGTTCACCAAGAAGCATTACGAGCGCATCCAGCGGTCCATGGGTCTGTCTGACCTCGCCATCAAAGAGGCTGTGGCACAGGTGCTCAAGCTAAACCCCAAGCCGGGTGGCCATGTGGGTACAGGTACGGAGGGTACCTACATGATACCGGACTTCTTCGTCTACAACACTTCCGGTAAGCCAGAAGTGACGTTGAATGCGCAGAATGCACCTGACCTCCGCGTCAGCGAAGGCTTCCGGGAGATGCTGCGCGACTACGACAAAGGCAACAAGAAGGACAAACGGCAACGAGAGGCGGTGATGTTCATAAAGCAGAAGATTGATGCTGCCAAGTGGTTCATCGATGCGATCCGTCAGCGGCAGCAGACCCTCTTGCTGACGATGGAGGCCATCGTCGGCCACCAGCAGGAATTCTTCCTAACGGGGGAAGATACCAGCCTGCGCCCGATGATCCTCAAAGACATCTCCCTGGCTACCGGCCTCGACATCTCCACCGTCTCCCGCGTAGCAAACAGTAAGTTTGTACAGACAGAGTTTGGCACCTATCGGCTGAAGTATTTCTTCAGCGAGTCGCTCAGCACAGACAGCGGAGAAGAGGTCTCTACCCGGGAAGTCAAAAGGATCCTGAGTGATATGGTCGAAGCCGAAAATAAAAGAAAGCCTTTAAGCGATGAGCGGCTGACCGAGCTGCTCAAGGAAAAGGGATATAACATCGCCCGGCGAACGGTGGCCAAATACCGTGAGCAGCAAAACATCCCTGTGGCTAGGCTGAGGAAGGAGCTATGAGTACAGATCAAGTGCAGACGGGCACGCCTCTCCTCTACAGGCTGTCCCTAGCGGCCAGGACCATTTCCGTCATCTTTCATCCCATCTTCGTAGGAATAGGGATGATGTACTACATCACCTTTGTCCACCCAGACATCTTCCTGGGTGTGGAACAGCGCACCCGGGTCTTGAAGTTCATCACCTTTGCCAACAACAACGGACTCTTTCCATTGCTGATCGTATGGTTGCTCAAAGGGCTGGGGTTCAGCCGCTCGATCCGAATGGATACAGCCAGGGAGCGCATCATACCATATATTTCTGTGATCATCTTTCAGTTTTGGACCTGGCATGTATTCCGCAACCAGTCAGATTCTCCCGGTGTCCTCACTGCCCTCTGCCTTGGGATATTTTTGTCGGCCAGCCTGGCGCTGGTCGCCAATACTTTCATGAAAGTGAGCATGCACGCCATTGGCATGGGGGGGCTCACAGGCTTGATGGTTGCCCTTACCCTTTTGGGGTACTCTACCGATGGCTTTGAGGTGCTGGCGTCGATGGTGCTGGCGGGTCTGGTTGGTTCGGCCCGTATGGTGGAAGGTGCACATAGCCGTTCCGAGATGTTGATGGGCTTCTGCATCGGCTTCGGCACCCAGTATGCTGTGCAGATGGCGTAGCCGCGAGGCTTCTTAGCCCTCTCCATTCAGCAGCGATGAGCTTCGGAGGTAGCCCGTGGTCTTGTCGCCAGGCCCTGGTAGCGAACATTTTAAGAAAGTGGAAACATTCGCCGGCCACTTTCGATTAGTTTTGCCGGATGCGCAGAAAGCAGGGCCGGGTATTGGGGGGGATTGCATTGACGGACTATGTGTCTGGCGGCCGTTCCCTGGCGCGTGTCGATGGGAAGGTGGTGTTTGTGGAAGGTGCGGTGCCGGGGGATGTGGTAGATGTCTTGCTGACAAAGAGCCGGACTGACTGGTCGGAAGGTCGGGCGATCCGGTTCCACCAGTTGTCTCAGGAGCGGGAAGCGCCTTTCTGCCGGCATTTCGGCAGTTGTGGCGGCTGCCAATGGCAGATGCTGCCTTATGCGCGACAGCTATCCTGGAAGGAAAAGGAGGTAGGGGAGCAACTGCGTCGCATTGGAAGGGTCGAGATCCCAGATCTATTGCCAATCCTGGGGGCTGCTACGACGCGCGGTTATCGCAACAAGCTGGAGTATACTTTCAGCAACCGAAGATACCTCACAGAGGCAGAGATGCACGCGGCCGGGGGATGGGAGGAGCAGCAAGCCTGGAAGGAGCGGCCGGCCTTGGGCTATCACGCCCCCCGGCAGTTCGACAAGGTCTTGGACATCGGCCAATGCCACCTGCAGGCGGAGCCTTCCAACGCCATCCGGGAGTGGTTTCGCGCCTATGCCCTGCAAGAGGGACTTTCTTTCTATGACATTCGTGCTCAGACGGGGCTGTTGCGGAACCTGGTGTTGCGGTCTACGCGCGGCGGAGAATGGATGGTCAACCTGGTGACGGGCCCGCGGGAGCAAGAGGACGTCGCCCGTATGCTATCGGCCTTCCTGGAGGCGTTTCCTGCGACTACCTCGCTCTACCATACTGTCAACCCCAAACGCAACGACAGTCTTTACGACCTCGCGCCTATTCTCTTTGCAGGCCGGCCATATATCACGGAGACTCTAGGGGACCTGTATTTTCGGATAGGGCCTATTTCTTTCTTCCAGACCAATCCCGAACAGGCGGAACGCCTCTATGGGGTGGTGCGATCCTTTGCTGGCTTAACGGGCCGCGAGACCGTCTATGACCTCTATTGCGGTACGGGCAGCATCGGCCTCTTCCTGCATGCTGGCGCACAGCGCGTCGTAGGCGTAGAGGCTGTAGCCGCTGCGGTGGAGGATGCCCGCGCGAATGCTGTCTTGAACGGCATTGCTCACGCCTCTTTTCATGCAGGGGATGTGGCTGATCTATGTACAGAGGCTTTTTTTTCGGCACAGGGGCGGCCCGATGTGGTGGTCACGGATCCGCCCAGGGCCGGGATGCATGCCAGGCTGGTGGAGACGATCTTATCGGTTCAGGCACCAAGACTGATCTATGTCAGTTGCAACCCGGCCACGCAGGCAAGGGACTTGCAGGCGTTGGATATTGCCTATCGGGTGACAGCCGTCCAGCCCGTCGATATGTTTCCACATACCCATCACATAGAAAACGTAGTGCAGCTACAGCTACGAGAATTATAGCGATGCAGACAGGCGGGATGCGTTACTTTTGAAGGGAGAAACAGAAAGCTATGCAAACCGAATTCAGGCCGGGTGGGTACAGCAGCCTTCCCTTGATCGTCAAAAATTTGCTCATCATCAATGGGATTGTATGGCTCTCTCAGATCACCATCGGGACCAGCCTCTTTCCGGTCGATAAAACTTTCGCGCTTTTCTATTATGAGTCGCCTTTTTTTCGCCCCTGGCAGGTGCTGACCTATATGTTCTTGCATGCGCCTGACGATTTCTTCCACCTCCTTTTCAATATGTTTGCCTTGTGGATGTTCGGGAGCACGCTGGAGAACCTCTGGGGTCCCAACCGTTTTTTGATTTTTTACCTGCTCTGTGGCTTAGGGGCCGCCTTGGTACACATGGGGGCCCTCTGGTATGATGTAGAGGCAGTCCGACGATTGTGGACCGAGGGCGCCATTAACGACCCGTCGTCTTTTTATGCGATCCTCAACAGACCTACGATGGGCGCTTCGGGCGCTGTCATGGGTATCTTCGCTGCCTTTGCCTATACCTTCCCCAACAGCCAGCTATTCATCCTTCCGATCCCTTTTCCTGTCAAGGCAAAATGGGCGCTGGCCGGACTGGTCGTCTTCGACCTGATCGGAGGTTTCTCTTCCAGCCCGAGTGGTGTGGCGCATTTCGCACACGTGGGAGGGGCTGTCATTGGGATCATACTGGTGCTTCTCTGGAACCGAAAGAGTCGCAGCACGTTCTATTGAATGTAGTCCACCGTCGAATAATGCTAATTTTACGCCTCAGCAGGGAAGCGTATGGGATATAGGGATTATCCAGTGCAACGAAGGATGCCCGTCTGGGGCAGCAACAGCGTATTGTTTATACTGGTCGTCGTCAACGTGCTGGTATTCATTTTGATGCATTTCATCAAGACTGTCTACGGCCTTTCGCGGCTGCCGGAGGAGTCTTTTTACCGAAATATACTGGCATGGTTCACCCTGCCTGCCGATGGCGGGACGTTTCTGGAGCGACCCTGGACGCTGCTCACCTCTTTTATCACGCACATGCAGCTCTGGATGCTGCTGGCCAACCTCTTATGGCTTTGGGTCTTTGGATATATCCTCCAAGACCTGGCCGGAGAGCGGCTGCTGGTACCGATCTACCTCTATGGGGGGCTGGCCGGGGCCCTGACATTCTTAGCCACCTATCAGCTTGTTCCCTCGCTGCAGCCACAGGCTGCACAGGCAGTGATGATGGGTGCCACGCCTGCCGTGCTGGCGGTGGCGGTGGCTGCCACAGTCCTGTCGCCTCAATACAGGGTCTTCCCTATGATCAGCGGCGGACTACCCCTATGGGTGCTCATGCTTGTCTTTGCCGTCATCGACGTCGCTAGCATTTCCCGCTCCGTCAGCTTCTTCTACGTACATGTCGTGGCAGCCTTGACAGGTTTCGTTTTTTCGAAGGGCCTGCTTCGCGGCATCGATGCGGCTGCCTGGATGAACCGTTTCTATGTCCATGCTACCCGGTTGTTTCAGCCGGGCCGGACGGCCCTGAAGCGAAAGCTTCACCGCGAGGAAGTTTTCTATAATACCCGTGGTCAGCAGCCCTTCACCCGCAAGTCGAATATCACCCAGCAGCGCGTCGACGAGATCCTCGACAAGATCAGCCAGAAAGGCTATCACCGCCTTACGGAAGAGGAGCGTGACCTGCTGAAACGGGCCAGTGAAGAGGATCTATAAGAAACATTATGTTCAGGATCCTGCAGCGGATATCCGTCAGATCCTTGATCCTGACAAATGCCTTGACCGCGATCGCTTATGGGATCGCATCCTGGCATCTGTCGGACCGTCCTTTGCTAGGCTTTCTCTCGCTGCTGCTGCCATACCTTCTGTTGCTGCTCGTCTGCCACCTCCTCGGATGGCTGCTGGTGAAGCCGCTATATGCCCTCCCTACGCTGTTTCTGCTGATCGCTACGCATGCATCCATCCGGCAAGTCCTGCCTATCCATCCGGGGCAAGACTTCTCGCAGGCGCCGCCGGAAGGCAGCCTGCGGGTGATGACCTGGAACCTGCGCTCCTTCACTCCTTTCGATAAGATCTTTTCAGAACCGGGGAATGCCATCCGCCACGGCTTCCTCTTCGATGAGGTGCAGCGTTTCTCGCCCGACGTCGTCTGCTTTCAGGAGCTCACAGATGCTGCCAAGGAATCTTCTGAAGATCCGGTCGACATCCTCCGACGGCAGATGGGCTATCGATACCATTTTTTCCCGGGGGATGAGCTGGGTAGTCAGCATACCGTCCGCTACGGAACCGCCATTTTTTCTAAGCATCCGATCCTGCGCGCCGCCCAGGTGCGGTACAGCGGAACGCGGTTCTCCAACAGTGAGCATACGCTGTGGGCAGACCTGCTCTGGAATGGAGATACAGTGAGGGTGCATGTGATGCATCTGCAATCGTATCGCTTTCTGCCAGGCGACTATCGTACCCTGGCAAAGATGCGGGAGGATTCTGACCAGGGACTTCATGGTGCGCTGCTTATGTACCGAAAGTTGCGCAACAATTTCATCGACCACGCGGAGCAGTCGCGCTGGCTCAGGGGCATCCTGGACACCTGCCGATATCCGATGCTTGTATGTGCCGATCTGAACAATGTGCCGGCCTCGTATGCCTATAGGACCCTACTGAAAGATGGAAAAGATACCTTCACGGAGAAGGGTACCGGTTTCGGAAGGACGTATATCAACCCATTATCCCGTTGGATGGGCTCTCTGCCGACCTTACGAATCGACTACATACTGACCAGTCCCATCTTTGAAACCTTGCAGGTGACCCGGGGCAAGGCCAGGCTCTCCGACCATCAGGCCGTCGTGGCGGACCTACGATTGCCTCAAAAAGAATAATTTCGCTGTTCCCCTTCCTACCATCATGTCTTCCCTTTCCTTTTATAATTCTCTGCGCCGACAAAAGGAGGTTTTTGCTCCGATCGTGCCCGGCCATGTAGGCCTCTATGTCTGCGGGCCCACCGTCAGTGGCGAGAGCCATCTCGGCCATGCCCGCCCCTTTATCACTTTCGATGTGTTGTATCGCTACCTGATGCACCTCGGCTATAAAGTGAGGTATGTCCGCAACATCACAGATGCCGGGCATTTTGAAGAAGAAGGGCGCGAGGCAGTGGACAAAGTGTCTGCAAAGGCCGTCTTAGAGAAGCTGGAGCCTATGGAGCTGGTGCAGAAGTATACCAACCTCTTTCATGGCGCCATGCGGGCCTTCAACAACCTGGAGCCTTCCATCGAGCCGACGGCGACCGGGCATATTATCGAGCAGATCGGAATGATTGAGCGGATTCTGGCAGACGGTTTTGCCTATGTGGCCAACGGGTCGGTGTATTTCGATGTCAGACGTTACCATGAAGTCTTTAGTACCAAGGGGATGCCTTATGGCATCTTGAGTGGGCGCGATCTGGAGGAGCAGCTCGAAACCACCCGTGACTTGGAGTCGCAGGATGAAAAACGCAGCAAGGCCGACTTCGCCCTCTGGAAGCATGCGCCCCCGGGACATATCATGCAGTGGAAGAGCCCCTGGGGCATGGGTTTCCCCGGCTGGCATATCGAATGCTCGGCGATGAGTTCAAAATATCTGGGAGAGCAGTTCGACATCCACGGGGGTGGGATGGACCTCCAGTTCCCGCACCATGAATGTGAGATCGCCCAGAGCGCTGTCTGCCACCATCAGATCCCCGCCCGCTACTGGCTGCATAACAACATGATCACCATCAACGGGCGTAAGATGGGGAAAAGCTATAACAATGTCATCCGGCTGAGTGAGCTCTTCACCGGGAGCCACCCCCAGCTGGGGCAGGCCTATTCGCCCATGACGGTACGTTTCTTCATCCTGCAGACACATTACCGCAGCACCCTCGACTTCAGCAATGAGGCCTTGCAGGCCGCCGATCGCGGTCTCCGTCGCCTATGGGATGCCTTCCAATTCCTGCGGGGTATGCCGTTGGCGTCGGGGAGTAATACGGCTTCTGTCGATGAAGCTCTGGAGGCCCGCTGCCAGTCGCTGCTTGGAGAGCTCGATGGGTTCATGGACGACGACCTGAATACTGCCAAGGTGCTTGCGAACCTCTTCGAACTGGTACCGGTGGTCAACTCATTCAAAGACGGGCATCTGCCGACAGGTGCGCTTACCGCTACGACCCATGGCCTCCTGCAAGAACGGTTTCAGACCTTTCTCATCCAGATCTTTGGGCTGAAGGATGAGGCGGTGGCCGACGACGGCCGACTAGACGGTGTGCTTGGTCTGCTGGCAGAGATCCGTCAGGATGCCCGTTCCCGGAAGGACTTTGTGACGTCGGATAAGATCCGACAGCAGCTGCAATCGATCGGCATTCAGCTGAAAGATGAGAAAGACGGGCGGACGAGCTGGATGGTGCAGTAAAAAAAAGTCCCGCCCTCCTATGGGGAGCGGGGCTCTTGCAAGCAGGGTAGCGCTCAGCGTATGAGTTTCAATTCCCGCACGATATGGGGCGCACCACCTAGCTTATCTATACACCACAATACATATCGCACATCGACGCAGATGGTGCGGTTGAGGTCTTTGTCGAAGGCGATCTTATGGCTGAGGGCCTCATAGTTTCCGTCGAATGCCAGACCGATGAGTTCTCCCTGCGCATTGATGACGGGGGAGCCTGAATTGCCACCTGTGATGTCGTTGGTGGTGATGAAGCTGACGACGAGGTCGTTGCGCAGCTTGTCGGCATAAGGCCCGAAGTCCTGCTGGCTGGCTTTTGCCACGAGGTTCGCGGGGAGGTCGAACTCATAGTCGGCAGGCTTATATTTTTCGAGTACGCCCTTCATCGTACACACGTAGTCATAGCGCACCGCATCTCGTGGCTGGTAGCTTTTCACTTGGCCGTAGCTCACCCGCATGGTGAAGGTAGCATCGGGGTACATGAGTTTCGAGGGGTTCATGGCGCGGATGCCTTTGAGGTAGAGCCTTCCCAGCTCAGCATCGGTGGCAATGAACGACTGACGGTCCTGGTTGTACTTGGTGGTATAGTTTTTTACAAAGGTGCTGGCGGCTGCATAGGCGGCATCCGACTGCAGCTTGACGGCGTCGGGGGCATCGAGGAAGGCCTTCCAACGGTTATCATCGGTGAGGATGGAGGTCCCAAAGACGAAGTCGGAGTACTTGGCATAGGTGGCATCTTCGTCCAGTTTCCCGAACCGGTTTCGAAGGTCTTCATAAAAGCCAGCCGGATGTTGCCCCTTGTCGATCTGGGCGCGGTACATGCGTATGGCGTCGGCGAGGATCTTCCGGTCAGAGGGCAGGTCAGTTTCAGAGAGAAATCCTTTCCTTGACCGGTCAGCGGCGGCCAGGCCTTTTTTTACGTCGGGGTGGTCCACGCCTTTACGGACCATATCTGCCTCCAGGGCCATGAGGGAGGAGGCGAAGGCCAGGAGGGGAGAGCCTAGGATGCCTTCGTTGATATAGATCCGGTGTTTGGCATATGGCTCCCATGCCTGATAGGCTTTGGCCCAGTCGACGAAGAGATTTTCGTAGGAGGGGTTGCCTTTGGCCCATTCGGCAAAGGCTTTTTCATCGGCTTGTTTTTTCTCGTAGATGCGGTATTTGAGGAGTTGTTTGGATTCGCCGTCGAAGAATTTCCAGTAGTTGGCAATTCCTGCATAGGCAGAGGCGAGCTTCAGCTTCACGGCAGGGTCTTTTTTCATTTGCTCGAACATGTGCTTGAGGCGCATGTCTCGTAAGGCTACCGTAGAGGGGTTCTCTATCTCTGTTTTCAGTTTGACACCGTAGGAGGTCTCATATCGGTTGGTGGAACCGGGGTAGCCGTAGATCATGGAGTAGTCGCCGTCTTTAAAGCCTTTGATAGAAACAGGCAGAAAGTGTTTCGGCTGGAGGGGGATGTTGCTGGCGGCGTAGTCGGCGGGCTTACCATCTTTGCCCATGTAGACGCGGAAGACGGAGAAGTCGCCGGTATGCCGGGGCCATTCCCAGTTGTCGGTGTCTCCACCGTATTTGCCGATGCTTTCGGGTGGCGTGCCTACTAGGCGTACATCGCGGTAGCGTTGGTATACGAATACCAGAAACTGGTTGCCTTTAAACAGAGGGCTGATGCGGGCTTCGATACCATTGGCTGCATCTGCATATTGTTTGGCGATGGCCGTGCTCATGTCTGCGATCTTTTTCGCGCGGTCGGCGCCGGAGAGTCCTTGCGTGGCGCTGTCCATCGCACGGGTTACGTCTTCGATGCGGAGCAGAAACTGTGCGCTCAGCCCGGCTGACGGTATCTCGTCTGCGCGGGTGGGTGCATAAAAGCCGTCTCGCAGGTAGTTGTTTTGCATGGAGCTGGCGGCGGCGATGGCGCCATAGCCGCAGTGGTGGTTGGTAAACAGCAGCCCTTGAGCGCTGACGATTTCGCCGGTGCAGCCACCCCCGAAGATGACGATGGCGTCTTTGATGGAGGGCTTATTGACGTGGTAGAGCTGCTCTTTGGTGAGCTTGAGGCCACGTTTGACCATGTCGTTATAGACTTGTTGGCCGAGGAGCATAGGCAGCCACATGCCTTCGTCTGCTATGGCCAGCACGGTGGTGAGTATAAAAGAGCAGGAAAGCAAGAACTTCTTCATGATGCAACCATTTTATACGTCAAACCTACTTTATTCTGGTAAACCACCTGTAGTTTCGCGGGGCAACGGCGTTTGCATCATTCAAAAACCACCTATATGATTGTTACCACGACCAACAACATCGAAGGCAGGGTTGTCAGCCAATACCTGGGCGTCATTAGTTCCGAGGTCATCATTGGCGCCAACATTTTCAAAGATATCCTGGGTGGCCTTCGCGACGTCTTCGGCGGCCGCAGCGGCACCTACGAACGGGTGATGGAGGAGGCCAAGGAGAATGCCATCCGGGAGTTGCAGGATAAGGCCCGTGCCCTGGGGGCAGATGCGATCCTGGGCGTCGACCTTGATTTTGAGACGGTCGGTGGCGGCGGCACAATGCTCATGGTCAGTGCTTCGGGCACAGCGGTGCGGCTGCTCTCCTAGCGGGACACCGAGCCCACTTCTTCCCCAGTATGCCCTTTGACGGTGGGGCTCATCCTCGGACTGGCAGCTTGTTCCTTGTCCGGGGCTGGCAGCATATATCCCTGCCTTGCGCCATCCCGCATGGGGGGAGGCTGCATGGCCATTTCAGGGTGTGCCTCCGGCCAGCATCTGTTTGAAAGCATCGATGCCGGGGTGCTTTTGCAGCTGCTCGTCCATGCGGCGGAGGCTGGCCTCTGAGATGACCCAGTTCATTGGAAACAGCTCTTCTTCGCCTTTTTGGTAGCGGTCGGTGCTGCAGTAGGCGTTGCCTTTGTCGGGCATCGACGGGAGGTATCTGACCAGGTGGAGGTTGTTGACATCTGTTTGAGTGCTATAAGCTCCCAGCAGCGAGGTGACAGGTGCGGCTAGTTCGTTAGCCATAGGATGGCCTTTCCCGGCGGGCTTTTCGTCGATCGTAGAGTTACGGGCATGGATGGCATGAAAGCGCAACTTGCCGAGCCAATGGCTGGTATTTTTTTGCCAGGCTGTCGGTATCGTCAACAATTCAGCGTCTCCCAGAGCAGGTCTTTGAGGCGGGGCAGTCCCTGTCCGTCGAGGGAAGAGAAGAAGGTATGGGGGATCCCCGGGGGGAGCTCTCGGGCAATGGCCTTGCGGAGTTCCTCATCGAGCAGGTCGCTCTTGCTGATGCCGATGATGAATTTTTTATCGAGGAGTGCCTCGTCGTAGCGTTCAAGCTCTCCGTGTAGGATCTCCAACTCTTTGCAATGGTCTTGGCTGTCGGCCGGTATGACGAAGAGGAGGACAGGGTTCCGTTCGATGTGGCGGAGAAAGCGATGTCCGAGGCCTCTGCCTTCGGCGGCCCCTTCGATGATGCCGGGGAGGTCGGCCACGCAGAAGGAGCGACCGTCGCGGTATTCCACCATTCCCAGCTGTGGCGTGAGGGTGGTGAAGGCGTAGTCGGCGATCTTCGGCTTGGCGGCGGTGATGCAGGATAGCAGGGTAGACTTGCCGGCGTTGGGGAAGCCCACAAGCCCTACGTCCGCCAGTACTTTCAGTTCCAGGATCTTCCAGCCTTCGATGCCGGACTCTCCTGGCTGTGCGTAGTCGGGTGCCTGATGCGTGGGGGTCGCGAAGTGGCTGTTGCCGAGTCCTCCCCTCCCACCACGTATCCAGACGACTTCCTGCCCATCTTCTAGGATCTCCCCCTCCTTCTCCCCCGTCTCCTCATCGAGTGCGAGGGTGCCAAGCGGTACTTCCAGGACGATATCCTTGCCATCGCGACCGGTCATGTTGTTCTTGTCGCCGGGGCGTCCGTCTTCGGCATGCACGTTCTTGAAGTACCGCATGTGCAGCAGGGTCCACAGGTTTCGGTTGCCGCGCAGGACGATGTGTCCGCCCCGTCCACCGTCGCCGCCGTCGGGGCCGGCCGTTGGGTTGAACTTGGTACGCATAAAATGGCGGCTGCCGGCGCCGCCATGGCCGCTGCGGCAGAAGATGCGGATCTGGTCGACGAAGTTGGAACGTTCCATTATGCCTGCAAGATAGGCAGGCTGGGGTGCACACCTATCAGCGGACACTCAGCATCCAGCAGGATCTTGATGCAGTCGTACGTTGATGGCCCACATAGCGTAGGGACTGCCTTCCTGTTGGCAGCCCTCGAGCTCGCCAAGCTACCGCCTATTACAACGATGCGGACGCTCCGAGCACGGGCTTTCCCGTGCGAAAGCAGGTACCTTTGAAGAGGGCGATGGTCTCATGCTGCTGATTGGTGAGGGTGACGAGGTAGACGCCGGTGCTGCGTCCATTGTGTATTTCGCAGGCCTCTGCGGTGACGGTGTCGCCCAAGTGCGTCGGCTTTATGAACGACATGTTGGCATCGAGCGCGACGGAGCGGGCGTTCCGGTTGTTGCAGGCATATGCGAAGGCGGTGTCTGCCAGGGAGAACGGCACTCCGCCATGCACCATTCCAAAACTGTTGAGCATCTCTTCCCGTATCGATGCCTGGAGTCGGCAGTAGCCTTCCGAGAGGTCCAGGACCTCTACCCCCAGCCAGCGGCTGAAGTGGTCTTTGGCGATCATGTGGCTGACTACTTGATGGGTCATTGCTGGGCTTTGCGCGTCCATGGCAGAGGTATTGTGGATGGGTGATGCGGGTAGTGCCTTGCGACAAACACTCATCTGCCTGGCCCTTAGCCCTGGCTGTTCCGGATGCCATCGACAATCAGCTCGACCATCGTGGACTCGAGGCTGGCTGCGGAAACGTGCTTCCTGGAGCGATGCCAGAATTCGATGCCGCGGACGGCACTCATGAGGGTGAGCACTACGCCATAGGGCTCCAGCGGGCGGATGCTGCCCTCCTGGATGCCTTGGGAGAGGATGGCCTCGATGCGCCGCATATACATGCGTCTTTCCTGCAGGAAGTGCTCCAGCCAGGGCTCTTCGAGGCTGCGGAATTCGTTGGTGGCTACCAGCACTTCATCGAGCCGTTCTATCCAGAGCCGGACGTGGAAGCGGACGATGGCTTCGAGCTGGCCGAGGCTGTCGAGCCCCGGTGCTGCTTCCAGCTCCCGAAGGTGTGCGTTGCAGGCGTCGGCGATGCGGAAGCAGATGTCTCGCAACAGGGCTGCCTTGGAATCGATGTGGTTGTACAGGCTGGCAGCCTCAATGCCGACCGAGCCGGCGAGGTCGCGCATGCCTGTGCCGGAAAACCCTTTCTCTCGGAAGAGCCTAGCCGCAGCGGAGGCGATCGCTTCACGCCTTCCTCCTTCTCTGGTACGGACTTTCCTGGGCATGATGGGTGTGATGGGTTGAAGGTACTGAAACCGGTGAACGGGGGAGCGTGTAGATATGACAGATGACTTAGTAGCCCCTGACGTTCTTACCTTCCATGAAGTTCAGGTATGCCTTGTTGACCACGCGGTTGCCTCCCGGCGTGGGGTAGTTGCCGGTGAAGTACCAGTCGCCGGTATTGTTGGGGCAGGCGGCATGCAAGTCCTCGATGTTCTGGAAGATGACTTGTACGGGGATGGTGATATCACGGGGGGTAATGAGCCTTGCCACCATGTCGGATATCTGTTCGGTGGTGAAGGGTCGGTAGATGCGTCGGACGAGGTTTTCGGTGTGGAGCTGCCCGTTCCGGTGGCGTTCGCGGCATTCCTGATAGACTTCTTCGGATACCTCCATCATCTGATGCTCCCGTAGCAGTTCCATGGCTGCACGGAATGCGATGAAGTCGCCCAGCTTGCTCATGTCGATGCCATAGCAGTCGGGGTAGCGTATCTGCGGTGCTGAGGAGACGATGATGATCTTCTTTGGGTGCAGCCTCGCCAGCATGCGCACGATGCTTTGTTTGAGGGTGGTACCCCGTACGATGGAGTCATCGATCACGACGATGGTGTCGGTGTCGCGGGAGACAGTGCCATAGGTGATGTCGTACACATGTTGTACCATCTCCGAGCGAGAGGCGTCTTCGGTGATGAAGGTGCGCATCTTGACATCTTTGGTAGTCACTTTTTCCACACGGATCTTGCGGCGGATCATCTCTGAGAGCTTCTCTTCGTCGAAGTCGTTCTTCCAAGAGAGGATGCGGGTCACTTTAATGCTGTTGAGGTAGTCTTCCATCCCTTTGAGCAGTCCATAGAACGCCACCTCTGCTGTGTTGGGGATGAAGGAGAAGATGGTATGACGCAGGTCGTTGTCGATGGCCTGCAGCACGCGGCTGTGGAGGCCGTAGCCGAGGGCGATCCGCTCCCGATAAATCTTTTCATCGCTGCCGCGGGAGAAGTAGATGCGCTCGAAGCTGCAGGCTCTGCGGGGCCTGGCCTCCAGGACAGGTTCTACGTTATAGCTACCGTCGGGCTTTACAATCAGGGCATGCCCTGGCATGAGCTCTAGCACTTCATTCTCACCGACGTTGAAGGTGGTTCGGATGGCGGCCCTTTCGGAGGCTGCCACGATGACTTCGTCGTTGATGTAGTAATAGGAGGGGCGGATGCCGTGGGCGTCTCTGACGACGAACGCGTCTCCGCTGCCCAAGAGGCCTCCGACGTTGAATCCGCCATCGCAGAGGCGGAAGGCACGCTGCAGGATAGAGGGGATGGAGAGGTCCCCGGGGTGTTGCTCGTCTTCTTTCACCAGGAAGTGGTGTACGACTTCCATCATGGCTGCCAGGTCGCTCTGCCGTTGGAACTCTCCGGGGTCTATGTTGACCAAGGCGAAGAGTTCTTCAGTATTGACGAGGTTGAAGTTCCCTGCCAGCGCCAGGTTCCGGGCAGGGATGGTGTCTTTTTTCAGGAAAGGATGGCAGTATTCAACGTTATTGCGTCCTTGCGTACCATAGCGGAGATGGCCCAGCAGGAGTTCGCCGAGGTAGGGCAGGTGTCCTTTCAGCAGCCCGGGGTGCCGGAGGATCTCGGGCTGGTATTTTTCCAGTTCTCGGACTTCCCGGCCGATGGTGGCGAAGAGGTCTGCGATGGGCTGGGTGGTGTTGCTGCGCAGTTGGTGGAGGAATGGGTAGCCGGGCTCGGTGTGTAGCTTGACGGTGGCGATGCCGGCGCCGTCCTGGCCGCGGTTGTGCTGCTTCTCCATGAGGAGGTAGAGCTTGTTGAGCCCGTAGAGGGCAGTGCCCTTCTCCCGCATATAATATGAGAACGGCTTTCTGAGCCGTATGAATGCGAGGCCGCACTCATGCTTGATCTCATCGCTCATAGAGAATCACCGGCTGCGTATGACCTGCGCATGCGCCGGAGCTGACAAGGTACGTCTTTTGGGGGGACTATTTCTTTACAACGTCTCCGAACGACTTACGTATGGCTTCGCAGGTCTCGTAGTCTTTGTCGATCATGATGTAGTAGGTCGACAGCTTGGTAGTGAACCATTTGTCGATGGCCTTATTCTTCTTCTCCTCCAGGGCCCGTTGGGAGATGCGGTTGTAGTCGTCGCGCAGGTTTTCGCGATGGGGTTCCGTACGGCTACGAAGGTTGACGATGCGGACACCCACTTTTTCGCGTTCGTCGGTGAAGGTGAGAGGGGCGCTGTACTCGCCCACTTTCAGGCGTTTAAGGTCGTTCACGAGGTCTTTGTCGAGTTCATCGATGGTCACGAATGAGCCGCCCTGACCGCTGATGAGTCCGGCCGTGAACTTGCTGTTTTCATCTTCGCTGTATTTGTCGACGGCCTCCCCGAAGGAGAGGATCCCTGCGATAAGCTTGGCGCGGATGCTGTCGAGCTTTACGCGAGAGGCCTGTATGTCTTCTTCGGTAATCTGAGGGATACGTAGGATATGCCGGATGACGGCATCATCACCGTTCCGGCTGATCATCTGGATGATATGATAGCCGAATTTGGATTTGATGATGGGTGATATCTGGCCTTCTTTGAGTCGAAAGGCTCCGTTCTTAAAATTGGGGTCTAAGGTTTTGTCGTTCTTGTTGAATTCGTAGCGTCCGCCTGTCTGCCGGCTGCCGGGGTCTTCGGTATAGAGGCGGGCGAGGGTCTCGAAGGATTTCTGTCCCGACTCGACCTGTTTTTTATAGTCCAGCAGTTCGTCGATGGCGAACTTTTCCAGTTCGCGGCCTGCCTTGGGGTAGACGACGATCTGTCCTACGACCAGTTCTGTCTCGTAGAAGCTGAGGCTGTCGCGCGGGATCTTCTCGTAGAACGTACGCACTTCGGTGGGGGTGATCTTGACATTCTCGACGATGCTCTTGCGCATCGCCTGGGCGAGTCTTCCTTCCCGGATCGACTTGCGGAAGTCTTCTTTGACCTGGTAGATGGTGCGGCCCGCGATCTGTTCGAAGGCTTCCTTCCCTCCGTATTGCATGATGAAGTAGCGAATCCGCTGGTCGAGTTCTGCTTCTACTTCTTCGTCGGAGACCGGTAGGGAGTCCTTTTCGGCCTGGAGGATGAGGGCTTTGTCGGCCATCATCTTTTCCAAGAGAACGCATTCTGCGTCCGGGGGTACATCGCCGCCCTGGCGTTTGATGTCTTCAATGTAGTTGAAGATATCTGAGCGCAGGACGATCTTGTCGCCGAGGATTCCGACGATCTTATCTGCTAGCAGCTTGGCGCTCTGGGCGTTCCCCGCGAGGCTTGCGATGGCCATGGCAGCCGTGAGTAGCAGCTTCTTCATCATACGTGAATATCCGGTTGGAGGGGGCCTGTCTGGCCGGCTCCTCAAAATTGTGATAAATTTCTCAGAGCGTTCGTTTGATCTCTTCCATCTCGAAGGCTTCGATGATATCTCCGATGCGGATATCGCTGAAGCTTCGGATGGTAAGGCCGCATTCGAAATGGGCCGCCACCTCTTTGACGTCGTCTTTGAAGCGCTTGAGGCTGCCGAGTTCGGCGCCTTGTCCTTCACCTTTGGGGTATTCGACGATGCCGTCGCGGATGATGCGGATCTTATTGTTGCGGCTGATTTTACCATCTATGACGTAGCAGCCGGCGACGGTTGCCTTGTCGAACTTGTACACTTCGCGTACTTCGACGTTGGCGACAATCTTCTCCTGGATCTTTGGCTCAAGCATGCCTTCGATGGCGCTCTGGACTTCTTCGATGGCATTGTAGATGATCGAGTAGAGTTTGATCTGTACCCCTTCGGATTCTGCCAGTTTGTTTGCCTGCAGGGATGGCCTGACGTTGAAGCCGACGATGATGGCGTCGGAGGCAGTGGCCAGCAGGACGTCGCTCTCGGTGATTTGACCTACTGCCTTGTGTACGACGCGTACGGCCACTTCTTCGGTCGACAGTTTCTGCAGGGAGTCGCTGAGTGCTTCCACGGAGCCGTCCACGTCGCCCTTGATGATGACGTTAAGTTCTTTGAAGTTCCCCAGCGCCAGGCGGCGGCCGATCTCATCGAGTGTAATGTGCTTACGGGTGCGCATGCCTTGTTCGCGCAGGATCTGTGCTCTTCTGTTGGCAATCTCTTTGGCTTCTGCTTCGTCGTCGTAGACGCGGAATTTTTCACCTGCCTGCGGTGCTCCGTTGAGGCCGAGGATGAGTACGGGTGTCGACGGGGGTGCCGTGTCTTCCCGCTTATTGCGCTCGTTGTACATGGCCTTGATGCGGCCGTAGTGCTGTCCGCTCACGACGAGGTCGCCCTGGTTGAGGGTGCCATTCTGTACCAGCACAGTGGCTACGTAGCCCCTGCCTTTGTCTAGCGTAGCTTCTACGACGGTGCCGTTGGCTTCGCGTTCGGCGTTGGCTTTCAGCTCTAGAAGTTCTGCTTCGAGGAGGATCTTTTCGAGGAGTTTGTCGACGTTGAGTCCCGACTTGGCTGAGAGCTCCTGGTTCTGGAATTTGCCACCCCACTCTTCGACCAGGATGTTCATATTCGAAAGCTGTTCGTAGATCTTTTGAGGGTTGGCGCCGTCTTTATCGATCTTGTTGATGGCGAAGATCATGGGTACGCCGGCTGCCTGGGCGTGGCTGATGGCTTCGCGTGTCTGAGGCATGACGGCATCGTCGGCTGCGACAACGATGACGGCGATGTCGGTCACCTTGGCGCCGCGGGCGCGCATGGCGGTGAAGGCTTCGTGCCCGGGCGTGTCGAGGAAGGTGATGGACTTACCCTCGGCCACCTGCACTTGATAGGCGCCGATGTGCTGGGTGATACCGCCTGCCTCACCGGCCACGACATTGGCGCTGCGGATGTAGTCTAGCAGCGAGGTCTTGCCATGGTCGACGTGTCCCATGATGGTGACGATGGGGGAACGCGGGCCCATATCGTCATCTTCATCGACTTCGTCTTGGTCTTCTATCTCCATCTGCTTCTCCATGTCGATGAACTCGACTTCAAAGCCAAATTCGCCTGCTACGAGCTCGATGACTTCTGCATCGAGTCGCTGGTTGATGGACACCATAATGCCGAGGCTAATACATTTGCCGATGACTTCTGCGAACCCTACATCCATGAGGTTTGCCAGCTCGCTGACAGAGATGAATTCGGTGAGCTGAAGGCGGTTGTCGTCTGTGCCTTCGCCCATGGCGTCTGCCATCTCGTCTCGCTTGGCGCGGCGATGCTTGGCTTTGAGGCTTTTGCCGCGTCCGCTGGAGCCAGCCAGCTTGGCCTGTGTTTCGCGGATCTTATTCTGTATCTCTTTCTCGTCGATCTCGCGCGTTTCGCGGGGCTCCCCTCGGCGTGCGGTCGTGCGTCCGCCGCCGGATTTACCGCCGGGTGTACGGCTTGGGCTGCCGGCCGACTTCTGAATGGTTGGCCTAGGTATGTCTTTCTTCTCGACGGGGATGCGCTTGCGCTTGCGGCGCTCTTCAGTGCCTCGGCTACGGACTTCCGGATCGGTCGGCAGCTCTATCTTTCCGATGATCTTGGGCCCTTCCAGTTCGGGCGCTTCAATGCGTACATTCTCCCGTTCCACGAAGGGGTCCGCAACGTCTGCCGGGGCCTCCTCAGGTACGGTCTCTTCAACGGCTGGTGCGGGCGCTGCTGCTCCTTTTTTGGGTGCCTTGGTGGCAGCGGCCTTTTTCGTGCCTTTGCGGGGCCGGGTGCCGGAGTCTATCGTGGAAAGGTCAATCTTATCGAGCACTTTCGGTCCTTCCAGGTCGGGCACTTCCCGCTTGACGACTTCCTCAGGCTTTTGCGTCTCGGGGACGACGACTTTTGGCTCCGACTCCGGCTGGGGCTCGGGCTTCTCCTCGGCAGTGGGTTTCTTCTTGGTTTCTTTGCGGAATAGAATCTCCTCTTCGTCCTTCTTCTTTCTTCCCTCCTGCGGCGTACCCTTGGGTATTTCAATGGAGTCGCTCCTGGCCTTGGCGGCCTTATCGGTTGAGAAGCCCGCCTGCAGGGCACGGTACATCTCATCGGAGAGCTTTGCGTTGGGCGCGAGTTCATCGCGGTTAAAGCCTTTGCCGACAAGGAAGTCCACCAGGGTGTCCCTGCCGATGTTGAACTCGCGGGCCGCCGCCATCAGGCGCGGTGTATTCGATTCTGACATTTATCCTCCTGCAGCCAGCGGCTGCGCTTTGATTTCCAAACTTACTAACTACTCTCCGACACTAGCTTTTGGAGAACTCGTCTTCTAGGACCTTCCGGATCTCCTCTATGGTCTCTTTCTCCAAGTCGGTGCGGCGCTCCAGTTCCTCGGCGCTGAGGGCGAGCACGCTACGGCCCGTGTCGCATCCAATCCGCTTAAGTTCTTCAATGATCCAGGGTTCTATCTCATCGCTGAACTCGTCGAGGTCGATGTCGTACTCGTCCGTCTCGCCCTCATCATCGCGGTAGACATCGATCTCAAAGCCGGTGAGGTCTTCTGCCAGCTTGATGTTGACGCCGCGCTTGCCGATGGCTTTGGAGACCTCATCAGGTGAGACAAACACCTCGGCGGTTTTGTTTTCATGGTCCAGGTTCATACGGCTGATGCGGGCGGGTGTAAGGGAGCGCTGGATGAGCAGCTGGATGTTATTGGTGAAGTTGATGACGTCGATGTTCTCATTCTTGAGTTCTCGGACGATGCCATGGATGCGGCTGCCCTTCATGCCGACGCAGGCGCCGACGGGGTCGATGCGGTCGTCGTAACTCTCGACGGCTACCTTGGCGCGTTCGCCCGGCTCCCGGACGATCTTGCGGATGACGATGAGGCCGTCGAAGATCTCAGGCACTTCAATCTCCAGCAGCTTGGCCAAGAAGGAGGGATGGGTGCGGGAGAGCAGGATGACAGGGTTGTTGTTACGCATCTCGACCTTCTTGACGACCGCCCGGATGGATTCACCTTTCTTGAAGTAATCGCTCGGTATCTGCTCCGACTTCGGCAGCAGGATCTCATTGCCGTCTTCATCGAGCAGCAGCGCTTCCTTCTTCCATACCTGGTAGACTTCTGCGCTGATGATCTCTCCGACGCGGTTCTCGTATTTCTTCACGAGTGCGTTCTTTTTAAGGTCTCCAATGCGACTGGCGAGGGTCTGCTTGGCTGCCAGGATGGCGCGTCGGCCGAACTCCTGGATGTCGACGGCCTCATATAGGTCTTCGCCCACCTCATAGTCGGGTGACTGCCGGATGGCCTCGCTGTACTCCACCTCTGCGAGCGGGTCTTGCGCGGTCCCGTCATCCACGATGGTGCGGTGGCGCATGATCTCCAGGTCGCCTTTCTCGGTATTGACGATCACGTCGAAGTTCTCGTCGGAGCCATATTTCTTGCGCAGGAGGGTCTTGAAGACGTCTTCGAGCACCTTCATGAGGGTCGGTCGGTCAATATTCTCGGCCTCCTTGAACTCCTGAAATGATTCGATTAGGTTGATGCTTGCCATATACTGTATCGGTTTACTGCTGGTTCCCGCCCCTGGAGGGTTTTAGAGGAACCAGAACGTTAAAACATGACTTGTACCGTTGTTCTCCGGATGTCTGTGAAGAGTACGGAGCGGGTGTCGGACACCTGTTTCTTTCCCTTCCCAGTGACGATCTCCACCGCTATCCCTTCTTCGGTCACGTGGACGAGCCGTCCTTTCAGGACTGACCCTTCATTACCGACCACCTCTACCTGCCTGCCGATGTTTTTCACATACTGGCGGTGCAGGCGGAGCGGCTCGTCGACACCCGGGGAGGAGACCTCCAGGGAGAAGGCGCCCTCCGGGTATAGGCCTTCTTCGGTGATCTTGCGATAGAGCTTCCGGTTGAATGCGACGCATTTCTCGATGGACATCCCCTGGTCGGCGTCGAGGTAGACCATGAGGTTGTCCGTCGGTTTGACCTGCACCTGGACTAGGAAACAATCGGGATCACCCTGAAGGAGCTGCTCCACCAGACGGGTCACCGCTTGTATATTTCCCTGTTGGTCCATGATCAGGAAAAAAAGAAGGGAACGACTCCGTTCCCTTCCTCTGCGTCTTTTGCCGGGGTAAAGATAATCCATTCTTGGCTCCCAAAAAATTTTTTTATGAGCCAGATCAGCTGGCCGGCCCTGCAATAGCTGCATCTTGTGCAAGCATGGGGCAATGGAAAGGAGCGAGGGCCTCTCAGACTTTCTCCGAGAGAACAGTCGACAGGCGCGGGAGTATGAGGAGTTGTGCATAGATCTGCTGTGTCTGCAGGCTGTAAGGATCATCTTCCAGGCCTACAGCCATCTGATGGTCTTTCTCCTGGTTCTTTTCCTGCTGTTTTTCTTTTCTTCTGGGGTTGATCGTCGCAGCCTGCGCCTCCCCCTTCGCCGGCAGTCCTGTGCTGGATTACCGCTCGGCGGCGGTCCTATATCTGCTGACCTCGCGGCGGCTGGGCCGCCTCTTTCGTCGGTCCGACGACCGGCCTTCATCGGCCCGGCAGGAGGATTCCGCTGCGGCAACCTGAAGCCGCCCTTTCTGCTACGGAGGCAAAAGTTTAATTTTGTCCGATGAGTCTTCGTTTCATCCTATATCTGCTGTCGCTCTGGTTTCTCGTACGATTTGTTTCCAGCTATCTGCTTCCGTTATTTCGCACGGGCATACGCATGCGGGAAGACCTCTCCCACTCCCGGCACGCGGCGGATGCCCCAGAAGCACGCCGGCAGCCAACCAACCCTGCACCCGACCGGCAAGCGCCCAAGCCTGACGACTATATCGACTTTGAAGAAATCAAATAACATCCTGCCCTGCCAACAGCCAGGCTAGGGCATCTTCTATTATTTCTGTGGACTGAAGATGATGTGTCTGCAGGCCCACCGCCGCGGCACCTGCGATGTTGTCGGCATTGTCATCTACAAATAATGTCGTCTGGGGCTTAAGTCCATTCTCCTGCAAAATATGCTGATATCCTTCGGGATGAGGTTTCCGCATCCCCATCTCATGGGAATAGTAGGCTTTGCGAAAGAGGACGTCGAGGTGGGGGTAGGGGGTCGCCTCACGGATCTCCTGTTGGAAGCGGCGGTAGTGGATGAGGTTCGTGTTGCTGTAGAGGTACACGGGCATGGCAGCCCCCAGCTGTTCCACAAAGCTGAGGCTGCGGAGGCGATACCCGCCCAGTAACGCGTTCCAGGCCTGGAAGAGGGACTCGTCGTCGAAGGACAGCCCCGTCTGGCGGCGGAGGGCGGTGGCGAAGGTGGCTGGGTCGATGGCGCCAATTTCCAGGTCGATGAAGGCGGGTGAGTACCGGTGCAATGAAAACAACGCTTCCACCGAGGTGACGCCCAGGGCTTCAAAGGCAAGTGTCATGGCCGGCAGGTCGAGGTCCAGCAGCACGCCGCCAAAATCGAAAATGACAGCCTTGGGTTGGACGATAGCAGGGGTCATGGCAGGGGATGGAAGGCCTGGCGGCCAGCGCCCAGACTCACTGCAAATTAGCCGTTTCCCCCGTTTTCCCATAATTTCGCGCAATCGTAGGCGGGTGCTGGCAGCAGCTCCGCTGAGGACCCATAGCTCAGTTGGTTAGAGCACCTGACTCATAATCAGGGAGTCCCAGGTTCAAGCCCTGGTGGGTCCACCATCGCTTGGCAGGGGGTTTGTCAATGAGACTGCCGACCTTCCATTCGGAGGCGCTGCACATGCTGACTCCTTCGCCACCGCCCGATCAATTTCTATACATGAAGTCCATTTTGACGTCTTGCCTGCTGACCCTTCTCTGCCTGACCACCCATGCCCAGACGGAGGACCCTTCGAAGTCTGCCGCCAAGTCACCCGTCAAACTCGACCTGAGCAAACGACCCTCTGACCACCTCATGCTGCAAGTGGGCTATTCGGGCTGGTTGTCTAAGCCCGACAGCATCCGCACGACAGGCTTCTCCCGCTCCTTCAACGCAAATTTCCTCTTCGACTTCCCCTTCAAAGCCGACCCCCGTTATTCCGTGGGCATCGGCGTCGGTGTGGGCACCGACAACATCTACCTAGAGAACACCACGGTGGACCTGAAAGGCCGCACACAGGCCTCCTTCCGCCGCGATACGGTGAGCAAATACAAGCGCTACAAACTGACCGGCGTGCATGTCGAGGCACCCCTCGAACTGCGTTATGCCAGCCAGCCAGCCAGCATAAACAAAAGCTTTAAAGCAGCCATCGGCCTGCGCATCGGCATGCCCTGGACGATGTATAGCAAAGCCAAGGTCGACCGAGATGTGAATGGCAATGGCGGCTATGTCCTCAAGGAGAAAGACTCGAAGTTCATGAACAGCATCCGTGCCCTCGCGACGATGCGGGTCGGCTATGGAAATGTCTCCCTCTTCGGGTCTTACTCGCTGACGCCTGTCTTTAAGGAGGGTCTTGGCCCTGCCCTCAACACCTGGACGGCCGGCCTCTGCCTGAGCGGCCTCTGACAGCCACGTACCATGGGCATCTTTCCCCCTGCCTTCATATCCCCTCTGCTTCCTGCCCATCATCCAACCTCCTCCCCATGATTGACCGTACCCGCATCTTCGGAGAAGAAGAGAAGGCTGTGCTGGTAGGTGTTGTCCAGAAAGGCCAGACCGATACCCAGGTGATGGAGTATCTAGAAGAGCTCGCATTCCTGGCAGAGACGGCAGGGGCGCAGCCCGTCAGAACCTTCATGCAACGCATGCCGCACCCTGACAGCAAGACCTATGTGGGCAAGGGTAAGGTCGAAGAGATCCGGGAGTACGTGCAGGGCCGCGACATCCGTGTCGTCATCTTCGACGATGAGCTGAGCGGTGCGCAGATCACCAACCTGGAAAAGGCCCTGCACGTGAAGACAATCGACCGGAGCGACCTCATCCTCGACATCTTCGCGCGTCGGGCCAAGACAGCGCAGGCACGCGCGCAGGTGGAGCTGGCCCAGTACCAATATATTCTACCTCGCCTGCGGGGCATGTGGAAGCACCTCGAGCGCCTGGGGGGCGGCATCGGCACAAGGGGCCCGGGCGAGTCGGAGATCGAGACCGACCGGCGCATCGTACGGGAAAAGATCACGCTGCTGCGTCGCCGGCTGGCCGAGATCGACCGACAGGCACAGACACAACGGCAACAGCGCGGCGAACTCATCCGCGTGGCACTAGTGGGTTATACGAATGTGGGTAAGTCGACCCTTATGAACCTCTTGGCAAAGAGCGAGGTGCTGGCAGAGAACAAGCTTTTCGCGACGCTCGACACCACGACGCGCAAGGTGGTATATGAGCAAACACCCTTCCTGCTGAGCGATACGGTAGGCTTTATCCGGAAGTTGCCTCACCACCTGGTGGAGAGTTTCAAGAGTACCCTAGATGAGGTGAAGGAGTGTGATGTGCTGCTGCATGTCGTCGACATGTCCCATCCTCAGTATGAAGACCAGATGCGGGTGGTACGGCTCACACTGGAGGAGATGGGCTGCTGCGAAAAGCCGGTGATTGTACTGTTCAATAAGATGGACCGCTATGAGGAGCTGACCTTCGATGCATGGCTGGAGCCGGCTGTCCGCGGGCAGTTGCTGCGCGACCTCGAGGCCCGATGGATGCTAGAGACACAGGGGCAAACTGTATTCATTTCAGCTACTGAGCGACGCAACATCGACACCCTGCGGCAGACGGTGTTGGAAAAGGTCCGCGACCTCTATCGAGTTCGGTATCCATACAAAAGCGACTTTTACGCATGATAACAGGTGTGCCTGCCTCGTGGTACTTGGTGGCAGACAGCCAAGAGGCTCTGCCCTTTCAGTCCAATGGCATCGCCGTAGTGCAGGCTGGAGAACGAAGCGTCTGCATCGCACGCCTGACGGATGGACGTCTTTATGCCTTTGCTCAGCGCTGCCCCCATGTGGGCGTGCCACTCTCGGAGGGTTGGCTGGATGCGCTGGGGCGTGTCGTATGCCCCGGGCATGCCTATCGCTTCGACGTTTGCAACGGCCGTAATACCAGCGGGGAGGGCTATCAACTCAAGACCTATGCGCTCCGGGTGGATCTTGAAGGTGTGTTTGTCCGGGTCCCCTAAAGAATGACAATTCCATGACGACGAAGAATGCCAACCGTCTCGTGTGGCTGCTCGTGTTGGGTGTGCTGGCCTGTGGGTGGGTGCTCCCGCCACTGATGGATTTCGACGCAGCACAGATCGGAACCATCTCGCAGGCGATGTGGCGCCGCGGCGACTTCTGGACGCTGCTGAACCGCGACTATACGACGGGTCTAGACTACGACTATCTCGACAAGCCCCACCTAGTGTATTGGTCAGCCATGCTGGGCTATGAGATTTTTGGACCGGGCCATATGGGCATGCGTTTCTTTTCGATCGTTGCGACTTTGGCCGCTGCCTTTGCCGTCTACCGCATCGGCCGGCAGTTGTACAGCCAGGAGGCGGGGCGTTGGGCAGCTTTGATCTTTGTGACGGCCCAGGCAATCTTCTTGAGCAGCCATGATGTGCGGACGGATGCCTTGCTGACAGCCTTCACAGTGCTTTCCATCTGGCAGCTTACTTTGTTTGCATCTACGCGTCGATGGCTACCGTTGATGCTGGGGTTCTTATTTCTGGCATTCGGGGTAGGCACGAAGGGGCTGATAGCAGCGTTGGTAGCGGGTGCTGCACTTTTCTTTTTTTTGCTGGGCCGGCGCGACTGGCCCGGTCTTTTTAATTATCGCTGGCCCGCGGGACTGTTATTCTTTTTCTTAGGGCTCTCTCCGTTTTTATATGCCTACTACCTGCAGTTCGATATGCATCCGGAGAAGTTTGCCAATGGCGCCTATGGTAATTCGGGGGTGAAGTTTTTATTATGGTCACATAGCATGGATCGTTTTGCCGGCAACCGCAATCTGGTGGCGAGCCCTGAGTTTGGGTTTTTTTACCATACGATTCTTTGGGCTTTTCTACCATGGAGCATCCTCCTTTTCACGGGTGTGTGGAGTCGTCTGGTGGAGGTCTGGCGTACGCGTGGGCAATCTTTATGTAGCAGGGAGCAATTGAGTTTTTTAGGTGTTTGGGTGATGTTCAATATCATGTCGATGGCCAGCTTCAAGCTGCCGCATTATCTGAATATTTTGTTTCCATTGTTGGCGGTCTTTACGGCCGGCCATCTCTGGCAATGGCAGTCGGCCGGTCAGTTGTTGGCTATGCGTCGGATGCTGCGCGTTCATCTTTGGCAGGCCCTATTATTGTGGGCTTTGCTGCTGGTGCTGGCATTATGGAGTTTTCCGCTGCGCGATGCCTGGATATGGTTGGGCTTGTTGGCCATGGGTGGGCTTGCCTGGTGGCTATATCGGCAGCGTAGCGGCATGGCCTTGGGCGACCGGATGGTGTTGTTCACGGCGGTGGGTGCCTTGTCGGTCAACTTCTTCTTGAATGCACATGTATATCCGAGCCTGTTGCATTACCAGGCGGGCAACCGGATGGTAGAGGAGGTCAGGCAGCGGCGGATAGATCCTAGCGCGGTGGTACAGTTCGGCCGGGTGGTCCGATCGATGGACTTCTACCTGCAGCGTGCGGTGCCGGTGATGGACAGTGCAGGCATTGCAAGAACTGTGGGGATGGGGCGAACCCTATACGTCTTTTCGTCGGCTGCCAAGGGGGACACTTTAGAGCGGATGTTTCCTTCGGCGCGGGTCGTGGTGCGGGTACCGGACCTGCGGGTGACACGGTTGAAGGCCTCTTTCTTCGATCCGGCGGCAAGGGCAGTGGGCTTGCCGGAAGCGGGTTTGTATCGATTAGGTCCAGTTGCCCGTTGACCTTGGCTTGGGTATATGAGGAGAATATCCTAAATTTATCACCCAAAATAATGACAATCCTCAGTAGCTCAGTTGGTTAGAGCATCTGACTGTTAATCAGAGGGTCACTGGTTCAAGTCCAGTCTGAGGAGCCTGATAATCAAGGGGTTACACGCGGTGTGACCCCTTTTCGTTTGAAATGTCACTAACAAATTCACTAACATCGGAAGGCCGATTCCGTCATATAATTCGATTGCAAAGCATTGTATATCAACAGAATAAGTGATCTGCCGTCCGGTCTTTGCAACTGAATCTTCTCCGAATCACAAGAAAAAATCAGAGGGGAATTGCAAAAAGTCCGATTCGGACGCATTGAAATTCAAAGAGATACAAAACAGTGAAATCTTTCAATTTTTACACTGCACCAACAATTGCACCAACTTTCGTCTGGTTTCCAGTTTGAGTGGATGCACGTTGCCCTTTCTTTCCCTCCTGTCAAAGGCCTTCCAGCAGCCTTGATTTCCATCAGTTGCGCCAGCGCTTAGGCGGAGATCTCCACTTCGAGCAGTCTGTTGATTTTGTCATTCGACTACATCGGCCACGCGTTTATTCCAAGGTGGCATAGGGGTTGTTGTGAAGCATGTGTTGCTGGATCATGAGCAAGGTCATGGATCCGAGCAATAGGTTGTTCAATACGAGCTTGGTCTTTCCGTTGATTTGCACTTCCTGAATCACTTTTATAGATCGAAGGCTGACATTTGGCATAATTTCTTGGCCATTCGGATTACTGTATCAATTCGATTCCAGGGATTGAATAGTACCACATCTTATCATAGCGAAGAATGATGAATTTTAGTTAAGTATCATGTGGATGTTGATCAAAATAGGATTCATTCGCATGAAAAGTTTTGTGTAAAGACAGTATCTACTCAAGCTCAAAGTGAATCCCTCACGATGATGTTGAAGGGCACTTCCAGGTGGTACTTGTGGTTTTCAAGCAGGAGGTTCGCCGCCATTTCTCCCATCTTCCTGAAATCGGTTGAGACGGTCGATATCCCCTTGAGGATGATCTTCTTGACGGGTGTCTCGTTGTACGAGATGATGCCGATGTCCTTTCCAACCTTGTGTTTCGTCATGATGAGCCTTTCGATCAGAGTCACCAGGTCCTCCTCCATGACTGTGATGTAGAGGTTCCCCTTTTCAATCTCCTCGGTCTTGATGTCGTAGACTGCCTTGAAGTTGAAGGCGTAATCCTGTGCGAACTGTGAGATCCCCTTCAGGATCTCCTGGGGATAGTATGAGTTCGGAGGGAACACCACCTTGATCGTATCGTACTTCTGAAGGGACTCCACGGCGGATTCCAGCGCCTGGTATATGTCTTTCTCGAAGTTCTCATATACGGCCCCGAAATCGCCGTTCAGTCCCGGCAGCAGCTTGTCGAGAAGGATCAGATTCTCGCCCATCAGGGGTTCCAGTATCTGGGCGGCGTTGTTGTTCCCCTCGATGAAGTGGGGGATGACGACGTAGTGCGAGTATTTCTCCCGGATGTTGAGGATCAGTTTCTTGAAAAGGAGGAAGTCGTTGTTGTAGATGTAGAAGTCCACCAGGGCGTGTTCGCCCAATGCCGCGACAAAGGAGTCATAGATGAACTTCTTGTGTTCGCTCAGCTTGTTGAACAGAAGGAACACCTTGAGTCTCTTGACGATGTCCGTCTTGGCGATGAAATACCCTTTCCCTGCTATGGATTCGACGATCCCGAGCTTCTTCAGGTGTTTGTACGACTTCTCCGCCGTATCCCTCGATATGCTGAACTCATAACTCAGCTCGTTGATCGAAGGCAGGATGTCGTCTTTCTGGATCTTCCCGTTCTCGATCGCCTTCACTATGGAGTTGCTGAGTTGCAGGTATTTGGGCGTCGAGGAGTACTCGTCGATGCTGATGAACTTGTATATATAGTCTGATTTCATCGGGGTGCACGGTTGTGCGCTAAAATTAAGACACCGTCTCCATCAAACAGGATAGAACAGGATTGTTCATAATGGATGCCATTCTATCTTGATCCCTAGTAAGTGTTTTTCCATCACTGTATCTCAAACCTTAAATCAAGCCATATGATCATCGATCGCTTGGGTGGGGCCGGGCTGAAAATCAGAGCATCCGCGTTATCCTGCCTGCTGATTCTTCTCTGTGCCTTTCCTTCCCTTTCACAGACAGGTATGGTAAACGGCGTCGTCAGAAACGCCGAGCAGCAGCCTGTCCCTGGAGCCGTGGTGTCTGTCAAGTCACAGTCCAGGCAGGTGCTCACCGACGCCAATGGAAGATTCGCCATTCAGGTAACAGAGCCATCCGAGCTTCTCATCTCTTCCGTCAGTTATCAGGACCTTTCTATAAGGGTCACGCCCGATAGCAGAGACCTCGACATAGAGCTGGTGTCCAAGACCGCCGCCTTGAACGAGGTTGTCGTCGTCGGTTACGGTACCCAGCGAAGAGGCAGCGTGACGGGTGCGCTGGCTTCGATATCCTCCGACAAGCTTAGGGACATTCCCGTCGCCACCGTCGGTCAGATGCTGCAGGGCAGGCTGGCCGGTGTGCGTGTCACACAGACGTCCGGTAGGCCGGGACAGGGTATCAACGTACAGGTGCGTGGCTCCGTGTCACTGACGGCCGGCTCGGCGCCGCTGTACGTAGTCGACGGTTTCCCGATCAACGGAGACCTCAACTACATCAATCCTGACGAGATAGAGAACATCACCGTGTTGAAGGATCCTGCCGCGGCCTCGCTATATGGTTCCAGGTCGGCGAACGGCGTCGTCCTCGTCACCACGAAAGGGGGCAAGTCGGGCAAGCTCCAGATGGAGTTCAACTCCTACTACGGACTCGAGCGCGTCCCAGAAGGACGCAGGCTGAAGATGATGAATGCGCAGGAGTATGCGCAGTTCCAGAAGGAGATCGCCACCTTCAACAGAAGGCCGGTGAACCCCGCTTTTCAGAATCCCGAGTCATACGGTGCAGGTACCGACTGGTTCAGGGAGGTCACCCGAACTGGCGCCATCCAGAGCTACAATCTCTCTCTTTCCTCGGGCACTGAGAAGTTTCAGTCGGCGGCCACCATCGGATACTTCAACCAGGAGGGTGTGATCGTCGGCACGGGCTTCGAGAGGTTCTCGCTGCGGATGAACATGAGGTACCAGCCCTTCAAGAAGTTGAAGATCGGCCTCAACATCGCACCCACCTACGTGCACAACACGAATTTCAACACCGACGGCTGGCCCTATGTGACCGAGAACGTCGTTTCCTCCGCACTGCTTACAACTCCGTTGGCAAGCCCTTACAACAGCGACGGAACACTCGCGTTGACGGCGAGGGACCCGGCCACCTTCGGGAACCCCAACTGGCTGCGTGTAGCCAAAGAGAAGGTCTTCCACGACAAGGATTTCAGGGTTCTGGCCAACGCCTATGTGGACTATGAGATCGTGAAGGGCCTCGTCGCCAAGTCCACCTTCAATGCCCAGATGGGTAGCCAGAACATCTTCCAGTTCAATCCCTCAACGATCGGGATCCTGTTCATCCCGCCCCCGCGAGTGCCATTCGGCTCCAACAACGACATACGTTCCCGGAACCTGGTCAACGAGAACACGCTGACCTATCAGACTAAGCTCGGCGAGAAGCACAATTTCGATGCGTTGGCGGGCTTCACCGTCCAGCATTTCCGGAGCGAGGGCACGCTTGTCACCGCCTCCAACTACCCCAGTGACAGGATACAGGCTGTCAGCGCCGCCAGGCAGACGCTCGTCACCTCCAACATCCAGGAGTGGGCGCTGGTGTCACTGCTCGGCAGGATAGGCTACAACTACGACAACAAGTACTTCCTGCAGGCTTCCTTGAGGAGGGACGGGTCGTCGAGGTTCGGTCCCAACAACCGTTCGGGCAACTTCCCCGCCATCTCCGCGGGATGGGTGGTTTCCAACGAGGGTTTCTGGAACCTCAAGGCCGTCAACTACTTCAAGCTGCGTGCGAGCTACGGCATCACCGGAAACTTCGAGATCGGCAACTACAGCCATTTCACCACGCTGGGTAACGTCTTCTATCCATTCGACAACGCGGTCAACTCCGGAATCGCACCCAACAACCTGGGCGACCAGAATCTGGGTTGGGAGAACAACAAGCAGTTCAACCTGGGCGCCGACGTGAACATGTTCGGCGACCGCATCAGACTGTCGTACAACTTCTACACACGTCGCACGACGAAACTGCTGTTCAACGTCAACGTGCCCCTTTCCTCGGGATTCTCGAACATCCAATCGAACATCGGGGAGCTCAAATTCTGGGGTCATGAGTTCAACATCGACGCGACGGTCTTCAAGAAGAACGATTTCAGCTGGAACTCCAACTTCAACATCTCGTTCGACCGCAACCGCACGGAGAAGCTTGCCACACAGGGCGGCATACTGCCCAGCGGCATCCAGCTCTATCAGTTCCGCAGCCATATGACGAGGGTGGGTCAGCCCATCGCCCAGTTCTTCGGAGCGATATGGGACGGTGTGTATGTGAATCAGGCTGATTTCGACAAGTCGCCCAAGAACGAGGCGTCCAAGGTGGGTACGATCAAGTTCCGCGACCTCAACGGAGACGGGAAGATCACGTTTCCGGAGGACATGACGCTGATCGGCAACCCCTGGCCCAAGTTCACCTTCGGCATGTCGAACTACCTCAACTACAGGAACTTCGACCTGTCCTTCATCATTGCCGGTTCCTACGGCAACGACATCCTGGCCTTCTACGAGAACTGGACGACCAACCTCGACGGAGTGTTCAACGTGCTGGCCGAGGTCAAGAACAGGTGGAAGTCGGAGGCTGAGCCGGGTGACGGCAAGTACGGAAGCGTAGCGCAGGGCACGACGTTCCTAGAGCGCGACCGGTGGAACAGCCGCTTCATCAAGGACGGAAGCTATCTGGCCCTCAAGAACTTCACCCTGGGGTATCAGTTCATCGACAACAGGAAGTTCACCACAAGGGCGTATCTGAGCGTACAGAACGCCTTCATCCTGACGAGATACGAGGGAGGCAACCCTGAGGTCAACACCCAGGCGAACGGAACGACCGGATCTCCCGCGGTCGGAATCACCCCCGGTGTGGATGAGAACTCGTACCCGATCCCCCGTACCATCACCCTCGGCGTAAGCTTCAGACTGAAATAAAAGAACCATCAACGACAAACTCATGCATATGAAGCGCTACATATTTTATACATCGATCATCCTGACCGCTGCTTTGTCCTCCTGTGAGAAGTTGCTTGACATTCCGCCGGAGACGAGCATCACCCAGCAGACCTACTTCAAGAACCAGCAGGACTTCGAGCAGGCCATCGCAGGCATCTATGCACCCCTGCAGCCCATCTACAACACCGCTTGGGAGTTGTCGGAACTCAGGTCGGACAACGGGTATTTCATCTACAACACGGCCAACCGGGGAGGAAAGGCCACAGAGGACCTCGCCACCTTCACAGTGGAGACCAACAACCTCTCCTTGCAGAACTTCTGGCAGAACAACTACCTGATCATTTCGAGGGCCAACCTTGTTTTGGCCAACATCGACGGGGTCGAGTTCGATCAGACTGCGAAAGGGAGGCTGAAGGGACAGGCCTTGTTCCTCCGTGCACTGGCATATTTCAACCTTGTCAGGCATTTCGGCGGAGTGCCCATCTTCACCCAGCCGGCCGATTCCTATCAGGGCGCCTTCAAGAACAGGTCGACGGCCGATGAGGTCTACAAACTGATCGTTGACGATGTGAAGGCATCCATAGGGCTTCTTCCGAACCGAAGCGTCGAGAAGTCGGTGGGAAGGGTCACATCGGGCGCGGCGCAGACCCTGCTGGCGGATGTCCATATGACATTGAAGCAGTGGGCTGAGGCGGAGGCCGCTTTGAGGCCTGTTCTGCAGATGCAGTACTCCCTGGTGCCATCGTATGCGGATGTCTTTCGGCCTTCCAACAAGGCCAATGCAGAGCTCATTTTCCAGGTGAACTATGTCGAGGCCACTGCTCAGCCTCAGTTCAGCACCTTCCCTTATTCGTTCCTGCCCAACCTGGGCAACATTTCCCTGATCACCGGAGTGACGCCTGCCACCACGGCGGGAGGCGGATTCAACATCCCCACGCCTGAGCTGCTGCAGTCTTACGAGAGCACGACGTTGGATAAAAGATATGCCGCCACCATCGGCACCTATACCGGCGCATCCCCATTGCCTGGAGTCGTCTACAGCAATACGCCGTATGCGAAGAAGTATCTGCATCCGCATCAGGTACCGGGTCAGACAAACGTCAACTGGCCGGTATACAGGTACGGGGAAGTGCTGTTGATGCTGGCCGAGTGCCTCAACGAACAGAACAAGCAGGGAGAGGCCCTGACGCATCTCAACGCGGTACGCCAGAGGGCGGGACTGACTTCCTTCACGGGTTCTTCCCAGGCCGCACTTCGCACGGCCGTATTGAGGGAGCGCCGCGTCGAACTCGCATTCGAAAACAAGAGATGGTGGGACCTGATCAGGTCGGGGCAGGCTGTGAGCGTCATGACCGCCTTCGGAGCCTCTGTGAAGGCGAATCCGGGCAGGTACTACTACGCCCCCGGCGTGGCGCCCCTGCCGAACGCGTTCACCGTGACCAACAATTCGCTGATTTATCCGATTCCGGTCACCGAGATCATCATCAACCCGTCACTGGTTCAGAACCCGGGTTATTGAAACTGAGAACCCGGTTCGATCCGGGTTTGAGTGCTGTTCTCAATTGATTGAAGATGTCGGACATGTTCAGTGAGGGTTGGCAGGGAAAAGTCGGGCATCACCGCCAGGCAGGCGGGATAGAGACGTCGATCCTGGACAACGGTCCGGGAAGGGGCATGCGGATGGCCTGGTTCGACACGGGGTCGGGGCTGCGTTTCAAGGTGCAACCGGACAGGGGGATGAACATCGCCGATGCGTTCTACAATCGATACGGCATCTCCTGGATCAGTTCGACCGGAGACGTGTCCACCGATCATCCGCGGGAAGGTGTCGACTGGCTCGACACCTTCAACGGTGGGTTGTTGTTCACCTGCGGCCTTTCCCATGTGGGTCCTCCCGAGTGGAGCGGCCATGATAGGAAAGGGCTGCACGGTCGCATCGGTTCCTTGAAAGCGGAAGTCGTATCCATCAAGCAGCCGGATATCCGTGGAGGAGACCTCTCGATGAGCATGACGGCCATCGTGCGTGAAGCCACCGTCATGGGGACGAACCTGGAACTGAGACGCACCATCGGTGCCGTACTGGGCGAGCCCGTCATCACCGTAAGCGACCGTGTCACCAACCTGGGTAATCGGCCGGTGCCGCATATGCTCCTTTATCACTGCAACCTGGGATGGCCCATGGTCGACAAAGGGAGTTCCATCTTCTGGAAGGGTGCATGGAGGCCTCGCGATGTCATGCCATCCAACAGGGCGTACTTCGACAGGGAGGGCTATCGGTTGGACCATGACACGCTCGCGGAACACGGCGGCAACGGCGAGACCTGCGTGTTCATAGACGCGGAATCCGACGAAGACGGGTTCTGTCGTTGCGGAATCAGGAACCCGTCCATCGGGCACGGAGTAACGATCCGATACAGGACCGATCAGCTGCCTTGCCTCACCCATTGGCAGCATTGGTCGACCAACGAGTTCGTGACGGGCCTCGAACCGGGCAACTGTTTTCCCATCGGCACTGAGGCCGCTGATCGGGAAGGCAGCCTGGTCAGGCTCGAGCCGGGGGAATACAGGGATTACGAGATCCGCTTCAGCATAGAGGATGTCGCATAAAGAGGGATATTGAGCAAAATGAAAAGCATGGGGACCATTGAAGCTTCCAAACTGGCACTTGAACAAGGCAAGGGCATTCTGAGGCTCGCACCCAACTGGGTGCCGAGGTCGTTCTGCATTCCGGGGCGAAGGATCAAGCTGCATCCGGATGATTACTACGCCCTCGGGGGTGCACGGGGCGGCATAGACGAGCGATGGCTCTCCTCCACCACCGATGCTAAGAACGGGCCGCTGACAGGAACTCACGAAGGCCTGAGCAAGGTCGTTTTCCAGGACGGATCGACGAGGAGGGAGGTCCTATTCGCAGAAGCCGTGCACGGACTGGGAGCCGAAGTCATCGGCAGGCGCCTTTGGGACGAACATGGGAGCTGGCCCATGTATTCGAAATTCTTCGACAACCTCGGTCCGCTGCCTCATCACGTGCATCATCGCGACCATCACGCCAAGCTTACCGGTCAGCTGGGCAAGCCGGAGGCCTACTACTTCCCTCCCCAGCTGAACAACCATCCGGGTGAATTCCCTTACACCTTCTTCGGATTCAATCCATCGACGACCAAGCAGCAGGTCAAGGAGTCGCTCATGAACTTCACCAAGGGCGACAACAAGATCACAAACCTTTCGCAGGCCTTCCGTCTCGAGACCTCCACCGGATGGGATGTGCCGCCCGGTGTCATACATGCGCCCGGCAGCCTATGCACCTATGAGCCGCAAAAGGCGTCGGACGTGTACGCCATGTACCAGTCCCTGGTCGGCAACGCCGTGGTGCCTGAAGAGCTCCTATGGAAGGACACTCCACCCGAAAAGGTCGGAGACTATGATTTCCTGATCGAACTCCTGGATTGGGAACTCAACGTGGACGCCTCATTCAAGGAGAGCCATTTCATGCTGCCGCTGCCCGTGTCCGACGAGAAGGACATGGCCCGGCAGGGGTTTATCGACAAGTGGATCTGTTACAAATCCACCGCCTACAGCGCCAAGGAATTGACGATTCTGCCAGGTGCCACGGTCGTGGTCAGGGACGCCGCCGCATACGGTATGATCATGATGCAAGGGCATGGGAAGATGGGCGTGTGGGACATTGAAACGCCTGCATTGATCCGCTTCGGGCAGGATACGCACGACGAATTCTTCGTGACAGAGGCGGCGGCCCTCGAAGGCGTCACCATAACCAATACATCCAAAACCGACCCGATCGTCATGTTGAAGCATTTCGGACCCGGTAACCCGGATCTGTCGGAAATCGTTTGAAATCATCCATCACAATCAAAACAAAAGACATGAAACTGCTGCGAACCCAGTTGATCCTCCTCCTGATGGTCATGGTGCAACTCCAGGGGATCTCCCAGGAGATCAAAAAGAGCTATCCACCCGAGCCTCAACCGGTAAGGCCGGCCAATTTCAAGCCCTTCAGGTACAAGCACACCATCCAGCAGCTTCAGGAGAAATTCTCAGACACGGTCATGCGCCGGGCTGCCATCGAGGTGCAGAACATCCAGGACGTGAACGCGAAGGGTGAATTCAAGCCTACTTTCGAATCCCTGAAGTCGCACAAGATGCCCGAATGGTTCGAGGACGCCAAGCTCGGCATCTTCCTGGACTGGGGCCCCTGGTCGTCGGCGGGCTATGCGCCCAAGAAGGGAGCGGAAGCCTCTACGGGCGGTTCCTACCCCGATTGGTACGAGTTCCTGATGGACTACAGGTACAAGGCCTACCATGACAGCACGTTCGGAACCGACTTCCGTCGCGACGACCTTCTCCCCCTTCTCACGGGGAAGAACTTCAACGCCCGCGAATACATGGATCTGGCCGTTCAGACGGGTGCCAGGTATTTTGTGCCCTTTGCCAAGCACCATGCGGGATGGACCATGTGGGAATCGTTCTACACGAAGCGAAATGCGGTTGAAATGGGCCCGGGCAGGGACATCTACAAGGAGATCAACGATGCCGCGCGTGAGAAGAACATGAAGATGGGCTTTTACTTCTCCGTCTCCGAGTGGGAATATCCGGTCATCGTCGACAGACGTCAGAGCCAGTGGGACCCCATTCCCAACCTCGCAGTATTCCAGGACGAACTCGGACAGATCGCAAGGGCCAAGCCTCTGGCGAGCTACTTCCCGGAAGTGATGGACAGGATGGCTTCCGGCAAGATTCCCGTGAAGAACTACTTCTCCGACTACATGATGCCTTCGTTCAAGGAGGTGGTAGACAAGTTCGACCCGGATCTGATCTGGTACGACGGCGGATGGGGAAGTCCGGTTTCGGTGAGCAGGGTCGGAGAGTTGTCGGCCTACTTTTACAACAAGGCGGCCGGCAGGAAGGACGTGGTCATCAACAACAGGGCGGGAAGCACCCTGAGCGACGCCGACATGAAGCGCGTCTCGGACCTGATGAAGAGCGGTGACGCGAAGAAGGCCATGGAGATCTACACAACGGCCCCTCAGCTCGGTGATTATGGAACCCCCGAATACAGTTTCGGTGAAGCGAAGACCACCCAGAAATGGGAGGTGTGCCGGTCCATCAGCCCCGCCTTCGGATACAATTGGCAGGATGACGACGCCAGCTCACTCTCGAGCAAGGAGCTCGTAAAGCTTTTCATCAAGATCGTGTCCGGCAACGGCAACCTGCTTCTCGTGATCAGTCCCGACGCTTCCGGCAAGCTGCCGGACATCCAGAAGGACCGGATGCTCGATCTCGGAAAATATCTCAAGGTAAACGGAGAGGCCATTTACGGCACCCGGTCCTGGGATAGGACCCATGACGGCGAGAACATGTATTTCACAAGAAGCAAGGACGGGAAGTATCTTTATGTCCATTGCACGGAATGGACCGGAGGCTCTGTCAAGATCAACGGCGTGACTCCTGTGAAAGGTTCCAAAGTGACCATGCTGGGAAGCACAGCCCCGCTGAAGTGGGAGAACGTCGACGGAGGCATGAGGGTGGTTTCGAACTCGAGCTTCGACGCCATTCGCAACAGGACCTCGGACCATGCAGTGGTATTCAAGGTCCAACTCAAGTGAATCGATTGGAAAGAAAGATGGACATTTTGCATGAAACGTCATTCGTGTGGGCGATCTGTTGGAGTTGAGGAACATATCGAAGAGCTTCCCCGGCGTCAGGGCTCTTGAGGGCGTATCCATCAAGGTCGCCAGTGGGTCGGTTCATGCACTGATGGGCGAGAACGGTGCTGGCAAGTCCACCCTTATGAAGATCCTCAACGGGATACACAGGCCCGACGAGGGATCCGTCATCCTCGAGGGACGGGAGAGGGTTTTCTCCGGCGTGAGGGATGCCATGGAGGCGGGCGTTTCCATGATCCATCAGGAATTGATGCCTTTGCCCGAGTTGACGGTCGCCGAGAACATCTTCCTCGGGAAGGAACCTGTATTGGGCAGGACGGGATTTGTCGATTTCCGGAAGTTGAACGCAAGGGCCAGCATCGTCCTTGAAAGGATCGGCCTCGACATCCCGCCTGAACGGAGGATGAAGGAGCTCTCGATCGCCCAGATGCAGATGATCGAGATTGCCAAGGCCATCTCCAACGATGCGAAGGTGATCATCATGGATGAACCCACGTCCGCGATCACGTCCAGGGAGGTTGATGTGCTGTTCGGCATCATCGGTCAACTGAAGGCGGATGGGATCTCCGTCATCTACATCTCCCACAAGATGGACGAGGTGTTTCGGATTGCCGATACGATCACCGTCATGCGCGACGGCAGGGTGGTAGGCACAAGGAGGGCTGAAGAACTCGACAACGACGAGCTGATATCCATGATGGTCGGCCGGAGTCTCAATGCGCTTTTCAAGAAGAGGGTCACGGCCCTTTCGGGTGAACGGTTGTTGAAGGTAGAGGGTCTCGAGGGAGATCATTTCACCGACGTCCACTTCGAACTCTACAAGGGGGAGATCTTGGGATTCGCCGGACTCATGGGTTCGGGTCGCACGGAGATCGCGAACGCGGTCTTCGGCCTTGAAAGGCCCCATGCAGGCAGGATTACCGTTGAAGGGAAGACGTGTGACATGGGTTCGCCCAGACAGGCGATGGACCACGGCATCGCCATGGTGAACGAGGACAGGAAGATGAACGGGTTGGTGCTCACATCAAGCGTCGCCGAGAACATGACCCTGTCCAGCCTCACGGACCTTTCCACGTGGATCTTCGTGGACCATGCGAGGGAGACCGAAGTCGTAAAAAGGGAGATGCTGAGGTATCGGATCTCCGCCCCCGAAGCCGGGTCGAAGGTCGTGAACCTGAGCGGTGGGAACCAGCAGAAGGTCGCGATCGCAAAGGCGCTGCTGACCAAACCGAGAATCCTTATATTGGATGAGCCGACGAGGGGTATCGACATCGGTGCGAAGGCTGAGATATACAGCATGATGCGCGAACTGGCCGACAGCGGCATGGGCATCATCCTCATCTCATCCGAATTGCCGGAGATCATCGGCATCTGCGACCGTGTGATCGTCATGAACAAGGGACGGGTCTCTGCGGAGCTCCCGGGTGAAGGAATCGACGAGGAGACGATACTCAGGCACGCGATGGTCTGAGAACAATCATTTCATTGAATCGTGATGAAAGAAGCCAACATTGGGAAAGAGAGGTTCTACAGGAGATACGGGGTGCTGCTGTCTTTCATCATCATCTTTTCAGTACTCGCACTGACCACCCCCGGTTTCCTTTCGCTGTCGAATCTGACGACTGTCCTTCGACAGATCTCGATCAACGGCATACTCGCAGTGGGTGTGACCTTCGTGATCATCACCGGAGGGATCGACCTGTCACTGGGTTCGACCGTGGCGCTTGCCGGTGTCACGGCGGCACTCTTTGCGAGGCAGGGGGGCGACGCCTTGGCCCTGCCTTTGATCGCGGGCATTACGACGGGCCTCGTCGTCGGATTGGTCAACGGACTGATCGTAACCAGGGGGAAGGTGGCCCCGTTCATTGTCACTCTCGGCATGATGACCATCCTGCGTGGCACAGCGCTTGTGGTGAGCGATGGAAGACCTGTCTCGAACCTTTCCAACGCTTTCAACGCCATCGGCGGAGGCGATCTGATGGGGATTCCGATTCCCATCCTCGTTTTCCTTGCGGTCGTGGTCGTTTCCCATGTCATACTGGACCGCACCGTCATCGGCAGGTATGTGTACGCGACGGGTGGCAACGAGAAGGCCGCATACGCATCAGGGGTGGATACCGACAGGGTCAAGATGTTCGTGTATGTGATATGCGGAGCCTTCGCAGGCCTTGCTGGAATCGTACTCGCTTCAAGGATCAACACCGGTCAGCCCAACGCGGGCGTATCCTTCGAGCTGGATGCGATAGCCGCTGCGGTCATCGGCGGCACCAACCTATCGGGCGGTATCGGGAAGGTGACGGGAACGGTCCTGGGTGTCCTCATCATCGGCATCATCAACAACGGACTCGACCTTTTGAACGTGACGTCCTATTACCAGCAGATCATCAAGGGAGTCATCATCATCGGTGCTGTGCTCATCGACAGAAACAAAAGATAATGAGAAAGTATTTCAACGGACTGCATCCTGCCGCATCCCTTCTCCTTCTATCCCTCGCATTCGCCTTCGGATGCAACACCAAGGCCCGGCAGGCCGGAAAGCCATATAGGATCGGCGTTACGATGCTCAGCCTGCAATCCGAGTTCGTGGTGAACGTGAAGGATGCGATGGAGAAGTACGCTTCAAACGACAGCGTCGAACTGCTCATCGTGGATGCGGAACGGAACGCCGACAAGCAGGTGCAGCAGGTGGAGTCTTTCATCGCCCGCGGCGTCGACGCCATCATCCTGAACCCCTGCGAGGTGGAAGCCAGTTCTCCCGCCGTCGACAGGGCGAGGAAAGCGGGGATACCCGTGGTGAACGTGAATTCCGAGACCAAATCCACGCCTGACGCATTCGTCGGGTCGAACGACGAGGAGTCTGCGGAGATCGCCATCGAGCACATCGCCAAACTGACTGGAGGCAACGGGAATGTGTTGATGATCGAGGGGTACATAGGCCAGGCCGCACAGATCAAAAGGACGTCGGGTGCCGAGAGGACGCTGGCCAAGCATCCCGGACTCAAGGTCCTCGCCAAGCAGAGTGCAGAGTGGGACCGTGCGAAGGCGATGTCGCTCATGGAGAACTGGATACAGGTGCACGGCGACCGCATAGACGCCGTGTTCGCACAGAACGACGAGATGGGTCTGGGCGCATTGCAGGCGTTGGAACAGGCCGGATTGAAGAACAAGGTCAAGGTGGTGAGCATCGACGCCATCCGAGACGCCCTTGGAGCGGTCAAGGAGAAGAGGCTTGACGCCACCGTGTATCAGGATGCGCAAGGTCAGGGACAGGGAGCCGTTCAGGCGGCGCTTGCATTGATCAGGACAGGCAAGGTGGAGAAGACCCAGGTACTGATCCCCTTCCAATTGGTCACATCCGAGAACGTCGACGCATATCTGAATCGTCGATAGACCTGCTGCGATGTTTTCTGCGCGTATTCGTCGACACTCATATCCATTTTTCAAACAGGACAGCACAGGTTGTCGCCTTACGGGAATTGATTGAATTTCATGTCGTGTCCGTTTCACAAGGATGATCGGCCGCATCAATCAATCATCTCCCCTTCCATATGGCCATTCGCCTGTCAGCCTTTTCTCTTGCAACTTGTTTCCTGTTCGTTTTTCTTGGAATGACAGCCACCGGCCAATCTGACGCCAGGAAGCGCATCATGCCTGCTGCAAAGGCGATCAAGATCGACGGAAGCATTGAAGAATGGCCTATTGAAAGCCGGGAATCCGTCTCGTCCTTCCGTCAGTATTTCCCCTTCGACACGGGAACCTCCCTGTCTCAGAGCACGGTATGGATGGCCTACGATTCCAACTATCTGTACATCGCGGCAAGACTCCTGAACCATGAGGAGAGCGACTATGTCGCACAGTCTCTCAAGCGCGATTACAGGGAGGACAACATCGACGATTTCACCGTCGTGATCGATCCGTTCAACGACCGAAACAACGGTTTCTTCTTCAGCGTGAGTCCATTCAACGTTCAAAGGGAAGGCCTGATTTCCAACGGAGGTACGATGCCCGCAGACTTCGACCTTTCATGGGACAACAAATGGTACAGTTCTGCCAGGAAGGAAAGAAAGGGATGGACCTTGGAGATCGCCATCCCCTTCAGGACGCTCCGATTCAGCAAGGCGAACAGGATGTGGGGAATGAACTTCATACGAAACGACACCCGGATCAATGAGAAGTCGGTATGGTCGAGGGTGCCTCGACAGTTCGAGCCTTTCAACCTGGCCTTCACCGGGGAGACGGAATTCGTCGGTCCATTCAACCCGTCCACCAACAAACTCTCCCTGATACCTTACGCCATTGCGAGCTCGCGGTCGGACTTTGAAAATGCATCGGGTACAAGGGCCACAGCCTCCATGGGGGCGGACGTCAAGGTCGCGGTCACCCCGTCCTTGAACCTGGACCTCACCGTGAATCCCGACTTCTCACAAGTCGAAGTCGACAACCAGCAGGCCAACCTCGACCGGTTCGAGCTTTTCTTCCCGGAAAGAAGGCAATTCTTCCTGGAGAACGCCGACCTCTTCTCGAACTACGGCTTTTTGAACAGCAGGCCTTTCTTTTCCAGGCGAATCGGGATCGGATTCGACCGTACCGCAAGACAGTATGTCCTCAACAAGATCATCGGCGGTCTCCGTTTGAGCGGACGTCTGAACAACGACTGGCGGGTGGGACTTCTGAGCATGCAGACCCAGGGCAATGAGGCGACGGACCAGCCCGAGACAAACTTCACCTCCATGGTCCTTCAACGGCGAGTCTTCGCCCGTTCCAATGTCAGCGCCATTTTCGTGAACAAGCAGGTCATAGATGACACCTCCAAATGGAGGGGCGCGTACAACAGGCTCTTCGGCCTCGACTATAACGTGGCCTCGAGCGACGGCAGGCTGAGCGGCAAGGTGTTCTATCACCATAGCCTCACGGACGGAAAGTCAGCGGAAAAGGCATACTCCCACGGCGTATCTCTCCTTTACAGCAAGCTGAGATACTTCGTTTCCTGGACACACCAGACCATCGGAGAGGACTTCGATGCCCAGGTGGGTTTCGTACCCAGAACCGGGTTCAGCAGGGTGAACCCGTCGTTCGGGCTCAACTTCTACCCCTCATCGGGCATCGTCAACCGATATCAGTATGTCCTTTCCAACAACTCGGTCTGGAACAGGAAGTTCGGACTGACAGACAACAATCTGTCGGCCACCTTCAACGTCCTTTTCAGGAGTTCTGCCGTCTTCAACTTCTCCCTGTTGAGCAACTATGTGAAGCTCTTCGCCCCGTTCAATCCCACAGGCGATCCGTCGATGCTCTTCCAGCCCGGGGAGTCGTTCAGGCAGAACGGATTTCTGATGAGCTACCAGACGAATCCGAGGAAGCCTTTTTCCACTCTGCTGCAAGTCATCAGCGGGAGGTTCTACAACGGCACGCTTCGGCAGCTTTCCGGGAGGATGGTTTACAGGCGGGACGAGCACCTGGTTCTCGGCATGATGTACAGCCTGAACCGGATCGATCTGACCCAGGGTTTCAAGGATGCCACACTGGCCGTGATAGGACCTTCCGTGGACGTCACGTTCAGCAACAAGCTCTTTTGGACCTCTTATTTCCAATTCAATACGCAGATAAACAATTTCAATATATACTCCCGGCTGCAATGGAGGTTCAAGCCTGCCTCAGACGCCTTCATCGTGTACTCCGACAACTATTTCATGACCCCTTTCAAAGTCAGGAACAGGTCCATCGTACTCAAGCTGAACTATTGGCTGAACCTTTAAAAATCTTACAAGACAGTACATGACAGCTAAATCGTTATGGGAGGATAAATTCAACCTTGTCAGCTTTCAACGACCAAGGTTGACGGATCCTGTGATGACGATTCCCACGGAATCGGCTCTGGAGGCCGTAAATCACATTCAATCCTTATAACACACGGAATAATCTATGACGACACATCGTTCCGAGTTCAATCATGTAGACAATCTCTGGGATGCCGAAAGAGCGAAGTCTTTCGGGGATGACGAGGTGGGACTTCTCATTTACCGTTCCAACCTGCTTGGCAGTGACCTGCGGCTGACGAACTATGGCGGCGGCAACACATCCTGCAAGGCGGTGGCGAACGACCCTCTGACCGGTGATGCCACCGAGGTGATGTGGATTAAAGGCAGCGGCGGAGACCTGGGGACCCTGTCGAAGAAAGGTCTTTCCGCTCTGTATGTGAATCGACTCCGCAGTCTGACGAATGTCTATCGAGGCCTTGAATTCGAGGACGAGATGGTCGCTCTTTTCAATCATTGCATCTTCAACCAAGGTTCGGTAGCCCCTTCGATAGACACCCCGCTGCATGGGTTCCTTCCATTCAAGCATGTCGATCATCTCCATCCGGATTCTGTCATTGCCATCGCCGCATCGAAGGACGGACGAGACATCTGCCGTGATATTTTCGGAGGTACCATGGGGTGGCTTCCTTGGAAAAGGCCGGGTTTCGACCTCGGATTGGACCTACGCAGGTGCGTGGAGGAAAACCCCGGGATAAGGGGCGTGATTCTGGCCTCACACGGATTGTTCACATGGGGAGAGACCTCGCACCAGGCCTACGTCAACACGCTCGATGCTATCGACAGATGTGCAGATTTCATCGAGACACGCGTCAGGAAGGCCGGGAAGGTCTTCGGGGGATTCGCGCGCGCTTTGCCACCGGAAGCGGTACGGGTATCCAAGGCGGTTGAAATCGCCCCGATGCTCAGAGGCCTGTGCTCATCAGCCAACAGGATGATCGGGCACTTTCGGACCGATGACAGGGTCATGGAATTCGTGAATTCCAACGACATGCGACGACTCGCCGCCATGGGGACGAGTTGTCCGGACCATTTCCTGCGTACCAAGATCTCACCGTTGATCATCGATCTCGAAAGCCTGGAGGCCGACCCCGACCTTCTCAAGGACAGTCTATCCAGGGAGTTCGAGGCCTACCGAGCCATGTACCGGGAATACTATGCGGAATGCCGACATCCCGACAGTCCATCCATCCGGGATCAGAACCCGGTGGTCATCATCATTCCCGACGTGGGGCTGTTCACGTTCGCCAAGGACAAGCAGACCGCGAGGGTCGCTTCCGAGTTCTATGTGAATGCGATCAACGTCATGCGGGGCGCCGAGACCGTTTCGGAGTACGTCTCCCTGACCCGCCAGGAGGCCTTCAACATAGAGTACTGGCTTCTTGAGGAGGCGAAACTTCAGCGCATGCCGAAGCCGAAAGCTCTTGCGGGCAAAATCGCGCTTGTCACCGGAAGCGGTGGCGGTATCGGCAAGGCGATCGTCAGGAGATTCATGGAGGAGGGCGCCTGCGTCGTGATCACCGACAACCACGCCGCCCGTCTGGAGGAGACCCGAAAGGAATTCGAAAAGGATTTCGGTACGGACGGTTTCATCGCATTGCATCTGGACGTCACAGATCGGGATTCAGTCAGAGGTGCGATGGAAAGGGTGGTCCTGGCCTTTGGAGGTCTCGATGTCATCGTCAACAACGCAGGCATCTCGATCTCAAAGCCGCTTGACGAGCACAATGAAGAGGATTGGAGCCTTCTGTTCGACATCATCGTCAAGGGGCAGTTCCTGAATTCCCGCGAGTCGGTTCGAATCATGAGGAAACAGGGTCTTGGGGGCGATATCATCAACATCGTTAGTAAAAACGCATTGGTGAGCGGTCCTAACAATTCCGGATACGGATCCGCAAAGGCAGCCCAGCTGCACATGTCCAGGCTGCTTGCCGCCGAACTCGGTGCAGACAGGATCAGGGTCAATGTGGTGAATCCCGATGCGGTCATCTCGGGCAGCAACATCTGGAACGACGGATGGGCCGAGGGAAGGGCGAAGGCCTATGGGATACCGGTTCAGGACCTGCCAGCCTTCTATGCGAAGCGGACACTGCTCAACGAGGTCATACTGCCCGAGGACATAGCCAACGCCTGTTTCGCCTTCGTGGGTGGTCTGCTCAACAAGTCGACGGGCAACACGATCAATGTCGACGGCGGTGTCTCTGCGGCATTTCTTCGTTGACCATTCTGTTTGTTGATCTGGCGAATGAAGGGTTTTCGTAGAGAGTGATAAAGCTTGCATAAGAAGACTGCGGGGAATTCTTGAAGCGTTCCAATAATCGAACAAAGGATGGCAGGTCTCCCGGTTGTTGCCGTATTCGATGTCGGTAAGACCAACAAGAAGCTGGTTCTTTTCGACAGCCGCTACCGCGTCGTTCATGAGACGTCCACATCGCTGGATGAGATCGAGGATGAGGAAGGTTTTCCATGCGAGTCGGTAGAAGCTCTGAGTCGGTGGGTGTTGGAAGGTTACCGGGACGTGATGTCCGATCCCGCGTATTCCGTCCGGGCGGTGAATTTCTCGGGCTATGGCGCCAGTTTCGTGCTACTTGACGAAGAACTTCGTCCGGCTGCCCCGCTGTACAATTACCTGAAACCCTATCCCCGGGATTTGGAGGAACGTTTCTATGCGCGATACGGCGGCGCAGAGAAGCTCTGTAGGGAAACCGCTTCACCGTCGCTGGGAAGCCTGAATTCAGGGTTGCAACTGTATCGGCTCAGGCATGGGGAACCGGGAAGATACAGGTCAGTACGCCATGCCCTTCATCTTCCGCAATACATCAGTTTCCTTCTCACAAGACGCTTGTGCTCTGAAGCGACGAGCGTCGGCTGCCACACCCATCTCTGGGATTTCATCCGCGGCGACTATCATCGTTGGGTCAAGGAAGAGGAGCTCGAGAAGCTGCTCCCGCCTTTCTCCGACGCCCAAGGGCCGTTCCATCGTAATGCCGAGGGAGTATTCATCGGGACCGGGCTTCATGACAGCTCGGCCGCTCTACTGCCCTATTCCTATGCGTTCAGACAGCCGTTCATGCTCCTTTCGACAGGCACCTGGTCGATCAGCCTAAACCCTTTCAATAAAGAGCCTCTGACTCCATATGAACTGGCCAATGACTGTCTTTGCTTCCTGTCACCATCAGGGACCCAGGTAAAGGCCTCCAGGCTTTTCGCCGGAGCGGAGCATATGAAATGGACAAAGGTCCTTGGCTCGCACTTCTGCATGGATCCTGATGCGTTCAGGGATATTCGATTCGATGCTTCGGTCATGCAACGGCTTCGATCGAAATCCTTCGATATAGACAATCCCATCCCTTCGAACGGAGGCAAACTGGATTTCGGCACATTCGACCTTTCCGGATTCGGTGACTTTGAAGAGGCCTATCATCAGCTGGTTTCCGTACTCGTGGGAGAGCAGGTTTTTTCCACGCGTCTTGTACTCGGGAAAAACGGTGTACGGGATCTTTTCATCGACGGGGGTTTCAGCAGGAACGATGTTTACATGCATCTGCTGTCGGAAGCCTTCCCTGACCAGCGCGTACATGCAGCCGATGTAGCACAGGCTTCAGCCCTAGGCAGCGCCTTCGTCATGCACGACTGCTGGAATGAACAAGACATTCCCATTGAGCTGGTGAAGACAAGACAGATACCCGGGACCTATACGAATATGGATCGAACATGAAATGGAATTTTGACAGGAGATATCCATCGGTAGACTCGCTCCGATCAAAAGCGATGAGGAGGGTTCCGCCTTTCGCGTTCGATTATCTCGATGGTGGATGCAACGAAGACGTCAACCTGTCTCGTAACACCTCCGAACTGCGTGAGGTGGAGTTGCGGCCGAGATATCTCGGCAGGCATGTGGACGTATCCCTCAAGACGGAACTTTTCGGACATGCCTATGACGCACCTTTCGGGATTGCGCCGATAGGCCTGCAGGGCTTGGTTTGGCCGGATGCGCCGAGGATACTGGCCGAGGCCGCGAACAGGCACAATGTGCCTTTCATCCTTAGTACGGTCACGACGGCGACGATCGAGGAGATTGCGGGCTTGACCGAGGGCAGGGCATGGTATCAACTCTATCATCCGGCTGAAAGCTCATTGAGGGACGCCCTCCTCAAAAGGGCAAAAGAAGCCGGCTATGACGTCCTTGTTCTTCTGTGCGATGTTCCCACTTTCGGCTACGGAACGGCCTCTCCCTCCCGCCCCGTATGACTCTCAGGAACATCCTGCAGATCATGACGAGGCCGGAGTGGGCTGTCAAGACGCTGTTGCACGGCAAGCCCGAGTTCAGCAACATGAAACCTTACATGCCCAAGGGGCTGGACATGAAGAAGCTCGGGGATTTCATGAACCGGACCTTTTCTGGTTGGCTTGACGAGGAGAGGATCAAACCCATTCGTGACAGCTGGAAGGGCAAACTGGTGTTGAAGGGTGTGGCAAGCATGGAAGACGCCGACACGGCCTTCCGGCTCGGTTTTGACGGATTGATCGTCTCCAACCACGGAGGACGACAGCTCGATGCAGGTCAGTCGAGCATTCGTGCGATGTCACCGATCGTGGATGCCTACAAGGAGAGAATGAAGATCATGATCGACAGCGGCTTGCGGTCGGGGCCAGATATAGCGCGGGCCATGGCCAAAGGTGCGGACTTCTGCTTCCTTGGCAGAACCTTCATGTACGGCGTGGGGGCGCTCGGTCGCGCCGGCGGCGATCATTCCATCGCCATTCTGAAGACACAATTGCAGCAATTACTTGAGCAATTGAGTTGCGAGACATGCAGTCAGCTGCCTGACCGGTTGGTTTAAAGGCAGAAGCCACGAATAAATAATAGGAGCAAGTCAATGGATTCAATCAAGGCAATCATAAACCCAGATGTGATTCGAAGGGAGGTGGTTGGGCGTTTATAAATGTTGCCAATATTTTGAACCTGGGCACTTACATTTGTGAATTAGGAGGATTCTGTTCAAAGTTCTTTCAAGCCTTTAGGCCGACTTGGTCAAGTCCAACTGACTCTCCAATATGGCATGTCATCTATTGGATTGGGGTAGATCTATATGTGCTACGCAGTTCAAATTCGGGGGCTGATCAAGATCTTTGTGAAAGGCATTCTGAACCCATCTTTCAGTCTGGGATGGTCTGAAGGAACCCGGTTGGAAGACCGGGTAAAGACCCAGGGACATCCCGCCCTGGGAAGAACTCGCTGGTTCGGTAAAGTCTTTGATGGGGGCTATCTATGGGCGTGCAATGGTTCTTTGAGGCCATAGAGAAGGTAAATCCGAATCATGGGGGAGGGATTCGACTCAGAACCCCATTTCCTAGGCTCGAAGAGTAAGAAAACCGACCTACAGCTTTTGGAAATAGTAAAACATTTGCACCAACAAAAAGCAAATGTGGATGGGGTGATAATCAATAACTATGAAGCAAACAATAAGAAAGACATATCTCGAATCATTGATTTTACTGAGTTGAACCTTGATTATACTTTACTTTTGTAGCCTTTACTTGTTTTCTGTTAATCAGAGGGTCACTGGTTCAAGTCCAGTCTGAGGAGCAAGTTGTGAAAACAGGTCAAATTTGACCTGCTTTTTTATTTTACTACTTTGTAATTCATTGAAAATCTGAAAGATAACCTCAA
>VGFQ01000006.1 GCA_016868815.1 Bacteroidota bacterium
GATGCCGGACATTTGTTCGAGCAGCAGCGCTAGTCCACTATGGTCCCATTCGCCCCCACCCCTGGCGAGGATGGCATCCATCTGCGCAGCCACCAGGGCCGAACCATGGAGGGGGACGGCATGCTCTCTGCCGGCTTGCAGCGCCAGGTTCATATCCTTCCGATGCAGGCGGACGCGGAAGCCAGGGTTGAAGTTGCGGTCGATGATACGCTTACCATGGAGGTCGAGGATGCGGCTAGAGGCGAAGCCTCCCAGCAGGACTTCACGCATGCGTACCAGGTCAACGCCTGCCTTCTTCGCAAGGGTGAAGGCTTCGGCGAGGGCCTGTATGGTCATGCCGACGATCATCTGGTTACAGACTTTCGCCATCTGGCCGGCGCCTGCCGCTCCGATGTGGACGATGTTCTTACCCATTCGCGCGAAAACTGACGATGCCCGCTCGAATGCTGTTGCAGAGCCACCTACCATGATGGAGAGGCTGGCATTCTCAGCCCCTACCTGGCCACCGGAGACCGGTGCGTCGAGAGCTTCAACACCCCGGGCAGCCATGGCGGCGTGCACTGCCTTGGCTGTGGCAGGTGCGATCGACGACATGTCGATGAACAGGGCGCCGGGCCGGAGGCCTTCGGCAACGCCCCCCACACCAAGGGCCACAGCCTCCACATCGGGAGAGTCAGGCAGCATGGTGATGACAATGTCTGAGGCAGCAGCTAGAGCTGCATAGGAGGCGAAGGCTGTCGCTCCCTGCGCGACGAGCTCGGAGGTGGCACGGTTGCCGGAGTAGACATGTAGCGGATGGCCGGCCTTGTGGAGATGCATGGCCATGGGCTTACCCATGATGCCGAGTCCTATAAAACCGATGGTTTCCATGTATGAGAGGCTTCTTTGTTTGTGGGGTGAAATGGTGGGTGGATAAAAATAAATTTAAAGCGTCCCGTCATTTATCTACGCACCGCCGGCGATGGCCTGCAGTATGGCGATGATATAACCATATGCATGGGCGAAGGCCTGCTCATGCGTGGGGTCGTCGGGGTGTGAAGGCACGTGGTCGGGCATGACCATATAGGGGTAGCCCACTTCCTGGAGGGTCTTTAAGACTTGGAAGAAGTCCATGTCGCCGTTGTCGGAGAAGACCTCCTGGAAATGATCCCATCCACCTTTGATATTGCGCAGGTGTATGTTGAAAATCTTCTTTCGCGGCCCGAAGTAGCGGATGATCTCGTGTATCTCATTCTTAGGGTCTTTGAGTCCTTCGGCGATGGAGCCGATGCAGAAGTTGAAGCCGTGGTAGGGGCTGTCGCTGAGAGCAGCGAAACGCTTCATGGCGGCAAACACATCAGGGCTCGTCCAGCGGGTGATGCCGCGGTAGCCGACGTGTGTTGGAGGGTCGGCGATGTGGTTGCCCAGGCGCACCTTGTATTCCTCTGCCACGGGCACGATGCGGTCGATGAGGTATTTGATGCGTTCGAACATATCGTCGGCCGTGACGATACCGGCACGGGTGAGCGGCTCGTTGCGTTTGACGGCCTCCTCATAGACCCAAGTGCTGTAGCGGGCATTCCCACGCTTTGGGTCTATGGTCTGTCCGGTCCGTAGGACGGGCAGGATGGTGGTATTGTAGTTGAGCAGGGTGACGCCCGTCTTGCTGGCGACCATGATCATCTGTTGGATCTCTTCAATCTCGCGGTCGCGTTCCGGGCTCTTGCCCAGCATGATGTTGGGATGGCTGACCTTATCAATCCCTGCCGAAGTGAGCGGCAGATGGTAGGCGTCGAGATGAATACCGTATTTCTCGCAGGCATCGCGTTTGCGGAGCGAGTCCTCGAGGTCCCAACCTTTGCCGGGGATATATTCAGGCATGCCCCCGTCGATGTGATAGACGCCGTGGCGGGCTTTGAACTCGAGGTTGCGGAGGGTCGTGCCGCCCGACTGGCAGCCTACATGCATCAGGACTTTCCCTTTATTGGCGGCTGCCGCGGCTGGGCTGCGGTCTGTCCCGACGGCCATTGCCGTGGCCGGGCTGGCTGCCAGGGCGGCACCCAGCGATCCGCTAGCGAGCGACCGTACAAAGCCCCGACGGGGCAGGTGGGAGGATGGGGTTTTGCACTCTTGTGTTTTTTTCATGTTTCTTTTTTTGCCAGCACTTCAGCATGAGCCGGGATTCAGCATGGCTATTCAGACGGGAAACGGCAGCCAGGCGGCTGCCAGCATAATGACGACGAGGCCTGTAACCCCCATCACAACCCCCATCGGTGCATAGGTCTTGAGGGCTTCCTTTTCGGTGAGATTGCTCATCTTACAGATGATCCAAAAGCCCGGATCGTTCATCCAGGGTACGAGCTTAGCGCCGCAACCGATGGCGAGGCCCAGGTAGAGCGGATGAAAGGTGAGGCCTGCCTGGGAGGCCATGCCGGAGAGGATGCCGGAGGCGGTGATGAGGGCTACTGTCGCCGAGCCCTGGGCGGTCCGCACGACGGCAGCAATCAGAAACGACAGCGGTATGAGCGCCATCTGGTAGTGGCTGGTCATGTCGGTGATGCGTGCGCTGATACCTGTCTGCTGGATGACGCCGCCAAAGGCGCCGCCGGCGCAGGTGATCAGGATGATGGCGCCTCCGCTCATCAGGGCATTCTGGATAAAGGCTGACATATCAAAGCTGCTGCCGCGCTTCTGCTGTAGCACGACGAGCAGGGCGAGGATGCCGGCAGTGATGAGGGCGGTGTTCTTATCGCCGAAGAAATGAATGACGGCGGCAACGGCTTGCATCACGATGTTTCCAGCGGCTGCATCCTTGGACAGATTCAGAAAGGTGTCTGCACAGATGAAAAAGACGGGAAAGACGACCGGCAGCAGGGAGAGGGCGAGTGAGGGCAGCTGCGCGTCATCTTTCTCTGCGATCATGCGAATATCCTCCACTTTGGCGTCTAGCGAATCTCTGACGGGAACGGTCATCCGACGATTAAGCCATCGTGCGAATAGGTAGCCGGAGGTGGCGGTGATAAGTCCCAGCATTGAGCCCGCCACGATCATCAGTCCGATCGGTATCTGCATGGCAGTCACCAGGAACAAAGGCCCTGGAGCGGGCGGCACCAGCGAGTTGGCCATCATGGCTCCCGCGATGATGGACAGGACAAACAGCAGGTAGTTGCGGCCGATGCGCATGGATATCGCCTTTGCCAGCGGCATCATGAGGAAGATGACGGTGTCGAAGAAGACGGGGATGCCGATGAAGAAGCTGCTGACGAGGAAGGCGGCCGGGGCTCTGTCGATGCCGATGGCGCGGAGGATGGAGCGGATGATGCGCTCTGCCGCACCGCTCTCCAGCATGCACTTGCCGATAATCGCGGCCATGGCAATGAGGATGCCGATTTTGGCGGCTGTGTTGCCGAATTCCGTGGCGATGCGTTCCCCCAGCGACTTCTTCGCCTGCTGCAGGGCGGCGGCGGCACTGGCCCCTTTGGAAAGGGCGAACTGCTCCAATGCAGAGGCTGGCGTCAGCCAAGCCACCGCGAAGGCTGCCAGCAGCATCGCCAGGAAGGGATGCAGTTTGAGGCCGATGATACCGCCGACCACGACGAGGATGCCAGCAGCCAAGATCAGAAATGGGTCTGTGAGTATCGCAGGCATGACGTCAGGATTGGGTTTGGCGGGTGCGACGGTCCTGCAGACCGGCAGCCATCTTGCGGGCCCCTTCGGCGACAAAGCTGCCATCGGAGCCACATGCGATCATACGCATGCCCAGGCCGTGGTAGCGAGGATAGTCGTCCGGGTTGAAGAGGAGTATGCCCGTCTGCTTACGGGCCTTTTGGGCGGCGTCGACGGTGGCCTGGACCGCCTCGAGGAAGAGGGTGTGGTCGAACTGTCCAAAGATGCCTAGGCTCATGGTTAGGTCTGCCGGGCCTATGAATAATACGTCAACGCCTTCCAGGGCGGCGACGGCGTCGAGGTGGTCCAGGATCTCTGCCGTCTCGACTTGTATGGCGCCGAGGATGTTCTGAGGGGCGTTTTCGAAATACTCATTAAAGCGACTGGCGAAGGCTGTCGCACGGATCATCTTGGCCATGCCGCGGGAGCCCTGCGGGGGGTAATGCAGGGCGTCGACGGCCTCCTTCGCCTCCTGCACGTTGCAGACACGCGGTACGAGGATGCCTTCGGCGCCCATGTCGAGTACCCGCTGGATGCGGCGCCTGTCGTGGCTCTCTACGCGGACGACGGGGGCTGCCGGCGTAGCAGAAAGGCCTTGCAGCTGCCCGATGAGTTGTGCTTCTGTGCCGGCGCCATGCTCCAGATCGATGAGTACCCAGTCGAATCCGGCCAGTCCGGCCATCTCTGCCGTCAGCGGGTTGCCAAGGTTGAGCCAACAGCCGTTGACTGCTTCTGCCTGCTGGAGTCTTCGCTTCAGCCCTTTCATCGAAATCGTTTTTTCATATACTCCTACAAGTCACTTGACATCCCACCAGATGCGTGTATCCATGATGTCGGCCCCCTGGCGCTTAATGGCCTCCTGCACGTTGGCGGTGTTGACGTTGAGTTCCGCATCTGGATAGGTAAGCCGGCGTATGAAGGGTTCCGTCTTGAGGTCTCGGCCCGGGAAGAGGTTGGGTGCCAGGACGGGGAAGCCGCTGCGGCGGAAGTTGGCGAATGCCTCGGGGCCGTTGAGGAAGGATGCCACCCAGTATTGAGTGTTAATCTGTTCGCGCGCGCGTGCCGCCACTAGCGGGTTGGCGGTGACCCATGCGTCGATGGCGGCGACGGGGATGGCGGTCGAGGTGCCATAGAGGGCCAGCTGCTGCATATGAGCCCTGACGCCGTTTGCGTAGGCAGTGGCGGCATTCCCAGGAGCCCATCCGCGGGTGATAGCCTCCGCTAGGAGCAACTGTGTCTGGGCATAGGTCAGGATGAAGGTGGGTGCCTGGGGGCTGGCCATGCGGGTGCGGTCGAGCTGGCTGTAGTCCCAGAGGCTCGCGAGGTTGCTGGCACGCACTTCGGTGGAGATGGTCGTGTTGTCATAGCCCAGGGGCATGCCGATCTGGTCGGCTGCCAGGCGGGAGGCGCGCGACTCGATCTGGTTGGCGCCGCTGAGAGCACCTTTGTACCGCACGGAGATGGCCGTCAGTCGGGGGTCAGAAGTCGACTTGAGATGGTCGACAAAGTCTTTTGCAAGGTAGAAGAAGGCCGACTGACCGCCATTGAGCTGGCTGCCGACATCGTTGGCGAAGTTGGCGTTGTGGCGAATGACGATGTTGTCTGCATTACTTGTCATGAGCCCTCCGGTGACGGCTTTCGTCACATAGGTCTGTGCTACGGCCGGGTTCACCTTCGACAGCCGCATAGCCGCCCGCAGCAGCAGTGAGTTGCCGAGGCGCTTCCAGATGGCGACATCCCCAGCGAACAGCACTTCCTGTGTCACGCGGGTCTTGGTGGCGTCGAGGGCGGCGGTAGCCGTCTCGAGCTCATTGAGGATGTCGGTATAGATGGCTCCCTGGCCGTCGTACTTCGGCTTGGAAGTGCCCTCGAGGGCGCCGCGGCCGGCCTCCTTATAGGGGATGTCGCCATAAGTGTCCGTCAGCAGCATGAAGCAATAGGCTTTCCAGATGCGGGCCGTGTGATAGAGATTGCTGCGGTTTGCGTCATTCTTTGTCTTCTCGACGACGTCGACCAGGTCGCGGGTGATGCTGCGATAGTAGCGCTGCCAGTTGCCGGCGGCCACGCTGCGGTTGTCCTGGTTGTAGTTGGCCGCGGATCCAACGCCGCTGAAAGGCGTGATCATTTGTTTGACGATGGTCGTCTCGTAGCTGAGGTTGCCGTAGGTAAAGGCGCTGTTGACGATGGCGTTATTCAGCTGGAAGACAGGGTCTACGCCCGTCAGGGCTACAGGATTTATGTTCATCTCATCGAAGCCCTTGTCGCAGGCCGTCAGGCAGGCCAGGCTGCCGATGAGGGCGATTTTTCTGAGTGTCGTTTCCATGTGTCTATAGTTTATGGCGATGACGGTCAGAATTTGATGTTTAAGTTGAATCCGACATTGCGGGTAATGGGCAGGCCGGTAGCCTCCAGCCCCATCAGGTTGTCAGACGGCAAGCCGAACTGTTCGGGATGTATGTTCTCTACCCACTTGCGCAGGACGAGCACATTGCTCGCCACTGCACTCAGCCGGACGCCTTTGACGAAGGAGAGGCCCTTGAGGAAGCGGGTGATGTCATATCCGGCTGTGACCTGGCGCAGCTGCCAGAGGCCCGCGTCTGTCACGAATGACTCGGCGATGTTCTGGCTTCGTACGGTCTCATAGAAGGCTTGCACGCCCGACTTGACGGTATTCTTCTGCCCGTTCAGCAGCACCCCATCTCCCACTACAAAACCTTCGGTGCGACCTACCAGGGTGGCCTTGTGTAGACCGTGGCGCCAGGCGTTGAAGTTCGTCCCGGAGATCATCTTATGCCCAAGCTTGAAATCGATCAGGAATGAAAAAGATACACCGTGGATGTTGAATGTGTTGGTGATGCCTCCTGTCCAGATGGGTAGGGCACTGCCGAATGCAATCAGGTTGGCGGTCCGCAGGGGTCGGCCGTTGCCAGCGTCAAAGACCTGCTGGCCGGAAGCATTCCGCAAATACCCGTAGCCATAGAGCTGCCCGAGCGACTTCCCAACGACCTGGCGAAGCTCACCGGTGAATTCTCCGACACCGACGGTGATAATCGTATCCCCTGCGCCAGTCCCTAGGCTCAATACTTTTGACTGGTTATAGGCACCGTTGAGGTTTACCTCCCAGGAGAAGTTGCGGGCTTTGACAGCGCGGATGTTGAACATAGCCTCGAGGCCACGGTTCTGGCTCTGCCCTACATTGACCAGCTGGCGCTGATAGCCGGATGCATCAGAGATCTGCGCCTGCAGGATTTGGTCTGAAGAGAGCTTATCATAGTAGCTTACCTCCAGTGCCATACGGTTACCGAAGAGCCTTGCCTCCAGCCCGATCTCCTTCTCCGAGACGCGCATTGGCCGCAGGTCGGGATTGGGTACGACCGAGGCGTTGATACTGGCCAGCGACTGCAGGGTGCCCGAAGGGTTGGGGAACTGCAGGGGGTTAATAGCGTAGAAGAGGCTATTGGAATAGGGTGGCACATCTGTGTCACTGCCCACTTCGGCATAAGCGACACGCAGCTTGGCATAGTCTATCCACGTGGGCATAGCATCCCGGAAGGCATCCGACAGGATGAAGCTGGCAGTGACAGAGGGATAGAGGATGCTGCGGTTCTGAGGAGACAGCGTCGAGAACCAGTCATTCCGAACAGTCCCGTTTATGTAGAGTAGGTTACGCCACGACAGTTCTGCAGAACCGTATACGGAGTTGACCTGCCGCTCGGAGACTTCATTGATGGGCTGCAGCAAACGTCCATTTGCAAGGGTGTAGATGCCGCGGGTATAAAAGTCCTGCACCAGGACGTTGTTGCGGTCGAGCCTCCGGTTCATCTGGTTGCCGCCCACCATGAGGTCGACGGAGAAGTCGCCGTACGACTTCTTCGAGCCGAGAAGGACGTCTGTGTTGAGTTCCCGGAATCGACGTTCATCCTGCACATACTGTCCATTCACGAAGCCGGGAGGGGCCGGGGCCTGACGTTGGCTGCCGGTCGGGAGGTTATAGTCCTGGGAACGGGCGTAGTAGTCCTGCCCCAGCCTTCCCTGCAGATACAGCCATTTGGTGATGTCATACCGCACGGTGAGGTTTCCAAAGAAGCGGTCGCGGTTCTGCTTTTCAAACCTCGACAGGGCGAAGTAGGGGTTGGTACGGTTGGTGAAGCGCGACCAGGATACCTCGTTGCCGACGGCGTCGAAGGCGTATTTCTGCAGCAGGTCCATCGGCATGGAGTTGGCCATATTATAGAGGATGACGGGGCTGTAGTCTTGCTCTGCGATGTTGGGCGGGTTGTTCCTCCGTTCGTTGGAATAGCTGATGTTACCGCTGATGGTGAGCTTCTTAGCGAATGTCTGTGTGAAGCCGAGGTTAATGTTCTTTCGGTCGAAGTCGGACCCCGGCAGGATGGCAGTGGAGCGCATGTTGGAGACCGACAGGCTCATCCCTCCGTATTCGCCGCCAGAGGAGACCGTGACGGAGTTCGTCAGCGTCGAGGCGTTGCGATAAAACTGGCGGATCTGTCCACGCTGGGGCTCATAGGGTACAACCTGGTTGTTGAAGAGCACCTGGGTGAGGCCAGGGGCGAACTTCTCCCCGAAGCTCCACTGACCGGAGGTAGGGAAGGGCGTGGTAGGCCTGACGCCGTTCTCTCCCTGCCCGTATTCATATTGATAGTCGGTGTAGTCGAGCGGCGTCTCATGGTTGTAGTTGGTGTTGACCTCGATACCGATACCGGAGCCCTTGCTGCGGGTCTTGGTAGTGATCATGATGACGCCGTCTTTGGCGCGCGAACCGTAGAGGGCGGAGGCAGCCGCACCCTTTAGCACCGTCATCGACTCGATGTTGTCGGGGTCGATGCTGCTCAGGCCGTCGCCACCGTCGGAGGTGCGGTTGCTGCCTCGTTCGGAGATGTCTCCCCTTGCACCGAAGTTGGTGTTGTCGATCGGCACACCGTTGATGACGATGAGAGGTGAGTTGTTGGCACCGAATGAAGACTGGCCCCGGATGCGGATCTTGCTGGTACCGGCCGGGCCGGATCCCATGGAGGTGATGTTGACCCCCGCCACTTTACCCGTGAGGGCGTTCATGAAGCTGGAGTTGCGGTTCACCGTCACCTGCTCCGGCACGACAGAGGCCGTAGCGTATCCCAAGCTTTTCTGCTCTTTTCGGATACCCAAGGCCGTTACGACGACACCTTGCATACTAGCCGTAGCCTCTGTAAGCATAACATTGAGTGTATTGCCTGTTATCCGCACTTCTAGGGGGGCAAAGCCGATGGAAGAAAAGGCCAGTATCCCTTTGCCGTCCGGTACTTCAATCGAGAAACTGCCACTGGCGTCCGTTTGAGTACCACGGGAGGTGCCTTTCAGGACGACGCTTACGTTCTGTACCGGCTTCCCAGACTCATCAGTCACCTGGCCGCTAATGCGGACATCATCTGGCGGAGCAACGAATCCTAAGAATTCTTCTAGAACCGCATCACTGCGCAGCAGCGTGAATCGATCTGCGAAGCCATCGGCAGTCGCATGGATGCTGAAGGCAAAGAAAAAGAGGAATGAGAACCTCACCACCAATAAGCATTGCGGGTGGATACTGCAACGGCTCAACACAGGGACGATGCCTGGTTTGATGTGCATGATTTTAGATTTTTAGATGAAGGGATGGGATTTATATATGATGAATGATTAAGTTGAACGATATGCTCGGGTGGTATTCCTTTGTAGCAGCCAAATTCGATGACATGTGTAAAGCATTGAGAACCGAAAGACTTTATCAGAGTATCGCCAAAAAAATGCGGCAAATCCAGGCTGCTCAACTGGTGGTAGGATGCAGACTAATTCCTGGTTTGAGATGATTAGATACCCAGGCAAGCGTCGTCTTTTTATTGAACCATGTGAATCGTATTCAAAAATAAGGGGCATTTAAATAATTTCAAGCAGGGTTTTTACCCACCGACTGAAGATTTTATGCGGAACGTAGATGAAATAAAGTACAGCACAAATAAAATTTAGCCCACGGCCCACTTCGGACAGGCCAACAGATGAATCATGGCCATCAGGGCTGCGGGCCGCTGCTGCCCATCAGTTTGCGTCGGACCAGCGTAAATACGAACCGCAGGAGATACAACACGACCAGGTTGGCCATGAATGCCAGCTGGCCTATCTGCATCAGGAAAATCTTCTCTACCTTATTCACGATGAAAGCCTCGGAGGTGAGGCCAAGGAAGTTGACAGATGTTGGAGTCAGCCAGATGGAGGCTGTAGCGAAGAGGAAGAAAAAACTCAGTTCGCGAGCAAGTACTTTCATGGCATCTAGGATGCGGGTCAGGGCCTTTTGAACTGCATGGACTTCGTCAGGCGGAAGATCAGGTATCCGGCACCGATGCCAACCAGGAAGGCTATCAACAGCCCGCTCCTGGTATCTCCGAAGAAGCCGAGCCAGCTGAGCAGCGGTACCATCAGCAGGGAACTCACCAGGATATAGACGAAGAAGTTAAAGCCTTCGTAGAAGATGGAGGTCCGAACCCGCCAGTCGCTGAAGGCCAGGAACATGGCGAGTACGACGGTTAGCGTGAAGACTGCCGACGTGGTGGCGATGAGGTCGCCATGACGGAGGAAGAAATTCCCGATGCGGATGGGATAGCCCAGGAAGGCCGTTACCGGGTCGCGGAACTGCACGGTGTCGGTGGCGAAGCGATTGCGGACTTGCTTCCAGATCTCATCATGGCCCACATCATATCCCAAAGCCCATAGCCCCACACCCCGGAAGCCCCTGGCCATGGCGAGGTCCATCTTTCGGCCGAGGGTGAAGTCGTCGTCGAACCAGCACTCGATGGCGGAGCGGTCGGGGAATTCCACCAGGTAGTAGTTGGTCATCGACAGTGGATCCAGGGAAGGCGTCAGCACATAGCTGGTGTCGAGGGGGTTGTATACCCTGCGGATCTCACTATAGGTGACCTTCCGGTCGAAGCGGCTCACATAGTTGCCTTTCTGGGCATCCAGCGTATCCCTCCATTGGTTGCCATAGAGCGGCAGGGCCAAGACGGCCATCTGGGTGTCGAGGCCACGGTCCATATAAGTTCTCACGGTGCGGTCGAGGCTGGGGCCGTTTTCGTTTGCGGAGAGCAGGGGGGCGACGGCAACCGCAGCACCTTCTTCGTCGGCATATTCATACCCCTGTACGACCATCATGTCGGCAAGTCGCTGGAGTTCATCGAGGTTGAAGACAAGGTCCGGGTCGTCTGGCGGCAAGACGATGGACAGGTAGAAGTCGCCACCAGGGAGCGATTTCTCTAGACTCTGGCTCAAGGCTTCGATGAAGGCGGTGAAGCGAGGACCCATGTCGGACGGGATGTCTGAGAAAGAGACTTCTACGCCATCGGCCTTTCGGACGCGCAGTAGGGATGACAGGGAGTCTGACAGCAGCGACCAGGCATCGGTATTGGTGAGGAAGCGGGCGGAGTTGTCGGCCCCATCGCAGGCGACGGATAGGAGGACGCGGCAGTCGTAGGCATGGGCGGAGTCGACCAGCGCTATCGACCTCCAAGCTTCCATGTCGGCCGGATTCAGGCAGCCGCCGGTGGCAGGGTCGACGTTGTAGGAATAATATGAGAGAGTCGTCAGCAGTCGGAAGGGTGCCAGGAGCCAGTTGTCAGACATCCAGGCTGGATGCCAGCCATAGACTTCCGCGCCGAAGCGGATGCGCTCGCGGCTGCTGTCGCGCGTCCAGAAGATCGACTGGGCACTGTCAAAATACAATCCGACCCGTTCCGGCCGCATCGGGTTCAGGGTCGAATAGAGATAGTTGTAGCGGGTGATTAGATTCTTCTGTGCCAGGGGTGTGAGGCGGGATGAGTCGTACGAAGATCTTTTTCCCCCGCCAGGCAGCTTGCCGACCAGGCGTTCCGAAGTGCGTTGCAGGAAACTGTATTCAGTCATCACCCGGCGGGTGCTGGTCTTGAGAGAGAGCAGTTGGGAATATTCCGAGCCACAGCCCGTGCATCCATAGAGGACAAACCCAAGCATCAGGCAGGCGGAAGGGTAGTATATCGCGGCGCGGAGGTTCACAGGAAAGAGAGCTTTATGTATTCTCGGCAAGTCTTTTCTTCTACCTCTAGTTCTTCTTCGTGGCTTTCCGTGTAGAGACCGACCACGTCGACCTGCGTCTGGCAGCCATAGACTTTGGAGAGGTTTTCCAGCTCCAGTCCGATGCTGGAGGGCATCGACAAGCCCCGGGTGAGGGCGACAAAGCCATAGTTGGGATGGACATCGGGACCCTCGGGGTCGCGGGCGACCGTCCCCTGCATGCCATTCTGTGCCTGGGAGCGCAGTGAGACCCCGTCGAAGCGGATGTCGAAGCGTACCTCCTTGTAGGTGTCGACCGGCAGGCGTACCCGGTCGCGGCGCTTAAGTTCTCCGGTCAGGTAGGGCAAGAGCGGAGAGGCCTCCGCCGTGGCGAGCGTCTGCCAGGCTTTGAGGCTTTTCTCGCCTGTCCCGAGCCAGTAGCCCATGGCGAGGTATCTTCTGCCAGGCGTGACGGGTACATCGACGCGTACGAAGGGGGTGCGGGTGATGTCGCGGCCCGAGGCGAGGGCGACGGCACGACTGAAGAAGATCTCTGAAAGGGTGTCGACCCGCAGCACTTTCATCTTTACCTGGTTGGCGAGGGTATCGCAGAGATACCGCAGGGCAAGGCGTGCCAGGGCAGGGCGGACGGTGATGACGAGCTTACCTTTTGATGGGACAGGGCCTTTATTGTAGAGGTTCACCGTGATCATCCCGTCTGCCAAGATGACGAGCTGGTTGTTTACCTCTGCCTTCTTCATATTACGGGCCGCGTTGAAACGGAGTTCCTTGCCTTCTAGGACTTCTATCTCGTCAAAGCCCTTCCCCCGTAGGATCGTATATTCTATCTCGAGGGTATCGCCCCGGCGGACGGCATATTCGAGGCTGCGGCTGCCGCCAAGCCGGGCAAGAGTGAATACCAGGTTGGCGATGACCCGAGGCTCTTCGTCGACGGCGGGGAAATGTTTGACCAGTGACAGGTCTTCTCTCGGCATGGATACGGAGCGGTCTTTCTTTAGAACCTCAAAAAGACTGTCGGCTCGCTTTCGAAGCGTTTCATCGAGCCCATCTACAGCAGAGCTCCCTACGGAGGAGATATTTTCTACAACTTGAGATTTGAAATACCCGAAGTCTTCGATGAGGTACCCCTTTCCATCTTTTAGGTTGGAGAACTTCTTCTCCGCGAGAGGGATGGTGACTTGCGCCTCTAGGCTGGCTGGCAGCCCATAGGCCGCAAGCAGCGTAAGAGATAGAAATATAGACCGGCAATGGACGTACACGTCATTTGTTTTTTAAGCGGGTACGCAATTTCCTTCGCAGCTCAGCATACTTGAGATGCGAATCGGCATAGGGCGATTCTGCGGTGGACTCGAGGCTGCTGGGCGCCATTCTTTTTGATGCGTTGTACAGCGACTGCAGATCGAGGTTCTGTTTATAGACGGACCGCATGTAGCGATGGCGGTATTCATTCTCCGACATGCGCACCAAATTGTCGTAGGGGCCTTCAGACCCCAGGAGTTTGGCCATGACGGGAGAAGCTTCCACCATCAGTAGCAGCAGCGTGATGGCGTAGGATGCCAGGGTACCGATGCTGTGGAGTGCATTCAGGCGGGCCAGGAAGCCGGAGGAGAACTCTTCTTCGACTTTCTGCCGGTCGGCCGACCGCTGAAGGTAAAGGCTGGACCGCTCCTGGTCCACTGCGGCGGTGGCAGCTTCGTATCTTTCCTTCTCCAATGCATATTCCTGCTCGCTGGATTCATAGCGAAGCTGCTTGGCATGGCATTCAGTACCCCGGCCCCGCAGGCCTGTGCCGCAGGTGCCGTCGCATTCGCAGGCATATTCCTGATAGTATCGGTCGCGGCGTTTGCCCGACGCGTCGAGTAGGCTTCGGGCATTGAGCGCCTTTGCATCTAGGCTGCGGGCGCGTAAGACATAGGTCATCTCCAGACTTTCGAGCTTGGCGGCCCTCCATTCTCCCAGCACCTGGTGGATTTCGGAGCGGAAGATCTCCATCTCCAGAGGCTTGGCCACGACAATTGCAATACTCATTGCTAGCAAGAGACGCGGCAGGGCCTGGAGGAACTCTTTGCGGGGGTTGCCCTTCTTGCGGAAGCTGGAGACGATATACCGGTCTATGTTAAAAATTAGAACCGCCCATAGCAGGGAGAAGGGCAGTGTCACCCACAGCGAGCCAAAGACAGAGTAGAGGGCCATGCTGGAGGAGGCGAGCGCCAGGATGGAAGTGATCAGCACGGTCATGCCGATGCCGGTATGCTTGATCCACTCCGAGGCGGGGCATTGGCGGAGCAGCTCCGGACTGCTTCCGGCGCAAAAGATCAGCAGCCTTGTTATGTTGTCTTGCTTCTGCATGCCTGCCACTATGTATATATCAAGCGTTTGAGCCGTCGCACCCATACCCTCAGCCAGCGCCGGAGGCTAAACCCTTGCGCTGCTGGCCGGGCGGTAGCCTTCCGTGCGAGCTGCGGAAGGTAGGAAGGTTCGTCCATGACTACGACGGAGACTTGCGTCACCGCCTCCTCATAGGTTGTTCTCAAAGTAAACACAAATATCTGGTCAACCGAAACTTCCATGTCACGTTTCCCTTCTGCAGGCAGCCGCCCCAGCCGCTTCTCCTGTAGTTGTGCCGAGACGGGCGTCCGCCAGGAGACACGGATGCGGTCGCCCCGCAGCACGGCATAGCTGCGTGTGGTCTCGGAGGCTGACTCTAGGGGGATATGGATGCCGGAGCCGGCATCCAGTACGCTGACGGTCACTTCCAGCAGTGAAGGCTCTGAAATCAGTACGATCAGCGGCCGCATCAGCATGCCGCCGCGGTTCCCAGCCTTGACGCGAAAAAGGGTGTCTTCGAAGATGGTCATCGGGAGACTGCCGCTGGAGGCAATGGCACCGACACCGGGTTCCATCTCAATGAAGTCTGCATTCTCGACTTCCCAGTAGATGTCGACGGCCTGGCCGGCCGGCACTTCCGGCGCGCTACTCCAGAGGCGGATGCGGAGGTCGTCTTTGGCCGGATTCTCACGATGGCCGGAGGCCATGAGGCTGTGAAAATGTCGGGTGCGTTCGATCAGGATGCCCCGGTGGTCGTCGTGGGTTTGGTAGCGGGTATCGCTGATCAAATGGCGCCGGTCGATGATGAGAAACGACTCTGCCGGATCCTCTAAGGAGTACCTAGGATGTACGCACACTTCAGCGCCGGCCAGCACCAGGCGTTTCTTGGCGTTGACATATCGCAGGCTCTTGTCGGTCGGGTGCTCTCGGAGGCATACCTCGAGATAGACTCCTTTGTTGACGAGTCGGAAGAGCATTTCTTCCAACCATCCGAAGTCGGAGGCCTGCATCAATAGCTGGACCTGCCCCTGCGCTCGCTTGAGCTGCGCCGTCGCCTCCCGGGCCCATTCTTCAGGCCAGAAAAGGTATTGGAACATCTTATTGGGGCGTGACATGTAAGCGGTTGGGTTAGATCCGGGAAGTCTTGCCCTCTTTGCCGAGCTCCCGGATGACGCCGTGCACGAGGTCTCCCATCTGGATATAAGCGGACTCGCGGGAACGGGCATTTAGCCAGGCGAACTGTACGGCGTTGTGGATAGACCCGCCGGAGACTTCATGGTCGCGTGCGATGGTGGCCAGGTCGACCTCTTTGTCCAAACCGAAGCCCGACAGCAGGTTCCGCCAGATACGTTCGCGCTCCAGCGCCTCGGGGACGTTGAAGCTGATAATGCTTTGAAAACGACGGAGGAAGGCCCGGTCGATGTTCGGCTTCAGGTTGGTGGCGAGGATGACCAGCCCGTCGAAGTTCTCGATCCGCTGCAGCAGGTAGGAGGTCTCCTGGTTGGCATAGCGGTCCTTCGAGTCGGAGACCTCAGTACGTTTGGAGAACAGCGACTCCGCCTCATCGAAAAACAGGATCCAGTTTTTGTTCTCGGCCAATGCGAAGACGGTCGACAGGTTCTTTTCTGTCTCGCCGATGTATTTGGAGACCAGCTGTGAGAGGTCTATGCGGAAGACAGGCCGGTTGGTCTCATGACCGATGACGGCGACGGTCAGGGTCTTGCCGGTGCCGGGCGGGCCATGGAAGAGGGCGCGGTATCCTTTGCGGAAGCGTTGCTGCAGGAGGCTGTCTTCCCGGATCTCCGACTGGAACCGGAGCCAATGCAGGATATGCGAGACTTCGTCCAGCACCATGGGGCTGAGGACGAGGTCTTCCATCCGGTGGTAGGTCTGCAACCGCTGGGCGGGGAACATGGGACTGTAGCGCGGCTCGAAGGGCTTACCCGTGGTGAGCAGTGCCAGGTATTCTTCGGAGAGGGTGAGGCGACCCGACCAGAACATTTCCTGGCTTGCGCCATGCGAGAGCCGCAGGATGTTGCGGCGGTAGAAGACATGATCCTCCGAGAACATCTGCAGGAGCGTGATGCGGCGTTGCAGGTCCTTTTCGGCGATGACGAAGCAGACGGTCTCGCCAGTAGGGACAAACCCTCGGTGTTGGGCATTGTCGGCTCCGCCGAACTCCGTAAAGCTGCGGGCGATGGACTTGTTCTGTATGAAGAAGCGGTCGAAGAGCTGCGGCCTGATGTTTGGCACCAGCGACATGCAGAGGGCGATCCGTTCTTCGATGGTGAGCGAGAGTTCCTGCACGAGTTTGCCATAGGCACCTTTGCCCTGGAGCTGGGGTGGCGGGAGGGCTGCCGGGTCGAAGGGCTTTGACTCGAAATACGACTGCATCCTCTGGTCGAGCAGTTGCGATAGCCAGTCGAGTTCTTTTTCGAGGCTGATGATATGGTCCTTCGAAGGGTCGGCCATCAGGGTCATTTCCACTGGACTACAAGTCGGTCGGGCATCCAAGATAGCTGAATCATCGATATGTTCCAAGGCAGCGTATCGAGCAGCATGTCATAGGCTTTTCGCTGTACGACGAGCTCCCAGCGCTCTTCGATGCGATAGAGCATAGCCTCCCGTCGCAAGAAGCTTTCGCGGAAGGTGTCGGGCTTTGTCGTCTTGAGTTTTTCCCAGTTTCGGATGACGCCCTGGAGCATTTTCCCGCAGAGGTCTGCCTCTTCTGTGGAGACATCTATGTTGGCCGGCACTTCGAAGTCGATCGGAGCGCCGCAGAGGACTTTGTTAAGGGCGAGCTGATGCTCTTCCATGTCGGTGCGGCCGGTGACGATGTATTCAGTGATGCGGATGGCGCGGGAGAGCTCCTGGTCGCCCACGAAATTCTTGCCATCGGTGAGCTGCAGCCGGGAGAACAGCCGGCCGAGGAATGGCCATAACAGCACCAGTCCGCCGTTCCGGACCGGGATGCCATCAGCCGGGTCGGGCGTAGGCTCCGGGTCGTTCATCGCCTCTGCATTTTCTGAGGCTGCCGGCGGCTTCAGCTTGCGCTCCTCCTCGGGTGGGGAATCTATCCAGTCGGGGATCAGTGCTCTGAGCTCCTGCCAGAGGTCCCGCTCTGCAGGCGTGAGGAGCCCGGGCTCGGGCCTCTGTATGCGCGCCAGCTGTCGTTCGTCGAGGACGGAGGTGACGGCTTCCATAAAGCGCTGGAGGATCCGCAGGGGGGTGTCGAGCCGGTAGCGGGTGCGCGACCACCACTGCAGGATCCTGTCCATCCGGTCACGATCGGTCCGGGCACCGACGGCCCTCCAGACGTCAATGCCGAAGCGTTGCCGCATCATACGGGTCAGCTCGCTGAGTTCTGTGAAGAGGGCGGGATGCACGAAGTTGTAAAGGCTCCGCTCATCCAGCCCGGCGATGAGGCGGCGGACACGCTGGCGGGCGCTCTCTTCGCGGCTTCGCTGGAAGAGCAGGCTACGGATGCGGGTGTCGCCGGTGCGGATGCGTTCGTGCAGCCAGGCCGTGAGTGCGTCGACAGACTCAAAGCTGGCATCGGGTGCCAGCATCCCTGTCCGCAGGAAGAACCAGACAGCCTGCTCGAGGGCGGCCCGGGGGCGGCGGGCTTTTCGGAGCCGCTCAGCCTGAACCCTGCGCAGCAGAGGGTTGCGCGTCCGGCGGAAGGCCTCCAGCGGCATCGCCTCAGACGCAGCTGCCACGAGGGTTTCAAAGCCGCTGATCCGCAGGGCATCGGACAGCAGTCGCCCTACCCCGGCATTGCCCAGCGCCGGCTGCCCGGCCGTCCGCTGCCGGAAGAGCCGGATGAATTGCACCAACGATGCCAGCCGGACGCGGGAACGCATGGCCTCTTCCGAGAGGGCAGGCAGGAATGCCTGCAAGGCAGGGTCTGACGTCTGCCTTGTGAGGGCGCTGAAGATATATTCACTGAGGTCAGCAGGCTGAAAAAATGCGAGCACTTCCTCCTCATGCATGGGATGCAGCTGCCGCGTCGAAAAATAGCGCGCCATGCCTTTCGATGCTACCTGCTGGGCCATCTCCCGGTATTCCGGTGCGGAGGCCGCCACCAAGCCGATGCCCGGCACCATGCCCGTCTCCAGGAAAAAGGTGAGCGCAGCCTCTTCGGAAGCGGCTATCGGCCGGCTGTCCAGGCCTTCGACCGAAAAGCCTTCTGCCGGCTGGGAGGCCGCTGCCAGCAGGGCAGCATGGATGGCCGCCGGGGTCCGATAGCGCCAGAGTTTTTGAGAAAAGAGGACGCCCAGCACTTCACGTCTTGCCTGGCGGGCGGCCGGCTGCCAGCCCATGCTGCGGTAGAGTTCCACCCAGGCGTCGACGAGGCCCTGGACCTCTATGCCGGGTGCCAGACTGCGCAGCAAGGCCTGCCAGGCACGTGCCGGCAACAGCTCTGCCAGCTGGCTGGCTTCGGCAGGGCTCCATCGACGGTCGTCTACCCAGCGCCGAAGGCCGGCTAATAGGCGGTTTCCCGTGCCTCCCGTGCGCGACAAGGCACTCAGCAGTTGTTTGGGCGTGGGGATGTCCCGCAGCTTTGCCTTTTCCGGCGGCGTTGGCGGAGGCTCCCTGTCCCCTGCCCCCTCGTCAGGAAGGTCTGTGCCCAGGCCTTGCGCTGCCAGATGGGTGGTGATGGCCGCCACCGGCACACCGGCAGACACCAGCGCGCGTTGCAGCCTGACTACGGCCCCCGCGGGCAGCCGGTCGAAAGGCAGCAATGCCTCCAGGAAGCGGAGGTGCAGCGGACTTGCATCGCCCGGCTGCCCGGGTCCTGCATGCAGGTAGGTATCTACCAGCAGGGTGAGCGTGCGCCTGCGGGTGCGGCCCGCCGGATGCCGGAAGAGGTAGTCGGCCCAGGCGTGGATGGCCCGGTAGTCTTGCTCGCGGGAAGGAGAAGGGTCTGTCAGCACCCCGAAATAAAACTCGTACCAAGGCTCCGGCCCTGCCAGGGCCTCCAGCGCGCGGCGGGGCCAGGCATCCAGCAACGCTTGCACCTCGCCGGATGGCAGCCCTTCCCGCGGGAGACTTTTCAGTGCCTGCCAGAAGCTGAGTGTCCCCTCTTCCACCAGGTAGGCCATGACGGATTGCTGCAAGGCATTTTCTCCCCTGCCGACCTCCCGGGTCTGGCGGTAAAGGAGGACCTCGCGCATGAGCTGCTCTTCCGTCAGCCGTGGGTCGCCTGCCCGAGCAGCCCAATGGCGGAAGGTCCTTGCCACCGCCGCCCGGTCGACGCCGAACTGCTGGAGGATGGCCGACACCAGGGGCGGGCGTTGGACGGCCGCCAGGAGGATTGAGGTGGCATGCCGGGGCGGGCGGGCGGCCAGGAGCCTTGCCAGCAGCCGGCCGCTGACCACTTGCTGAGCCAAGTAGTCGGCTTGTGATTCCAGCGACTGCCCTTCGAAAGGATGCCCATCGGGAAAGCGACCCAGCGAGAGGATGGCCGAGAGGGAGAGATAGGCGTCCCGCTCGGAGGCCTCCCTGGGTGCTTCGGGTAAGAGGTCGCGAAAAAGCTGGATGCGCTTCTTCAGGGCATCCCCGCGCGACGAAGGAAGCCCATCCATCGTAGGCAGCAGCCGCTCGAGGCGCCTTTGCCCCATGCGCCTTCCCAGCCGGCGCAAGACGACATCGTCGTCGGGCTCGCGGAACAGGTCCAGGAAGGAACGGGAGAGCAGTCGGTCCGAGGCAGCCCGCTGGAGGATATTGAGGACGATGTCTGAGACAGACAGCTCGGTATCGGCACGGGCAAAGAGATGGGCATAGGAATCCAGGAGGCCGAAGGCTTGCAGCTGTTCCCGGTCGAGCGTAAGCCAGCGGCTTCGCTGTAGGAGGTTTACCGCATGGCCGAAGACCCTGGAGACTCGTTCGACGCGGGAGCGGGGGTATAGGGCCCGGATCTGCTCAAAGAGGCGCGAGGGGTCAGTATAGGCAAAGAAATGCGCCAACTCCGGATCCAGGCGCTTAGCATGCAGAATGTCGAGCAGCGACTGCCGGTAGCGCGTCAGCAGCAACTCAAAGCTGAAGGGGATGTTGTCGAAGAAGCGCGCACCGACCTCCTGCAGTAAGAGGTCTAGGTGTAAGATGTTGTAGAGCCGGATGATGGCGTTTTCTCGGGTCATCACCCCTTTCCGGCCCTTGCGGTCGGCCCCTGCCTTGACAACATCCTGGAAGGCATGCCCTTTGATCTCGGAGAGCCGCGTCGGCAAGACGAAAGGCTCTTCCCGGTCGGGCTGCAGGCGCCTTCGCACCTCGGCAAAGACGCGGTTCAGGCTGAAGGGTGTGTTGCGCACATCCAGGGTAGCGCTGATGAAGGCCCGGTAGATCTCTTCCCTCTCTACTGACCCGCTGTCAGGAGACTTGCCGCCGGCCCTGTCCAACAGCCGATGCAAGGTGACATCCACCAGGCCAGCCTCCCCATCAAAAAGGAGTCGCAGCACGGCGGTGAAGACGGCACGGTCGATGCGTATCTGCCTCAATGCCGGCAGCAGCAGCGATTTTACCTGGCCGATCTCGTAATAGACACGGTGTGTCGTTAGGTGTGCTGCCAGGGCCAGCACTTCTTCTGCCGTCATCCGGCGGTCGGGGCTTTCCAGCGTGTCGGCAAGGCCCGACAGCGTGGTGGCGATGTCGCGCAGCCCGGCGTCTTCCGGATAACGGCGGGCAGTAAACTGCAAGGCAAAGGCAAGGAAATCGGGCTCCAGGTCGAGGTACTCCGCAATGCGCTGCCGCAGTTCGCCTGCTTCCAAGGCGTCCGGCTGCGGAGGGTCTTTGCCCAGTCGGATGTATGCAGTGATCAGCTCCTGCAGGGAGCGGGTGGCCTTGCCAAAGATGCCGGTGCCTTTGGCCAGGATCAGCGCCCGCATGACTTCCCTCGTCAGCAGTCGCAGCAGCTCCGGTGGCACCGGCTCTACCATTGGGCGTGGAGGCGGCGCCTCAGAGGCCTCGAAAGGCGTGGCGGGCACGTCAGGAATAGCTGTTTCCTGCAATGGATGCAGGTCTTCGCGGTAGACCTTCAGCAAATTCTCATAAAACCTTGAGGAGACAGGCATAAGGCGCATACCGACTGAGTCGACGATCTTGCTTAAGAGGTCTTCATAACGAATGTGATGCTTGAGCGCCATACTTTGGAAATGCATCCGCAGGAAGGTTGCATTGGTAACGGCGTTGAGGTTTGTCGATGTATAGATCTCAAGGGTGATCTCATCGACGGAGCGGCGTACACGGATATTGGTCTGGTTAATGGGCCGCAACTTCTTCTGCGTCTCCAGGTAGACATCCGACACCCAGTCGATGAGATCCTTCTTGGAAGGCACCGCCTTCTCGAAGAAGAAGCGGATGTTCGGCGAAGAGATGGAGTCGATGATGCGCCGGCGAATCCGTTCGCTTCTGCCAAGGTCTTTGATGGTGGTTTCCAATACCGGCAGCTGATGGATGACTAGTCCCCGGAATAACCGCACCAGTTCTGTGTTCATACTGCGAGAGCGGTATCGCATCAAATGGCCAGAGAGCAGGAAGGTGCGGAATTCAGCAATCTCTTCCGAGTCGTGCGGGGGCCTGTCTGTCAGCCCTGTCCCACCCGGTGGCATGGCTTCTTGCGGACGTCCAGCGGCTGGCGCCGGCAGGCCGGCAGCAGTCGGTAAGGGCCGCTCAAGGGTAGCGGCGGGCAGGCGGACATCTTCCCGCCGGCGGTCATCGCGACGCGTGAAGCTGCGGTAGCGCAAGCCCATATCTGACAGGGACGTGAAGGGGGTGGCCTTTTTCAGCAGGCTGAGTGGGTTGCGGGGGTCGGGTGGGATGCGGGATGGGGTAGTGATGGGCTCCAGCAGGTCAGACAGGAGGATGTAGCGCACGGCATCTCTGGAGGCTTCTCGGCCGATGGTGGGAGATATAAGGCGGATGGCGGCATCCACCCAACGGCGCAGGTCGCTGTCTGAGATCTCCCCCAATGTGGGATAGAGTTGTTTCCAGGCAGGGATGAGCGCATGCGTGTCGATGTGGCTAAGCCATCGCCGCAGCCGCAATGGGTCGTGCCGCCATTGGGCAAATAGGGGCCGTAACAAAGAGAGGCGGTCGTGCAGCAGCCGCGTGGTCACTGCCTGAATGGAAGTCCCCTGCGAGGGCGACCACCAGGGCAGCCGAGCATGCTCTACGAAGTATGCCAGCAGACGGAGATCACGCGTCAGCGGGTCCGACTGCAGCGATCGTGCGAGGGCAGGGCTGCCCCGCATCTTCAACAGACTCTTCTCCAGTTCATCGAGGGTCCTTTTGATGAGAATGCCGCCTAAGTCGTCGATGTCGAGACGGCCGACGTCCAATTCGATCTTGTCGATCTGCAGGTACACATCGTCAGGCACGAGCGCAGACAGCAGGGTGTCGAGCTCATCGGCGAAAGACGACGACTGCAGCTCGGAGATGCGTTGTGCAAAGCCGGGGTATTCTTTTTCCTCCGGTATTTCAAATTCGAAGATCTGCCTGCGGATGATGTGACGGGAAATCATGGGGCCGATGGTCCAAGCCTTATGCGGTTCAGAGTCTGGATCATCTGAAGTGACAGACTGTCGATCTCCTGGAAGGTGGACTGTTGCTTTGATTTGGTGGACAGCCAGCGGCCGTATAAGTCTTCGAACGCAGCCAGCCGCATTGGGTCAAGCAACAGCACATGCGCGTCGAAGTGTGCGGGGAGGTTTTGCAGTACTAGGCTTTTGAAGAGAGCCTGGAACTCGTCATTTTGAAAACGGACGGGCCAGTCAGGCAGGATGAAGCTGACTGTATGAGAGAAGATGAAATCAGAAGGAATCTCCAGTCGCTGGTTGCCAGAAGTGCTGATTTCCAAAACCTGGCTGAGGGGTATTTCCCTGGAAAGGATGCGGGCCAGGTAGGCCACGGCCTCCGTGATGGCCATCTGGGCGGCCGGCTGGTTGGGAAATGATTTTGCCAGGCGTGCTACGGGCTGGTTGTTGGTATCGTAGAGCAGCACTTCGAAGAGTGTCGCCTCTGCTTTGGCCAAGACGCCGAACTGCTCCTCGCGGCTACCGATCAGAGGGATCTCATCGGAGACGAGATACTGCGTCTCCATGGACCCCGGAAAATAGCTCGAGAGGTATACATCTCCATTCTCATCGAGTATGTTGAATTGAAAGAGCACCGGCTCCAGGGGGCGGAGCAGGATGTGCTCTACCATGTGAAATCCTTCTGACGCGCGGTCGAGGGCCGCCAGCCGCTCCCGCATCCGCTGCAATTGTGTGAGGCACTCCTGGATGTCGTGGTGCTCATACAAGACGGCCTCCGTCGAACGGTCCGGCATGCGTAGCAGGATGTGATGGTTAGGCCTTCCCTCATTCCTGGAGGAGAAGACCCGCACCGTCCGCGGGTTGGAGATGTTGGCAAACAGGTATGGAATGAAGGAGGGGCCTTGGGGCGGGAATTGCGCCTGGGAGGCATCCTGGGCGCCGGCGGAGGGTCGGATGACGTTGACCGTCTGCTCCCCCGCCTCGGAGACAAGGGTTTGCCTTTCCCATTCCAATGCCTCTGCAGGGTTGGAGGCGGTGCCGCCCAGTGCATTCAGCAGGACTTTCGGCAGGGAGCGTCGGCCCGACTGGCGGATGTCCAGCAACAGCCCGATCTTCTTTTCCAGGGTGGAGACATTCCCGGTATCCCAGAGCTCCGCCGAGCGGTAGTCGAAAGCTCGGTTGCGGTGGGTGGAGATGTCTGTGATATGCCGGAGGAAGCGGATTTTCGCTTCGATGATATCTCTATCTACTTGATCGCGGTTGGCGGCCGCATCATGCAAGGCATTTTTTCGGAGGATGTCGGCCTCGAAATGCTCGCTGAAGCGGGCCATGAGGTGGTCGAGGACGCGGTTGCGCCGGTTGTAGCGGTTGCTGCCGTCGTTGGTGATCTCGCGGAGGCCCTTCTCCAGCTCGGCTTTTTCTTCAAACAGCAATTCGTCGAAGAAGGGGATGTCTGTCGGCAGCTGGGTGAAATAAGTCGTATGGTCTGGCCCGATGGAGAGGAGCTTGCGGACGTTGGCGAGCTGTGCGAGGTGGTTGGCCACCATCTGCTCGAAAAATGCCAGGTAGGCCCGGAGCTGCTTGGACTGGGCCTTACGCTCATTGGAAGATGTTTGTTGGATCTGCGTATAGTCGCCCAGACCATAGATGGCGGGGAACTCATTGTGGATGGAGAAATGCTTGATGATTTCTTCGGGGTGGAAGCGCCCTTTGGGCAGGGCGTTTTGATATTGGATGCGCCCGAGGTACTGGCTGCGGCGGGAGGCCAGCTCGAAGTCGAGCAGCTGTTGGGTGGTGAGCGGGTCCACTTCCACTTGCAGGCTGTTCTTGAGCAGTCGAATCCCCTGGCTGCCGGGCTGCATCCAGTCGGTGAATTCGATGACGGGGTATGCGTCGGATGGAAAGGCGATTTGATCTCCATGTACGGGCAGGCCGCGGCGGAAGACTTGCAACTCGATGACGGCCTTCACGCCGGGAATGCGGCTGATGATGTCGCGCATGCGGGACACGTAGATCGAGTCGGCCTTCGGGCGGAGCTCTTCTGGCCGGATGAGCCCGTGCAGCGGCTTCGGGCCAGCGAATACATCGTCTGTGGGCACGCCTGCTTGGATGAGGTCGTAGGGGTTGCTGAACTTGACTTCGGGGTTGATATAGGCGTCGAGTTCGGCAAAGATCCGGGAGAGGACAAATTCACCGATGGCATCGACATCGATCAGTACGGTTCCGGACACACTGAGGGGAACGGCTTCCAGCAAGACGAGCCGGCCGATGTCGGATCCGAGGTTGCGGTGTTGGAGGAAGAGCGCGGTGATTTCTTCGGCGAGCGTTTGCTTTTCGGCCGGGGGCAGGTCATCACGGCTTTGCACGAGGATTTCCAGCAGGCCCTTGTGGCCGCCCGGCTCATCGAAGAGGGGGTTGACCCAGACATTCTTGACGCGGCGGATGCGGTCTAAAATCAGTCGGCGGTAGTCCGACGAGGTATAGGGGTTGATCGGGAAGATGTCTTCCGGCGGAAAGAGCAGGTTTTCCTGGACGGGGTCGTGGTCATCAGCTCCGAAGAAGAAAAGGTCTTCCACGGGCATGTTGGTACGATAGGCCAGGTCCATGAGGGCATAGACTAGGTATTCCAGGATCGTAACGCCGGGGTCGTGGTAGTTGTAGTCGGTCCATATCCGTCCCGAATGGGTCTGTGCCATGCGGATGCCTTCCCGGAAGAGCTCGTCGAAGCGCAGTCCGGGGTGTTCGCTGGGCGACTTGGATAGGGTGATGGGTTTTTCCATGAGGGGTTATTCCATCAGGCCTGTCACCGAGAATTGGATAGGGAATGGCTGTCCGGTCTTCTCATCGATGCCGTAGTGCGAACTTGTCTTTACTTGCAGTGAATAGTTATACAGCTCTCCATGCCACCGGAAGCGCAGGCGGTTGAAGAAGCTGCCGTAGTAAGCGGCTGTCTTGCGGATGCTGCCGAAGGAGAGTTTCCCCCCGAAGCTGTTGACGGCGATGAGGTGTGCCAGTGCGTACTTACCGCTGCCCTGCCGGCCGTCGATGCGGACCATGAGCTCATAGGCGCAGGGCTTGTCGATCCCGGCGATGAGGTCGTGCCATTTGCCATCTCCGGGGACGGCACCCTGCAGCAGGGTGCCGATGCGCTGGTGCATCCCTACAGATCCGTTGACGTCGAGGCTATGGCGGGGTGTTCCCACGCCCAGTCCGACACCGGCCCCTTCTTTGAATACGAGTCGGGGGTTATGGGCTGCGTCGCGGATGGAGAGACCGGGGCTTTCGTCCTGGTCCAAGCTGATATACCAGTCGGGCTCGCGGTTCCGGAGGTTGGTGAAGAAGGAGATGAGCTTGCTGGAATAGCCGACGGGTGAGATGCGGAAGCCGTTCTCCCCGCTCCGTTCGATGCCGTCGTCGACGATGTTGAGGCTGGAGTCTATCAGGTCGCCGAACTGCTCTGCATTGGGCAGGCTGCCCTTTTTGAAGTAGTTCCGCAATGTCTGGCGGTTCATGAGTGCCATGGCATCATAATTTTAGCATGAAGCTGTATTGTACAGGTACATCTGTGGGGGAGACGGTCGGACGGGCGGGTTCTTTGGGTCTTTCCTCGGCCGCTTCGAAGTCGTCGCTGAGGATGAGGTTGGAGCCTATGACCAGGTCTTCCAGCGAGCAGGGCTCGGGGGCATGGTATACGGCTTCGTGGATAATGTCTATGCGGTTGCCGGCGAGGGGAACGAGGAGCGACCAGGGGTAGGCCGGGCTGATCTCATCAGCGTTGTTCTCTTCGCGGGCGCTGTCGTGCAGGTGGTACTTGCCTTCGTCGTCGGTGTACATGCGGGCGATGGAGAAGCCGGTGACGAAGCGGATGTAGGGGCGGGACTGTATGTATTCAAGCAGTTCGGAGCGCTTGTAATTAGGCAGGTTCATCGCGAGCTGTGGCTGGCCATAGAACCAGGGGCATAGGTAGGCAAGGATGTCTTCATGCAGCCGCTTGAGCGTGGCACCGACTTCTTCGTTGTCAATCATGAGACGGCCTTTCACCCAGATGTATTCGTAGGTCGGATTCCGGACGGTGATGCGGACAAAGGGAGAGGATGCTTCGCGGAGGTATTCCTCCATGCGCAGGATTTGTCCCGGGTCGAGCAGGGGCTGGTAGAAGACGCCTGCGTCGCGGATATGCGGTAAGGCTGCCACCACGACCTGCCCGGGCTCTACAAATCCCTCATGGCCGGAATGGCCGAAGACGCGCACCGAGGCCAGCCAGTCGAACTGTTGGAGGAGCATCTTCTCCATATCCCAGGCGGTGATGGCCCTGTTCTTATGCCGGAGCACCTCGCTCACGCGTTGGTTGAAGAGGCTGCGGCTTTCGTGGGGCCTGCCATCTGTCGATGGGAGTGGCTGGCGGATGCCGAGGATTTCAGGGTGGTAGCGCTCCATTTCCGTGAGGCTGCCAGCCGGCATGGAGACCGGGTGGTCCGGGTCGCTGCCGTCGTCTAGGAAGAGGGCGGCGGATGCGTCGGGATGGATATGCCGGATACGGCTCAGAAGCTCCGCCTTTCGGTCGCAGGTGGCCGCTATCCAGAGCAGTCCTTCGCCCATCGACAAGTTGTCGTCGGTGATGTCGCGGGGGAGTTCAAGGGAGAGGACACCGGAATGTATGAGACCATGGGTCTCATCATAGAAGATCTTCTCCGGGGGAAATGCCTTCCAGCTGTCATGGGAGAGGTATGACCACTGGATGCCCAGGCGCTTGCCGGCCGACCATTTGTCGTTGGGTTCCAGTTCGAAGAGGAGGTTGAGCGGGTCGCCAGGCCGGAGGTTGGCCAGTCCGATGAACAGGCTGCCTTCTGCCTGCAGGTAGGGCAGCAGCCTCGTGCCATGGATCCCTTCCTTGCTGAAGACGCGGGCATGTCCGAAGGGCATCAGATGGTAGAAGGCATCCCGCGTAGCGACATCGTTTTGAAAGGAACGAGAGGGCGAGAAGATGAGACGGGAGGAGGCGGTGTAGTTGAGGTATGGCTGCTCAGCCAGTGGCGTGAAAGGATCACGGGGGCGTTGTAATGTGAGAGGGCGGCCCCGCCGGGTGGCCTGTGCTTCGGCCGACTGGGCGATGGAGGCGTTGTAGACATCGGCGAAGACTTCGGTTCCAAATCCCATCGAAGGGGCTATGAGCTCCAGCTTCAGCCAGCCAAGGGCCTTGCGGCTGCTATACGACTCCAGGTATTCTTCCGTCAGGTCTGGGTCATGGCGGATGTTCAGCTTATCGATCTCAATGGCATCGATCAATCGGTCTTTCTTGACGGACTTGCTGCGTTTGACGGACTCAAACATGTCCACCACCTGGTCGGGCTGGTCGTCGCGCGGGAAGAAGCGATGGTCTGATAAGGCGCTGACGCGGAGCTTGAAGCTGGCGTTGGTGATGCCATAGGGATAGGCAGCGAAATAGCCTTTCAGGCCGGACTCATCGAGCGGTAGGCCCAGATAGGACCATCCTACCTGCAGGCTGTCCAGCTTCTTGCAAAACACCTCATCGTTGCCGATCAGCAGGAAAGACCCCCGCTTGGGGGCTGCCCCGAGGATCTCGAAGGGGCCTGCATCGTCAAGGGCGCCGGTGCTGCTGTGCAGGTGTAGGTGGCGCAGGTCGTTGACCTGTACGTTGACCTCGATGTCGTCCAGCTCGAGGAACTGTAGGTGCGTATAGGGGTGATAGGCATGTGCCGGGTTGAGCATCACCCGCAGCATCGGCTGGCCGGCCTGCAGGCCGAGCTGGTGCACCTCTTCGACGTAGTTGGTCATGGAAGGGGCTGCCTTCGAGAGTCGTACCCGCAAGACGAGCGTGCGCGCGTCCCAATCCTCCGGCGTGAGGAACTGCGTGTCGGCGGCATCCACCCAGCCCAGCGGGGAGGTGTAAGAGACGATGCAGGATCCGGTGAAGACCGACTCGAAGACTTCTGAGGGGCGCAACCGACCCCGGTTGGAGATATCCATGAGGATATCTGTGAGGTAATGGAAGCTGCCTTCTGAGAAGCGCAGGCGGAGGTCTACGATCCGCTCGCCACCCCGCAGCCGGAGGGTCGGTGAGGCGATGGCGAAGCCCATCTGTGCGTCCTCCATCGTCTTTTCGGAGGGGGGGAGGAAGCGCTGGTCCTCGCCCAAGGCACTCCAGGGGGCAGGCCGCGCGGGTGTGAGGTCCATCTCCCTGCAGTAGAGGCCTGTCACCATCTGGAAGCGACTGTTCTGATCGATCTTGGGGTTCCGCGCCACGAAGAGGTTGCGGAGCGAGCGGATGGCTGCGCCGCTGAGTACCACGTCCCGCTCCAGGGCATAGCGGCGGGGCTGGCCTTGCGCATCCTGTCCTGCAATCAGGCCCTCGCCCTTCGGCAGACGGATGGGGCATCGCAGCGGGTCTGTCTGGAAGACAACCCACAAGCGGTCGGGTCTCCGGGGCAGCGGACGCATGCCCAAGACCTGCTCGAAGTAAAACTTCAGCTGGCGCTCCGGTAGCCGGTTGATGTCGGCCCGGACATGCCGGTAGAGATGCAGGAAAGAGAGCAGCAGGCCTATATGGGGCTGGTGGTCATCCCGCTGGGTGAGCGAGTGTTCCATGATGCCGCGGGAACGGACGACCAGGTATGATACGGTGTCGTACAGCGGCTTGAGGATGAACATAAGCTGCTTCAGCAGCTGGGAGAGGCGTTCGGCATTTTCCTGTATGCCGATGAGGTATACGACCTGTACGGGACGGTCTTTGTTCCATACGGAGTTGAAGGCTGAGTCGTCCCACTCGAAAAGATAGGAACCGTCTGCATGCATCGCGCCATAGCGGATGGCTTTGAGGCGGAGAAAGCTGCCGGAGGAGATGTGTTCGATGGCGGAGGTGAGCTCTAGCTCCAGGGGAGAGCTCTGCCGGTTCCGGTTGAAGCGGGAGGCGAGAACGTACCAGTCGTTGACGGTGCGCATCAACCCGAACGTCATCGAGAAGAGCTCCCGGATGAGGGCAAGCTTCCCTTCGTTGCTGGTCTGTGTCTCGAAGTTGATGAGGATGTCGACGCGGCGACGCTCCAGTTCTTCCAGCGGGTAGCTGTCGATGTCTGCCAGGAGAAAGATCTCGTCTGACATGAAGAACTCATGCCAGTCGCCATCGGGTCGGTTCAAGGCATCGAAATACCGGATATGGCGGGCATAGCGGTTGATGAACTTCAGGAAGTCACTGAAGCCCCGCTCATCGGGCAGGAAGAAGTCCGGCTCGAGGGCCCTTGCCGCGCGTCCGGCACCCATGCCGGATTGATATGTTCCTGTTTGTGCCAATGGTCAATGTCATCGGACATGGGTGCCTTCCGTCAGGTAGAACGGGAAGACGATGTTGTCTCGAATGTTGGTAGCTTGTATTTCATAGTCTACCGTGAAATGTACAATCCCTTCGGAGACTTTCTCTGTGGAGCAAGTCACTCCATGCACGAGGATCCTGGGTTCATAGACGCGCATGTCGTTGCGGATGCGCTCGCACAGGGAGGAGAGTCGTTCGTTGCGGGCGGAGTCGAAGACGTGCTCTGCGACGATGCTTCCATAGTCCAGCCGCATCAGCCGCTCGCCCCTCCGGGTGTTCAGATAGATCAGCAGGCTCTGGCGGATGTCTTCCTCCTCACTGACGAGCAGGACGTCGCCGGACGACTTGATGAAGGTGGGTGGGAAGGACCAGCCTCGGCCCAGAAAGGCTCTTTCACTCATGCGCTTTGTTTCGCTGCCTGTTTAATTGACGTTGACCATAGAGCCTTTGATGTTGACCGTGCCGGACGATTTGATCTCCGCTCCGGAGGAGCCCGATGCCGATAGGCTGGCGCTGGCGGTGAGTTTCACGTCTTTGCCGTTGAGGGTCACGGCGTCGGAAGAGGACTTCACGGTGATCCCTTTGGTGGCAGTGATGGTGATCTCATCCTTGCTGTCGAAAGTAATGCTTTTTTTACTGCTGAAGGCGATGCTGTCCGCCGACATGATGATGCTGTTTTCGTTCTGATCTTTGATGGTGATCGACTTGTCCTTGTCGGAGATGACAATCTGGTTTTCCCCGGGTGTGATCACGGTGATGATCTTGTCTTTGTCGTCGAATTTGAGGGTGAGTTTCTCCTTGGAGAGGAGCGACTTGGTGTTATTTTCCGCCGTCAGGGTCTCACTGGCCACATTCTTGCTGTCGTAGAGGCAGCCCAGCACAACGGGATAACGCGGGTCATCGTTGAGGAAGCCGACGATGACTTCCGAGTTGACTTCCGGGATGAAGAAGCTGCCGGCATTGTTGGTGGCATAGAAATGCGAGAGCAGGGCCCATACGCCATTGCCGGTGGACTTGATTGATGGGATCATCACCTGGATGCGGTTCTTGCTGAGTGGATCTGCATCGAGTTTCTTGACAATGCCGATGTGCAGACCGGAGATGGGGCCTAGCCAGCGCTGGTCGTCGCGCTCCTGCACGGGGCTCTCAAAGATGTCATCGGCGAGACCGAAGCCGACGGTGGTTGTCCAGACGCCGTCTTCCACATTGTGATAGACGGCGGAGGCCAGGGCGTCGCCGTTGAAGAGGGTGCCAAAGCCGGCGAGGGTGACGATGGAGCCCAGCGAGACGGTGTTGGCACCGCGGAAAGAGACCTCGCCGCGCACCCGCTTGAAGCGCGACTGCAGCAGGGTGGCGTCTGCCAGCGCCTTGAGCTCTGTCGTGGCAAGCGGTGCTTTCACCGCCAGGCTCAGGGTGGCCGGACTGGCCACCTGGCCCAACGTCTTGCCGACCTGGTTGCCGGGTTTGCTCAGGTTGGAAGGCTCAGCGCCGGTGGACGTCGTAGCCGCCTCGGTATGAGGGTCCCAGGAGTCGGCGGTCAACCCCTGCAGCTGTGTGCCGGCGTCTACCTCTCCGCGAAAGCTAGACACATCCTCTCCCTGCGTAAGGGTGAGCACACCGCTGCCGGAGACGGCAGGCGCCTTGACGATGAGTTTGTTGAGGCTGTTGAGCAGGACCATCCCGTTGGCCTTCGCCCGCTTGAGGATGAAGTCCCAGTCGGTGATATCATACTGGACCAGAAACGGATGGGTGACCGTGGTGGCCGTGATGGTCTTGTCGACGCCGGCCGCGGAGGCGATGGTCGTCATCGCATCGCTGTCGAGTTTGTCTTCGTAGAGGGCCGTCTTGCGCCCGATGGTGAGCTTGATGGCTTTGTCTGCACATTCCAGTACCAGCACGCTCCTGGAGGCGAACTTCAGGTAGCCTTCACGCATGCTGATGCTGTGTTTGAGGATGATGCCTTTGAAGACGGTGGTGTTGGTGGAGTCGTACCCTAAGGCGATCTCCACATCTTTGCCCGGTACGAAGTTGGCGTCTTCCGACTCGGCGAATGTATTCTCGTATGGGTCGCCGGCGAGGATGCAGATGCGGGCGCGGCCGACCTTGTTGACCTCATGCCATACCTGGATATTCATCACCTGGTATTTGGCATCCAGCTCATTGCTGTTCACTTTGACCGTGAAGGAGAGCGTCTTTTGGAGGGAGTCGTTCGGGGAGGCCATGCCATCTATTTTTCCAGGGGTGGGAAACGAATCACCGAGCCCACCTTCAGGCGTCTGAAGTTGGGCAGGTTGTTGAGGTTGGCCACTTGTATGAAGTAGGAGGGATCGTCGTAGAACTGATTGCACATGGCCACCAGGGTGTCTCCCTCGCGGATGGTCGGCATGCGGGTGATGTCTGGGCTTTGAAACTGACGACTGATGACGGTCTCATCGACTTCTTCCAGCACCGTCAGTTTGACCTTGGCGCGAATTGGGTCCCCGGAGCTGTTGAAGCGGGTGTATTGTATGTCGAGGTCGGTAGCCTTCCCTTTCAAGTCGATCGCGCTGCCCCATTCGACATGTACGAAGGGCGGCATGTGGGAGTCGCTGGTCGGTTTGATGGTGGCCTTGTAGAGCGTGTCGATGGTGTCAGAAATGGAGCCGCCGATGGAGAAAAGGGTCAGGCCGGTGGGGGCATTGGGCAGTATGCCGGTGTTGTCTACCAGAAAGTCTATAGAGAGTTTCTGCTTCGTGTAGGCCCTGGAGCGGTTGGATACCGGGACGCCGGAGGCTGTTCCCGCCTCGCCTTCTCCGAGTTGTTCCACTTCCGTGTCATAGCCGATGCTGAACTCTTCGGGGTTCAGCTGCAACGTGAAGGTGGCTACCGCAAATCCACTCACATCGCCGTTGACGAAGTCAGGATATCCTTTGATGCTCAGCTTTGACATATCAGCGGTCGAGTCTTCTGTTGAGTGCGTCCATCACCTCCTGCACACACTGTTGTACGATCTGTTTCCGCAGCCCATAGGTCAGGCTGGCAACGGGCTTCTCCAGTTGTTTGTCTTCTTTCCCACCTGTCTGGCCTTCGGCGTGGCTGTACTGGACGTTGTCGCCAGACTTGACGGGGTCATCTTTTTTCCCTGCCTTGCCTTTGCTCACGATCCCTTTGATGACCATTTCCTTTATCTCCACCGGCATACTCGATCTGTTTTACTTCTGCCATATGCTATAACCTGTCCCATATCCATTTTATCGCTATGAGCTCATGTGAGGGTGGGCACGGAGACGATGGGTAGGCAGTCCATCCGCGTATATTTAAATTCGATGTACTCGATGACGACCTCAGACTTCATAGCATTCAGGTCAGACACAGACCATTTTTGTGGCAGGGCGTCATAAAAGGTCCAGATCATATAGGGAGAGGATCTGAGATCTCGGTTCATGAGGGTTACAACGATGGTCATGGGCACATAGATGCCCCCCAGGTTGGAAAAGGTGCTGATGCACCAGGGCAGCAGGGTGGAGCCGAGAGGGGCCAGCCCCCGGCCGCACCGCAGGTTAGGGTAGTTCACCTTGGTGGGAATCCGGTAGACCGTGTCATTGTTCCCGCCTTCCCTCACATCTTCGAAGTCTAGTTCGGCGCCGATGCCCGAGATCTCCTGAAACTGCATGTCTAGTTCTACGCCTAGGCTAAGCGTAAAGTAGAAGGCGGCAGGCGGATCGTAGCGAGACACAGGGGCAGATTATGAGGTAAATTACGTTGAAATTGCGATTTACAATTTCCTCAGACATGTCAAAAAAAAGAGCGGGAAGAAACCTTCCCGCTCTGGTCAATGCATCGTGTGGACAGGTTAGGCGGCCTCGATCGTAAGTCCTTCGTGGACGAAGATGATCGACTCGATGGCTGCTTCGCTGCTCTGCGAGTTCATGTCGGTCGACGTGATCTGCTTGGGCCATGCGCGCGTGAGCGTCCATGTCATCATCGGGGCTGCTTCCTCGTTCAGGAGGCGGATCACAACGGTCAGGCGCTTGTACGTGTTCAAGCTGATCTGGTTCAGCCAATCGTACAGACGGTTGTCCTGGGTGAATACGCCCTTCTTCAGGGTGATATCGGCGTACTTCCGCAATCCCGGCATCTTGATGACGGAATGGATGGGACTGTTGCCGTGGCGGTATTCGATCACATCAGCCTCGATATCGAGTCCGGATACCTCTTGGAAGGAGAGATCAGTGAATTCGCCGATATCAACCGAGAAATAGAATTTTGGTAATGGCCAAAATTGGTCTTGATCTTCACCTGTTCCGGGTGTGGGAGTTGCCATGTCTCAACGTTTTTTCAGAGTTTCAAGTAAATGGGTTTACGGTTCATGCCTGAAGGGATCAGGACTTCTGCTGCTGCTGTTGGAAGGTGATCACGATGAACTCAGCAGGCCTGGTGATCGCTACCATCACGGTCATCTTGAGGATGCCGTCGAGAATGTCGTTGGCGGTCATGGTGGATCCAAGCCCTACGGATACGGAGAATGCATCTTCCGGCGACTGCCCTGCCAGTAGACCGGCTTGCCATTGGCTTACCAGGAAGTTGCTAACCGTAGCCTTCATCGAAGACCAGGTGACTGAGTTGTTCGGCTCGAACACATAGGCTTCTGCGGCGAACTTGATGCTCTGCTCCAGGAAGGTCATAGTCCTGCGGACACTGACATACCTCCAGTCCTGGCTATTGCCATCGAGGGTGCGAGCACCCCAGACGAGCACGCCTTTGCCAGTGAAGCTGCGGATGGCGTTGACAGCCTTGCCGTTGAGCGGCAGGTTCAACTCTTCCTGATCGTCGCTGGTGATCTGGACGGCCGGAGCGACTACGGAGCCGAGGGATACATTGGCAGGGGCCTTGGCTACGTTGATGGAGTTGTCCACCATGGCGTAGATGCCTGCCATACCGGCGCTGGGCGGGAGAAGGTTGAGGTATTCCGCCAAATCTCCAAGCAGGCCGTTGATGCGGCCGCTGACGGCCTTGAGGGTAGTCTGCAGGGTAGAGATCTCTCCACCTGCTGCAGATGGCAGCTTGGCAATCTCGTCCTTGATGGCGTCTGCACGGGCCTGGTTGATGCGGTCCGCGGCGAGGTCCTCATCGACTTCCTCATTTAGGAAGGTGACCAGACCGTCGAGGTTCTGGATGTTGGTGAAGTCAACGTCAGAGGAGCCGGTGATGGTCGTCTTGACGAAGGGATAGTAGGCAGCGGCCCACTGGAGGTGGTTGGCACCTACCCCGTTGCGGAAACGGGTGATGACATCCTCATCGTCATAGGTGCGCTTCTTGTCGCCATTGTAGACGTCCAGAATAGCAAAGCGGTTGCGCATGGCGTAGCCGCAGTGCATGATCATAGCCTGCTGCAGGGAAAAGCACTCCGCCTCGGGAAGGAGGATGGCTTCCGGAATTACCAGCAGGGTAGGCTCCGGATATTTCAGAAGAGAGGGCAGACCTGCTTCAGTAGCCAGATCGTTGAAATCTTTTGCATTGACACCCGAAGAGTAGTCTCCAATGGACACGATCCAGGCATCTCCCCCGCCGTTGGCATAATAGAGTTTCATGGAACTGTGCAGGAGGAAACAGGTTTCTGGCACCGCTTCCAACTGACCGTCCGCCCCGATTTTGAAGAGGGTCTTGGGGGCTCCGCCAAACATTTCTTCGAACTCGGCAAAGGAGGTGATGCGGGTAGGGACGTTCCTTAAAAATTTGGAACCCCTTTGGGCCTTCTGGGTGTAACCTATGAAGGCTGGGATGGCCGTTGCCACGGGGACCACAGAAGAGGCAAATGCACTTTTCTCTTCGATGTAGACTCCAGGCGATGCTAGTACTGTTGCCATTGAGTTGGTTTAGAGTTTTACAGGTATGTTACAAATATATAAACCGTTTTGCGGGTCTTGAACTAGGTTCTCCGGCCTAGGCATAGGAAGTAATTTCCGGTATTCGAAAGGCAATCGATTCATTCTCTTTCGACGTAGGAAACCCTGCGCTTCGTAGGACTGTCGTAAGGATATTGGATTCTGCGAAAGAACTTCGAAGGCTGGTGACCCATCGCGCATCGAAGTGTGACGTGGAAGCGTAAACATATGTAACACTCCATTAATTACAAAATTTTCTACAAAAAAATTTTTTGTAGCTTCTTCATCTAGGGATTTGCTATAGAATAAATAACGGACATAGGCCTCTCGGGGAAGGAACCGGATATAGCGGACCCTCGATGTCTCAGGAACGGGTGGAGCAGCCTCCCGGGCGCCGGGGAGGATCGGAGCATTCGCCTCATGCCGCACCCGGATCAGTCCTCCGATGCCGTCGGTGTCGGCCTCCGTCAGGCTGACCTCGTCTACAAAAGCACCCGGGTGGAGCGCCCCGTCTACCCCTGTCTGGCTGTCAAATACGTGAAATTGGCCGCTGCGGTATGGGATGTTGGTATATCGGATGAATTGGGGGTCTTTCACCCGGAAGGAAAAATCGAAAACGGCCGGCCGTTGATAGACGGGGTTGGCCCAGTCGCGGCTGGCATTGGCGATCAGCAAGAAACCGTCCGGCAAGGGACGGTAGAGCAGCCCCAGGCCACTGAGGGAGGCGGAGGTCTCCGGCGTGGGGGAGATCTCCAGCACGCGGCACTGTCCGCCTGGGAAATAGTCGTGCAGAACACGGCACTCGAAGACAGGCGCGTATTGCAGATGGTGGCGAAAAGTCGTGTAAGGTTCCTGCATGCCGGCGTATCAGTTATCCATATCCATATGTAACCCCACTGAACTCAGGTCTTTGACTTCCCTTCTGTTGGACTGTTGCCCCGCAGCAGGTCTGCAGCGCGGTCGGTTGCCCCACCCGCCAGGATGCCCTTGAGGGCATTGAGGGCGCCGCTGGCATTGAAGATATCAGAGGGTGTACGGGGCCTGGCAGCCGGGCGGACAATGCTCGGGACTTCCTCCCGGATCATAAACTGGCTGAAGGTGAGCATCCTGACTTTATAGACGACAGATGGGATATATTTAGCACCAATCAAACTCCACATATTATTCATCTCGGAAAGATCCTGGTTAACGAATTCGAAGATCAGCTTATCAATGTTGGCAGAGAGCCCGGGCGTGTTGCTCTTGTCGAAGGTCGACTTACCCTGGAAGAACTCGATGACCAGCGAGATGAAATGCAAGGCCTCCCGGTAATTGGGGTCAGGAAAATGCGCGGCAAAAACGAGGTAAAGGTTGATGCGCATCGGAGGGGGTGATCCCGGGTTTGCCTGGAAGCCACCGGCCTTCGTCATCTTCTCCTCTTCGACCCTCAGGAGAAAGAGGCAGACGCGGTTCTCGATTTGCAGGCTGACATCTCCCTTCAGGTCGACCAGGTTGTTCATGACCACGATGTCTTCCGGGATGCCGAGCTCATTGCGCATGAACTCGTTCATCTGATCGGTGACGGCGGATAAGACAGTATGAATCATCTGGCCTCTACGTTAGGATTCTAGCTGATGAAATTGGTCACGCATGAACCGGACGACAACCCGGCCCACATATAGACAAACGAACATGACGCCCCAACCGATGAGAAACAATCGCATCGAAAGCGGGGCCGGCTCACCGTTGGCGTCGAGGATGAGACGGTGCAGCAGCCAGAACAGCAGCGACATAGGCGCTGCTGCCACTAGAGCCATCAGAAACCATCGCAATTCTTTTGCCACGCGCTGCCACATAGGAGTTCATCGTTTCGATTCCCTGGCTGAAGCGTAGAGGTTGACACTCAGCTTCAGCAAGATAAAGCGCCCTCTTTGCGGGACAAACGGTACTTGTCGATCGAAGAAAGGCGTGCCCGGGGCATCCCATGGCATGTTGAAGCTGCCAGAGGCATCTCCGACACCGGGGTGGAAGTAGGTACGGCGGGCAGGGTCCAACAAGTTCCGGTCGAAGAGGTTCTGCACGGTGCAGTCGAGCCGGAATCGTGGGAACTTGCCCAGCGCCAGTCCGAGGTTGCCGTGAAACACCAGATAGGCAGGGATGCGCCCGCGGTTGGCCGAGTCGAGGCCGAAGTTCATCGACTGCGTGGTCCTGGGTCCTACTGGCCGATGGCCCACATAGTTGCCCCGCAGGTTCAGGCTGACATGAAAGGGCCCCAGGTTTTTTGCCATCAGCGTGGCAGAAACATTTCCCATGTTGCGGGCAATGTCGCCCACAAGCACCTGGGGCGCCCGACCGGTGGGAGCCACCGTATTCGAAGTCTGGAAGGCCAAGGTATAGGTCCAGTTGGCATCCATCCGGAAGATCTTGGAAGGCTGCCAGCCGAAGGACGCGAGCCCCCCCAAGATGCGGTACTGCCCTATGTTCTCGTTGTAGAAGATATCGTTCTTGGCCACAAGTCCCACCGCATCATTGACCTTGTAGACATACACGGAGAAGTCATATTCAAAGGGGGCAGGCGCATCCTCGGAGGCATTGCGTGCCTTGAGGCGTCCGCCGATGCTGAGGTCGGCATAGCTGATCTGCTCCGGGTCAAGGTCCGGGTTGGGAATCCCACCCATACGCCCGCTGGCATAACGGCTCGCCTGCGACACACCCTGATATCCGGAGCCGGACGTAAATTTGACAGAGATGCCTGGCTTGTAATAGATCAAGGCGAGGCGCGGTGTGGCGATGAAGGTGAAATCAGAAGCGCGTAGCAAGTTCATATCTGCCCGCGTGCCAAAAGATACGCGGAAGGACGGGCTGACGCGGAAGTTGAAAAGTGCGTAGAGGCCAGCATCCAGCATCTCGTAGGAGTTGCCGCCTTCCGGAATAGACTCCACGATCCCCTTTTCTCGCGCCAGCGCGACGGTATCCTGCTTAGCTCTAAAGGCTGCCGGGTTAGGGTACCGGGTCTTGAAGTCTTCATGGATCAGATAATCTCCTTGTGTCTGAGTTCTACGAAGGTCAAGGCCTCCTGAAAAATCCAACCTTCGGGTCTCATAAAAAAGCCTTGTTTCGTTGCGCACTTGCTGGGCTTGATAGAACATGTAGCGGTTTTTCCAGCCATGTTTAGCGGCATCAACGTTGAAAATGATCTGTCCGCTGCTGCCGCCCTGCGTAGATTGAACCTTCAACCCGTTTGCAGAGAGTAGAATGGAGTCCGGATTCAGCAGGTGCGCAAAATGAAGGGGGGTCTCGGGATCCCCGAAGGACATAAAGCTGACACGCGCAGTGTTTTTGCCCAGGTGATTGATCATGAAGGAGGAGAGGTTCGTCAGGGTCAGCCCGTTGAAGAACCGTTTTTCGAACTTGATATACATCGTCGCCTTGATAGGTTCCCACATGGATCCGTTGGCCGAGCCCGCCTCGTTGATGTCTTGAAAGATGCCATTACTCTGCTTTAAGTGCCACCAATTGATGCCAAACTGCAGGTCTTCGATGCGGATCTTGGTACCCAGGTACATGTTTTCCGTAGCCCCGGAGAACCCGATTGGAGCTCCATTGACGGAGTCCCTATACGATTTCAAGTCGAGCGCATAGGCCCTTTTGATGCCATCTTTGGTGATATCGATGGCCTGTATATTCCCGCCGGCATCGCGGCGAATGGTGTAATAAGGACTGGCGGCGGGGAGGTTGAAGTAAGAAGCATACCCGTCCAGGACATTCACCCCAACGGGATTGCGCAAATTCATATGCGCATAGTTGTTGAACTGCTTGGGGTTGATATCGGAACTGTCATAATCAAAAAACTCCACGTTCGATCGGGCATGCTCGTCGGATTTGTAGTACCGTCCGGTGACTTGCATAGCGAACTTCGAGAGCTTCGTATTCTCACTCGAGCCCCGGAACTGGAGGGCCAGGTCTGCTGAACGCGTGCGAAAGCCTCCGTCGAGGACATTGCCGGAGAGCTGTATTTTTTTATACCGCTCAGGGTTGGCAATGGGCATAAGAGCATCGCGGACCAGGTCCTTGGGATCCATGGTGATGATGTTGATCGCTCCGACAAAGGCGCGGGGACCATACATCACAGAGGCAGGGCCGTAGATGACTTCGACGGCTTTGATGGCAGAGAGCGGATACTGTCGGGAGAATTGGGCCCAGTTTGACCAGAGGTCGTTCTCCTCTACGCCGTCCACCATCAGCAGGGTGTGTTCGGGATTCGATTGACGGAAGCCCAGCTGGTACACATTGGCATACGTCTGCCCAAAGACCCGGCTGATATGGAATCCCGGCATGTCGGACAAGAGGTCTACGATGTCTAGATATCCCCGATCTATGATCTCCTGCCGACGGACGAGCCGGATATGGGCGGATGCCAGGCGGATATCTTCGGGCTTCTTGGTGACCGAGCTCACTTTTGTCTCCATATCCTCCGTCCGGATGCTGCTCATCAACTCTTCGAAGACGACATTCCGGAGCATCGTATTCTGGATGAAGACGGGGTCTAGCTCGAGAATCGTCCGGATGCGCCCCTTGGCCACTTCCAGACGGTCGCGGGCAATATCTGCTAAGGTCAGGAGTTCCAGGGCATTGAGGCGTGACTGTACATCAACGCCGGAGCGCCGGTTGCCCTCTGCACAGGGCGTCAGGAGTTCCTGCACCCGTAAGAAGTTGCCAATGTCATAATCTGCACGGGCCACCTCATAGTTCTTGTCGCAGATGGTCTTCTGCTTCGCCGACTGTGCATAGCCATTACAGATACCAGCGAGGAGAAGAAGCGATATGTGTAATAGTCGGTACTGCATGTCTACTCAACATTCTCTGTCAAGGACGTCTTGGTGCTTCGGTCTTTAGGAACTCTCCCAGCCGGCGATGCATCTCCGAGGGTTGTGTAACCCAGGATAGCAAGGAACCACTTTCATCGGTGGAATACAAGGTCGTGCCATTGGGGCCGGGCACCATCTCGAAGTCCCATATCCATTTCCGGAAGCCGACCAGCCGGATGGCGTAGTTGCGCATGAATTGGCGCGGCAGCTGCATGCTGTAGATATTTGCGTTCCTGTCGAGGCCGGCTGAGTATAGCCTGGCTTCTGCGGGGTCATACCGCAGACTGGTGACCTGGGTGCGATGTGCATTGAGGGGTTCAGGCCAGGCCTGCCGGAGCTCCCGTACATTGCCATTGACCAGTTCGTAGGCCATGACTAGTCCGCGGGCATTGCCGGTGAAGAGCCATCCGCCCGACTGTGCCACGGCAGTCACTTGTGGGAGCGGGTTTGGCGTGTTGATGGTCGTCAGTGCCCTGCGGGTGGGGTCATAGAGCATCAGTCCCTCGGCTCCTGCCACGATCGCCTGTTTGTTATCGACCGGGAAGACGCCTTCTACCCTGCTGTTGTGTGGCACTTCGCGGAGGCCGTTCGGCTTGGCGATATTGGCCGCGTACAGTCGACCGTCTATGACGACCAGCGCCTCACCGCCTGCGATGGCCAGGCCGTTGACAATGGCCTCTTTTCGCTGCAGTTCCTGGAGTGGTTCGACCTTTACGTTGTCTGTCTTCGAGAGTTCGAGGCGGAAAAGGTTTCCATAGACATCGGCCGTCACCAGGCGATCGCGGTCGACGAATTCTATGGCCCGAAAGCGTTCCGTCTTGTCTTCCATCGCCAGCACGCGGCATTTGCCGGAGGACAGTTCGCAGACCACTGGGCTGCTGTAATCCCCTACAACGGCCAGTCGTTCTTTGCCGAAGACAGCGACGTCGCGCATGCCCCGCTCTCCCCTGTCAGCCGGAAAGGCGTGCAGCAGCTTTCGGGAGACAGACTTTCCCCGGAGGGAGTCTCGAACCTGCGTGTCGGCCACCCAGAGGAGTTCGAAGAGGTTGTTGTCGGGCAACGTGCTGCCGTTGAGGTTGCGTGAGCTCGTATCGAAATTCACATAGGCGCTGGAGACGTCGTGCAGGAAGCTGATAATCGAGTCGCGTTGATCGAAGTTGGACGTGCGTGCTTTGAGGAGGAGGTCGAGCACCTGTTTGGCAGCAGACTGGAAGGTGGCACGCTGCTGGGCTTCCTTCTCCGCGACACGGGCTCTGTCGGCACTTTCATCCGCTTCTTTCTGTTTCTGGCGGGCCTCTTCGGCATTCTCCCGTGCGATGCGTGCCTTGTCTTTTGCATCCGCCTCTGCAACCATCGCCTTCTCGAAATTCTTCTTCGCAATGCGGCTGGCGGAGTCGGCCTCCAATTTCTTTTTTGTGGCGATGCCGCGTTCTCGCTCTGCCTCTTCGGCTGAGCGGATGGCCTTACTTTCGGAGACCTTTGACTGCTGCAGGAATAAATCTGCGAGCTTCTTTTTCTTGAGGGCATTTTCGCTTTCGACAGTAGCCTTTATCTCTGCCTTTTTGGCGACGAAGGAGAAGTAGACGGCTGCCAGGGCAAAGAGCAGGCTTATTACACCCACTGTTAAACCAATGACGACCCTTTTCCGTGCCTTGCGCAGTTCTTCCTTGCGTTCCCGCTCCATCCGCTCCGTCTCGTTGCGGTGGTTTTCCACGCTCTCCTGGAGGTATTCTTCCGTCTGCCGGTAGTTGGTGTTGAATTGGTCGGCCCAGGACGGCTGGGGGTGGAAGCTATTCCACCATTGGTCGAAGAGGTCAAGATCTGGGGGCCGCAGCAGCGCTGTCTGGCCCAGGCCATACATGCGGGCGGCTTCTGAGAGCCTTAGATACAGGGAAGTCGCCTGGCGCTCCTCTTCGACCCATTCGCCCAAGCGCTTCCAGCCGCGCAGCAGGTATGGGTTGGTGAGGTTGACGACGGAGCTTTTGGGGTAGGTGTGCTCCTGAAAATGTCGGATCTGTCTGCTGTAGGGTTCCGTGACCGTGAGGACCCCTGCCAGCTCGCATTCGATCCGGCGGATGAAATCGTTGAGCTCCGGCTTGGGGATGCCACGTCGGTCGCAGACCTCTCGGAGGGATTGCGGCTTTTTGGTGACCTGGCCATCTCCGGGTAAGGTGATATGACTGAAGAGCTGGCACATGACATGCTGCTCTCTTTCGCCGAGAGATGTATAGAAAGCCTCGATGACGGCCGGGATCTTATCCTCCAAAGTACCTATCATGCTGGCCTCGTAGGATTGGAGGCCGGAAGGCGGTCCACCGCGATCGATCGGGCGGTAGCGCTCGACGGCGCTGGTGAGCCATGCCTGCAAAGCGGGTAGGTTGCGCATGTCGTTGGCAAACTCGACTTGAACCGCATCGATCACCTCCTGGTCGGCCTTGATGCCAAGGTGCTGCATGCCTTGACGGATAATATCATCGAAGTCATCGTTGCGGAACATCGGCAGGCTGTAGAGGCCTGTACCGAGGTATGCATGCAGGCTGCGGAAGTTGTAGAGAGAGGGGATGTACTCAGATCGCAAGGAGAGCACTACATAGACTGGCAGGCTGGGCATACTGAGCAGTCGCGCCAGGTTGCTCACCAACAAGGCTGCCTCCTGTTCGCTGTCCATATCAAAGAGATATTTCGACGACAACTCGAAGAGATCTTCGAAATGGTCGATGAAGACTACCAGGTTTTCATCTTCACGGAGGCCCAGCTGCCCCACCGCGCGGATCAGGCCTGTATGGTCTGACCGGAACATGGCGCTGAAATCGGCCTGGCGCTCCAGGGAGGTCTTTGCGTCCACCGACTGGGGATCAATGCTCGACAGCGCAAAGGCAAGGTTCTCCAAGGGAGTGATGCCCGGACGGCTATGGCATATCTGCCAAGAAGTACCCGCCAGTCCCTTGAAGCCCTGCTGCAAGGCCGGCATCAGCCCTGCCATCACCAGCGAGGTCTTCCCCGCCCCCTCCGGAGCTACGATACCCAGAAAGCGCGACGACTGTAGGATGCTCAATAAATCCTCCACCTGACGGGCACGGCCGCGAAATTGTCCCGCCGAGGTAGGGCCATAGGGATGCAGCCCCGGGAATACCTCGGGTATGGAGAGATCAGTGGAGATGATTGTAGACATTCTGGGGGAATGGGCGTACAAATTATGTAATTTCAGGACATCGCAGCAAATGTGTGTGACAACAGCTGTCCATGACGTAAAAGAAGCCCAGAACACATGAGACTTTCGACCCTTGCATGCTTCCTGGCGTTTGGCCAGATGGCTGTCGGCCAAATTAAACAGCCTTCGCATTCCCCCTCCCATCAAAGCGATGGCTCTGCTGACGAATGGCCCTTCGGAAGCCTGCAGGCTGATACCCTGCACCACATCATGTTCGGCAGTGCCGTCGAAGCCGGCAGACTGCACGTGATCATGGAGTTTCGCAACCCGATGTTGCAAGGAAAAGCCCTTCGGGCAGGCATGGAGCTGGGCTTTGATACGGAGCACCGCGGGAAGCCGACGGCTTCCATCCATTTTCCCAAACCCCCCGAATCGGGACAGGCCATGGCAGGCGGGACACCCCGTGGCGATGTCGAGGCCATGCGCCTCATGCTGATGCTCCAAGTGAAAACCTACAGTCTGCGGAGGTTTGCACAGGGCAACGGGGCCTATACGCTGGGCAGCCCCAACGACGCAGGTGTGGAACTGGGCATCGACTACAACGAAAGAAGGCAGCTGGTCTATGAGGCAAGCATCCCCCTCACTTCCCTGCATGCTCGGAAGTCGGAGGGCAGTTTGCCCGACAGTCTCGAGCTACAGATTACAGTTAAAGGCATTGAAATGCAAGGCACCCCCGGTGGAGACATGGCAGCCGGTGGCGGGAGGGGTGGTTTTTCTGGAGGTCGCAGCGGGAATGGCGGTCGATCCGGCAACTTCGGTGGCCCGCCATCGGGAAGAGGCGGTGGCAGTAGTCAGGGCGGCGGATACGACCCGGCCCAGCGTGATGAGATGATGAAGAAGCTACAGGAGACCGTGCGCATCCACAAGAAAGTGAGCCTGCGGATTTGAAAAGACAAACGACACCTAGACCATAAAGTAAGCATGCAGTTCATGGAGATGTCTCTTTTTGAGTCAGATTTTATAAAAACTTAAGAAGATCAAACCTATTCATCACATGCGCATACAGCAGCGAAGCCGATGGCTCTTCACCGTCCTCGCCATCGCTGGTACGGCCCTATCCCCCTCCGCGCCAGCCCCCAGACCCAACATCATCTATATACTAGCCGACGACCTCGGCTTCTCAGACATCGGCTGCTATGGCGGCGAGGTGCAGACCCCCAACCTCGATGCACTGGCAGCAGGCGGCATGAAATTGCGCACCTTCTACAACAACACGCGTTGCTGCCCGACGCGGGCCTCCCTGCTGACGGGCCGCTACCCACACGAAGTGGGGATGGGGCATATGGTGACACTCGCCAGTGCGACATACGAACCGGGCCCCTACCAGGGCTTCCTCGACCCACGCTATCCTACCCTTGCGGAAGAACTCAGGAAAACCGGCTATGGAACTTATATGTCGGGCAAATGGCATGTCGGCGAGCGCCGTGCGCACTGGCCGCGACAGCGAGGATTCGACCGCTACTTCGGCCTCATATCCGGCGCTTCCAGCTTCTATGAAATCACGCCAGCAGAGCGCAACAAACGCTTCTACGCCCTCGACGATGCCGACTACGAGATCCCTTCAGAAGGATACTACGCCACCGACGCCTTCACCGACCAGGCCATCGGATTCCTACAGGAGCACCAACGGCAGCGCCGGCAAGACCCCTTCTTCCTATACCTCGCCTATACAGCACCGCACTTCCCCCTGCACGCCCTCGAGCCCGACATCGCCCGCTACGAACGCATCTATACAGCAGGATGGGACAGCATCAGGGCCTCCAGATACCGCCGCATGCAGGAGATCGGATATGCCAATGCCCGCTACCGGCTGACACCCCGCACAAAAGGTATCCCCGACTGGGATCGTCAGGCCGACAAAGCCCAGTGGGTGCGACGAATGGCCGTCTACGCGGCCATGATCGACCGCATGGATCAGAACATAGGCCGACTCATCAAAGCCCTCAAGAACAACAGAACATACGATAACACCCTCATCGTCTTCCTCTCCGACAACGGAGGATGCGCCGAGACGGTGAGTACGGAAGGCAGGCACGACCCCTCCAAAAAAATCGGAGAGAAAGGCTCCTACGCCTCCATAGAAGAGCCCTGGGCCAACGCCAGCAACACCCCCTTCCGCATGTACAAGCACTACATGCACGAAGGCGGCATCGCCACCCCCTGCATCATCCACTGGCCCGCGCGTATCCGGCCAAAGAAAGGATTCAGCGACGGCATCGGACACGTGATGGACCTCATGCCCACCGCCCTCGAACTGGCCGGCGCCTCGCCGCCTGGCCTGCCCGGCAAGAGCCTCTCCTACCTCTGGTCCAACAAGCCGGAGGCAGTGCGCAGCTACTGCTGGGAACACGAAGGAAACAAGGCCATCCGAGAAGGGCACTGGAAGCTGGTGCGCGACTTCGACGACGCCGCATGGCAGCTGTTCGACATGAAGGCAGACCCCGCCGAGATGAACGACCTCGCCACGCAGGACACAGCCCGCGCCCACCACATGCGCCAGACATACCTTGCCTGGGAACGACAGGTCGGCGTCCGCCCATTCAAAGGCAAGCGCTACGGCATGGAAAAATAACGGAGCCCAAGACCTATTCACTTCGTATGAAACAAACCATCATAGCCCTCACCACCGCCCTGGCCTTTGCAACGTGCGCACAAGGGCAGCCCGACAGCCTTACTGCAAAATCATCTTTCGGACCCCATCCGCGCATTCTCTTCTTCCAGGGAGAAGAGACAGAAATGGCAGCATCCATCCAGGCAGACGCCAGCTGGACGAGGGTGCATGAGGCCATTCTAAGGGAAGCCGACCGCCTGCTCCCGATAGAACCTATCAAACGCATCCAAATCGGACGGCGGCTGCTCGACAAGTCGCGCGAAGCAGTGCGCCGAATCTTTCAACTCTCCTACGCCTACCGCATGACCGGCAAACAGGCTTATGCTGACAGGGCCGAACGGGAAATGCTTGACATCGCCGGCTTCAGCGACTGGAACCCGACACATTTCCTCGACGTGGCAGAGATGACAATGGCCATGGCCATCGGTTACGACTGGTTGCATGGCCAACTCTCAGACGCATCCCGCCTCGCCATCCGTGCAGCCATCATACAAAAAGGTCTCGAGCCCTCTCTGGAAACCCGCTACAACTCCTGGCTGAAGGCAGAACACAACTGGAACCAAGTCTGCAATGCAGGCATGACATACGGCGCCCTGGCCATCGAAGAACACGACCCCCAGCTGGCAAGGGCTATCATCAACCGCGCCATCCGCTCTATCCGCATCCCTATGCAGGACTACGGCCCTGACGGCATCTATCCCGAAGGCTACGGATACTGGGGCTATGGGACCTCCTTCAACGTGATGTTCCTCAGCGCCGTGGAAAAGACCTTCGGCACCGACTTCGGCCTCTGCAATACCCCCGGCTTCCTACAGACGGCTGGATTTCTGCAGCATATGTCAGGCCCCACCCGTAAACCGTTCAACTACTCCGACGCCGGCGTCGGCGCCGGCTTCCATCCTGCGATGGTATGGATCGCCAACCGCATACAGGACCCCAGCGTTCTCTGGCAGGAAAAGCAATTTCTAGCAAGCACAAACGCATCCAGGCTCACAGCAGACCGCCTGCTGCCCGCCCTTTTCTTCTGGAAAGGCACCATCCAGATGGACGCCGTGAGGCCCCCTACAGAAACCATGTGGGTGGGCAAAGGCAAGAATCCCATCGCTATGATGCGCAGTTCCTGGACCGACAGCAACGCCGTATACATCGCCACCAAAGGCGGTTCTCCCTCCATCAACCATGCCCACATGGACATCGGCTCCTTTGTCATGGACGCCATGGGCCTGCGCTGGGCGATGGACTTCGGCATGCAGGAATATGAATCACTCGAATCGAAGGGTGTAAAACTCTGGGGACGAACGCAGGACTCCGAAAGATGGACCGTCTTCCGCATCAACAACTTCGCGCACAACACGCTGGTGGTAGACAGCCAGCTGCAACGCGTCGATGGCAAGGGAGCACTCACCGCACATGGCGCCCGCAAAGGATTTCAGTATGCCGTGCTCGACCTCTCCAGCGTCTACCAGGGGCAGCTCGCCGCCGCAGCACGCGGGCTGGCGATCGTCGACGGCCGGCAGGTGCTGGTGCGCGACGAATGGCTGTCGGGCGACAAAACGACGAATGTCCGCTGGAACCTGCTCACGGCCGCAGACGTCCGCATCACCGGACCGCAGGAGGCCACCCTTACCCTGCAAGGCAAGACGCTGCGGCTCGTCGTCGAAAGCGACGTGCCCATCGAGATGAAGACCTGGCCGACCGATCCGCCGCGCAGCTACGACGCACCCAACCCCGGCACGGTGCTGACCGGCTTCATCGCCACCCTCCCACCCCACACCAAGGCCTCTGTGCGCGTACACCTCCTGCCGGGAGATGCGAAAAAAATAAAGTCTGCACCCTTACACACCTGGGAGCCATGAAGCTATCCCGACGCAGAGCCCCATGGCAGCGATGGGCGGCCATGGCAAGCAGCGGCTTGCTCATGGCTGTGGCCGGATTTGCTCAGCCAGACGCAGACATCGACACGATCCGCGCCAGGCTGCAGCGAGACATCCTTGCACCCTCCGTCGCATCCAGCCAGGTGCATGCCTGGATGGGCAGCCAACAGGCTGATGGCACCTGGCCCGACATCGACTACATCGACACGTCCAAGACCGGCTTCCAACACCGCCTGCACCTCGAACGCATCCTCAGCCTGTCGATCGCCTATCGAAAGAACGGCACAGCCTTCACCAGAGACCCGAAGGTCCGGCAGGCAGTGATGCGTGCCATCGGCCATTGGCTGCAGAAAGACTATCTCTGCCAGAACTGGTGGTGGAACGAGATCGGCACGCCCGACCTCATGATCCGCTCCCTCCTGATGATCGACGAAGACATCGATCCAGCCCTGAAGGAGCCCGCATTCCGCATCGCACGGCGCGCCAGCCTCGACACCGGCTTCGGAGCCCGTCCCGGAGGAGACCTCATCAAAATCGCCGGCCTGCTGGGCGCACAAGCACTATACCAACGCGATGCTGCCACCGTGGCGCGCGTCATCCGCGTCATGGCAGGCGAGATCCACACCACTGAAGGCCGGGGGCTGAAGCCCGACATGAGCTTCCATCACCGCACCGACAAGGTGATCTCCACACTCTCCTACGGCCTCGCCTATCCGCAGACCTTCTCCTATTGGGCCAGCCTGATGCACGGCACGCGCTTCCGCTTCCCTGATAGCGCCATGCACCTGCTGGTGGACTTCTTCCTGGATGGCGTCTGCAAGTCGATGGCCTTCTCCAGGGTGCCAGACATCGCCGCCCGGAACCGCGACCTCTCCCGACCCGGCGACCTCCTCCCCTTCTCAGACGTCATCGCCACCCGACTCACCACCGTGACCAACCACCGACAAGAAGAACTGCGCAGAGTGGCCGAGATACAGCAAGGCACCCGAACGCCCGAGTTGACCTGGAACAAGTACTTCCCTTATTCAGAATACGCCACCCATCAACGGCCCGGATGGTTCGCCTCCGTCCGCATGCATTCTGACCGGCAAGAACAGAACATCGAATACCCCTACAACGAAGAAGGCTTAAGGATGCACCATCTGTCCGACGGCGCCAGCTACACGCAGATGACAGGGGAGGAGTATCTGGACATCTTCCCTGTATGGGACTGGCAGAAGATACCCGGCACCACGGTGCTGCTGCGAGACGTGCACCCAGACTGGCGAGATATCCAAAAGAAGGGACGATCCTCCTTTGTCGGCGCCGTGAGTGACGGGCACTACGGCGCCGCCGCGATGCACCTCAAAAGTGTCCACGACCCACTGGAGGCGAGAAAGGCTTGGTTCTTCTTCGACGACGAATATGTCTGTCTCGGAGCGGGCATCCATGCAGCATCAGGCCTGCCCATCGCCACGACAGTAGAGCAGTCTCTGCAACAAGGACCCGTGGACGTGGGGCAACCGGGCCGCATCACTCGGCTGAAGGATGGAAGACAAAGTCTTAAGGACGTAGAATGGATCCAGCATGGGAACCTGGTCTATTACTTCCCAGACAAAGCAAGTGTGCAGGTACAGACAGGCAAGGCTACGGGGACCTGGCGATCCATCAATCATCAGGACTGGGCCACAGACGGCGTGGTACAACGCGACGTGGTGAAGATCTGGTTCGAAGACAACAAGCCGATCAAAGATGGGTATGCCTATATCGTCTCCCCTCAACCCGGGAAGAATACCACCGAACGAACGAGATCAGACCTCCGTGTGCGCATCCTCCGCAACGACACGATCGTACAGGCCGTCGAGCATCAGGGGCTAGGCATTGTGCAGGTCGTCTTCCACGGAGCGGCGGCGCTTCAGACGGGGCGGCATGTGGTGGCCGTCGACCGGCCCTGTATGGTCATGCTCTGGGAAGGGGATGGGAAAGATGGAATGACGGTTGGCGTCTCCGATCCACTCCGTAAACCCGAAACGGTCGCCATCCGCATCGACGGTCGCCAGCGGGAGATCATACTTCCTTCAGGCACGGCGGCCGGGACTTCAGCTATAGTCAGTTTCTGAGCAGGGTTCTTCTATATAAGCTGACATCATGAAAAGAAAGGCGCGATGGCTCACCATGGAAGTCTGCGACCTCGACGGCGACCAACACGTGGACATCATCCTGAGCTCCTACTTCCATACCGCTGCATAAGTGGCAAGACTGACGCAAAAAGGTATGGCCGAATTGCCACAAGTACTCGTCTTACGCAACCGTTTAACCCGAGGGACTGCCAAGGCTGCAGACAAAGGCCGCTAGTCGCGCTGCATCAACAACCGGGGAGTCAGCAGCCGCTGCTCGCCCCCCGACCCATTGCCTTCTTGACGGTTGCCCTGGCTGATAAGCCCCTTCACACCCGAGGCCCAGAGGCCCGACCCGACATTGTATTGCATTCGGTTGTTCGTGACCGTTATCGTTTTTGACCCTTCGAAAAGATGTTCAATCGTGATGCCATTCCGGTCGTTGCCTTCCAACAGGCAGCCGGTCACCGACACGTCTTCCGACTCCGCAATGAGGATGCCGTCACTAGCATTGCGCGCTACCTCGCAGTTGCGGATGAGGGCCTGGCGGCAATGGTCGAGGGCGATGCCGGCCCCATGAGGGGATCCGTCGAGGCGGCAGCCGGAGACTTCAACATCCTTACTGCGGGTGACATGCAGGTTGTGTTGCAGCCGAGGTCCCGGGACGATGGAGGCGCCGTTCTCATCGAGGTCGCAGTCGACCACCCGCAAGCCCTCGGCACCCGTCACCAGCAGCCCTTCATAAGTGGCGTTTCGCAGCGTCACCCGTTCAATTCGGATATGCCGCAGACCGTAGGTGCGGTCTGCCCGTAGGATGATGCCGCCCCTGTTCCAGCCACCTCGGTGGGTGCGGTTCGAGTTGGGATCGGATGGGATGTCGGTACGAGGGGAACATTCAACGACCAGGTCGCGAATGGTGACATGCGAGAGCGTGTCGGTTGCGTTCACGATGGCATCGCGCATGCCGGAGGCTGGGTCAAGAAAAACGATGGTGGCAAGTCCCTCCCCGCAGAGCGTCAGACCGCCTGGCAGCTTGAGGGTTGCAGGCAAGCTGTGAATGCCCTTACGCAGCAAGACCCAGCCACCTGTACCCGAAGCCCTGTCAAGGGCAGCCTGCACCGACTGTCCTGGCGCTACGATGATGGCGTCGGAAGGAACGACGGCGGTAGACGAGGGAAGTGCCCCTGCAACATATGCGATGGGAGACGGCGTCGGCGGCGGCTGTATGGCCTTTGTCGGTCCCCATGCCCGGACCGAGGTAAGGACTGCGCGGAATGCCTTGCGACGAATGCTGTCGGCACACATGCGTGTCCACGGCAGCTCCATGCCCTTAGCAGCATAATGCCGATAGACATACTCGAAGTCGTCGCGCAATTCGATGGCACGTTCTGAGATGATCCCATAGCATTGGGGACGTTGCCCCATCAGAATGGAGGCGCTATACTCGAAGCCGAGGGCCATGCGGTGGTTCGCGATGGAGAAGAGGTCGATCCCTTGTGTATATGCGATTTGGGCTGCGCCGGCGAACTGTCCGATGCCGAGCTGTACATGCCCCTGGTCTCGCGGCGTCTCCTGGCATTGCCCGTTGGGATAGAGGTATTTGAAAAGGCTGCCGTTGACAGATGCATGCAGGAAATTGTCGAGGGCTTCATTGAACAAGGCCCGGTTGTCGGTATAGATTCCGATGGCCATGAGGGTCTGGATGATCATCCCGTTCCAGTTGCCGTTGGCAGTAGGGAAGTAGTAACGAAGGACGGGGTAGTAGGCCGTCATGAGCATGCGGCGAAAGGCCTCTTGCCCTTTGACCGACCACCCGGAGGGTGTGTGGCGCAGGATCTCAGCCGCATTGCACAAGACATGGCCGGTGAGTCCTGCGATCAGCTTGGCATCGTTGAAGTCGAAGTCCCAGAGCGTCGCCGACCAGGCGTCCAGGATGGCAGCCGATTTCTCCGCATAGCGTTTCTCCCCGGTGAGGTACCAGAGGAGAGCGCAGTCATAGGCCATCTCTGCTCCTTTACGCAGGTCTTCTCCCCCGACGTTGGGCCTTCCATAGGGCCCGCGCATGACATGCGCGAAGGGCCGGATGGAGAAGGGTGTGTCCGCCAGTTCCTGGAACCTGCGGAAGGCGGTGCGGTAGGCTTCCGGTCCATGGTGGGCGAGTTCCTTCATCCGGGCCATGTCGGAGGCCGACTGATAGATGCCGGGATGACGAAAAGGTTGGCCCTGGGCAGCGGCTGTCAGGAGGAGTGCTAGGAGGATGGCGGGAGTTTTCATGCGACCTATGATGCGAAGTCCCCTGGCCTAGGTACAGACGCAGGGGACTTCGGTGAGGAGGTTGTTGATGCTGGGTCTATTTCGCTGTCTGGTCGTATCGCAGCATGCTGACGGTGGCAATCCCCGTCGTGGCTGCGGCATTGACAAACACATAGGCACGATATTTCTTGTCGGCCGTCTCGACCCAGACCCCGCTCTCTGCGCGGAGGCCGAGGGCGAAGTTGGGTGCACCGTTGAAGTCGATCTTCTGCATGTCGATGTCATCGACATAGATGCCGAACTGCAGTCGAGCCAGGTTGCGGTCTTGCAGGTTGAAGACTTTAATGACCTTGGTGTTATTGTTGACACCGGCCGGCAGCGTCACGCCTGGCAGGTATGCGGCAGGATCGGCTGCCGGGGCAACCAGTCCATGCTGATAGGCAGCCGGCGTCGTACGGTAGAGATATACCAGGTCGATCTTTGCGGCATTGGCTGCGGCGCTGGCCGCATTGTAGGAGGTCATATCGGCAATCGACAGGTACATGAGGTTGTTGTTGGACATCGGGATGAGCCGCTTGATCTCCATCATCGAGACGTCGTATGGTCCCATCTTCATGGTAGCGGTCTTCCCATCCGACCCGGTGACGGAGAAGGTGAATGTCACCTGTTTGCCGCGGGCTTGGCTGGGGACAATGTAATAGTAGCGCAGGGATACGGCATTGGTATCTACTGTGAAGGTCACCTTGGTCTTGGCGCCGGCGGTCACAGAGGGCGAGCCGACGGTCACGGGTACGTCCACGCCGCTGGAGTTGGTGTAGAACGATCGGTGCTCAAGGTAGGTGCCTGTGGCGCCGGGAATGGAGGCCTCCACCTCAGCGAATGCCAGTTTGCCTTTGGTATTCGGGATGGCGGCTGCATAGACGAATTCGATGGGCAGACTGGCGATGTTGGGCCCGAGGGTCCGCTTGATGCAGTCGTTCGAGATCTCGGAGATGGGGTCCGGGATCTTGTACTCATCCTTCTCGCAGGAGGCGAGCAGCGTGAGGGCGAGTGCCGCGGGGAGGAATCGTTTCATATAGATGTTACGCATGTGCTCTGCTTTGGGGGGTTCACTGGACCTTCACGATGACTTTATAGGCCTTCCGGATCTGACGGTTGCCGGAGACGACGGTCCATGACTTGGGATTGGCCAGATCGGAGAAGTCGACCTTCCCGGTGATCTTGGGATCCAGCTTACAGTCGGTGGCAAGGGTGAACTGTGGGTAGAGGTTCTTCAGGTCTGTCCCAAAGTTTACGGTCACATTGATGGTCTGTGCGACGGTATCAATGATCGGCACGCCATTGCGTACGCTGACGAAGTCGTTGCCGAGGAGCTCGAAATTGCTCACAAAGCATTCTCGCCGGGTGGTGATGAGAAGTCCGTCCTCATCGACGGGGAGTCCTTTCTGGCATCCCGTGAAGATGGAGGCGGCCGGGAGGAACACCAGTAAAGCCATCAGGTATGCTGTCTTCTTCATAATCTGTTCGATGGTTGGTGGGGATTGAGGTGGTTCAGCGCCAGGGGATGTTCTGGGTGAGGTTGGGATTCCGGTCGCGCTCTGTGGTCGGGATCTGGAAGATGTAATTCTGCTGATAGACCCGGTCGATGGTGTTGAGGTAGTAGCGCTGCTGGTTGGCACCATAGGTGTCGATGAGCCAGACGCCAGGTCCACCCGGAGGACCCCAGGTTTTTTCTATTGCCCTCCAACGGCGGAGGTCGAAGCCGCGCATGCCTTCGCCGACGAGCTCGATGATGCGTTCCTGTTCGATGGCATTAAAGAAAGCCTGACGGCTGGCATACTTCGCCGGGGTGAGGGCCGGAAGCGCCCCGCGTGCGCGTACCCTGTTGACCAAGGTGACTGCATCGGCCAAGGGACCGCTGACCTCATTGCTGGACTCGGCGTACATGAGGTATACATCGGCAAGCCGCATGACAGGCCAGGCAAAATCACCTTCGGAACGTCCCAGTCCTCCGTAGTTGCGGACAAATTTTCGGAAGACATATCCGGAGTTGCAGCCGTCGGTGTTATAGGTGATGTAACGCACTCCGAGGAGGGTAATATTGGCCGCCCAGGTCTGGTAGATGAAGGGCGACATACCGGTCGACTTTAGGGAGTTTAGGCCGATGCACTGCTCGTAGTCCCACATCATCGTCGCCTTCATGCGGTAGTCGCGGTTGGCATACGAATTGGGGTTGACAGCCGAGTTAAGGGTAGTCCGGGCGGCCGGGTTGGTGGTGGGGTTCAACGGCACCAGTTTCGGCGCGTAGTCACCCGTCGTGAGCAGCTGGTATCTGTTCCCGATCTCATAGCGCGGGGACATCCAGCACTGCGAGCCTTCGACGGTACGGCCGGAGAAGTCGCGCATCAGCTCTTCGCCCTGCGAAGGGTTGGTGGGGGTGCCCGAGTGGGTGAACACCATGATCATCTCGGAGTTGCCGTTGGCCTTCGGTGTAAAGAGCTCGAAGTAGTTCGGCAGGATCTCGGCGTTCCCGAGTGCATCGATTTTTCCGGGGTCGCCGTTCTTGTAGAGGGTGAGGCCGAAGTCGTTGGCGACGGACTTGAAGTCGGCCGCGGCGGCGGTAAAGGCTGCCTGTGCTTCGGCGGCGCTCTGCGTGAACCCTTCGAGTTCGGGCCAGCCGTTCTTCTTCCAGCTGCCCCAGAAGAGGTTGAGTTTCCCGCGGAAGGCGAGGGCGGCGGGCTTGGAGCTACGGCCGAGGCCTATGGCCTTGGCAGGCAGTTTGGCAACGGCATAGTCGAAGTCAGCCAGGATGGAGTCGCGTACCTGACCGATAGGCGCGCGCTTGAGGGCTGTCACCTCGCTGTTGTTATAGATGATCTTGCCGATATACGGCACATCTCCCCACATAGAGATCAACCGGAAATAGACCATGCCCCGCATCAGCCGGGCTTCGCCGACGATGGCCTCCAGGTTGGCCTTGTTGGTCCCGGTGGCCGTGGGCAGCATCTTGAGGTTGATATTCTCGATCACATAATTACAGCGATGCACCGCGCCATATAGGTACTGGAAGTACTTGGTGAAGCTTCCGCCGTAGCCAGAGGGATCGTAGTTGGCACCCTGATAGGGGTCGCCGCGGAGGATGTTGCCGCTGGTGGCGCTGGTGCCGCGGCAGCGGGTGAACTCTCCGTGTCCGTCGAGGTAGTAGTCGCGGTTGAAGACGGCCCTGACGGCGGAGTAGGCGGCCATGAGGGCGATGGTAGCGTCGGCCTCGGTCTTCCAGAAGACCTGCGCGTCGAGCAGGCCTGTCGGCGTCTGGTCGAGCAGCTCCTTCCGGCAGGAGGTCTGTGCCATCATCGCGACACAGGCCAGCAGGATGATGCATTTTCTCATATGGATGACAGGGATTTTCATGTTCAATAGAGGTTAGAAGCTCAGATTGATGGCGAAGGAGTACGACTTGTTGATGGGGTAGACGTTGTTGTCGTCTCCCTGCTTTTCGGGGTCGAGGCCACGGAACTGGGAGAGGGTGCCGATGTTTTCGGCAGACAATACCAGGCGGAGGTTCTCGATGCTGATGGTCTTAAGGACCTTGTCAGGCACGGAGTAGCCGAGCTGTACGTTCTTGGCGCGCAGGAAGGCCATGTTGTCGAGCCAGTAGGTGCTGGACAGGCGGTTGTTTCCACTGCCGCCCATGCGGGGCCAGGAGCCGCCGCGGTTATCCCAGCCCCAGGGGTTGGTCCAGTGCTCCCAGGAGGCAGCGTAGCGGGCGTTGTTGAAGTTGGTGTTGTTGTAGATGTTCAGCCAGAAGTCTTTCCGACCGGCAGAACCCTGTAGGAACACCGTCAGGTCGAATCCTTTCCAGTTGACGAACCCAGTGAGGGTGTAGGTGGTGGTGGGCATCTCTTGCAGGGTGTTGGGAAGGGCCTTGCGGTCGTCGGCGGTAATGCGGCCGTCGCCGTTAAGGTCCTGCATCAAGATGTCGCCGGGGGCGGCGCCCTGGGGGGTGGCGGCATAGATGTCGGCCCAGGACTGCGCAATGCCTTTCGACTCATAGGTGTACACGAACTGGTAAGGCATCTGCAAGAAGATGTTTCCGCGCAGCAGCAGCGTATTCCACGACTCGAGGCGGTTCTGGTTGTAGGCGAAGTTGCCGCTCACACCATAGAAGACTTTGCCGACGCGGTCCTTCCAGGAGAGGTCGAACTCCACCCCGTTGTTCCGCAGGTTGCCGATGTTGGTCCGGGGAGCGGGGCTGTAGGCGCCGAGCAAGAAGATGGAGAACTCAGAGGGGCGGTTCATGCCCGTGGTGAGGCGGTTGTAGTAGTCGACGGTCGCCGTCAGCCGGTTGTTGAGGAAGGAGAGGTCAAGGCCGGCGTTCAGGACGGTGGACGTCTCCCAGGTGAGCATCCGGTTGATCATCTTGGAGTTGGCGAAGCCGCGCTGTACAGCGCTGCCGATGACATAGTTGAGGTTGGCGAGGGTCTCCTTCTGCTCATACCTGCCCACGCCACTGTTGTTGCCGAGGCTGCCGTAGGAGACGCGCACCTTACCATTGGTCAGGAACTTGTCGGTGACCTTCTGGATGAATTTTTCCTCGGTAAACCTCCATCCGATGGCTGCAGAGGGGAAGAACCCAAAACGACTGCCTTGGATGAACTTGGAGGAACCGTCGACCCGGAAGTTGACCTCCAACAGGTATTTATTATAGCCGGTGTAGTTGAAGCGGCCGATGTAGGACTGTAGTCCTTCGGCACTGGAAGTGCCTGAGGTCGACTGGATGTCGGTCAGGGCGGCGTTGATCTCGGTGAGGCTGGGGTGCAGCCTGTCGTTGCGGCTGCTGCCCTGGGAGCGGTCGTACCAATACTCCTCGCTGTAGAGCAGCAGTCCGGCCACGTCGTGGTTCCTGCCAAACTTCCGGTTGTAGTTCAGGCGGCCCGTCAGCATCGTCTTAAAGCCGGTAGCCGTCGTGTTGGAGACCCCTGCATTTGCGCCGACGTAAACGCGGCTGCCGAACGACGCGGTCTGAAAATTATAGGCTTGATTGGGCATGTTGGCCGCCCATGAAAACTGATTGTAATAGTTCAAGGCATAGTCGGCCCGGGCCGTCAGACCCTTGATGGGAGACCAGTCTAAGTACATCTGACTTTGTATCTCCTGGCGATTATTCCGGGAAGGGCTGTTGATGTACAGCGTATAGGGGTTATATGCCTGAGGGTCTTCGCCGTAGGCCATCACCCCTCCAAAATACCCCGTCTTGGGATCATAGGGCAGCAGACCCGAGATGGCGTACTGCATGTCGTTGCCGGCAGTGTTGCTTGCGTCGGGATCGTTGAAGCCTTCTGCCAGTGCGTAACGCCAGTTCGACCAGTTGCCGTTGAAGCGGAAGCCGGCGTTCCAGCGGTTGCGGATCTTGGTGTCAAAGTTGAAGCGGGCATTGTACTGGCGGTAGTCGTTGTTGATCTGCAGGCCCTTCTCATCTTTCACGCCCGCCGAGATGAAGAAGTTGGAATTCTCAGAGCCGCCGCTGGCAGAGAGGTTGTGGTTCTGGAAGCTGCCCTGGCGAAGGATGATGTCCCACACGTCGGTGTTGGGGAACTTGACCGGGTCGACCATGCCGCGGGCGAACCACTCATCGACGGTGCCGAGCTTAAAGAGCTGGTTGCCGGGGAGGGTGTTGACGCTCGTGCGGCGCTGCTGGACGGTGAGGGCGCGGGGATAGTCGTCCATGAAGTCCTGCCCGCGGGTGGGGGTGACGATGGAGACGTTGCTGGTAAAGTCAAGCCGCGTCTTCTTCTGTCCCTTGCCGCTGCGCGTCGTGATCAGGATGACCCCGTTGGCGGCGCGGGAGCCATAGACGGAGGCTGAGGTCGCGTCTTTTAAGACGGAGATGGTCTCGATGTCATTGATGTTGATGCGGTTGATGTTGACGTCGGGCATGCCGTCGACCACCACCAGCGGACTGGCATTGTTGACCGTGCCGAGGCCCCGGATGAGGAGCGAGGCGTTGTTGTTGCCGGCCATGCCGGACGACTGTACCGCTTGCAGGCCCGGCACCATGCCCGTAAGGGCAGAGGAGACGTTCGGCAGGGCGCGGCTCACCATCTTGTCATCCACATTCACCGTGCCAACCGCCCCGACAAGGTTCACTTTTTTCTGTCGTCCATAGCCCACCACGACGACGTCGTTCAGCGAAGAAGAGGATTGCTTCAGCCCTACGAGGTAGTCGTCCCGGTCGTCGACCTTCAGACTGAACGGCTCGTGCGTGGCAGAGGTAAATACCAACTCATCGCCTTTAGAGGCTGAGATCCGGAACTTCCCCAGGGCATCGGTGGTGGTACCGGCACTGCCTCCCCGTACTGCGACGGAGATGTTCGGCAGGGCCTCCCCCGCCTCATCCTTCACGGTGCCGTTGACGGTGCGTTGTTGTGCCATGAGGGGCAAGGAGGAGAGCAGGACAAGGGCCCAGGCGGACATTTTCATGCACGCTACAGCCCCCAGCAACATACGCCGGGCATTCATAAGCAATCGATTTATAACTCTAAGGTAGCACCTTCCGCGATCATTATGAATCCCGCCCACATAAAATACACCGATAACATTTGCGTAGGAGACTGCAAATCGAAACGACAGCCCTTGTCAGATGAGATACAAGGCTTGCCTACCCACCGCGTGACGATCCCAAGAACATGGTTTGAAACAGCTGTCCGTGGACGACGGCAAAGGCACGTGCCATCTGACTTACAGGGACGTAGACGGCAGGGTGACCCGGATGCAGCGCCTCCATCGCCGCCCGGTAAGGTGCTTCTGAGAGGGATTCCAGTTGACCGTCTATGTAGCGACAGAGATAGGTAGCCCTTTCTTCCGGTAGTAGGCCGAGCGACTCGCGGGACTGGTCAAGCACGGAGATCCCTTCCCAGGTGTGCCGTTCGCAGAGGACCTCCCCGCCGACCGAGTCCACCAACCGTATCCTGAAGGTGCTCGTACCCCAATCGCAGGAGACGATCCTTTTCTGCACCCCTTTCCATCTATCTGATATCCTTCAAAACTATGCAATCACATTGGTTCGTACCTTGAGACCATACCCTCGCATGAGTCAGCCCGCACCATCCCCGACAGGTCTCGCCGAGGTCGACCTGCTGCGCGGCCTTACCATGTTGCTGATGGTCTTCGTCAATGACCTCTGGACGCTGCAGGACATCCCGAACTGGATGCTGACGGGGCTTCCGGGACTCGCCCGGCTTGGCGTGAATCTAAAACTGTAATGAGCAAAAAAGGAAGTTATCTGAGGAACCGTCACGAGGCTATATAACGATCACGTATAATAGAAATTGATGGGAATCTCCACTGTCTTTATTTCACTCGCCATGCTGTGGTCAGCCACTGCTAGCGACACGATACCCGTACACCGTACGGCCGACTTCACCCCCGATGGCATCGGTAGCGCATCGTCCTGGGCACTGGCCGAATGGCATGCAATGCCCAGGGTAGGTGAGAAAGTCTCGGACTTCTATTCCCGATTCCGCATCCTGTACTCCGAGACCGGCCTATATATCCTCTTCCACGGCACCGACGCGAAGGTCACGAGTCTCTATCGACGCGACTTCGACGACCTCTACCGTGCCGACGTCTTCGAGGCATTCTTCCACACCCGCCCTGCCGACCCCGTCTATTTCGAATATGAGATTAGCCCGCGGAACCGCGAGCTGGTGCTCATCATTCCAAACCTTGGAGGGAAATTCCTCGGATGGACGCCTTGGAAATACGATGCGAGACGTAGAACAATCCATAAGGTATCCATCGTGAAGGAGAAGGGCCGAATGACGGGCTGGATGGCGGAGGTGTTCATCCCATTTGCACTGTTGGAGCCGTTGAGGGACAATCCGCCAAAGCCAGGCATCGTGTGGAACGCCAACTTCTGCCGACTCGACTACGACTCGGGGCGGATGGAGAAATGGGCATGGTCGCCCGTCAGGAGTGGCTTCCACGAGTTCGACCGCTACCGGTCGATCCACTTTGAGTGAGGCCTACCAGGTGCGCTTGCTGAGGTATCGCTCCAGCTGCTCAGCCGTGATCTGCGGCTCTCCAGGATGTTTTCCGATCCAGTCGAGGAAGGAGGTCCGTATCTCGGGCGTCCATTCGTTGTCGATCTGTCCGGCGTTGTAGCGTCCGCTGTTCAACATATCCTTGGAAAAGCGGTCGCGCACGGCGATGAATTCGGCCATGCCCACTACGTATTCTGCCATGTGTACGGGGATGAAGAGCACGCCCTCACGTTCTGAGATGACGAGGTCACCCGGCATGACGATGGCGCCTCCGATACGGATGGGCGTGTTGAGTCCCATGAGGAAGAGGTCCTCGATGAAGGAGGGGTGGAAGTCGCGCACGAAAGCGTTGAAGCCGGGGATCTTCGCGAGGCCGGAGAGGTCGCGGGCGCTGCCGTCGAAGATGACGCCCGTACCTGTCTTGCGGAAGATGGAGGTGCCTAGGTTGTCGCCGATCAGCGTGCCCTGTGCGATCTTGCCGAAGGCTTCTGCCACGTACACATCCCCTTTCTGCAGCACTTCGATGGGCCAGGCGTTGGTATTACCTTTTCTTCCCTGCGCCTGTCCCCGCTCCTTCACCAGCTTCTCTACATCGGGTCGGGAGGGCATGTAGCGGGCGGTGACGACCCGGCCTACGACGGGCACATCTTCGTGCACCATCTTCCATCCGCCTTCGTACTGATTGCGGTAGCCCTCGTTGTTGAGGATTTGCCAGGCCTCTTCGATGCCGATGCGCCGGGCGCGATCGACGAGCTCGTCGGAGACGCGGGGGCGGCCGTCGGCGAAGCGCTCCCCCTTCCAGGCGGAGGTGAGAAACAGCAATTCCTCTTTAGGAAGGGTCTGCGCGCCGGCCTCGGAACTCAGGGCCAGCAGCGTGAAGACCACTATGCATAGTCTCATGTCGGGATGTCGTTTGCGGTATTAGGCTTTGGACTCCTGCAGCACTTCCTTCACACGGCGGGCGACGATGCGGTCCTCCCCATCCACCAACTGCCAAGCGGTGATGCTGAGGTTGTCCTTGCCGCCCATGACCTCGATGGAGGGATCTCCCTTTCGGAGTGCCTCGCGCATCTGGTTGCCGTCGGCCTTCATCGCGCCAGCCTCCCAAGTGATGTTGAGGGTGGGTGTGCAGTTACCCAGCTTGGGATGGTTGACCTGGGTGGAGACGCCCTTCACCGTTTCAGCGGACGCCTTGATGCGGTCGATGCGCTCCTGGAACATCTGGTACTCCTTGTCGTGGTCAATGCGGACGAACTCTTCCAGGGCGGCCCACATGCCTAGGATCTCCTCTTTGTTGACCTTCATACCGCGGCCGATGTTCTCACCACGGGGCGGCATAGAGAGGCGGGCAGCCTCTATGATATGCTTTTTGCCCAGCAGCAGGCCGGCACTCTGCGGGCCGCGCAGGGCCTTACCACCCGAGATGGCCACCCAATGGAAGCCCATGTCGTTGAAGCGCCAAAGGTTGGAGACGGGCGGCACGTCGGCCGCAATATCGATGGTGGTCGGGATGCCATGCTTGTTGGCCACTGCTACCCATTCCTCGTGCAGGATCTTTCCGCGGTCGGCGTTGATATGAAGGAAGTGCATGGCGGCGGTATTGGGACCGATGGCCCGCTCCAGCTCTTCGTGCGTTTCGATCATGATGATCTTTACGCCCGTGTTGGTAAGGGCCTGGTTGTAGCCGATAGCATGCCCCTTCTGACAGATGACTTCTGTCTTCATGCCGGTGCCCTCTAGCTTCGGCAGCTGTTTGACCTTCTGGGGATCCTTGCCCGTGAGGATGCCTGCCATGCCCAGCGTGAGTGCTGAGAAGGCGCCACTCGTGACGACAGCAGCCTCGGCATGGGTGATGGCGGCAATGCGCTCTCCTACCTTATCCTGCAGTTCGTCAAGCATGCAGAACTTGCGGGAGGCGAGGCGGATGGCCTCCATCGCCTCCGGCCGCATCAGAGAGGCCGTCATGGAGGTATAGGTGCCTGCAGCGTTGATGAAGGTCCGCACACCGAGTTCGGCGAAGTAGTCACGTCCCTTGAAGGCTGCCACCGAAGTGGTGGCTGCACTGGCAGTTCCGGGTAGGATTGCGCCGCCTGCCAGCGGGGCGAGGCCGAGCATCCTGAGCATCTTTCTGCGTCTCATGCACTTTTGTATTTATTTGTTGGGGGTATAGGCGATGCAGTCCATTTCTACGAGCGAGTTGCCGGGCACGCCGCCATAGGTGGCGACCGTCGTGCGTACAGGTGGCTTCTCGCCGAAGCGGCCGCGGAACACCTCGTTCATAGACTTATAGTCGGCCAGATCAGCCAGGTAGACGTTGACCTTCAACACATGCTTCATCGAAGATCCGGCCTTGACAAGCTCCTTCTCAAGCTCTTTTAGTACATGGTCTGTATGGGACTTAATATCGCCCTCGAAATGCGCACCTTTGCCGGCAATAAAGATGAGGCCTCCATAGGTCGTGGAGCCTGAGAAAAGAGGGATCTCCTGGTCGGTCTGGATGCTCCGGCAGACCTTCTCTTCGGAAGCGGCTGATTCGACGGCTTTGGCTGCCGCCGTAATACCAGTTGCACCTAGCAGCGTCGCAAATAAGCGCTGGAAGGCGGACCTCCTTGGTTGTGTATTCATGTTGGCTTATTTGTGGGTCTAAAGGTGCCTGTCTCTGTCGCATCCTTCAATGCCTAAATTAGAGAAAGGCAACGAGATGCAGATGAATGGGAATGGATATATTTATCACCAAAACAACAGAGATGAAAAGTATACTCCTTGTCTTCTGTGCAATAGGCACATACCTGCTGGCCGGTGCACAACCCTTCGACCTCCTCATCCGCAACGGACGGCTCATCGACCCGCGAAACGGCATCGACGCCAAGATGGACATCGCCGTGCGCGACGGGAAAGTCGCCCAAGTGGCTACAAAGATCGAGGGCACCGCCAAACAGGCAGTCGACGCCACCGGTATGATCGTCTCGCCCGGCCTCATCGATATCCACGGCCATATCTTCCACGGTACGCAGGAAGACCACTATCTGAGCGATGGACTCAGTGCCCTGCCGCCCGATGGCTTTACACTGCGCGTGGGCGTCACTACCATCGTTGACTGTGGCGGCGCCGGATGGCGCAATTTCTCCACCTTCAAGAAAAACGTTATCGATAAGTCCATCACCCGCGTCCTCTCCTTCCTGAACATCGTCGGGCACGGGATGCGCGGCGGCAACTGGGAACAGGACCTAGCCGATATGGATCCGAAACTCTCGGCCAACGCCGCACGCGCCAATAAGGCACATATCGTCGGCTTCAAACTCGCTCACTACTCGGGATACGACTGGACGCCCACCGAACGCGTTGTCGAAGCCGGCCGACAGGCCGACATGCCCGTGATCATCGACTTCGGAGGCGCCAAGCCCGCCCTCCCGCTGGAAGAGCTCTTCCTCCGCAAGCTTCGTCCTGGAGACATCTACACACACGCCTATGCCAAGCTCGACGGATCGCGCGAGACCATCGTCGATGAGCCTACCAACACCGTGAAACCATTCGTACGCACCGCACGCGAACGAGGGATCATTTTCGATGTGGGCTATGGCGGCGCCAGCTTTAACTATACACAGGCCATCCCCGCCCTCAAAGCCGGCTTTCCGCCCACGACCATCAGCACCGACCTCCATACCGGAAGCATGAACGGCTCAATGAAGGACCAGCTCAGCGTGATGTCGAAATTCATGCAGATGGGTATGTCGCTGCCCGAAGTCGTCCAAGCCTCCACCTGGGCGCCCGCCAAGGCCATCAAGCGCGAAGAGCTCGGTCATCTCTCCGTCGGTGCTGAAGCTGACATCACGGTGCTGATCGTCCGTAAAGGCGATTTCGGCTTTTATGATAAAACAGGCTATCGTGTCAAGGGTTCCGAGAAGTTCGAATGCGAGATGACGATACGCGCTGGCAAGGTGGTCTACGACCTCAACGGCATCGCGACCCCCGTCTACGCCAACCGCTGACGTCGGCCATTGTCAACGGGACCGCACGAAAGTCTGAACACCCACCCCGTTGACACCGAAACAGAGCCGGCCACCTTCGTCCGTCACCACGATGGAACGGACATCGCCCCTGAGATCGATACCCGTGTAGTCATTCGGTACGAACGAGAACTGCATGGCTCCCTCGTTTCGGAATAGGAAGCCCGCATTGGCATCGTACTTACCATAACGAATACGTGTACCCGATTGATTTCCACATAGCAGGAGATCGCGCAGGCCATCGCCGTCTGCATCGAAGGCCGCCGCAGCAAAGACCGGCGCGAACTGCGCCTGCAGCGGCAGTTCATGCACCTTGAAGGCTCCCCCTGTATTCTCCAGCAGCCGCGTGCGCATCTCTGATGCCGTTAACCTAAGGGCTTCCTTACGCTCTTCCGGCGTGAAGATGCCGTCGGCTTCGGTCTTCGCATAGGCGGCATAGGTGTTGAATCGTTTCCGCAGGAAGGGCATCTGCTCCCATAGGTCGTCAAGGGAATGGGCCGGCCACGACTTACCCAAAATAGAATAGGCGCTTACGGCGTCGAGCTTGCCGTTGCTGTCGAAGTCTTTGGAAAGGACCGTGAATGGTTCGTTGGATGAGACACGGAACTGTGTGTTGAGGCCGTAGTTTCCAAGCAGAAGGTCTTCATCTCCGTCGCCATCTAAGTCAGCGGCAGTGACAGACGTCCACCATCCGGGCATCTCTGTCGGCATGAACTCCTTGGTCCGATCCTTCCATTGTGCACCGACAAGTCCATAGACAGTCGGTGACCGAAACTCTCCAACCGCTAGCAGCTCCTTGTCGCCCTTGCCGTCGAGCTGCACAAACCGGGCTCCCGTACACATAGCAGGAACCGCTTCAGCCGGCAGCGAGGCTTCCTCTTTGAACCGTCCATCTGCGTACAGGATGATCAGCCGGGCGGGATCCGACAAGGGAAACATGCCCTGCCGGACGCGCGGTCCTACAAAGAGGCGGACACTCCCGTCAAGGGCAGCGGTATCCACAGCGATGCAGCCAATGTTGCACCGAATGTCTGGAAGCATGCCGGGGAGGAGCTCGAACGACCTGCCGGAGCGGCTGATCCATGCTTGCAGCATGGCTCCGGGTAGACTGTCAGGGCCATAGCCGTTACGGCCCAGCAGAAGATCCGTCCAGCCATCCCCATTGAGGTCGACCGTCGCCAGGGCGGATACAGGAGTTTTCGTCTCACCCGAGAGGGTGATCATCCCACCCTGTGTCGAACGGATCCTGGTAGGGTCCACGCGGGTAGCGCCGATGACAAGGTCTTCGTGGCCATCCCCATCGAGATCAGCTGCTGATAAGACCGGAGAGGTATTGCTAAGGAAATTGATCAACGAAGGCTGTACGGAGAGGTCCGACTGGAATCTGTCTTGCAACAAAAAAGAGGCTTCCGGTGCGATGGCGTATAAGGGGGAAGTGACGGCCAAAGGGGTGGCCTGTAGGGCTGCAAGTTTCTGACTCAGCTCGACCACCGTTCCCTGTGGCATGTCGCGCAGGGTCTGTTCCCGCCCGTCGGGCCACAAGACGCGAACGGAATCCGCCTTTGCCGCATGTCCAAGGCCAAAATGCATGACGGGCTCCATGGCAGATTGAAAGCCTCGGGTAAGGTGATGTTCCTGTCTCTGGCGTTGCCCATTTGCATAGACATCTACGACAGTGCCAATGCCCATGCGGTTGGCGCCCTCTCCCAGGAATCGGAAGCGAAGCGCATGGTTAGCGGTGGGGGTGTTCGAGCTATGGTTTTCGTATACCAAAGCCTTATCGTTCGTCACGGTAAGTACGAGGTCCAGGTCACCATCCCCGTCGAGGTCGCCGGCGGAGGCGCCGGAGAACACACCTGGTTTATCGAAGCCCCATTCCCGGGATACGTCACGGTATCGGTAACCGCCCTCGTAGCGAAACATATAGTTGGAGAGGGGGTGGCCGGGCATCTTCTTAATGTATTCCATCAGCGACTGGTCGGAGCCGCCGGTCTTTTGCAATTCGATCTGCCGGTCGAAGGAGTATTTGATGAAGTCCATGTCGGTGTAGTCCCGCACATATCCGTTGGTGACGAAGAGGTCGGACTGCCCGTCGTTATCGAAGTCCTTCAGTAGTGCTGCCCAGCTCCAGTCAGTGTTTGAGATACCTGCCAGCTGCCCGATCTCGCTGAACCGTCCGTTGCCCATGTTGAGGTGGAGCATGTTGCGGCTGTACTGGTTGTGGAATCCTTTGGAGAAGAGGTATCGGAACTTGTCGAAGTTCTCTGCACCGGAGTGCATCTTCTGGTCGAAGTTGCCTTCGGGGAGCATGTCGAGGGTGACCAGATCTGGGCGGCCGTCGTGGTCGATGTCGCCTGCATCGGCACCCATAGAATAGAGGGAGTGTTGTGTGAGGCGTTGGGCTCCTTCTTCCGAGAAGGTACCGTTGCGGCGGTTGATGAAGAGGTAGTCGGGCTCATTGAAGTCATTGCTGATGAAAAAGTCGGGCCAGCCGTCGGTGTTAAAGTCGCTCACCACGAGTCCCAGACCGAAGCTCAGCACGTTGGAAGTGATGCCAGCTTGTTTGCTGACGTCGGTGAACTTGCCGTTGTCGTTTCGGTAAAGTCGGCTGCCGAAGTAGGGATTCTCCTCTTGTCGGAGCTGGGGGTTGTCGGAGACGCCCGTGGTGTATTTTTTCAGCGAGTGGTTGATAACGGCGCAGTCGAGGTCTCCATCGCGGTCGTAGTCGAAGAAGGCGGCCTGCGAGGAATAGCCGGGATCCGCGAGTCCGTAGACGGCGGCTTGTTCGGAGAAGGTGTGGTCTTTGTTATTGATGAAGAGCAGATTGCTGCGCCGCTCGGGGGTGACGTCAGCGGATCGACAGATGTAGATGTCGAGCCATCCGTCGGCGTTGATGTCGACAAGTGTGACACCGGTGCACCATCCCTGCTTGTCGGCGATGCCGGATGTGGTGGTGATGTCCTCAAAGTGCATGTCACCCTTGTTGAGGAAGATCTTGTTGCGGACCATGTTGCCGGTGAAGACGATGTCGGGTCTTCCGTCGTTGTCGAGGTCGCCGATTGCCACGCCGCCGCCGTTGTAGAAATAGGTATAGTTGAGGACGTTCAGGTCGTCAGACTCCTCGAGATAGTTGTTGAAGTCGATGCCGGTAGAACGGGGCGATAAGGCTTCAAATACCTGGTCATGGCGATGACAGGAGGCCAGGCACAGGATGGAGAGGAGTAGATATTGGGGACGCATGATGGCATTTTTTCTGGACGAGTTTTGCATTGCGGTAAGGAAGGTACGCATAAAAGAAGACCCCCAGGATGGCCTGGGGGTCTGGGATTCATGCAATGAACTGGTTATTTATTCCACCAAAGGCGGGTGGTGGGGTTATCGGGGCCGCCCAGTTTGGTTACACCGGAAGCGACACCCTTGGGGTTGGTCGCGAGCTCACCGGATGTGTAGGGGGTGCGACGTACCACGCTATTACCAGGCACCAGCGGTTCGTCTGAGTTAATGCGTGGATATAGCTTCGGGAAGCCGGTCCTGCGAAATTCCGCCCATGCCTCATGACCATTGGGCCAGTTAGCGATCCACTTCTGGGTGAGGATCTGCTCGCGCTGTTTGGCAGCGGTAGCCTCAAAACGTACGGGGATATCCGAGAGGGCGGGGGTTCTAACCCCATCGGTGAGCGCAATCGGACGGGTGGTTCCAGCAATGTATGTATTGACTGCAGCACCAGTGAAGCCCCAAGAGGCCATCGAAGTTCTAATACCAGACTCATAAAGGTCCTTGGCTAAGCCGCCCATAGCCCAGCCATTCAGCGCACCTTCAGCCCGCAGGAACCAGGACTCGGCAGCATACATGACTAGGAATGGCGTGGAAAACATGTTGTCAGGGAGGTACCTCGTGGCCACATTGGAGTTGGCGTTAGGACCATTCTCTGTTAGTCCCAGTTGCACTTGAGAATAGCCGTTGCGGAGACCTTTGTACTGACCCGTGGCAGCAGCCGGTGCATACATGACATTCATCCGTGGATCATTGTACCCTTTTAATACACTTTCCATCGCCGCGCTCATACGGAACTCATTCCAAGCAGTAGCCTGGCACATCGGGTTCAGTGAGTTGGTAGTCGTCTTGAGGAGGGCGTCGTCGACGTTCGAGGTTAATACCCCTCCCGCCACTGCAGCTTCTGCTTCAGACTTGGCGAGGGCAGGGTCGACGGCCGACACGCGGAGGGCGAGGCGCAGACGCATGGAGTTGGCGAAGCGGATCCATTTGTCAACGTTGCCGTTATAGACCTGGTCGTTGGCACCCAGGGCCAGCGTCTGTCCACGATATGCCTGCAGGTTCTGGACGGACTGCTTGAGGATGGCGAAGAAGTCTTTGTAGATGGCTTCCTGCGTATCATATTCGATGGACTTATCACCGCTGCCTACCTTGGAGTAGGGGATCGGTCCCCAGTAATCGGTACGGGGCAGGAAAGCCTGTACCTTCCAGATATTGGCCACTGCATAGATGGCGGGGTTGGCAGCAGGCCCGCCTGGCTTCGTATTGTCCAGCACACCCAGCAGCGGGGGAATGGCACTGCTATAGAAGCCGTTGAAGGCGCCGTTCAGCCAGGAACCCACCATGACGTTGCGGTCGGAGGGGAAGTTGATGGCTACGTTGGCATAATACTGCGACTGCAGGTCGGCGAAGAGACTCTGGAAGGTCTGCCAGCTGGCTTGGACGGCACGATACTGTGCGGCGGCGAAAGCGTTGTTCACCCCTACGGCATCCAGCTCGGTAAGCTTGGTTTTGTCCGTATTCAACTCGTCGAACTTCTCCGTGCAGGAGAATAGGCTGAACGTTGCCAGTAGGAGCAGCACCGAGAGGTGAGGGATCTTGGTTTGTTTCATATCTATTTGTTGTTCAAGTTTAGAAGGACAGGTTGAGATTCACACCAACGGTGCGGGTGGAAGGCAGGGAGAAGGACTCCAAGCCTACCGTAGTGTTCTGCGCGCCGGCCGTCAGTTCAGGATCAAACCCTTCGGCCCGGTTGAGCAGGAAGAAAAGGTTCCTACCCACCAGTGAGATGGAACCACTCTGGAAGGGAAGGCCTTTTATCACGTTGTTCGGCAGGTTATAACTCAGCACCAGTTCGCGGAGGCGGATGTTCGAAGCATCGTAGGTGAACACCTCGCCAGCGGGCGTATTACGGCCGCCAACGCGTACCCAGAACTTCTCAGCATTCGTGGCGGTGGTATTCTTGGAACCGTCGTCACGCACCCCATCCACCACGTAGCTGTCGCGACCTTCCAGCGTCTTCTTGGTCACACCGTCGGCATAGATGACCGCATTGGTGAAGGAAGAGACATAGCCACCCATGCGGGCGCTGATCAGGAAGGAGAGGGAGAAGCTCTTCCAGGAGATGCGGTTGTTGATGCCGCCGGTCCAGTCGGGGCGGGAGTTACCCATGAAGACGGTCTTACCGGCGCTGATGCGCGGCAAGCCCGTGGCATCTACCAGAATCTGGCCTTGAGCGTTGCGCTGGTAGCCGCGGCTATATAACTGGCCTAGAGGTTTACCTTCTTCCACGACCACGTCATTGACGAAGTCACCGGCGAGCACGAGGCGCTTCAGGTCAGGGGTCAATTCGACCAGAAGGTTCGTATTCCGGGCGAAGTTGAGGTCAACATCCCAGCGGAGGGCACTGTTGCGGACAATGGCGCCGTTCATGGTCAGCTCGACACCCGTGTTGCGCACCAGACCAGCGTTTATAAATTGGGAGGACCAGCCAGAGGCGGGCGGAATGGCTACGGAGAAGAGCTGGTTCTTAGACTCGCTGGTGTACCAGCCGAGGTCGAAGCCAAAACGGTTATTCAGAAGACGTACCTCGGTACCAACCTCAAGAGAGGTGGTCAGCTCTGGCTTCAGGTCGGGGAAGGGACGGACACCATCACGCGAGATGAAGCCGGTGGGGCCACCTGCTGAAAACGTGTAGGTCTGGTTGAGCAGATAGGGACGGGCGTCGTTTCCGGTGACGGCATAGTTGCCGCGAAGTTTGGCGAAGCTGATGAAGGTCGGCAGGTCCAAAATGTTGGATAGGATGGCCGAGAAGCCGGCGGAGGGGAAAAAATAGGAGCGGCTCTCTTTGGGGAGGGTCGAGGACCAGTCGTTCCGTGCCGAAGCGGTCAGCGTCAGGAAGTCGCGAAATGAGAAGTCAGCCGTCATGAAGACACCCTGCTTCTCGGTCTCTGCCAGCGAGCGTCCAATCTGCGGGCTGCGAGCGTTGGAGGGGATGAAGAGGTTATCGCGATTCAGACCACCGGTGGAGGTCGACTGCGCTAAGCTGCTGAAGGTCTGGCGGCTAGCGCCGAAGGTGGCGTCTACGTTGAAGTCACCAAACGACTTCTTTACGAAACCGAAGAAGTCAAGGTTGATTTCACGCACCTTGCGGAACAGTGTCTGGTAGTCGCCATTGTCTGCGATGGTATAGGTGTTGTTGTACCACTTACCCTCGAAGTCGTCGTTGTACTGGTCGATGCCGGCCCGGCCCATGAAGCTCAGCCACTCAAGGGGCTTATATGTCATGGAGCCGAAGGCGGTGACACGGGCGCGCTTGTCGAGGGCCGACACGCGGTTCTTAATCCAATAGGGATTTTGGCCGCCATTGGAGCCCGGGTTCCAGTAGTTCTGGCGGAGCTGGCCAGAGGCGGGGTTGATGAAATCGTAATCTTCTGCTGCCTGCAGGGAGATGTTTCGTGGCAGGCGAAGGATATGGCGCTGCAGGTTAGCGAAAGCTTCGCCCGTCTGCTGGCGGTTGTTGATCACCTCGTCGAGGTAGGTGACCTTGGAGTCGTAGCTGACCTTGCTGCCGAGGTCACCCGAGATGCGGAGGTTCATCGTGTTCCGCTTCATCGTGTTGTTGTCCACGATTCCTTTGGCGTTGACGTTGGTGTAGGAGAAGTAGGCCTGCATGCGGTCGCCCCCACCGGAAACGGCCAGTGAGTTGGATGCCTGATTACCGGTGGAATAGAAGTTCTCGTACGTCCCCGGCTGCGGCTTGAAGCTGTAGGTTTGGCCCACATTGGAGGGCTTGGGGCCCCACATGGCCACTTGGGAACCATCCATTTTCGGTCCCCAGCTGAACTCGGAAGCACGGTTGTAGACGCCAGCGCTCCCTTGTCCGTACACATCCTGAAATTCCTGGAGTACAATGGCCTGCTCAGCAATGTAGGAGCTGTTAACCGAAACGCCCAACCCTTTGCGAGTACCTTTCTTGGTGTTGATGATGAGGGCGCCGTTGGCGGCGCGGGCGCCATAGAGGGCAGTGGCGGAGGCCCCGCGGAGGACGTTGATCGACTCGATGTCATCCGGGTTGATGCTGGAGATGCCATCACCACCGTCACGACCGCCGTTGGCGTTACCGGGACTGAAGTTAGAGTTGTCCATCGGCACACCGTCGATCACAATCAGCGCCTGGTTGTTACCGGTGATGGAGCGATCGCCGCGGAGCACCACGCGGGAGGAACCGCCGACGCCGGAGGAAGAACGGGCGACGTCGAGACCGGCCACCCGGCCGATCAGCGAATTGGCCACGTTCAATTCACGCGCCTTGGAGAAAGTATTCGTCTGCACCTGCTGCGTCGCATAGCTAAGCGTACGCTTGCTCTTTGAGAGACCCATCGCAGTGACGACAACCTCGTTAAGCTGCTTATTGTCAGCGTTCAGGGTCACGTTGACAGTGGACTGCCCTGTAGGAACCTCCACATCGGCAGAGAGGAACCCTGCAGAAGTGATGGTCAGGACAGTAGCACCGGCTGGGGTAGTGATGGAAAAGGAACCGTCATTGCCGGTCATGGCAGACTGGGCACCGCCTTTGACCTGCACTGTGGCAGAGGCCACCGGGGCGTTATCGTTGCCCGTGACCTTACCTGTCACTTGGCGGGTCGACTGGGCCGATACGGACCCTATAAGAATCGACCCCATAAAGATGACTAGCAATCTTTTCATGATGATTTGTTTGTTTAAAGGGGGGTATTAGAACCTAGTTGGGGCAAATATAGGTTTTTTTTAATTTTTCAACTTCTTGACTAAGATTAAGGAGTATGCGTGATGTGAGTAGCCTACATCCCTAGCGATGGCCCTTGGCCGTACTATTTTCTGGCAACCAGCCTGAATCAATTCGACCGGCAGATCGTCAGATTGCTCAAACCGGTTATCGCAGAGGAGCTGCAGGGGTCGGAGACGGACTTCTTCCGGATTGTGACAGCCTTCACGGCGGCCTATGCGGTGGGCCTGCTGCAGGCGGGGCGACTGCTCGACCGGGTCGGTGTCCGCTGAGGCTACCTGGGGGCCGCCCTGCTCTGGACCCTGGCCTCCATGGGGCATGCCCTGGCCGCCACGGTGGGTGGCTTTATCCTGGCCCGCATCGTGTTGGGACTGAGGGAGGCGGGCAATTTGCCCGCAGGCATGAAGGCCATCGCCGCCTGGTTTCCGGTCGAGGAACGGGGGCAGGCGACAGGCTGTCCATTGTAGCCACGCAGTTTGCCAGCGATGCCTGGATGGCGGTGGCGATCATCAGTGTGGCGGTGGCGGCCCATCAGGCCTGGTCGACCAATGTCTTCACCCTGGCGACTGACCTGTTCCCGGCGCATCAGGTGAGCACGGTCGTAGGCATCGATGGCAAGGCCGGATCACTGGGTGGCATTGCCTTCCCCCTGCTGGTCGGATGGATCTTAGAAACCTATAAAGCCGCCGGCAACCTCCGCGGAGGATATCATTTCATCTTCGCGCTCTGCAGCGGTACATATCTGTTTGCCGTGGCATGCATGCATCTGCTGACAAGGAAACGGGCATGAATCTCCTTCGCCAGCCTACTCATGTCCTCACTGTCCCCCGCGATGCTGCTTGACGTCATCCGCCGAGACGGGAGAAGCCTGGTTTCCCCACTGGCTGCGGATATGTGTGAGGAGTTCGGAGAGGTCCTGGTCGCGCAGGAAGCCGAATCCCGGCATAACATTATTATAGGCTTTCCCATCGACCGTGATAGGTCCGGACAGCCCATGGACGACCGACCGCACCAGCCGCTGTTTGTCGCCCGTCACCCAGTCGGAGCCGGCCAACGGCGGGAAGCGCTGCCCATTGCCCTTGCCATCGCGCTGGTGGCAGGAGGCGTAATAGGTGCCATATAGCCGGCCGCCGGGAACGGTGAAGCGGCGTTTCGGCATGGGCCTGTCGGCCCTGGTAGCCGTGAACCGGGCGGTGCGATATTCTCCGAGGTGCACTTCTCCCAAGAGTACCCCTCCTTTCCATTGGCCAAGGAAGATGTAGACGAGCTGGTTGCCGGGTTCGCGCCAGCTGCAGCGCAGGCGTATCTGTTCTCCGTCGAGGTATCCCTCTGCCACCATGCGCTGGAAGGTCGCCTGATAGGTACCCGACAGCCAGGGGCCGTCTTGCCGGAGTTGCAGGCGGTGTGTGTGCTGGCCGTTCAGGAATTGCATGCTGACCTCCCAATCCCCGCTGAGGTCGGCGGCAGGGGTTGCCAGTGCAGGCTTCTGCGACCGCTTGCGGGTGAGTGCTGCATAGAGGCGGTCGGCCACCACCTGCTGATCCCCGTCTTGCATCTGGCCGGTCGTGACCTGCACGCCGGTGAGACCGTCGCGCTGCAGGCTGCCGATGGCGATGCGCGGCGGGGTACGGCCCAGCTCTTCCGCCAGCTCCTCGCCGGTGAGGTGAAGGCTGTCAGGATTCCAGGTGATGGTGAGGGCGGGCGACTTCTTGGACAGCTGGGTCGGCTCCGTCACAGCAAGGCCGAGTCCCTGTACGGAGGCAAGCCTGCCTTTGATGTGGTCGAGCATGGCCAGCCATCGTTTCCACTCTGCCGCATGGTCGCGCCTGGTCCATGTCTCCACCGCTGCGAGCATGCCGATCATCTCTTCCCGGCCCACTTTGTTGTCGCGGCCGGGGCCGTGATGAGGCGAGCTGGCCTGCCAGGCGGCAGAGAGGATGGCCTTGTCGCCCAACAGCAGGCCGGCGCATTGCGGCCCGCAGATGGCCTTGCCGCCGCTGTAGGCTACCAGAGTAGCTCCCCGGGCGAGGTGCACGTTGGGGATGGTGAGCACTTCGGCGGCAGAGTCGACCAGCACTGGGATGCCCCATGGCTTCGCCAGGGCCACAATGGCCTCCAGGGAGAGGGTATTGTCTTTCTGGCCCGGCTCATCGGCCAGCATATAGACCAGGGCTGTCCGGGGCGACAGCGCATCGGCCAGCTCCTGCGGGGTGGAGACGTCTACGATGCGCACGCCGATGTTTCTGATGGAATGGTCGTACATGTTCCGCGAGCGGGCAGGGATTACCGCTTCCGTCTTCTCAAAGCCTGTCAGGTCGGGGATGCGGATCAGCTTCTCAGGGTCGCCACCCGTGACGCAGGCGGCAGTGACATGCTTGAGGGCGGCGGCACAGCCGGAGGATACCATCCCCCACTCGGCCCCGGTGAGGGCCGCAAGGCGCCGGCCGATCCCTTCTGCCAGCTCATCGTACTGTATGAAGTTTTGAGAGGCCGCCTCCATGGCGGCACGCACCTCCGGCCGCTCGATGGAGCCGCCGATGATCGTGAAGGTGCCGCGGCAGTTGATGATGGGCTCCACGCCAATGGAGCGAAAGATGTTGTCTGCAGCATTTAGATGGGCTTCCGCCGACTGGTGGCCGAGCGACAGTCCCTCAAGGGGTAACTCCGACGCAAGGCCCATGGCGCCCAGGGTGCGGATAAGATTCCTTCAATTCACAACGTCAACGATTAAACGATTTAAGAATTATCGGAACGACAACGTGCCGAAATACTGCGGCAGGTGGAAGTTAGGGCGTGGGAATTCGACAGGCGACCAGGTCAGGTAGTTTGGATTCGACGTACGGCTGCCCGTCTTGTAGAGGTTGGCCTTCCAGGACTTCCCCCGGGCAGGGCGTGTGACAGGTGTATACTTCTCCAGCAAGGACAGTGGGATGCGGCATTCTATGGTCCAGGTGACAGGTCCTTCGACCTCGGGATAGACGATGCGGGGCATGGAGTGGGCTATTTCTATCTGGGCAATCTCTTCGCCTGTCAGCCGCTGCACGTCACTCATGGGCTTCTGGATATAGAAGATGAGCGGGGTGCCGCCGGCATTGACTTCCAGGTTGAAGTAGCAGAGCGGCCGGGCGGCGTCTGGGGCAAAGAAGAACTCTACGCAGGAGTCGCCAGACACATTGCCGTTATACTCCTGCACGAGACTGCGCACAAAGCGGTCCTGCACGCGGAAGATGACGTAGACGTTTGCTTTGTCGTAGGCAAGCTTCGCCTCGACGGTGGGCGTGAAGGCGGACGGGCTGCCCATCTGGTGGCGGATGCGGAGGGGCTCTGCGGCTGCCCACATCGGCTTGTCCCATTGGGCATCGATGGGTGTCGGCCGGCGGAGGCGCCGGACAAGGTGCAGCGATGTCGCCGGAGCAGGGTCTACCGGAAGTTGTGCCTGCATCCATGCGGCATGCGCCACTGCAGAGAGAGCTGTAGATTCAGCAGGAAGGTGAGATAATAGTTGCAATAGCAACGCGTTAAGGAGGGCCGTCACGGCTTGGGCAATTTGTCCTTCATGTTCCGGTTGCGGGGAATCTCGTTGGAGGTGATAAATCCTGCCTCATTCCCCCAGCTTTGTCGGACATAGCTCAGGATCGAAGCCAGCTGGCGGTCGTTCAGATAGGCATTGGCGGGCATGGCCTCGTTGTATCCCACGCCGTTGACGATGATAGGACCAGAAAGCCCGTGTATGACAACCTGTATGAGGCGCTTCTTGTTCCCTGTCACCCAGTCGGAGCCTGCCAGCGGAGGGAAGCGTGTCCCATCGCCCTTGCCATTTTCCTGGTGGCAGGATGCACAATAGCGGCTGTAGAGCTGTCCGCCTTCACTGAGCATCTTCCTAGAGAGATTGTCGCGGAGGCTGTCGGGGGTGCGGATATTAGTGGCCACGGCCCTGTGGAGCAGCATCTCCATGGGCTGCCCTTTGCCAAAAGCCGACCGATCGCCCTTGAACATGATGCGCCAGACCTTCCCTTTTTCAGACTCTGTGACATAGATCGAACCATCGGGCCCTTGGGCGAGGCCGGAGGGTCGGTACTTGGCATCGCTGGTATACATGATAGTGTCGGTGCCGGCGAAGCCGTTGGCAAAGACTTCCCAGGGGCCGGAGGGCTTACCGTTTTGGAAGGGTACGAACGCTACGAAGTAGCCGCCCTGTGGGTAGGGTGCGCGGATGGTGGAGCCGTGGAAGGCAATGAAGGCGCCATTGCGGTATCTCTCCGGAAATTGATCGCCGGTGTAGAATAGGATATCGTTGGGCGCGAAATGTCCGGGGAAGCCGATGAGCGGCTGATTGAGTTTCGCCCCATCGCCCTCCTTTTTACCATCTCCACCATATTCAGGATTGAGGAGTTTCTTCCCTTGCATATAATCGTAATAGTAGTAGGGCCATCCGGCATCAGAGCCCGAGTCGACGCGGAGGAACTCTTCAGAGGGCAGTAGTGCGCTGTGCCAGGGCGTGAAATACTGGGGCCAGGTGCGGAAGAAGTCGTCGCGACCATGCTGCAATGCATAGAGCGCATCGGTCTCCTGGTTCCAGGTCATCCCCACGATGCTGCGGATGCCAGTGGCATAGCGGACACCGTCGCGCTGGCGTTGTCCGAGCTTGTCAGCGCTGAACTTCCAGACACCAGCGTATTCCACCAGCTCCGGGCAGGGCGACTGTCCCGGCGATCCCGGCTGCCGATCGTTGACCTGGCAGGCGTCGCCTGGCGATCCGAAGGGAACGTACATGTTGCCCTTCCCGTCGAAGGCGATGGGCTTTGCGATGTGAGAGAAGCGAGCACGGTTGTAATCGTCGATCAGCAGGCATTCCGTTGGCTCGGTGGGCACCAGGGTCCTGCGGTTCAGCTTGGTTCGGTACACTTCGCCGGCGGTGGCAAAATAGAGGTAGTCGCGGTAGATGCGCATGGCATTGCCATAGTTGCCGGTGTCAGCATAGTCGCCGAAGTACTGTATGGAGTCAGCCTTGCCGTCGTGGTCGAGGTCGCGCAAAGCCACACTCCCCCGCCCCAGCGAGTCGGGCGTTCGGAGTTTCATGTAGACATCCCCATTGTCGCGCACGGCGAGGTGTCGGCCGCGACCAACAGAGTCGACCACTACCACCGCCTCAAAGCCATCGGGGAGGCGCAGACCTCCGTTGTCTGGGTCTCCAGGCGGGAGCTGAGCGGAGCGATACTGCTCGTACCCAAAAAAACCGAGTGAGAGCAGAACCAGCGCAAGCAAAAGCGTTTTGAAAAAACGGGCTGCCAGCATAGCATTGTTTGGGTCTAATTTTTCGTGATCTGAAAGTATGGGTTTATTCATAATTTCATGAGACGATCCTAAAATTACTGCATCGCCACCACCAAATTCTAACGTATGCGCGAAAAGATTTACCGCTACGCATTCCCCGCCTCCTGCCTGTTGGCTACCCTGTCGATCATCCAGCTGGCCATGGCCCAGGTACCGCCGACCTACCCTCTCTTTGAGCAGGTGCGCATCCTCCGGCATCAGGCCATCCCGATGCGCGACAATGTGACCCTCTACGGAGATATCTACCTGCCGGAAGTGCCAGGCCGCTATCCCACGCTGGTGGTGCGTACCTGCTATGGCGTGCAGCGGGAAGGTATCAACCTACACCAGGACATGTTCAAGTTTGCCCGCCATGGCTATGCCGTCGTGATGGTCGACACCCGGGGCCGTTATGAGAGTGAAGGCAAATGGGAGCCGTTTCGTGATGAGGCCAAAGACGGCTACGACGTCATCGAATGGGCCGCCCGCCAGCCCTTTTCGAACGGGCAGGTAGGCACGCAGGGTGGCAGCTACCTCGGGCACAACCAGTGGCGGGCCATGAGCGAACGCCCCCCCCACCTCAAGGCCGCCTTCCCCATGGTCGCCTCGACCAACATCTATGCCAACTGGCTGACAATGGGTGGCGCCTTCCGCCTCAGCTTCAACTACGGATGGGGTGTCGTGCGGATGCCGAACCGCATCATGCTGCCGCAGTCGTGGCATACGGAAGCGTATGCCCCCGCCAACCTCCGCTACGACACGCTGCTGCGGCATCTGCCCCTGCGCACGGGCGACCTACGTAGTGCCGGCTATGCCGTTGGCCACTACCGCAACTGGCTGCAGCATGAATCGTTCGACAGCTATTGGAAATCCATCAGCGACGAAGAGCTGTTCCCACGAATGAATGTACCCGCACATACGTTTGGAGGGTGGTTCGATATCTTCCTCCCCGGCACCATCAACGGATATGTGGGGATGCGCAACAAGGCTGCCACCCCCGAGGCCAGGGCCGCCGCCCGCATGGTCATCGGACCATGGGGACATGGCGCCAGCACCTCTTTTGGAGAGCTGACCTTCGGAGACCATGCCATGGTCAGCCATACAGACCTCGAGATTCGATTCTTCGACCGATACCTGAAAGGCTTACAGAACGGCATCGACCAGGAAGACCCGGTGACGCTGTTCTACATGGGCATCAACCGGTGGCGGAGTGAGAAGGACTGGCCCGTTCCCGGCACCGAGTTCCGCCCCCTCTACCTCTCCGGCAGTGGCAGCCAGAAGCCGGCGGGCGGCCAGCTATCCTTCCAGACGCCGGTGACCGCCGCGCAGGACCAGTACCGCTACGACCCCTCCGACCCCGTCCCCACACTGGGAGGCAACAACTGCTGCGGGACACCCACCCTGGCAGGCCCGCGCGACCAACGGCCCCTCGAGAAACGGCCAGATATCCTGTTGTACACTTCCGACACGCTGCAGGAAGACCTCGCAATTGCAGGGCCTGTCCGCATGCGACTGTTTGCAGCCACCGACGGCCCTGATACCGACTGGATGATAAAACTTATTGACGTATTCCCCGATGGAAGGTCCATGCCCCTCTCAGAAGGCATCCTGCGGGCCCGCTTTCACAATGGGCTCGACAAAATCAGCCTGCTGAACGCGGGGCAGGTCTACCGCTTCGACATCGAGATGACCGGCACTGCAAACGTCTTCCAGAAAGGGCATCGCATTCGGGTCGACATCACTTCGAGTAACTTCCCCCAGTTCGACCGCAATCCAAATACAGGAGATGCCCTAGGGACAAGTATCCGACTGCGCGTCGCCAAGCAGACGATCTACCACGGCGGGGCCCGGGCCAGCGCCATCCTGCTGCCGGTCGTGCGTGGTTTCTAAGCCGATGCTCCCGCCCCCGGCTCGCCTTCCCCATAGCCGGCCGGCGGATGGCGATGCCAATAGGAGGCCAAGATGGAGCCCGTGATGTTCATCAATGGGCCGAAGACGGCTGCCGCCAGGCCCACGGTGGCGATTTTTCCCATCTCCTTGGCAATGCCAGATGCCAGCCCACCGTTCTGCATGCCCACCTCCAGGGCCACCGTGCGGCTGTCGCGCTCCGGCATCCCCAGCAGCCGCGACATCCAGAAGCCCAGCAGGTAGCCCATCGTATTGTGGATAAATACCAACAGGATCAGCAAAGGGCCGATGCTCAGCAGACTGTCGCGACCCGCTGCCGTGATGACGACGATGATCATGGCGATGGAAGCCATCGAGACGAGCGGCATAGCCTTGTCCAGCAAGCCCATGCGGCCTGACAGCAATTTATTAAAGAACAGTCCCGCCCCTATGGGGAGGAGGATCATCTTCGCGATGTCGATCATCATCTTTAGCATGTCAATAGCCACGTAAGTACCTGCCAGCTGCTTCATGAGGAAGGGCGTCATGACCGGCGCGATGAGGGTGCAGATGGCAGTCACTGTCAGGGAGAGAGGGACATTCGCCTTGGCAAGGAACGACATGACATTGGAGGCCAACCCACTGGGCGAGCATCCGATGAGAATCATGCCGGCCGCTACCTCCGGCTCGAAGCCACTGAAGCTCGCCAACAAGAAGCCCAGTGATGGCATCACTAGAAACTGCAGGGCCACCCCGATCAGCACGCCCTTGGGCGACTTCACCACGGCGGCAAAGTCGTGCACGCTCATAGACGTTCCCATGCCAAACATGATGAGCTGCACCAAGGGGATGATGAGGCCCGACAGCTTGAAGCCACTCCATTCGGTGAAGTACTGCGGGTAGTAGAGCGAGAGCGTCACCGCACCGAATATGAGCATCGTGAAAGAAAAGCCACGAAGGCTGTTGTGGCCGCGGAAAGCGAGGGCCAGGCAGGCGAAGAATGCCGTGGCCAGGGGGCCTGCCTCTGCCAGATGACCCGTCAGACCATAGTAGGCAGTGGCGATCAGCATGGCGGCGGCAAAGGCCCAGGCACCTCTCAGACCGCGGGCAGCCAGCAAGGGGGTAAGAATTTTTTTCACGGGTAATTTGTATAAATATAGACAAGATGGGCAGATGGCGGTCAAAAAAAATGACTACCGGAGAGGCTGGATTATTTCAGTAAGCACATAATTCCTACGGCAGTTGCCCACCTATGAAGAAGGTCGTTGGCAGCACAGTAGATATGTACATACATGCCTTCTCGCCCGAGATCGCTGCGCGGCTGGAGAAAGTGCGCCGCATCATTCGGGAGACGTTGCCAGAGTCCCGGGATGGGATCTTCTATCACATGCCTGCCTATCAACTGCTGGGCAAGCCCCTCTCCTATTTCGCCACCCATGCCGCACACCTCGGCTTCTGCACCACGCTTTCTAGCCATGAGGCCTTCGCGGAAGACCTCTCGGCCTATATCTCTGACAGGGGCTCCACAGTTACCCTAAAGCAACCCTTGCCTTTAGATCACATCCGTCGGATGGTGACAGAATGGCCAGCGTAAACACAAAGTAGCAGAGGGATAGTCCAACCGGTTTACACCCATCATTGAATATACTGAATCTGCCTGCACGTAATAGCAGGCGAAAAGACCAACCCTCTGCAGAAAAGCACTTGCTAATCTGGCTTCCAGCCGTAAAGGAAGGTATTGAGGGTGCTGAGGAACGGTTTTTGGGTATATGGGTCGACCCGGATGCTAACAGGGCTGAAATGCCCCAGAGCCTCATGGTCGAAGGGATTGCGTTCAGGGGAACCGCGGCGGATGAATGGCGATATCCGCTCGGGCTTCGGAGTTGGATCGAAGGCGTTGTCAAGCCGGAGGGACAAGCTGCGCAACCTGTCATCCGTTGTCGCCTCGGAGCGTTTCCGCTCTTCCACCTCGTCCTGCATAGCAGGATCCTCGATGGAGTCCGAACCGGGCCGTGCCGATATTGTGGTGCCCTCATCCGCCGCTGCATTCTCCCTTATCACCATCGGCCTGTCGGAGTTAGGATCGAACTCCTTCCTGCCTTCCTGATGCAGTGGTAGACAATCGAGGGGGGACTGGCAGGAAGACGGTTCATCCTGCGGATGACCCGTGTTAATTGCCATAAGACTGCTTGTCCGTGGCGACGTGGGACGCAGCAGGCATATGTCAGACCCCTCGACGGGTAAAGATACATGACTGGGCGATAAATAAAAGCCCCGCGGCATGCAAGATCCAAGATGCTTCTCTTCGCGTATTGAGAGGCGCAGCAGAGAGCCCCTATCTTCTGTAGCCATAGAGAGGGGTGCCATCTGGGCTTCCAGCAGGTGTCGGGAGAGTCCCCGGAAGCCGGCAGCTATCCAACAAAGTTGTATCTGCTTTCCCAGGGATGCGTCTGACAGGCAGACCACCCGAATGTGCCCCTCACGCCCCGCCAAGTGATGAAATGACTTCCGAATAAAGTCTACCTCTTCCACACGGGCAGCATGGGCCCCGACACCCGTTCGGATGATGACAAAAATCCATCCGGCTTCTGTGAGGTCTGCCAGTCTTGGAAGTACACCCTGCACAGACGCGCTGAAAGCCTGGCCGATCCTGCCTGACCCATCCGCCAGGGAAACACCTATAAAAGATACTCCTCCCTGGCGGATATCTGCGATGATGGCGGAGAGATCGTGCTGCCAAAACGGCGAGCCAGCGCAAAGGGCGGCCAGGCAGTGGACCAGCGCTGCCATCTGAGGATAGGGGTGCTGGTAGGCCGCCTCAAATGTCATGGGGCCATGCTGGCAGCGAAGCACCTCATAGTGGAAGACCTGCAAGGTGCCGACATATTCATAGAGCCGGGCGATGGCTGCTTGGGCCCGCTCCTGCCGGTCGGATGGCTCGCAGGCGTATGGCATAGTGACAATGCCGAAGGTAGGGATGCCCCTTTCGCGACATCTCAACGCCAACCGAACGGCAGCGGCTGTCCCTGCCACGCCCCCCAGACAGACCAAGATCAAGACCACGGAAGGACCTTTGTCGAGCCAGCGGTCAAAGTCTTTTATGGCCACATCCTCCTGCAGGAAATCCATGGAGGTATCAGTACTCATCGTGCCTGCTTCTCCTCTGAGCCAGGAGACGCCCGCCACTCCTGCCTCCTGTATGTATCGGACGGCCTTAGTTGCCCCATCTCCCAATGCAAATCCAATTATTTTTCTTGTATACGAGTTGGTTGTATGCGGGGATTGTGTCGGATGAATAATTTTAGAGTAGGCCACCGGTCGTGGAAGTTGGGCCCCGATGGCGGCATGGAGAGAGTAGGCCCTTCGGGCTCTGGCCGACTGGTGTGGGGCTTGGGGGGTTCCGAGGCGGGCATGCAGGCACAAGATGGAGGCTGCCAGTGATGTCAGATAAGGTAGTCGGGCGCCCGGGCCGGTAAGCACAATGCCTGCCAGCAGCTGCTCTTTAGGGAGACCTGAGCAGCTGATCTGTCGATTGGCCCAATGCAGAATCTCCAGGAGGCGTGCCTCGATGATATCTGCCAGGTTTCGAAGACTAACATGCCGCTCAGTCTGGCCCAGAGAGAGGCCAGGCAATGCGATGGACAACCCTTCAGGTGCCAAGGCAGCCCAGGCGCAGCCATATTGCTCCTTCAGTCGGGCCGCCTGCAGGGGCGCGATAAGAAGTCCCATACTTATATCTTCCGTGATGGTCTGCTCTCCCAGTGAAAGCAAAGCTTGGCAGACCAGTCCACCGGCGTGATAAACCGAAAGAATACTCGAAAATTCCCCTATTTCGAGGATTGCTACGCCCGCCTGCAATTCCTGAAATGGCAGAACTACCCTAAGCCTGTCTGTGTACGCTGCAGGCATCAGGGACAGGTTAAGATGGAGCAGTAAAAAGGGATTGACGGCCAGCGGCTGGAACATTGACGGGGCCTAAACACCATCGAGGCCGTGAGCGGGTCTATGCACGTCTTGCGAGCCACTGAATGGGCAAGACAAAAATAGCGGAGGTATGAACCGCTGGCAGCGGAGCGAAGAATACACATAAGGGTACGAACTTAACGGAAAGGAATTCCATAGTGGACAATATATGCACCCCAAATAATAGGAGAAGATACTGTCACTTTGGACTTCAAAATTGGGCAATCTCAGCATGTGGAGCGGGAAAAAATACTCACAGAAAATCAACATTGACATCCGCTGCTTTTACTAGCCGGATGGTCATGATGAAGAGAATGGAATGCAAGAAGGGTAAATCATTGTCTATCATCCACTGCCAATCTTGAGTAGGCTTCACTCTTCTTCAAAGTAGCAGGAGCCAACCATGTACATTTCTGCGTCGTGGACGGTACGTTGGATATAGGTATAGTCTGCGGCATGCGAGTAATCACCTGGTCGGTAGCAGCACCTTTGTACCCAGGCTTCGCACTGCTGGGTCGCCACTGCAGTTTCTTCATTTAAGCAGTTATATGCCCCAAGTCCTTCATGACCAGCAGGTAGCGACCCTACAGGAATGGATAGACGGGATTCGCCAGTTCCTGTCCGGAGGGCGCCTCGACAACAACATAGGTATGCCCGTCCGAATAGGTCACAAACCGCACGCAGCCAGACCTCTAGAGAGGCAGCACGCCGCCCGGCTCTGAAAATTGGAGATGTACCCATCCATCGCCCTGGGGCGATGCACTATCGCAGCCTTGTGCAGATCGTCAAAGGATGCGGCAGCGAAGCCCAAGAAAGAAGCTGCGTGGAATGGATGGTCCGTAGATGAAGTTGCTGTCGCGGTAAGGGCCCCGGTCGAAATCGGACTGATATTGATTTGTCAGGTTGCGGACGCCCAGGAAGGCGTCGATTTGCGCATCCCCTTTGCGTAGCATCCAGGACCGGTCGATGCGGAGATGATGTTCTAGAAAGGGGCGGGTACGGGCCAGCCTATCAGATGGATAGTTGCTGCCTCCGGCGAAATGCACCAGTATCATTGGGCCGGTATACACCTGACTCAGTCCTACCTGCCAGCGCCCCCGGAGCGTCCATCCGAAGTGGCTATAGCCGTAAATGTCGGGGGTGCGCAGGAAGCGCTGCTGAGGGGGAAGTGAGTCGGCAACAGTCACGGGCTCCCTGTACCAGCTCCGCTGCCAGGTCAGAGACGCCTCCCAATGAAATATTCCTTTTCGCTCTGCGCGACACTCAACTGTGAGTCCGGCGACGCTGGCCTGTCCGCCATTACGCTTTGAGAATATTTCCCCGACGCTGTCTCGCCCCGTATTGACAAGCGCGAAGGCATCCTGCAAACTGGTGAAGAACGCTTCGAGGGTATAACCAAAGATGCGGTTGCTGTGGGCATGGTCGGCATTCCAGGAGAGGTGCAGGCTTTGCGAGCGTTCTTCCCGCAGGCCAGGAGCTATCTGTATGCGGGAGACGCCGCCGGAGGCGAAGGCCATGTGCAGGTCGGTGTCGAAGGCCTGAGGTGCGCGGAAGCCAGCGCCATAGCCGACCCGTAGCTGTTGGGAAGGGATGGGGCGGTATAGCAAAGCAGTGCGAGGACTCAGGAGGGCGCGGCCCGGGATGAGGTTATGGAGATCTGCGCGCAGGCCCGTCAGCAGTGTCCATCTAGGGTGCGGCGACCAGTCGCTCTGGGCAAACACTCCGAGATCGCTAGTGGTCTGCCGCACCTGGAACTGGTACGCTGGGATGGTGTCAGCTATTGCCTCGCGCAGCCATTCTGTACCGATGGTGAGGACGTGCTTCTGCAGGCTGTCGCGCGCCAGCTGCAGATTGAGTTGGGTGCCTGCCTGCAAGGTATGTGAGCGGGAGCCCCCGACCGGCGGATTCGCGAGATGAGCCGCTAAGGCCTTGTCTTCTGTGGGGAGGATGCCGGTATAATGAGCTCGCCGGACCTGCTGCCAGCCAATGTAGGCGGTGTATACAGCTTGGCTGCCGCGAAGCGACTGCCGGTAGTCAGCACTGCCTGTCCATGTGCCATAGTCCCGCTCTTCTGCCTGGGCAGCGGCGACAACGGGCTCGGATGTCATCTCTCCACCGCGGCGGTATTCCTGGAGATATGTCAATGATGCCTGCAATCGTTTGCCGGCGCCCGGCTGCAGAAAGGCGTTCCAGCCAGCCATGCCGGACCGGGCCCGGGGCGTCTCCGAGTACCCGTCATCGTTGGCATCAAACCATTGCCGCTGCCGGCGGTTGGCGATGAAGCTCATGCCAGCTTTGCCGTCCGCTCGCACCTGACTGCTGCGGAGGGAGGCGGTGAGGTCGCCCGACTGCTCTCCTACGCGCTGATATTGTGTTTGCATCGTAGTGCCACTCCGCTCCGGCTGCCGGGTGATGATGTTGACGGTCCCCGCGATGGCGGCTGAGCCATAAAGAGAGGAGCCCCCCCCGCGCAACACCTCTACCTTTTCTATCAGCTCGGTCGGCAGCTGCTCTAGGCCATATAGTCCCAATAACGGGCTGAACAACGGCCTCCCGTCTACCAGCACCTGTGAATAAGCACCCGGGAGTCCGTTCATCCGCAGCTGCGTATAGTTGCAGGTCTGGCAGGCCACTTCCACCCGTAGTCCCGGCTGGTAAGACAGCGCATCGGAGAGGGCCATGGCAGGCAGTGACTGAAGGCTACGGCGGTCCAGTACTCGAACCAAGAGCGGACTCTCACTCCGGCGGCGGGCCGTCCGGGTGGCGGTGACGACCACTTCATCCAAGTTACGCACCCCTTCAGAGATTTGCGCCGCAGCACTATCCTGCTGCGCTGATGTGGCAGCTGACAAAAGACTCAGGATGGTTATATGCAGGAAGGAATGCAGTGTCTTCACAAAAAAAATAAGATACAAAAATAGCTAAAGATAGCGACATTGATTAAAACCATGTTGGAGGTCTGTGAATTGCAGTAGTTTCACACAATGCTGACAGCCACGGAAGAGAATTATCTGAAAGGTTTGTTCCGCCTTTGCGGGACAGGAGGTGAGACAGGTACCAATGAATTAGCAGCACACCTCGGGCTGCGACCAGCTTCAGTAAACGGGATGCTAAAACGGCTGAAAGAAAAGCAGCTGGTGAGCCAGGAGCGCTACGGACGCATCACAATGACAGCCAAGGGCCGGCGATTGGCGGTGGAAGTGGTACGAAAGCACCGTCTGTGGGAGACCTTTCTGTATGAAAAACTCAGCTTCAGCTGGGATGAGGTGCATGAAGTCGCCGAACAACTGGAGCATATTCAATCTACCAAGCTGATCGACAGCATAGAAGTACTTCTTGACCACCCCAAGCATGATCCGCACGGGGATCCGATTCCAGACCGTCAGGGCCGCATGGCGGGAGAGAAGTTCATCACACTGGCAGACAGGGTCGCAGGAAGTACCTGCCGGGTCACGGCCGTCAGCGACCACTCAGCCGCCTTTCTACAGCAGGCCGACCGGCTGGGCATCGCCATCCATGCGATCCTTCAGGTTATCTTGCTTAACCCGTTCGACCAGTCGATTGAAGTCGTCTGCAACCGCAAGCGCTTCACCATCACCCGTAAGTTCGCTGAGCAGATCCTCACGGCAGGGGTCTAAAGTCGGCTTCTCTCGTTTGTAAGTATGTGCCCGGACTTCTCTGACGGCTGCGTCGAGAGGTGCTCAACTTCTACAGGGGTTGTCTAGATGCCAATTCTCTCATACGATCAAGCTCGCCTCCGCCTTCGCATCACGGCCGCCATACCACGTTGACCCTAAGAAATAAAAAAGGTTATGATGCTGACCAATGAAAATAACCGTGAAGGACCGTGAAGACTCAGTGGTACTTGCGAAAAAGTTGGATGCCTAGCACAACCCCATAGAAAGGCATAAAGAATATCTGCAAGGCTCTCGGCATTGTTAACTCGAGCTATCCATTGTCGGAGGAAAGCAGATGAGAAGACACGCTCGAACGGAGAGATGCTGCAACAGTCCATCCATCAACGAATCTGTGCATGATGTGTATCTGGGAAGAGCTGCTGCAGCAAAGGCAATTCCTGTCGGAGCGCAGCAATGGTCGTAAGAAGGGCTTCCATCTGCGGGCAGCGGCGATACAGACTAGGCTTCGAAAGAATGTGTGGACAGAAGAGAAAATCTACTTGGCGTTGAAGTCGTCTCTGATGAACGACATCTGGTCGGTCAGCTGGAAGCAAAAGCGGACCGCGACTGCCAGCCCCAGGCTAACCAGTTCAACAGGCCTCCCAGTCCGAGGGAGGTCCCAACAAATGCCAGGCCGGCGCTTAGCCCGTAGGCCGACTTCAACCAGGCGAAGAGCTCGGGGCTGAGATAGCCGCCGAGGTTCCCGACAGCATTGACCAACGCAAGCCCTGCCGCCATAGCCGTACCACTCAGCAGGGCTGAGGGGAGCGTCCAGAAACCTGAGACCACGCAGAGAACAGCAGTTGTTCCCAGGCAAAGCGAGACGAGCACGGGTATGGGCAGGTGCAAGGTTGCCGCCCCCGCCCAGAAAGAGGCCATGCCTGCCCATGCGGCGAGCGACAGGTGCCAGCGCCGTTCCCCGGTACGGTCTGAATGCATGCCAAACCACACCATACCTATGGCAGCACAGGTCCAGGGGATGGCCGCATACAGGCCTACCTGCCATTTATCTTGGGTGATGGTACTCTCGATGATCTGCGGCATCCAGAATGAAACGCCGTAGAGCCCGATGGTAAAGGTGAAATAGAGAAGGCAGCAAAGCCAAAGTATCGGCGAACGCAAGGCATCGGCAAGGCCAGACTTGCGCTGCACGGCTGAAGGCTTACCAGCTTCTTCTTTGGCCAGGTCCTGCTGTATGATATCTTTCTCCACTTCAGTCAGCCACCGGGCCATGCCCGGCCTGTCGGTCAGCAGCCAGGGAAGGAAGAGGCCCATGAGGATGCTCGGAAGTCCTTCCACTAGAAAAAGCCACTGCCAGGGCTTTGCCCAGGGCCAGTCTTGCGCCCGGCTAAGGATCCATCCGGAGAGTGGCGAGCCGAAGACGCCGGCAAAGGCCACGGCGGTCATGAACATCGCTACGATGCGGGCACGGTACTCCGCCGGAAACCAGTAGGTCAGATATAAGATGATGCCAGGGAAGAAGCCTGCCTCTGCCACGCCCAACAGCAGCCGCAAGGCATAAAAGCTGGCAGGGCTGTCGCTGAAGGCGAGTAGGGAGGAGACGATCCCCCAGCTGACCATGATTCGCGTCATCCAGATACGAGCACCAATACGGTGGAGGATGATGTTGGCCGGCACTTCAAAGAAGAGGTATCCGATGAAGAAGATGCCGGAACCAGTGGCGAATACAGCATCGGAGAACCAGGGCTCCTCCTTCATGCCGAGCTTGGCAAAGCCGACGTTGACCCTGTCGAGGTAGGCGAGGATATACCCTCCGAAAAGGACGGGCATGAGCCGCCACATGACTTTACGGTAGATATCCCCAGATGGTAGCACCCTATGAGACTCGGAAACAGCAGATGGTAGAGATGGATCAGTCATTCTATTTACCAGACATTTCGAGGGCATTTTTCTTCATACCGGCTTCCAATCATAAATCCAAGCAACACTTCATGTGTCCCCTTGGTGAATGCATTGAGGCGTGAGGTTGTGTAGTCGAATGCATAACCGACATTCAGACTTCTGGAAATGTGGATACCCAGTAAACTGGCAAACCCATCCATGTGTCGATAGGATCCGCCGACCCACAGCAAGTCGCGGTACTGTACTTTTATATTGGCCTCAACGGATGGCATCAGAGTATTGACCGATTTCACCATCACTGATGGCACCACATTAAAATCGTCCCCCATTAAATAACGAAATCCAGCTGTGGCAAAGAAATGGGGAACCAGTCGACCCTTGACAGGTGCTAATCGGCTGTTGCTGAAATCGATGTTCCTCGGCAGTATTTGCTGTACAGAGAATCCCATAAAAAAGGATGCAGAATATATATAGATGCCCGCACTCAGATCAGGCAGATAGCGGTTGATAGCGCTGCTGGATGCAAGTGCCGGGTCGACGGTAATGGTGCCAAAGTTGAGGCGTGCTCCATCCAGTGTCAAACGCTCTATTCCTGCACCAAATCCTGCAGCCATGCTGGTACGAGCAGAAAGACCAACATGGTACCCATAAGTAACCATGGCAGAAAACCTAGAGAGAGGTCCTGTGCGATCATTTAAGATTTGCACCCCTACTCCGTGATGGGGTTTTGCTGCTCGATAATCATCCCAGTAGTTCCGTCCCCGAGGATTCACAGAGGGTCCCTGGAAGGAGGTAGCAGTTGTCCGCAAGTCTTCTTTTCCAAGTGGTAACTGTGCGGTCAAGTAGGTGGTGACAGGTGCATCCTGGATACCTATCCACTGCCGGCGATGGCTGGTACGGATGTCTGCGTAATTCTCAATACCGGACAGTGCAGGATTAAGTATAAATTGGTTTAGCACATACTGGGTGTAATGAGGTCGCTGCTGTGCTTGCAGGGAACCCACAAAGATTATTGCTGACAAGGTGGCGAGCTGGCGTCTTCTCATTCGAAAAGAAATAAATCCTACCTACTGCTTGAGTACCTTGAATGCTATGCGTCGATTCAACCTACGCCCTTCCGGGTTGTCAGAACCATCGTCCAGATGATTGGGTGCCAAGGGTACTGTCTCACCATAGCCTTTGGCGACTAGTTGTTCTAGCTTCACACCTTTAGTCAGCAGGTAGTCGACTACAGCTCTGGCCCTTGCTTCGGATAGCTTTTGATTGTACATGTCTCCACCTTTTTCATCAGTATGTCCCGAGATTTCCAGTATGGCTGTAGGATTTCCGAGCAGCTTCTCTGCCAACTTATCCAGATAGGGTTTTGATTCTGGCAATAAGGCCGACTTATTAAAGTTGAAGTTTATGTCCTCCAGCGTTTCGATCGTACCGACAGATTGGAATATAGGCGGTACAAGTTTAAGACAAATAGTGGGGGCTTTCAGCTGAATGACATCTTCTCCGGGAGCCGCCACCGTGATGGACTCATCTAGATAGCCGATCGCTTTGGCAGTAATGCTGACACGGGTGAACTCGTCAAAAGCAAATTGATAGGTCCCATCGGAACCCGTCGTCACACTTCTACCTTCTATGGTGACACTGGCACCAATCAAAGGCAGATTTTTATCGCAAGAAACGACAGTCCCCTTTAGCTGGTTTGGCACCCTTACCTTACTTAGGGTGTAGAGCTCCAAGCAGCAATCGGCCGACCGGTCAGAGCTGAAGATCACTTCAGAAAGGATATACCTATTCATGCTACGGCTTACGAAGTACAGGTCATCACGTTGGGAGTTCACTGGGTAGCCCAGATTCACCGGTATGGACCATTCTGCATCCTGCTGTGTGGAAAGATAAAGATCAAAGCCTCCCATACCTACGCGTCCATTCGAGCTGAAGACAAGGGAGCGACTGGGTGCATGCACAAACGGGGCCTGCTCATCTCCTTGGGTATTGATAGCTGATCCGATGTTTCTGAGGTTAAATAGTAACCCTTCACGGTCGATATCTGCCAGCCAAATATCAAAGCCTCCAGACCCACCGGGGCGGTCAGCGCTCAACATCATCTGCTGCCCCCCCGGCAAGAGGAATGGCTGTTGCGCACTGTACAGGGTATCATTGACTTCGGGTCCGGCCGGTATAGGATTGGACCATCCGGACTGTCCATAGACAGATAACCAGATGCTGGCGACTTTCTTACCATTACGATTTGACCATCGTGTGATCCATGCACGCTTGCCATCGACGGAAAAGGTGGCCGCTCCTTGTTGAACTCCTGCATCTTGCAAAATGCCTGCATCTGTAATGCCTGTCATAAGACCATCTACAAAGCTTCCTCTGTACAATCGGTTGGAATAACGGGGTCCCTTCCAATTACTGTCTATTCGAGTGGATGTAAACCAGGCTTCGCCTGCTGGTCCAAAAGCGATGGCGTAATTTGCGCCACTGGCATTTACTGTTTCTGGCATCTTACTGACCTGGTAAAGTGATAGATCAGGCTTACTAAGCTGTTGTTGTATGAAGCGTAGGTTCTCCAATTCTCGCGCAGCCTGGGTTGCATACGCATCTTGGCGGGTATACTGTTGGAGGAACTGTTGAAGGGTCTCGGTCGCTTCCATATATTGACCAAGGGCCCGATATTGAGCAGACAAATGGTATTGAAGCAACGGAAAAGAGGCAGCCGCATCGGCTGCAATTTGACTATATGCATCTGCTGCCTTTTTTGCCTGGTGAAGCTCTCTATAACTCTCTGCCAGATTCCAACGTGCCTGGGATATTGTACTTACAGCCGTCTTCCCTCGCTTAGCAGACTTAACCTGTAGAGTATATGGATTGTAAGATGCCCCAGATCTTGAGGTTTTAGAAGCAAGATACTTTTCATAGTAACCTGCTGCAGAAGCATAGTCATGCTTTCGAAAAAATGCATCGGCCGCCTTAAGATAGTCGTATGCAAACTGAGCCTGCAAGAAGGCCGGCAAGAATAGGGATATCAATATTGCGTATTTCCTTTTCATATTGTTGGGGTTGAAGTTATCAATACTGAGATGGATTCAAAAAATATCAGAGTCTGGGGCATACGAAGTCGATCTCAGGTGTCTTAGCAGTCTTTCGACCGATAATTGTAAGAGATATCTCAAAGCTGTTTGTGCCTTTGACGATGCGGCCTAGATCAGACGCATTGATATCATAGCTCGCACTCAGCATCATATTATTAACAGTGAATCCCACAAAGGGAGAGGCAGCGTCGTTGAAGCGATAGTTTGCACCGACCATGAAATCCGTCGACGTATTGAGTCGCGACTGCAAATAGGCGCTGAGCATCGTTTCTCTTGCGGATCCCTGCGATAGCCAGAGGGCATTCGGTACAAGAGTCGTGCGGTCGTTGATGTTGATTCTGACGCCTGCATGTAGCGTCGTACGCATGGGCAGCTTGGCGGAACCATATGTACGGAAATAATCGCTCGGCCGAGTAATGTGTGCGACAGAGATACCAGCAAAAAAGTTGGCTTTCTTACCTGGCTGAGCATCAAAGTAGAGGATGCCCACACCGGCATCAAAAGCATTATTATTACGGACGTTTAGAATGTCTGAAGTAGGATTGGAAGCGCTGTATCCCAAGATGGGATTCCATTGGTCACCGAAGCTTAGCTTGTTGGGATCAAAGCGGCGTTGAATCATCCCAAATTGGAGGCCGAATACCACACGCTTGTATTCATTGGGACCGAAACGAACGCCTGTGTAAGCAAAGTTACCGTAGGCCGTTGTATAGGAGTATCCGCCATCACCAGCTGTCTGGGTGAGCAGACTACCCCCGACATTGAGGTTCTTACTGGTTGTGAAATCGGCAGAGATACCGGGGGTTGTATAGGGAACGCTTACATTACCCCACTGCTTTCGGTAGATGCCGGACACTCGATAACTACCGTCGAAAGCTCCTGTGAGTGCGGGGTTCAGCCACGAAGGGTATACATAGTATTGAGTGAAATGTGGATCTACTTGAGCACTAAGCTGGAGGCTCATAAAGATAAATGACAACATTAACGGGATTGCGTATCCAATACTTCTCTGTTTAGATAAAATTGTACTCATACTCTTAGATTTAACGTATGATGGTGATTGAACCACTTAATTTTTGGAATCCATTTTTTAGATCTATGATATAATAGTACACTCCGACAGGTAGCAATGCACCATTCACACTACCATTCCATGGCGGAGTACTTGCATCGGCTGTATGTATGAGCTGACCATAGCGATTAAATACATGCACAGTGCTTCCAGGATAATCTGACATATTCCGAATGACCCAGGTATCATGAATACCATCACCATTCGGCGAAAATACGTTGGGAATCTCTATGGGCTTTAGGATGCGTACTATCAGTGTATCACTTGCACTGCAGCCATTCTTTCCAACAGCAGTCAGTCGGTAAACTTGCTCTAGTCGGGCTATGATGGATGCGCGTAGCACTGCAGGCCCAGTGATGTCTGGGGCAGGCGACCATCGGAAGTTGATGGTTGTATCGTTCACAATGGGCCGGAAATCAACTCGGCTACCCTGAGGTACAATAAAGGAAGGACCTGCATCCACCACTGGCTGGAGATAAACGCGAAGCGTATCAATAAATGGATCAGACACACATCCAGTAGCATTCGTAACAGTCAAGCGTACACTAAATTGACCTATGATCGTATATCGCTTAGTGGGATCTTTAACAGACGACGTACTACCATCCCCAAAATTCCATGCCCATCCGTTGAGGCTACTGCCCATAGCATTGCTCGCATCCTGGAAGCGGATCTCCACACCTTCACAGACATCCTTTGAGCTGACAGTGAAAGAGGCTGTAGGCTTACTTACGAAGTTGTTGAAAGTCTTAGAGACTGAATGTATACAACCTTTACCGGAGGTGGCAGTAAGCTTAATCAAGTAAGTAGCCGCTACCGTATAAACCCGAGAGCCGTTTTGTGAGGAATTGCGTGGACTGCCGTCGCCAAAGTCCCATTCATAACTTAAGCCGCTATTGTCGGCTACCGTGCTCGAGTTAGTAAGCACCAATGGATTGCCTGGAAAACAAACAGCAGCAGGCAAGCTAAAACTGGCCACTGGGTCTGGGCTCACCAGCACATTATTTTCCACTGGAATACTTTGGCATCCCAACCCGCTGACAGCGACAAGACGCACCTTATACGTACCGGGCGTAACATAAGCATGCGAGAATGGAGCTCCACTGGTCCGGATCGGAGTGGAACCATCACCTAGATCCCATTGCCAAGAGACAACCGTACCGGATGGGATGGCCGAGGCATCTGTCAAAATCACATTTCTATTAACACAGACGCCAGCATTAGCCGTAAAGCTAGCCACCGGTCTTGGATACACCGTAATGGTTTGAGAAATTGAATCCTTACACCCACCTACAGTAGTAAATATAAACCATACAATATGGGTACCATGCCCAGCCAAGGATGGATCGAATCTTCCATTAGCACTTACACCAGGACCCCGATAAACTCCATTTCCAATCACACTATTGGTGGCACTTCCCTTTGCGATGCTAAACGGTGTGACATCTTGACAGACAGGGTTTAGCAATCCAAAGGTTAAAATTGGCTTTAGGCCGAGATTCAGTACGATCGTACTGTCGTTCACACAGCCGTACTGTGTGGTTACCACCAGCTTTACATTATAGGTACCCTCGACATAGTCATGCGTCGGGGAGGAAAGCGTGGATGTATTGGGATTGGTGACACTTGAATTCGGATCACCAAAATTCCATAGGTAGCTGAGCGTTTGCAAGTCGGAAGAACTACTGGTATTACTAAAGCTAACGCGGCCTCCTGGTTCCAAACATCCGCCCAGAGGGACAGAGAAGGCTGCCACGGGTGTTGCATGAACCCGAATAGTCTGAGAGATGGAGTCGCTGCAACCTCCTGATGTGGTAAAAACAAACCAGATGGTATGATTGCCATATCCGGCCGCCTTGGGATCGAACTGTCCATTTGGAGATGTCCCAGGCCCTCGATAGATGCCTGTACCGGTAACGCCATTTGTTACAGAGCCTTTTGCCACCGAAAATACTGCAGACTCTTGGCAGACAGCCGTTAAGGAAGTAAAAGTAAGTACCGGACGTAATGCAAACCTTGCCTGGACAGTGGTATCGTCTGAACACCCATTAATAGTAGTAGCCGTGAGGGTGATTGCAAATGTACCTTCGACATAATCATGCGTTGGGTCTTTTAGTGCGGATATATTTGGATTTGTAGTGGTGGCATTAGCATCCCCAAAATTCCAGACATAAGACAAAGACTGATTATCGGATATGGTGGTCGAATTTGTGAAAAGGACTCTTCCATTGGCAGGTAGGCATCCCGGTGCAGGCATGGAAAAAGCTGCTGTCGGACGTGCCCATACACGGATGGTACGCGAGAGCGAATCGATACAGCCATCTGATGTCTGAAAGACAAACCAGATCGTATGCAGTCCAGGCCCAGCAGCACCAGGATCGAATTGACCTGCAGCCGTTGTGCCCGTACCCTTATAGATGGCAGTCCCTGCAAGCCCATTGGTGACACTCCCTTTTGCCACGGATACCGGGGCGGATGACTGGCAGACTGAGTCGAGTGCTGCAAAAGCCAGTGCTGGTCTAAGCTTGAATGTCAGCATCATCACGGTGTCTTTCTTGCAACCATTGACTGTCTGCGCAGTAAGCTTAACAAGGAAGGATCCGGATCGATATACATGCAAGGTATCCTTCCCACTGGCTGTATTGGGATTGGCAGGTGTTGCAGCGGCGTCCCCGAAGTTCCACAACCAGGCGCTTATGGCCTGCCCATCTGAAACGGTGGCAGCAGCCATAAAGCGTACCTTCCCGTCTGATGCAATACAACCGTTTGCATCGTTGGTGAAGGAGGGCAGCGGATTCGCAAAGACGGTGATATTTTGTGTAACCGTATCGCTCACGCAGGTGAGGCTGGAGCTGGAGACATGCTTGACGGTGAATTTTCCTGGCGTTGGATATATATATTCTTGCGAAGGCCCCACGGTGTTGACCGTATCCTTCCCGTTGCCAAAATTCCAGTACCATTTGGTGACGGAGATTCCTGGGCTTGAAGTATCCTTGAACTGAAAACTACTGCCCGCACACACAGAAGATGGCATAGTTGTGAAGCCTGCCGGGGGCTTATCACTAATGGTAATGGTACGGATGGTGTCATTGGTGCATCCGTCCTTTGTCACCACCCCAAATCTGATTGAATAGGTACCGGGCGGGAGCAGAGTGTCTACTTGGGGCTTCTTTACAATGCGGTTATCAGGCATCACCCAGGTATAGTCACGCCCTGCAAAGCCATTCAAAGTAGTATCCTTCGCGCGGAAGAAAATGCTGTCGCGGGTACATCCAGTATGGCTATAACTGAAGTCTGCAGAGGGCTTTACTTTTACAATGACAGGGATGGTCAGGTCTTCTCGATTGTAGCAGTTCTCAATGGAAGGATGATAGGTTCGAATAGGGACAAAAACGGTATCTGCTTTGCTGAACCTATAGGTGCCTGGGAGCTCATAGCGCCAATATTTGATGCCATCCACAGTAACCTCGTCGGTCGGTATCGGATTGATAATTGTCGTATCATACCGGGGACTGATTAGATTCCCTAAACGACTGAACAGCCAGTCTATCCGAGTAGGCTTGTAGGATGCCATGAGAGCAGACAGTCGAACGGGTGTATTGACGCAGGTAAAAGCGTGTACTTTGGCTGCCGTGTCAGGCAGGTTCTGTAAACCGCTGCGCACGTTCAAATTATTGATGAATGCACCCGCATTGTAGCCATAACTCTCCACGCTTCCCAACCCGTAGGTCACAGCGGTGAAAGCCGAGTCACTCGACACACGTGCTTGCGCTGCTTGAGCACTCCAACGCTTTACCACTACACTATACCCACTCGCGTTAGGATGTGGATAGCTGTGATCAAATGTTGAGAGTCCATCTATGCGCAGTGAAGTGATACCAGATGTTGGGATGATGAGTGTGAGATAATTAACCTGGATGGCTTCACGATTATTTCGGTAGAAGCCGAGCCGCTTGATTCCTTGCTCGACGGGGCTGAGATAAATCATCTCTGGATCACCCACTCCTCCGTTCAAGCAGGGACCACCCGTCATATATTGCGCTACCATGATCGGCTTGTCTGCTGAGATGACATCAGCTGTGTTACTCTCAAAAAAGTAAAAGCTATTGCGCTGAAGGCCCGTGAGGGGTGAACCGTTACGTGTGACGACCGTAGCCGGGTCTTTCACGAGCACCCGAAATGAATTACGCTGGAAAGTGCTAGCGGCTGTGGAGCTTGAAAGTGGGGCCGTCAGATATTTCTTGCCCCATGACTGTGTGGGAAAACTCTGCTGATTGTCGTTGTCACCACCACCGCTTCCGCAGGAGATAGGGTTGGAAGTTCTGCTGCTGCCGGAGAAGACAGCTACCGGATAGCAGTCGCCACTCGCATTCGCAATCGAGCGAAACTTGGTGCCCGAAAGCTCAAGCGACGTACTCCCTCCCGTAAGGTTGGCACCGATTACCTGATAGATCTGCCCCTTATTGAGGGTTACATTAAAGGAAGACCCAGCAGGCTTACCCATTCGCGTCTGTACCGTTGGAGTGATCTCTACCACGGTATTGTCAAATGCTGCGACCACATAGGCCCAGGAGAAGCAATTTGGTGCATATACCTGCGTACTATTGAGCGAGTAGTACTGATACCCATATGCTTCAACCGGAAACAGCATTGTGGCCCCAGAAGAGGCACTACCATAGGTGTGCGAATAGGCTACGATGGGCACATCACTCTCAATGTGTATGGATAGATCAAATAATCCCTCGCCACCCGATCCACCGAAGCTGGGCGGCAAGTCATAAAGGCGGCAGTCAAATGGTCCCGCCTTAGGGATAAGATCGGAGGCGATCACCGTGTTGGCGGGCACAGGATAAGTCTTAGTCAAGGTAGCACCCCTACCTTTGATGGTGACGGTGACATTCGCTGCCTGCTCTGCGCTAAAGTATAGTACCATTTCCTGGCTGTTGGCCTGGCCCGGCTCCATGAACTGATGGTGTCCATACCCTACCCAGAACTCACGGCCTCGGTTGGAGATGTTCTGTGCAGAACTTCTTGCGATAAGAAGCAGGAGTCCAAGAAAGGACACAACGGCTCGTATCAGGATCTTCTGGCGCATCGTGGTGAGATACTATTTGATTACCTCACCAGATTGATGGAGCCTTTTCGTATGATGCGTTCACCAGTATTCTTCACCACCTCAGCCACATACATATAGACACCGCTGGGCTGCGGCTTGCCACCCTGCGTCCCGTTCCAGCCTGTATTGAGGTCTGCAGACTCAAAGATCTTCTCTCCCCACTGGTTGAACACCATCAGCCGGATGCTGCGGACCACGTTGCTGTATGCCCTCCATACATCGTTCTTACCGTCACCGTTGGGAGAAAATGCATTGGGGAAGTAGATCTCGTCGGAACGGGTCTGACCCGTGACAGGCGCGGAGACCGCCGGCAAGCAGCTGCCGATCACACGTACTTGGAGGGTCACCGTCGCCCCAAGTGGGAGGCCAGTCACTAGATGAAACGTCCCAGTGCTGCCTGAGGAAGGGGTCGTCCATGTGGCACCCCCATTGATGGTTACCTCGTAACCGCGGGCATTCGGGACTGCTGCCCAACGGAACCAGACAGTATTCACAGATACCGAGTCGACTATGGCTACCGGATTCTGAAGGACTGGCCAGACACCAGCGGTGGCTCTGTCACGCGTGGTGCTTACACACCCCATGGATATGCCTTCCAGAAATACATTGAAGGTACCGGTGACGTTGTTGACCACGAGGGTATTGCCGGCGCCCAGTAAGGTGCCACCTGTCGCTGACGAGTACCAGTTGTAAGTGGTGCCGGCCACCGGATTATTCACGTTGAAGGTGGCTGATGACCCGTTGCAGACAAATACTGTATCCTGGCGGATATCGACGACCGGTCTGGAATTCACTGTGACAGGCTTGATGGTGTCGCCTACGCAACCGTCGGACATGACAGTCTTCAGATTCACATTATACGTACCGCCTGTGGCAAATATCTTGATCGGGTCCCGCTGCGTAGAATTGCTACCATCACCGAATGTATAGGCCCAGCTACCAACTGTCGCACTGCCATACGGCGTCGAATTACCGACGAACTGCACGGGGTCTCCCGCGCATCCCCTCGATGAAGTGGTGAAGTTCGTGACGGGCGCTGGCCTCACCTCTATCTGTATGGAGAGTTCCAGAGACCCCCCACAGCCTTCGATGCTGGGATCGAAGATGGTCAGAGGAACATTCACGAATCCTGGCTGGCTGAATGTATAGTCTTGGTTTAAGACATAGGTATATAGCTTCTGACCATTCACGACAGTACTGTCGGTAGGCACCGGATTATTCTGAGTCACATCGACATTTGGCGTCACTCCTGCAACCCGACTCAGGTTCCAGACGATCTCCGTTGGCTTAGTAGACAATACTACCTTAAGCCGCAAGGGAGTACCCCTACAGGTATAGCTGCTCGACGCACCTGTATTGAATACATTGTTGAAAAACATGGTTGCCTTCAGATTACGCACCAGCGTACCCGCATTGTAGCCATAACTCTCCACGCTTCCCAGGCCGTATGTGATAGCAGTGAATGCAGAGTCACAAGTAATGGTGTGCTGTGCGGCGCTATTACCCAGGTTGTGCCGCACACAGGTGTAACCTTGCAGTCCAGGATGTGGGAAGATGTGCGTGAAGACAGCAGCACCATCAACCCGCAGGCTCGAGAGGCCTGTCGTCGGTACCACGATGTTGACATAGTTTCCTGTGATTGCCTGGTTGTTGGTATTATAGAATTGGACGGACTTGACTCCCTGCTCCACCGGACTGATGTACATCATCTCGGGGTCGCCGTTATCAGAGGCTGTGACGCCGGGACACTCGTTCGCACTGGTAGACACCATGTACTGTGACAAGAGCACGGGCTGGTTGGCTTCCACATAGACTGCAGAGCCAAGCCCGGAACCCTGAGGCGTACTGAACTCATAGTAATTACCAGGCTTGCGCAGTGAGACTGGGTTCAAGAGGCTCCCGTTGAGGCGCACCTGTGTGGCTGAGTCCTTCACCATGACCCGGTAAATGTTCGAATTATAGAGTGAATTGGAGGAAGAATTGGCAGTGGCGAAGGTGAGGTATTTTTGTCCCCACGCTGTACGTGGAAATACTTGTTGAATGAAGTTATCTCCATTGGAAACGTAGCATATGGCCGTACGGCTGCTGCCGGAGAAGACAGCGATGGGATAGCAACGGCCGCTGGCATTGGGGATAGCCTTTACGAGTGTACCCGTCATATCGGTACCGGCCGAACCATTGGTGGTACCCATGACATTATACACCTGCCCCCGGTTGAGGTATACCTGGAAGGGAACACCGGCAGCCCGCCCGCCTTTCGTCGTTACGGCCGGGACAATCTCTACCAAGGTACTGTCGCGGTCTGCGATGACCATCGTCCATGAGTAGCAGTCCGATGCATAGTACTGTTTGAAGTTGAGGGAGCTGTACTCGTAACCATAGGCACCGACTGGCAGCAGCATTCCGGCTCCTGAGTTGGCACCATCATAGATGTGGGCATAAGCGACAATCTGCTTATCGCTCGTGATGCTGATACCCCTGTTATACAAGCCCTCGTCGAGGATCCTTGCATCCACGAAGCCTGCCTTCGGAATCGGGTCGCTCACTCTTACGGTGTTGGCAGGGATGGCATAGGTACGCGACCAGTTCGTACCATTGATGCGAACGGTGACGTTTGAAGAGTCTGTCGCACTGAGGTAGAGCAGCATAGACTGTGAGTTGCTGCTGAAGCCTTGGTGATGACCGTATGCGACCCAGAAACGCGTACCACGATTGGAGGTATCGGTGGAGAAGCTGGGTGCGACATTGCTCGAAGAGGACGGAATCACTCCGTCGGTGGAACCCGTGAACCGGGCGATGTGGGATAAGCTGCCTTCCGAAATGGTGTTGCTGAAATCATCTACAAGGCTGTTTGCAGAAACCAGCCAGGTACCAGAAGGTTCTGTTCTGGCGAGCTTGACAGCTCGCTCGTCACCTACATCGCGCAGCCAGGGATCGAAATAGAACTGCTGCATGATGAAGTTGCTGGGCGCAGAGCCATTGGTGTTCACGTCGTTATAATAATACATCGACTTCTGACCTGCCGACAGGCCGGGTGGAATGACGCCCGAATAGCGGCGCACACTGATGGTGGAGGGCACGGTAGACCCGGGCATCCAGGTGACCTTCTGTACCGTATCGGTGCCAAAGTAAAAGACCTGTGTGGTGCCAGGTGCCGGCATGGCGGGAACCCCTGGCAACGGGGGAGGGGGAACGGTCGGCAGGAACTCGTAAGCGCCCAGGTCGGGTACCCCGGCTGTCAGCGTCGTAGGACGTGGCTTTCCGCTAATGTCTCGGTCGTTGCCCGCCCTATGCTCTCCTCTGCCCTGCATGGCCCATGCCATTGAGTCAGTAAGGACGGGCTGCAGGAGGTTGCCCGCCAGGGCGGGCTCTATGACCAACGAGTTATAGTCCCAGAATTGGTTAGTCTTCCATTGCTCCAGATTGGCATAGTTCGATGTATTGAGCCGGATCAGCGTCGGGCCAGTGGTGTAGTAGAGGTTGAAGTCGCTGTAGATCGCACCAGAGGCACTGTGGAAGGCGGCGATGCCACCTTGCGCATGGAAGAAGATGTTATTTCTGATGTCCACGCGGCCGCTTGTACTGCTGGTATGCGCGAAATAGCCAGCCACGTTATTGGTACCAGCGGCTGTGGATGCGTTGCGGACACTGTTATTATAGATCTGCAAGGCACCAGTACCTGCTGCGCTGTAGAAGGCGAAGCTCGTAGCGCCGCTGGTGCGGGTGTTGACAATGTTGTTGACGGTGTAATTATTCGAGGAGGAGCTCTGATACAGTCCATAGAGCGTACCTGTCGACAGGGCCGTAGAGACGATGCGGTTGCCGGAAACACTGCCGTTATAGTTCTCGCCATTACATCCCACCAGCTGTATGCCATAGGTGGTGACAGTCATAGCCCCAATATTTACTACATTATCATTGATGCGATAGGCCGAGTCGAGATTGGATGCATAAATGCCCCATGTTGAAGTGTTTTTGGGCATGGCCATGTTCACGGTGTTCTTCGATACGGAGGAGAAGTTCATATTCAGGACGTTGATGTTATCCTCCCATCCACCGCTAACAGTATTGCTATCGATGCTCACAAACTGAGGCACCTGGACGGTGGAGCCCGTCATATTGATTGTAGAGGATCCACCAGAGAGGGTGTTGCCACGGACTACAATATCTTGGCCCGTCAGATTTTGGCTGTAAATGGCAGCGGCGTTGGTCGTAATGGCTGTGACAGCAGGCACAGTGACAATACAGTTGAGGATGCTGTCGTAGGAGGCCGTGTTCTCGATCACGATGGCCCTAGCAAAGGTGGGGCTCTGGGTGTTCACTGTCATCCCACGGAAGGTGATATAGCTTGCGCTGTCGAGCATAAGCACGTAGTTCTTGTCTGTGGTACCAGTGGCTCGAAGGGTCACCGATGCTGGGTTGCCGTTCGCACTTTGGAAAGTGATGCGGTTGGCATTCGAAGCCCCCCTGATTCGTTTGATAAGCACCTGCTCGGTGTAGGTGCCCGCCGCGACGTTGAAGGTCACCGGCGCGGCAATGCCACATTGCAGTACGCCCACGGCCGCATTAAAGCTATTGAAGTTGCTGCCTGTCGGATAGTTGGTAGGCTGTGAATTGTTGATGGTATAAGTGCCGCCTGGGAATGGTGGGTTCATGGACACCTGCACGATGGAGCTGGTGGACGATTGCCCTGAGCAGGTCACAATGCACCGATAGAAGCCAGACCCAGTAGCCTCTATCGTGGTGTCGGCAAACAGCAGCGGATTGCCAAGGTTATCCCAAGGTCCTGTCGTGCTAGCAGCGAACTGCCACTGATAGGTCTGACCCGAGCCTGCAGTGATGCCCGATACGTTGAGGGCAATTGGCGTTTGGATACAGAAATTGGTATTAGGTGTGGCCGTAGCTGTACCTGTCGACGGCGGCGACACGCATGGCGGGATGGCAAACTCCCATGCACCGGGGTCTGGAAATGTCGCGCTACGGGCCGCCCCGATGATGTCGTTGGGCACAGCCGATGCCAGGCCAGTTCCACGGTTATCGATGGCGGGGCTGCGTGGGGTCAAGTCACCAATAGGCACATTCGTGAACAATGGAATGGCAAACACTGAATTCGCATCTTTGCCGGTAGCCGACTGCCAGTTTGCCAGCGTGGTCCGGTTACTGCCACTGAAGCCCAGATGGATGTTTGAGCCCTGCAAATAGAAGGCATTGTTATTGGAGCTGACGTCAGTACCGGCAGCAAGGTAGATGCCGTATTTAAGTCCTGTACCTGCCCTTGTGAGCGAAAAGAGGTTGTTCCGCAGATTGACACCGATAGAGGCTGAGGCCACATAAAAGGCGTAAGAGGCCGAGCTGACCGAACTGGTATGCGAATAGTCCACCGTGTTGTGGTAGACGTTGGCGTAGTCTGAGCTGCTCAGATAGATCCCATAGAAACTGCCGGTACCGTTGATGTTGTAGATGGCATTGTTTGCTATTAGTGTAGGATTGGCTGCAGTCGCATCAGTACCGGTGAGATAAATCGGATATGAGATTGCCGTAGAGGCCGGATTACCCCCGTAGGGATTATGAAAGCGGTTACCGAGCACTTTCAGGCCTAGGTTGATGCCGCCGGCATAGACGCCATAGAAGGAGGTGACATTGGTGCGGGTGGGGCGGCTGAATTCATTGCCCTGGATCAACAGGTTGTTGGCATAGTAGATGTCGAACCCATCAATGTAATAGTCCTGTATGATATTCCGCACAAAGCGATTACTGTCCACCGGTGTGCTAGTATTCCCAAGCACCGGGATGGATACGTATCCACCGATGATGGTATTGCGATCGAATAAGTTGTTGTCTGTGCCCGGGTCGCCGAAACTGGTAGGAGAAGGACCGTCACCTAGCACCACTCCGGCAAAGTTCGTTGATGCCTGGGTCTTATCGACCTGGATGTGGCATTTACGAAATGAGTTGTTATCTGAGTTGTTACGCAGGTGCACCCCGAACCCAAACTCGGAAATGGTACTTCCCAGGGCAACGATGCGCAGGCTGTCGAATATCTGGAAGCTGGCACCGTTAAGTTTGACGGTGGCGCGCTCGTCAGAGCTTGTAGATCGGAACTGGATGGTGTTACCATTGCCGTTCCAGGTGACCGTGTTTATGGCGGATGTACCCTGGATAGTGTTCATGATCAGCTGCTCACTGTACGGGCCACTGCCGGCCGCCACGTTAAAGACCACAGGCCCGTTGATGCCACAGCGCATGGCAAAATAGGCATCGTTGAAGCTACTGAAGTTGGCACCACCTGTCGGCTGCGCCTTATTGATGGTATAGCTGCCCCCCGGGAAGAAGATAGAAACAACCAACTGCACCGGTGTGGAGAAGCTCGTACTGCCGGAGCAGGTGACTGCACACCTATAGTAGGAGGTGACACCTGGCTTGACGGTGAAGCCTGGGGCATTGAGGATACCTCCTATGTCTGTCCATGGCCCGGAAGCTGAGGCAGCTGACTGCCATTGATATGTCTGGCCGGTACCAAAGCTGTTGCCATTCAGCCCCAGCTCGACATTTTCATTGGCGCATATAGAGCCCGAAATGCTGCTGCTGGCAGTACCCGCCGTTGGTGGGGTGGAACAGGCCGGCACGGTGAATTCCCAAGCCCCGATGTCAGGGGTGTTCGCGCTGCGTGCCAAGCCCAAAATGTCCGTAGACACACCTACCGAAGTACCTAGATCATTGAGCGCAGCATTCAAGGGGCGAAGGTCGCCCGTGGAAAGGTTAGTGTATAGCGGGTTAAAACTTACCGACGCTGCGTCCTGCGTGGAAGAAGTCTTCCAGTCGGCCAACGTGCTTCGGTTGGTGCCGTTGAAGCCGACATGGGCGTTGGGTCCTGCCACCTGCAAGTTGTTGAAGTTAGACTGGATGGATGTGGTAAGGGCTGCAGAAGAAATATAGATGGCATGTTTAGTGCCTGAGCCTCCACGGTTTACACTCACAATGTTGTTGCGAAAGCGCGTGAGAATGGCATTGGCGGTAAAGGTTCCCAGGACATAGATGCCCCTGGCCTGAGTGGTTGAGGTGACTGAGGGCGCAGCATTATCCAGCGAAACCGTATTATGGTCAAAAAAGACATTATCAGAACTGCTATTGGTAATCCCATACTGGGTACCTTGACTTCTTATGTTATAGATTGCGTTGTTGTTGACTTTATTCTCAAAGCCGCTAAGGGCATCACAGCTCAAAAAATATATTCCATAGAAGACGGAAGTAGACGTGGGGTTGAAATCGAACATGTTTCGAATCCGATTACCAGTCACCAGCGCCCTCGTACTGAGCCCGACGTAATAGATACCATAGGTAGTGCTGGATGTACCTTTCCGATTGGTCCGGTAAATGTCGTTGCCCTGTATCAGCTGTGTGAAAGTACCCCCGGAGTAGAACCCATAGAAATAGAAGTCTCGCACTTTATTATTGACGAACTGGTTGCGCTGGTTGGCGAGGGCAGTTGGATTTCCCACATCTGTCACACCATAATACCCTCCGATGATATCATTACTGATGAAGCGGTTAAAGTCGCAGCCAGCATTACCCGTAATTGTGGCAGAAGTGGCTGACGAGCCAATCACAATGGCAGAATAGTTGAGTGATGTTAGCGAGTCAGTCGATCTGATGGTACTGCGGCGAACGATGTTGCTATCGGCGTCGTTTGTGAGGAATATACCCCAGCCATACTCGGTGGTGGGGTTGGTGCCTTTGGCATGTATGACCAGGCTGTCGAAGACGATGTGGTCGGCTCCATCTAGCGTCACTACGGCACGACTATTACTATTGGTGGATATGTATTCAAGGGTGCGTCCGTTACCATTGAAGGTAACGGTGTTGACCGGAGAGGCTCCGTTCACCTTTGTTATGTAGAGCTGCTCTTGGTAAGGGCCTGAAGCCGGGTCGACGTTGAAGACGACTGGACCGTTGATGCCGCACTTGATATGGTTGTACGCATCATTGAAGGAGCTGAAGTTGGTGGCACCTGTGGGCTGGTTATTGTTGATGGTGAAAGTACCCGCCACAAGGCTGGGCGACAGGACTCGCACGCTGGCCGATTGCACCGTCTGGCTGCTGCTGCAAGTAAGGACGCACCGATACCAAGAAGATACCGACTGCGTGGTAGTGAGGCTGGATAGGGTCGCCCCGGAGACATTGGCCCAGTTGATGTTATCGGAGGAACGCTGCCATTGATATGTCAGGCCTGTCGCTACGGTGGCGCCACTCAATGAGAGTGAAAAAGTTTGACCAATGCAAACCGAGGATGGCGTGGCAAGCGTGCTGCCTGCTGTCGGAGTTCCTGCACAGGCTGCACCGGGTATCCAGTTGAACGCGATATTGGGCCGATTTGTCTGGGTGGCCGCACTAGGGGTGTTGGTGGCATTGGCTGTACCGCATAAATTACCGGCGTTATCTGCCGCATAAGTATGGGACCCGTTGAAAGAGAGCGTACTGAAAGCGAAGCTCGCATTGCTGGACCAGGAAGTCGTATTGGCATTGTTAGGATCGCCTGAACATATTTCAATAAGGATGTTATCCGTCCCGTTCCACAGGAAAGAGCTAGGCAGCGTGAAAGTGTTATTACCCACTACAACGGTATAATTGGCTTGGACTGTTGCAACGGTGGCTCCGCTGAACGCATCCCAGCTGCTGCTCGATAGGGTACTGGCCGTCGTGTGCCCGATGCGTATCTGATATTGCTCGACAACGTCTCCTGGGGCCGCAGTAGCGGTAAACCGAATGGCGTTGATGAAACCTGTCACCATGCCAGCTCCGTTCAGCTCAGAGGCGCGGTACAAATACTGCGCCCGATGCCCCTCCCAGAAGTCAGCTATAGGGCAAGGATAGCCTGAGGTTCCGTTGGTAGTGGTGCCGGACCCGATGGTGATATAGGTCTGTGCTTGCATTGCCACTCCCGCCAACAAGAGTAACATGGAAAAAGTCGATACTTTCTGGCCGAAAGCCAGACGGGCAGTTTTATTCATTACAGTCAATTTGTAAGAATGATTGGTCTACATCATCACACTCCCAAAGAGCATGAACTTCGAGGACCTTGGAATTTTACAGGATAGTCGATACTGGTAGCTATACTGAGATGTTATTCAAGATACGCTTCATTCCATGATTAAAAAAAAATATAAGGATAAATAGCAGCTTTTCGATTTAAATGGAAAATATCTCCTGCCAAGGTCTGTTTTTCCGCTATGCTCGTTGCCAGCAGTTTGATGTAATTTACCCGTCTTGAAACGATCAGCGATCATACGCCTGGGGAAGCTGTCTGCAAAAGCTGGTGTGTCTTTCCTGCTGGCTTGGTGGGTATCAGAAAGGATCGATGTCGGAGAGCTGAAAGCGATCTTTCGTCAGGCCAATTCAGAATTCCTGTTTACAGCACTAGCATGCTACTTTTTATCTTTTGCTTTGTCAACCCTGCGATCCGGATACTATCTATCAGACCTTGGCATTCAGTTGCGTTTCACGAAAGGCTTCCGTCTTTACTTACTGGGAGCTATAGGAAATATCGCCTTGCCCGGCGGTGTCGGAGGAGATGTCTACAAGGCGTATCGGATACGGCGATTCTTCAGCTGCCCTCTCACTACCATTCTGAAAGCCTACTTTTTGGAGCGGATCAGCGGTCTATGGGCCATAGGGGTCTGGCTTTCAGTCCTCTCGTTTTGGATTCCCTCCCTTGCCCATCATGGTATCCCTATCTTGGCGATGTTTACAGCTATCAGCATCGGGTACTTTCTGATAATAAGAAGATATTTCCCTCAGCAAGCTGCAGGTCTAGTCAACAAGCACCTGCTATCCATTGGCATACAGGGACTGGTCTCCCTCTCAGTTATATGCATTCTCTATTCACAAGACAAGCCCTTTGACGCCATCCCCTACTTATTTGGATTCCACACGTCTACCATCCTCTCTGTCTTGAATGTTGGGCTCAGTGGCCTGGGAGTGCGGGAATTTGTGATGGGATATTCCGCCCCTTGGCTGCGGAATGATGCGGCTCTGTCTGTATTTACTGCCACTGTATTCTGGATCATTTCCACAGTAGCTGCCATCCCAGGCCTGTGGGAACTTTGGCGGCAGAACGACTCGAAGGATGGCAAACAAGAAATGGCTACCTAAGAAATAAGTATATCAAATCCAGTTGAGACGGATGTTCCGGATGCCGCGTACCACCAGTTCATGGCGCAGGTCAGCTACTTCGTGGTCATGGCCTGGGATCTTCGTCTCATGCGTTTCGACTAGCATGAGTGCTACCTTTTCGTAGGTGCCATCTGCGAGCATCTTTTTTAGGATGCCGATCTCTGCACCTTCCACATCCATCTTCAGGATGTCCACTTTGCTATCGAGGGTGGAGAGATAGGTACTAAGGTCGATCACCTCGACGGGAATGGATTGGCTGGCATCCACATTTTGTTTTTCTGCTAACAGCGTAGAACTCACAGTGAACGCAAGTGGATTTGAGTCGTTTCGATGCTGATGAAAGTAAAGCGATCCATGCCCATCATGGTCTGAGACGGCTTTACGGTGCAGGGTAAAGTTGGGCATGCGCTGAAATCGCTTGGCGAGGATGTCGTAGGCTGTCGGGTCTGGCTCAAAGGCGATCACGTGAGCGCCCGTCCCCAGAAAGAGCGCACTGATATCGCCCACATTCGCACCACAGTCGATCACCAGGGAGCTACGATCCAGTGTTCGCAGGAGGCTGCGCAATCGGAACCAACTGATCCAATATGCACCCTGGTTGAGCAGGCTTCTTTTGAGATTGTTCCACATGGTGATTTCCTCCAGGCTTCTGTCGCACGTCAGAATGTAAACATGCTCAGTCTTCCCGGATCTTTATTCGAATCTCGTGGGGTGCAGGTGCCGTTCCACCAAAATAAGGATAGAGTCGGTAGCCAACCCCTGTCGGTGTCTTAGCCTTCCTAGGCATGGTCAGCCTGGTGCCATTGATAGTGAACTGATACTGGCTTCCGTTGACCTGGATAGAACAATTGAGATCCGTCTTCAATGGGACGGAGGTGATATATGCCGAGGTGCGGATGGAATCGTTGTAGACATATCCATGTAATTCGAGCTTACCCCCAAACCAACGCCATCCGATGCGGGCACTGCTGAAATGATGTTGCTTATTATCATCGGCAAAGCCGTAGAGCTTGTTCATATCCTCTTGACGGGATGGTAGTGTGTTTGTGTAGATGGCCGAACTGTCGAACCGTGCGGTAAATCGCATATCGGTTATATTATCATAAAATTTATAGACAGATTGACTGGAAAAATGCTCTCCCTTTGCAATAACATAAGTGATAAAGACGTCGCTGGGGGGCTTTGGCGGCAGCTTTTCGCAACCGATGAGGGACAGCAGCAGGAACAACAGAAAGAGGTGCGATCGAAGCATTTGGCTTTTAGTAAGATTTCAAAGGTACTGTCGTCAAGCAATCACTCAATCCTCGGCAGATTTGGAGTAAGATCCCGAGTCTTCCTCCAGGCATCCCGAAGCCATAAGAACCAGACAGAGACGAGTGCTGGATAGACAACGATGACCGCATAGTTATAGTAGATCGCCTCCCGCCAGTCAAAATGATGCATGTGCATGACTGCCCGGGTGATGCCACAGCCGAGACACTCGACGTTAAAAAAAAATTTGGAGGGGCAGAGTTCGATGCCGGTTTCATCAAACATAGAAGCAGGCAGCACCCATAACAAGATGGGAAATGCTAACAAGGCAAATATCCAGGCTAAGTTGAGCGACTTTTTCATCGTCCCATGTCCCGACTGTTGACCCATATGTGGGATTTAAAACTACGAAAAAAGCCATGCACGGATCATGCATGGCTTCAAACAACCGGATGACCGGCGCCTATGCTTAATTACTTGTAGTAATCTTTCATCTTCACAAACCCATGGATGACACCTGGGAGCCAGCATAGGGCAGTCAGCAACAGGTTTACCCACCAGTCATTACCTTTCCAATCGGAAAGTATACCTAAAGGAATGAAACCCCAACCGAGGAGGACCAGAACAATGTAGCCACCTTTGGAGAATTTATTTTCGCCGTCAGGCTTGCCGAGCTGGGACTTGACCATTCTTTGGGCAGCCTTCAGCTTCACCGTTTCGCTAAAAGACAACTTATTGCCAGTGAGCCGCTGATACTCTTTGGGCGTGAGCGTCAGAAAGGCCTGAAGGTTGTCATTGAAAATCCGGGTGATGTCTTCATTGACTTGATTCTCACCGACAGGAAGTTCAATCGAACGAATGGGGATGGCGGCTTGAGATGCTAAAGAAAGCATAAGGATCACCGCGACCATCAGGGTTCTAAACATGATCTTCATAGCGATTGTAGTTGATGGATTAGGTAACAAATTTAAATGATTCTATTGATAAACCAAAAAAAAACCAATTTTTAATCCATGATTACCCCAACAATCACCAGCCTATTGAATGCCAAAGCCTTCGAATCCCTGGTGCAGAGCCGGCGATCCGTTCGAAAGTTCGACCGATCTGTCTCCGTTCCAGAGGAAGCCATACACCGTTCCTTGCAATGCGCTTTGCTGTCTCCCAACAGTAGCAATATGCAGCTCTGGCATTTTACCTGGGTGAAGTCGCCGGAAGTCCGGGCCCGTATGGTCCCTCTATGCTTAGGGCAGAATGCGGCAAAGACGGCCTCCCACCTGGTTGTATTTCAGACACGTATAGACCTGTGGCGACGGCATGCCCGCTGGAACCTGGAACAGACGCCCCCCTCCTCCGGGAGCGAGTCGGACAAGCGCCGCATGCAACTCATGCGCAAATACTACAGCGTCCTCATGCCCCTCGCCTACCGTACAGACCCGTTTGGCCTCAACACCCTCGTACGCAAGCTGGGCAGCTTCCTGCTGGGGCTCACCCGTCCCGTCATGCGGCTCGGCGGCCGCGGATGGCAGCGGGTGCTCCTTCATAAGTCCTGCGGCCTGGCAGCGCAGACCTTCATGCTGGCCATGCAGGCGGAAGGCTATGATACCTGCCCGATGGAGGGCTTCGACGCCGTACGGGTGAAGAAACTGCTGGGGCTGCCAGCTGGATCAGAGATCTGCATGATCGTGGCCGTGGGTAAAGGCACACCAGCCGGCGTATATGGCGATCGTAAAAGGCTGCCGTTGGAGGATGTCGTCAGCATCGTCTAAGTGCAGCGGTGCGCTTGAATGATCTGCAAATAAGTGTATGTGCCTGTATGCCGTGGTGTGGCCCGCGGGACAGTACTACGCGAAACGCGCTTGCCCTGAGTCAGACGTGATAGCCCGATGTGAGGGCTGAGCAGGATGATCTGAGGAGAGGTATGCAGGCACACTTAAGATCGCGCTGCGTGGATCTTTTTTGGATGCCCCGCCATGGGACGGATGTAGCCTATCTGTAAGATGTATGAAAAAACCCCCATTACTGGGGGCTTTGCGGACCGGACGGTAAATTTGAACCTTATCCTAATTTATCTTAAATTGATGAAACCCTCGAATATAAAGGGTTTATCTTTATATTCTTCTCATCTAAACATACCTAAATTGACTAAAATATTGGGTAGTAGCTACAGATTCTGCTACACCTTTTTTTGACGACATACAATTGCAATAGTTTAATTAAAGAGCTTGACTTATCTTTGCGCTGCATGAAAAAATGGCTATCCTTTTTGCTTGTTTGCCTTCACCTCAACTCCTGGATGCTTGTACCGCATATACAGCATGATTCCCCCTTGTTCTCGATTGCCAGCAACTCAGATGACCTGGATTCCTTCTTTGAATATGTAGATGAAATCTTACTAAGCAACATTGATGAAACTCCTGATCATGAGGAAAACGATGGACAAACATTGGACGAAGTAGCAAAACAAGATTATTGCCCTCGCTACCACCTACCCATCCCAAATCAATTCAATGTAGCACCTTCATCACAAGTCTTCAAAAAGCACTCTACCTCCGATTATAAGGAAAGAATCAGTTTAGACATTGTTATGCCTCCTCCAGATTTTATCTAAGCAATAAGCTTAGCAGCGCTCTTTTCGCATTTCATCTTTTCATTTATTTATTGATTCACATGAACAGAACTTACCCTTCTCGTTGGCTATTACTATTTGGCATAATAAGCACTGCTGTATTCTATGCCTGTGGCAACAAGCCGACTGCCGAAAATACAACTTCAACTACGTACAAAGTGATCTCTCCAGTGCAAATGGATACACATTATTATAAAGAATACGCAGCCGACTTAGAAGCAGTACAATATGTGGAAGTCCGCTCACACATAAGAGGATTTATTGAGAAAATTCATGTAGATGAAGGTTCGTTTGTTCAAGCAGGACAGCTACTCTTCACCATCGATAACCGCATTCTCAAACAAGAGATTGAAAAACTGCAGGCGCAATTGGGCATGGCGGAAGCTGAATTAAAGCAAGCACAAATTGAAGTAAACAGCACCAAGTCTTTGGTCGACAAAAAAATTATTTCAGAAGTAGAGCTTGAACTCAAGCGTTCAAAAGCAACCATTGCAGAAGCTAAAATCAAAGAAGTAGAAGCTGATCTGGCTCTTGCACAAGTCAACCTGGGCTACAGTGAAATACGTGCACCATTTGCTGGAACCATCAACCGCATACCCAATAAAAAAGGAAGTCTGGTGGACGAAGGCGTAATGCTGACTACCCTATCTTCTACAAATGATGTCTTTGCTTATTTCAAAGTGGCAGAAGCAGAATACCTGCGTTACCAAAAAAGAAAACAAGCAGGACAATCTGATGAAGTGGAATTAATTCTGGCCGATAATACGCCGTATGAATTAACCGGACGGATTGAAATTACAGAGGCAGAATTTGATGCCTCCAGTGCGAATATCGCCTTCAGAGCACGCTTCAAAAATCCAAAAGGTTTCCTGAAAAATGGATCAAATGGTAAAATAAGAATCAAAGAAAATGTAAGCAATGCAGTCATCATTCCTCAACGCTCCACATTTGAAATTCAAGACAAGGTTTTTGTTTTTGTTGCCGACAAAAAAGGTAAGTTATTGCAAAGAGAAGTAGTCATTGCAGAAAGATTACCACATGCCTTTTTGGTGAAAGAAGGTTTAAACATAGATGAAAAATTTATTCTGGAAGGTGTGGCATCACTCAAAAATGGTGATTATGTAAAAATTGATCCACTAACTGCAGAAGAGACTTTGAAACAAATCAACCCTACTGAACAATGATATCCTCATTTATAAAACGTCCCATACTCTCCATCGTAATCTCTGTATTGATTTCGCTGGTGGGTATAATTGGACTTACTCAATTGCCCATCACGCAATTCCCAGACATCGCACCTCCTGAAGTAACCGTAACCACAAAATACACTGGTGCAAATGCAGAAACCTGTGTCAAAGCAGTGGTTACACCTCTCGAACGTGCTATCAATGGTGTTCCAGGTATGGCTTATATGTCGTCTGTATCGGGTAACGATGGAACCAGCGTAATTCAAATTATTTTTAAAACCGGTACAGACCCAGAGATTGCATCGGTAAACGTTCAAAATAGGGTATCCTCTGTTCTGGATGAACTTCCTGAAGAAGCTATTAAGGCGGGTGTAATTGTAGAGAAAGTTCAAAACAGCATGCTGCTCTACCTTAATATCTTTAGCAACCAAGATTACCTGGATGAAAAGTTTTTATACAACTTCACAGACATCAATATTCTTGCTGAACTAAAAAGAATTGAAGGTGTAGGCTTCGCAGATATTATGGGCTCTCGTGAATACGCCATGCGCGTATGGCTTCAACCAGACAAATTATCGAACTACAATTTATCAGCTGCAGAAGTCATCTCGATGATCAAAGAACAAAATGTAGAAGCAGCTCCTGGTAAAATTGGTGAAAGCTCCGGCAAACAAGCTCAATCATTGCAATATGTTTTAAAATATACCGGGAAACTCAACACCCCTGAAGCTTATCAAAACCTGGTACTAAAAAGTGACGACCAGGGAAATATTATTCGTTTAAAAGATGTGGCAAATGTAGAGTTTGATTCTCAAGACTATGATGTATTGTCTAAAGAAAACGGAAAACCTTCTGCCGCCATCATGATCAAACAACGTCCTGGTACCAACGCCCGTGAGGTCATCAGCAACATCAAAGCGAAAATGAAAGAAATCAAAGCAAACAGTTTCCCTCCGGGAATGGACTACTCGGTGAGTTATGACGTTTCTCTTTTCTTGGATGCATCTATCAATGAGGTAATCAAAACTTTGATTGAAGCATTTATACTTGTGGCGCTTGTTGTATTTATTTTCTTACAAGATACCAGGCTTACCATCATTCCTGTCTTAGCAGTACCCGTTTCATTAATTGGGACTTTCTTCTTTATGCAAATCATGGGCTTCTCACTGAACCTCATCACCCTGTTTGCCTTGGTAATGGCGATTGGTATAGTTGTCGATAATGCCATTGTAGTAGTTGAAGCGGTACATGCAAAAATGACCGAAGAAGGCATGGGACCAAGAAAAGCAACAGAAAAAGCGATGAAAGAAATCAGTGGTGCTATCATTGCTATTACGCTGGTCATGTCTGCAGTATTTGTACCAGTAGCATTTTTAGATGGACCGACTGGGACTTTCTACCGACAGTTTTCACTCACCATGGCTGTATCGATTGTATTGTCTGGTATCACTGCACTCACCCTTACTCCTGCGCTTTGTGTTATGCTGCTCAAGCCTCATCATCATGTACAAAACAAAAAACAAAATTTCATAGAACGATTCTTCAATGGCTTCAATAAAAAATATGACCGACTGGCAGATCAATACAAACACCTTGTATCAACAATTGCCAACAGAAGAACCATCACATTTGGTGCATTGATTTTATTCCTTGCGCTAACCGGTGTACTTGGAAAAATAGTTCCCGCCGGTTTCATTCCAGAAGAAGACCAGGGTGCTATCTACGCAAGCATCACTGCTCCAAACGGATCTACTTTGGAAAGAACAGAAACTGTAGTTGATGAAATTCAACAAATCGCAAACAAGATTACCGATGTCGAAAGCGTTTCCTCATTGGCTGGCTTCAGTGTATTGAGCGATGGAACAGGCGCAGTTTATGGCATGAATCTCATCAGTTTAAAACCCTGGGAGGAAAGAAAGTTAAACGATAAACAACTCATCGATACACTGATCAAAAAAACGGCATCTATTAAAGATGCTGAAATAGAATTCTTCGGACCACCACCTGTTCCAGGTTATGGTAATTCGAGTGGATTTGAATTACGCCTACTGGACAAAACCGGTTCTGGTGATTTGCAAAAAATGCAAGAGGTCGCTAATCAGTTCGTTGCTGATCTTGCTAAGCGTCCGGAAATCAGTAACGTCTTCACCACCTTCAACGCAAGGTTTCCGCAATTCTTACTAAAGATGGATGTTGACAAAGCAGCGCAGATGGGTGTAACGGCTGATAATGCGATGAGCAGTTTGCAAACATTGATTGGTGGTGAATACGCAACTAACTTTATTCGCTTCGGACAAATGTACCGGGTAATGGTGCAATCACTTCCGATGTATCGTGCACAACCAGACGACTTACTCAAGCTCTATGTAAAAAATGATCAGGGAAATCTGGTGCCTTATTCCAGTTTCATGAGTATTGAAAAAGTATACGGACCAGAACAGGTATCGAGGTACAACATGTATACCTCTGCCATGATCAACGGACAACCAACAAATGGTTACAGTAGCGGACAAGCTATTGCTGCTATTAAAGAAGTGGCTGCTGCAGGTTTGCCAAAAGGATTTGGTTACGACTGGGCGGGCTCATCACGTGATCAGGCGAACAGCGGCAACCAGGCCATTTTTATTTTCTTGCTCTGTCTCGCTTTCGTTTACTTATTGCTCTCTGCACAATACGAAAGTTTTCTCTTGCCTTTATCGGTTATCCTTTCCTTACCATCAGGCATCTTTGGTGCATTTGCATTCCTCGCTGCGATGGGATTAGAAAACAACATCTATGCACAGGTAGCCATGATCATGTTGATTGGCATCCTTGGAAAGAACGCCATCCTCATTGTAGAATTTGCGTCGATGCGCCATAGCCAGGGTAGCTCTGTATTTAAGGCAGCTGTAGAAGGTGCAACATTACGACTTCGTCCAATTCTGATGACATCCCTCGCTTTTATTGCAGGTCTTATTCCTTTGATGATTGCAACAGGTGCTGGCAAAATTGGCAACAATACCATTGGTGCAGCAGCAGCTGGTGGCATGGTGTTCGGGACTTTCTTTGGATTGATACTTACTCCAGGACTTTATGTATTGTTTGCAATAATTGAAGAAAAAATAAAACGCCGTGAGCCTAAACCGCTTACTGAAAATATGTAGACATGAAAAAACTAGCTCGTGTGAAAAAAATGTTATGGGTGATGAGTTGTGGGTTATGTGTTATGGGTTGTGCGGTACAAAACAAACCTGTATCAAATACTCCTGTACAACCTCCTTCTACTTACGATAGTACTGTTTCAAAAGAGAACATGGCAGAGTGGAAATGGAAAGATGTGTTCAAAGATCAACACCTCATCAATTTGATTGATAGTGCATTAGTGAAAAATCCTGATCTCGGCATTTTATTACAGGAGATTGAAATGCAACGCGCTGGCGTGTTGCGTGCAAAGGGCAATATGGCGCCTACTGTAAATGCAGCATTGATTCCGAGTATCAGACGATTTGGATTATATACGATGGATGGTGCAGGTAACATCACAACAGACATCTTACCAGGTAAGATTGTCCCAATTAATTTACCCGACCAATACCTTGGCTTACAATCCAGCTGGGAAGTGGATTTATGGGGAAAACTCAAAAACAGAAAACGTGCAGCACTGGCAAGATTATTAGCAAGTGTTGAAGGAAGAAATCTTGCTACAACTCAACTCGTTGCTGAAATTGCATCTGCCAATTGTGCATTGATTGCAACAGATCAGCAGATCAAGATGATTGATGAAATGCGCTTGATTCAGCAGAGAAGCTATTCAATCGTAGAGCGTCAAAAAGAAGCAGGACTCACCAATGAATTAGCGGTCTCGCAAGTGAGAGCGCAGTTGAGAGATTTAGAAGCAATGCGGTTGGTGGCAGTCGCCGAGCAAATTGATTTAGAAGGAAGAATCAGTAAGCTGACAGGCAACTTTGGTGGAAAAATCAATCGTGATTCTATTTTACCTGTGTTGTTTGATGTTGATGACTTGAAAGTCGGTACCCCTATAGATCTGCTCGCTAATCGTCCGGATATCAAACAATCAGAATTTGCCTTACAAGCATCTAAAGCAGATGTAGCCGCAGCAAGAGCAGCTTTCAAACCTTCACTCAACATCACAGCCAGTTTTGGGTACCAGGCATTTCGTCCTTCGTTGTGGTTCAATACACCACAATCTATTGCTTATGCCTTTGTAGGGGGACTCACCGCGCCGTTGTTGAACCGTGCTAATTTGAAATCAGAATTGAATGTAGCCAATGCAACACAACAACAAAAATGGCTGGTTTATCAACGTGATGTGTTGAATGCATTCAATGAAGTCAGCGTGCAAGTACGCCAATCCAAAACATTATCGCAGAAAGTCGATTTACTCGAAGAACAAGTGAAGGGCATGAACCAGATGACGGGTATTGCAGAGGACTTGTTTATATCTGGCAGAGCGACTTACCTCGAAGTGCTGTTTGCGCAACAGGCGGTAATCAATGCCCGCAGCAACCTCATCGAAGCCACCAAAGAACAATACATCAACAGTATTGATTTGTACAGGGCGCTTGGTGGAGGATGGAGGTAAATCCTTTCGATACTGAGTATTTTACTTTATCTGGATGGTCTTTTCCACTTTTATATAATCAGTAATTACAGAGCTTTGTCTAAGCAAGGGGATCATCATTGAGCTATTTTGTCATATTATAGTATTACATTTGTATATATTTTGTCCACTTTATGCTGACGATTTACAGTTAGCAGTAGGAAAGAAGATAAGAAATGGGTAGAATGAACAGTTTGCTACAGTTTCTGCTACAGACATTAAAAAACCCCTTGATTATCAAGGGGTTTTACTCATTTTAAGCGGACCGGACGGGGCTCGAACCCGCGACCTCCGCCGTGACAGGGCGGCATTCTAACCAACTGAACTACCGATCCATTTAGGGTGTGCAAAGATAAGAATTCGCATATCGCAACCAATAATTTTAAGGGAATTTTCCACCGTAGCTTACCTTTACCCGCAAGGGCCATTTGCCTCCAAACATGAAGCCCATTCCCGAGCTTAAGAACCGACATTTCCTGGAATTCGAAAAGCCCATCAAAGGACTCTACGACCAGATAGAACAACTGCAGGCCACTGCAGAAAAGAATAAGATAGACCTCTCCGACTCTATCCGGCAGCTCGAAGAAGACATCATAGAAAGGAAACGTGAGATCACCTCGACCCTCACCCCCTGGCAGAAGGTACAGTTGAGCCGCCACCCCGACAGGCCCTATTCGCTGGCCTACATCCAACGCATGTGCCAGGACTTCACCGAACTGCACGGCGATCGAAACTTCCGCGACGACAAGGCCATCGTCGGAGGCTTTGCCCAGCTCGAAGGGCGCACCGTTATGATGATCGGCCATCAGAAAGGCATCAACACCAAGATGCGCCAGCACCGGAATTTCGGCATGGCAAACCCAGAAGGCTATCGAAAGGCCCTCCGCCTGATGAAGCTGGCAGAGAAATTCGGGAAGCCCGTCATCACCCTTGTGGATACGCCTGGCGCCTTCCCCGGCATAGAGGCTGAAGAACGCGGGCAGGGAGAAGCCATCGCCCGCAATATATATGAGATGCTCCGCCTACGGGTACCCGTCATCTGCGTCATCATCGGAGAAGGGGCCAGCGGTGGAGCATTGGGGATCGGCGTAGGAGATCGCGTCTTGATGATGGAGAATACCTGGTACACGGTCATCTCGCCGGAGAGCTGCAGCTCCATACTCTGGCGCAGCTGGGACCAAAAGGAGAAGGCCGCCGAAGAACTCAAGCTCACCCCGGAGCATATGCAGGCCTTCGGACTCGTCGACGGCATCATCCCCGAACCACTAGGTGGCTCGCACTGGAATTATTCCGAGGCCGCCGCCATCCTAAAAGCACATCTCCTCCAAGCCCTAGCAGCTCTTGACCCACTAGATCCACGCGCACGCATCGAAGCCCGCATCGATAAGTTCAGCCGCATGGGATTCTGGGAAGAAAAGGCCGTCTGATAAAGCCATAATAAATATCTTCTATGAATGGACCCCGATTCGCTGGCACGGGCGTTGCCGTAGTCACCCCCTTTCAAGCCGATGGAACCGTTGACCTGCCATCGCTGACAAAGATCCTCGAACACCTCATCGATGGCCAAGTCAATTACCTCGTCATGCTCGGCACCACCGGAGAGAGTGCGACCCTCGATCACAAAGAGAAACAGCAAATCTTCTCACATACCTGCCGCATTACGGCTGGCCGCCTTCCGCTGGTGGCCGGTATCGGGGGCAATGACACAAGCAGAGTCTTAGAAGACATCCAGGGATTCGACCTCACCGGCTACAGCGCCATTCTGTCGGTGAGCCCCTACTACAATAAGCCCTCCCAGGAAGGCATCTATCGCCACTACCAAGCCGTAGCCGCAGCCAGCCCCCTGCCGGTCATCCTCTACAATGTACCCGGCAGGACGAGCATGAACATGACGGCAGACACCACCCTGCGCATCGCTCGCGACTGCCCCAATGTCATCGGCACCAAGGAGGCCTCTGGAAACCTCGACCAGATCATGCGCATCCTGCGCGGCAAACCCGAGGGATTCGAAGTGATCAGCGGTGACGATGCCATCACACTTCCGATGATCGCACTAGGTGCGACCGGCGTGATATCGGTTATTGGTAACGCATATCCGAAGATCTTCTCCGACATGGTCAGGAAATGTCTTGCAGGCAACTTCCACGCGGCAAGGCCCGACCACTTCCGCCTGCTAGAAGCCGTAGATACACTCTTCGCCGAAGGAAGCCCCTCCGGCATCAAAGCCTACATGCACGAGATGGGCCTCTGCGAGAACCAGTTCCGACTGCCGGTCGTGCCCGTCAGCGATACACTGTACAGCAGCATCTGCGGCATCATGGCGCATTTGTGAGCCTGGGTTCTGGTGAGAAAACAACTTCATCCTTCTTCGAGGATCTGCTAGACTTCGACGCGTTCCTCAGGCGCTATGCTGCTCCAGAGGCGGCCTTGTAGTGCCATCTCGATGGAGTAAAACATAATGAGATGTGGTTTGACCCCCTGCGCCCGCAGGGCATCTCGTATAGAGCAGTAGTCGGCCCGCTAGAGCTGCTCTCAGCTGGTGATGCCGATCTGCGACAGCATCTTCACCATGTAAGGCCCGAAGTTGCGTATGGCAGCCAGGTCACTCATCAAGGGTGATATCAGAACACCTTCTCCTTCTGAAGGTTCGTCTCAAAAAGATGCTGGCTCAGAACACCCGCTGGCGAAGGTGATCCTCCAGTTTCAGTCGGTCGACGCCGTCCTTCAGCCATCCGGGGGCCGGCTTGCCTTTCAGATGGTGGTCGAAGAACTCCATCATGCGTACGCTATAGTCTTTTCGGTTCTCCATCTTCACCAGTCCATGGTTCTCGCCTTTGTACTGGACCATCACCACCTGCTTCTGCAGGCGGCGCAAGGCATTGTAGTATTCGATGCCCTGGGTGAAGTCGACCGCACCGTCCTTGTCGTTATGCAGCATCAGCAGCGGAGTGGTGACTTTCTTCACATGGTAGACCGGTGAGTTGCGGAGATAGGCCTCCCAGTTCTCCCAGGGTGCGCCACGGAAGCGCCCCTGCGAGGCTTCGAAGATGGACATGTTTCCGCTACCCGAATTCCAGTAGATGAGGTCGTACATGCTCACCATATTGGTGAGGGGTGCACCAGCGGCGGCGGCCTTGAACATACTCGTCTGTGTGATCAGGAAGCAGGTCTGGTAGCCGCCCCAGGAATGGCCGTGGATGCCGATGCGGTCGGGGTCTACGACGCCCGTCGCGATGGCGGCCTTCACACCAGGCAGCACGCACCACACAGCTGACATGCCGGGATCGTCGAGTGTGTAGACGATGTCGGGGATGAAGACAGCATAACCGTTGGAGGTGTACATGGTGGGATTCCATCCCGTCCGGCCGAAGTCAGGATTGCTCCAGTTATGGAGTGTCTGCGACAACTTCTCATAGTAATACACCACCGTCGGATAGCGCTTCCCCGGTTCATATCCTGCGGGCAGGAAGAGTGCGCCCTGCAGCGTGTCTCCCTTGTCAGAGAGAAAGTCCACCAGCCGTCCACCGGCTCCCAGGGCGAAGTTCGACGCGTCGGGTGCGTTTTCGGAGACCTTGGATGCATTCTTCAGGGTCGCATCACCGGCGTAGGATTCGGTTGGCTGGTTGGAATCTTCCTTCAAGAACCCGTACAGCTCGGCATTCTTGGCCTTCCGCAGCCCGTACACGTTGGCATCATCCCACACGAGCGCAACGGCCCCAGTCTTCAACCCCTTGGCATCGGACTCGATACGGGCATAGCCGCTGCGCTTGGTACGTTCGCCATAGATGCGTACGTACAGCGGCTTCCGGACGTCGAAGCCTTTCTCTTCGGGGTCGAAGGTGACGACCGACTGGTATCGAATGCCGTCGGCACGTCCGTTGCGGGTGAGGTTGACGGGGGGTGTGCGACCATCGGTAGGCACGAGCCAGATATCCCATAGGTCTTTGATCATCAGGTGTCGACCGTCGCGGCTCCAGCCGAGAAATCCGGTCAGGGGTTTCCGCACATTGTGGTCGTCCTCGGTATTAACAAAAGATGTGGGCAGCTTCTCGGTGAGGTTGATATCGGCACCGGTGGCGAGGTCGCGCACATGATAGTGCCCGTCGAGGCCGTAGGCGATCCGCCTGCCGTCCCAAGAGGCGCGGGGCGTTGCACTATATCCGGGGTCGTAGAATCTTTCGAAGAGCAGCGAGCGCTTGCCAGTATGCATGTCAACGAGGTGGTAGTCGGTGTACGACTGGCCGTCGAGGTTTTCCTGCAACTCATGGGCACGGTTGTCCTGCGCGAGGGCGTAGTGCTGCATAGGCAGCACTTGGGCCGAGGACAGCGAAGAGTCCTGCAGCTGCAGGAAGCGTCCGCCGGCGACCTCCACCATCGCGAGCAGATTTCGGTTTCGGTCCATGCCCTCCACGACCTGCTGGCGGCTTTGCAGTCGCTTGTCCTGCCAGTGCCAGATGGTCATGTCGGGCCGCAACGTGTCCTTGCCGGTCTCGGCCTTAGCGGCGGGCTTTGACATCCGCGACAGTGCCTTCTGCAAGTCATCTATACTGTGTATAGATGTATCGCTCCGGAGTTTCGTCAGTCGATCGACTTCCGCAGCTGCATCGATGACAGGCTTTATTATGACCTCAGGCTCCTTTTTCGAGGGTTCGAGGGGGTGTATGCCGAAGACGATCCTGTCGAGTCCGTCCGTCCAGGAAGCCTTTCGGTTAGGGCTCACCGTCATGTCCTTGGGGAAGGCGACACTGTCCTTGGCGGGGTCATAGACCGTCACCGCGGCCGTCGCTACAACATCCTTCACGCCGATGACGATGCCGCGTTCGTTCTTCCAAGCGTCGTCCTTCCGCATCTTCAGCAGGGCGAAGGCGGTGCCTTCCTCGTTCCAGTTCAGGGAGCGGTAGGAGGCTTTATCGTTGTCGATGAGGGTAGTGCGTTTGTCGGATACCTGCATGAGGTAGACGCCATTGCCAGATTGTCCAGCGGCATCAACGATATAGGCGAGCCTGTCTCCTGCTTTGTTAAATGCGTGTTCCCCGATGTTTCCGAGCGTAAAGGTCTTGCCCGTGGAGAGTTCCGTGAGCTGCAGGTCACCGCCACCGGCCTGGCCACGCTCCTTCGGAACGGCCACCGCGAGGTGTGTGGATGTCTTGCTGTTGAAGGCGTAGCTGCCCGACTTCTCATAGGTACTACGCTTCCAATCGGACAATGAGACAAGGTGTAATTTCTCCAGCAGCGGCTTCCCGCCGGGGTTCCGGGTCGAGGCCCTGCGTTCCGACTCCTTCGGGTATTCCTTGTACGCAATCCACCGACCGTCTTCGGAGAAGGAGACAGAGAAGGAAGGGGACGCTCCGATGGGAAAGGACCTTTTCACAGTGTCGCCGACCTTCCTAACGACGATCTGTCCGTCACCCTCCACCGGATGTAAGGCATAGGCCACCCAGCGGCCGTCGGGAGAAAGGGTGAGGCTAGAGAGCATCATGGAGCGCCAGGCAGAGACATCCTGCCAGCTCAGAGGCCTTTGCCGGGAAGGCTGCTGGCCACGCACTTCAAGACAGCCTGTGTAGATGACAATCGTAAAGAGGATGAGGATGCGATGAAGCATAATTTTATAATTTTCTGTTCAGTATCAAATATGCGCATTCGAGCTTGGGAGGGTCGTCTCGGATTTCACGAGTCCACTTCACATGGAATCACTCCTCCCCTGCCACGTTCGGTACGCCCATCAGAGAGCCGAAGAAGATCGCGTTGAGGAACAATCTGTTGGTGCCGTACCAGGTGCCGCGGAAGTTAGGGTCGTCACTGAATAACACGACTCGCCCGGCCCCTTCCACGCCGACGAGCACGGCGGCCGAATTCCGAACCTTCTTTAGTACCGAAGGGTGCACGTAGCCGCCCACCAGCGGGTCGGCGACGTATTGCACGACCGTGGAGTAGGGATTGCTGGAAGGCTGCAGGAAGGTGAGGCCGTTGCGGTATACGGAGAGGGTCCGAGACGTATATCCGAAGCCAATGGGATGGGTGGTGTCGAGGTCTGCTCGGAAGATGGAGCCGCCCATGGTCTTGGCGCCTTCGATGTTGACGGCCTGGTTGTAAGGCTGGCGGGTAGTGACGCCGCGGCTGCTGTCGGCCGGCAAGAGGCGCTCCTTGGTAAACCCATTGCGGATGGCCCATTCAGAGGCTGTCTTCAGCGTGATGAGCGTGCCTCCATTTTGCACCCAGGCGCGGAGCTTTTCTGTGAAGCCCTTGTCGAGCATACCATGCATCCCGCCGGGGATGATGACCGTATTGTAGCGCGACAGGTCTGCACGCGCCAGGGAGGTAACGTCCAGCTTACTCACTGGCATGTGTATGCGCTGATCCAGCAGATGCCATATTTCGCCTGCCTCTGTGGCGGCTAGTCCCATGCCGACGATCATCGCCATTTCGGGCTTACGCATCGTGCGCACATAGCCGCTGCCCATATCGATACCGTCGATGCTGCGGCCGGTGGCGAGGGCATGGATGGCGATGCCCGTGGCCTGGGAGGCTTTCTGCGCCAGCCTATATAGCGAGTCAGACGACAGGCGCTGCAAGTGGACGGGCAGCACCGACGTGCCGTAGCCAAAGGTCTTGACGGCACCATCGACGTGGGCCTGGAAGGGGCGGAAGGCGGCCTGTACGTAGGCACCTCCCTGCTGCAGCAGATAGATGGCCCTGTGGGATTGATATTCGGTGGCGGAAAAGACGTAGGCATAGTCGCTCTTAGCAGGGGCGGCTGGCACGGCCGGTGGCACCTCGTTTACGGGTGGGCCGAGGCTGGAAGGCACGGACTTAAGGGCGGCGTGCGGCAGGCCGTAGGCATGGATAAGGCTCCAGGTGGAGGCGTCGTAGAAGGAGGAGTCGCGGTAGGGAATGTCTTTTTCGAAGAGCGAGCGGACCATCAGCAGGTTATCCTGGTCGATCGGCACGAAGTAGGACATACCTACATCGAAGCGGCGAGCGTCGGCCACGATGGGGGCGGTGAGGGACCGCACTTCGACACCATGCAAGCGCAGCATCTCCGTAAAGGCAGCCGTTCGCGAGGCATCGGCTGCCTCTCCGTATACGTATCCTCTGACGAGCGACGACTTGCGTTCCGCACGCACCTGCTCGTAAAAGCGCTTGCGCATCTCCAGCAAAGAAGACTTTTCCTGGTAGGATGCGCGGACGGTCATGATGGAGGCCATCACCTGGTTGCGGATGGTGAAGGCAAAGGTGAGGGGGATGGTGGATGTCTCCTGCACATGGCCGCGGCTGCTGGCCTGCTCGAAGAGGAAGCCAGCGCCGCCGTAGAAGTTGATGTAGCTACTGCCATAGCCGGGGTAGAGCTTGTCGTATTGCTCACGAGTGAAGTATAGGGCGCCGAGCTTGTCAGCCCCGGCAGCGAAGTATTTGGAGAAGAGGGGATAGATGGTCTGATAGAGATAGTCTGGCACGATGGGGTTGTTGCTGGCATCTTCTCCGGGGTCGAAATAAAAGGTTGACTGCGTGCCCATTTCATGGTGGTCGGTCTGCACGTAGGGCCTCCATTTGTGGAAGAAGCGGATACGGTTGCGCGTCTCGGGGAAAACGGCCGGAAACCAGTCGCGGTTCAGGTCGAACCAGTAATGGTTGAAGCGTCCGCCGGGCCAGACCTCATTGTGTTCGCGGTCGAGCGGGTCTGGTACCGCGGGCTCAGCCCGGTGCATGTTGGCCCAGTGCGTATGCCGGTCGCGCCCGTCTGGGTTTATGACGGGGTCCATGGTGATGACCATACCCTCTAGCCAGGCAGCTGTCTCGGCCGACCGGGAGGCCGTGAGGTAATAGGCCGTGAGCATGGCCGCCTCGGAGGAGCTGGGCTCATTCCCATGGACACCATAACCAAGATGGATGACGAGGGGGGTGGCGGCCGTGCCACCGCTAGCCTGCCCAGCCAAGTGTGTCTGACGGATTGCCTCGAGGCGACCTTGGTTAGCGGGGGAGGTGATGACTGCTGCGACCTGTGGGCGATGCTCAAAAGTATAACCGATAATTTCCAGGGATAAACGGTCGCTGCGCTGTTCGAGCGTACGGAAATACTGTACCAGGCGGTCGTAGCGCGTATGCCGCTCTCCGATCGGATATCCAAGGAACTGCTCAGGCGTGGGGATGTTGGGATCCACATCTTCCATGCCCGGGAAAAAATAAGCCGACTGGCCGAGGGAAGTAAGACTGCAGGCCATTGTGATCATAACCGATAGACATATCCGCATTGTAGACATATTTGAATGTTGAAAGTAGCCATATCATGAGTTCCACAATGGAAAACGGACAGCCATCGCCAGGACATGATGCTGTCTGAATGATAATGAAGTTAAACCTTTGTTCGTTATCTTTATCTACATATGCAATTGAAACATACTACCAATATGCCCACTTTTCTATTGAAGCGCAGAGTTCAAAGTGTTGCATTTATAGTTTGTGTTCTTCTATCACAGATAACAATTGCCCAATACTCGGTATGTAGTGGTCAAAGCATCGATATTTTAAAAGATCAGAATAAAAATCTTACATGGACAGTCTCCCTTACAACCTTTACTACTAACGCCTCGGGGCAAACAGCTTTAACAACACCTGGAAATAGTCATAACCAAACGCTTTCGCTTACAAATTCTGGCTTGGCAAATCAGATAATCGCGTATAGATGTCAGCCTAATACAGGAGCAGCTGTTAACATTTCGGTTACAGTATTACAGATCCCCAGGGTCAATGCCACAAGCTTACCCAGTGCAGGATGTGGATATATAAACACCAACTTATTTGTGAGCGGGCCAGTCCCAGTAACCACCTGGAACTGGTCAAGGCCCGACACTATAGGAAACCCAGCCCAATTCGGTACAAGTTCAATAATTATTGATGAAGTATTGAATGAAGGGGTTAATACGATCGCCATCCCTTACACCATTCAGATGGTGGGAGGCAATGGCTGTAGTAATTCGCAAACATTGATTTATAATGTAATTCCCACACCAAAGATCCCCGTTGCTGAGGCAATCAAAAGAGATACCATCTGCAGTGAATCGACTATCAACCCCTTCACGCCCAAGACGCAGCTAACGGGCGATATTTATTTCACATGGCCTGCTCCGACTCAATCAGGCATTACCGGCATTGTTGGCTCGGGTGCATACAGTTTGACCAATCGCTTCACCAATTTCAATCAGGGAAAAATCACGAATACGACTGCCAACCCCATCACCTTTACATACAACATCACTCCAATTTATGTCTCTGGCACGTCTGGCGCCTTACAATGTACCGGTACCAGCACGGTCCAGTACATCATCACCGTCCTTCCGAAACCCCTAATTAATTCCCCTCAGACGACATCAGCCTGTAGTGGAGTGCCCTTCCGCATCACACCTAACCCGAGCAGCAACCGGATACCGATCAACACCCAATACAGCTGGCAGAACCCTCAATATGAGGATACCACAATTTCCGGAGGCTTTGGGCTACCGCAGACACCTACGCGCACTTATCAGGATCCACCCATCAGCCAGACCTTGACCAATCGGTCTACAGTGGCAAAGACAGCCACCTACAACGTCTTTGCACAATCTACTTACGGGTCTTACAATTGCACCTCAGAGCCTTTCGACCTGATCGTGACCGTGAACCCATTGCCGGTCATCCGCAAGAGTGACGATACTATCATGGTCTGCGGGGGCTCTGCAGCGACCTTTGTGCCAAACTACGATCTGCCGCTGGGCACCAACTACAGCTGGCCGGCCCCGCAGCTCATACCGGCCAGTGCCATCACCGGCAACGTAGACGCCGCCACCAATCAGTCGACCTTTGCGCCGGTGTTGAATAATATCAGCACCACCATCGCCTATGCCAACTTCCGGGTCACACCCAGGACGCTCCAGAACTGTTCCGGGACCCCTTTCAACCTGGTCGTGAAATTACTTACAGCCGCCAGTCTTAGCGTCAGCAACCAGACGCTGGCCGCCTGTAGCAACGACAACTTCAATGCCACACCCAACCCGGTCCCTGTGGGCACCTTATACACCTGGTCTTCGCCGACCCTGCAGACAGGCGTGAGCATCAATGCAGGCAGTCAGAATTTGAAAGTGGACGGCGACTCCAGCATCGCAGGCAACCTCAGCTATAGCGGATCCGACGCCGGGGGCACGGCCACTTATACCGTCATCCCCAAGACGGGAGAGTGTATCGGCAGGGCCTTCACCCTAGTAATCACCGTACGGCCAAGGCCAGCCGTAGCGACAGCCGACAGGATCGTATGTAGTGGGTCTCCCTTCTCATCAGCCCCAGGCAGCAACCTCGTCGGCGTACCAACCTCTTACCAGTGGAGTATGCCGGAGATCCTCCCCGCCGGGTCGCTCACAGGAGCATCCTCTAATACTGCACCCGTCTCCAGTATCACGCAGACGCTATACAACACCATCAACTCGATTGGTCAAGCTACATACACAGTGACCCCCGTTGCGCAGGGTTGTACTGGAAAGCCCTTCACGTTCGTAGCCTCTGTTAACCCCAATCCTAACCTACAGAATAAAGACACCATCGTCTGCCCTGGCTTCCCCTTCACCATGGCCCCTACCCCACTGCCCTATATTACCACCTTCACCTGGGATGCGCCCATCCTCAACATCCCCAATGCCCTGAAGGGCGGCGTCGCCCAACGTACGCCCGTACCCACCTTCAGCCAAGCCCTCACCAACATCACCAACACGATCGACGTACAGGCTACCTATAAGCTTACGCCCTATTTTGGCGACTGCCCCGGCAAGCAATTCTCCGTCGTGGTCACGGTGAAAGCATCACCCTATATCACCGACACCCTGTACTCCGTCGCTTGCAGTGAGAGCCCTTTCAGCGTCGTGATGCCGCAGAGCCTGCCGCAGGGAACCGTGTTCACCTGGAACGAGCCCACCTACTCCAATGGTATTCGCGGCGGAACGGTGCAACCCACGCCCGTGGGGGTAATATCTCAGAACCTTCGCAACACCAATGGCGACACCACCTCCGGCTTTGCCTTTTATGTCGTCACCCCCGTCGCCAACGGCTGCGTGGGGCAGATCTTTCCGGTCAAAGTGAGGGTCAAGGCCAACTCGGCCGTACTGACCAGTCCGCTTTACATGCCTGCCATCTGCAGCGGCTCAAGCTTCTCCTATACACCCAGCAGCAGCTTCCCCGAGACGGCCTTTATATGGTCGCGCGATTCGATGCCCGGCCTCGCCAACCCAAAGTCATCCGGCTATGCCGATGTGAATGAAGTGCTCACCGACACGTCTGGCAGTCCGCTCAGTGTGCGATATAACTACTCACTGATGTTCAACGGTTGCGTGAATCCAAAATCGCAGGCCGTCACCGTCACTATCAACCCCATGCCGAAGCTGGTGAGCTCCCTGCAGCCCACACCCATCTGCTCCGAAAAGACCTTCAACTACACCCCCGTCAGCAGCACGCGCGACGTTCAGTTCACCTGGACGCGTTCTTTCGTGGTCGGGATCGCAGAGGTATTGACCAACGGATCCGGCAGCATCAGCGAGAAGCTCACCAACAATACCTACAACACCGTACGCGTACCATATGTCTATAATATGAGCGCCAATGGTTGTACAAACACGCAAACAGTCTACGAGGTGGTGAACCCGGTGCTGACGTTAAACGACCAGACCGAAGAAGTTTGCACTGGCCGGGATTTCAGCATTGTCCCACCCAACCAGGTGAATGCCGTCTTCCTCTGGAATACCCCTCAGATGTCAAACGGCCTCATAGGCGGCACAGAGAATAAAATCGTGCCCCTCCCCGTTGTAAGCGGAAAAATTTCCAACCTGGCAGACACGCAAAGCATAGCGCAGTATACAATCATACCCATCATACCTGGCGCGGCGAGTGGAGGCTGCCTGGGTAATCCCTTCAAGCTGTCGGTCGTCGTCAATCCGGTGCCAGTCCTCAGCAGTCCGACCAATCTGCCACCCGTTTGCAGCGGTTCGCCTTTCAACTATACACCCACCAGCAAGACCCCCCGCACGCTGTTCTCCTGGTCACGGGATGCCGTACCCGGACTTGTCAACCCGGCAGCCAAAGGCACCTTCACCATCAGTGAAACCCTGGTAGACAGCACCATCTATCCCGTCACTATCACCTACCGCTACAGGACTTCCTTCAACGGCTGCACCGACAGCATGCAATACATTAGCTTCGTCCTGAACCCAGCGCCCGTCGTGCCAGACAAGAAAGTGACCATCTGCAGCGGGACGGCCTTCAGCCTCCCGACCGACATACTGCCGCTGCGGACAAATTATAATTGGGATGTGCCGACCGTCGTCCCTCTAAACGCCCTCACCAGCTTTCGGGCAGCCACCGTGCCCGCCACCATGGTCTACGACAGCCTTGTGAACCTCACCAATGTCGACGCCCTGGCAGTGTACACCATCAAGCCTTCAAACCCCCTCTGCGCCATTCAGAGCTTCAATGTATTGGTGACTGTCAAGCCAGCCTCACTGGTCGGGGACCAGTTCACCAATGCCTGCAACAATAAGCTGATGACGTTCGCACCCTCGGGCGTACCGGCAGGCACCGCATACCGCTGGCAGTTCGCAGAGATAAACCCTTCTGCCTCCCTCTCAGGTTATACCAATAACGATTCCTCCTGGCTGCCGAATATTCTACAGACCCTGCGTAACTCCAGCAGCACTATTGTCCAATCGAGCTATATGGTCACCCCAAGCACCAACGGCTGCATCGGTAAGGTCTTCCGCCTCGGTGTCAACGTCAACCCCACCCCCGGCGTGCGGATCACTGGAAACAGCGGCGTATGCCAAAACGTGGCCGACTCGCTGCAGCTGCGCTTCACCGGCACTGGACCCTGGACTGTCAACTACATCGACAACAAAGACAACAACCCCACGCAGATATCCGCCATCAACCAGCCCGTCTACAATCTAATGCAGACATCCTGGCCGACGTCGGCAAACTACCTCCTCCGCGTCATGACCGTCAGCGACGCCTTCTGCAGCAACGTGCCCGCCAACGGCGCCCCGGTGGCTGAATACAGCTTGAAGATTCACCCCCTGCCGATGGACTCGTTGTCGGCGCCGCAGGGAACCCTGATCTGCTTGGGGCAGTCGCGGCCAATAGTTGTAAACGCAGTAGGTAAGTCGTACCAGTGGTTCCGAAATGACACTGCCATCGGAGGCGCGAACACCGTCAACTTCGAAGCCTTCTTCTCCGGCATCTATAAAGCCCGAATCACCGACCAGAATGGATGTGTGAATATGTCGCTCAACACAGTGCGTATGTTCGACCTTCGCAACTGGGCCCTCCGCTTTACCAACGACCCCGTCAACTGCGTCAACACACTGAAGCAATTCATGAACATGTCTGACACCTCTTTCGCCGGTAATACCCGCTGGAAGTGGAATTTCAACGGAGAGGACTCTTCCACAACTTTCAACTCGTTGATGAACTTCAAAAAACCGGGACTAAAGAAGATAACACTGAGTGCCGTGATTGGCACCTGCCAATATGCCATCACCAAAGACAGCCTCATCAACATCGCCGCCCCCATCAAGCCCGTCTTCCTCGCAACGGCCACCACCAATGCCAACAGACCGGTACAGCTGAATGCCAGGTCTTTTGAGGGTATCCCCTACCGGTATAGCTGGAAGCCTACCTGGGGACTGGATGCATATAGCGTGAAATCCCCAGTATTCACCTACAACAAGACTCAGGTATACTATGTAGACCTCATCTCACCCGAAGGATGTGTCACGACGGACACGCTCAAAGCGCTGGTATTCGACTCGTCGCTGGTAGACGTGCTGGTGCCGAAAGCCTTCAGCCCGAATGGCGATGGTATCAACGACATTGCCTTCGCCTATCCCGCCGGCATACAGCAGCTCGAATACTACCGCATCTTCGACCGATATGGAAGGCTCGTATTTGAAACCCGCAACCCAGCCATGGGATGGAATGGCCGATATAAGAATACGGAACTTCCCATGGAAGTCTACCACTGGGTGGTAAGAGGCGTCGACTTCAAAGGCAATACGATCCTAAGAGAAGGTAACATATTACTCATTCGATGAAAGGCTCTACCCATATGACCCGAATATCATTCCGCCTCCTCGTCTGCTGTACTTCTCTGTTTGTCACAGCCTGGCATATGCAAGCCCAAGAGGTCCCATTCATGCAATACCACTCAGATCCGCTCAATATCAACCCAGCCCTGGCAGGCCGGGCCGGAACAGACTTCCGCGCCTTGGCCAACGCCCGAAGCCAATGGCTAGGAAAGAGCTCGATGTATAACACCCAGTCCATCACCATCGACAGAAAACTCAGTGCCGGAAGTGAGACAAACTACTTCGGCCTGGCCGGCATGTTCATCTCCGAGAAGGCGATGGAAGGACTCTATAAAAGCAATCATTTTAGCTTGAACGGTTCTTACCACTTTGCCCTGGATGCAAATGGCAGCGGCCTCGCACTGGGGATCGGCCTCGTCGGTAATAATACCAGAGTCGACTTCTCACAGCTAAGCTTCGACCAACAGCTTGGCAGTTCTGGCTTCGACCTCTCGCTGCCGTCTGGAGAGACGTCTATGCGAAACTCCACTTTTCAAGCCTCTGCCTCTGCAGGACTTATGTACACCTATGAGACGGATAATATCTATTTTGATGCAGGAATCTCAGGATACCGCTTTGTCAGCTTTGCCAAGAGCGTTTACGATGACCCACGGCAGATCGTATATCCCCGCTACTCTGCCCATGCCTACATCAGTGCAACCCTCACGGACCGGCTGAGCATACAGGCATCTGCCATGAATATGATCATCAATCAACGCAGCATCATTTATGCCTCGGCCATTTTAGGCATCATCATGGCCGAAAATAATCCCTACACCCTGCAAATGCTACACCTGGGTACTTACTATCGCTCCTCGGGAACGTTAGCACCCTATGTGGGATATACTTTTGGAAATATTGACATAGGCCTGAGTAGTGATGTCAACCTCTCCACTGCATCCAGTGGATCCGTTGTTAATCGGGCCGTGGAGCTGACCATGGCCTATAGTCTGTTCTCAGACTATTATCGTCGTAAAGTAGGCAGATATCACAGCTCTTATTAAGACCGACACACAACGCAGCCATCGAGGCTACCCGAGGCATCCTGCCAACAGGCTTCTGGAAGGGCTCAGGTATAGCTATCATGCTAGACCTTGTAGCGGCCATCTTCTCAGGCGGTCGAACCACCGCCGCCATCGATGCGCAAGGCAAAAGGAGCTGTGGCAGCTGCTGCCAGATTTTCATCGTCCTCTCGCCATGCATGGCAGACATGGCTTCCTCCCTCCATGATGCAGTGGAAGGGACGATCCGGTATTTGCGGGAGGCAGTACCAGCCGAAACGGGCCAGCCCGTCTACTACCCGGGGGAAAGGATGCTGCAAGTACGAGCTGAGAACGGGCGGCTGGGGATTCCGGTAGACGGGGGAGTATGGGCTACCGTATGCCGCCTGGCAAGCCTTTCGACCCCCTGAAGAAGATCACATATTGAGCCAGTAGGTGGCCTTGAGCACAAGTGCGCCACCTTTGGAGCGGAGGATATCAGAATAGTAGTTGTCGGTGTAGACGATGAAGAGGTCTGACACCGGCGCGAAACGCCACTGTAAGCGGATGTTCAGATTTACATTTCGGATCTGGTTGTTGTACTGCGCGAGAGCGGAGAAGAAGACTGAGCGACTGAAGGTGATATCAAGCTTCGGCCCCAGCAAGACGAGGTTGAGGCTGCGGTATGGCTCTGGAAAGCGCAGCCGGTTGTATGTGAAGACGCTGCCAACGCTGCCAAAGGGCTGAAAGCGCCATCCCAGCTCGCCTTCCACGCCATGGCGGGCGCCATTGAAATATCCACCCGTACGCCATTGCAGGCTGCCGGCGAGGCGCTTGCGCTGGTCAGTCATGAGCATCCCAATCATAGAATAGAAGGCATAGGAGCTGCCGGCCAGCAACTTGGCACCTCCTGTGTTGGTAGGGTCGAAGTCGTCTGTCAGCCGCGTGAAGTCGCGCCGGAAGCGCAACCGGAGGGAGGCATAGTTCCGCCACTGCACGTTGTAGAGAAAGTTGAGGTCGTAGTCTGTGACGCCAATATTGGGAAATGCCGTGACGTCGTAGTCAAACATCGGGCCGTGGCGGTTAATGCGCGAATGGGCACTCGGGTAAAATTTCCACCATACATCGCCGGCCGCTCGGGAGTATCCGCGACGGCGGAGAAACCCTAACTCGGGATTGAACGCTTCTCCGATGCGGTAGAAGCGCTGCCGGAATTCTACCTCCCGTTTGTTGTAAACGATAAGGGCACCGGAGGCCATGTCGTGGCGCGTCCGAATGGGGTCGAATGACATCATGGAGAAGACCTTCCCATTCCAAGCATTATTGCGGGAGCCGATGATATAGTCGATGCCGGCAACGCGGTTGAAGTCTGCCGTGCCAGCGGACTCTTTATTGGTATAGATGAACCCCAGGCTAGAGCGGGCGAAGAGCTTGCGTTGTAAGGCCAGCACGGTGAAGTCCTGCGCGGGCTGCCCAATCGAGTCAATAGCCGCAGCACGCATCTGCAGGAGCCCCACACGCGTCTTATCGCCCAGCTTGCCGCTGATGCGTAGCCCTGCATCGATTTTATTCTGAAGGTTCTGGCCGGTGCCGGGGTCACGGGTGACCCCGATGCGGCGGGAGAAGAAAGGCCTGATGCCTTCGACGCCGAAGTTGGCGAAGAGGTCGCCGTTCTCCAAGAAAAACTGTCGCTTCTCGGGGAAGAGAATTTCGAAGCGGTCGAGGTTGGTGACCTGGTTGTCGACCTCCACCTGGGAGAAGTCGGGGTTGAAGGTGATATCTGCATTGAGCGCCGGCCCCAATCCAACTTTCATATCTCCGCCCAGGGCAGCCGCCATGCGTTGGTTGAACCCGGGGTTGTTGCGTCCTGCTCGTACCGGCTGCTTTATAAGAGAAGAGGTCGCGTAGGGTATCAGAGAGATGTTGCGGTCTTTCTTCTGCAAAGGCGTCTCGAAGAGGAGCGGGCGCGTGAAGGCCAAAGAGATCATCCCATACTGGTTGGGCACGCGCGACCAGCCGGAGCGTTCGGCGTTGTAGCTGTCGATGTGGTAGAAGTTGACCAGCCATCGGTCGGAGCCGTTGCGGAAGCGTAGGGTACTCCAGGGGATGGCCATCTCTGTACTCCAGTGGTCGGCATGGATGACCGACTGCCCATACCACTTGTTGTCCCACGACAAGCTGAGGTCTTCGTTGGCGACGCCGCCGTTGACGATGAGGCCTTCCCGCTGTACGCCGAAGGGGCTCATGCCGAAGGAGAAGGCGTTGAGGCGGTCCATGAAAGGATCGAGCGTGACCACCAAGGCATCGTTGGCTTCGCCGCGGAAGTCCCGCTTCAAGGAGGGAATGACAAATCGCTGACCGGTGTCAGAGTGATAGACACGGGCCGCTATGTAGAGGAACTTGTCGTCGTAGCTGACCATCACCTCCGTGGGTGAGCTCGCCAGCAAAGTGTCATTCGGAAAGTTCTGCACAAAATGGGAAGCCCGCTGGGCAAGGGCCCAGCAGCGGTCACCCAGGATGCCGTCGACACGGACAGGCTCAGGCGCACGCCGGGCAAGATAGGCGCTATCGAAAACCTGGCCAATGGAATAGATAGATGTCTGCCCCAACAGGGTATTGCTCACTAGGGCAAGCTGCAGGAGCAGAATCGAAAAGCAGACAGCCCTTCTCATGGAAAAAGCGAATGTACACCATCCCCCCCCATATCAGGTAAAGGTAGCAGAGAGAAAATCTAAGTTGCGAGGCCAGCATGTACAGCATCCAATAAATTACTAATTTGGGAACCTATAAGCATAAAAAACAACCGACATGTCTAGAAAATCATCCCGCAGACGTTTCCTGCAGCAAGGCTCCATGGCCGCTGCCGGATTTTTTATTGTTCCCAGGCACACCCTTGGGCGAGGACATATCGCACCGAGCGACAAACTGAACATCGCCGCCATCGGCGCCGGTGGCAAGGGTACCTCCGACCTCTTCAATGCCTCGAACAAGGGTGCCAACAACGTCGTCGCCTTCTCCGACGTCGACTGGAACCAGTGCAAGACCAGCATCGAACGATTTCCCAATGCCAAGCGCTATAAAGACTTCCGCAAGATGCTGGAAGAGTCTGGAAAAGACATCGACGCCGTGACGATCTCGACACCCGACCATCTCCACGCGTTCGCAGCCATGGCCTGCATGCAGCTAGGAAAACACGTATACGTGCAGAAACCCCTAACACATAACATCGCAGAAGCCAGGATGCTCACCGAGGCGGCCAGAAAATATAAGGTCGTCACGCAGATGGGCAACCAAGGCGCCTCCAACCCGGCCCAGAAGGTGGCGATGGATTGGTTCGACAAAGGCTTGATTGGCACCGTCCACAAGGTGGAGATATGGACCAACCGGCCTGTATGGCCACAAGGCATCCCGGTGCCGTCCGACAAGCCGTCCCTGCCCAGCTCAATAACGGCTGCTGAATGGGACACCTGGCTGGGGCCTGCATCTTATGTCGACTACCATCCACTCTACCACCCCTTTAAATGGCGTGGCTGGTGGAACTTCGGTACGGGCGCCCTGGGCGACATCGGATGCCACACCATCGACTCACCCTTCCGCATCCTCGGACTGGGCTATCCCACCGAAGTAGAAGCCAGCGTCGGCCAGGTGTTCATCAAAGACTGGAATCCGGAGCATATCCCTGATGGCTGCCCCCCCTCCTCGCTGGTAGAGATCCGCTTCCCTGCTACAGAGAAAAACAAAGTGCCCATGAAGATGGTATGGATGGATGGAGGTCTCCGACCCTTCCACCCCGACCAACTGCCCTCCGACGAGCCGCTGAGCCCCGATGGCAACGGCGCCAATGGCGTCTACCTCCATGGCTCCAAAGGACTGATGGTCATCGGCATGTACGGCAACGACCCGAAGCTTTATCTCAACAGCGGTGAGAAGATGGAGATGCCAGCTTCGAGGAGGGACATCACCAAGGGCATGGCCGAATGGAACCACCAGGTCTATTGGACAGAGGCCTGCAAGGCCGGCTTCGGCAGCCAGGAACATGAGGGGCTGACGTCTTCATTCGACTATTCAGGTCCCCTCACAGAGACGGTCCTGATGGGCAACCTCGCCATCCGCAGCTACATGCTCCGCAAGGAGGTAAAGAATGCCGCCGGCCAGACCCGCATGGATTACTATGGCCGAAAGAAACTGCTGTGGGATGGTAAATCGATGCGCATCACTAATTTCGAAGATGCCAACCCATTCGTCACCCGCGAGTACCGGGAAGGATGGAAGCCTTCTATGTAACAAGGGACCCTTACATAAGAAATAGCTTCTTCTATATGAGCCCGCCCCATGATAGGCGGGCTCTTCATTTTTTATCGCCCAGATCAAGCAGATAGCTTTTTCTTATGCACCAGACGACAGCGGTGCAGCCGACCCTCTCAAGACCTCAGACAATGCCCCACGCTCTAACCCTTCCGACTGGGAGTTCATCATCGTCAACAATAGAGGGGCCGATGTGGAGTTCCTGCTGCAGGCGCTTCCAGACCATCTGTATGTCAGCCTGCTGCGCCTGCCGAACCAGGGCCCCGCCAGTGCCCGAAACCTCGGAGAAAAGTCATCCAGGGCAGCCCTCTCTGCCTTCTTTGACGATGGTTGCATACCTACGTAGGACTGGATCACTCAGATCCGCCAACAGGTGCCGCAACAGCTTCTAGCTGAGACTCCTCCTCTACCCCGTCAGAAAGAAAATCCACTGGAAAGTTTCTTCCTAAGCACAAGGCAACAACAGCCATAACATCGGCCGACGAAAGATGAAGGCCCACAGGCAGCCCTGCGACCGACAACTATTCACCTTTATAGCTGCAAACATTGCCCTTTCCTCATATGCAGCATCTGCAGTATGGCTGTCCGACTCCACCATGAGGCCTTTGAGAGGCAGGCCTACGGATGTTGCA
>VGFQ01000007.1 GCA_016868815.1 Bacteroidota bacterium
ATGGGAAAGATTGTGTTTGCGCAATGTTTGAGTAACGCCATACTGATCTGCTTCATTGATAATTGACAGTTTCTCTGAAGCCGAGAAACTCCTTCTTGTTCTTGACATGATTCCTAAATTTAGTGACTTAATTGGGTTTACAATTCTGTCCAACCATTTAGGGGGTCAATACAATCGTATTCATGTACTTTTAAGACGCGAGGGATGGAAGGACAATAAAAAACGTGTGCATCGCATCTATAAGGAAGAAGGACTCAATCTATGTAGTAAAAGACCTCGTAGAAGCAAGGTAGCTGCACACCGTATGGAACGACCTAAACAAGTTAATCTCCACCAGTGTTGGTCAATGGATTTTGTTGCTGACCAGCTGTTCAATGGCAGAAAGTTCAGGTTGCTAACTTTAGTTGATAATTTTAGTCGGCAGTGTTTTGCAACACGTGTCGGGCAATCAATCAAAGGAATTGATGTTGTGAGGATCATGAATGATGTTAAACAATATCATGGAATAACTCCTGAACGAATCCAAGTAGACAATGGGTCAGAATTTATCAGCAAGGATTTTGATAAGTGGGCATATGAAAATAATGTTACCATCGATTTCTCAAGACCTGGAAAACCAACGGATAACCCATACATTGAGTCGTTCAATGGTAGTTTCAGAGACGTGTGTTTAAACGTGAATTGATTCATGACACTTGAAGACTCTGAAGATAAAATTGAAGAGTGGAGACATGAATATAATCACATCAGATCACATAGTTCTTTAAACAACCTGACACCCATGGAATACATTGAAATTTGTCAATCAACAAGCCCGGAAACTTAAATTATGCGTGTCTGGAATATGGGGTAGGTTCACATCAGTGAAATTCACAACTTAGATACTATCTGTTAAATGGGGGTTCTTGCAAAGGTCAATTTTAAAAGAAAATTCCTACATTTATACAACGAATCTCCCTACAACTAAATAGTCCACATTCTTTGATGATATAAAATATGGAAAATTTATTGAACACAATTTTAATTACAGCTCAAATAGCGGTTGGAATGTCTGTATTTTATGTTTGGACCTTTAAATATGATAATGTAGTTAACGAATTTAATAAATTTCAATTAAATGATTTAACACGAAATCTTGTTGGTACATCAAAAATTGCGCTCGCAACCTTATTAATAGCAGGTATTTGGCATCCCTCCTTAGTCAAAATATCTTCGATCATTATGGGTTTGTTTATGATAGCAGCTCAATACTATCATTTTAAAATTAAAAATCCATTCTTTAAACACATGCCCTCGCTTATCTTATTAATATTAAGTGTCATTATTGCAATGATACCACGCCAATAACTTAAACATATTATTGGAGGATAACCTTGCGCTTATTTCTAGTTAGTATTTTTGTTTGAAATATTTTAGTATGAAAATATTAGCCATAATCAGTTTCATTTTTTTCATTTCGTGTGCAACGTCAAAAAATTATACTTGGGAAAATAAAGTTGTCTCAGAAAAAAAATACAATAAAGAATTAAAAAAATATACAAAAGAATTCGTCAAAAATTCATCCGTGAGCGATGTTGTGTTGATGTCTGAATTAGAAGTCACATATGACACAACAAAAAAATAAAATATCACATTAAGAATTTTTAAGTGGTTGACCACATAAATCTGTTTGCCTATAGATGAAAAAGGAATTCATGAATTTCAAATTAAAAAAACTTAGGTGACAATAATCACTTTAGACTTTCACAGGGAAACAGAATTATTAGTACATCTGAAAATCAACTTTATTCCAATTATATCTAGTGGGCATGTTTAGCTTTTATATTGTTCATTCATGGTAAGAATTCGTATAAACGAATTTCCTGTACTAATTTTTGAAAGAGAACGGCCACACTGGTAGTTAACTGTATATTTTATTCAGGCTCGTTGAGTCCGTTCACATCAAGACGAAGCTGCTGAATGTCTATCGAGTGCCATATGCCCGGGAAAGTAATCTGCGCTCAGTTATGATTCTTAAACGTCTGGATTGTTTGGAATTTGTCTGTTTCCTTCATGCAGCCAGTAAACTTTTTTGACATCATAAGTGCTATATCATACATAGCATTAGCTGCTTTCATTTGCCCTTTAAGATGCCATTATAAGCAGCGTACATGGCTGGTAATCGACTGAACTATTTATTAGCTGAAGCGCTCAATGACAGAAAAATTAATGATTTCGGAAAAGTAGGATTTAAGACATTATACCTAGCATTTATATAGTGCAATCTTGATGATTTTCAGTTTATTCATGATTCGCATCACAAAAAAAGTGGGGTCCCATTCATACGGCTTTGCTGCAAATTTGGCTCTTTTCGGGAAATAATGATGATTGTTTTGGAACAACTCACCCAACAGCAACAGGCCCCAACGTTCTGAGTTCCTAGAATGGTCTCCATTTTGAAAATTTACATACCCGTATTTATGTCCGCACCAGTTCACGATGGCACCCTGAACGGGGCCCATCAGGATATGAATGGGTACTAATAAAAACCAGTACCAAGCAGGGGCGTAGTAAATATAAAAACATATATATACGCTTACCCAAGCAATCCTTGTCAGTATATGATCGCCCACCTTGTCCATCCACTGCCATACTGGTAAATAGTCCTTAGTGAATTTTTCAAGTGGGGTAATTTGGTTTCGCACAAATGCATTGTAAATATTTCTTGTGTGCATCATCATCTGCCAAATATCTTTGAAGAAATGTGGCGAGTGTGGATCCTTTTCAGTATCACTGTACTCATGGTGCATTCGGTGCATGACCGCGTAAGCTCTTGGTACCAGATAAGATGATCCTTGGAAAAACCATGTCAGGAAGTAGAATATTTTTTCCCAAAACGAATTGGTAAAATACATCTGGTGAGATGCATATCGATGAAGAAAGAAAGTATGAAAAAATAAAGAAGAAAACCAGTGGATAAAGAAAAAAGATATTATATAGATCATACTCGAAGTTAAGTCAATGAGCTATTTAATTATATGAAATATATTATAGTATATGACCATTAATTTACCTTTTTCATTCAATAAAAAATTGTATACGAGGTTAAATCCGTAATGGCTCCATTGACTCTATTTTCGAGTATCCTTGGACGATCAATCATAATAACCGAAATGTAATTCGGGTATCCAGCTAAATGTCTGTATTCGAGACTTTTAGTACCTTGGAATACCGTAGCAACATCCTTCTGGGGCAGGACAAAAATGCCATTATATTTTTTGAGAACTAAAATTGGATACATCTGAGATGAGAACAATCTAAAATTACTCAAGATGGCTATTTGTTCAAATTAATGAGTATATTTCCAAAAAAAATACCATGAAAAAGTTTTTATTCTCAGGATTCCTCACCCTCATCGTGCTGGCTAGTCAAGCATCCGACAAGGGAACTTGGACAGGATACATCACCGATGAACAATGTGGTGTGAAATCTGCCAAAGAAGGCCATGAAGAATGCGCAAAAAAATGTATTGCAAGCGGCAAGACAACCGTGCTGGTCGTAGGGGATAAGATGTATAAGATCTCAGATCCTAAAAAAGTGGAAGCCTTCATCGGCCAGAAAGTTTCCATCAAAGGAAAGATGAACGGAGATGTGGTATACGTTAAAAAGGTGACAAAAGCCTAAAAGCATCCTCACTTTCATCCCTTCGCACAAAGGGGGTAGCTTGTCCAAAGTGCCCCCTTCATTATATATATAAAAGCTCAGTGAGGAAAATATAGAGCGGACGCCAGATGACCCATCATCCATACCCGAAATCATTCAGTTCGACTAAGCCCTGGATATTTGATGATCGTACTGCATTCAAACGTCCTGTCAACCACGCAGCAGGACCCTCATTATTCTGCCTCTACATTGGTTAATCCAGGTTTTTCCACTTCGATGGAGCCTGCCCAGGCACACATGGTCTTACTAGTCTCCAGCATGGCGGGATTCCCGCCGATTTTGAGTTTTTTGGCGGCAGGGTCCCAGGGCATAACCGGGATGGGAATGCAGGAAGATGGAACGAATACAGGTACTGGCCCCGCCATTTTCCAGTTCATGGGGTTAGCAGGTGAATTACAATTCCCGAAGGCGGGGATATTCAGCATGGGGATGAAATCCATCTGGGTGGCGATGGGGTTGGTATTCGCATTCATAGCCATGCCGATGGGCAGCACAATCATGTCCTTCGAGCCCGACCCGAAGGAGCATTTCAGTTTTGCAGTCATGCAGACACATTTTGGCATAGGTCATGCTTTACATAGGGAATAAAGGAAGAGATCATCGCTGTAATTAATCATGCAACACTCCTTAAAGGTAAGGCCCAGACGGCTGCGGTCAAAGTAAAAGGAGTGCCTACTCAAATACCAGCTTTTGGTCAATGATGGAGAGCCCGTCTTTGATCAATTTTTCATACTGTGGACTGGACGTAATTTTATTGGCTAGATGCCTCCTGACATCTTGGTGAAGGCTCTTGTCTGTCTCTTCTCCAGCCGTGATCTCTGCCAACTCCATCGCCCACAGCCAGTCGTTCGGGAACTGCTCTCGGATGATTTCCCAGGTACCGTACAACTCCTGTCGTCCACGCATTCCTTCCCGAACCGATCGGATGGTGGCAAATGCTTGGTGATATTGCAGATCCTGTTCGGAGTAGATAGGCTTTTGCGTTTTTTTATGGGATAGGTGCAGTCCGTCGTCGAAGAGGGATTTGTCTGCTGCCCCACAGAAGACTGAAGGGATGGCTGACCCTACGATCAAGTTCAGGCGCCCCTGCTGACGGGCATGCAAGACCTTTCCATCCGGTTGTAGGATGTCGACTGCCGCAAACTCGATCCGTTCCAGTTGCTGGCCCTGGAAGGCCAGTTGGTGGATGTCTCCTTCGAGGGTGATCCCATTGGAGAGGGCACATCGTCTGTCGGGCCCTGGTGTAATACCCCTGGCTGCCAGGGCTGTCTCATCCAGTTGATGAAGGCCTGCCCGACTGTCTTTCCATTGTCCAAGCAGGATATGACAGCCTTCCGGGAAGGCTTCCACACCTAGGCCAGGCAGGGCTTTGTCCTTCTGGCAGAGGGCAGTGGGGCCTTGGGTCATAATCCAGCGGACGCCGTCGTCGTCTTCCAAGAAAGACGCCACGACCCCGCATACCTGCAGGCCGTGGTCGAGTACCACCGTACAGATTTGTTCAGAAGCCATGGCTTTTTGGAGGCCGCTGGCCCCCCCAGTCGACCCGGCCATGCTCGATTCGAACTGATGCAGCACCTCCAGCAGGTTCTCAAAGGTGGGTGTCACAAAAAGTTGCGGTTGCGGCTTGGTGATGTCGTAGGGGTAGTGGACGGCATCGAGGGTATAGGGGATCTTTTTCACGTCAGGCCTCATGCATGAAGTGCTTTCACCGATGGAGGACAGCAGCCCGGCTCCGTAGATCTTAGGGTCTTCCAGCGAGCCTATCAGTCCGTATTCGACGGTCCACCACTGCAAGCGGCTGAGCAAGGCCATCTCTGACGGCGCACCCATGTGCTGCTGGCAGTGGGCCAGCCATTCTTCTGCTGCTGCGACGGATTTCGGGTCGGCCCCATGGGTCTCTTTCAGGATCGAAAGCGAGCGGATGGCTTCATAGAGCTCATGGTCCTGGCGGGAGAACATGGCCTTGGTACCGACGGCTCCGAGATGGCTGAGGAAGCGGTTGTAATGAACATCGCTGATGATGGGCGCATGACCGGCCGATTCATGGATGATGTCGGGTGCCGGCGTGTATTCTATGTGTTCGAGGGTGCGGATGTCTACTGCGATCACCAGTACACGCCAAGCTTGGTACTCCATGAAGGCAGCTGGAGGGATGAAGCCGTCAACGGTCACTGCCCCCCAGCCGATGGCTGCCAGTGCATCGTTGATTTCTTGTAGGGAGGGTATCTTCTCAATCGTGAGCCCCGCCTTCTTCAATCCGGGTATATAGGGGTAGTACGCAGTATCCTTGAGATAGCTGTAGTTCTGGCGCATGACATAGCGCCAGAGGGCATGGTCGACGGGCGTATAGCGGTCGTCCTCCTGGTCGACTACATACTTTCTCAGGTGTTCCGGCAGTCGTTTGACCTGCTCGTTGTTGAAATCCTGAAATGCTTTCATAGCCATTTGCAAGTCAGGGCCCGTTCCTCAGTCCATAGATTCCCTATCCGGCACTTGTCACCCAAGCGTATGGCCCATTTGCAGAGGCAAAATTACTGATTGTAGTCCTAGACCTGAATGGTTAGATGGGTTCATGTGTACGTTGCATAGCAGTCGGCGGATGATAGGTCGAAGGCTTGAAGTGGTATCCGCCGCCTGGGCAGGCTAGTCCAAGAGAAACTCATATTCTTTAGGCACCAGGTTTTTTTGTTGGAACGGCTTGTTGAAAAATCCTTCGATTTCTTTATTCAGCCGGGCCGGCTCTTCCCAGGGCATGAAGTGGTTTGCCATACTCATGACTAGGAAGGCTGCATTGCCGAAATTCCTGTACATGTTCAGGCTATGTTCCAGTAGGATGAGGTCGTGGTCGGCTGTGGCGACCATGACCGGAATTTGCACTTTTCGGAAGGAGGCGAGTTCTTCTTGGGGGAAGTCGAGCATCATCTGTGTGATGGCTTTGGCATTTTTCTCACTCGGGTTGATAGGGGTTTCTCCTGCCACCAGTTTTCGTATGCCGCGGAATACACGGCCTTCGATGGCGTCTTCGCCTGGACTCATGTTGGCGCCAAAGGAGAAGACCTTCCCCACACGACTTGGGTAGTCTCTGGCCAGGAGCATGCCGATGATCCCGCCATCGCTCCATCCGAAAATATCAACATTTGTGACCCGGAGGCTATCGAGCAGCTGGGCCCAGTCTTTTGCAAGCAAGTGATAGTTATAGGTCTGCCCGTCGACGAAGCTCGACTTGCCATGTCCGCGCGTGTCGGCCACCAGTACTTTTCGTGTTTTTTTGAAATGGGATATCTGATGCCGCAGGTGTTCGATGGATCCACCGTTGCCGTGGATAAGAACGAGGGGCTTGCCTTGTCCGTAGCTCTCCACGTACATGCGGATTCCGTTGATCGTATAGTACCTGCCGGCTTGCGTGTTTTGGCCGTAGGTCGTCTGGGCTTGGCTCGCCAGCTGCAGGGTGCTGATGGCCCAAACGAGGATATATAGCTTTTTCATATCTGATTATTCAGTGATTCAATGTCTATTTCCCGGAGAGTCGGACTCTCGGGTATTGAAGTTACGGAGTTCTGGATTTTGCATGGAAATGGTTGCCACTAGCTTTTTATCCCACTTCTTGCAGTCCGGAGCTTACCAAAAGGTCTTGATTCATAGCCAATCGACAGGTGTAGAATACCACTGATCAACCCTCATTGAATGATACGTACGGATGATTCCAACCATTTTTTCTCATTCGTGTTATATTGTACATTATTTGTTCTGCAACACCTTCCTGCAAGCAGATGCCTACACCTCGCAGATATTCGCTCAATAATGGCAGCCTGTTGCCAACAGCATGTGTATGGCTATTCATCACCGCATGTTTCGTCAGTTGTCAAAAAACTACTGAGATAACAGGCGCAGCACGCCCGACCGGCACCGGAGATGCGCCGTTGCCTCGCACCTGGCTGGCGCTGGGGGACTCGTATACCATCGGCCAGGGTGTGCATGAAACTGCCCGCTTCCCTCATCAGGCAGCGGCATTACTGCAGGAGAAGAATCTGGCGCTCGACTCGCTCAAATACATTGCTATGACAGGATGGACGAGCTACGACCTCGACCAGGCCCTCAAAGCCTTCAAGCCCCAGCGCCAAACAGTCGTGACCCTACTCATTGGAGTGAATGACCAATATATGCGGGTGGATACTGGCACCTACTGCAGTCTCTTCACCGCATTGTTGGACCGTTCGATCGAGCTGGTGTACGGTAAGCCCCTTCGGGTCTTTGTACTCTCGATACCCGACTATACCATCACGCCTTGGGCAAGGCGTATGGACACGGCTCGTATCCGTCGGGAGATCGATGCTTTCAATGACATCAATCGAAGGATTACGCTCGCAAGGGGTTGTACGTACATCGACATCACACCGCTCACCCGGGAAGGCGCCTGGAACCGAAACTTGATTTGTGGAGACAGCCTACATCCCTCCGCCCTGGACTACCAACGCTGGGCTGAACGGCTGGTATCACATATGCAAGAGCAGCTACGTCTCTAAACACCATGGGTTGGCGGGTGTCGCGCTTAAGAACCTTGTCATCTACAGGGCGACCAGGATTCAATCGCCTGCCGATTTTTCCAGGCTGTATTTTTTGGATAGTTGTTGCTTCAGAGATTTAGCTTTCTCAAGCAGATCCTCGTAACGGTCCATCAGTGCGAAGGAATTGTTGTTGACATAGATGGCCTTGATGAGGAGCTGGTTGATGGTCGCCGGGTTGGTGGTCAATAGCCCGGGATGCGTGGTTGGTCTTGCGAATCGGATGTCAACGTTGCTGGTGCTAGGATCGATGAGCATGTCCTTGAACACCTTCCCCTGGAACAACTCGGGCATGACTTCCCGATAGCTCATAAGCAGTTCCTCTGTGAGCCGCTGTAGCTCCTCTATCTCGTCGACTTCATTCTCATACGACTGGATCAACTGGACCAGATCAATGTCTTCGATCATCCGCAGTCCTCCGGCATTCTTGAGCTGTTGGAAGCCGTTGCGGGAATGATGAAAGAAGTTCCGGATGGATGTAACCCGGGCGAGGAAATACAGGTCGTTGGTGGCGCTGAAGTCGCCAGCCGAGAGCAAGGTCTTCAGAGAGTCCTCCCGCCGGATACGCGCCTGATAGTCTTGAACCAATCGGCCCAGTGCGGCGATGTCGTTCCGCAGGTCCTCATGTACGATGCGGATGAACCGCCGCTCCCTGCTTTTTTCGATTTGATGTTCCCGGAAATTCTCCGCGAAGAAGCCCAGCGTGACGGCCAGGAAGAGCATGAGGAATTCCAGGAAGAGCTGCTTCCATCCTTTTTTGTTTCCTCCATGTCCGTGATGATGTATTTCCATCCCATAATTTTAAGAAAAGTCGCCATGAACCTGCCCATACTCTTCGGAATCCTGGCCGTCTTCGTGATCCTATACATTCGGCACAGAAGGGAGAATGACACCTGACAGTGGCTACCGAAAATACAGTAAAGGAAGATAGGCATTGCAGTTGATCTGCATGGCAACCGGGACGGTACCATGCAGACGTCCCCTGGCCTCGTGACAGACCTATGTCGCTCTTAGATTAGCTTTCTACCTTGCCATTCTCTGCAAGCAACAGTGACCGGCACCGTGTGGCACCGTCTCGGGTGCCACACCCGTCATCGTACGGGCGTCAGATGCCAGCCAGAACACCTGATGATTTCATCTGTCGGCCTTGTCAGGCTTGTTTGACTCATCCATTCACTGCAAGTTCTTATCTTCCACCAAACAGACTTGCCATATGGAAGTCCATCATCCGAAGCGAAGAGACCATGCCAGGCATTGGGTAAGCCATCTCACGGAATTCTTCATGCTCTTCCTGGCCGTGACGCTCGGTTTCTTTGCCGAAAACCTTCGCGAGACCCATATAGAGCAGGAGCGCGCCCATGAGCTCATCAAGGCCTTTGAGTACGACGTCCGGGCCAACATTCATTTCATCGACTCACTGCTCGAGCAGGGCCACAAGATGGAGTATGAGATAGACACAGCCCTGCTGGTTCTGGAGCAGGCGGAAGACGCTTTCGACCTGGATTTCTTCTACCGGCGTGTCAGCTATGAATTCCCCAAGTTCCTGAGCAAGAATGATACCTACGAGCAGATGAAGAATTCGGGAGCGCTTCGCTATGTGAAGGACCAGGCACTGGCAGAAAAGATGGTAGAGTATTCCAGCAATTCGGAAGGGGCCGAGTACAGAAGCCGGGAGCAGGAGGCCAGCTTTGTGCTGGGTGAGTTCTCCGGGATGCTGATGCGATGGTTTCCTCCGGAGCTGTCGATCCAGAAATATCTCTATTCCTACGACCGGATGGCAGAACGGCTGCAGTCGCCCGACAGCACGACCCGTCTCCTTAAAAAAATGGACCGCTTCCGACATTCATCCCCCCATCTCATCCGTGGGGAGGGGTTGCAACAGTTCAAAAGGGAGCTGATACCGGTTTTAACAAGAAGGCTGGGCTTGATGAAGACGACGATGTCTTTTTTGATCAATGCCAAGCAAAAGGGGCTTGACATCCTCACCTATCTGGAGCAACATGAATGATCTGCGGGGCTTATCGACAAACCATTCCCTACCTGTTGGCATGCGCCGAGGGTTTGCTCCTTTTCTTGCCTCTCTGCTGGTGTCGATGCTCGTGTTGCTGACAGGTGCTTACCGGCCTCTACAGGAGGAGGCGCTGCCTTCCCGACGTCTGAACGTCCTCTTTGCGATCGCCGACGACCAGTCGTTCCCGCACGCGTCGGCCTATGGCAGCCGACTGTTTCGCACACCTGCCTTTGATCAGGTGGCTGCGGCAGGGATATTATTTCGCAACGCCTTCGTTGCGGCCCCGCAATGCAGTCCCTCGCGGGCGGCGATCCTGACAGGACGGAATATCTGGGCCTTGGCGGAGGCGGGCACGCATTCGAGCCTCTTCCCATCCTCCTACCGGCTTTTCACTGATGTGATGGAAGAGGCGGGCTATGCCGTAGGCTTCACGGGTAAGGGATGGGGGCCCGGCAACTGGAAGGATGCAGGCCGAAAGCGCAATCCTGCCGGGTATGAGTATAATGAGATCCGACTGAAGGACCGGCCTGCCGCAGGCATCCACGCCACCGACTATGCCGCCAACTTCCGGCAGTTTCTGGAGCGGCGAAAGCCTGGGGTACCCTTTTTCTTCTGGTACGGCGGAGAGGAGCCACATCGTCCTTATGAGGCGGGCTCGGGTCGCAGGTCCGGCATCCCCTCCGATGTTATGGAAGTCCCTGGCTTTCTGCCCGACCACCCGGAGGTCCGCGACGATCTGGCTGACTATGCGATGGAGGTCGGCTGGTTCGACCGGCAGTTGGGAGAGATGATCCATTTGTTGCAGGAGGCTGGCGAATGGGAGCACACGATCGTGATTGTGACGGCCGACAACGGTATGTCCTATCCCTATGCCAAAGCCAACCTGCAGATGTATGGGACGCATGTCCCGCTGGCGATCTGCGGACCAGGAATTCGGCGGCTGCCCGAAGGCACGGATGCGATGGTCTCGCTGGCCGACATTGCCCCCACAGTACTTGAGATGACCGGACTGCCTCTGATGCCCGGTATGAGTGCCGTATCGATGCGGCCACTGCTGGAAGGTGCCGTCACTGATGGACTGACGGCCTTGCATTCATTCATCGTCACGGGTCGCGAGCGGCACACGCATGCACGGCCAGACAATGTCGGCTATCCGGCGCGCGCCCTCTTCGACGGTCGGCACCTGTATATCCGCAACCTGAAGCCCGACCGTTGGCCGGCCGGCGATCCGCCTCCCCAGGGAGCAGAGGCGGGCCAATTACCCACAGGGATGAAGTCGATCGAGGAGGGTTATGAGGATGTCGATGCCTCTCCGGTGAAGTCGCTGCTCATCCGGGAACGGCAACGATATCCGCAATTGTTTGCGCTGGCCTATGCCCGCAGACCTGCGGAGCAGCTCTACGACATCAGGCAGGATCCCTACTGCCTTCACGACCTCTCCACCTCGAAGCGTCATGGGTCGATCCGAAAGCGCCTGTCCGATCAGCTCGACTCGACCCTGCGGCGCCAGGGCGACCCCCGCGTGACGGGCGGCGGGGAGGTCTTCGACACGTACCCACGCTTTGGCAACATGCGGCCCTTCCCCGGCTTCCGCACACAGGGCGTGTACAATCGCTGAAGCAGCGTGTGTTCGTGACCGTTACTGCTTCTCGGAATTTTGAAATCGATGGATGCAAGTTTGATTGCATGGCAACAAGACCGGACAGATGTCAGGTATCCATTCTTTCGAACAGGTCATGTCTCGCCATTGCCATTCTCGAATCCACTCGAATTTCAATACATTGGAGATGAATAGTCGTATTTAAGATCTGACAGCATGAACAGAAGACAGTTCGTCGGCCGCATTGGTAACAGCAGTCTTTGCCTGTTGGCATCGGGTTTGCCGTCGATGGCATGCGCCGCTGCCGTTGCTGCAGGCGGCGAGTTCCTCTTCGTGGAGGCCGAGCAGTTCGCGCATCACGGCGGTTGGGAGTTGGACCAGCAGTCGATGCACCAGATGGGCTCACCTTATCTGCTGGCCCATGGCCTGGGCATCCCGGTGGCGGATGCCACGACGGTGGTGCGGTTTCCGTCGGCCGGCCGCTACCGCGTGTGGGTGCGCACGCGCGACTGGGTGGCGCCCTGGAACGCACCCGGCGCTCCTGGCAGGTTCCAGCTGCTGGTGGACGGCAAGCCCCTGGCGGAGACCTTCGGCACGAAGGGTGCCGACTGGCACTGGCAGGATGGTGGCAGCGTGCGCGTGGGCCGCAAGGTAAGACTGGCCCTGCACGACCTTACGGGCTTCGAGGGTCGCTGCGAGGCCGTGCTGTTCTGCAAGGATCCGGAATTCATTCCTACGAACGAGATCGATAAACTCACCGCCTTCCGTCGTCGGTTGCTGGGATTGCCCGACCGTCCCGATGCGGGGGGAGCCTTCGACCTGATCGTGTCGGGTGGCGGTCTCGCGGGCACCTGTGCCGCCATCGCCGCGGCGCGCAACGGCGTGCGGGTGGCGTTGGTGCAGGACAGGCCCGTGCTCGGCGGCAACGGCAGTTCCGAAGTGCGCGTTTGGCCGGAAGGACATACCAACCGCTCGCTGTATCCGCATGTGGGCGATATCGTCAACGAGATCCTGCCGCCCATCCAGAAAAAGTCGGGTCAGGTCCTCAACGGCGTCTCGGCCGACCATTACGACGATGCGTTGAAGCTCCGCATCGTGCGGGCGGAACCCAACATCACGCTGCTGCTGAACCACCGTGTGGTGTCGGTGGAGACGGAGGGCGACCTGATCCGCGCCGTGGTGGTGCAGAGTACGCTCACCTCGCGCCAGACGCGGTTGGAGGGAAGACTGTTCTCCGACTGTACCGGGGATGCCACCATCGGCTACCTGGCGGGGGCCGACCACGAATACAAGGTGGAGCAGTTGATGGGGAGCACCAACCTCTTCAACGTGCTTGACGCCACCAACCGCGAGGAGGTGCTGGCCTGCGAGTGCAAGGACAAGGCGGCGCTCTCGATGAAATGCGAGGCCGGAGATTACGATCAGCCCTTCCCCCGCTGTCCGTGGGCGCTGGACCTTTCCGACAAGCCCTTCCCCGGCCGCAAGGGCGTGCAGACCTTCGGCAAGGAGGGGCTCGCCTCCTTCGCCAACATGTGGTATTGGGAGAGCGGCTTCAACAAGGACCAGGTCAACGACATCGAGCTCATCCGCGACCACAACCTGAGGGCCATGTATGGCGCCTGGGATGTGCTGAAGAACGTCGACGGGATGTACCCGAGGCATCGGCTCGGATGGTCGGCCTTCATCGCGGGGAAGCGTGAGTCGAGGCGGCTGATGGGTGACGTGGTACTTGATGCGACTGACTTCAAAGAGCAAAGAAAATATGAGGATGCGGCCTTCCCCTGCTCCTGGCATGTGGACCTGCACAGTCCCAAGAAGGAGTTCAAGGAAGGCTTTGCCGACATGGAATTCGTCGCCGACTACACGCGCGGCAAGCAGTACGAGTATGGCGGTGAATACTGGGCGCCGTACCGTACGTTGTACAGTCGGAACATCCAGAATCTGTTCATGGCCGGTCGGTGCATCAGCGTGACGAAGACGGGTCTGGGCCCCGTGCGGGTGATGAAGACCTGCGGCATGATGGGCGAGGTGGTGGGCAAGGCGGCGGCCGTATGTATGCAGAAGGGTGTGTATCCGCGCCACGTATATACACAATATTTGAAAGCGCTGCAGGAGTTATTGATGCGGCCTGGCTCGTCCAGGGCTTGACGTCTATGCCGCTCCTTCGGATGTTTTTCGCAGGGGTCCACGGATCGATTTTGCATGGTACCTCCTGCCTACGCAATCCTGGAATTGACCATGACGAAAACAATGCAATTTGAAGGGCAGACAGCCATTGTAACGGGCGCCAGTTCAGGCATTGGTCTTGCCATTGCCGCTGCGCTGGCAGCGCAGGGGGCGGAGGTTTTCAACTTCGATCAGATGCCTCCGTCGGATCCACAGCCCGGCATCCCATGGCGCAATGTCGAGATCACTGAAGAGGCCTCCGTCTGTGCGGCCGTCGAAGGCATCGTTGGGGAGCGGAGCATGATCCACATCCTAGTCAACAGCGCCGGCATCACGGGTTTGACGAACCGCAGGAGTCATGAGACCGACACGTCGGATGTGCGGCGCGTGATGGATGTGAACTTCTTCGGTGCCTATCTCACGTCGAAGCATGTGTTGCCGGTGATGACCGCAAATGGCTACGGCCGCATCCTGCACATTGCCTCCATCGCGGGCAAGGAGGGCAATGCCGGCATGCTGGCCTATTCGGCATCTAAGGCGGCCGTCATCGCCCTGGCGAAGGTGCAGGGGAAGGAGTATGCCGAGACGGGTGTCACGGTGAATGCGCTGGCGCCCGCCGTCATCCGCACGCCGCTGGTGGACGGCCTACCCGACGAGCAGGTGGAGTACATGACCTCGAAGATCCCGATGCGGCGCTGCGGCACCCTGCAGGAGGCGGCCGACATGGCGCTGTTCATCGTATCGCCACAGAACAGCTTCACGACGGGCTTCACCTTCGACCTGTCGGGTGGACGGGCCACGTACTGAAACGCAACCTTATATTCATTTCCATGTCGAATGCGATCGAACCCGAAGACATACCCGTCGGCGTCGTGGGACTGGGCCTGATGGGCTGCAGCATCACCACCTGTCTGCTGATGGCGGGCCATCCGGTGGTGGCGGTCGCCCCCGTTCCGGGCGACCTTGACCACGCGCTGACGCGTATCCAGGGTCATCTGGCGAAGTCGAGGGAGGAGGGGCTGACACCACATCCGCCCGAATGGCATCTGCAGCGACTGGTGATCACGGAGGCATATGCAGCGCTGGCATCGGCGCGGCTCGTGGTGGAATGCACGCTGGAGGATGCCGAGGTCAAACGTTCCGTCTATGCGAAGGTGGAGGCGGTGATCGCCGACGATGCGCTCCTCACGTCGAACACTTCGGCCATCCCGATCAGCATCCTGCAGGGGTTGACGCGGCGTCCGGAGCGGTTCTTCGGACTGCACTGGGCCGAGCCCTCGCATACGACGCGCTTCCTGGAAGTGATCTGTGGAGAGGGGAGTGATGTCGCCCTTGGCGAATCGCTCTACGACCTGTCGTGGCACTGGGGCAAGGAGCCCACGCTGGTTCGGAAGGACATCCGCGGCTTCATCACCAACCGCCTCATGTATGCCATGTACCGCGAGGCCTGCCACCTGGTGGAGGGCGGCTATGCGACGGTGGAGGATGTGGACAGGGCCTGTCGCAACAACGCCGGCTACTGGATGACGCTGGTGGGCGTGTTCCGCTGGATGGACCTCACGGGCGTGGCGGCCTACCACACCGTCATGCAGGAGTTGTTGCCGACGCTGAGCAACGCGACGGAAGTGCCGAAGCTGATCGATGACATCGTGAAGGCCGGCGGCCGGGGCGTGTCCAACGCGCATGGCTTCCACACATACACGAAAGAAGAGGCCGAGTGCTGGGAGGAGACCTTCCGAGCGTTCTCGTATGAGATCCGGCGGCTGGCGCTGAAGTATCCGGCCGATGTGGTGAAGCGGCAGTTGGAGGCGAGGGAGAAGGGGGAGGATGCCTAAGAGGCAGGGTTGCGCCCGGCTTCAGGGGTGGTTGCCGAAGGATCAGTAAACCTTTGCCATCTTATCCGAGTGGATATCAGCCGTATGAGGTCAATCGGACCCCAATGAAGGTGGGCACTGCAGCACTGTTCACCTCTCGTATCGGCTCAGGAGTTGGAACCGTTCGCGGTTCACAAAGCATGTGTAGCTGCAGAGGGCATACGCGACTTCAGACAGTCTGGTGTAATAATCGGGCGGCTGCCTTGACATATCTGTAAAGCCCAACGCATGAAATCCCCATTCAACAGATACCTTTATGCTGGGTTCTTCCTTTTGGGAGTTTACCAGGCCATCTTCCAGAGCGATTACCTGCAGGCCGCCGCTTCCTTGGGTATCGGGCTGGCGTTCGATCCCTTCGATACCGAACAGACATGGAAGGACAGGCCCAGTTGGCAGAAGGCGGTGCTGATCGTGCATCTGGCCCTTACAGCGGCCATGTTGGGTTTTGGCATCGGTTTGCAGGATAGATAGGCATGTAATGCACAAGTTCGTATCAACAAGCTTGGATTCATACGTATATTCGTACTCATAGTAAGTAAATGGTCCATGCTGTGAACCTACCCAAGACAGGCGGGTTGTCACAGAACGGCCCTCGATGCATACGAAGTCAACAGGGATGCCAGACGGCATCCGACCGTTTAGAATCACGTATATGAGTCATAAACCAAAACATCCACGGAAGATGGAAAAAAAAAGTAGGGAACAGCTATCCAAGGCCTTGCGGACAACCGTTGTCCAGCTCGTCGTCCTGATGCTGTTCTCCTTCACCCTACTGGCAAAGGGTGGCGCCGGCCAGGACCTCCTGGAGAGCAAGGTCACGCTGAAGGCGAAGATGGTCGAACTGTCATCCCTCCTGAACATGATCAGGGATCAGACGGGCGTCCGGTTCATTTTCAGCTCCAAAGCCATACAGACCGACCGCAGGTTGTCTGTCAACAGCAAGGATAAGCGGTTGGCTGATTTCCTGGACGAGTACCTGAAGCCCATGGGCGTGGGGTACAGCCTGGTCAGCGACCAGGTCCTGCTCTTTGCGGTCGCTGAGTCATCCGCGAACGCAAAAGCATCGGGTGCGGTCGGATCCGGGGTGGTTCAGGCGGTGACAATCAACGGGGTCGTGAAGGACCCTGCCGGGGTCGGACTGCCGGGTGCCAGCGTCGTGCTGAAATCGAACGACAAGGTGGGAACCACCACCAATGCCGGCGGGCGTTTCAGTCTGTCCGTGGAGTCACTGCCTGCGACATTGCTGGTCAGCTTCACCGGGTTTCAGACAAAGGAGGTGACGGTCGTCACGGCAGCGGAGACTGTCTCCATTCAGATGGAGGCCGCCGCCTCGAACACCATGAGCGATATCATGGTGGTGGGATATGGTACACAGAAGAAGGCGAACCTCACCGGTGCGGTGGACCAGGTGACGTCGGAAGTCTTTGAGAACCGCGCGCTCACCAATCTCAACCAGGGGTTGGTCGGCGTGCTTCCCAACCTGAACATCAGAATGCTGGACGGTAAGCCGAACCAGTCGCCCGCCTTCAACATCCGGGGTGCGACCTCCATCGGTCAGGGGGGCAACGCCCTCGTACTGATCGATGGCGTGGAAGGCGACCCCAGCGTCATCAACCCGAACGACATCGCCAGCATCTCGATCCTGAAGGACGCCGCCTCGGCTTCCATCTATGGTGCCCGTGGCGCTTTCGGTGTGGTGCTGATCACTACGAAGAACCCGACGAAGGGCAAGACCTCCGTCACCTATTCCGCCAACTACAGCCTCAAGTCCCCCACCGAAACGCCTGACTTCGTCAACGACGCCTACACTTGGGCGAAACGTTTCGTCGATGCCTCCGTCGCTTGGGACGGGCAATTCCCGCAGGCCATCAACAAGACGATGCGGTTCTCTCAGGCATACCTGACAGAATTGGAGCGACGCTCCAGAACCCCCGGTCTGCCGGAGGTGGAGGTCAATCCCGCCACGGGTGAGTATGTGTATTATGCGAGCACGGACTGGTACGGACAACTCTACAAGAAGAGCAACAGTTCGATGGAGCAGAACCTCACCGTGAGCGGCAGCAACCAGAACGCGAGCTTCATGATCACCGGCCGTTATTTCGGCCAGGAGGGTCTGTTCCGGTACAACTCCGACGACTACTCCCTGCTCAACCTGCGTGCCAAGGGCGGCATACAGGTCAACAGGTGGCTGAAGGTCGAGAACAACATGGACGTTTCCAGCCGCAAGTACCATAACCCGCTGAACGTGGGGGAAGGTGGCGGTATCTGGAGGAACATCCACGACGAGGGCCATCCCCTCGCTCCGCTACTGAATCCCGACGGCAGTTTAACGTTCTCATCGGCCTATACCGTCGGCGACTTCTATTACGGCAAGAACGGATTCGACCAGACGCGCAGGATACTCCGCAACCGGACGAACTTCATAGCCGACGTGACCAGGAATTTCCGCATCAAGGGCGATGCCACTTTCCAGACCCTTGACAACGACGAGACCCGGAAGCAGGTGCCTGTGCCGTACAGCATAAAGCCCGGCGAGACCTCCTTTATCGGCACCACCACCAACGACCTGCGCGAGACCCGTCAGAAGACGAACTACCTCGCCACCAACCTCTATGGCGAATTCGAAAAGAACATCGGCAACGACCACGACATCAAGGTGCTGCTCGGATACAACTATGAGCAGTCCACCTTCAACGGGCTGGGCGCGCAGCGCAACGGACTGATCTTCGCCGATGCCACCGACATCAACCTGGCACTGGGACAGACCATTACCACTTCGGGCGGATACGAGCAGTGGGCCATCCTCGGAGGGTTCGGACGGATCAACTACGGTTTCCGGGACAAGTACCTGTTGGAACTGAACGGACGGTACGACGGTTCTTCGAAGTTCCCTTCCGACCAGCGCTACGGCATCTTCCCCTCCGTGTCCGCCGGTTGGAGGGTGTCCAAGGAGGGCTTCTGGAAGGTCTCGCCCCGCGCCGTGACCGACCTGAAGTTCCGGGCATCTTACGGCTCGCTCGGAAACGGAAACATAGCATCCTACTCCTTCCAGGAGCAGTTCGCCATCTCACAGTCCGCCTACATCCTCAGTGGTGTCAGGCCACAGCAGACCAGCCGTCCCACCATCCTTCCCAACGGGTTGACATGGGAGACCTCGACGACCATGAACCTGGGTCTGGACATGGCCTTCCTGTCGAACAGGCTCCGTTTCGTGGGTGATTGGTATGTCCGGAACACGACGGATATGTTCACCGTCGGCGTCACACTGCCCGCCGTATTCGGGGCGACGCCTCCGAGGGGCAACTATGCCGACCTGAAGACCACCGGCTGGGAGGCCACCATCACCTGGGATGACAAATTCAATGTGGGCGGGAAGCCGTTCCGCTACGACCTGAGGATCGCCCTGGCAGACAACCAGTCGGTCATCACGAAGTACAACAACCCTGACAAACGGCTCACCGACTACTATGTGGGGATGCGGCTGGGTCAGATCTGGGGATACAACACGCTCGGATTCTTCACGTCCGCCGACGACATCGCAAAGCATGCCAACCAGAAGATCTTCCTGTCCACCGCCTCCGGCGCCACCTACCCCGGAGACATCAAACTGGAGGACAGGAACAAGGATGGTTTCGTGAACTTCGGCCTCAACACCGCCGACAATCCCGGTGACCGGTACATCATCGGCAATAACCTGCCGCGCTACACCTACGGGGTCAACCTGGGTGCCGAATGGAACAACTTCTTCTTCTCCGCTTTCTTTCAGGGGGTTGGAAAGTGTGACTGGTTCCCCAGTTCGGAGGCGGGTGTCTTCTGGGGTCAGTACAACCGGCCTTACGGCAAGCTGCCGCGTTGGCATCTGGACAACCACTGGACGCCCGAGCGGCCCGATGCGTTGCTGCCGAGGTATGTATCGCGTCTCGCCAACCGGGCGGGCGGCACCCTTCGCGAGGCCCAGACGCGTTACCTTTTCGACATCTCCTACATCAGGCTCAAGAACGTGCAGATGGGATACAACCTTCCGTCCGGCGTCCTGCGCAAGCTGAGGGCTACCAATGCCAGGGTCTTCGTGTCGGCGGAGAACATTTGGACATGGACGCCGCTGTACCGCATCACCCGCGACATAGACCCCGAGAACACAGGGCCCTCGGACCAGCTGTTCACCCCCTCCAACGCCGGGGATGCCTACAACTACCCGATGATGCGGGGTGTCGCTTTCGGTCTGACCATCGGTTTTTAACTTACAAAGAACAGAATCAGTCATGAAAAAAATACATCTGCTGATAGCCACGGCCTTGCTCACCGCCGGTTGTAAGAAACTCGAGCAGGCCCCGCAATCATCCGCTACCAGGGAGACGGTCTTCGGAAGCGTCGATGGTTTGCAGCTCTATTCGAACTCCTTCTATAACATCCTGCCCACGGCCACCTCCGTGTACACGGCCGACAACCTGTCCGACTACGCGGCCAGGCGCGATGTACCGCGCTTCGTGCAGCAGGGCGCCTACCTTCCCACACTCAGCGATAACACTTCCGCATCCGCCTACGACCTCGTGGCGCACGGAACGGATTGGAACTGGGGATGGGGCGCCTTGAGGAATGTCAACTACTTCATCGTCATTCTGAGGACCTCGCCCCTGCCTGCGGATGTCAAGAACAACTACATGGGCATCGCGCGGTTCTTCCGCGCCATGTTCTACTTCGAAAAGGTGAAGCGCTACGGCGACGTGCCCTGGATCGGGAAGCCCCTCGATGTCAACGACCTCGAGCTCACCAAGCCAAGGGACTCCAGGACGCTGGTGATGGACTCCGTGTTGGCCGACCTCGACTTCGCCGCGGAGAACATCAAACTGGCGAACGACCCCACCCGCAGCCGGGTCACCAAGTGGGTCGCCTATGCCTTCAAGTCCAGGGTCTGCCTCTTCGAGGGCACTTTCCGGAAGTATCATACCAGCCTGAACCTCGTGGGATCCGCCGCTGCCTGGCTGAACCAGGCGGCCGTCGCGGCCAAGAAGGTGATGGATGAGGGTGGCTTCAGGCTCTTCGAAGGCGCCGGCGTCACCGGATCCTATCGCAACGTCTTCACCAGCATCGCCCCCAACACCACGGAAGTCCTGATGGCCTCCGTGTCGGACGTGTCGCTGGGTGTCCTGCATCCCGCGAACTGGTACTACACCAGTTCGACGACCGGCGTGCGGTTGAGTTTCATCCGCAGCTTCATCCATACCTACCTCAACATCAACGGAACGCCCTTCACGGACAGGGCCGGCTACGACACCCTGCTCTTCAAGGACGAGGTGAAAGGCAGGGACCGCCGTCTGGAGCAGACCATCCGGCTCGGGCCCTACAGGCGCATCAGCGGCACTTCCAACGTGGCGGCCCCTCCCGTGTTCACCTACACCTTCACGGGCTACATGCCCATCAAATGGAGCATGGACGATACCCGGTACGACGCCGGCAACCTCAACGACAATGCGGTGCCCCTCTTCCGATATGCGGAAGTGCTCCTCAATTTCGCAGAGGCGAAGGCAGAGCTCGGCACCCTGACCGATGCCGAGTGGGCACTGACGATCGGCGCCCTGAGGAAGCGTGCAGGCATCACCGGCGGGCTCACTGCGAAGCCCACGAAGGTGGACACGTACCTCCAGCGGACCTATTTCCCCGGGATCAGCGACCCCGTCGTCCTAGAGGTGAGAAGGGATAGGGGCATCGAGCTCTGTCTCGAAGGCTTCCGCTTCTACGACATCGTCCGCTGGCGCAGGGGTGAGTTGATGACCATGGTCTGGAACGGGATGTATGTGCCAAGGCTCAACGTGCCGATGGACCTGAACGAGGACGGCGTCCTCGACGTGGCCTTCTACTTGGTGTTGCCCGCGAACCGGCCCGCCGGTGTCACTTATATCAACGTGGCGCCCACGATCGGCACGGCCGTCAACGCGCAGCGCCTTTCAAGGGGCAATTTCGGGGAAGTCACCTGGCAGGCCAATATCGCTCGCACGTGGACCGACAAGAACTATTATTATCCCATCCCGCAGGTGGATATCAACACGAATACCAAACTGCTGCAGAACCCTGGTTGGTGAACCGGCTCCGCGACTGCGGTTCCATCAACACAGGCGGGTTGTTACAAAACGGCCCTCCATGCATGCGAAGTCAACAGGGATGCCTTCTGGCATCCCTGTTCTTTTTAAGGAATTGAAGGGGGATGGACCATCCCCTACCCGTGCCACCGCCCGCCACCCTTTTTCCGTAATTTCAATAGCCACGCTGCCGGGTCATTCGATGCTCGTGGAGCGGAAGGGTGGGAAGCCGGTCTTCACGCAGGGCAGGGAGCTGCCGTTGCCGACGCTCCGTTGAGCATACATATGATGATGCCTGCCATGCGATATATCATACCCCGAAAGGTCTTGGCCGCGTGCAGGACCATGCTCGCATTCCTTGTATTGATCCTGCTGTTCTCACACAGGCCGGCGAAGCGTCCGCCCAACATCATCCTGATCTTGACGGATGACTTGGGATGGAGTTCGCTCTCTGTCCGGATGGATGACCGCGTCGCGGGCTCGATGAGCGACTTCCACGAGACGCCGCGGATAGAAGCATTTGCGCAGCAGGCACTCCGCTTTTCACGCGGCTATGCGCCCGACCCCATCTGTTCGCCAACGCGACGGAGCCTCCAGTTCGGGCAGTCGTCGATCCGGCAGGGCGATGAGACCTTCGACAGCACGCATACCCCGCGGCGAGGGGTACCCTGGCGGACGATCCCACAGGTATTGAAGGGCATCGACCTGCGTTATCGGGCGGCGCATGTCGGTAAGTGGGACCTGCGCGTCGGGTATCCACCCGAGGCCTACGGCTATGATGAAAGCGATGGCGACACCGGCAATAGCAACGGAAATACCGAGAAGGGCGGCGAGGAGAAATGGACCTCTCACCTGTTGCGTGAGAACCCCAAGCAGACCGACAGCGTGACGGCGCGTGCCATCGATTTCTTGCATCGGCAGGCTGTGGCGGGGAATCCCTTCTATCTGCAGGTCTCACATTATGCGACGCATGTCCACATGGAGACCAGGGCCACGAGCCACGATCGGTTCTCTAAGAAGACCCCCGGCCGTAGGCACGACCAGCCCGCTTGGGCGGGGATGTTGTATGATCTAGATCAAAGCATCGGACGGCTGCTGGACGCGGTAGATAGTTTCGGGCTGACTGGTGAGACTTATGTGTTCCTCATGTCCGACAACGGCGGGGTGGAGTTCATCCCGCCCGTCTCGAAGCGGTTGGAGCATCCGTCGACCTTCAATCGGCCCATGCGCAACCATCCGCTCCGGGGTGGCAAGTGGACGCTCTACGAGGGCGGCATCCGAGTGCCCTTCCTGGTGCGAGGTCCGGATATATCTCCCGGTCAGAGCGATGTGCCGGTGATCGGATGGGACATTTTGCCAACCCTCACCTCGCTGGCCGGTGGTCGTGCGGATGCGCTCCGAGACATCGACGGCGTGGATCTGAAGGGAATGTTCATGGGGCGTTCCCAGGCTGTTGTACGTCCCAAGGGTTCGCCCCTCTGTTTCCACCGCTACCACAACGGATATCCGCACTCCGCGATCCTCAGCGGGCGGTATAAGTTGATCATCTTCTGGAAGACGGGGAAGCGGGAGTTGTACGATCTGGAGTTGGATCCGGGTGAGCTTACCGATATCTCTGAGGATAGTCAGGAGCGAGTGCGGGCACTGGAGGCGGAGTTGAAGGCCTACATGGATCGTGTGCATCCGGGTATGCGGGCGCGGTATGCGTTACCATAGAATAGCGCGAGGAATCGTCACTGGAGAGATCGAACCTTCGAGGCAATGGGTTCAGACGACCCGCCGCAACAAAGGATAGGGTATCCATTGCAGGAGCCATGCCACCAGGACCCAACGTCGGGTGACAAAGGCGACGCGGCGTTTCCGTTGGATGGCATCGGCTATCTGGGTGGCGGCCTTTTCGGGTGTTGACATCCAGAACATGCGCATTCCCTTCGCCATGTCGGTGTCCACGAATCCCGGCCGGATGTCGGTGACATGGATAGGCAGCCGGGTTTTGTCGGCATTGAGCCGCAGCCCTTCGAGGTAGTTGGCTTGATAGGCTTTGGTGGCGTTGTAAGAGGGGGCATGGCCGTTGCCCCGCAGGCTGGCGATGGAGCTGATGTTGACGAGATGTCCGTGGCCCTGGGACTGAAAACGCCGCATCGCCCAGTCGGCGATGCAGGTAAAGCCCAGGATGTTGGTGCGGATGACGTCGTGTTCCTTTTGGAAGTCGAGTGTCCGGTTCGGGATGCCGATGCCGGCGGAGATGACCATTAGGTCGATGCAGCCCATCTCGGTGGTCAGTGCCTCGCAGGCGGACTCGAGGCTTTCAATGTCCTGTACGTCCATGCGGAGGGTAAATACCTTGTCGGGGTTTAGTATGCGGAGCGACTCCAACAGGTCGGTCCTGCGGCCGGTGACGCCCACTCGATATCCTTTCCCGACCAGGATCTCCGCGAGAGAACGGCCGATGCCGCTGCTGGCACCGATGATGATGGCATTTTGCATGGGTAAAGGTATCGTAAAGTTCGGGGCGACGTAGAATTCGAACCCCAGCGGGTCGTCTTATTATGGGACTATGAACGGTTTGCTAATCTCATCTGGGGTCTTACATTTTTAGTTTGAAAAATCAAGAATATTCTATATTGGAATTAGAGAAGGTAATATTTTCGAATGCTAGGTTAGCACGACAGATGTCGGTGAGTTCTATATTTAGAAGGAGCTATGCGAAGAGAATCTGTACCCAGGCAATTAGAAGTCCCACTTTCGGAACTAATTCATTTGTGTAATTCATCATCACATGGAAAGACAAGAACAATTTCTAAGCGTCAGTGAAGTCGACAAGAAAACAATCATTTCCGCCATTGATGACCCCAAGGAGTTGGAGGCCCTCTACCGCCGAGATCGCCGTGCTTTCCGAAAAGCCTTTGAAGATGCTTACCCGCAGGTGCAGGGAGCGCCGCTGGCAGAGGCCTGGCAGGAGCGGCTGAGGCCCGACCACGAGGCGGCCTTCTCGCTGCAGCGGTCCGACTGGACCTTCCTGGCCATTGCCGTGGCCCTGGCAGGAACCATCCTGAAACTTCCAACGCTGTTGCAGGTGGAAGATGGGGACTTCTATTCCCGCAACCTCTCCTTCTCGGTGTTGCCCCTGTTGGCAGCTTATTTTGCCTGGAAGCACGACATGGGGTGGAGGGAACGGCTTTGGCTCTTTGTACCGGTCGTCCTGGCTGCTGTGCACATCAACCTGCTGCCGAAGGATCTCAGCAGCGACACCCTCGCGCTGGCCTGCATCCACCTGCCGCTACTGCTCTGGGGACTCCTGGGCTTCGCCTTTGGAGGGAAGCCTTTCGGCGCCCTGAAGCCAAGGGTGTCCTATCTGCGCTTCAACGGCGACCTCCTCGTGATGTCGGCCGTGTTGGCCATCGCCTCTGCCCTATTCACCGCCATCACCATCGGACTCTTCTCTCTTATCGGCGTCGACATCAGCAGTTTCTATGGCAAGTGGGTGATCGTATACGGCGGTCCGGGCATCCCCATCCTAGCGACCCTGCTCGTGCGCAACAACCCGCAGCTGGTGGGTCGTGTGTCGCCCATCGTCGCACGCATCTTCACACCGCTGGTGGGGTTGATGCTGCTGGCCTTCCTGATCGCCATGGGGGCCCAGGGGAAGGATCCGTATCGCGACCGTGATTTCCTGCTTATCTTCAACATCCTGCTGATCGGGGTGATGGCCATCGTGTTGTTCTCCGTCGGGGAAGTGATGCGGACGTCCACAAGTCGCTTCAACCTCTGGATGCTGCTGGCGCTCTCTTTCCTAGCTGCGCTGAATAACGCCATAGCCTTGTCCGCCATCGCCTACCGGCTCTTCGAGTTCGGCTGGACACCCAACCGCATTGCGGTATTCGGCGGCAACGTACTGATCATGGGGCATCTCCTCGGTGTCTGCCATGCCCTGCTGCAATGGCTTCGTGGCCAGGCCGGTCAGGATGCAGTGGACCGCGTCATCGGTAGGTACTTGCCGGTCTATGTGGCCTGGACGGCCATCGTGGTCTTCCTGCTGCCCTTTCTGTTCGGATATAAATAACCAACAGTGATACCCTCCGCGTGGCGCAGCCTCGGGTGCCATGCAAGGCGTTGTGCGGGGACATATCCATCATGAGAAGGCAACGTTGGCCGATGTGGTCACGGCCTAGCATCCAAGACGGGGTCAAGCAAGGTGGGGTCACCCCCTCACATCAATCGTTTACACGGCTGAAGCTAGTAACTTGTCGTATCTGAACTCATGCCGCCATCCCACATACGTATGCCATGACAAAAATCTCCCGTCTCCTCGCTGCCCTGCTACTGCCCCTGCTCTCCACCCATCTAGCCTCCGCGCAATCCCCTGCCCGCGTGAAGGAATACCCCCGCGTGTTCAAGACCTATCCCTTTTCCGACCCCGACCCCATCCCGTCACAGACAGCCATCTATCCGTATTTCCGGTACGATGGCTTCACCGACCAACCGGAGGAGCGCACCTGGAAGGTGGTGGAGTTGGAGAACGACTATATCCGGCTGCTGATCCTCCCCGAGGTGGGTGGTAAGATCTGGACGGCCATCGACAAGACGACCGGGCAGCCATTTATCTATTACAACTCAGTGGTGAAATTCCGCGACATCGCCATGAGAGGACCCTGGACCAGCGGAGGTCTCGAGCCGAACTACGGCATCATCGGCCATACACCCAACTGTGCCACCCCGGTCGACTACCGGACACGCCTGAACGAAGACGGGAGTGCCAGCTGCTTTGTCGGGGTCCTCGATCTCCTCACGCGCACGCGCTGGCAGATAGAAGTTCGTCTGCCTAAGGATAGGGCCTGGTTTTCCACCGGCTCGATATGGAGTAACCCCATGAGCATTGAGCAGCCCTACTACCACTGGATGAACCTCGGCATCCGCACCAAGGGCGACCTTGAGTACATCTTCCCCGGCACGGCCTATATTGGCCATGATGGGGAGCATGCCTCCTGGCCTGTCAATCCTTCCAACGGGAAACACATCAACTTCTACGAGCAGAACGACTTTGGCTCCTACAAGTCGTATCATGTCATCGGTAGCCATACCGACTTCTTTGGTGTCTACTGGCATGCCGACCGCAACGGCATGGTACGCTATGCACCCTATGGAGACAAGGCCGGTAAGAAGATCTGGATATGGGGCCTCTCCCGGCAGGGCATGATCTGGGAGCGCATGCTGACCGACACAGACGGGCAGTATTCCGAGATCCAGTCGGGCCGACTCTTCAACCAGAATACCTCAAACAGCACCGTCACACCTTTCAAACACCTGGGATTCCCGGCACATGCCACCGACCAGTGGACGGAGTACTGGTACCCGGTGAACCGAATGCGTGGCATGCTCGTCGCCAATGAATGGGCCGCGCTGAACCTGCGGGTCGAAGACGGCTGGGCCAAGTGGTATTGCTCACCGGCGGCCACTTTCACCGACAGCCTGCGTGTGACGGTAGGTGGCAGGACGGTGGTGCGCCGCCTCGAGGCGCGCCCCTTACAGACGCTGTCGGACTCATTCCGGGTCGATGGAAGTCCTTTGAACCGCTCCATCTCGATTACCGGCCGCGGGCTATACTGGTCTTCGGCGGGCGATGAGCATCTGTCGCGCCCCCTGGAGACGCCGTCCGGCTTCAACTGGAGTGCTGCAGAGGGCTTGGCGCTCAAGGGCCGGGAGCAGATGGAGCAGCGTCAGTTCCGCGAGGCACAGCAGAGCCTGGAGGCGTCGTTGCAAAAAGATTCTTTGTGTATATCGGCCCTGGTGGCTATGTCAGAACTCTCGCTTCGCAACGGAGACCCGGCGGCGGCCTTTGCCTTTGCCCGACGGGGGCTTTCGGTGGATGCCCATGATGGCGCTGCCAACTACCACTATGGCCTAGCGGCTGCCCGCCTCGGGCGCGAGGCCGACGCCCTAGACGGCTTTGGCATCGCCAGCCTGCAGGGATCCTTCCGGACGCCTGCGCATGTCGAGATGGCCAGATGGCATGCCCTGCAGGGCCGTTGGGAGAAAGTCGTAGCGCATGCGGAGCGGGCGCTGGACAGCGACCGCTACAATGTCGTCGCCCAGCAGCTGCGCATCCTGGCCTACCGCCTGCGTGGCGACAGGGCGGCACACCGCAAAGCTCTGGAAGAACTGGAGCGTCGGCTGCCGCTGCATCCTTTCCTGGATTGGGAGCGTGCCTATGGCCAAGGGTCCATGCCGTCCAGCGTCTCTGTTATCCGTCAGCAGAACGAGTTACCCTGGGAGGGCCTCCTGGAGCTGGCCTCTTTCTACCTCTCTGCTGGTATGGAGGCCGACGGCAAGGCACTGCTGGCAGGCCTGCCCTCCCATCCGCTGGCGCTGTATTGGAGGGCCTGGCTGGAGCGTTCGGATCCCATCCGGTCGAAGCAATTGCTGGAGCAGGCAGACCTGCAGCCCGTCGGACAGGCTTTCCCCTTCCGCGAGGAGATGCTGCCGGTGCTGCGCTGGGCCGTGCAGGTAAGTAGCCACTGGCGACCTACCTACCACCTCGCCTTGCTGCTGTACCACAAAAACCAGCGGCGGGAGGCCATCGATCTTGTCCAAAGCTTGACCGATCGGCCGGACGAGCCTTCCTTCTACGCCCTGCGGGCACTTTGGAGGGGTAAGGGCGACGAGGCAGTGCTCGACCTCCGCAAGGCCATCTCGTTGGATCCTGCCGCATGGCGCTACTCAAAGTTGTTGGCACAGCTGCACATCCGCCGTGGAGAGGCCGACCGTTCTCTGTCGGTCGCATATGGCTATGTACAGACACATGGGCAGGGCCATTCCGCCGTGATGGACATGCTCCTCGCCAAGTCGCTGCTGCTGACCGGACAGTTCTCCCAAGCCGACACCCTCCTGTCGCGCATGCGCATCATCCCATTTGAAGGGTCCACGGAAGGGCGCGACCTGTATTGGGAGGCCAAGATGATGATGGCGGTGGAGGCCTATGCGCGCAAAGACGACCGCCTTGCCCTCCGCTATATCCAGTCGGCTGCCGAATGGCCGGAGCATCTGGGGGTCGGAAAGCCCTATGACGCGGACATCGACAGGCGGCTGGAGCGATACCTGGAATATCTCTGCTGGACGCGCCTGGGCCTTCACGCCGAGGCGGAGGGCGCCCTGGACGCCATCCTCGCCTACGACCCCAACCCATCCAACCACAAAGACTTCAAGCCGGCCAATCATTGGGTGACGCGATGGGCGATGGAGGCCAGGGGCCAGGGCTCCCGGTGGGAGGAGTGGATGCAGTCGCAGGAGAAGTCCTTCCCCCAACAGGCCGAAGCCTTTGCCCAGCTGCGGCGGCAGGCGGCAGGCGCCTCCTGGGAGGGTGCCGGGCAGGATGCGCGGATCCGCGTCATCAGAGCTTTGCAGCCACTGCGGCCCAGCCCCTTCCCGGGCACCCTGGTGGGGCTGGCAGCCCTGGCGGCGGCGATCCTGCTGGGGTGGTGGCGGCGGCGGCGAGGCAAGCCTTCCGAGCGTCTTTCGTGAAAATATCTGCTGCCAGGCGTGTATTTCCGATTTCCCGACCATAGCACATAGGTTACATTGCGGGGCGGTATGTTCGATGTCCGAAATGCAGCACCCACAAAACAGGAGACGATGATCCGGAGGAGAGAGTATGCCTATTTCAAGTCAGTAGGGCCTTTGAGGTATCTGTTGACAGATGCGCAGGGCCGCGAGCGGCTGGGCTTGTATCAATACAGCCAGGATGCGTCGATGGCACTGATCGGCGACTGCTACGGTGCCAAGGTCGTCTTCTGGCCGACCTTGAAAGAGATAGAAGACATCATCGAAGAACGCGTGGAACTGTCGCAGGTACTGCGGCAGGCGCGTTGGACGACGATTGGATTGGATGCGCCGGGTCTGGTTGACAGGTTGTTGTGCCGGCTCTGGCTGTTCCGCGAGGCGGGCGGGATGATCGGAAGGCTGCCACGGCTGATGCCCTATCTCAATCTCTTCTACGTGTTCCGTCAGTTCAGGATGGTCGCAGAGAGACCATGACGGATGGCATCCCTGCTATATGTAAAGCCCACACCTTCGGCAGCCCCGTCCCCTTACAAAAAACCATCGCATGAAGCAGAAATGGATGACCGGGCTTTCCTGGTTCATGGCCCTGATGCTATTGAACAGCGGGCTGAACTAGTTCTTTCAATACATGCCTGTCCCGGAGGGTCTTCCAGAGTCCCTTGTACGGGACAATGCCGCGTTTCTGGAGATCGCCTGGCTGATGCCGCTGGTGGGCGCGGCCGAGGTTATGGGTGCCCTGCTGCTGCTCATGCAGCGTACCCGGGCGCTGGGGGGCCATCGTCGTCTTCCCGGTGATGGTGGGCGTCCTGTTGACGCATGTGTTCGTCTATCCCGCTGGCCTGCCCATCGCCTTGATCGCCTGGGCCGTTCTGGGTTGGATTCTTTACGAGCACCGGGAGCAATACCTGCCCATGATCCGTTGAAGGAAGGGCTAGTCTTCTGCCAGCACGATGATGCGGTCTTCGGGCGCAAAGGAGACACGTTCCGACTTCACCGGGTTGGAGACGATGCCATAGGCTTTGCCGGCATCTTCGCTGTAGCGGAGCAGGCGGTAGCCGATGGCGGTCTCACCCTTACGGGCGGCCGCTTCGAGGAGGGTGTGGAAGTCCATGTCGACGTCCGTCTTCACGTATTGACCGATGGGTCGGATATAGACTTCAGAGCCCTGGTCGCTGAACAGGGTGTCGAACACCTGGGCGAGGTCGCGGTTCTCGCTGATTTGGGCGATGAGCAGGGCCACCATGTTGTCGCTGACGATGAAGTCGTCGGCCTTGGCAACTTCTGCCAGGGAGCGGTTTCGCACGTCGCGCATCTCACTCACGATGCTGAGGTCTTTTTGATTCAGTTCGGCATAGTTGCGGAGGTGAAGCAGCGCGATGAGGATACGCGCATCAGCCTCCTGCACCGGCATGTCGGGGTCGCAGAGCAGGATGATATGGTCGAACAGGTCGGGCCGGGCAGCTTCGATGACGCGCCGCGTGGTGATATCGGCCTGCCTCCATTCGAGTGAGGTGTGTTCAACTTGGGCGGCCAGTTCTGTCCTTTCGGCTTCAGGGACTTCATGGTCGCAAATGACGAGCAGGGAGGAGCCTGCCGCGACATAGTTATCTAGTTCACGGATGATGCTGACTCCTTTTTCGTTCCAGCCCATGAGGAGGGTTTTTTCGGGCCGGGTGATTTTTTCATGCTGTCCGACAATGAGCGATGCATCGGATGCGGCGGCCGGCTCTTTATCGGGAATCAGGGTGTCATCATCTTGCGTGATGGCGATGACCTTGTCGCCTTCCTGGAACAGATGGTCCATGGGCGGGTTGATGAGTGTGCGCCCGTCGGCCTTTCGGATACCCATGACGGTGGAGTCGTTGTAGGCGGATATGATGTGCCGGTACGTCTTCCCGACCAGTGAGGCTTCTTCGGACATGTAGATCTCCGACCTTTCGAAATCGAGCAGCTCGGAGTAGAGCACGGAGAGGCCCGACTGCCGGCAGGTCTGGGCGGTGACTTTGGAGATGATGTCGGGGGCGGGCAGCACGCAGAGCTCATCGCCTCCGACGAGTTCGGCGGCTTCGAGGTTGCGGGTGTCCCGTAGTTCGGCGACGATGTGGAAGGGCTCTTTCCTCCTCTCGGGGTTGTTGGTGATGGCGAGGATGGATTTGATCGTCCAGGTGTCTGGAAATGCGGAGTCTTCCGGGGACAGGATGATGATCGACTTGGCCTCGTTCATGCTGATGAGCCGGAGGTCGTCCATGTCGATGGGGCTGCCTGTCCGGCAGATGATGCGGGTGTTGCCGGTATCGGACACTTTCTGGCGAATCTCATCTTCCATGTCCACCTTGTCCTTGTCGGCCATGACGACGATGCGGGGCCGGCGCTGGTTGGCATTGGCGACCACCAGCTCGGAGATGACACGAAAAATCTTCGGGCTCCACCCGAGGATGACGGTGTGCCCCGACTCGATGACGATCGACTTGCCCTTGCGGAGCTCTTCGATGGCGCCTTCAAAGCCGGCGCCGATGGAGCCTATGAGGGTGGCTACGATGAAGATGCCACCGATGGTGACGAAGAGGGTGACGATGCGGAGCATCCAGCCGGCATCATCGGCCATATTGCCCGCGTCGAGGGTGCGCATGAGGCTGTTCCACAATCCTTCCCAGAAGCCCCAGGATGTCGGTTCATCAGGAGCGGCGGGGATGTCGAACACGTGGATGAGGGTGGCTGCCAGCAGGATGATGAGCAGCGAGAGGACAGCCAGCCAGGCGATGACGGCACCGGTGCCGGTAGCCAGTGTGTTCTCGAAGCGGTAGTGCAGGCGTTGGCGGAGGGTAAACTTTTGCATGGTGAAATCCTCGACGCGGAAGATACATATTCGTGCCTCATCCTGCAATCCTTCCATGGATCTTTACGCCTGACGGCCATTCCTTACATTTGAAAAAAGGGATCATGCCATCAGAAGCGCTGCGCCGGGAGATGTTGCCGGAAGGCCCGGAGGGGCTCTCAGAACCCCTCAAAGCCCTCTGGCATGAGGCGGCCGGGGACTGGGAGGAAGCACATCGAATCGTACAGGATATGCCCGGGAGGGACGCGGCCTGGATTCATGCCTACCTGCACCGGAAGGAAGGGGATGTCGGGAATGCGGACTACTGGTATGCGCGTGCCGGTCGCAGCCGCCCTGCCCAGACCCTCGAGGAGGAATGGGCAGCGCTGGTTGCAACATTGCGTGGATGATCCCATTGCTCCTGCGCCTTCAAACCCTGGGGGATCCCTTCCCGCTATGATTTAACTTCCCAGCTCACAAGTCATTCGCCACAAACCCACCGCATGAAACAGATGCTTCCATTCCTCGCCTTCCTTTTGCTTGGCAGCGGCCAGGCGCAGCAGCGCAACACCGCCCTCGTCAACATCAGCACAACAACCCATAACAACCCCGGTGGCGGGGCCACGATCGGTCGCAACGACAGCATGCCGAGGAAGTCTTCTTCCGACATCCCCTTCCAGCCCGACCATACGGTCGTCACGGAACATGAGGTCACCATCCGGGGCGTGCGTGTGCCCTATCGCGCGACGGCGGGCATGCAGCCCGTCTGGGATGCAGAGGGCCGTGCACAGGCAGGCGTCTTCTTCACCTACTATGAGCGCAGCGATGTGAAGGACCGCGCCCCGAGGCCGTTGCTCATCTCCTTCAACGGAGGCCCCGGCACCTCTTCCCTCTGGATGGAACTCGGCTATACGGGCCCGCGCATCGTGCACATCGATGATGAGGGCTATCCCCTGCAGCCCTATGGTCTGAAAGACAACCCCCACTCGGTGCTCGACGTGGCTGACATCGTCTTCGTGGATCCCGTCAACACGGGCTATTCGAGGCCTGTGAGCCGCGACATCCCGACGAGCCGCTTTTTCGGAGTGAACGCCGACATCAAGTACCTGGCCGAATGGATCAACACCTTCGTGACGCGTATGTCGCGCTGGGCCTCTCCCAAATACCTGATCGGCGAGAGTTACGGCACGGGCCGCGTGTCGGGCCTGGCGCTGGAGCTGCAGCAGAGCCACTGGATGTTCGTCAACGGCGTCATCCTCGTCTCACCCACCACGCTCGGCATCGAGCGCGCAGGCCCGCTGGCATCTGCGCTGAAGTTGCCCTACATGGCCGCCACAGCCTGGTACCACAAGGCCCTGCCGGCCGACCTGCAGGCGAAGGACCTGACCGACATGCTGCCCGAAGTGGAGGCCTTCACGGTGGACGAGCTCGTCCCGGCCCTCTCGAAGGGCGGCTTCCTCGAACCCGAGAAGCGCAAGGCCGTCGCCAGCCGGATGGCGCGCTATGCCGGCCTCAGCGAGAAGGCCGTCCTGCAGAACAACCTCGACCTGCCGCTCGGCTTCTTCTGGAAGGAGCTGCTGCGCGACAAGGGCTACACCGTGGGCCGCCTTGACTCGCGCTACAAAGGCCTCGACCGCCGCGATGCCGGCGACCAGCCCGACTTCAACGCCGAGATCATCTCCTGGGAGCATTCCTTCACCCCGGCCATCAACATCTACCTGCGCGACGAACTGAAGTATAAGACCGACCTCAAGTACTACGTCTTCGGACCCGTGCAGCCCTGGGACCGGACGAACGACCGTACGGGAGAGAACCTGCGTCAGGCCATGGCGCAGAACCCCTATCTGCATGTACTCATCCAGTCGGGGTATTACGACGGCGCCTGCGACTACTTCAACGCCAAGTACAGCATGTGGCAGCTCGATCCATCTGGGAAGCTGAAAGACCGCCTCTCCTGGGAGGGATATCGGAGCGGGCACATGATGTACCTGCGCCGGCCCGACCTGGAGTCCAGCAACGAGAGCCTTCGGCGTTTCATCCAGAAGTCGTTGCCTGCCCCCGGAAAGCCGGCCAAGTATTGAACCTGAGGGCGGCTTCGCGCTAAAACGTGCTGAAAACAATGCTTATGTCAGCAGCAAATGGCATGGACATCGTGAACCTTTCCATGGCCACTTCCGAGGCCGACTATGGCATCGCCGCCAGCCTCTTTCGGGAATATGCCGCTTGCCTGGGCGTCGACCTCTGCTTCCAGGGTTTCGAGCGCGAGTTGCAGAACCTCGCGCAGGTCTATGGGCTGCCGCGCGGGGTGCTGCTGCTCGCACGCGTGGGTGAGGACCCGGCAGGATGCGCCGCCATCCGTCCCCTGGCGGAGGATGTCTGCGAACTGAAGCGGATGTATGTCCGGCCCGCCCACCGCGGACAGGCGATTGGCCAACGGATGCTGGACGAACTATTTTCCACGGCCTGCGAGTTGGGCTACCGAAAGATGCGGCTTGACACCTTGACGCATCTCACCACCGCCTTGTCACTCTACCGCCGCAACGGTTTCACCGAATGCGGCCCCTACTACCGAAATTCGACGCCCGGGGTTGTTTACATGGAGCGCGACATCTGAAGGGTATGGAAGAAGGAACCCTATCCGATCGAGATGTCGATGCTGCATCGAAAACATGTCCGATGCCTCCGTTGCCCGCTGAAGTGATTTCAACGAAGCCGCCCGTCCTGATCATTTCCATTGATACCCTTTCCGATGCATTCCATGTCCGTTGTATCCATTTTTGAGCGCACTGTGCGATTGGGTCGATCCTCGATCTCTCTGTTTTGCTGCTGCCTGTCCCTGACGGTCTTCGGGCAGGCCGGCAAAAGATCGGCCTTTGCCCATCCGCATATCCTCGTGGGACCGGGCGACAGGACGGCGGTGCTGGAAAAGATCCGCACGCAGTCGTGGGCGAAACGCGCCTACGAGTCGTTGCGTCGCCAAGTGGAGCCCCATGTGGCAAGGCATCGCAACGACCCTGAATGGATCCTCAGTCGCTATCTGATGAACCGCGTACCGGGCCGGCGCTACACGCGCGCCATCTCCGATGCCGAGGGCACTGCCATGGTCGGCTTCGCCGGTGATGCACCCTTCCCGACCGTGCGCGTGAGCACGCATAAGCGCGGACCCGTGGCACCCGACGGTCATGGCTACCGGATGCCCTCGCTCGAGGAGATGGTTCCCTACGACACGTCGCGGACCATGCTGCTACAACGGGAGACGGACCCCGGCATCCGCGAGCGTGTGGACCCCGGCGCGATGATCGACCGCTTCAACGGCCGCATCAACGACCTCGCCCTCGACGCTGCCATCGTGTACTGGCTCACGGGCGACGAGTCCTACGCGCGCTTCTCCGCCGACATCCTCTCTCAATGGGCCCGCGGCGCCTATCACCAGCAGCCCGTCGAGGGGCCCTGCCGCACCGGCTTCCTCTCGATACAGTCCATCGGCGACGGTGCCTACGAGCCCATGCCCCTGATCTACGACTTCCTCTACGACTGGATGCGCCGCCGCGGGTACGAGACCCGATGGTACGAGCCCGTCTTCCAGCGCATCGCCTGGACGATGACGCACCGCGGCTTCTGGGATAACAATTGGTTCGCCGCGCAGACACCGCTGATGGTGTTCGCCACGCTGTCGATCGAAGACCGGACCGAGCGAGCCCGCTACGTGGATCATTTCATGAGCCGCGACACCCTGAGCGGCGGATGTGGACACCTCTCCATGCCCTCGCTGCTGGCGCGTCACTTCACGCCCGATGGTCATTGGAAGGAGCCGGGTGGCTACCACAACTTCCCCGTCAGCAGCCTGCTGCAGGCCTCGCTGACGATGGAACGCAACGGCCATGACGTCTTCCGTCGCTATCCCGCGCTGTTCCAGGCCTCGCATGCCATGCTGAAATACTCCTTCCCCGATCTGCGCGCCCCCTCCATCGGCGACACAGGTCCCACCTCGCAGAGCCCCGAGTGCCTCGAGATCGGACTCCTCTTCGCGAAGCGCTACGACACCGCCGTATACGGACAACTGGCCACTTCGCTCCGGGTACTGATGGACAAAAATGGTTATGACCGGTCGAAGAGCGGCTTCCTGGGACTGCTCTGTTTCCTGCCCGACGTGTCCACCAACGCGCCAAGGCCCTATGAATGGCCCCGCAGCGGAACACTTGACTTCGCCAAGTGCTACCTCCAGCGCAACGGCACTGAACGCATGCATGGACTCATGTATGCCGTGCAGGGAGCTTCCTACAACCACAACCACGCCAACGGCATGGCCGTGGAACTCTACGGGATGGGCCGCGTGATGGCGCCCGATCCCGGCAAGGGCATCACCTACGAAGCCCCGATGCATGTGGACTATTACGCCCAATGGGCGGCGCATAACACGGTCGTCGCGGGCAGTCGCTCCACTTCCGTCCCACCCGTGAAGGGCGGCGGCGGCACCAAGCGCATCGGCGAGATCGCACTGGCCGCGATGGAGCCCATGCCGGAGAAGCCTGCCGTGTCGGAATGGGTGTCGTTCACCGACACGCGGTACACCGATATCTCCACGAAGGCGCGTCAGCAGCGGACCCTGGCCATCGTACGTACGACTGACACCACGGGGTATTATGTCGACATCTATCGGTCCGACCACCCCGCCAGCAACGAGTACGTGTACCACAACGTGGGGGAGGGGTCGGAGTTGAGGAAGATGGACGGGTCAGCCATGTCTTCGATCTCCTCTTCCATCCCCCTGCATGCGGACCCCTACGACCCGCCCGGTCTTCGCATGATCGACACCGTTAGAAAGGCCGATGCCGCATCGGGCATCGTCGTCTTCCGTGCGGGCGAGGGCCGTTTGCGGGCGCTCTACGCGCCGGAGAAGGGTCGGACGCTGTTCAGCGGCATGGCGCCGCCCACGAAGACGACTTCTGCCGAGTACCGCGAACGACGTACCCCTGTACTCGTCTGGCGGCAGGAAGGCGAGGCCTGGTCGCGACCCTTCGTGGCTGTGTACGAGCCGCACGGGGCCGCTTCCGGTCATTCGGTGGACTCCATCCGTCTCGTATCCCCATCCTCCTCCGCCCATCGCTTCTCGGCTGTCGAGGTCCTCGGCAACGCCCGTTCGGGTCATGCCCGGCAGATGGTGCTGCAGTCCACCGATGCGGACAGTAGCTATGCCGCTGATGACTGGTCGTTCCGCGGGCATTTCGGCCTGATCGGCTGGCGGGCCGACACGCTGCATTACCTATACCTCGGACAGGGTTGGGAGATCGGCTGGGGACCATATCGCTTAACCGTCCCCGTGGGTGTCGGCAATGCATCGATGGAGGTCGTGGGCGGCGGACTGCGGATCACCTGCCCACAGGAGACCGTGCTCTCAGTGACGGGCTTTCAGGGGGGCAGTCTGCGTGCCGAGGGTGCTGCCGTGGCGCTGAAGGTGTCGGTGGATGGCGACGGCGCGCATATCACATTGCCGGCGGTGCGCGGGCTGGTGCTGTACATCGGCGGCTGAGCAATGGACCACCCGGTCCGGTGGTGGAGATGCAGGCCTCAGAAATATCTGAGGATGGCATCCGCTACCAGCTGGTGTCCCTTCCCGTTGGGATGATTCACCTGCGACATGTGATCGGCTATCTTCCCGCCGGATGCGGATATGTTTTGGAAAAGCCTGTAACTGTCCACGATCCCCACTTGGTGCGTGTCGGCCAGGCGGTCTATCTGGTCGCAGAGTTGTTGCAGCAGCGAGGTCTTGTCCGTGATGTCGATCCGTTGGTCGGGCGTGGCCGTCATCAGGATGACCTTCACATTCTGCTGCAGTGCGGCAAGGATCATCTGCGTCCACGCTTCCCGAGCGGCTTCCAGTCCGATGCGTGGGTCGTTCAGGGCGTAGTCGATGAATAGCACGTCGGGTCGATGGCAGAGGACCTGGTGGGTGAACCTGGCCGCGCCCTGTCTGGAGTCCTCTCCACCGATCGCGGTGACGATGGAGTTGACGACGGCATGCGGGTATCTGTCCTTCAGTCCCTTCAGTACAAGGAACGGGTAGGCTTCCAACATATTCACCACCGGCGTCTTGAAATAACCCGCGGGTACGGAGTGTCCATGGAAGACCAGATTGACGAGGCGGTTCTGCGGCCACTGCTTTTCGAGTTCCTGTCGGATTGCTGACAGGTATCCATCGGGTTGTGGCTGTACTTCAGATACGCCATCGATGTTGAGATCCGTTTGGTTGGACGGTTGGAAAGCCTGTCCTGCGAAGGGGATGGACAATCCGCCGAAGGCGGAGCGGATGAAGGTTCTGCGGGATGCCTTTCCCATGTCAGTTCAATTTAAAATGGTTCCATGGCATTTACCGTGTACACTGAATTCCGATGGAGCCATCCATGGGAGTGCACGATGTGGCATGAATCAAGTCTCACCTAAGATATTTCTCTCCTTCCAGGCGCTTGGCAACATCCTATAGTGCTTTGGAGGGTTTATGGGGAGCTCGACAAGAATCGTTACATTCATCAGGAAAGATGATTTCGAATTGAAATATTTTTTGTCTCACGTTTTGAGAAAACCCTTTGGAAAGATATGAAACCGATCAGCCATTCAATCAAAGGCAACATCATGTCACATGCCAGGATGCTCCTTTACACTTGGTGTCTGCTACCCATGCTGGCCGGTGCCCAGTCGGAGACGAAAGGCCTCCGAAAGGCCAGGAGATCGGTGCCATCGACGTCTGAAAATGTTGGCCAGCCCAGCCGACCCAACATCGTCTTCATCCTGGCCGACGACCTTGGCGTCGGCGAGGTGGGGGCCTATGGCTCCGACCGCAACCGGACGCCCGTCATCGACCGGATGGCGCGGCAGGGCATCCGCTTCACCCACGGCTTTACCGCGCCGCTCTGCGGTCCCTCGAGGGCGCTGATATTGACGGGCAGGTATGCCTTCCGGACGGGTGCCGTCAACCAGGACATGTGCGGCGACCTGAAGCCCTCCAAAGAGGTCATGATCCCCACCGTGCTTAAGAAAGCAGGATACGTCAGCTCCATGACGGGCAAATGGGGACAGCTGCCCCTGCAGCCCTCCGACTTCGGCTTCGACGACTATCTGAGGTTCAACGGCAGCGGCGTCTATTGGAGCGCAGAGAAGCGCTCGGCCGAGTATTATACTGTCAACGGCTCCGTCCAGAAGTTGGGCAACCGGTACATGCCCGACCTCATGCACGAGCATGCGGTCGAGTGGATATCGAAGCAGCAGGGCAAGCCCTTCTTCCTGTTCTATTCCCTCTCGCATATCCATTCCAGGCTGCAAGCCACACCCGACAGTCGGCCCGACGGGGATGCGTATGCCGAGAACATCGCTTACATGGACAAGCTCGTCGGCAGGCTGCTGGACGCGCTCGACAGCCTCGGACTGAGGAAGAACACACTGGTCGTCTTCATGGGCGACAACGGGACGGCCATCGGGTATGCCCGAAAGGCCACCATCGGAGGCCGGCCTTTGTCTGGCAAGAAGGGCGACATGCTGGAGGGTGGCGGCCTGGTGCCGCTGATCGCTTCCTGGCCCGGCGTGATCGCACCGGAGCAGGTCAGTCACCAACTGATCGACGCGAGCGACCTGCTGCCCACCTTCGCCGAGGTGGCCGGGGCGCCCCTGCCTACTACGAATACGCTCGACGGGCGCAGTTTCCTGCCCCAGCTGAAGGGCCGGCCGGGCGATCCACGTGAATGGGTCTTCTGCGAACTCGGCAACAAATGGTACGTCCGCGATGCGCGATGGAAGTTCAACCGGGAAGGACAGCTCTTCGACATGCGAGGGGCACCCTTCGAGGAAATCCTGGTGCCTGATGTCGCACAGAGCCCGGAGGCCAAGGCCGCCCGGGATCGCCTGCAAGCGGTGCTCGCCCGGCTCGACCCCGCTTCCGGCATCCTCGACAACGGAGATGGCAGCGGACGGCATGCGCGCAAGGCCGGCAGTGGTCCGGCTAAAGAGGATTGAAAAGGTGGGCCATTGTGCCCCTTCCACCAGACGTATATTTATTTTTCCGTTGCATTCGGAGCATCCATCACGCAGCGGAAGCCCACGGGGTAGCGACTGATCTCTTCGGGCAGCAGGTAGTATCTGTGGGAGGTGCGCCACATGGCCCAGTCGTTGAAATGCGAGCCGCCGCGCATCACTTTGTATCGCTCGCCATACTGTTCCATGGGCCTGGGGTTCCCCGGGTAGGGTTTGTACCAGTCATCCGTCCATTCCCAGACGCTGCCGGCCATGTCGTAGCATCCGTAGGGACTGGCGGGCTTGGCGATGGAGCCGCCGCGGGAGTTCTCGGGTCCCCAGGTGACGAAGGATTCTTCGAAGGTGTCGCCCCAGGGGAAGCGGCGGCCGTCGGTGCCGCGGGCGGCCTTCTCCCATTCGCGTTCCGTCGGCAGGCGTTTGCCGGCCCAGCGGGCATAGGCATCGGCCCGGCTCCAGGTGACGATGGCGGCGTTGTCTTCTCGGCCTGCAGGGAATCGGTGAGATGGGTCGAATGCGGCGAACGCGCGATTGCTGACCTCATATGTATCTATATAGAAGGCATTTGTGGAGTCGGTGTGGAGGGGTCGTTCGTCGGGATCGCCTTTATCACTGCCCATGAGGAAAGGTCCGGCGGGCACGTAGACCATACCCGGTGGGGGATGCGTGCCATGTGCCGTCGGCTGGGCGGCTGAGGGGTTGGCCGTGCCGAGGTACAGGAAGAGGACCAGGGCGAATGTCAATCTTGTGCCATGCATCACCAGGTGGGGTCAATGATTCCGTGATACCGCCCGAACCAGTAGTTGCGGATGCGGGCGGCTGATACTTTTTCCTCCTCCGATTCGACGCGAGCGGTGCCGTTGGGACCCGGGATCGCGAAACTCCGTCTCCTCCGTTCGAACCCATCGAGGCTTCGGATATGCCGCATATGGTAAGGCGTAAGGATATCTTCACCGGTGAGCACGCGGTAGGTCATCACGAACCATGGGCTGCTCTCCCACGACAGGTCCATCGACTTCCAATCGTGCCAGTGCCGGTTCAGGTTCATGCGATATTTGTTGCGGAGGGATGGGTCGTCCTCATAGCGGAGCAGCAGATAGAGGGCACGTGCGGCGTGATAGTCGTCGCCCACGTTGCGCCATTCCTCGGGGTATAACATCTTGGAAAGGATCTGATGGTCGTCGTATCGATGTGTCCGGATGAGGTAACGGTAGGCGCTGTCATAGCGAGGCTTGCCGGTCAGTCGGTGGGTCGCCTTGAGCCCCATGAGCATGAGGAGGGAGTTGAGGGGTTGGTGGGGCAGGTCAGGGCACATGTTACCCCAGAGGGTCATCTTCCCGTCGAGGTCGGTCAGTTTGTAGTTGTCGTTGACCACCCTTCCCACGAATCGGTCGATGAGATCGGCAGCGGCCTCTTGATGGGCTGCGTCGGCGCACAGCTCCCAGTACATCGATACGCTTGAGACGATGGAAGTGAACTTGTCGGTGCTGAGGTCGCCCAGCCAGCGGTATCCGGGCAGGGAGCTGGAGGCATGCCATTCAGGGTACCAGAGGGTTTTTTCGTGCCAGAGGGCGGTGTCGGTGCGGTTGAAGCTACGGGCGAAAAGTCCGGGTATGCCGGTGACGCGCTCGAGTCGTTGGATGCCGGCAAAGACACTGTCGGCTAGGTGTCTGTCTGCGGGGTCTTTGGTGGTCGCGTACTTATGGGAGAACGCGACGAGCAGTTCGGAGGTTGCGTCCAGGCAGTCAGCCTGTGGGCCTACGATCGGTCTGTCGAGGCCTGCCGGTGGGAAGATGACATTGTGTATGATGGTTCCCTCGTTCCAGTGGTTGCCGAGGGTTAGTCGTTCACTGATGGCGACTTGTGCCCGAAGGGGTGTGGTCGTATCGGGAAACTCATGGATGGACTGTGCACACAGGGGTATGGAGAGTATGCAGAGGCTGGTACAAACCATCAATGACCGGCAAGACAGTTTGATCTTCATGACGTTCCTTCCATTAAAAATACGAACTCTGGGGTCAGGCACTGATTCGATCTGTGCATCTCAACGACACTTCTCTTCCTGACATGAGACAAGGCAAAGGGCAAGGCATTGATGACCACATGGGAAGATAGGAGAATTTTACTATAGTCTTGTCCTCATATAGTAGACAATCGGCAAAGGCATATATACAAACGGAGGCTTTTGTGTGAAACTAAAAAAACCATGCGGCAGATACTAGCCAACATTTCTCTGGTCGTGACCGATTGCGACGAGGCCATCCGTTACTACACAGGGTTTCTGGGCTTCGAGCTCCTGGAGGATACCATACTCACTGCGGAGAAGCGTTGGGTGCGGGTTTGGCCCCGCGGTGCCGGCGATGGATGCGCGCTGTTGCTGGCAAGGGCTGCCACGCCGGAGCAGGCGGCCGTGGTCGGCCGGCAGTCGGGCAGGTCTTCCTGTTCCTACACACCGACGACTTTGATCGAGACTATGAGGGCTACCGTTCAAAGGGGGTGGCATTCGTCAATACCCCGCGGGACGAACCCTCTGGCCGGGTAGCGGTCTTTGCCGATCTCTATGGCAACCGCTGGGATTTAATCGGTCCTTCTAGGACGGCCGACAGCGGAAGTAGTTCCACTTCAAGGTGAGCGCCGCGGGCATTGGCCTCGGTAACAATCTGAGGGATGCCTTCTACCACGTCCACCGATGGGCTGTGTATATGTCCGGCCAGGATACCCATCACCCGTTCTGAGCGGAAGACGGCGCGGTGGAAGGCCATCGTGGTGTAGGTGTGCCCCTCGCTGCGCCAGGGCTGTCTGCGTTCCAATTGCCAGCTACGGTCGTTCGCTGCTTTCCAGTCGGGATGGCCACAACCGAAGCCCAGCGATCTGCCCGGCACATACAAGGGTATGTGCAGCAGAAGGATCATGGGTCGTCCCTTGCGTTCCCGTTCGTGGAAGAAGTCTAGCTGCTCTGGCAGAATCTCGTAGGTGGAGTTGTCGAACAGCAGCAGGTCAGCATCTCCCATTGGTTCTAGGTGCATCAACGGGTGGTTTCCTTTGTATAGTGGTGCCAGCCGATCCCGGCACCAGTCGCGCCTTAGATCGCCGGAGCTGCCTTCCATGCCTTCATAATGCCAGTCGTGGTTCCCCGCCGTGTATATATGTGGGATACCTGTCGAGGCGAGCTGTTGCATTGTCCATTCTACGCCTGCCTCGGAAGGGAAGCTGAGGATGTCGCCCACCAAAGCGCATTTGGAGAATCCCTTACGGACGGCATACTCCAGCGAATCCCGGAAGCAGGCTTCTGGGTGGGTTTCTTCGCGGGTCAGGAAATGTTGTGTTCGGTTGTAGGCTTTGGCCATGCGGCCACTATAGGCTTGGAAACGCTCCCCCCTGGCATCATCCCGGAAGAGGTGCGTATCGGCCAACATGAGGAATGATTCCCTTTGACGCAGGGCTGGATGGTAGAAGCGCAGCCTGGTTCCGTCAAGGGAGAAGCTGCCGGCGCCAGGGGCTTTGTCATGCGCTTGGATGCTTCCCCAGACAGGCTGCCGCAGGAGTCCGGATCCTGCCAGCAAGGCTGTCGTCGATCGGAGAAATGATTTCCTGTCCATAGGATGTTTTTTCGTCACAGTCGACTTCTTTGCCTTGTGTTGAAGTCATATTTTAGACAACGGGCATGGTCAGTCGACAATTTCCAGTATCGAGTGGATATCGAGCCGGGGTAATCGAACCGATGTCCGACCGTCTTTATATATCAGGGGCAGCTGCCTTCCTTCGGGCTGCAAGACGACTTTCTGCGGTCTTCCTTTGATCTGGACGAGGATATCTGTAAGCGGAGGTAACTGATCGTATCCGATGGCTGCGCGATTGGTATGTTCGCCGGCTATGTTGACGAGGTGGACGAGGGTCTTCCCCAGTCCCTTGTTGACGGCCACATGCACCAGATGCGTGCCTGTGACGGTTACCCGTCGATCGGGGTCCAGTGCCGAGATGGTTTCAGCAAACAGGTCGCGGATGGAGGGTGACTTATATTCTGCATAGGCTGTGCCTGCGTCGAAGAGCAGGGCTGCGATGCGGCCTTTGCCGACGTTTCGCAGGATGGCGGCGGGATGTTGGCAGGTGTCGAGGTAGTCGTTGCTTTTATAGAAGGAGGACAGCGTCATGGCGTCCGAGGCTAGGCTTACCTCTAGGATAGGGCTCCGGATGCCACCAAGTTGTCCGGCTGCTGATATAAAGGCAGATTTTTCTTCTGCGCGGTGAGTGGAAATAAGTCCCAGATCTTGGGCAAAGAGTCCAGCTGTCTCTACGCCGACCAGCAGCAGCCTGCCGCCTTCGCGGACATAGCTTTTGAGTTCGGAGAGGAGGTCAGGCTCGAGTTCACTGCATTCTGGGACAATGATCAGCGGGTATTCTCTCATCCTGCCCTGCAGGTGGTGTTCCATGAGCAGTTCTACGGGCAGCTGGTTGTCGAGCAGTGCATAGAGGGTGGCAGGCAGCTTGGCCGGTGGGCCTGGAAAAGGGGAGGTCGCTTGTTGGCGGTAGCTACGGGCGGGGAAGAGGAGGGCTGCCTGTGGGAGGGCCTGGGCCTTATGACAGAAAGCCTGCCGCTCGCGGCAGAAGCGGGCCAGTTCGGAGAGGGTGTTGGCCAGCCAGGGCTTGAGGGAGAGGTCGCGGTTCTGTGTGTAGTAGAACTGGATGCCACCCCCCATGGCCATCACCTGGGCGGCTTCTTGTTTGAGTTGGGTGGCGGACTTGTTGCTCATGGGCATCTTGGCTCCATTCCAGGAAAAGCCCCAGGCCATGAGGTCCCATGGCTTCCCTTGTGGGGCCATGGCGCGTGCTTCGAAGGCGGATCGGTAGACGCCGTCTTGTGGCGTCACATCTCCAGAGAGGTAGTCGACGGCATTGGCTACGGGCTCGGGCATCAGCGAGGAGTACGACCAGTTGCTGGTGATCTGGAAGCTGGGGTCGAAGGCATGGATGGCGTTGATGTATGTCCGCATGTAATTGCGGAACAGATCTCTGGTAAAGTCGAGGTAGGCTGTATAGTGGGGATGGTCTTTTCCCCTGGGGGTGTCTGTGTACCCAGTTCGTTGATGCCAGGCCTGCAGTGCGGCGCGGGAGTAGTCGGTTTCCACGGCCCAGCAGTCGCCATCGATCCAGGCACCGTCGACGCCGTAACCGCCGCTGAGTTCTTTGAGTTGTGGGATGAGGATGCTGTCTAGGTAGGGGCTGAAGAAGGATACTTTTTGAGTGCTCCGCTCTCCGTTGGCTTTGACCATGGCCCACTGGGGTCGTTCTTTACAGACCTTATCGTCCCATACACCTGAATAGTGCATGTACAGTCCTACGTTGTTTTGTTTCGTGACGGCGCGTAATAGCTGAAGCGGGTCTTTGTCGAAGCCTTTCACCGGGTGGCCGGCCCGGGTAGGATAGCTGGAGATGCCATAGTGACCTTTGCAGTCGATCTGTATGAAGTCGGGGCGCACTCTTTTGAGGAAGCTGTCAACCATTGGCTCTGTGAGTGTCCGTCCGGCGTCGGTGATGTCTTCGGTGGCGTGCAGGTCGAAATGGATTCCAAAGAAGCAATCGCTTCGGCGCAGGGTAGCGGGCGGCTGTGCGGATCCTGCAGATACGCAGCAGGCAGTCGCTGCAAGGAGAAGGCATATCCTTTTCATGAGGATGAATATACGGCATCGGGTCAAAGGTCGTTTTCGGCCTGTGCCGGGAGTCTTTGCACTTAAATTTTTGTGTACATTCAAGCATGCGATGGACAGTATTTCTGGTATGGCTTTATATTTTGCCGCAGGGATCGTCTGCACAGACTCGGCCCTCAGATTCGCTCTGTGTGGGCGCCTATTTTACCGAAGCGCAGGGGGCTATGTTCTTAGCCTCCCATATGCCTAAGTGCCGGGAGGACTGGCAGTCGCGGGCTGACAGCATCCGCCGCCGCATCCTGATCGCTGCACGGCTCGACCGCCTGCCTCCGAAGCCGTCTTCGGCGCCGGTAATCCATTCGCGGCGTGTCATGGAGGGATATACGGTCGAGAATGTCTACTTGGAGAGCATCCCTGGCTATTTCGTGACGGGCAACCTCTACCGGCCCACGCAGCAGTCAGGCCGCCGTCCCGGGGTGCTGGCGCCGCATGGCCACGATGGAGAGGGCGAGGGCCATTATAGGGAGCAGGTGCAAAAGCGTTGTGCCACGCTGGCCCGGATGGGTGCTGTGGTCTTTGCCTGGGACATGGTTGGCTATGGCGATGCCCGGCAATGTAACCATCGCATCCCCGGAGCTTTTCGTCTGCAGACGGTCAACAGCCTGCGGTCCCTGGACTTTCTATTGTCCTTGCCGGAGGTCGACAGCCTCCGGGTGGCAGTGACGGGGGAGTCGGGCGGCGGCACGCAGAGCTTTATGCTGGCAGCCCTGGATGCCCGAGTGAAAGTCTCGGTGCCCGTGGTCATGGTCTCAGCCCACTTTTTCGGCGGCTGTGTCTGCGAGAGTGGCATGCCCATCCACAAAGACGGATCCTATCAGACGGTGAATGCCGAGATTGCGGGCCTCACGGCTCCACGGCCGATGTTGCTCGTCTCCTGTGGTGCCGACTGGACGCGCAACACGCCAACGGTAGAGTATCCCTTCCTCCAGAAAATATATTCTCTCTATGGAGCAGCCAGTCAGGTAGAGAACGTTCACCTGGCACAGGAGCAGCATGATTACGGCCCTAGTAAGCGCCAGGCCATGTACCCTTTTCTGGCCAGACATCTAGGGCTCGATCTGTCTGCGGTCATGGATGCAAGCGGGCGAGTAGACGAACGACCCTCCATGCTGCTGCCCCGGGAAGCACTTGCCTCCTTCAACGCCGAACATCCCCTGCCGGCACACGCCGCCAAGGAGGATGCTGCAGTGGCGGCTTTGTTAAAGTGAGGGGGCATCTCCTTAGAATCAAGCACCACGTAAAAAATAAATCTATCGACTATGCAGTATCGTGTAGAGGTGACTGTTGGTATCGCATTTCTCCTTTCCCTTTCTGTGGCCGCGCAAAAGGTGAAAGTCATCCAGAACCGGGAGCATGAATCTTTCCAGGTGACCATAGAGGGTCGACCGTTCACGCAGTTCCTATTTTCTGATACCTTGCCCAAGCCCGTCTTATACCCTATTCATGCCTCCAACGGCCGAGCCATCACCCGAGGCTTTCCGATCACACCCATCGAGGGGGAGCCGACGGACCATCCGCATCATCTGGGATTGTGGCTGAACTACGGGGATGTCAATGGTCTCGACTTCTGGAACAATTCTTCCACCATCCCGGTCGAAAAGCGGGGCGGTTATGGGACGGTCCGAATGGAAAAACTGCTCATGACGCGCGACGGGGAGACCGGAGGCCTTGAATATGAAGCGTATTGGGTTGGCCCAGACGGCCGTCGGTATCTGCATGAGCGTACGGAGTTCACCTTCGGGGAGGAGGGAGGCGCCTGGTATATCGACCGCACCACCATGCTCAAAGCCGAGCAGCCCGTGTTGTTTCAAGACAACAAGGAGGGAATGTTGGGCCTGCGCGTCTGCCACGAACTGCAGATTCCTGCCAAAGAGACAAAGAAGTATACCGATGCCAATGGCATCGTCACGACGGTGACGGCCGTGACCGACATGGTCGCCAATGGCAACTACCTAGCCTCGAATGGCAAGCAAGGAGATGAAGTATGGAGCAGCAAGGCTTCCTGGTGTATGATGTATGGCAAGGTAGGTGCCGACTCTGTAAGCATCCTCATCGTCGACCATCCCTCGAATGTGGGTTATCCCACACACTGGCATGCCCGGGGCTATGGGCTCTTCGCTGCCAATCCGCTCGGGGTGAAGGTCTTTACCAATGGCAGGCAGACGTTGAACCATTCCCTTAAGCAGGGTGAGTCGATGACTGTCCGCTACCGAGTGGTAGTGGCGGCGGGCCCCCGCGTACTGGACGCAGGGCGCATTCAAGCATGGGAGGAGTCTTTTGCTAAGGGGCGCGGCTGAGTTGAGTCCCGCAGGCGCTTCGATCCGGGAATCTGGACCGTCTCTTTCGGCGATGCCCTTCCGATCGATGCGGCCGCGTATGTCCGCTCCAAACTGGTCTCGCAGGCCTTTCATTCAAAGATGTAGCTGAACCCGCTGAAGACACGGCGGGGCAGAGTGGCGTGCAGCCGTGATAGATCTCCTCCATGAAAGTCTGGATCTATTTCTACAAGTTGCTGATGTCGGAGAAGTAAATGCAGGGATGAACAGGCAGGCGCCGGGACTTATGGGTTCCCGGCGCCTGCAATACTACAGATATAAGATTCAGAATTCCGCCTTGCGCAGCGGCTTGGGGAGTTTGATGTTGAGCTCGACTTTTTTCCCGCCGCGTTCCAGGGATAGGTCGTAGCTATGCGCATCCCCGCGCAGGACTTCACGGAGGTCTTCCACGCTGGAGAGCCGCTTGCCACCTACGATACGAAGGACATCGCCTTTCTTCACGCCGGCCTTGTCAGCAGGTGAGCCGGCAGTTACGTCAAGGATGTTCAGTCCTTCGCCCGACTCCCTCTCTTCTACAGAGAGTCCCATCTTCGGGCGCTGACTCGCCGGTTCGCGGATGATGGCGCGGTCGGGCCCCTTTTGTTCCATGATTTCTTCGATAGATTTCTGCATGTCTGGCCCGATGGGCATGTCGAAGGTGCGGAACTCGGAGACCGTCTTCATCTCTCCGAGGGGGACCTCCAGCGCCATCTGCTTTCCATCGCGGAGGATGTCGAGCACCACCTTTTCGCCGGGATGCTTAGAGCGGATATATTCGACCATCTCTTCAGGTCTGGCCATTTTTTTGCTGTCGACGGAAGTCAGGATGTCTTTGACGCGGATGCCGGCGGTGGCGGCAGCGCTGGGGTCGCTGACTTCTACCACTTCGAGGCCCTGCTCATGTGCCTGCAGTCGTACCCCCAGCTGGGCACGGCGCTCCGTCTGGTTCCAGTTGCGCTCATCGCGAAACATGCGAACATCTGGCATGACTTCGCGGAGGACGAACGACTCCGGCAGGTGGAGGGAGTCGCCTTCCATGATGAGGACACGGCCAATGGGAGAGGAGCGCTTCATGATGATGGTCTCTTTGTCGGCGCCGGTGACTTCCTTGCCATTGACGGTGACCTTATCACCTTCGATCTCAATGATGGTCTTCGCGCCCTTGTCGTCGGCGCGGATGATGATCTCTTTCTTCTCCTTTGGTTTCTGGCCCTTGTCCTGAGCAGTGGCCGGGAGGCTGAGGCCAGCGGCGAGCACGACTAGAGGCAGCAGTTTTTGGAATGTAGACATGCCTTTATTTTCAGCAAGATACGGTGTGAGAGGCCTTGGAAATTGTTAAAATAAGGAGCGTCTGGGCATGACCGGAGCATACCCAGGGAAATTGTAACAGCTACAGGTTCAACGAGTCTCCTTTGAGATCAGTGTGGCATACAGGACCTCGACCGTCTTGCGGATGACGGTGTTGAACCCGTCGGTATAGCCCGGATGGCAGCCGTTGCTGATGACGACGAAGCCGAAGCGTTTTCGGGGATGCCAGAACATGGCGCTGTAGAGACCGTAGGCGGAGCCGGTATGTCCGTGCATGGTCTGGCCATGGAGGAGCCGGGAGGTCTCCAGCAGGGCGAGCCCGTAGCCTTCCTCGGCGGTGAGGGGCGTCTGCATGGCATGGGCGCTGCGACGCGACAAGATACGTCCGCCGGGATAGCGACCTTTGCGGGCATGCATAGTCATATACCGGGCCAGGTCTGCAGCAGAGATCTTCATCCCACCGGTGGGCGAGAACAGCGGTGTACTACGGCCCATGACATAGGTGGCGAGCTCTTCACGGCGGGGGGCATAGGCAGCCGGAGATGCGATGAAACGGGATGAGTCTGTCTGATAGGCGTAGATGGGTGCGAGGCGGTTGGCGTCAAGGGAGTCCACGCAGTAGCCACCATAGAGCCCCAGTGGCTTCAGTATCGCCTGCTGTACGTATACGTCGAAGCGTGTTTGTGTGAGCCTTTCCAGGATGGCTCCGGCCATGTTGTAGTTGAGGTTGCAGTACTGGTAGCCGCTGTCGGGCGCATACGCGTTGTACGATTTTTCCCATTCGGGGTTTTTCGACGGGTCGATCGCGTCCAGGCTGAAATATCCCTGGCTGTCGTTGATGGAGGAGTGGTGCGAGAGGAGCATCCGGAGGGTGATGACGGTCGATGGGTGGTTGGGATTGCGCACCGGGAATCCGACGAGCGTACCTACATCGTCATTCAATGAGAGCCTGCCCTGGTCGACGAGTTGCATCAGGCAGGTGGCGGTGAAGGATTTCGAGATGCTGGCGATGCGGAAGAGGTCGTCGTTCCGGAGGGGTTGCTTTTTCTCGAGGTCGCGATATCCGAACGCCTGTTGGTAGATGATCTGCCCTTTCTTGACGACAGCAACGGAGAGGCCTGCAACCGGCGTTTGCTGCATCAACTGTTCGATCCGGGCGGCTGTTTGCGGGGCCTGCGCCGTGGCGGAACAAGCCAGGATGGCCGACGCCAGCAAGTGCCAGGGAATCCATGTCGAGCGGATGGTCTGAGTGGCCATGGGCTGCTTTTGCTTTCTAAAGTATACACATTTTTGGTATCGGGGATTCATGCGTGCACCGCCATGCAAGGCATCTATACCTTGATGGGCTATATCTGGTCTTGCCCTCTTGAATCTCACCATAGTTTTCAATACCATTGTACCACCAGTTTTGACGGGACTCGTCTGCCTGGCACGACCCTCGGCCTAAACCCTTCCGTGATGAACCTGTTTACTACCATGTTGAGATTTCAGGGCTATCCGATCGGCCAGGCCGTCGAGGAGGTAGCTGGGATCCAGTCGATGCCGCCAGATCAGTTCTGGGCATATGTTACCCGGCAGTGCTGGGCGATGGCCAGCTTCCACCATCAGCACAACCGCATGTACCGCGGGTTGGTGGGGAATGCCCTGCCGGAGCGTTGGGAGGACTTGCCCGTGATGACCAAGAAAGACCTCCAGCAGCCGCTTTCCAACACGCTGAGTACCGGATACCAGGATGGCAATACTTATCGCAACAGTACGTCCGGCTCTTCCGGAACGCCTTTCTCCTTTGCAAAAGACAAGCATTCGCATGCCATTATGTGGGCCTTGTATTTCGAACGGTATGCGCGTCATGGGATCGACTACGGCGCCTCACTGCAGGCCCGATTTTATGGCATCCCACTGCAGGGCGCCAAGAAGTACAAGGAGCTGGCCAAAGACTTTTTCGCTGCCCGCGTCCGCTTTCCGATCTTCAACTTGTCGGATGAGAAGCTCGACAGCTTTATCCGTCGCTTTCAGCAACAGCCTGTTGCCTACATCAATGGATATACCAGCTCCCTGGCATACTTCGCCCAATACTGCTTGAAGAAAGGGATTGTCCTGCGCTCGGTTTGCCCGACGCTGAAGGTGACCATTCCTACTTCGGAGATGTGCTCTCCGGAAGACAGACTGCTTATGGAGAAAGCCTTTGGAGTCCCCGTCGTCAACGAATACGGGTGTGCAGAGGCCGGCATCCTGGCTATTGAAGACGAGCAAGGCGACTGGATCCTCAACAACGAGAACGTCTACTTCGAAGTGATAGACGATCAGCATCAGCCCCTCCCTGACGGCCAGTCCGGGAAGCTCGTCATTACACTGCTGCATAACAAGGCCATGCCGTTCATCCGGTACGAGCTCGGCGACATGGCCACCCTTTCTGTCCGCCGCAAGGGCAACCATCAGCTCCTGCATGGCTTGGCGGGGCGTACCAATGAGTTTGCCATCCTTCCAGATGGAAGGAAGGTGCCGGCGCTGACTTTTTATTATATCACCAAGGCACTGATTCAACACGAGATCAAAGAGTTCATCGTCAAACAGCAGGCCCACGACCGGTTCCTCTTCGAGTACGTCTCGGAAAAGTCCTTGTCGGAGGAAGCGAAGCGGCATGTCTATAAGGCCATGGATGTCTACCTGGCGCCAAACTTGAAGGCAGAGTTCCAGCAAAAAGACGTGATCGAGCGGACGTCCATCGGCAAGCTCCGCCAGTTCTACAACTGCATACCGACGGACTAGTGCTGCAGGCACATCGATGGCTGACATGCATCCATACCCACAGCCCACTTTGTTCTCTGGCAGTGGAGGTCTGGCACACCCTGACGTGTAGCTTTCATTTATTTCCATGCCTGGTCGGGAACGCCCGCAATTTGATCGGGCCGAGGTGATTACTTATAGCCCGGATGCGGTATGGGCGGTGACCACGGCGATTGACCGCAACCCGATCCTCTACCTCATCTCTTGCCATTGGGTGGTACATTCCGATGGCAGGATCGGCCAGTACCACTGGGGCAGTGAGCAAAAGCGGGTATTGATGGCATGGGAGACTGGCTTTGTAGACTCGCTTAGAGGCTAGCCCTGGGAGGCGAACTGCTCCATAATGCGCAGGGTGGTCAGCGCCTCTTCAGCGCTGCAGGGGTTTGGCGCTTCCCCTTTGAAGTAGGCATTCACCCGTTCGATCATAGGTTGTTGGATGTGCTCGGGGTGTTCGAAGGCCATGGCCATCCTGACGCCTTGTCGGATGACCTCCACCCGTTGTCCGAAGAAAGGAAATCGGATGATGCCTTTGGTGCCTTGTATTTCGCAGAGGTCTTCCGTCTGTGCCTCATGGACAGTGAAGGCCCAGAGGCCGGTGAGCAAGACGCCGGAGGAGAATTCGATGGCGCCGCATACGGCGTCGCGCGCTGGGTAGCTGCCGGCCTGGTTGACGCTGAAGCCGTGGTAGGCACGGATGGCTCCGAAGAAATGCAGCATGAGGTCGAGCTGGTGGGGTGCGATGTCGTAGAAATGTCCTCCCGGGCCGCTGGTCTCAGGCGTGACGCGCCAGCGGATGCGGGGGTCTGACAGCGTCTCCGGCTTGTCGGCCTGCAGCATGCTGATACGCACCGTGCGGACTTCTCCGATCTCTCCGGTGAGCAGCCATTGCCGTATTTGAGCGAACATCGGTACTGCGCGCCGGTAATGGGCGACACAGAGTTTGACGTCGGTGGCCTGGGAGGCCTGCAGCATGCGTTTACAGGCCGCCACGTCGATGGCCATAGGTTTTTCTACATATACGGGTTTGCCGGCCTGCAGGGCGGCGATGGTGTAGTATTCGTGGGTGACGGGTGGCGTAGCTACGTAGACAGCATCCACCTCGGGGTCATCGATGAGCTGTTGCGCGTCGACGTACCAGTGCGCAACACCATGCCGTTGGGCGTAGTCGCGTGCCTTATCGGCATCGCGGCGCATGACGGCTGCGAGGGCCGAGCTGGGCGATTTATAGAAGGCTGGCCCGCTCTTGCGTTCGGTCACGTCGCCGCAGCCGATGATGCCCCAGCGGAGGGTGTCTGACAAGTTGCTTGTACTTATATTCATATTCAGTCGATGCCGAAGGCCTGCATGATAGAGGCCAAGATGTCGATGCCGTCCCAGAGGTTTCCGATGCGGATGTTCTCGTTCTCGGCGTGCTGGTTGTTGTCGTGATTGGCGATCGGTACGGTGATGGGCCGGATGCCGAGCCGCTGTTCGAAGATGAATAGCGGAAGGCTGCCGCCGAGGGTGGGCAATAGCAGGGCAGGCTCGGGGAGGGCCGCCTGCACGGCGCGGACGACGCGTCGGCCCAGCGGGTCGTCCATTGGCGTCTTCTGTGCGTTGTAGCCGTCAGAGCGCACCACACGGCAGATGCGGTCGTGTGCCATCCGTTCGGCGTCGGTGGGTGCCTGCTCCGTTACATAAAAGCCCTGCATTCGGATATGTTCGATGACCTTCTGCTGCTGTCTTTGCCAGTCATTGCCAGCGACGAGGCGCAGGTCGATGCTGGCCACAGCCTGCGTGGGGATCACGTTGGCCGACTTCTCACCCACGCCGGCCGCGGCGAAGCCGTTGATATTGAGTGAGGGGAGGCTGAGGTTATCGTTGAGGGAGCCTGTCCGTTCCGGCTTTCGGATGCCCAGTTCACGCTGCAACTGTGCCTCCACCGGCGGCATTTGTGCCAGGGCCTCGCGTTCTGATTTGGAGAGAGGGATGACATCGTCATAGAAGCCTTTGACGGTGACCTGTCCCTTCTCGTCCTTCATCGATGCCAGCAGGCGGGCCAGCTCCATGGCGGGGTTGGGGATCCAGTTGCCATAGTGGCCGGAATGGAGCGGGCGTTTGGGACCGTAGACGGTGAGTTCGAGGTGGGTGTCGCCGCGGACCCCGAAGATGACCTGCTTGCGGCCGGTCTGGTGCACGGGTCCGTCGCAGATCACCCAGGTGTCGGCCCGGAGCAGGTCCTTGTACCTGTCGAAGATCTCTGCCAGGTGGGGCGATCCTGCCTCTTCTTCACCTTCGAAGAAGAATTTGATGTTGATGGAGGGTTGTATGCCTGAGGCTTTGAGGGCGGCATAGGCCTGCAGAATCGCAAAGACGCCTGCTTTGTCATCGGAGGCGCCACGGGCGTAGATGCGCCAGTCGGGGCTGACGGCGCTGCGGATGCGTTGCCAGTCGAGGTAGTTCGCGCCCTTGGCGAGCGAGCCGTCGGTGAGTCGTGGTCGGAAGGGATGGAGGCCGGCGGCCCATTTGGTGCTGTCGACCGGCTGTCCGTCGTAGTGTGCGTAGAAGACGACGGTGTGTCTGGCGCCGGGCGTCTTCACTTCGCCATAGACGGCGGGTGGCTGTCCGGGGGTAGCGGCTTCTAGCAGCCTCGTGTCGGCAACCCCTTCGGCCTGCATGTAGCGGAGGATGGCGTCGGCCGTGGCCCGCAGTCCGGCCTTGTCGGCCGCGATGTTGGGGATGGCGAGGAAGTCGCGGTAGCTCTCGATCAGCCGGACTTGGTTGGCCTGTCGCCACGAGCGAACGCTGCGCACGATAGGCGACTGTGCCGTGGTCATGACGGGCCAGGCGGCCAGCAGGAGAAGGGTTTTCTTCATCTGTGGAAGGTAAGTTAAAACTGCGGAGACATCATGGCCGCAGCAGCATGAAGACGGAGCCGGCGAGCGTGAGGATCAGGACCATGCGGCGGTAAAGTTCGTCGCGGATGCGGTCGACGATGCGGATGCCGGCGAGGAAGCCCAGTGCCAGAGCCGGTAGGAGGTAGAGGTCGATGCGGAGGCCTTCCATGTTTATATTTTTCCAGACGAAGGCCTGCAGCGGGAATTTGAAGAGGTTCATCCAGAGGAAGATCCAGGCGGAGGTGCCGATGAAGTCGTTCTTGGTGGCGCGCATCGCGATGAAGTAGAGGTTGGCGAAGGCGCCGGCGAGATTTCCGATCATCGTGGTGAAGCCTGCGGCGAGGCCGGTGGAGACGGAGAAGAGGGGATGGTGTGGCACGTCCTTCCCCTTGCGGAACTCCATGAGGAAGACGATGAGGATGGTGGTGATGATGATGGCGGCCATGATCTTTCGGAAGAGGGCCTCGTCCATGTCCTTGCCGGTGAGGAGTCCCAGGACGATGCCGATGGCCATCCAGGGGATGAGTTTCCGGAAATGGTCCCATCGTGCATGGCGGCGATAGTAGCTGACGGCGGCGATGTCGGCCGCGCAGAGGAGGGGGAGGACGATGCCGGTGCTGGCCTTGCTGCCGAAGACCATGGCCATGAGAAGAACGGTGAGGACGTCGAGCCCTTTGACACCGGCCTTGCCGAGACCGATCACGAAGGTGGCGAGGAGGACGGCGGCCCACTGGCCGGAGGAGAGGTGGATGGCGGAGTCCATGATGGATCACAAATTAGCGAAGCAGGTGGTATGGAGAGCATTCCCTATCAAGAACACGACGAATGCGGGACATCTCCTCCGAAATGCTATTGCCGTTGGGGCGGGCGCCCTGGCAGGCGGCAACCTTCGATCGTCAACGTCAACACCACCATTGACATCGGTACCAACTACCTAAGTACTGCTTTCGCCAAGTGTAGGGCTGCTTTATTTTTCTGGATATGGGCGGTCGTATCGTCGTATCTTTTGGGCAAGCGTAACCGCATGTCTGCAAAGCTCTCCCGCGGCCTCGGCATGCCGGGCCTGGTGGCGGCCGGCGTCTCTTCGATGGTCGGCGCTTCGATCTACATCGTGCCGTTCATGGTGCAGAAAAACATCCCGGGCATCGGCGGACTGGTGCTGCCCGCCTTCGTGCTGGCATCCGTCCCGGCCCTGCTGGCGGCACTGGCCTATGCCGCTCTGTCATCGGCCATGCCGCGGGCCGGCGGCAGCTATGTGTTCGTGAGTCGGACGCTGCATCCCTTCTGGGGCTTCATCGCCAGCTTTTCGCAGTGGTTCGGCTTATCGGTCGTCATCGGCGTCGTGGCCTACCTCTCCATCCCCTTTCTGGGCACGGTCTTGCGCCTTGCAGGACAGTCGGCAGCGGCCGATATCCTCTTGTCGGGTACACCTCGTCTGGTCGCATCGCTCGTGTTGCTTTGGCTTTTCGTGGGGATGAACCTGCTGGGTCTCCGCACGCTGCAGGCCGGGATGGTGGCCATGGTGGCCCTCACCTTCGCATTGGCATCCATCGTGCTGGTGGCAGGATTGGTATACACGCAGGCCGACTTCCTCGCCGCCGTTGTCAATACCGCCGCTTCCGGTACCGATGCACCGCTGCCTGCCCCCGCAGGACTGCCGGAATTTCTACAGGCGGCGGCGCTGCTGTTCGCCAGCTATATCGGCTTCGACGCCATCGCCCAGGCAGGAGGAGAGGCCCGCGACCCCGCCCGCAGCCTGCCTCGCGCGACGCTGCTGACCTTCGGGCTGGTGGCCGTCTTCTACTGGCTGTTCACTGCGGCTGTCTACCGCATCATCCCCTGGACCTATATGTACCGCGCCTCGCTGGCGGGGGACGTGTCAGCGCCCTCGCTGCTAGCCTATGTGATCTCACCGGTGTGGACGGCCCTGCTTTCGCTGGGGGCCGCCCTCGCTCTCGTGAAAGACCTCCCCGCGATGCTGCTGTCGGTCTCGCGCCTCGTCTTCGCCTGGGCCCGCGACGAGCTCTTCCCGATGGCCCTGCAGCGTGTCGATCGACGCACCGGAAGTCCCAACGCTGCCATCCTCTTCAGCGCCGGTATCTCCACCCTGGGCATCCTTGGCAGTCACTACGCTGGCGACATCTTCCTGGGGATCGATATCATGGTCGTCTCCATGCAGTTCAACTTCTTATTGATCTGCGTCGCTCTGCTGCGCATCGGCCGCAGGCCGGCTCTGGCCGCCGCGGTGACAGTCCTTCGCCATCCCCGGCAACGGGCCCTCGTGGGTATCGCAGGTGCGTTGTCCCTCGCCGCCTTCATGGCCTTCGGCATCAGCAAGGACCTGTCGACGGCCGGACAGCCCTGGTACTTCCATCCCACCCTTGCCTGGACGGCGGTGATGTCCACGGCGGGCCTGCTGTTCGCGGTGGCATGGCGGCGGCTTCAGTCGCGCCCTCCGCAGCAGCGTCCCGACTTTACCCGGCTGCCGGAAGAATGACGTATCAACCTTCAAAAATCCAAGCAGATAAATATGACAGATAAACTGATTCTCGGTCTCTGGCAAGTGGCAGACATGGAGCGGGCAGGTGGCAAGCTCGACCTTCGCATGGCTTCTGCCGCGTTGCACACCTATCATGAAGAGGGCTTTCATCGCTTTGATATGGCCGATCATTATGGCTCGGCGGAAGAGATCTGTGGGCATCTGCGGCAGTCCTATGGACTCAAAGACCTTTTCTGCCAGACCAAGTGGGTACCGCCACCGGGAAAGCCGACGCCTGCTGCGGTAGCGGAGGCCGTGACGCTGTCCATGCGGCGCTTGCAGACAGAGTGCATCGACCTCTTGCAGTTCCATGCCTGGAATTACGCCGATCCCTCCTGGCTGGATGCCCTTTTCGAATTAGAGCGACTGCGGCAGCGCGGCTGGATCGCCCGCATCGGGGTCACCAACTTCGACGAAGCGCACCTCAACATGGCCGTGCAGAGTGGGATCCCAGTCTTCAGCAATCAGGTATGCGCTTCCTTATTGGACCGTAGGGCTTTTGTGCTTATGTCTGAGACCTGTCGCCGCCTGGGCGTTGAGCTCCAGGCCTTCGGGACACTGGCGGGCGGCTTCCTATCCGAACGCTGGCTGGGGGTGGGGGAGCCGGAGCTGGATGAACGACTGACTTGGTCGCAAATGAAATATCGACGTTATATCGATGTTGCGGGGGGTTGGTCGGTCTTTCAACGTCTGCTGCAGACCTTGCATGCCGTGGCAGAGCAGCGGAGCGTCTCCATGGCTGTGGTGGCTGGGGCCTGGGTGCTGGGGCAGGGAGCGGTGGATGCGCTGGTGGTCGGCGTGCGTCCCGGTGGCAACCGCCATAGCCTCGACCTGCAGCGGATGGGCAGCTTTTCGCTGAATAGTGATGAGTTGGCATCCATCGATGCGGCTTTGGCTGATATACAGATGATTCCTGGCGACTGCGGCGACGAATACCGTCGGCCGCCCTTCCTCACCGCCAGCGGCGACCTCAGTCACCACCTCGATGCCATGCCCCCGCCCTACCCAACAGTCACGAATAACCGAGGACAGACACGTGCCTTCTCCGGCACTTTCTGGGAGGACATGGCCGGCTACTGCCGCGCTGTCAGGGTGGGCGATAGGATACTTGTATCGGGGACGACCGCCTCGCATGGTGACAGGCTCATCGGAGGTGAAGACCCCGCTGCGCAGGCACATTTCGCGATCGACAAAATCGAGGGGGCCCTCCAGTCGCTCGGAGGGAAGATCGAGGACGTTGTGCGCACGCGCGTGCTGGTGAGTGACATCGCCCACTGGGAGGCTGTGGCGCGCGTGCATGGCCGACGCTTCCGCGATGTACGCCCCGTCAACACACTGGTGCAGGCCCCACTGGTGGGTAGGGAATACCTGGTGGAGATAGAAGCGGAGGCGGTGGTGCACGGTTCATCCGCTGCAATTTTTTCCTGAAGCCCATGCGATGCAGGATATAATTATTATAGCTCATTCATTCGGATGAATGAACCTGTTATGGATCAGCGACCGCCATCTCAAAGCGCTTTCCATTGGCATTTGGATCTTGACAGACCACTCACCCCGATTTGATGTGGCCTATGATCTGTAGAGGTAAGTGTCGCATCAGCGCTGTTTGACGACTATTTGCTATATTGAAAAATGCAATCCCGATTCTTCTTCGTCCTCATTCTTACATTGCTTGCATTGCAGGCCCATTCTCCCATATCTGCGCAGCGCCCGCCAAACATCGTCCTCATCTTCATGGATGATCTTGGCTACGGCGACCTTTCCTGCTACGGCGCCCTCGACATCCGTACCCCCCACCTCGACAGGATGGCTGCGGAGGGGATCCGGTTCACCAACTTCCTCTCCGCGCAGGCTGTCTGCAGCGCCTCCCGCGCCGGTCTCCTGACGGGCTGCTATCCCAACCGCATCGGCATCTCGGGGGCGCTCTTTCCCCTTGCCAAGGTGGGTCTGTCGCCCGAGGAGACGACGATCGCCGAGATGCTCAAGGCCAGGGGCTATGCCACGGGCGCCTTCGGCAAATGGCATCTCGGCGATGCACCCGAGTTCCTGCCGCTCCAACACGGTTTTGACGAATACCTCGGCATTCCCTATTCGAACGACATGTGGCCCGTCGACTTCAGTGGCAAGCCGGTCGATACTGCCCACCGAAAGGCCCAGTTCCCGCCGTTGCCCGTCATCCGGGGCGACAAGGTCGTCGACACCATTGCCGATCTGGAGGACCAAGCTTCGCTCACCGCCCGTTGGACCGATGCGGTCATCGACTTCATCCGTCGGAACCGTCAGAAGCCCTTCTTCGCCTACATCCCCCATTCAATGCCGCATGTGCCCATCAACGCCTCGAAGGCCTTTCGGGGGAAGAGTCGGCAGGGCCTGTACGGCGATGTCGTCCAGGAGGTGGACCACCATGTGGGGCGCATCCTCGAGACCCTCCGGGAACTCGAACTCGACCGGAATACCCTCGTCATCTTCACCAGCGACAATGGTCCCTGGCTGAATTTCGGCAACCATGCTGGCAACGCGGGAGGCTTTCGCGAGGGCAAGGGCACCAGCTTCGAGGGTGGACAGCGAGTCCCCTGCCTCATGCGTTGGAAGGGCACCCTGCCGGCCGGCCTCGTCGCCAACCAGCTATCCTCCACGATCGACATCCTCCCGACGCTGGCCGGCATCTCGGGTGCAAAGCTTCCGGACAAGAAGATCGATGGTGTCGACATTGGTGCCATCCTGAAGGGCGACATGACAGCCACGCCGCGACGGACCTTCAACTACTATTATCGCAACAATTCCCTGGAGGCCGTCCGACGCGATCATTGGAAGCTGGTCTTCGCGCACCCGTCACGGTCATACCTCGGACAGACGCCGGGTGTCGACGGGTTCCCGGGGCCCTCCCACGAGAATGTGCCGATGCGCGAAGCGTTGTACGACCTGCGCCGAGACCCCGGCGAGCAGTACGACGTTTCTGCGCAGCAGCCAGCGATACTGGATGAACTGCGCGCCTATGCCGAAGCAGTCAGGAAGGAGTTGGGGGATGACCTGCAGAAGGTAACGGGTACAGGTAACCGTGCCGTGGGTAGGCTATAATGAGAGGTAACAAGGGAGATCTTCTAGACTTGCAGCTCACGTCTTTTATGGCGGATTTCATCTGTTTTTCGTACGAAATGCCATACCTTTCATTCTACCTTAGTCATCGTATTGTACTGGCCTCAAAAAAGGCATTCATGAAAAGGCAGGGATATAAATTTTTATACTCCTGAAATACGGGATGAAGGGCTTGGCAAGGAAAGCATTACAGCAGGAAGAGGCGAGGCTTTCGAGGGTTACGGAACATGATCAGGAATAGTAACCCCATAAATGGACCCCCTTCCATATTTTATCATCGGATAATCTTCGGGTCCAAGAACTCCCAATCCATGACATGCGGGTGTGTATGTTCCCGCTTCGCTACCGCCTGCACGCGCCGCAGGATCTCGGGTTGTGCGGCCGACAGGTCCTTTTGTTCCTTCGGGTCTGAGGACAGGTCGTAGAGTTCCCAGGGTGCGTTCGTGTTCTTGCGGATATCGCGCCGCACCCCCTTCCAGTCCCCGATGCGCACGGCCACCTGCCCGCCCTTCTCCGGGTATTCGAAGTACAAGAACTCGTGAGGTCGCTGTCTTTCAGGATGCCCTGTGAGTACTGGGCGAAGGGAGATGCCGTCCGTGCCTTCGACCATCCTGCCCGTGATGTCGGAGAGGGTGGCCATCATGTCGTATTGCGTGGAGACGTGGTCGCTCACGGTGCCAGCGGGTATCCGCCCCGGCCAGCGTGCGATGAACGGCACACGTATGCCCCCTTCGTAGAGGTCCATCTTTAGGCCGCGCAGTCCGCCGTTGCCCTGGAAAAATTCTGGTTGCACACCTCCTACGTCGAAGGTATTGCCGTTGTCGCTCGAGAACATGACGAGGGTGTTGCCATCGAGCCCGTTCGCCTTCAGGGCCTCGAGCACCCTGCCCACCTGTGCATCGAGGAAGCTGATCATGGCTGCGTAGGCCGACAGGGGTCTTTGCAAGGCGGCATATCCCTTATCGCCGTAGTAGGGGGACTCAGGGAAGATGCCGTCGTAAGCGCGCAGGAAAGAGTCGGGCACCTGTAAGGAGAGGTGTGGAAGGGTAATCGGAAAGTAGAGGAAGAAGGGGCGTCCGCGGTTCGATCGGATGAATTCCACAGCCTTGTCGCCCATGAGCTGCGGGGCGTAGTCGGTTCCTTGGAACTTTGCAAAGTCTGCCTTGGTGGCTGTCTTCGGGTCGAGGCTCTTATGCACGTTGACCCAAGGGTTGCGGAGGCGGACGATGCAGTCGTCCTCCCAGAGGTGTGTTGGGTAGTGGTTATGCGCCTGCTTCTGGTCGAGGTATCCAAAGTAATGGTCAAAGCCGTGCTTTAACGGGCTACCGGTGGTGCCGGTGACGCCCATACCCCACTTGCCGACGAGTCCGGTGGCATATTCTCTCTCCTTGAGCATCCTCGCGAGGGTGTAGGCATTCTCGTGCAGCGGCATCTGTCCGCCCTCCTTCTCATCCTCGAAGCCGCCCATCTCGTAATTGCCGCGGATGTAGGAATGGCCTGCATGGCGACCAGTCATGAGTATGCAGCGAGAAGGTGCGCAGACGGGCGCGCCGCTGTAATGTTGGGTGAAGCGCATGCCTTCGCGGGCCATCCGGTCTATATGGGGGGTCCGGATTTTGCGTTGTCCATAGCAGCCCAGCTCGCCGGCCCCCAGGTCGTCGGCGTAGATATATATGATGTTGGGCTTTGACGTGGAGGATTGTGTGAAACTTGACAGCCCTACCATGCAGAGTCCACATATTAGAATTAACTTTGAATCCACAATCCAAGATAAACGAAAATCTTAATCGAAGATGCCATCCCCAGATGATACAAGCTTTACGGTTTGGCAATCGGCATCCTTCACTTATTGAAGACCCATTATGAGACCTCTTTGTTTTCTACTGCTGTTTGTGATTGGATCAGTTCAAGCACAATCTCCCCGCGATCCAGTGACGGCTGCCACGGCGCTGCAGCAGTACCTCAGCCAGCCAGATGCCACCTATGCCTGGGAGCCGCGCGACACTTTCATGGTCGGGGATGTGACGGTGTACTCCGTCTTGCTCACCTCACAGACATGGCGGGGCATCCCTTGGCGTCATCAGCTAAGCATCGCCGTCCCCAGAGATTTACGCCATGATGCCGCACTGTTGTTCATCAACGGCAGCGGCATGGATAAGGATGGAAACCCCAAGTGGAGTGGTAAGAACGACCGACTCGGCGCCAGCATCGCCATGATCGCGGGTCGCAATCATGCCATCACCGCTGTCTTGAAGCAGGTGCCTGTGCAGCCCCTCTATGGTGGGCTAACCGAAGATGCGCTGATCTCTTACACGCTCGATGCCTTTCGAAAGGACAAGGACTACACCTGGCCCTTGTTATTTCCCATGGTGAAGTCTGCCCAGCGGGCGATGGACTGTCTGCAGGCGTTCATGCTGCAACGAAGGGGACATATCGTCGGGCGATTCGTCGTGTCGGGCGGTTCCAAAAGGGGCTGGACGACCTGGCTCACGGCAGCCCATGACCCCCGCGTGGTGGCATTTGCTCCGATGGTCATCGACATGCTCAACATGCCGGTGAGCATGAAGTACCAGCTTGAGACCTGGAATGCCTTCAGCGATCAGATCCAGGACTATGTGAAGCTAGGCATTGTGCAGGAGATGGCCACCGCCACCGGCATCGAGATCACAAGGATGATCGACCCGTACAGCTATCGGCATTTGATGGACAAGCCAAAGCTCATCGTGATGGGTACCAACGACCCCTACTGGCCCATCGATAATGTTCGTAACTACCTCGACGACATCCCAGGCCGAAACATGCTTTATTATGTGCCCAATGCGGCCCACAACCTTGGTACCGGCATCGAGGCGGTCAACGCCCTCAGCGCCTTTTTCGCCAATACGCTCAAGGGGGCCGGGTATCCCACCTGCGATTGGAAGGCGAGGCTTCGCAGGCGAACCGTGTCATTGACGCTTTCCACCTCCGGAGACCTACTGGAAGATGTCGTTTGCTGGCAGGCAAAGTCGACCGACCGTGACTTCCGCAATGAGAAATGGTCATCGAAGAGCCTCGGCATTTCTGGCAAGTCGAAAATCTCACAGGAGCAGCCCCTGCCGGCATCGGGATATGCTGCCTTTTATTACGACCTGAAGTATCGGGATGCGAACGGGAATCCCTATCAGCTCAGCACGCGGGTGTTCCTGACGGACTCGATGCGGTTGTACTGATGCGAAAAAGGATTCATGCCTTAACCATGGAGATGCCCAGACGGTCGTAGAGTTGTTTGGAGACGTTGTAGAGCAGGTCGAGGTCATCTATCTCCTTGTCTGTCGGCTTCCGCACTTCACGTCGCATCCGAGTGCCGATGCGCCAACCCCTGCGATGTAGGAAATATTTGGCATTGAGCGGATAGAGGTGGTGGGCGATGTCCATGGTCTTCTGGAAGAACTCTCCGGCCAAGGCTGTCTCTTCTTTCTTTGTGGGGTCTTCTGCATGGGCGCAGAGCCAGGTGACCAGTTCAGGCCAAAGGTTTCCCTGGATACAGGAGAGTCCAGCTGCGCCTGCCTGCAACGTCTCGACGGCGTGGCCCATGAAGGCGTCGTATAGTCCGAAGCGCGCACCATGGGTTCTCGTTTGCTGCAGTTTATCCCGTACCTGTCCGATGTCGCAGCAGGTGTCTTTATGATAGGTGAGCCTTCCGGTGCGTACGCATTCGCCCAGCAGGCGGCCACCCACCAGCCGTTTGTAAGGTGTCGGACATTCATAGAAACCGAGTGGTATGTCACCTGTGGCATCCAGCAACCGATGGAAATTGTCTTGGAAGACCTGGTCTGTTTCTTTTTCTGATGCGAGCATGTTCGAGAGTAGGATGACCGCTTGTACGCCGGTATCATGGATGCGTCGGATGAAGGCTGCCTGGGCCTTCGTCTCCATCGAGAAAGTTCCGGAGGCCACGACAGGCCCTTTGCCTTTGGCGATGCGCACGACATGCCTTGTCACGCCGATGCGCTCTTCTGGGTCGAGGTCGAACATTTCGCTCGACAGGCAGTTGGCGAATAGTCCTGCCGCGCCTGCTTCCAGGTACGCCTCGGTGAGCCGGGTGAGGGCGTCGTAGTCCACCTTACCCTCGTCGGTGAAGGTCGTCAGCATGACGGGGATAAAGCCTTTTTGCTTTGTTGCTGCGGTTTTGTTGCCTTCTGCTGTCATGATCTTGTTATTCACTTCGCTTCTTTCTTATGCCTTGTGGGTATCCACCCTAGGCTGTTAGTAGGGTACAATATATAAAAAAGCTTCAGTCTTTTTCGGTATCGCCAATCAGGTGTCAGTCCTGGGAGCGATAGGCAAGCTTTCTTGCCTCTACGCGCATGCCGGCGTTATGGCATTGGATGACGAACCGTCCGGACTGGTACGTGCTGTCGATGTGGGTCATCACCAGGGAGTCCTTCACCCAGATGCGTATCAACGATCCTTCGGCGCTCACCCGCAGCGGAAACCACTCTCCGTCTTGGGTGAGCAGGGCGGTAGCTTTGCCAGTTGGCTTTCCGGGTCGCCACAGCCAGCCGGTGTGTGCTTCCTGGTTGTGGCAGATTTGTGCTTCATAGCCGACGGGGAAGCCGTTGGGGTTGGGACTGGGTTCCTGGGCCCTGAAATAGAGTCCGGCGTTGGCGCCTTTGCCCAGGTCTGTGATGCGGAACTCTCCCTTCACCTCTAGGTTGTTGGCAACCGGTGTAGCATAGAGGTGTCCGCGGGCACCTTCTCCGATGAGGATTCCATCTTTGACCGTCCAGTTCGCTTCTCCGCGGGCTGTCCAACCTTCAAGGTCACGCCCATTAAAGAGGGATCTCCATTTTTTCGGTTGACCGTTGCTGTTGTATGCATCATTCGAGAGGAGAAGGATGCATAGGAGCATGGCAGATCTGATCGACAGCAACCGTCTGTATATCTGCCAGGAGCGTGTGAAAGGGTGGGGCATGTGTAGGTTGTTTCAGTTTGGGGACATGATTTTAGCTTAAATTACGGAATGATCCTCGTACGTACTCTAAAATGCGTATCATGAAGCCAATTGTACAGATATCCTTGGACCTGACCTCCATAGATGAAGCGTTGGAGACGGCTGCCATGGCGATGCGTGCCGGTGTCGACTGGCTGGAGGCGGGGACGCCGCTGATCCTGGCGGAGGGGCTGCATGGGGTGCGCAAGCTACGGGAGGCCTTTCCTGGTATACCCATTGTGGCCGACCTCAAGACGATGGACGGCGGATACCTGGAGGCAGAGATGATGGCCAAAGCCGGCGCTACACATGTGGTGGTGATGGCTCGTGCGCATGCCGAGACGGTCAAATGCGTGGTAAAGGCCGGCCATGAATATGGCATCGCTGTCATGGGCGATAATATGATATGCCCGGACATGGTTGAAGGCGCGCGCTGGCTGCAAGACCTGGGCTGCGACTTCATCATTCACCACATTGGATACGATGAGCGGCGGGGCATCGCAGCCCAAGGTCTTCGGATGCCGAGCCCACTCGATAAGCTGCGCGAAGTGGTGCAGGCGGTGAAAGTGCCCGTGCAGGCCGTTGGGGGGTTGAGCCTGGAGCAGGCCATCCAATGCCCTGCCTATGGCGCCCCGCTGGTTGTCCTCGGCGCCCCACTGACCATCGATGCCGATGCGTTCCGGACGGCAGATGGCGATCTAGAGTCTTCGCTCCGACTGATTTGCGAGCGTATCCATGCGTATGGAGACGTCTGATCTTAAATAATAAATTTTTATGCATCCAACGGTACAGCCAGCGGTCGTCAATTTCTCGTCTACTAAACATGCTGTTGAGCTCCGCGAAGTCGCCATCCCCGAGATCGGAGAGGAGGATGTCTTACTGGAGGTCGCCAATGTGGGTGTCTGCGGGAGTGATCTGCACCAGTGGACGGCCGACCACAGCTGGCAAGTCAACTATCCTGTGGTGCTGGGTCATGAGTTCGGCGGCGTCGTGGCTGCCCTCGGCGGTCGTGTAAAGGCATGGAAGGAAGGCGATCGTGTGGTGAGTGAGACGGCCGCAGTCATCGATGCCGACAATCCCATGAGCCGGGCCGGGCTCTACAACCTCGACCCGACGCGCAAGGGATTCGGCTACGGGGTGAACGGTGCCATGACCCGCTATGTGCGCGTGCCAGCGCGCTGTCTGCATCGGGTGCCAGACCGGCTTCCATTTGAGCAGGCCTGTCTGACAGAGCCCTGCTCTGTCGCCTTCAATGCCGTGGTGATGAATTCACGTATCCAGCCAGGAGACCGTGCCATCGTCATTGGCCCTGGTACCATCGGCATCCTTTGCGCCGCCGTCGCCCGCCTTTGTGGCGCGGAAGTGGCTGTCGTCGGACTGGCAGGCGATGCCGGACGACTGGCCATTGCTGGACAGTACGGCTGCGCTGGTATTATAGGGGATGCATCTGAGTGGGCGCGTGCCCGAGATGGGATGGGCGCCGACATCGTCATCGACGCGGCCGGTCACAGCGCTACCCTGGCTTTGGCCTTGTCGTGGGTGCGACCAAATGGTCAGATCACCAAGGTCGGATGGGGTCCGCAGCCTCTGGGCTTCTCCTTGGACCCGCTGGTACAGAAGAATATCCGCTTGCAGGGAAGCTTCAGCCACAACTGGCCTATATGGGAGCGGGTAATCGCACTCATGGATGCCGGTACGCTCGATGTACGCCCGATCATCGGCGGTGTATGGACACTGGCGGAGTGGCAGACAGCATTTGAGAGGATGCACCATGGCGAAGTTGTCAAGAGTGTGCTAAAACCTGTATAAGATGAGGTTGGAGGGGAAGGTTGTCATCGTCACCGGCAGCACGCAGGGCATCGGCAAGGCCATTGCCCAGCGATGCGTACGGGAGGGTGCACGCGTCGTGGTGCATGGTCTTGAAGAAGAGATGGGGCGAGCGGTCGTCGCTTCATGTGGGCCTGGCAAGGCAGTCCTGCTCGTCGGCGACCTTTCGGAGCCTGGGCTCTGCCATCGACTGGTGGATCTAGCTGTTTCGAGTTTCGGCCGCCTCGACGCCGTTGTCAACAATGCTGCCATCGTCGCGTCTTCCAATATACATACGACGGATGCCGAGTTCCTGCGGCGCTTGTTGGAAGTCAATACGATTGCACCTTTTCTCCTCATCCAAGCGGCCTTACCAACCCTACAGGCCGCACGCGGTTCGGTGTTGAACATCGGCTCTGTGAATGCCTATAGCGGGGAGCCTGACCTGCTGGCCTACAGCATCAGCAAGGGAGCACTCATGACCCTCACGCGCAACCTTGGGGACAGCCTTTTCCGTACGTATGGCATTCGGGTGAACCAAATCAACCCCGGCTGGGTGCTGACGGAGAAGGAGGTGCAGCGCAAGCGTGCGCATGGCCTGCCAGACGACTGGTATCGCGACCTCCCTGCGGCCTATGCACCTGCCGGACGCATCCTGAAGCCGGAGGAAATCGCTGCAGCCGCCATTCCATGGTTGGAGGATGAGAGCGGACCCGTCAGCGGTCAAGTGCTAGAACTGGAACAGTATCCTTTCATCGGCCGAAACCCGCCAAAGGATACGAGCACCATCCCTACACGCAAGTGATCCCTGATAGGGTCTTGCCGATGGCATGAGCTTTGTTGGGGGGCTTCGGTATCCACTCATGATGGCTAGAGCCCTCGCCATGTTCAATCGCTTCAGTGCCAATCCTGAAACATCCTTGGTGTACTGCCGGAACAGGAGATCCATGGATACTGGCGCTGCTCATTCCGCCGCGCTACTGATTACGGCGTGTATTCGCACCAAGTCTCCCTTTCACGTTTGAAAGCGACAGCAGGTATTCTCGTTGTGAGTATTTAGATTTGCATAGAGGTATTCCATCCCCTCCAACATGTTTCGACCCCTTTAGTGAAGCCAACAGCCAAGCCCTCTTTTTCGCTTCGAGACGATCCGACTCATTACCCATATCTGTTGAACCGTTCTTGCCATGGCCCACAATTCATATTCCGCTGGGTTCTGTTCCATGTCTCTACAGTATGCATCTTGCCTACATATTTCATGCAATGCTCCGATGTAAAGATTTCCATGACCTTTTCGAGTTGAGTGAAAAAAGCATATAAAGAGTCCCGATGGCTCTCGATATCGGATATATGTCATCGGTTCGGCCTAATTTGTCACCCATCTGGTAAAGAAACCTATCTCACGTTTAATCCAGGATTGATTGTGGGTGGTTTGGAGGTTTCTTATAATGATGAAACATAACAGGGTCAAGTTGCGGGGAAAACAAATATTATTTCTCCCCACACGTATGCCAACGGGGATCTTCGGTTTTTGAGTGAAGAACAAAAGAAAATGCATGAAATGTAATGGGTGGAATTGTTGCACAATCATTACCTGGTACAAAAGCTACTATTCGTTTTTCAGATGGTATTCCTTCGATGCCCCCTACCGAAGGAAATACAAAATTGGCTACTCAGTTGAGCGAGGTTAGTGAAGCGCTTGGTTTTGGAAAAATTTCTCCGGGCAACCCTGGCAGTCGCGGAGCGGGCGATATTCCCTACGTAGCAAAATATCTTGACTGTTTGGATGGACTGGGCGCCAGCGAGCGTGGCGCACATGCTCCCGGGGAAACGATAAACCTTAAAGAATATCCAAAATTGATACAACGAACAGCAGTGTTTTTGTATCGATTAACTAGATAAGCGAATTATCTGTTTTGATTTTTGCTTCTTTTAAATAAAGAATAAGAAAAAACAACAGGAATTAGCGATATTAAAATTGTTATGGTTATAAATGTGTAAAATAAAATATGGCAATTAAAAAAATGGATAGTAATAACTGAAGAACCCCACCCACTATCCAATATTTTCCAGCCAACCCATGTGTCTTTTTCCAATTTTCTTCATTTTCCAAAGTCCAGGGAAGTTTGTAAACCTTCTAATAATTCATTTGGTTTTTTTCATTTATGTTCATCTTTTGACTTATATAATTCTTCTATCTGCTTTTATATTTTTGCTATTCTAGTTTTATAACTTTCAATGGTAACACTACGACTCCATTTACCTATATTATTTACAGGCACCATATCCTCATAGTATTTTAATTTTTTCTAATTCTTTAAGTTCCTCAAATAGTGGCATAGTTGCCTCCTTTCTTTGTTTGTATTGTCACTTCAATATAAAACCTTGTACCAATCCCGCTCCCATTTTTTCGCCAAGTAAATGGTCGGTTACAAGCCTTACAAATCTTACTGGGCAGGTATTCTTTTTTAACTGGCTTTTTTTGCGTTACGCATGTTCTTTAGAACAAATTCAGGATAATTTTGTTTTTTTTATATGGCAACCGCCGATAGTATAAAAACTGTTCTGTCCAACACTGTTGTGCAAGACCGAGTGATAGAAATGGCCTGGGAGGACAGAACACCTTTTGAAGCTATTGAATTTCAATTTGGGCTTGCGGAAGCGGATGTGATTGAAATTATGCGTCGGTCTTTGAAGCGAAGCAGTTTTAATTTATGGCGAAAGCGTGTTAACAGCGGGGTTAGTATAAAGCATCAAAAAATTAGGGATGCTTCAATTATTCGTTTTAAGTGTAGCCGGCAGCGACAAATTTCATTGAATAAAATAAGCAAGCGGTAGGTTTTATTTTTTTAGCAAGTCCTTCCACGTATTGTAGGAGTAGCTATGCTGAACTAATGGCCTCCTACCATCCCATATCCATCAAACCTTTCTACATCATGCCCCGTCTCGCAGCCTTTCCCAAAGCCTTCATGCAAGCCCTCTGCAAGGATGGATCTATGAAGCTATCCGAATGGATACAAATGGCATCACTACTTGACATCGAAGGACTGGAATGGTACGCTGGTTTTCTGGAGATGCGGGACCGAGATCACTGGGCCGGCTTCCGTCAGCAGGTGGAAGACCTGGGTATGGTCATTCCAATGATGTGCTGCTCTCCGGATTTCACGCATCCCGACGCCGCTTTCCGCCGCGCTCAGGTCGAGCAACAGCATTATTGGATAGAGATGACCCATGCCCTGGGAGGTGCTTACTGCCGCGTGCTCTCCGGCCAGCGGCGGCCAGAGCTGACGATCGAAGAGGGCATAGGTTATGCGGAGGAATGCATCCGTGCCTGCCTGCCCTTCGCAGCTGATCGGGGCATCACGCTGGTCATCGAGAACCACTATAAAGATGATTTCTGGACCTGGCCCGAGTTTGCCCAGCAGATGGATGTCTTCTGCACATTGGTCGACCGCATTCAGGAGCCGGGATTTGGGGTGAACTATGATCCCAGCAATACCTACCTGGCCGGAGAGGATCCTATCACCCTGCTGGACAGCGTCCTGCACCGGGTTGTAACCATGCATGCCAGTGACCGATATCTACGATATGGCACGATCGAAGATTTACGGATGGAGGAGGGCGGGGTGGAAGGCTATGCCAGCCGGCTCAGCCATGGAGAGATTGGGAAAGGGCTCAATGATTATGACGCCATCTTTTCCCGGCTCCAGAGTGCCGGATTTGAGGGATGGATTAGTATTGAAGATGGGGTGGAGGGGATGGAACAGCTGGCTCGCAGCGTAGGCTTTCTTCGGACAAAGATGCAGGCTTATTGGCCCACCCCTGCCTAGCAACAGCGCCGTTATTCGAATTCCAACTCGTTGACGAAAAACTCCCAGGCCATCTTTTCTGTTTCTTGGTGTGATCTTACCCACAAGGTAGAAGGGCGATCGTCTGACAAACTGCTGCGGTCGTTGGATTCGCCCAGGATAGGGCGGATGGTAGGCATGCAGGAGGCCTCCATGACAGGATGTGGAATGTTGCTGTATATAGACATAATTCGGTGTATGTAGTTATCTCAATCAACGCATGGCCATATCAAAAGTTGTGAAACTGTTTAATCTTTTTACTTTAGTTTTCAACAGAAACTCATAAATATTGAGAATCAATATCTTACGTTAAGAGGTCATCATTTTAATAGCTTCTGCCCAGCGTATCGCAGGCGGCCTTGAGTAGGGAGTTGACATCGTGGCTATCTTGACCTTTTTCCCAGAGCATGATGCCGCTGGCGAGTGTCTGGGCGAGCTTCGCTTTCCGTTTGATGGTAGGTTGTCCGTTGTAGTAGACGGTGTAGGCGTTGAAGCCGGTGACACTGACGGTGGCACTGTCAGCCAGTGGGCTGCCGTTTTGTGTGAGGATGGCGGCATAGGTGAGGGTGGTGCCGGTCTGGGTGATGCCACTGGGCCGGCCGTAGGCTGGCAGTCCGAGGACAGCCCTTTGGCGAGGCATCCCGCGGGTGTTGATCCAATAGTTCAGGCTGGTCTGAGCGAGTGCCAGGTCGCTGTGGTGTCTATAGGGAATGGTCGTACTGAAGTCGTCGTAGGCCATGATATTGAAGAAGTCGACTTTATCCCCCTGCAGCAGATCGGTCGAGATGGCGTCGCGGAAGGCTCCGGGGTATTTGCCAGCGGTGATGGCAGCGGACAGGTAGTAGGCGGCGTTGACGTGGCAGCTGTCGCCCAGCTCTTTCATCAGGGCGGTGAAGGTAGCGGCGGTACCGTCTGCGGTAGAGGGGAACTCCCAGTCTATGTCGACGCCGTGGAGGTTGTAGGTCCGCAGGGTGTTCATGATCTGCCGGATGAAGGATAGACGGGTGACGGTGCTGGCGGACATCTGAGCCCAGTTGGTGGGGGTGCCGTTGATGGACAGAAATACCTTGGCCCCGTTGCGGCGGGCCTTTTCGGCCACCACGACCAGCCTAGCTGGATTTGCAATGGAGAGGTCGCCATTGGCACTCACGGCGGCGAAGGCGTAGTTTATCACGTTGCACATGCGGAACTTCTGATCAGGTACGGCTTCTGGGTCGCGGTAGGAGGGCATATATCCGACGACATAGAAGCCCAGGCTGGGGGGCGGCTTGATGGTAAGGGGCGAGGGCGGGTTGGGGTTAGGCATCTCTGATTTGCGACAGGCACTGGCCAGCAACAGCATGCCGAGAGTGGCGAGGAGGGTGCTGCTACGGCGGGAGAGAATGTTCGGGGGGGTCGGTAAAGGCATGGGCAGGATTAGGCTGATGACAATATAATACATATTCTTAGTTCGATGCCTTATCTTCACTATCAACATTTAAACCCATAATCAAATTCACATGTCCGACGGAAAATTGGTGGGCCTATTGCTTTGTGCCATAGCGCCCATAATATTCTTGATTCGCATCTACCGGTACCGCAAGGCCCAGGCAAAAGCCGGCTATCCGACTGTCCAGGGTACGATCGTTCATCAGGTACTGGAGGTGAAGGAACATGTCAGTACTGACTCGAACAACCTTCAGGAGGTCAGCTATGAGTATATCCCGAAAGTTGAATACGCGTATACTGTCGCAGGCCAGTCGTATGTGGGCACCCGCATCCATGTGTTAGTCAGCAAGTCTTCCAGCAGCGAAACGGAGGCGCAGAAGGTGCTGGCAGCCTATCCGGTACAGGCAATAGTGCAGGTCTTCCATAATCCCCAAGATCCGAGAGATGCATTTCTGGAGAATGACCCCGGCAAGCGGATGATCGATGCAGGCACCTGGTTTGCTGGCATTGTATTGATCATCATCGGTCTGGCCCTGATATTTGTTGAGTGAGCCCTGCTTTGACGATGCCTTTGGCATCTATGAGACCAAATCATTCCAATACTCACAGGCACTGTTGGATCCCTTGTCAGGAAGACCTGCGTCATCCAACATGTCACGGAAATTAATTCTTTCCATCAACTCCTGAAATAGGTGCAAAGCGCCCCATGCGGAGATGTTTTTGTCGGTGTATTTGTAGTCTATTGAATGCATCAAAAAAGTGAATTGTAGATGTACTTGCATATCACAATATTACTGACCTCTCAGAAGAATTTCTTCGTTTTGATCGCATAATCTGGGCTAAATAATGCACTGATTATGTCCAAGATGAGTCCGGATTGCAGAGCTGTTTATCCAGATTGCATATTTATTTAAAATTAAATAAATCTATTTGTAGTGTAGAAATAGAATTCTATATCCAGAATTCTTAAAATTCGTCCTAAAATTTAAAAAATAATAAAATATTTGAGTATGAATAAGAGATTACTTGATATCCTAAAACATCGAAAAAACTATTATTCTCAGAATGGGGAAGATGGAGTTTTAGAATACATTCTAGATAAAATTCAAAATAAAAATAAATGGTGTGTTGAATTCGGAGCATGGGATGGAATTCATTTGAGTAACACGTATCATTTTATTTCAAAGTTGGGATATCATGGTGTATTAATTGAAGGAGTAAAAGGCAGATATGACATATTGTGTGCAAATATGGAAAAATTTGGCTCAATCTGTATCAACAAGTTTGTGAATTATGAAGGGCTTGACACTTTGGATTTAATATTGTCAGAAACTCCAATTCCTATTGATTTTGATTTATTATCAATAGATATAGATGGGAATGATTATTATGTATGGGAAGCTCTAAATAATTATAAACCAAAGGTAGTCATAATAGAAATAAATATAAGAAATAAACCAAATCAAAATATCATTAATAAAAAAGATTCAAGCTATAGGCATGGAGTTTCAGGAACAAGCATATTACCCTTGACAAAATTAGCTGAAAAAAAAGGGTACACATTAGTTGCTAATATTTCATGTAATGCGATTTATGTATGTGATGAGTATTTCTCCTTATTTTATGATAAGAAACAAAAAATTGAAGATTTATACTTATATGAAGGGCAATATTTTCATGAATTGACTTTCATTGAAATGAAACGTATTGGGATATATTTAACTATAAAAAAGCTATTTTTTCTCATTGGTGTTGTCTTTAAAAAAATCAAGAAATTTCTAATAAAAAAATTATTTTGACACAGCAATACACTATAAGCGCCTGTCCAATCTAGGTTTCTATGTGGGAAGTTATTCGCCATCCCCATCAATCGATCGTTCCGAGAGAAGATGTTCGCTCATATAGCCTGCTGGAAGTCAGGGACCGTCACTCAAAAGGAATACTGTATTCATGAATGCATCAACTATAGCCAGCTCCACTATTGGTTTCGTGCATCTAAGGGCCAAGTTCAGCATGCGTTACTCCGCTGCACTCCTGCTGGCAGTCTGGCTCTGCCTCGCTTCCTGCTCCCTCACGCGATCCGTCGCTCCGCCGCTCCGCACCATTGCATTTGGTTCCTGCGACCACCAGGATGCCTATCCGAAAATGTGGGACGCCATCCTAGCCAACCGGCCAGACCTTTGGATATGGGGTGGAGATAATATCTACGGCGACAGTCATGACATGGATACGCTGCGTACCAAGTATGCGCGACAGAAGGCTGTTCCCGGCTACCAGACCCTGCGGCAGCGGGCGCATGTGACGGGGACCTGGGACGACCACGACTATGGCTTGAACGACGGTGGCCGGGAGTATGCCATGCGTGCGCAGAGCCGCGATGTGTTATTCGACTTTCTGGACATCCCAGCCAGGGATCCTGCCCGTACCCGTGAAGGGGCCTATCACAGCCGGACCTATGGACCGCCCGGCCGCAAGGTCACCATCCTCAACCTAGATACCAGATATTTCCGGGATCCCCTGTGGCAGGAGCCATATGCAGATCCGCGCTATCCAGGCGTCAGCCGGCACAATGTCCCCGCTCCTGGGCGGGATATCCTGGGCGAATCACAATGGGCTTGGCTGGAGCATGCACTCATGGACTCGACGGCTTCATTGGTCATCATCAACTCCAGCATTCAAGTCCTTTCCTCGGAACATCCCTTTGAAAAATGGGCCAACTTCCCCGATGCCCAGCAACGCCTTTATCGCTTAATTGCGCGCAGTGAAGCCCGGCAGGTGCTGATTCTGAGTGGAGATCGGCATATCGGGGAATGTTCAGCCATCTCCCTGGAGGGAAGAACCACCAAACTCTACGACATGACCTCTTCCGGCCTCACCCATACCTGGTCGACACCGAGGGCAGAACCCAATCGGTATCGGCTGGGAGAGCAGGTGGTGAAAAAGAATTTTGGCTTGATTCGTATTGACTGGTCAGGCAGGGTTCCACGACTCCGACTGGAGTTGCGGGGGGAAGGCAATCAGCTTTTACAGCAATGGGAGCCTGACCTCTAGAAAGCTTTTAGCGGGATGAGTCTTCCTTCCAATCAATTTGCACGATCACCTCATTGCGGCGATCCAGGATTTGAGAGGGAGGGTCATATCCGAGATACCGAAAATTACCTGTGGGTTGGATCTTTTTCTCCTGCAGGAGGGCGGAGAGCCGGTCGATTTGTTGCCGAATGGCAGCATCGGAGGCAAATCCGCTGAAGCGGATGACTGCTACATATTCCTCCTTGGATTGTACGAGGCGTACACCTGGATCGTTGGGCTTGGGCAGGTCATCCATCGCATAGGCAGAGGGCATGACAAAACTCATGGAAGAACCCTGCTCGCTGATGTCCATATGCACTGGTGAGGTCATGGCAATTTTCTGCCCTGCTTCATTGCCACCAAAAATATAGCCTGCAATGCGGCGAAATCCAGTGTAAGACACCTCTCGGTAGTTGCGGGCCGAGGAGCTGACGGTCGCTAGTGTCGCAGACGGATAGTAGCGTATCTCCAGGTCGCCCATACGGGCAACCGTACGGTATGCCTGCTCTTCAGTATCGTTGCCTCCTGGCTTGAGGAAGGAAGGGAACGGTAGGGCCGTGAGGAGGGCCAGTCCGGCTAAGAGAATTATCATTGTAGGATGTTTGATTTAGTACCTATAACAACCCTCCGGGCCGCTTGTTCAACAACTTTCGTTGATGGGCGATTGCCTTCAAAATACTGGTGTTTTCAGACTGTTGTTGTATCTTTCAATGACATCCTTGAACCATCAGGCCGAGAAGCATGCCTTATCCTGACCTTTCCCTGCACCATTTTCCAGTCTCCCAACTCTTCTCTTGGCCCAAGACGAAGGTCGAATGGGAGCCCTATCGGCTCAGCCAAGAGCAGCTGCAGTTTTTTGATGAATATGGCTATCTCTCCAATGTGCGGATGTTCGACGAAGCACAGATGCAGACGCTGCGCGAGGAGCTGGTCGCGCTCATGGACCCCGTCCATCCTGGTCATTCCCTTTACTATGAGTTCTCTTCCAATGAGTCGACTGACCCCGAGACGGTCATCTTCCACGCCTTGGGCGCCTGGCGCATCACGCCCGGCTATCATGACATCCTTTGGAATCCTGCCTTTGTCATGGCAGCCAGCCAGCTCTTCGGAGAATCAGCCGTCCGTTTCTGGCACGATCAGCTCTTTTGCAAACCACCGCATATTGGAGGGGTCGTTGCCTGGCACCAGGATTATTCTTACTGGACACGTACCGGCCCGATCCAGCATTTAACCTGTTGGATTGGCCTCGACGATACCGATACCGAGAATGGTTGCCTGCACTATGTCCCGGGTAGCCACCGCTGGGGACTCCTCCGTAAGCCTGTGCTGGCCGGTGAAATGGATGGTCTAAAAGCCTTTCTGACACCAGCGCAGGAAGCAGCCTTCCACCCTATCCCTGCCACCCTGAAGGCCGGTGAGGCGGTCTTCCACCATCCACTGATGGTACATGGCTCCTATGAAAACCGCTCTAACCGACCCCGCCGCGGGGTTGTCATCAATGTCTTCAAAGACGGCACTTGCTCTAATTCCGATGAGGTTCTCCTCCAAGGCGTGCCCTCCATACCGGCAGGCATGCCCATGCAGGGGCAGTTCTTCCCGCTCCTCTTTGATCCGCAGGTACATGTTTGAGACATAGGCAATCACTGATTGCTAAGACCTGTGATCAAAATCGCTGCGGGGTATCCTTATAAATAAGCAGTTTATGCATATTTATCTTGGATGACTCCGCATTTTTCACGGTCACTGCCGCTTGCTCCTCTCCGTCTATTGGCGGTGGGGTCAGCTAATCTAGGGTGGTTGGGCTGGGACGCCCATCTGTGATGATGGAATAGACTCACCCGAAATATTAATCTACACTTGTGTACAAACAGAGGGGCTTGAAGTCCATCGGTCTGATGTATGCACAATGACGGGGAGTTAGAACTCTACGACGAAGCCGATGCTGGGCAGCAGGGCGCCGGTCGTGCCTTCCAGAAGGACGGGGATGGCTTTTTGGCGGTTGTTGGGGGCGGCAGGGTTGATGTAGGAGCCGGCGTTGTAAGGCTCGCCGGTCCGTGTCGCGATGCTTTCGTCGGGATTCCGTTGGAGGGTGAAGCCGGGGATGGAAGGGTTTTGGCTGTTATAGGCGTTTTGTATGTCGAGGTAGAGGTCGAAGGTCCACTTACGGAAGTTGAACTTCTTGTCAATGCGCAGGTCGGCCGCATGGAAGCCTTGGAGGCGCAGGCTATTCAGCTGGGCGTTGTTGAAAACGGGTTCATAGGTGAAAGGGTAGTTGTCGAGCGAGCGTGAAATATCATAGGGGGTATAGGGGGCGCCGCCCAAGTATCGGAAGCGGAGTCCGACTTCCCAGTTTTTTTTGAAGCGGTAGCCGCCGGTGAAGGAGAGCAGATGTCGGTTGTCCCAGGCGGAAGGCAGTTTCTGTTTTGGGTCTATACCGGAGAAACGGCTGTGGTAGTAGGTATAGGCGAGGATGCCGTAGAAGTTGCGCGTCAGCCTTTGTTGAAAGAGCAGTTCATAGCCAAAGGCTTCTCCACTGCCATTGCTGGTGATGCGCTCATTGCCGAAGACGCCGAAGTCGCCGCCAAAGTTTGCCATGGATACTCCAAGGGCGGCGGAGACGGGGTAGTTACCGTATTTCTTCAGGAATCCTTCGGCAGTGACACGGGTGGAGCCGGTAGGCTGCCATTCGATGCCGGCCACCAGGTGGTCGGAACGGATATAAGCGGCATCCTTATTGACGGAGACCCCATTGACCTGGAAGCCGAGGATGGTATAGCTGGGCAGCTTATAATATCTGGCCAGCGATGCGTTCAGGTTGACGCCGCGGCCCAGGCTGTAGGAGAGGGAGAGGCGGGGGGAGATGGTTTGTCCGAGGCGACTGCCGGAAGAGGTATAGTTATTCCCGTCGATGCGGAAGCCTCCTGAAAGCGTAAGTTTTTCATCCAGCCCTTTACCCGTGGCTGTGAGGAAGGCGCCGTAGCGTAGCATGTCAAAGGCGGTGCTGTAATTGGCTGTGAAGGCAGGCCTGCGTTGGAAGGTGGTATTCTCATATCCTGTGAGGATGAGGTGGCCACCTGCGTTCATCTGGATCTTCCCCAGTGGGAAGTTGACTTCATATCGCATTCGGTTTTCTGCCTCTTTGGATCGGTAGCGCAGGATCCTGCGGTTTTCGTTGCCTTCATCGTTCTGTTCAAACTGGTCGGCTTCATTGCGGAGGTAGTTGCGGCTGGCGACAAGTTGCCAATAGCCTTTATCCATCGCATGCCTCCAGGAGACGCCGAAGGTGTACGACATCTGACCTTGCAGCGGTACCTGGTCGAGAATAGCCAGCTGCTCGAGCGTAGCTTTTTCCGGTTTGTTGAGGGAGAACTGGTCGATGGTGCCGATGCCGATGACGTTGATCTCATTTCGCTTGTCGGGCTTATGGGTGACCTTGTACTGGTAGTCCCAGTAGTTGGGCACGAAGGGAAGGTCGATCAGTTTGAAGAGAAACTGCAGGTACGATCGGCGTACGGAGGCGATGTAGGTGGTCTTGCCGTTCTTTTTTCCCAAGGGTCCTTCGGAGGTGAGGGCCGCTTCGCTGGCGCTGACGCGGAAGTTTCCTTGGTGTTTTTCAGGGTTTCCATTCCGCTGCCGGAACTGCAGTACGCCGGAGAGGGCATTGTCGTATTTGGCCGGGAATGCCGAAGTATGCAGGGTGACGCGGTCGAGGAACGCCACGTTGAGAATGCCTGCGGGGCCGCCAGCCGCTCCTTGGGTGGCGAAGTGGTTGATGGTGGGCACTTCGACGCCGTCGAGATAATAGACGTTCTCGTTGGGGGCGCCGCCGCGGATCACAATATCGTTCCGGAAGCTGGCGGAGCCGGAGACGCCGGGGAAAGATTGCACCACCTTGGCCATATCAAAGTTGGCACCGGGGTAACGGATGATCTCATTGGCGCTTAGGCTTTGTACGGAGTTGACTACGCCAATGGGCTTCGGAAAGTTGGCGCGGACCACGATGCCGCCGAGCTCTTTGCTTTCTTCTTCCAGGTCGAAATTGACTTCCACGGTGTTGCCGGAAGTGACTTCAATGTCAAATTTCGTGATGCTGCGGAAGCCTACAGAACTGGCTTCCAGTGTGTAGGTACGCGTGGCAATGTCTCGCAGGCGGTAGAAACCGTTGCTGTCGGTGACGGCCTGACGCTCCGTGCCGCTGACACGGATGGTGACGCCTTCTAGAGGCACCTGGGTGCGGGCGTTGCGGACAAATCCGTTGATGTTGCCGAGATTCTGAGCAGAGGCGCTGGCGATCAGGCTTAGGGCCAGCGTGAGGTGGAACAAATGACGGCGCATCTCGGGGATAATTTTGGTGCATGCTGTCCTCAGGCCACTAGTGGGTGACAACCTATTGACGTAAGTTTCTAAACAAGGTCTTGGCTGAAATGTTCGCAAACCAGGGCATCATGGCCCTTTCATCTGATGTTCAGGCCGTATTTGCGCAGGAGTCCTTCCAATGCATCTGGAGCGAAACGAGCATCGCGCATGCGATTACAGGATGGATCAATGCCGAAGTCGATGGCTTCGCGGAAGTCGCATTTTTCGAGGTTGCAATCTTTAAACAGGGCAGCGGTAAGGATCGAGAGGGAGAAGTCCGCTTCCCGTAGATCGGCGCCTGAAAAGTCGACCTGCAGGAGGCTGCAGCGGATGTATCGCGCGCCGCGCAGGGGCGATTTGAGGAAACTGGAGTAGTCAAGCCTGCATCCTTCGAAATGCACATCATACAGTGCGGAGTGGCAGTCGCCGAAAGCTAGCCCCATGGCCTGGCAGTCGCGTATCCAGACGCCGTTCCAAGTCGAACCTGTCAAGTTCGCGTTGGAGAGGTTGCAGTTGTTGAACGTGCTGTCGATGAACCAGAGGCCGTTCAGGCTTCGGCTGGAGAGGTCGCATCCTTCAAATCGGCAACCTTCATAGATGCCGGGTAGGATCCCATTTGCTGCGATTGTGTCTACAGTAAAGGTGATGTCTTCGAAGTGATTATCTGCGGGATACATCTGGTAGCAATGATACTCATAATCGCTGGATCGGGTCTGTCCACGCTGTATCGGAATGAAAACGCCATTTTTGGGTATTTTTGCAACATGACAAATCGACTTCACAGGCTGTCCTCGCGCTTTGTGATGGCCCTGACAGCCATCTCCCTCCATGCTTCCGCCCAGGATGCATATGAGATCCAAGCCCGTATCAAGCCTTTCGTCAAGGGGTACCTCTATCTAGCGCACCATTTTGGAAAGAAGCAGTACCTCGTCGACTCTGCGCTCATAGGTTCTGACGGCTTGGCCGTCTTCAAAGGGAAGGACCGGTTGCTGGGTGGGGTGTACATGATAGCCTTTCCGGAGAAGAACGGGTGGATCGAATGCCTGATGGACCGACAGCAGCGGTTTCGGGTCGAAGCCGACACAGCCAACATCCTCGGTACCATCCGTTATACGGGGTCTCCTGACAACGACGTCTTTGCCGACTACCAGCGCGAATCCTTTCGCCTCGGCACCGAGATCGGGGTGCTGCAGAAAAGGATGGCGGTAGAATCTCCGCAAGAGGCAGCTAAGACCCAGGAAATCATGCAACAGAAAGGTGCCGAGATGACAGCCTACCGCGACCGCATCATGCAGGAGCACCCCAACAACCTGCTGACAGCCATCTTTTATGTCTTGAAAGAGCCAGTGTTACCGCCGGCTGAGAAGCACCCCGGGGGCCGCTACGACTCTCTGTTTGCCTACCGGTACTTTCGCGACCACTACTGGGATCATATCTCTATGACAGATGAGCGGCTGGTACGCACGCCCGTCTTCCAGATCCGCTTCGATCGATATTTCGATGAGATTCTGCCGCAGCATCCAGACTCACTGTCAAAGGCTGCCGGCGAACTGCTGGATGCAGCCAAGCCAAATGCGGAGATGTTTAAATTCCTGCTGTCGTCCCTCACAGACAAGTATGTGAATCCACAGTTCATGGGCATGGACGCCGTATTCGTCTACCTTTTTGAGAAATACTACATTCCTGGAATGGCCGATGCATGGATGAATGAGAAGTACCGCAAGTTCATCTTCGACCGGGGTTATAGCCTGATTTCCAATGTCATCGGCAACAAAGGGGCCGACTTCGAGTTTCTAGACACGGCAGGTCGTAAAAAAAGACTCTACGACATCTCCGCCCCCTTCACCGTCATTTGTTTCTGGGACCCTAGCTGTGGCCATTGCCAAGAGGAGGTTCCGAGACTGGACTCCATGTTTCAGCAGAAATGGAAAAAGCAGGGTATCGCCCTTTTTGGCATGATGACGGATGGGGGTAAAGACAACTGGCTGAACTACATCCGAAAGAACAACCTGAAGGGCTGGGTGCATGGGCATCAGACCGAAGAGATGCGGGATGCATTGTACAAGGCAGGACTGCCGGGCTTTCGGCAGTTGTATGATGTCTATCAGACACCCATCCTGTATGCACTCGATAAAGAAAAGCGGATCATCGCCAAGAAGTTGAACTACCACCAGATCGACGACCTACTGGACTACCGGCTGAAAGCCGCTGCCAAGCCCCCGGCGAAATAAGGCTTGCTCAGAGTACTTGCCGGAGGGCGTTGTAGATGACCTTTGGCTTGCCCAGGGTATAGTAATGTAGGACCGGGACACCTGCATTCTTCAGTTCCTGCGACTGTGCAATCAGCCAGTCAGTGCCTACCTGCTCGCATTCTTCATCCGTCTTGCAGCGCAGGATCTCATCACTGAGGTCGGTGGGAATGTCGACATGGAAGGTCCTGGGAATGACAGTGAGCTGCTTCTTGTTGGTGAGGGGCTTAAGGCCCGGGATGATGGGCACGTCAATGCCTTCTGCACGGCAGCGGTCGACGAAGGCGAAATATTTTTGATTGTCGAAGAACATTTGGGTCACGACGTATTCCGCACCCAAGGCTATCTTCTTCTTGAGCCAACCCATGTCGTGGTCCATGTTGGGGGCCTCGAAATGTTTTTCTGGATAGCCGGCCACACCCATGCAGAAGTTGGTACGAGACCCATCCTGGATGTCTTCTTCCAGGTAAATGCCGTTGTTGAGGTCTGACACCTGCCGCAGTAGGTCGATGGCATAGCGGTTGCCGAGTGGCCCCGCCTCATAGGAGGCTTCGTTCTTGGTCACATCCCCGCGCAGGACCAGCACATTGTCGATGCCCAGGAAGTTGAGGTCTATCAGAGCGTCTTCTGTCTCTCGGCGGGTGAAGCCCCCGCATATGAGATGTGGTACGGCGTCCACCTTATAGTGGTTCATGATTGCAGCACAGATGGCGACGGTGCCAGGGCGCTTTCGTACTTCAACTTTTTCAAACGTCCCGTCCTTTTTCTTTTTGAAGATATGTTCACTGCGGTGGTAGGTGACATAGATGAAGGAGGGGCCGAACTCCATCAATGGGTCAAGGTGGTGGTAGATCGATGTGATGTTCTTTCCTTTGAGGGGGGGGAGTATCTCGAACGATACCAAGGTCTTTGATGCCTGGCGGATATAGTCTATGACTTTCATTTGAGTGGCTGCTGTTGAGGGCAAAGATAAATCAAAGGGGCTGCTTTCGCTAACCTTGCGCTTGGCTGCACCTGAGACAGCCAATCTTGCGTACTTTTGCCATTCGTCTTTGAAATATATGGGGCAGATCATACATACGGAGGGACTTGTCAAGCGCTACCGCAACCGCACGGTGGTAGATCACGTATCGGTGGAAGTCCGCCGGGGCGAGATCGTCGGCTTGCTGGGACCTAACGGGGCAGGCAAGACGACTACTTTTTACATGGTTGTGGGACTCATCCGTCCGGATGAGGGTCAGGTATTCCTAAACGACCTGAATGTCACCCGGCTGCCCATGTATAAGCGGGCTCAGATGGGCATCGGCTATCTGCCGCAGGAGGCCTCTGTATTCCGAAAGCTGTCCGTGGAAGATAACATCGCCTCTGTACTCGAGATGAAAGGGCTTGGCAGGGCGGAGCAGCGCCGCAAGACGGAAGAGCTGCTGCGTGAGTTTGGCCTCACCCATGTCCGGAAAAATAATGGTGACTCGTTAAGTGGCGGAGAGCGGCGCAGGACGGAGATCGCCCGAGCACTGGCGGTCGACCCGGGCTTCATCCTCTTGGATGAACCCTTTGCTGGGGTCGACCCCATTGCAGTAGAAGATATCCAGTCGGTCGTGGCGCGTCTCAAATACCGCAACATCGGCATCCTCATCACCGACCACAATGTCAACGAAACGCTTTCCATCTGCGACAGGGCCTATCTACTCATCGAAGGCCGCATCTTTAAGCATGGCACTGCAGAAGAGCTCGCAGCCGACGACCAGGTGAGGCGACTCTACCTGGGGCGTAACTTTGAACTTCGCAGAAAGGACTATCTTCACGAGGAGGCGCGGCATGAGGCTTCCGACGGGGCTCTCCCCAACGATGCATCCATCTGACGCGTCGTTGACAGACATGAGGATCCTCAGCCCCGCCATATCCCGAATGGCCCGCATGCGTATGTGGCGCATCGAGTCCATGATGATGAACCCAGTATCGGCCCAGCGCGAGGTGCTGCAGAACCTGGTCACGTCGGCACAATACACAGAGTTCGGTAGGCGGCATGGATTCCCAGAGCTGTTCTCCATCAAAGCCTTCAAGCAGGCCGTCCCCATCCAGGAATATGAGGACCTGCGCCCTTGGGTAGAGCGTATCATGCAAGGCGAACAGCAACTGCTGTGGAATACGCCGGTCCATTGGTTTGCGAAGAGCAGTGGCACCACCTCCGACAGGAGTAAGTTTATCCCTGTGAGCGATGAAAGCCTGGAAGACACGCATTTCAAGGCGGCCAAAGATGTCCTTACACTTTACTATCACTTTAATCCGGAGTCGGACCTGCTGACAGGTAAGGGACTGATCATTGGGGGGAGCCATACCATCCACCATTACAATGAAGAAACCCACTATGGTGACCTGAGTGCCGTCCTCATGCAGAACACACCCTTCTACGGGCAGTGGATCCGTACCCCTGAACTCAGCATCGCCCTGATGGACGAATGGGAGTCCAAGATTGAAATGCTGGCGCAGAATACCATCCAGGAAGATGTCACTTCCATCTCCGGGGTACCTACCTGGACGATGGTTCTCTTTAAGTGCATCCTCGAACGCACGGGTAAGTCGTGCATCAAAGAAGTATGGCCCAACCTAGAACTGTATATGCATGGAGGTGTTTCCTTTATCCCCTATCGGGAGCAGTTCGCCCGGCTGGTAGGTGCTGACATCCATTGCCTCGAGATGTACAATGCCAGCGAAGGTTTCTTCGCTGCCCAGGACAAACCGGGCGAAGATGGGATGCTGCTCTTCACGGACCATGGCATCTTCATGGAGTTTATGCCGGTCGAAGAGTATGGCAAGCCCAACCCACAGACAGTGGGGCTGGAGAAGGTCGTGCTCGGCAAGAACTATGCATTGGTGATCAGCACCAATGGGGGGCTCTGGCGCTACCTGTTGGGGGATACCATCCGCTTCACCACTCTCTATCCTTTCCGCATCCGCGTGGTGGGCCGTCTGAAACATTACATCAACGCGTTTGGCGAAGAGCTCATCGTAGACAATTCTGACAGGGCCATCGCCCTCGCCTCCGTGCGGACGGGCGCTGTCGTGCGGGACTATACCGTGGCACCCATCTATTTCAGCGAACACGGCAACGGCGGACATGAATGGCTGGTTGAGTTCGAAGTCGCCCCTGCCTCGCTGGACGAGTTTACTTCGGAGCTCGATCGAGTGCTGCAAACCCTCAACAGCGACTATGAAGCGAAGCGGTATCGAGACATAGCCCTCAGGCCACCCCTGCTGCACGCCGCCTCTGAGGGACTTTTCAGCGACTGGCTGAAGTCGAAAGGCAAGCTCGGTGGGCAGCATAAAGTGCCGCGGCTGTCTAACGACCGAAAATATATGGATGAGCTGCTGCCCTTGTCTCAACGGCCGGGCCAGGAGTGAAATCCTGTATCTTGCAATAAATGCGATGGCATGAGACTTTTAGATGGCAAGGTGGCGATTGTGACCGGTGCGGCCCGTGGGATCGGCGAGGCAGTTGTACTCAAGTTGGCAGAGCACGGCGCCCACATCGCCTTCACCTATGTGAGTGAGGGAAGCGCCGCCCGGGCAGCTGCCCTGGCGGAGCGACTGAAAAGCTTTGGCGTGGATGCTCGATCTTGGCGGACCGATGCCAGCGATTTTACTGCCTGTGAAGGCTTTGTCAGCGAAGTAGTTCAGCAATTTGGTACCGTCGATGTCTGCATAAATAATGCAGGCATCTCCAAGGATAACCTCCTACTCCGGCTTAGTCCAGCGCAATGGGATGAGGTGATGGATGTGAATCTCAAGAGTGTCTTTAACATGACCAAGCAAGTACTACGACCGATGATGAAGGCACGTAAGGGTAGTATCATAAATATGAGTTCCATCATTGGTATCCGGGGTAATGCTGGCCAGTCGAGCTATGCTACCAGCAAAGCAGGTATTATCGGTTTCACCAAATCGGTCGCACACGAGTTGGGTAGCCGCAATATTCGCTGCAATGCAATTGCCCCTGGCTTCATCGAGACCGATATGACCCATTACCTAAAAGATGGAGAGGCAGCCAAGGCCTTCATGGATAAGATACCCCTAGGCCGCTTTGGCGCTGCGGAGGAGGTGGGCGCGACGGCTTTATACCTAGCATCCGATCTGAGCTCATATGTCACCGGTCAGGTCCTCAGTGTATGTGGTGGACTAAATATCTAACGCAAGTCCTGCTTTTTTAATTTTGTATATCTTTGTCATAGTTTATGATCAAGCGAGTCCAACACTTCTGGTTGATGATATGGTTGCTGTCAATCGTCGTTCGATTGCTTCCTATCGAGCAGACGTCTGTATTCTTGTCTGACATCTTCCTGTCTGAGAAGGCCTCTGATGCAGTAGAGTCTGAAGATAAAGAGTGTGAGGTATTGGCTAGAAGCCGGCACAGCGATATGCAGGCTTTTTGTCGATACACATTTCTTCTAAGCCTTGATGGAATACCGCTTGGTGACTATGCGGCCCATCTGATGCGGGACCGTGGGGCAGATGATATCCCGACACCACCACCCAACGCCCGCGGGTAACACTTCTCCAGCGCCTCTTTCCCATTTTTATCATTCTTACTTAGAGATATTATGTCTCTTTCAATTCCTTTTTTAACATGCTCGCATCCATTATAGTGCTTTTGGTCTCATCTCATTCACTCTGAGGGTTGCCAGAATCCAGGGTAAAGCAATATTGCTATCTGCCATCGAATTAGCGACATGAATATTATTGTAATAGACATACATAGCTAAATAATAATTGCGCTCGAAAGATTATAATACTTGTTGTATAACTAATTATTTATTCAATAAAAAATCAACAAATGGAAAACGCTAAAAATCAATTTAATGAGCAAATGGTAGAAACAACTTTGCAAGCCTGGTGCGATGCAGTAATTGCCACAGGGAAAGTTCATACCAATGGAGGGGATGTTATGACTTTTGCTAACCAAGTTTTAAATGCGGCATATGATTACGAAAACGGAAAGGTCCTTTTCAAGCCTACCCTCACATCAGGGGAGCAAACCTTTAGACCAACGCAAGAGGGAGCATTGTCTTACTTTATTGGGAAAAATAACTCATACCCGAATGACCATGGTTTTTTATTAGAACCTTGGTTAAAGGTCTGGTTTACCGATGTAAATTATATTTTGAGAGAGGATTTGGCAATTGTACAATGCAATGTTCATTTCATTTCAGCCCGAAGAGAAATTTTTGTCAATAAAAGTTTTGTTTTCAAAATAGATGAAGAATCAAAAAAAGTAAAAATTTGCTTACACCACTCTTCCCTTCCCTACAATCCAAATCCAACTACTAGTTGATTTTTTAGGCAAGATAAGATTTGAAATACATCTATGTAAAGGCAGTATCACACTATATAATTGATCGAGTACTCTTAAAGATTTATAATGAAAAATAAATTATTTTCATCCGTACAAGCAGACTCGAAGTCAGGTTTGGTAGTTTTTCTGGTAGCATTACCTCTTTGTTTAGGAATTGCAATTGCAAGTGGGGCTCCCCCTCTTGCTGGTATAATTACAGGGATCATTGGGGGAATAGTAGTTGGTCTTCTCAGTAACTCAAATGTAAGTGTTAGTGGGCCAGCGGCTGGTCTAATTGCTATTGTACTACTTGCGATCAATGATCTAGGATTTGAGGCATTTATATTATCCGTAATGTTGGCAGGTATTTTCCAAATCATACTTGGTTTTGCCAAAGCAGGTAATATCTCTAATTATTTTCCATCAGGCGTGATTTATGGAATGCTAACTGGAATTGGAATCATAATTATAAAAAAAGAACTGCCTCATGCTATAGGTTATGACAAAGAGCATGAAGGTGATTTTTTCGACTACAACCTATATAAAGAAGATTCCGGATTTTTTAACGAATTAATCAATGCCCTTAATTATTCACATTTGGGTATTATAATAACTACTCTTATTTGTTTGAGTATTCTTATAGCATTCAATCAGATAGCTTCGCTAAAAAAAATTAAAGCTGTTCCAGGAGCTTTAGTGGTAGTAGTGGTTGGTATTGCATTAAATGAAATATATCGAATGGCAGTACCTGACTTTTTAATTAAAGATGAGCACTTAGTGTCTTTACCGGTTGCAAGTTCATTTAATGAGTTTATAGGACAATTTTCCACTCCTGATTTCTCAGCTATCACTAACTTAAATGTTTGGGTTACTGCAGTAACTATAGCTGCAGTGGCAAGCATAGAAACTTTATTGTGCATAGAGGCCGGAGATAAAATGGACCCATATAAGCGTTATACAAGCGCAAATAAAGAGTTGAAAGCGCAAGGAATTGGAAATATTCTAACCGGGCTTCTAGGCGGATTACCCTTGACAAGTGTAATCGTAAGAACTACTGCAAACATAACATCTGGTGCAAAAACTAAATTGTCTGCTGTCATTCATGGCGTTTTACTATTTATAGCGGTAATCTTGATTCCGTCATTACTTAATAAGATACCTATGGCAGCTTTAGCTGCTATATTACTAATGATTGGTTATAAATTAGCCAGTCCGCTAGTTTTCAAACAGATGTATAGTATTGGTAAATTTCAATTCATTCCTTTCATAGTAACTGTAATAGGTGTAGTTGGAACAGATTTGCTAAAAGGAGTAGGTATGGGATTAATAACGAGTATATTGTTTATTCTTACTGGGAATTTAAAAATTGCCTACTTTTTCAGAAAAGAAAAACATGCCGAGGGGGAGGTCGTTAAAATAAATTTAGCACAGGAAGTATCATTTTTGAATAAAGCAGCCATAAAACAAACACTTGCGCATTTACCAGAAAATTCAAGGGTCATAATTAGTGCACATGATACTGTATATATAGATTATGATGTATTAGAGCTGATAAGAGACTTTTCGGAACATGGATGCAAGAACAAAAATATTTTTGTAGAGTTACATGATTTCAAAAAAGCATATAAAGTAAGTAATAGCATAGAAAATTCTCGGGTTTCTTAAGGATAGGGTAAAGACATTTTGACTACTTCTATCTTTTAGTCAATTCCCTGGTCATGAATTCACACCTGGGAATTGACTAGTGGGTAGCCTGTTTTTGATCGATGATCGAAGTAATCTGCCCGAAAATATCCTCGATCGTTCCGACGCCTTCGATCGACAGAGACTTGCCAAGGGCATGGTAATGTGCTGCGACGGGCATTGTGTCGCGGCGGTAGACGTCTAATCGTTTGCGGAGTACGGACTCGTCGGCATCATCGATGCGTCCGGAGGTCTTGGCGCGCTTCTGCATTCGGGTGATCAGTTCATCGTCGGGGACGTGGAGTGCGATCAGCATGTTAATAGAGGTATTATGGCTGGCAAGCAGCTGGTCGAGGGCTTTCGCCTGTGCGGACGTGCGGGGAAAGCCGTCGAAGAGGAAGCCGGGCACATCTGGATAGGTCTCAAGGGCGTTTTGGATCATTCCAATCACCACGGCGTCAGGCACGAGTTGACCTTTGTCCATGAGGCTCTTGGCCTCTAGCCCGAGGGACGTCTTGCGTGCGATCTCGCCGCGCAGCAAGTCGCCGGTGGAGAGATGCTTGAAACCATATTGGCTAATGAGCTTCTCTGACTGTGTGCCCTTGCCGCTGCCGGGCGGGCCAAATAAAATCAGGTTGTACATTGCGTGTGGGACCGTAGAATGTGGCTGATACATTCAAATATACAGGAAAACGCTCTCCTATCGACGCATCATGTAACCGTTCGTTGACCTGATTGGATATATCATTCCGCCTCACAGAACCCTCAGGCCTTATCCTTGTTATACGGTGGTGGGACTGGCGCTGATGCAAGCGGCTTTTGCCCCACAGACACGTTTCTGTACAGATAAATGGTGTGATATGACTAACCCTTTTCCATATTTGCTGCTGTTCGCCCTGTCTGGAGTGAGCTGTGGCTATTCGCAACCCAAATCCCGTCAAACCCCCGCCACTATGGAGTCTAAATCTAAAAAACAGGATGTGTTTTCCCGCACGGACAGTTCCAAGCTCAATCTCAGTGATGCCGAATGGAAGGCAAGGCTCTCGCCAGAAGTTTATTATATCGCCCGAATGAAGGGCACGGAGCGCCCCTGGACCAGCCGGTTTGAGAAATTCGATGAGAAGGGAACCTATTTCTGTGCTGCTTGTGGACAAGCTCTTTTTCGTAGTGACACCAAGTTTGACAGTGGCTGTGGCTGGCCAAGCTTTTATGAGCCGGTAACTAAGACTAGCATTGTGTACCTCGAAGACAAGAGCCATGGTATGATTCGTACCGAAGTCCAGTGTGGCCGTTGTGAGGCACACTTGGGCCATGTCTTTGAAGACGGCCCCCCTCCGACGGGTCTGAGGTATTGCATCAACGGTGTCATCTTAGACTTTGAGAAAGCCCGGGAAGCTGGCGAGCGCTACACAAGAGCAAAGCAGTAATCGCCAAAGTCGTGTGGCCCTGCGTCCATACTGACAATTCGGACGGCAACATGTACAAAGGGCCGGAGGAAATCCCACAGGCCTTTGTACAGTGGCAGGGCTGAGGATTATTTAACTTCGTTCAGTTGGATGTTGAGTACAACATCTACATTCTCTCCGACAACGAGTCCGCCAGCCTCCAAAGCCCGATTCCATTTGAGGTTGTAATCGAACCGGTTGATGGTGGCCTTGGCCTTGAAACCGGCCTTGCGTCCGCGGGGTGTGCTCATGATTCCGCCATAGATCACATCCCAGGTGACAGTCTTTGTCACATCCCGTACTGTCATGTTGCCAGTGAGCTGATATTTGTTGCCACCCAGGGGCTTCATCGTGGTGCCGACAAAGGTGATCTTGGGAAACTGTGCAGCGTTAAAGAAGTCGTCGCCCTTGAGGTGGTTGTCTCGGTTCTCATTGTCGGTATTGATGGAAGCGGCCTCAATGGAAAACTGGATCTTGGCATCGGAGAAGTCGGGCTTGCCGCTTTCCAGGGAGCCATCAAAATTCCGGAAGCTGCCGTCGACTTCAGAAATGGCCATGTGGGTGACGGTGAATTTGGTGTTGGAATGGGTCTTGTCAACGGTCCATTTGGTGACTTGTGCCAGTGCGGTGGTGTTTCCTGCGAGGGATGCGGTCAGGAGGAAGAGTCCGAAGATGGTTTTTTGCATAAACTTTCTTTTTAATTGGTCTTGAGCGGGTGAATTAATTAATTTCCGCAAAATTAAACTGGTCATATGAGGATTGGATGTTTTTTCAATTTTCGACTTGTGCTGGCTTGCATAGTGAGTGGCCTGGCGGTAAATGCTCAGGCACAAATGGTAGGCCTTTCGCAATTTTCAAACTGGAAGCCGCGCAACATAGGCCCATCTGGGATGAGCGGCCGCATCACAGCCATCGACGCTGTCACCCAGGACCCCAGGGTCGTATGGATTGGTTCCGCTTCCGGCGGGGTTTGGAAAACAATCAACGGCGGTGACTCTTGGACTCCAGTTTTCGATGAACAAACCAATCTGAACATTGGTTCGCTGGCCATCCAGCAGAGCAATCCCTCCGTCGTCTGGGCAGGGACAGGCGAAGGCAACCCCCGCAACTCGCTGAACCTAGGCAGTGGTATCTATCGGACACTAGACGGTGGTAAGAACTGGTCGTGCATGGGCTTGGAGAAGACGAAAAACATCCATCGCATCCTGATAGACCCTGTGCAGCCCCAGACAGTCTATGCCGGGGCCATTGGCAACCCCTATGCCGAGCATCCCGAACGCGGCGTCTACAAGACGACCGACGGGGGGCAGAGCTGGCAGTTGATCCTGCATACCAACGACACCTCCGGCGTGGCCGACATGATAATGGATCCTTCCAATCCCAACAAGCTCTTCGTAGCCATGTGGCAGCACCGCCGGACGCCTTGGAGCATCATGAGTGGCGGCAGCGGTAGCGGACTCTACCGCACGCTCGACGGCGGTAAGAGCTGGAAAAAGCTGGGACAAGACGACGGACTCCCCGAGGGTGACTATGGCCGCATCGGCCTGGCCATCTCTCGCAGCAACCCGAACCGCGTCTATGCCCTGGTAGAGGCGAAGAAGAACGGACTCTACCGAAGCGACGATGGCGGCTACCACTGGACCCTCGTCAACAGCGACCCCCAGTGGGTCACCAACAGACCTTTTTATTTCCAGGATATTGCCTGTGACCCGGAGAACGAAAACCGCCTCTGGCTCGTCTACCAGATGATCTCCTCCAGCGATGACGGCGGCAAGACCTTCAAGGTCGTCATCCCCTACAACGGCATCCACCCGGACCACCATGCCTTCTGGATCCACCCGACCGACGGCAACCACATCATCGAAGGCAACGACGGGGGTATCGGCATCTCCCGCGACCGTGGGGCGACCTGGCATTTTGACGAGAAGATCCCCGTCGGACAGTTCTACCACGTCAATGTCGACAATGAGACACCGTATCATGTGATGGGCGGCATGCAGGACAACGGCAGCTGGAGAGGCCCCGCCTATACCTGGATACAGGGCGGCATCCGTAACTACTATTGGGAGAGTGTCTGGGGCGGCGATGGCTTTGATGTGATGCCTGACCCGGACGATGCCAACTGGGTCTATGCTATGAGCCAGGGCGGCTCTGTAGGACGCTACCATGTGAAGACCGGTGAGCAGTGGTATATCCGCCCGCCTGCCACCGACCTCCAAAAGCGCTTGCGCTTTAACTGGAATGCTGCCATCGCCCAGGATCCCTTCGACCGTTCCACCATCTACTTTGGCAGCCAGCACTTACACCGGAGTCCCGACAAAGGCGCCAGCTGGCAGACACTCTCTGGAGACCTCACCACCAATGATTCTGTGAAGATGGACCAGCGCCGCAACGGGGGACTGACACTCGACATCACCGGTGCAGAGAACTTCTGCACCATCCTCACCATCGCCCCCTCTGCCCGACAGCGAGGCCTGGTGTGGGTCGGTACAGACGATGGCAACGTCCAGCTGACCCGCGACGGAGGTGCCAGCTGGACGAATTTCAGGGGGCGGATACCCGGCCTGCCGCTGGGCGCCTGGATCCCGCAAATACAGGCATCCCGGCATCAGGCGGGCGAAGCTTTCGTGGTGGCCAACGACTATCGCCGGGGTGACTTCAAACCCTACATCTTCCGGACCACAGATTTCGGCAAGACCTGGACCCGCCTGGTCGACGAACAGAAGGTCAAAGGCTATGCCCTCTGTGTGCTGCAAGACCCCGCCGAGCCCAACCTCCTGTTCGTAGGAACCGAGCATGGACTCTGGGTGAGCCTCGACAACGGAGTGCATTTCGAGCAATGGAAGAACGGATTTCCTGCTGTGTCGACCTTTGACATGGTCATCCAGGAGCGGGAGGCCGACCTCGTCATCGCCACCTTTGGCCGGGCCCTCTGGGTACTGGACGATATCCGCCCCTTAAGGACCCTCGCTGCGGCCAAAGGGCAGGCATTGAAGCCCTTCCAGGCCTTTGCTGCAGGAGACGCCATCCAGGCAGAGATCCGCAATGCACCCGGCTATGAGTGGAGCACCTGGGGTCTCTGGAATGCTGAGAATCGACCGACGGGCGCGGCCCTCTCCTGGTTTGTGCAGGCAGACACCGCACTACGAGTCAAGGATAAGGCCGATAGCCTGATGGTCCGCATCTATGACGAGCAAGGCAGGCCTGTCCGCAGCCTGCGGTGGCCATCCAAGGCCGGCTTCAACCGGGCTTTTTGGGGGCTGGAGGGCAAAGGGCAGCGCATGCCCGGCTCCCCCAAGCCCAAGGCAGGGGCTCCGGAGCTCGGCGGCCAGCCTGTGGTGCCGGGCCGTTACCAGGTGGTCCTCACACAAGGCAAGCATACAGACTCTCTGTGGCTGACGGTCCGGCCCGACCCGCGGCTGGGCGACCGGTCCGCGATACGGGTGGCGCAACAGCAACTGCGCGACCGTCTCCTGCAGCGTGCGGAGCCCTTGGTGAAGGCCCTGGATGGTCTTTCCGACGCGGAAGAGGCCCTGGATCGCGTGGAAAGGGCCTATCGGGACACGAAAGGTCCCGTTGGAGACTCTGTGCGCACGTCGACCAAGGCACTCCAGGACTCCGTGAAGGCACTCAAAGCGTCTGTCAACGGCCAGCGCCAGACGGGGCAGGGCTATGGGCAGGTGCCGCAGGTGACCGTCATGAACCAGATCATGCAGGCTAACCAGGCGATAGGCGCCAAGCCACTGCCGCCGGGCGAGCAGGAGTTGATGCTCGTCGCGCGGGCAGAGGCACTCATGGCGGCGGCGGCCCAGCGAATAGAGGCCTTCCTGGCAGGAGAATGGAAGGCCTACCGCTTGCGGGTGGAAGCCAGCCGGGTGGATTTCTTCGGCGGGTACCGACCCTGACGAACCTCCTCTTCTCCTATGAAAAGCACATGCTCCCTTTATGGTAACTTTGTTTTCCATTTGTAGTTATGCCAGAAGATTTCAGACTGTCGCAGCTAGCAGAGACCCTCACCGGTTCGGAGATCGTACGGATGAATGGTGAGATCCGCCAGCGGATGGGGGAGGGGCATAAGGTATTCAACCTCACCATCGGAGACTTCGACCCGCAGCTCTTTCCCATCCCGGCCGAGTTGGAGGAGGAGATTGTTTTTGCCTACCGCAAGCATTTGACAAATTACCCTGCATCCGAAGGAGAGCCAGATTTGCGCAAGGCCATCGCCCGGTATATCACCGAGCGTCGGGGCCTTTCGTATGGAATGGATGAGATCCTGGTAGCTTCTGGCGGAAGGCCCCTCATCTACACGTTATATCGCTCCATCGTCGATCCGGGGGAGTCTGTCATCTACCCCGTGCCCTCCTGGAACAACAATCATTATGTCCATTTCGTGGGCGGTGCCCATACCCCGGTCCTCACCACGGCCCAGAATCGCTTTATGCCCTCTGCTGAGGATTTGCGCCCGCATCTGACAGGGGCCGTATTACTGGCGCTCTCCTCTCCATTGAACCCATCGGGGACCACTTTCAGCCGTTCCGGGCTGGCGGAGATCTGCGAGATGGTCGCTGAAGAGAATCGCCGCCGTCCAGCGGGGGCCAAAAAGTTGCACATCCTGTTCGACCAGATCTACTGGCAACTCACGCATAAGGGGACGGAGCATGTAGATCCGGTCAGCCTTTGCCCCGAGCTGAAACCATATACTGTATTTGTAGATGGCATCAGCAAGTGCTTTGCCGCTACTGGCGTCCGCGTGGGATGGTCCCTTGGGCCGGCGCATATCATCTCCCGGATGAAATCGATCCTCTCCCATATGGGGGCCTGGAGCCCTATGCCGGAGCAGATGGCAACGGCCCGCTACCTGCTGCAGAAGGGCTCTGTCGATTCCTACCTATTCCTGTTCAAGCGCGGAATTTTCGAGCGGTTGGACAAGATTCATAAAGGGCTGCTGCAATTGAAGAAGGAAGGATACCCCGTCGATTCGATGGCCCCACAGGCTTCTATCTACCTGTCAGTAAGGGTTGACCTGAAAGGCAGGGCGAAGACGACTGGACAGGTCCTTGACACCCAGCAAGATGTCACTAAGTTTTTGTTGGAGGAAGCAGGGTGGGCTCTGGTACCCTTCCAGGTATTCGGTATGGAGGCTTCCACTCCCTGGTACCGCCTAAGCATAGGCACAGTGAAGACGGAGGAGATACGAGATATGTTGAAGCGGCTTAAAGACTCGCTACAGGCCTTTGCCTGACGTCATGAACGAAAGGGGATCACCTGACCTGCCTCTATGGAAGAGAGGCACCTCTCAGTTGAGGTTGAGGAGGAAAACGAAAGGTTTGGGAGGATGCTCGCGGAGCTTCAGGAGGATCTGCTTGCGGGAATGATGGAGGCGACGTCGATTCAGGTCGATGCATTCGCAGCAATGAGAAAGCTTCTCGGCGGATTCAACGGTGAACAAGATCCGGTTCAGGAGCGCTACCTCCCGTTCGATGGCATCTTCGCTCATCGATTTATTTTTCACCAGAACCAGAAGATCCCTGTTTGGACGCTTCATAACTTACACCTGTTGACTATCAATATCCAATTAAATCCCTCTTCGATGGGCAGCCGCAGTTACCTTTTCGGGAGGCTGTGCAGGAGGCTGCCGCAACGACAATGATCAGCAATGCTAGGATCATTCTTGACATGGTGTGACAGTTTAGCAGTGTAAAGATATGTTTTTTGCTTGATTGCATATCATGAAGGATGTAGATGCAAAAGCTTCTGCGCTTGCCGGAGGCGCCGCGCCCCAGGCGCCTGGCGGACTTCGGGTTCTGGTCAGCCCCCTTGACTGGGGGCTGGGCCATGCCACGCGGATGATTCCGATCGTACGGTACCTGTTATCATGCGGGTGTCAGGTCACCATTGCTGCTTCCGAAGCCTCTAAGGACCTCTTGTTAGCGGAGTTTCCCGACCTCCTTTTTCTGGACATCCCCGGGTACCGGGTGAAGTATGGTCAAAAAGGAAGCCAATTTTTCCTAAAGATGGCCGCGCAGGCCCCGCGTATCCTATGGGCCATCTTGCGCGAGCACTTCTGGTTGCGGTCTGCCATGCGGATATATCGCTGGGATGCCGTCGTCAGCGACAACCGGTATGGTCTATTCCATCGGCGGATACCCTGCGCGATCCTGACGCACCAGGTCCGGATACGGACAGGTCGGGCATGGCTGGATGGCCTGCTGCGGCCCTTCATATGGGCCTTGCTGCGCCGGTTTGAAGTGTGCTGGGTGCCCGATATGCCCGGCGTGCCGAACCTGGCAGGCGCACTCTGCCACGGCCATATGCCCCGTCATGTTCAATACATTGGCCCGTTGTCAAGGTTTGAGTCAGGGCCGACCCGTCTCTCTGACCGGCTGCTGGTGCTTCTCTCCGGCCCGGAGCCACAGCGGACAATGTGGGAGTCGAGTCTGCGGCAGGAGTTATCCCAAGAGGCCTTGCCGGCGACCGTTGTCCAGGGGTTGCCCGGTCAAGGGGTGTCAGAGGCGGCTGCTTCAGAGGTAGAATGGATCCGGCACTTGCCGGCCACTGCTCTGCAGGCAAGGGTCCGCGATGCTGGTTGGGTTGTGGCTCGGTCTGGATATTCTACGGTGATGGACTTAGTATGCCTGGGTAAGGCGGCCGTGCTCGTGCCCACACCCGGCCAGCCCGAGCAAGAATACCTGGCCGCTCATCTTCAGGAGATGGGCCTTTTCCCTTTTTTGCCGCAAGGGGCATTTCGCTTAGGAGAGGCGCTTGTCTTGTCAGCGCGGTCCAGGCCAGCTGACGTCCGGTTCGACTTTCACCGGCATAGGGCCATCCTACGGGGATGGCTGGATGACATCATGCTTAGAGCGGGAGGTCAGTATGTCTAAACGCCTTGCGGCGCATCTGGCAGTCTTGTTGGCCAACCTCATCTTCGCCGTCAACTATACCATCGTCAAGCTGGTGACGCCCTCTCTGATCGGCTCTTTTGGCTTGAATGTCGTGCGCGTGTTGACCACCGTCGGCATCTGTTGGCTGATGTTCTTGTTTAGCAGGAAAGATCGGTGGCCTGAGCGGGAAGACCTGGGCCGCATCCTGCTCTGCGGGCTGACAGGCGTCTGTCTGAACCAGCTGCTGTTCATCAAAGGCTTATCGATGACGCATGTCATGCATGCAACACTGATCCAGCTCACGACGCCGGTGGTGATTACCCTGATTTCCTTTTTATGGTTTGGAGAGCGGCTGGGGTGGGTTCGTCTGCTGGGGCTAGTGTTTGGCATGGGTGGGGCTGCCTGGCTGATCCTGGGTCGAGGTGGCGGCAGCGGCGGCCATCATGTCTGGGTCGGCGATCTGATGGTTTGGCTCAACGCCGTCTCCTATTCAGTTTACTTCATCACAGTGAAGCCACTGATGCGTAAATACGCGCCTGCCCAGGTGATGCGATGGGTGTTTACGGTGGGGGCTTTTGGCATCCTCCCTTTTGGGTGGGGTGAGTTTGTGGCGGCTCCCTGGGCGGTCTTCACCGTCTACCAGCTGCTGGCGATTGGATTTGTTGCTGTGATGGCGACCTGGCTGGCCTATGTGCTGAACATCTATGCTTTGAGCCAGCTAAGTCCATCGGCTACCGGCACCTATATCTATACCCAGCCTTTTGTAGCTGTCACGATGGCGGCCCTGTTCCTGGGGGAGTCTTTCACCTGGCAACATCTCTCTTCAGGGTTGTCGATCTTTCTGGGTGTCTATCTGGTCAGCCGCTCCGATTAGGGCCTTTGCCAGAGGGGCCCAGCGGTGGAAGCCATGGATGGGAGTTTATCCATAGTCCGGATTTTCGAGTAATATTGGCTTCTTCATAATACCTGTACATGAAAAAAATTCTGCCATTGCTATGGGGGTTGTCGCTCGCGATCCCTTCCATGGCGCAAAGTACCTTTTCGGTGAACGGCGTCGCCGACCACCGCTCGGGTGTCTATGCATTCCTACATGCTACCATACACCGGGATGCGAAGACGGTCTTGAACGATGCGACCCTCTTGATCCGGGACGGCAAGGTCGAGTCAGTGGGCAATAGCCTTGCCATTCCCTCAGATGCCGTGGTGGTCGACTGTGCAGGCAAGCATCTCTATCCTTCCTTTATTGATGTCTTCGCCGACTATGGTATGCCCCCACAGGCGCAGCGTTCCTTTGCCGGAGGATTTGACTTCAGGAATATACAGCTGAACTCCTCCCAGAAAGGTGCCTACGGCTGGAACCAGTCCATCCGACCGGAGGTGGAGGCCTCTAAGTTGTTTGCGGCCGATGAGGCCAAGGCCAAAGGATTGCGGGACATCGGCTTTGGCACCGTGCTTACGCATCTGAAAGATGGAATCGCCCGTGGAACGGGCGCCGTCGTGACGCTGGGCAGCCGGAAAGAAAACCTGGAGATGTTGAAGCCCCGGGCCTCCGCACATTATTCCTTCAACAAGGGCAGCTCGATGCAGAGCTATCCCAGCTCGATGATGGGTTCGATCTCCCTTTTGCGGCAGAGCTACCTTGATGCGGGCTGGTATCGCAATAACAACAAAGGAGAAGGGATCAACCTGACACTGCAGGCATGGAATGCCATACAGGATCTCCCGCAGGTCTTCGATGCAGGTGAGAAGTGGAACGTCCTGCGGGCCGACCGCATCGGCGATGAATTCGGCGTTCAATACATCATCAAAGGCGGCGGAAACGAATATCAGCGTATCGCAGCGATCGCTGCTACCAAGGCCTCGTTCATTCTGCCGCTCAACTTCCCCGCGACGATGGATGTGGAAGACCCCAATGATGCACGTTTTGTGTCACTCGCAGATATGAAGCACTGGGAGTTGGCACCCACCAACCCCGCAGCGTTTGAGCGGGCAGGGATTCCCTTTGCCCTCACCACGGCCGAACTCCGGGATGTCAAGGGTTTTGCTGCGGCCATTCGTAAGGCCATCGAATACGGACTTTCCGAAACAGCTGCCCTAGACGCGTTGACCCTGGCGCCCGCGCGTATGCTAGGACTTCAGGAGATGGTGGGCTCGCTGGAGCCCGGCAAGCTCGCCAACCTTATTGTCACCAGCGGGCCCGTCTTCAGCGAGCAGACGCAGATCCTGCAAAACTGGGTCCAGGGTGTCAAATATGGGGTAAAGGAAGACGCCTGGAAAGAAATCAAAGGCACCTATGCCCTGACCCTGACAACCGACAAGGGGCAAACAGTCTACGTCCTCGATGTCAAAGGCAGCGCTGCTGCCAGCATCCTCGGAAAGGATACCCTCATGGCCAAGTTCAGCCATGATGGCAAGCTGGTGCGCATCTCCTTTTCGCCCGAGAAGCGAGCCCGTGGCCAGTACCGGCTGAGCGGTGTCTCGCAGGGTGCAGAGTGGTATGGTTATGGGGAGGACAGCAGTGGCCTTGCGCTCACCTGGAGTGCCGCCCTGCAATCGACCGCCACCCCCAAGGCAGACAGCGCCCGGCGTCGCCCCTCCCCCCGGATGGGTGCCATCACCTACCCCTTCCTGCCCTTTGGCTGGACGCAGCAGCCGGCTGCCCAAGACCTGCTCATCCGCAACGCCACCGTCTGGACCAGCGAGTCGCAGGGCCGTCTCGAGCAGACAGACATTCTCGTTAAGAGAGGTAAGATTGTGCAAATAGGCAAAGGGCTGGCAGATCCTACCGCTAGAGTGATAGATGCTACGGGCAAGCATGTCACCGCCGGCCTCATCGACGAGCATTCACACATCGCGGCATCCTCCATCAACGAGGGTGGGCAGTCGGTCACCTCCGAGGTCCGCATTGCCGACAACCTCAACCCCGATGACATCAACATCTATCGACAACTCAGCGGAGGGGTGACGACTTCGCACATCCTGCACGGCAGTGCCAACACCATCGGCGGACAGACCCAGCTCATCAAACTCCGCTGGGGTGCTGATGACGAAGGCCTGAAGTTCAAAGGAGCACCCGGCTTTATCAAGTTTGCCCTCGGAGAGAATGTGAAGCGAAGTTCCCTGAGTCAGGGCAACACTCGTTTCCCCGACACACGCATGGGCGTGGAGCAGGTCCTCACCGATGCCTTTCACCGGGCCAAGGCCTATGAGCAGGAGCTCCGCCGGGTGGCAGCTGAGCAGAAATCTAGGAAGGCCGCTGTGGTAGATCCCTACCGTGAGGTGCGGCGTGACCTTGAGCTGGAGGCTCTGGTGGAGATCCTGAACCGCCAGCGCTTCATCACCTGCCACTCCTATGTACAGAGCGAGATCAACGCTGCCATGAAGGTGGGAGAGCGCCTCGGCTTTACCTTCAACACCTTCACCCACATACTGGAGGGGTACAAGGTAGCCGACAAGATGAAGGCCCATGGCGCCAACGCCTCCACCTTTTCCGACTGGTGGGCGTATAAGAACGAAGTCGAACATGCCATCCCACAGAACCCTACCATCATGCACAAGGTGGGGTTGAATGTGGCCATCAACTCAGACGACGCCGAGATGGCACGCCGCCTCAACCAGGAGGCTGCCAAGAGCGTGAAGTACGGAGGGATGAGCGAGACGGATGCGTTGAATATGGTGACCATCAACCCAGCGCGCATGCTGCACGTGGAGGATAAGGTCGGCAGCATCCGGGTCGGCAAAGACGCAGACCTGGTGATATGGAGTGACCATCCGCTCAGCATCTATGCCCGTGCCGAGAAGACCCTGGTGGACGGAGTGGTATATTTCGACCGCGAGCAGGATGCCGCCATGCGCCGCCAGGTGGCGGCGGAGCGAAACCGGCTGATGGGCCGGATGGGAGCGGAGAAGCGCGGGGGAGGTCCCGTCGTGCCGGCAATGCCCAGCTACCAGTACCTCTACCATTGCAGCGACCACCTGCACTCGCATGGACTCCTGACAATAGACATCGATTGATCCTAAGCCACAAACGAATCATCACAATGAGAAAGCAACATACCTTACTCGCAGCAGCCTTGCTGACATCTTCGTTGGCAGCCCCCCTGTCCAATGCTGCACAAGACAATGTCTATCCTGCCAAGCCCTATGCCGGCATCCTGCAGATTCGCAACGCCACCATCCACGTCGGAAACGGAGAAGTCATCGAGAACGGCACCATCGAAGTCAACAACGGAAAGATCATCCGCGTAGGTAAGGACCTTCCCACCCCAGCCAGCGGGGTAATGCTGGTCGATGCCGCCGGGAGGCACGCATACCCCGGGCTCATCCTCTCGATCTCGAACCTCGGGCTTGTGGAGATTCCCACGGTGCGAGCGACCAGCGATGTGCAAGAGATCGGGGAGCTGAACCCGTCTATCCGCTCCATCGTGGCGTATAACACAGACTCCAAAATCACCAACACAGTCCGTTCCAATGGCATTCTCCTAGCGAACATTGTGCCAGACGGTGGCACCCTCAGCGGCTCCTCGTCGGTGGTGCAGCTGGACGCCTGGAACTGGGAGGATGCCGCCTATCGTATGGATGGCGGTCTACATTTCCGCATGCCCAGCCTGTTTGCCCGCCCTAGCCGCTTTGGCGGCTTTGGGGGGATGCGTGGAGGGGCTCCCGATGGCGACCCTGTCAAGAAGGCATTGGAAGAGATCGAGGCGTTTAAAGCTTTTCTCCGCGAAGCCAGGGCCTATGCTGCCCAGCCTTCCGTCAAAGAGCCCAACCTGAAGATGGAAGCAGTTCGTGGACTCTTCGACCGAAAGCAGAAATTTTATATCCATTGTGACGTGGTGAAGGAGATCCTGGTTGCCCTGGATCTGGTGAAAGAGTTTGGCCTTGACGCTGTGATCGTCGGCGGCAGCGAATGTTGGCGGGTGGCAGGCCTCCTGAAGCAGCACAACGTTCCGGTGATCCTCAACCAGATGCATGAAATGCCTACGCTCAGCGATGATGACATCGACCAGCCCTACAAGACCCCTTACCTGCTGCAGCAAGCTGGTGTTCTATTTGCAATCAACGATGCAGATGGTCAGCACCGGGGCAAGAACCTGCCTTTCAATGCGGGGACAGCCGCTGCCTACGGCCTCGCCAGGGAACAGGCGCTCAGCGCCATCACCCTGAATGCCGCAAAGATCCTGGGCATCGCCGACCGCACAGGCTCCCTCGAGGTGGGCAAAGATGCCAACATCGTGCTCAGCAAGGGGGATATCCTCGACATGCGCAGCAGTGTCGTCACCCATGCCTTTATACAAGGACGCCAGCTGGATCTGAACGACAAGCACAAGCAACTCAACGAGCGCTACCGGCAGAAGTACGGCTTGCAATAAGCCCGCACAGATCAAGGCAACAGCCCGGCAGCCAGTATCCTGCGGAGCTGTTGTATTCACCTACCGGCCTTTAAGGGCCTGTTAGCATCATTTTCGGGAATTCGAAACCATAAAAGCGTCGGGGGGCTCGCGGGAAGTCCTTCCAGGAGGCAGCTTCCGTCGTCAGGCCAAAGACAGCACAGGTTGGCATATGGTCGATGGATGCCACCTGCAGCCAAGCCGCAAAGTTGGTGATGCCCGGATTATGCGAAAAGATGGCTACATATTGGAATCTGTCTTCAATGCGGCTGACGACCCGCAGGAAATCAGGCACCTCTGCGTGGTAGAGTTCGCGGTTACGGAGGATATCTGCTGGTGGGATCTCGTAGGCATCTGCGAATGCCATGGCCGTATGATCGGCCCGAGTGGCCGTGCTGGTGAGGAGGAGGTCGATGGGATATCCTTTCTGCCGTAGCCGCTCTGCCATGGCTGGGGCATCCCTTCGGCCCCTTTCGTTCAATGGCCGGTCGTGGTCGGAGAGGGATGGATTGTCCCAGCCCGACTTGGCATGTCTGATGAGATAGAGGTTTCTCATGGGATGTCTTGTGTCCACAATGTAGTCAAGGCAGTCCGTTCTGCATGCTTCTGTCTACGGGAGTCGGCCTTGCAAGCTACGCTGCCGGATACAGGGATACCTCTCTTGCATTTATTCTACCTTTGACAAGTACAAATAGCTGACTATATGGCGTTGATCGTTGTGGGCTCCATGGCATTTGACCAGATCGAGACGCCTTTTGGGCGGAGCGACCGGATTGTGGGTGGGGCTGCCACATACATTGCATGGAGTGCTTCGAACTTTGTGCATCCTGTGCGTCAAATTTCTGTCGTAGGCGGCGACTTTCCCCAGGCGGAGCTGGATGCGCTTGCAGCCCGTGGGGTAGACCTTGAAGGGGTACAGGTCCAAAAAGACAGGAAGTCGTTTTTCTGGTCGGGGCGCTATCACATGGATATGAACTCGCGTGATACGCTCGAAACGCAGCTGAACGTATTGGAAGATTTCAATCCTGTCGTTCCTGAGCGTTACCAGGATAGCGAGTTTCTGATGCTCGGCAACCTAGCGCCTGCCGTGCAGCTCAGCGTCATCCGTCAGATGCGTCGCAAGCCTCGGCTGACAGTGCTGGATACGATGAACTTCTGGATGGAGACAGCCATGTCCGACTTGGAGAAGGTGTTACACGAAGTGGATGTGTTGTTGATCAACGATAGTGAGGCCCGCCAGCTCAGTGCGCAGTATTCCCTGATCAGGGCGGCGCGGGAGATCATGAAGATGGGCCCTCGCTATTTAGTCATCAAGAAAGGGGAGCATGGCGCCCTACTTTTCTATCAAGACCAGGTCTTCGTGGCACCGGCCCTTCCGTTGGAGGAGGTCTTCGACCCAACGGGCGCGGGTGATACTTTTGCAGGCGGCTTCATCGGCTATCTCGCCCGTACGCGAAACACATCTTTTGAGAACATGAAGTCTGGCGTGATTGCTGGCTCTGCCATGGCCTCTTTTTGTGTCGAGAAGTTCGGCACACTCCGTATACAGGAGGTGGGCAAGGAAGAGGTCCATTCCCGCATCCGGCAATTCATAGATCTGGTGAACTTCGACATCAACCTCTTGGACTAGCCGGTCGCTGTAGGCTGCTCTATGGCTTTGAGTGTTCATGGCGCTCGGATGCGGTTGGCCTTTGTTCCGTGCATACGTATACCCGTTCCCGTTGGTTTTTTGGCGCAGCCGTCTCTGTCAACGCCTGTATGCCATGACGACCCCTTTTCTCCAGATCCGCCTCTTGCCCTGGGTGCTGACTGCTTCAAAGATCAGGTAGTACTGGCCTGGTGGCAGCCTCTGTTGTCGGTCGTCCAGCCCATCCCATCCGAAGGCCCCTTCTGTTCCGCAGAGGGCATTTCTTGCCAGGTGCCTCACTGGCCTTCCAGCGCCGTCTGCGATGATGGCTGAGCAGGTCCAGCCGTTTTCAGCAAACCGATACCGCACCTGCAGGGCATCTAGGATGCCATCCATATCGGGTGAGATGATGTTCTGGGAAAGGTTCAGACTGCCGGCGAGGGTGTCGCTGTTGATGTACTGTGAATTGCGTGTGGTGGGCGTGGCATAACCGGCGTCGGTGGCGGCAGAATGCCAGTTATCTCTGGCTTGTGTGGGTTTTTTAGGGTCGATGCGTTCCAGCGCCACGCCTTCCGTCTGTGCTAGGAGTGGGAAATGATCGTCGGAGCGGTAGGCAAAGGCATCGCATTCCCGCCCTTGCGCATCCAGTACGACGACGGTACCTGCTTCGTCGGGGTAGGAAGGGAGGGTGGCCATTTGAAACAGCATGGCAAGTCTTGCGACGGGGTATTGTCGGCGGGTGGCCGCGCTGTTCTGGGTGAAGGTCGGGTGGTCTCCTGGCAGGATGGCTCGGGGTGTCGGGCTGCATTTTCGGAGGTTGGCGGCAGGTCCGTTGCCTGTCCGGTTGGCGAGATAGAGGGTAGCCGCATCGATGATGCCGGGGCCCAGGTTAAGCAGTTCTACATGGTCGCTGCCCTCGGGCCGGGGGTTAAAGAGCACTTCGTTGATGCGGAGCTGTCCGCTGCGGATGGGTCCTGAGCGTCCGGTCTGCAGGATCTGGGCGACGGGCATGCGGTTGCCGGGGCAGTCCCTCAATCCACGGACTTCGATTCGGTACACGACCTCTTCCTGCATGGTGCCGAGCAGCTGGAGGCTCACCATATCAAACAATGGCGGTACCGGTCTTGCGGTGTGGATGGCTGGCAGTCCGTCGAGCGCGCGGTAGGCAAGGCTGGTGGCGGCGGTAGTGCTGTCGAGGGTCTCGTCGAAGCATAGCACGAGGGTACAGCTGTCTGTCGAATAGGCATGCAGGGCATGCGGCGCTTGGGTGTCGGAATATGGCAGGTGGGTACTGTTTGGCTGGCCCGGCGTCCCACCGGATGGGGAGTGGCTGGCTGCCCAGTTCTGGCTCCCGGCACAGGGCAGTTGCGGGTTGATCATTTCAAGGCTCCAGCCGCCTTCGCTTTTGACTGGGTTGCGGTACCAGGCGTGCTGGTAGGCGACGGCATGGATGGTTTTGCCGTCCGGTGCGGAGAGTATAAGGGTTTCTCCGTCGTTGTCGAGGCTTGGGAACGCAGACAATCCAAACGTCTTTCCGTATGGCTGTAAAGCGGCAGCATGGCTTTTGGCGCATACGATGAGCTGGCTGTCGGGCAGCAGGGTGGGTGCTCCGGTGAGGACGACCGTGCCGCTGGCGTCGGAGAGGCGCCATCGGTCCAGGAGGATGGGCTGCTTTGAGATATTTTTCAGTTCGATATACTCCACGGGGGGGAGTCCGACTGGTGGTGATGGGTCGGCCATGACTTCTGTGATCAGCACGACATAGCGGTCGATGGGTTGGTTGAATGCCTGCCCACAGAGCAGCAGGTAGATAGCCAGGATCCATGGGTACATCCCACAAGGTATCGGTCGGCATAGCCCGACATCAAGGGCCTTTCACGTGTTTTTTTGAGATTTTCCTGCCTTTGGCGTAATTTCACCGTTCGATGAATTCAAAAAAACATAAGGGCTCGATCCTGAAACACTCTTTGGAGATGGAAGGTTAGGACGCTTGTGATCCTTCAATAGTTTAGCCTTCCGAAGACGGGGGGCTTTTTTGTTTGACGTCTTTAACATGCCCTGCAGGAGGGGAACATACCACATGAAAGTCGCAGTTGTTGGTGCCACGGGACTCGTGGGTACGAAGATGCTCCAGGTGTTGGAGGAGCGGAATTTCCCGGTGGAGGAATTGTTGCCGGTTGCCTCGGAGCGGTCGGTCGGCAAGGAGGTTATATTCCGGGGTCGGTCTTGGAAGGTGGTCGGGTTTGCGGAGGCTTTGGCGGCACGTCCGCAGTTGGCCCTCTTCTCTGCGGGCGGGAGCACCTCGCTGGCGCTGGCCCCTGCCTTTGCAGAAGCTGGGGTCACCGTGATTGATAATTCATCTGCCTGGCGGATGGACCCTGCCAAGATGCTAGTGGTCCCCGAGATCAACGCCCACTTGCTGACAGCGGCCGACAAGATCATTGCAAATCCGAATTGTTCCACCATACAAATGGTGGTCGTGCTGAATCCCCTGCATCAGCGGTATCGCATCCGGCGGGTGGTGGTCTCCACTTATCAGAGTGTCACAGGCACGGGCAAAAAAGCGGTAGACCAGCTCATGGGTGAGCGACGGAAAGCCTTGGCCGGCTCAGCCGAGGCATACCCCATGGCCTATGCCTATCCGATCGATCTGAATGTTATTCCTCAGATCGACGTCTTCCTCGACAATGGATATACGAAGGAGGAGATGAAGATGACCCAGGAGACCAAGAAAATCATGGGCGATGATCAGATCCGGGTGACGGCCACTACGGTCCGCATACCTGTCATGGGTGGCCACAGTGAGAGCGTGAACATCGAGTTTGAGGAGGAGTTCGACCTGGAGGAGGTCCGAAGGCTGCTCTCTGGGGCGCCTGGGGTGATGTTGGTGGACGACCCATCCAGCCAGCGCTATCCGATGCCGATGGATGCACATGAGCGCGATGAGACCTTCGTCGGGCGTGTCCGCCGCGACGAGTCGCAACCCCGTACCCTCAATCTCTGGATTGTGTCTGACAACCTGCGCAAAGGTGCTGCCACCAATGCGGTGCAGATAGCGGAATACCTAGTATCCAAAGGCTTGCTCTAGGGCTGGCCTTAGGCTGGGTGTTCAGTCTTCGATGGAACGGTTGAGGAAACGGACCAGGGGCGTAAGGGTGGCGAAAGCATCTGCAATCGACGTTGCCGCCTTGGAAGATGTCAGTACCTCGTCGGTGAGGGGACATGAGGCGATGAAGCTCTTTAACCGCAAGTGTTCGGAGGCAGGGTGGTCGGCCTCATAGCCTTTGGGCATGCGGGTGAGCTGAATTGCTTCGTTGGACTGCAGGCCACGGAATCTTTTCCGAAAAGATCTTGCGGACAGGAGTGCCTTAAACTCATCATAGCAGTAGTCGATCTCTTGTCTGACTTTTGCCAGTTCCCCCGCCATCGGCATCCAGAGGCCGGCGGCGGCGAAGGACGCCTTGGGGGCTAGGTGCAGGTAGTATCCTGCCAGGGTCGACTTCTTGCCTCCTTTTGCCATGTACGCGCCGAAGTGGTCTTTGTAGGGTGCTTTATTCTTGGAAAAGCGCACGTCTCGGTAGATGCGAAAAAGACATTGCCGGGGTAACTGTCCGGCGATGTCACTATCGGTGGCGGATACCCGAAGGATGACGTTACCGACCAGCGCTTCTGCATCGGTTTTGGCTTGTTCGTAGCGATGTCGGTTGGCTTCGAACCAATCCCGGTCGTTGTGCCGGGCAAGGCTGCGCAGGAAGCTGAAGGTGGCTGGGTCGAGCATGTGGCTGGCGTCGGCGTAGACGGTCTTCAGATTTGTCCCCAGTTCTCACCGCTGCGGATGCGGTAGAGTGTCATCTCGCTGACGCCGTATTTCTCTGCCAGCTGGCGATAGGTGAGGCGTCGCTTGGGGTTTGCCAGTGTCTTTTTGATGCTCTTCACTTGTGGGATGGATAATTTCACGCCCCGGGCCTGAGTGGCCTGCCGTTCTTTATAGGCTTTTTTTGCGGGGGATCCCTGCTGATGACTGGACATTTCCTGGGCGGTAGCCCAGCGGAGGTTGGAGGCGCGGTTGTCGAGTCGGTTGTGGTTGTGGTGTACGACGAAGGTCTTGTAGCCCGAGGATTTTTCTACAAACAGCCGGGCTACTTCGCGATGGATGTAGATGGTGCCGGTCAGTCCCGGCCGGTGCAGGTTGAGGCTTCGGTAACCGGTAGTGAGGGAGCCTTCCAACAGTTTACCGTCTGTATAGATGTCTTTCCCATAGCTGGCCAGACGGCCCTGGTTGGATACGGCGTAGCAGCGACGCGCCTCCTTCCATCCTTGGAATCGGAGGGGTTTCCATACCTCGCTCGAGGTTTTTCGAATCATGTGGGGATGTTTATTCACATAAATTTAATGAATTGATGGTGCGGCAGGAAATAAATTCATCTGCTCTTTTCCCGTTGAATGCTATGGTGATACGTATCTACCCGGGCTGACCTACCATCTGCAAGAAGGTGTCCTCATCGATGATATGGATGGAAGGGATCTTCCGAGCTTTCTCGAGCTTAGAGCCGGCTTCTTCGCCCACGACGAGGTAGTTGAGCTTGCTGCTGACGCCGGCCAGCAGCTGACCTCCCTGTGCTTCTACGATCGCCTCGGCGGCCGACCTTTTCATCTTTTGCAGGGTGCCAGTGAACAGGAAGCTCTTGCCGCGCAGACTCCCATCGGAGGGCGGTAGGCTTTGGCCATGGAGCTGGAGGCCACAATGCTCTAGTTTTTCCAGCATCTGCAGGTTATTGGTGTCGTGGAAGAAGCGGAAAATGCTGTCTGCCACTTTGGTCCCCACGTCTTCTATCTGCTGCAACTGTTCGATGGAGTAGTCTTTGAGTTCCAGCAGGTGTGGCACGGCGCGGGCAAGGCCTTTGGCTGTCGTCTCTCCGACATACCGGATGCCCAGGGCGTTGATCAGGCGGTGCAGGGGCTGTTGCTTTGACTTTTCAATGGCTTCCCGGAGGTTTTGCACGGAGCGGACTCCGAGGCCTTCGAGGCTTTCCATCTCAGGATAAGGGAGTGCATAGAGTGAGGGGATGTCGGTCAGCCACCCTGCCTCATGAAAGCGGCGGATATTGGCTTCGCCGAGGCCCCGGATGTCCATCGCGTCTTTGCTGGCGAAATGCAGGATCCCTTCCAGCACCTGTGCGGGGCAGGCGGGCGAAGGGCATCTCCAGACAGCTTCCTCTGCGGGTTTGACAAGGGGGGTCCGGCAGGCGGGGCAGTGGCTGGGGAAGAGGATGGCTTCTTCCTGGCCGGTCCTCAGCTCGGCGAGCGACTTGACGATGTAGGGGATCACATCCCCTGCCCTTTCCACCAGCACGGTGTCCTTGAGCCGCAAGTCTTTCTCGCATATGAACTCTTCATTGTGCATGGAGACAGAGCTGACGGTGACGCCTCCGATGGACACCGGGTCTATCTTGGCGACGGGGGTGATGCTACCGGTACGGCCGACTTGAAACTCGACCTGGCGGAGGATGCTGGTACCTTGCCGGGCTTTGAATTTGAAGGCGATGGCCCATCGGGGGTGGTGGGTGGTCATGCCAAGCTTCTCCTGCAGGGTTACCGAGTTGACTTTCACAACCATGCCATCGATCTCATAGGGCAGTTCATCGCGGGTGGCTTCGAAGGCCAGGCAGTAGTCGATGACCGCCTGGATGCCCAGGAAGACACGCTTCTCCTGGGTAGGGCTTCGGAACCCCATCTCCCATAGCCATGCCAGCGATTCTGCATGTGTGTACAGGCGGCTAGGGGTTTGAGTCCCCGGCTCGAGTGTCAGGAAGCTGACGTGATAGAAGAAGGCTTCTAGGTTTCGCTTACCCGCTTCGGCGGCGTCTTTGAGGCGGAGGGTGCCGGAGGCTGCATTGCGCGGGTTGGCGAGCGGTGGCAGGTTTTGTTCTGCCAGCCGTTGGTTGTAGGCACGGAAATGGGCTTTGGACATCAGCACCTCGCCCCGAATCTCCATCTGCCGGATGCCGACCTGTGAGAAGGGAGCGGAGAGCGGCAGCGACCGGATCTGCCGGAGGTTGACCGTGATGTCTTCTCCTTCGACGCCATCGCCGCGGGTGGCGCCCCTGACGAATAGATCTTGGTCGTAGAGCAGGGAGATGCTGGCACCGTCGAATTTCGGCTCCACACAGTATTCAATGGTCTTCTCGCCGCTGAGTTCTCTGGCCTTCCGATCCCAGTCGAGCAGGTCGGTGGCTTCGTAGGAGTTTTCCAGCGAGAGCATCGGCACGAGGTGCTGAACGGTCTGAAACGTCGAAGTAAGACCTTTGGCGACCCGTTGGGTGGGGGAGTTTGGCGTGATGAGCGAAGGATCGAGCGCTTCCGACTTTTCCAGCAGCTTGTACAGCCGGTCGTATTCTCCATCGGCAATCAGCGGTTCGTTCAAGACATAGTATCTGTACTCATGAAACCGCAGGACGTCGCGGAGGGGTTCTATGGCCTTAAGATCAGGAAAGCCTTTGTCTACCATGAGCCATAGGCGGGTCTGCTCCTGCAGGGCTTGGGTGTGCTTGTGGCTATACATGAAAAGGTCTGGCGCGTAAAGATAGGTTGGTTTCTACGGGATCGGCAGCAGAGAATCTTCCCCTCGGATGGCAACCACCCTGCTGCGAACTCGTTTTTTTCCATATTACCCTCACATCGGAAATACTCCCACTACTTTGTTCCGAAACGAGTATAGCGGTCAAGCCAAACATCAAAACGACCCCGGTAGAACTTCGCCCCGAAACCAGTTTGCCGTCTCTGTAGACTGCGTGATCTTCGGCTATGAGGATAACGTGCTGAACGTCCTGCTCATTGAATGCGACTTACCGGCTTTCAAGGGCCAATGGTCGTTGTTGGGCGACCTGCTCCGGCCGGAAGAAGACTTGGACGCGGCCAAGGGGATGGGCGCCACCATGAATTTTTTAGATCAAAATTATTATTGATAATCAATAAATTATGAAGGTGCAGTGAAAAAAATAGCTTCGAATCTTTGGAACGAAAGCGTAAAGGGGCCTACCTTTGCCGCCCCGCGCTTTATCAACTCGGTAGGCGCCAGCCGCATCGTTGGGTGGGCATATATACAAGGATAGTAGCGTATAAAAAAGAAATATGAGCAAGTTACATTTCACGACACGTCATGCCAATGATGCCACTGTGCAGCGAAAGTGGTATGTGGTGGACGGCACCAACCTGACTGTGGGCCGCATCTCCAGCCGCATCGCCCATGTGCTGCGCGGCAAGAACAAGGCCTACTACACCCCGCATGTCGACTGTGGCGACTATGTAATTGTCGTCAATGCCGACAAGATGGTCTTCACAGGCAATAAGATGGAGGAGAAAGGATATCAGACGGTCTCGGGTTATCCCGGCGGTCAGAAGACGGCCATCGCCAAGGACGTGATGAAGCGCCATCCGGAGCGGATCATCGAGCATGCCGTTCGGGGCATGCTTCCCAAGAACCGACTGGGTCGCCGGATGTTCCGCAAGCTCTTCGTCTATGCAGGGGCTGAGCATCCGCACGGCGCGCAACAGCCGGAGGCATTCAAATTCTAAGAACAGCATTCAAAAAAGAGTACATGGAAAAGCAGAAAAACGCGGTAGGCCGTCGCAAGGAAGCCGTGACAAGGGTCTTCGTGGTCCGCGGCGATGGAGCCATCACTGTGAATGACTTGGATTACAAGGCATACTTCCCCCAGATCTACCTGCAACAGCAGGTAGAGCAGCCTCTGCAGGTGGTGGAAGGGGCGGGTAAGTTCACCATCCAGATCAACGCCAGCGGCGGCGGCAAGAAGGGACAAGCCGAGGCAGCCAAGCTGGGCATTGCCCGCGTGTTGGTCGAGATGAACCCCGAATGGAGGCCACTCCTGAAGGCGGCAGGCCTCTTGCGCAGGGACCCGAGGGGCGTCGAGCGTAAGAAGTTCGGTAAGAAGAAGGCGCGCCGTAGCTATCAGTTCAGCAAGCGCTAAAGGCATCCCCCTTACACATACCTATACAATCATACCGATGGAAAGTAATTCATCATTGCAGGAGCAGTTACTCGAGGCAGGGGTACATTTCGGCCACCTCAGAAAAAAGTGGAACCCCAAGATGCTGCCCTATATCTACGCCGAGAAAAAGGGCATCCACATCATCGACCTGAATAAGACGGTCGACTGCCTGCAAGAGACAGCCATGGCGCTGAAGGCCATTGCCAAGAGCGGTCGTAAGATTATGTTCGTAGGCACCAAGAAGCAGGCCAAGGAGATCGTGACGGAATGTGCCCGCCGTGTGGGCATGCCCTTTGTCACCGAGCGATGGCTGGGCGGCATGCTGACGAATTTCAACACCGTTCGCAAGAGTGTGAAGAAGATGCAGAGTATCGAGAAGATGCTCGGCGACGGCAGCTTCGACACCATTACCAAGAAAGAGCGCCTCCAGCTCTCCCGCGACCGGGATAAGATGGACAAGGTCCTCGGGGGCATCGCCCAGCTGGGCAGGATCCCTGCCGCCCTATTCATCGTGGACATTGGCCATGAGCACATCGCCCTCTCCGAGGCCAAGCGACTGGGTATCACCACCTTTGGTATGGTCGACACCAACTGCGACCCCAATAAAGTCGACTTTCCCGTCCCAGCCAACGACGATGCGACCAAATCCATTGCCATCGTCACCCACTACGTGACTGCCGCCATCGCTGAAGGACTGGCAGAGCGCCAGGCAGAGCGCGCCGACGAGTCGGAGGAAGAGGAAGACAACGCCGAGAAGTCAATGAAGTACGCTCTCGAAGACGACGAAGAGCGGGCCTCCCGTCGTGGTGGTGGCGCAGGCGCCAAGGCATCCCCCAAGCGTCGGATCGCCAGCGCCGGCAGCGGCGGCCGCAAGCCTGCCCAGAAGAAATAATGTAGCAAGCGAATTTCCAGGAATGCCGGACGCACCATTTCTTAACGAAAACAAAGCGTAGACCGACACGTAGGCTGCCAACATACCATATGTCAACCGTAACGATTACAGCCGCAGACATTAACAAACTCCGTCAGATGACGGGTGCTGGGATGATGGATTGCCGCAAGGCCCTCATCGAAACACAAGGAAATATGGACGCGGCTGTCGACTGGCTGCGTAAGAAGGGCCAAAAAGTGGCAGCCCTCCGTGGTGACCGCGATGCCAAAGAAGGCGTCATCCTCGCGCGGACCAGTGCCGACAACCGCTGGGGCATCGCCCTCTGCATCAGCTGCGAGACCGATTTTGTCAGTAAAAACGCCGACTTCGTCGCCTTCGCCCAACGCATCATGGAAGCCGCCATCGCTCACAATGTGCAGAGCGCCGAAGTGCTGAATGCCGTCGAGGTCAGTGGCGTGAAGATTGCAGACTTGGTGAACGACAAGCTGGCCAGCATCGGCGAGAAGATTGGCATCACCAAGTTCGAGCGCATCGACGCCGAGTTCGTCGCCTCCTATGTTCATGGCGCCAACCGCATGGGTGTGCTGGTAGGACTTAACCTCCCAGAGGCCGAAGCAGGTAAAGATGTGGCCATGCAGATTGCTGCCATGAACCCAGTGGCGGTGGATGCCTCCAGCGTCGCGGAAGACGTCGTATCGCGCGAAAAAGCCATCATCATCGACCAGATCCGCAACGACCCTAAGATGGCTGGCAAGCCCGAAGAGATGATCAACAAGATCGCTGACGGCAAGCTGAACGCTTTCTTCAAGGAGAGTACGCTCTTGGCACAAGCCTTTGTGAAAGACGGCGGCGTGACGGTGGGCGACCATCTAAAGACGGTCAATAAAGACCTGAAGGTTCTTTCTTTCCGCCGGATCGCCCTCGGATAACCGACGCATCTTGCCCTCACATGTACAAGCCGCGGCGCCCCCAGCCCGCGGCTTGTACACATGAGGGCGGATCGAGAATTCTTCCTAATATTGAAATCATGGAACCTGTCTACAAGCGCGTGCTCCTCAAGCTTTCTGGAGAGTCCCTGATGGGCAATAGCAACTTCGGGCTGGATTCCGATGCCATCGCCCAGTATGCCCAGGAAGTCCGCTCCATTGTCGAGTTGGGTGTCCAGGTGGCCATCGTCATCGGAGGCGGCAACATCTATCGCGGGATGAATGAGTCGGAGACCGGCATCGAGCGAGCCCATGGCGACTATATGGGCATGCTCGCCACAGTCATCAACGGCATGGCCCTGCAGGCCATGCTCGAAAAGGTAGGTCTCTATACCCGGCTGATGAGCGCCCTCAAGATGGAAGGCGTGGCAGAGCCTTATATCCGCCGCAGGGCCATCCGGCATCTGGAGAAGCAACGCGTCGTCATCTTCGGCGCCGGCACCGGCAACCCCTACTTTACGACCGACACGGCAGGCTCGCTCCGGGCCATAGAGATCAACGCAAACATCATCTTAAAAGGCACCCGCGTCAACGGCGTCTATTCCGCCGACCCGGAGGAAGACCCCACCGCCGTCCAGTATGACACCATTGGCTACCGTACATGCATAGAGAAGAACCTTAAGATTATGGACATGACGGCCTTCACCCTTTGTATGGAAAACAACCTGCCGATCATCGTCTTCGACATCAATCAGCCGGGAAACCTGAAAAAGATCGTCATGGGGGAAAAGATCGGCACGCTGGTCCATTGAACGAAACAGGCCGTCTGTTCGTTTCTATACAGACCAAACCCGTCTTCCCATGTCTATCGCTTCCATCCGCAAGGAATACCAGCAACAGGCACTCACGGAGGCCGACATAGACCCGCATCCATTGCGGCAGTTCGATAAGTGGTGGAGCGAGGCGGTCGCCTCCACCATCGAAGAGGTGAACGCCATGACCCTCTCGACCGTATCGCCCGGGGGCATGCCTTCCTCCCGCGTTGTCCTGTTGAAGGGCTACGACGACCACGGATTTGTTTTCTTTACCAACTACGAAAGCCGCAAAGGCCAGGAGCTGGCCGACAACCCCCATGCCTGCCTTTTGTTTTTCTGGAAGGAGCTGGAGCGGCAGGTACGCATTGAAGGGCGCTGCGACAAGGTCAGCGCAGCAGAGAGCGATGCCTATTACGCATCCCGCCCTCTTGGCAGCCGCATCGGCGCCTGGGCCTCCGACCAAAGCCGGGAGATCGCTTCCAGAGAGTCCCTGGAAGCCGCTTTTCGCGCCTGGGACGAGCAATATAGAGACCGGGAGGTGGAAAGGCCTCCACACTGGGGAGGCTATCGGGTTACGCCGCTATGCATGGAATTCTGGCAGGGACGCCCCAACCGCCTGCACGACCGCATCCGGTACGAACGCAATGCTGCGGAGGGCTGGCGCTGGGCGCGACTGGCGCCATGATGACCTTATATCAGGAAATGCCCGACCTCTTAGGATTGGCTGGCAGCCTTCGGCGCCGCTTTGGCAGCCTTGTGGGGACGTGCAGGCCTGGACTTACCGAAAGAGCCCTTGAAGATCTTGCCTTTCTTCGTCTTCTTATCTCCTCTACCCATGGTAGTTTATTTTTTTGGTAGGCGCGAAGATAATGAAAAAGCGGACCGCATGGCAGTCCGCTTTTTGTATCGGCCGTCAAGTACCAGATTACTTAGAGCGCTTATTCAGCTTGGCGGACAGTTCCTTGCCAGCCTTGAAGCGGGCAACGTTCTTGGCCTTGATGGTGATTGCCTTCTTGGTGCGGGGATTGAGGCCTTTGCGCTGAGCACGGTGGCTCACGGAGAAGGTACCGAAACCTACAAGGGTCACTTTGCCGCCGCCCTTCAGGGTGGTGGTGATGGAATCGATGAAGGAGTCAAGAGCTGCGCCTGCCTGCTTCTTGCTGACTTCCGCATCATCGGCGATCTTGGCGATCAATTCTGCTTTGTTCATGGATGATAGTTTGATGTTTAGATGTAGAAGACAAATGTAGAGGCTTTTCTGCATCTGCAAAATTCTTTTCAAACCTTGGAAACGCAATACAGTAAAGGCTTTCGGGGATTCCGGCCTCCAGAGGGGAGTATGGCGGAAAGGGCATAGATCGCTGAAATCTAGTGCTGTAGCGGCTTTCCGCATCCTGAACCCTCAGAGGCCTCATCCACGGCTTGTTTCCGCTGCTGACTTTCGCAGAGGATTTAAGCCTTATCTCGGCTGGTTTATCCACAATTAGTTGATAACTTCTAAGAAAGTGCGGAAGGAAAAAACGGTTTCCCCCCAGCGTTGCTGGGCTGCTGCATGCAGAGGCGGGTCGTATGTTTCAAGGTAGTGAGCATATGCTTCGCGGGTCTTCACCTCATACTGCACGGCAAAGGTTTGTCCCTCTGTCTCGTCGGTGTCGAGCAGCCGTAGGATGCGATGCTGCGTGAAGAGCCCGGTGGCCAGCACCTGTGGGATGTGCTCCATCTGCATCCAGCTGAGCCATGGCTCTGCGATCGCCGCTTCTACGCGGCTGGTGACGTTGTAGACAAACATGCTGCGTTGGCTTCTAGCACAAAGAAACTCCGGCTGGGTGGCTTTGCCAAGCGATGAGTAATTTTATGCCATGCGCATTGTGAGTTATAATGTAAACGGCATCCGGGCCGCCATCCGCAAGGGATTCATCGACTGGCTGCGGACGGATCCGGCGGATGTTATTTGCCTGCAAGAGACCAAGGCTGTGCGGGAAGATGTGGACATCGGTCCATTTGCGGAGCTGGGCTACCACGACTACTGGTTCAGTGCTGCCAAGAAGGGTTATAGCGGCGTGGCGATCCTCACCCGCATCCGGCCAGACCATGTCACATATGGGCATGGCTTTGCGCAGAGCGATGCAGAGGGGCGGGTGCTGCAGTTGGACTTTTCCGGTGTCCGGCTGATCAACGCCTATTTTCCTTCCGGGACCTCCGGCGAGGAGCGGCAGACCTATAAATATCAATGGCTGGGCGAATTGGGCGGGCAGCTCAGCCGGTTGCGCCAGGAGCATCCCTGCCTGGTCCTCTGTGGCGATTACAACATCGCCCATCGAGAAGTCGACATCCATGATCCCAAGGGCAACCGAAACACGACGGGCTTCCTGCCGGAGGAACGGGCCTGGATGGATGGCTTCTTTGCCGACGGTTGGCTGGACACGCTGCGGCATTTCGATCCATCACCGCATCGCTATACCTGGTGGAGCCAGCGCTTCCCCACGGTAAGGCTGCAGAACAAGGGCTGGCGCATCGACTATATCAGTGTGACAGCGCCGTTGAAAGATCGGCTGCGGGCGGCTGACATCTACCCGGATGTGAAGCACAGCGACCACTGTCCCGTGTACCTCGAGCTCGCTGATTAACCCGAAGCAACGGCCTCAGCTGTCGAGGGAGGGCCTCAGCCAGCGGGTCATCTCTTCGAGGTCCATGCCCTTGCGTTCAGCGTAGTCTGTCAGCTGGTCCTTCTCTATCTTCCCCACACCGAAATACTTTGCCTGTGGGTGCGCAATATACCACCCACATACGGAGGCGGCGGGGTACATGGCCAATGATTCGGTGAGGGTGATGCCGGTGACGGCGGTGGCATCGAGGAGGGCAAAGAGTTTTATTTTCTCGGTATGGTCGGGGCAGGCGGGGTAGCCAGGGGCTGGCCGGATGCCAAGATAGTCTTCGCGGATGAGGGCTTCGTTGCTGAGATCTTCTTCAGCCGCGTATCCCCAGAATTCTTTCCGTACGCGGGCGTGCAGGCATTCGGCGAAGGCTTCGGCAAGTCGGTCGGCCAGCGCCTGGAGCAAGATCTTGGAGTAGTCGTCGTGTTGTTCTTCAAAGGCTTTAAGATGCGCTTCGATGCCGGCGATGGTGACGGCGAAGGCGCCGAGATGGTCTTGGCCGGGCAGGTCTGAAGGGGCGATGAAGTCGGCCAGCGAAAGGTTCGGCTGCCCGGCAGCCTTTTTGACCTGCTGCCGGAGGAATTCAAGGTGTACGGTGCCGGTCTCGGGGTTGTCTGACACTAGGCTGACGGTATCTTTTCCATTGCTGCTGGCGGGCCAGATGCCCATGACGCCGTGCGCTTGCAGCCATTGCTCCTGGATGAGGCGGGCCAGCATGGCCTGCGCGTCTGCGTAGAGCTTGGAGGCTTCTGTGCCGATGACGGCGTCGGTGAGGATGTCCGGGAAGCGACCTCCCAGTTCCCAGGTGATGAAGAAGGGGTTCCAGTCGATGTAGGGGGCGATTTCGGCGAGAGGGTAGTCGCGGAAGCTCCGCGTGCCGGTCTGGCGGGGCACTATGGGATGGTGCGCGGCCCAGTCGGCCCGGAAGCGGTTTTCAAGGGCCTGCGGGTAGGGGAGATATTGCTTGGTGGTACGCTTGGCTTCGAAGTCTTGTCGCAGCTGCTGATATTCTTCGGAGAGGCTTTGCAGGAATTTGGGGCGGTGCTGGGGGTTCAGCAGGCTGCCGGCGACGATGACGCTTCGGGAGGCGTCGAGGACGTGTACGACGCCGTTTGTGTATTCTCGGTCGATCTTGACGGCGGTATGCATGCGGGAGGTGGTAGCACCTCCGATGAGCAGGGGCTGTGTCATGCCGCGGCGTGTCATCTCCCGAGCGATATATACCATCTCGTCGAGGGAGGGTGTGATGAGGCCGCTGAGGCCGAGGATATCGGCCTGCTGTTGCTGGGCTTCTTCGAGGATGCGGTCGGCGTGGACCATGACGCCCAGGTCGATCACTTCGTAGCCGTTGCAGCGGAGGACGACGCCGACGATATTTTTGCCGATGTCGTGCACGTCTCCTTTGACGGTCGCCAGCAGGATCCGGCCGGCAGAGGAGGCCTGTGCCTTCTCTGTTTCTATGTAAGGGGTGAGGACGGCCACGCTCTTCTTCATCACGCGGGCGCTTTTGACGACTTGCGGCAGGAACATCTTTCCGGCGCCGAAGAGGTCTCCTACGATCTGCATGCCATCCATCAGCGGCCCTTCTATAACTTCCAGCGGCCGGGCATAGGCGTGCCTCGCCTCTTCGGTGTCGGCTTCGACATATTCAGTGATGCCGTTGATGAGGGCATGTCGCAGCCTTTCCTGTACGGTACCGCGGCGCCAGGCCTCATCGCGTTCCTGCACTCTGCCGCTGGACTTGACTTGCTCGGCGAAGACGATGAGCTTGTCGGTGGCCTCGTTGCTTTCGTTTGGCGGTTGAGGATGACATCTTCGCAGAGGTGGCGGAGTTCGGGTTCTATCTCATCATAAATGACCAGCTGTCCGGCGTTGACGATCCCCATGTCCATCCCAGCGCGGATAGCGTGGTAAAGGAAGACGGAGTGCATGGCTTCGCGCACGTGGTCGTTGCCGCGGAAGGAAAACGACAGGTTGCTGACGCCGCCGCTGATCTTTACCAGCGGGTAGCGGGCTTTGATGGCCCGGGTCGCTTCGATGAAGTCGACAGCGTAGTTGTTATGTTCTTCTAGGCCGGTGGCGACGGCGAAGACATTGAGGTCGAAGATGATGTCTTGGGGTGGGAAGCCTACCTGTTCTGTGAGGATGCGGTATGCCTTGTCGGCGATAGCGAGGCGCCTTTCGACGTTGTCGGCTTGGCCTTGTTCGTCGAAGGCCATGACGACAATGGCGGCCCCGTAGCTGCGGCAGGTATGGGCCTGTTCGATGAAGGCGCTCTCGCCTTCTTTGAGGGAGATCGAGTTGACGATGCATTTGCCTTGTACACATTTGAGGCCTGCCTCTATGATCGGGAACTTGGAGGAGTCGATCATCACGGGGATGCGAGCAATGTCTGGCTCCGACTGCAGTTGGTTGAGGAAGGTGACCATGGCCTTCTCGCCGTCGAGGAGGGCATCGTCCATGTTGACGTCTATCACCTGAGCGCCGCTCTCCACCTGTTGCCGGGCGATGCTCAGGGCTTTTTCAAACTTCCCGTCCCGGATGAGCTTGGCGAATATGCGGGAGCCTGTGACGTTGGTGCGTTCGCCGATGTTGACGAAGTTGGTCTCCGGGCGTATGACGAGCGGTTCGAGTCCGGAGAGGCGTAGATAAGGTTTCAGGGGTGGCATGGGTGTCGCGAGCAGGGCTTGCAGGGTGGATGTTTGGGCTAGGCGATGGTTGTCTCGACGGTGGGCCGTTGGCGGGGCTGCAGCTGGCGGACTTGGTCAGCGATGTGTCGGATATGGTCGGGCGTGGTGCCGCAGCAGCCGCCGACGATGTTGACGAAGCCGGCGCGGGCCCATGCTTCTATGTGGTGGGCCGTCTGGTCGGGCGTCTCGTCGTATTCGCCCATGGCGTTGGGCAGTCCTGCGTTGGGGTAGGCCGAGGTGTAGCAGGTTGCGATGGTGGAGAGTTCTTCTATGTGCGGGCGCATCTGTTCGGCGCCGAGGGCGCAGTTGAGGCCGATGCTGAGGGGGGCGGCGTGTTCGACGGAGGTGTAGAAGGCTTCCAGTGTCTGTCCGCTGAGGGTGCGTCCTGAGGCATCTGTGATGGTGCCGCTGATCATCAAGGGCAGCTCGGGCTTGCCAGATTTGCGGAAGTATTGGCGGATTGCGTAGATGGCAGCTTTGGCGTTAAGGGTGTCGAAAACGGTCTCTATAAGGAGAAGGTCGACGCCACCTTCCACGAGTCCTTGTATCTGTTCCTGGTAGGCGCCGGCGACTTCATCGAAGTAGATGGAGCGGTATCCGGGGTTGTTGACGTCGGGTGAGAGGGAGAGGGTCTTGTTCATGGGCCCGAGGGCGCCAGCCACCCAGGGGCCTGTCTCCAGGCTTTTCTCCGGGTGCTGCTTGCGGTAGGTGTCGACGGCGCGGCGAGCGCAGGCGGCAGCGGCGAGGTTTATCTCGAGGGATAGGGCTGACATGCCATAGTCGTCCATTGAGACGGCTTGTGCGTTGAAGGTGTTGGTTTCGATGATGTCGGCGCCGGCCTCTAGGTATTCGAGGTGTATGGCTTCGATGATGTCAGGCCTGGTGAGGCAGAGCAGGTCGTTGTTGCCTTTAAGGTCGGAAGGCCAATCGGCGAACCGTGTGCCGCGGTAGTCGGCTTCTTCGAGCTTGCGGTCCTGGATCATCGTACCCATGGCACCGTCTATGACCAGGATGCGCGCTTGCAGGGCTTTTTGGATGGGGTGGAGCATATATCAGCCGGTTCTTGCTTGAAGATGTGTAGGGCGGATGCGGAACCGGCGGATGGGGAGGCGAACCTTATCCGTTTATTAGTTCCGTTGGGTCCGCGGGGGTTGCGGGGCAGGCCGAACAATAAACAAATCTGCCTGCTGCTATTCTGCAAAAATAATGGCTGCTGCGCGTATCTCAAAGTCTAACGCATGACATAGGCGTCTACAGGCATGCGGTTCTGCAGGCTTCTTGCCAGGGTGAGTTCGTCGGCATATTCGAGTTCACCTCCAAAGGCGATGCCACGGGCGATGGTGGTGATGCGGAGGTGGGTGCCGGCGAGTTGTTTCTGGATATAGTAGATGGTGGTGTCTCCCTGGATGGTGGGGCTGAGGGCGAAGACGATTTCTTCGATGCCTTCGGTGTGGATGCGTTGGAGGAGTGTTTCGATGCGGAGCTGTTCGGGTCCAATCCCGTCGAGCGGCGAGATGACGCCGCCTAGGACGTGGTAGCGGCCGTTGAACTGTTGGGTGCTTTCGATGGCGATGACGTCTCGGATGTTTTCTACGACGCAGACGATGTCGGGCCGGCGGGAGGGGTTGCTACAGATGGCGCAGGTGTCGGTGTCGGAGATGTTATGGCAGTGACGGCAGAAGCGGATGTCGGTACGGGCCCGGGCGATGGCTTCGCTGAAGGCTTTGACGTCGGAGGCTTCTTGTTTGAGCAGGTGGAGGACGAGCCGGAGGGCTGTCTTTCGGCCGATGCCGGGGAGGCGGCTGAAGGCGTTGACGGCGGATTCGAGGAGCTCGGAGGGGAACTGCATGGCGGTGGGGGTCAGTTGGCTTTCTCTGTGAGGTTGATTTCAAGCTCATTGTCCCATCCGGCGCGGATGTTGAGCTTTTGTCGGCGCAGGATGGTGCGTTCTGGCTGGCGTCGCTTCCAGTAGTCGCCGGTATCCCAGCGTCCGTTGCGGTTGCGGTCGTAGAGGATGCGGATGCCGTATTCTCCGGGGCGGAACAGCGGGTAGCGGTAGCGGCTCAGCTCGAGGGGCTGGCTTTTTTCGAGGGTTTCGTCTTTGTAGAGGAGCAGTACGGGGTGCTGGGCCGTGTCGAGGGCGGTGACGCGGATCGAGAGGCTGCCATATTCATTTTCTCGTTTGGCTTCGAAGCGCAGCGTGTCGGGTCGGAGAGCCTGGAAGCCGAGGCTGTCGCGGGCGAAGTCTTTGGCGAGGAGGAGGTAATATCGCATGCCGGGCGTCCATCGGTGGGTGAGCGTGAGTTTGCGGCGGCTGCTGTCGAGGGATAGCTGGTAGCCGGGCAGGGGCTGGTAGGAGGTGTCGGTGAGGCGGAGGCGGGTGGTGTCGAGTTGGGTGAGGCGGTGTTCGAAGGTGAGGGTGAGGTATTCCAGCAGGTCTTGGCGGTCGCCTTCGAGGGAGTTTGTATATCGCAGCCGCTTGTCGTCGCGGTTGCGGGGGGTGGCGCCGGTGCTGCCGGGGGGCTTGCGGGGTGCTTCTTCTGCTGCGACGAATGCCAGCAGGGTGACGGGGTTGCTGTTGGTCTGTACGGCGCTGTCGAGGAAGCCGAGGTATTCGGACGACTGGTTATAGGTGAGACTGCCATCGACATCTTTGAGGGCGAAGGCGTGGTAGGCGCCAGGCGCCAGGAAGCGGAAGGTGAAGCGTCCGTCGGCGCGGGTGCGGGTGGTGTAGCGGGGTCTTTTCTTGCTGAGGGCGGAGTCTTTCTCCGTCGGGTGCAGGACGACCAGCAGGAGGCTGTCGGTCTTGCCGGACTCGGCGTAGAAGACCTGTCCGGAGAGGCTGTCGGCATCGATGCGCGGCCCGGTGGAGAACACGTAGTAGAAGCCGCGCAGCGGGTTGTTCTCATTGATGTCTTTGATGGCGTCGCCGAAGTCGATGCTGTAGGTGGTATTTGCTTCGAGGGTGTCTTTGATCCGGATGAGGACGTTCTTCAGGCGTCCTTCCGCCTCCGGCTTCACCTTGGGGACGGGGGAGTACTGGAGGTTTTCGAAGGGGTTGTCGAGTTGGATATACTCGTCGAAGGTGAGGGTGATGCGGTTGCCCTGGTAGCGGGTGGTGGAGTCGGCCGGTTCGGCTTTGATGAGCCGTGGGGGGAGGGAGTCACGGGGTCCGCCGGTGGGGGGCATGGGCTGGCCACAGGAAACGGATGCCAGCCAGGCGGCGGCGAGGCAGGCGGCGGGCAGGCGGTATGGAAAAGGGCTGGACAAACGGTTTTTGGCAAAATTCGCGATTCCCTGCGAGCCGCATGGCAGCCGCGGGAAAAAAGCCAACAATTCAGGCGGTTCGGAGGTTTTAAAAGCCAATAAAGTTTGGAACGATGGCAGTGCATGTCTTGAAGCAGGTGCAGGTCTTGCCGGTCAGTCTGGAGGCGGCCTGGGATTTCTTCTCTCATCCTAAGAACCTGGCGGTGATGACGCCGGAATACCTGAACCTGCGGTTCACCAACGAGCTCTACGGCGAGGAGATGTATGCCGGGCAAGTGATGACCTATCAGGTCAAACCGTTGCTGGGCATTCCGATGTTTTGGATGACGGAGATCACGCATGTGCAGCCCGGGAAGTTCTTCGTCGACGAGCAGCGTTTCGGCCCATATGCGCTTTGGCATCACCAGCATCATTTCCGGGAGGTGCCGGGCGGCGTGGAGATGACGGATCTGATCCATTATAAAGCTCCCTTGGGTCTGCTGGGCGAGCTGGCCAACCGGCTGTTCATCCGGCGGCAGTTGGAGGGCATCTTTGCCTTCCGCCGGCAAAAGGTGGAGGCCTTGTTCGGGGCGATGCCCGGGGTCTAGCGATCGTCCCGACCCGTCGGTGAGGGGTGGTCTCTTGCGCCGGGCGGATCTCAGCCGGGCATGCGGGAGATGTACTTGTCGAGCTGTTTGATCTGGTCGATGACCTGCTGGCTGCTGGGCTTTTGTGCCTTGGCCTTCCGGAAAAAGTCTTTGGCGGCGCGGAACTCCCTTTTCTGGATCATGATCTGGCACATCTGCAGGTAGGCTAGTGCGGCGCTTTCTTTGTCGGGGATGCCGGCTTTGAGGGCTTGGCGGATATAGCTTTCCCCCTGCTTCATGTCGCCTTTCTGCATGGCCATCATCCCCAGCTGGAGCTTGTTGGCGCCTTCGGCTTCTTTCATGGCGGAGCCGAGGGAGAGGCTTTTCTTCATGTGCACTTCGGCCGTGTCGAAGTCTTGCTTCATCATGGCGAGGTTGCCTTTGAGGGTATAGTAGACAGAGCGGATGGGCTTGTAGAGCAGGTCCGGGAACCAGATGTTGGAGAGCATCTTCTCCGCCCCTTCGAAGTCGCCTTCTTCGAGGTATTCTTGGATGAGGCGGAGGGGTCCGATGAAGAAATGGGTGACGATGAGGACGAGGGCCAGCAGATAGAGTACAAAGGAAGGCCAAAAGCCGCTGGTGAGGTTAACGACGATGGCCCCTGCCAGGGAGGTGATGCCCATCCAGAAGCGGTATTTGATGAAGAGGTTGAACCATTTCATGGGGGTAAAAGTAGGCATTCTGCTGCGGTAGCGCTACAGGTTGTCCGCTGGCAGGCATGTCGGCCGAAAGCTGTAGCTTTACCACGCTGAGGATGGCTGAAGAGGGCCATGTTAGCGGGTCCCGTAGTTCAATGGATAGAATATCGGGTTCTTAAAGGAATTAGTTCTTTGAATGATTAATGTCAATAAAATCAAGGATTTACCGATTTTTGAAAATACAACTGAGCAGTGAAGTGAGCAGTGATTGTATCTATGCACATCAAAGTTTGGTTAGTAATCAATCGAGGTTTATCAAAAATATGGCCCTGTAGTTTAATGGATAAAACGAGCGTTTCCTAAACGCTTGATATGAGTTCGATTCTCGTCGGGGCTACTTGTTATTTTAGAAAATAATAATGGTCTTAAAAAATAACATATAGACCATTAAAATTCGATTAGGTCAGTCAAGTCAGTCCTAACTTCATTAGAACCAACGGTAATCAAGTCTACCAAACCCACTTCAATTTGGGAGTTCTACGGATTACCGCTAACGTTTTGGCGCTTGGCGAAGGCGGGGATTTTCAGCACTAAACTTCATTAGATGCACAAAGCTTGAATTTAGCACTTCAATGTCATAGAAGCACGAAACCCCCGCTTTTGCAAAACGGCTGTTATGGGCTAGTTTATATTTTTGTCTACTTTGCACGAAAGTGTGGATACAATAATATTACTGGCGGAAAAAATAATATTGTCATAATTCCAACTGATATAAAATAACTCCAAGCGTTTGTGTAGTATGTTATTATCGCTCCACCTAATGGCCAAAATATTCCAACCAAAATAATTGCCCAAAACGCCCAAACATCTTTCTTAACAAGAGCATATTTTGTAATCAAATAAATTAGAATCATAGTTAACACACTCAGCCAGCAAAACAATAAAAAAGGAAGTGTAAATGCAGGTTTTGCTATATCAGGCAATTCTGCTGTTCCGTATAAATCGTTCCAAATCATAGCGTCCAAACTATGCCAAGGGTCAAATCCAACAAAAAACATTAGTATAAAGCACATTCCTGCCCCAAAACAGCTTACAATTTTCAAGTAGTTAATAGTTCCGATAAAAATTTTCTGCGACATAATATATTCTTTAAAGTCCTACTCATTTGGCTTTTCGGTTTCGCCCCG
>VGFQ01000008.1 GCA_016868815.1 Bacteroidota bacterium
TCAGTGGGCGGGCGGTGCCACCTTTTGCATCTACGAGGTAGATATCGCCTTTGTATCCGAAGGCGATTGTATTGCCATCGGGCGAGATAGCTGGGTAGCGCAGCCAGAGGGATTGTGCCTGCAGTGAGTTGGGCAGATTGGTTAGGAGAACAAATGTGAAGAATAGTAGTCGTTTCATATATGCGCTATTTACAAGGAAGTTACAAAAACCTAGCTGAAGAGCTTAAGCTAAGTTTATATATTTCAAAAAACTCTATTAGTCAATTCTTTTTTCAGATAATACTAGCCCTTTGCTGGAGGGAGTTCGAACGAAATAGCATAGTTTGAGCTAACCTTTTAAGCTGTATACTGTCGGCTTTTATGGGATACTTACACCATGTGATTACAGAAGAAGGTAAGCAACTAAGGAAAGGGTTTCAGATGATAGCTGAACAAAAGTATCAATTCAAAGATGTGGTGGATTATCTCAGCCACAGAGGGGTGCGCATCACTAAAACCAGTTTTCGTCATGTTTTCTCCAACCCATTCTACGCTGGCTTAGTTACTGGCAAGTTAGTTAGTGGCAAACTCATCAAAGGGCTGCATCCACCGCTGGTGGATATCAAAATATTCATGAAGGTTCAAGATATTTTAAATGATAATCCCATTGCAGGTGTTCCCAAAGTTTTCCGCCATGATGAAGTGCCGCTAAAAACATTCGCTCGGGATGAATTGAGCAAGAGGTCCTTTACTGGATATAAGACCAAGGGTATCTGGTACTACAAAACAAAAGATGGTCCAACGCCAGTCAATGTAAATGCTAGATATCTAAATGGCGCTTTTACTGACTTGCTCACGCAATACGAATATAAACCACAGCTAAGAAAAAAGATCGAAGCCGACATGACTGCCAAATTGAAACAGCGGCTTGCCGGTGTTGCGAGAGATTCAGTATCAGCAAAAAAGAAAATCACTGAGAAAAAGCCTTACTTGAAAAGATCGAATACAAGTTCATTATCGACCAGATCAGTGAGGATATCTATCAAAAGCATAGTGAGAAAATACGAACAGAGATCGCTTCACTCTCAAAAGAAACAGACATGAGCCAGATAGAGGGTTCGAACTTGGAATTGGCGGTTTCCAAATGTTTGACCATCGCTCAAAACCTCAGCCAGGCGTGGGCTTCAGCAGAGTATGAGCAGAAGCAGCGGTTGCAAAAACTGGTATTTCCGGAGGGAATCCTGTATAGTAAGCAAAAAGGGGTGGTTCGAACTCCGAGAGTAAATAGTTTATTTGAAGCAATCCCTTTGCTGGCGGGCGATTCGTCGAAAAATAAAAAAGCCGATTCATCAAGGAATCGGCTTCAGTTCAATAAAGTGCCCAAGACTGGATTCGAACCAGCACGCCGTTTCCAGCGCTACCACCTCAAGGTAGTGCGTCTACCAATTTCGCCACCTGGGCAGGGGGATTAAAATTATAAAAAAACAGCCAACGAAAGAAATCTCAGCGATGCCGCCTCAGCATCCTTTCAAGGTGATACCAAAGGTGCTACCCCGTCCAGACTCAGAAGCACGCACCGTCAGCCGCCCAGCATGATACTGTTCTATGATGCGCCTCGAAAGCGTCAAGCCCAGTCCCCAGCCACGCTTTTTGGTGGTGAAGCCGGGTCGGAAGATACGCTCCAGGTCGGCACGCGGGATGCCCTTGCCCGTGTCCGTCACCTCCACACAGACATCATCCGCCAAGCGGTATAGCCTCACAGTAACCTCCCCCCTCCCCTCCAGTGCATCCAGGGCATTACGAAGCAGGTTCTCGACAACCCATTCGAACAACGGCGGAGAAGCCATCACGCGATACGCATCCCCTTCCTCCAACTGGACAGCTATGTTCACCTTCGCCGAAGCCCGCTTCCGTACATAGTCCACCGCCAGCGGCACCAGTGCACCCAGCGCCGTGGGCTCGAGGCGCGGAGCCGACCCGATGCGACTAAACCGCTCTGAGACGCGCTTCAACCGCTCCAGATCCTTGCCCATCTCATCGGCCAGGCCAGCGTCAGCAGGCGACTCACGCAGCATCACCATCCACCCCTCCAGTGCGGACAGGGGCGTGCCAAGCTGATGGGCCGTCTCTTTTGCCAGCGCCGCCCACAGCCGCTCTTGGTCGGCGCGGTGCCGCGCCGCCAGCGAAATCAACGCCACCACCAGGAAAAGAGCAGCGACTGCCAGCTGCACGAAGGGGTAGTAACGTACCTGGCGCAACAAGGAGGACTCACCGTAATAGTAGCGGTTGAAGCGCGTCCGCCCCGTGTCGAGGTAGGTGACGATCGGCGAATGCTCGGCCGCATACGAAGTCTGCAGCCGTCGCAGGCGGACGGTATCCGCGGAAGAAAAAACAGGCTCTATGTTATGATACCCGGTAATGCTATCTCGCTCATCGGTCTCGATCACCGGGATGGAGGTCTGGTCGGCGACTAGCAGCGAAGCGAATAAGATGTCCTGCTCGGGCCCTGCACGGGCGATATACTGCTGGGCCTGGGCCCACTCCTCCACCTTCCGACGCTCTTCCGTGGCGATGCGCCCGGCTAGGTAGCGGGAATAGACGATACTGGCAGTGACCACAGCCACGGCCAGCACTGTCAGGAAGGTTCTCCAATCCCAGGCAAGTCGAAACATCCACGCGATCTCCCGGATTCGAAGATACAAACTCACCACCGGCGGGATGGGGTATGCCAGTAAGACCTATTTTTGGACAAAGTCCGCGCTGTTGAACCAGCCCCCCTCCGTCGCCGTCGTCATCCTCAACTACAATGGAAGGGGCTACCTGGAGCGGTTCCTGCCCTCCGTGCTGCAGTCAACCTATCCCAACCTGGAAGTCATCGTCGCCGACAACCATTCCACAGACGACTCCATTGCCTGGCTACGCAGTCACTACCCCGACGTCCGCCTCATTGAAAACCCCTCCAACGAAGGCTACGCCCAGGGATATAACCTGGCCATAGCGCAGGTGACCGCCGAGATCAGCATCCTGCTGAATTCAGACGTGGCCGTAGCTGCCGGATGGATAGAGCCTGTCGTGGCCATGATGACCTCCCACCCGCAGATCGCCGTCTGCCAGCCTAAGATCCTCGACTGGAACCGGCCTGCATACTTTGAGTATGCAGGGGCCGGCGGCGGTTGGATCGACAGCCTGGGATACCCCTTCTCGCGCGGACGCGTATTCGATACCTGCGAAGCCGACCACGGACAGTATGACACCCCCACCCCTATCTTCTGGGCCGCTGGCGCCGCATTTTGCATCCGCACTGCCCTGTTCCAGGCACAGGGCGGCTTCGAGCCCTACTTCTTCGCCCATCAGGAAGAGATAGACCTCTGCTGGCGACTGCAACGGTCCGGATATCAGATCTGGTACTGCCCAGCCTCCGTCGTGCAACACGTAGGCGGTGGCACTCTCCCGCAAGGCAACCCGCACAAGGCCTTCCTCAACTTCCGCAACAACCTCATTATACTCTGGAAGCACCTGCCGCTACAGGAACGTTGCTGGAAGCTCCCGCTGCGCTTCGCCCTCGATGCCATCAGCGCCTGGAAGAACCTGCTCGCAGGCAACCCGGGCTATTTTGTAGCCATCGCCAAAGCTCATGCAGGGCTCTTCCACTGGTGGATTACCCAACGCCGAAAGGCACGCATGCCGCTACAACGCCAGGGCCCGCTGGACGGCTATTACACAGGGTCGATTGTATGGGAATACTTCGTGAAGAGAAGACACACCTTTGCGGAAATTGTCAGCAGTCGGGAAGGATAATTGCAGGACGCGTCCTATTTTTGCAGCCAAGATATTGTCACCATGCATGCAGATGATCTCAACAAGCCCGAGCGGACTGACTTAGGAAGAAACTGGGTATCCTCTTCCCGCTTCCTCTTCCATGTGCAGCTCTTCGCCCTCGCCGCCTTCATCCTCGGCGGCTGCTACGGGCTATATACCATGCGCTATCCGGGCAAGCCAAAGGTAGAAGTGCCCGAAAGCACCCTCTACAACCCGAAATACAAGTAACCCCTCTGTTTCTTTGGGGAGAATGACATACATTTGACGCCCTGAAGCAATCTACGCGGAAGTAGCTCAGCTGGTAGAGCATCACCTTGCCAAGGTGAGGGTCGCGGGTTCGAATCTCGTCTTCCGCTCTAATTTAACCCATGCGCCATCGCGGTGGGTTTTTCTTTTTCTGCCACTACCGGCATCCTTTCTTATTTTTGGCGACCGAACCAGCATCCCATCTGACAACAGCCTCGGTGGTGGAATCGGTAGACACGCAGGACTTAAAATCCTGTTCGCCGAAAAAGCGAGTGCGGGTTCGACCCCCGCCCGAGGCACCCTCTGCCCTGTGTAAATTTCATTTCCTTGCGACAGACCCCAAGGCCTCATGGATCGCTATCCAACACCTTGGGGGCATGAACGGCCGGTGCCGACTTTCCCATCCATCCCTGCAAGGTCAGTGCGGCCAGCACCACCGTTACCGCCCCAATAACATTCAGCCATAGCCAGGCCAACTCCGTCGTCACATACATAGTAATAACGACGGCCTCTCCAAAGATCGCGGCGCGGAAGACGGCACCACCCCCTACATGCTTGAGGTAGAAGGCCACCAGGAAAATACCAAGGATGACCCCATAGAACCAGGAGCCCAGGATATTCACCGCCTCGATAAGACTGCCCATATCCGTCGCAAGCTCCGCTACCAACACACAGAAAAGCCCCCAGACCAGCGTGTAGAGCTTCGAGAGGCGCAGCTCCCGGGCATCCCCTGCAGATTGCCGGACAAAGGTCCGGTGGATATCGACCATCGTGCATGAGGCCAGTGAGTTAAGGGCCGCTGCAATACTACCCCAGGCAGAGAGGAAGATGACGGCAATAAGAAGCCCCACCAGCCCTGCCGGCAAGTAGTCGAGGACGAAGCGAAGGAAGATGTAGTTGGTGTCATTCGCTGCGGCAACGCCGGCAGCCTTCATATACCCTTTCATGTCGCCCCGCAGTGCATCCTCCGTCTGCTGCAGCCCGGCGAGGGCATCGAGGGAACTGTCGCGCACAGCCGGCTTTCCCGAATGTACGGCGGTGCCCAGACGCTCCACCAGTAAACGCTTCTCCTCCTGCAACGCTGCATGCGCTGCCTGCAATTGCTGCACCGAATCCCGATAGGAAGAAGACATCACCTGGTCTACGGCAACGCGATTGAAGTGAAGCGGCGACTCATGAAACTGGTAGAAGGCGAAAACCATCGTACCCGTCAGCAGGATAAGGAACTGCATGGGCACTTTCACCAGTCCGTTTATGAGCAGGCCCATGCGGCTCTCACGGATGGAACGGGCCGTGAGGTAACGGCCTACCTGGCTGTGGTCGGTACCGAAGTAGGAGAGCGCTAGGAAGAAGCCTCCGATAGAGCCGCTGAGGAGATTGTAGCGGTCGGTCCAGTCGAAGCCTTCCTCGGAGAAGCCTGTGGTGATCACATTGAAGCGGCCCAGCCGCCCACTGATGTGCAGGGCCTCCTGAAATCCGATGCCCTCTGGCAGCATGCTGACGGCATAGGCGCCGGCAAGGAACATCCCGCCGAAGACGACCGCCAGGATCATCTGCTGCGTGTAGGCGACGGCACGGGCTCCTCCGTTGACCGTATAGATGATCAGCAGTCCGCCCATGACTATGTTCGTAAGATAGATGTCCCAACCCAACAGCGAAGAGAGGATGATAGAGGGGGCGTAGATGCTGATTCCGGTAGAGAGGGCCCGTGAGACGAGAAAAATCAGGCTCGTCAAGATGCGCGTCTTGCGGTCGAAGCGGGTCTCCAGGAATTCATATGCGGTGAAGAGCCGCAGGCGGTGGTAGAGGGGGACGAAGGTGATGCAGAGGATGATCATCGCCAGCGGCAGCCCGAAATAATACTGCACGAACCGCATGCCGTCGGTAAACGCCTGACCGGGTGCGGAGAGGAAGGTGATGGCGCTGGCCTGTGTGCCCATGATGCTAAGCAAGATGAGGTACCAGGGCATCTCGCGGTTGCTCAGGAAATACCCTTCGATATCCCTGGAGCGGTGGGAGCGGGCAATGCCGTAGAGAATGATCCCAGCCAGGGTCAACATGAGCACGATCCAGTCGGCCGTCCTCATGCGTAAGTTTGGGTAAGCAAGGTGTAGAGCACGACCTGCAGCAGCAGAAATCCTAAGACGAGCAGGTACCAGTCGCTCCAGGATCGCAGCAGCGGCGGCTTGTCGGTATCCTCAGGCATAGTTCAGGTTTTATCGTAGGAGTACAGCATGTAGGCGACGGCAATCGCCAGCAGTCCTCCGATGGCGATCTTTTTGAATACCAGCCCTACCAGTAGCCCTACGCCAACACCGACCACCAGCCCGAAGCCGGCGCTGCGGCGTGGTCTATTTTTTTTCTCCATTCCCAGCAACATTCGGGTTAGAGACTAGGTTCGCCATCAGCCGATAGGCGCCGGGTACGCCCGCCGGCAGCTGTCGGAAAAAGACGAGCCCCGTATAGATGAAACGCCCCTTGCCATAGGGGGCAACGACAAGGCTGCCCATCTGGTCGCTGCCTTCGCCAGGGTCGCGCATGCCTAGCACGGCCGTATAGCCCTTGATCGGCATGGCCGCGAAATAAATGCCGCGCTCCTGCACCCAGCCATCGAAGTCGGCTGCCGTAATGCGGTTCGGCCATTGCAGCACAGGGTGCTCGGGTGCTAGGAAGGTCACAGCAGCCTGCTCATCGGTGGTGCGGTTGCGGGAGATGGAAAAGTCAAAAGGGCCTATGCGGGAGCGGATGGGCCCTGAGAAGCTGTTAGTGTTGTACTGTACGACGAGGTTGCCGCCACCCCGCACGTATTCCATGAGGACCTCATGCCTTGCGTTCAGCCATTCATGCACGTTGTAAGCGCGGATGCCTGTGACAACCGCATCGTAACCTTGCAACCGGCGGATATCCATGTCGTCTTCCCCCAGGTAAGTCACTTCAAAGCCCAGCTCCAAGAGGGCCTCCGGGACTTTGTCGCCGGCCCCCCGGACATATCCAATGCGGCGGCCGGCGGTGGCGACGGGGATGTTCAGCACCGTGAGGCCATCAGGATAGAAGTATCGGACGGTGGGGATATGATCGTATTGTATCTGTGCGAGGGCGAGCCCCTTGTCCTTGCCGGTATGGGCTTGCTGGAATGCAATGCCGGCAAACAGCCGATCCTTCATGCGGTCTCCCATCGCCTGATTGCTGACGGCAAGGGGGTAGTCGCGTGACTGTCCGCGGTTTAAGCGGAAGGCGGTGTCCGTCACCGATGATGCATGGCTGCCATAGCGGTATTCAAGGTGCGCCTTCGTGGTAGGGATGCGGGTGTAGGCGGTGGCCGTGAGGGTGAAGTCGCGCACCCGTTTTTCTCCTTTTCGGAAAAGCATCACGCCGGGAGAGGTGTTCACACTGACGGATGGGACGACGAAGAGCGGCTGGAAGAGCTCCCCTTTCACGGGGTCGGTACTTTTATATAGCAATGGCTTCTCGAAGCGGATGGAAGTCCCTTCGACTTCGATGTCGAATCGCACGGTATAGGCAGGTGGCCCTTCTGCCTTTCCGATGAGTGACGGATCACTGACCTGGAAGGAGCCTTTGTCCATCTCCTCCACCAGCCAATACGGCTGTGAGAGGGGCTTCTCAGGCGAGACGTGTATCCGCAGCGGGAGAGAGATGGGACGGTTGTTGGGCAGGGGGCGGGCGATGGATGTGTTAAGCCCTTCCAGCGAAGCCTTATCCCAACGGGCACGAATACCCGAACGCAGGATGGCGGTGAGTGTGAGCGACAGGCTGTCGTCGCGTACTGCATAGGGCTCGGCCGTGGCGGCCTCGAGGTGCATGCCGGCGGCAGCCTCTAGGAGTTCAGAGGCTTCTTTGAGCTTCTGGTCGCGCCAGACGGAAGGAGGCAGCGCCTCTATGGCCTGGTACAGACGGACCAGCCCGGCGACAGAGGCAGAGGGGTCTGTATAGGAGAAGCCGCGCACCAGGGCCTCCACCTGGGCGGCGATGGCAGCGCCGCCCTCTAGCCGCTGCCAGCCTGTGTTGACGCCGTCAAGCAGGTCGTTGGCAGGGACCTCTCCGAGGACAGGGATGAAGTATTCTGTCTGACTGCCGCGGGAGGAGGCGGAGCCGAAGCCCTGGCTGCGGTGCTGGCTGCGGCTCTCGGCGGAGATCTCACCGAGGCTGCGGCCCAGCAGCGGCAGGAAGCCGCCTACATCGAGGCGGAACTGATTTTCGGCCGTGGTGTTGGCACCGCCAAAGTTGAAAGTATTCCATAGGAGGCGTTTGGCCTGCCAGGGCTTGACGCCATGCTGGAACTGTTCCGGAAAGCGTTTGGGGTCGGCCGCGGCGAGGAAGGCTTCCCTTGCCAGCACGCCGGAGGCGGAGTGGTGGCCATGGCCGGCACGGGCATCTTCCGGAAAGCGCGTCACGATGACATCTGGCTGGAAGCGGCGGATTACCCAGACAACATCTGCCAGGATTTTCTCATGCCCCCAGGTCTGCAGGGCCTCTTCGGTACTCTTGCAAAAGCCGAAGTCGAAGGCCCGTGTGAAAAACTGTTCGGCGCCGTCGATGCGGCGGGCGGCGAGGAGTTCCTGCGTGCGGATAATGCCGAGCTCGACGCCCTGCTCGTCGCCGATGAGGTTCTGTCCACCGTCGCCGCGCGTCATGGAGAGATAGCCAGCACGATACTGCCGGTCGCGGGCGAGGTAGGCGAGCAGCCTTGTGTTCTCATCGTCGGGGTGAGCTGCCACATAGAGCACCGAGCCGAGGACATTGAGCTGGCGCAGCCGGTGGGCGATCTCAGAACTTGTCATCGGCCGGGGCGCCTGAGCCAGGGCCGACCCGCAGGCCCAACAGCCCAGCCAGCAGATGAACAGCCAGCGGCCCTTGGAGAAGGAGGGGCGAGAATATGTCTTATATCCTAGCATATTGCAATAGATGAAGGTGGATTATTGCCCGACCAGGAAAAGAGCGTTGGCAAGCAGCAACTTTCCGTTTTCCCAGAACCCACGGAAGATAGGGTCATCCGCGAGAAATACAATTTGCCCGGCACCCATCGGTAAGGAACCGATCAGCAGCCCATCTTTCAGACGCTCCCGCACCTTGATACCGGCAAACCCGCTCACAAGGCCTTCCTTCCCCAGCATACCGACATTCCATCCAGCGTCCCGGAAGGGCTCGTAGAGGTTGGCGTCTTGCCGAAGGGTGAAATAATGGGGTGGGTAGCCAAAGGCCAGGGGATGTGAGTTGTCCAATGCCAGGCGGTAGATGGCTCCTGGGATTGCGTTGCGGAGGGCGTCCCGTTCCCGGTCGGCAAAGCGGCGCAGACTGTCGCCTTCCGAGCGGCTACGGGCGGACTCGTCACGCCTGGACTTCAGGCCCCAGTCGAGCCCCGAAAGCTGGGCCACGGCATTCTCCAGGGCGATGAGTTTTCCGCCTTTACGGATCCATTCGCGCAAGGGCTCTGCCGACGTCTTGTCGGACAGGAGCTTGTAGTTGCCATCGGGGAAGATCAGCACGTCGAACCCTTCCAGCCTGACCGAGGGAAGGTCCTGCACCTGGAGGATGGTGGCGGGATATCGCAGCTCCTGGTCCAGCCAATGCCATAGTTCTCCAAAGCCATTGGCGACGACCCCTTCACCCGCCAGCAGTGCGATGCGGGGAGCCTTCAGGGGCCGGACATCGCCGCTGCCCAGGTCATGCCCTTCTTCCACCAGTGCCGTGCGGATGGGGATGATCTCCTGGCCGCCTTCTGCCAGGAGGCCCGCAGCCTGGGCGATGCGTTCGCCAAGGGCCATGCCGGTGAGGCGGTTGGCTGCGCGTGTGACGAGCAGTGTGCCGCGGTCGAAGGACCGGCCTTCCACGCGGAAAGCTGCCTGCGCGGAGCGGATGCGGAGGCCAGACTGCAGCAGGCGTGCCAACAGCCTAGCAGTACCCATGTCGCGCCATGGGATGGCATAGGCCGTTGCTGCCTCCGTGGGAGAGAGTGGTAAGAAGGCACGGGAAGCTTGCGGGTCTGTCAAGCCCGGGAGGGGCTTTTCCCGCACGGCATAGGCATCGACGCCCCAGGCATAGGGAAGAGCCCAGGCGGTGATGTCGTAGGTGGCGGAGTCACTCAGCCGGGCCTGTGGCTCCATCAGAACTTTCAGCAAGGTGCCGCGGGGCTGCTGCACTGGCACGAGGATGTCGCCGGCGGACATGTCAAACGTTTCTTCCTTCCCGCTGGCGTAACGAAAGCCCTTGCCGTTGGCAGCTGCCTGAGCCATCCCGTAACGGATGCGGTTGCGCTCGAAGAGGTCTAGCAGCCGTTGCAGGTGTGCGGGAGAACTTCCCTGCTGCCGGATGAGGTAGTAGCGGGTCGCCCCGCTAGCGGGCTCTGCGAGGGCGCTGGAGAAGAAGGCCTTGTATTCCTGCCGGAGGCGGACGGCCGTGCGCACCGAGGTCTCCAAGGTCGAGAGGCCAGTGGACACATGATGGGTGAGGCGTTGCAGCAGGGTGAGGGTGTCGCCGTCGGGCAAGGCCACCGCACGCGCGGCGCGGGAGCCGCCGCCCTGTTCGAAGGTCATACCGATGGCGCCGTTATAGATCGGATAGGTGTCACCGTAGGAGGGATAGAGGAGGTCGAAGCGTTCGCGAGTAAAGAAGAGCCAGCCTTCCTTGTCGAAGTAGGAGGCGTTGTTTTTTCCGATGAGCCGTTGGAATTCCCGCTGCCAAGGGGTGATGACTTCATGATAGGGTTCGGCGGCCGGCGCAAAATAGTAGGGTGAGGTGGGGCTTTGTTCGTGGAAGTCGACGTGCACCTGCGGCATCCAGTCAAGGTATAGTTTCATGCGCTGCTGCGTCTCGAGTTGTGACTGCCAGGCCCAGTCGCGGTTCAGGTCAAAATAGTAATGGTTCACGCGTCCGCCAGGCCAGGGCTCCCGGTGCTCCCGGCTCTGCGGGTCGGCGTCGGGCTGCGAGCCAGAGACGCTGTTGACCCAGTTGACATATCGATCGCGCCCATCGGGGTTGATGCAGGGGTCGATGACGACGATGGCCTTTTGGAGCCATTCGGTGGCGCGGGCGTCGGAGCCGTCGAGCAGGGAGTAGAGGGTGCGCATGGCCGCCTCGCTGGAGGAGGGCTCATTGCCATGGACGTTGTAGCTGAGCCATACGATGATGGGCCTGTCGGCAGCAGGCCTGCCGGCTTCGAGGCCCGCCATGCGAAGGTTGTCGTGACGGATCTCTTCCAGCTGGCGGAGGTTGTCGGCCGACGACAGGAAGGCCAGCAGCAGCGGCCGGCCTTCATTCGTAAGGCCATAAGGTTTAAGCAACACTTGCTGGCTCATGGCGCTGGCCACGTGTCGGAAGTAGTCTACGATCTGGTGGTGGCGGGTATAGCGGCTGCCGAGGGGATAGCCGAGGAAATCGTCGGGAGAACGCAGCGTAGGCTGGGCGGAAAGTTGCACCAGCGGGAGCAGGCAGGACAAGAGCAAGGTTCGCATACACATCCGTTGCAGTGGAGCGTGAAAGTACTCAAAGATGGCAAGATGTGATGGGCATCGGCCCTTTCACTGTTTGAACTATTTTTACCCTATGAGCACCCTCCGCACGACCCTTGCCGCCTGGCTTTCCCTAGCATGCCTCTTCCTTTGCCAGCCTTCCCGCACGCATGCCCAGGTGGATGCGTTCCGTTATAGCATCCAAAAGCACGCCACCGGCAGCCAGGGCGCCGTCGCCTCAGCCCATCCGCTCGCCAGCCGGGTGGGACTGGAAGTGCTGAAGAGTGGCGGCAATGCCGTCGATGCGGCCATTGCCGTCCAGCTGGCCCTGGCCGTCGTCTACCCCGGGGCCGGCAACCTCGGTGGCGGAGGCTTCCTGGTGGCACAGATGTCCGATGGCAGAAGCCTTGCCATCGACTACCGCGAGAAGGCGCCGGGCCGCGCGCACCGCGACATGTACCTCGACAGCGCCGGCAATGCCAACACCTCACTCAGCCAGCACGCACACCTCGCGGGAGGCGTGCCCGGCACCGTGGCAGGACTCTTCGCCTCGCACCGGCATGCGCGGCTGCCCTTCAAGGAACTCATAGCACCCGCCATAGCCCTGGCAGAACTGGGCTTCGCCGTCACCGCCGCCGAGGCATCCTCCCTCAACGGACACCGCAGCTCCTTTCTGAAGTATAGCACCCGCCCCACCGCACTCGTGAAGCCATCCCCCTGGCAGGCGGGCGACACCCTCCGGCAGCCGGAGCTGGCAGCGACGCTGCGCCGCATCCGCGACCAGGGCGCCAAAGGGTTCTATGAGGGAGAGACGGCCCGCCTCATCGTAGAAGAGATGCAGCGGGGCAATGGACTCATCACCTACGAAGACCTCAAAGCCTATGAGGCAAGCGTACGCAAGGCCGTAGCATTCGCTTACAGAGGCTATGGCATCGTCAGCATGCCGCTGCCCAGCAGCGGCGGACTCATCCTCCAGCAATGCCTGGGGATGCTCGAGAAATACGACCTCCGGAGCATGGGCTTCCACACGCCCGCATCGGTGCAACTCATCACAGAGACGGAACGAAGGGCTTATGCCGACAGGGCGGAATTCCTCGGCGACACCGACTTCGTCAAAGTACCTGTCAAGACACTCGTCAGCGCCGACTACCTCGCCACCCGTATGAAAGACTACCAACCGAACAAGGCAGGCAGCAGCCAGCGGACGAAGCCGGGGAACATACGGCCCGAGAGTGAAGAGACCACCCATCTCTCCGTGGCCGACCGCTGGGGCAACGTCGTTGCCGTCACTACTACCCTCAACGGCGGCTATGGATCGCACACCGTCATCGGCGGGGCCGGCTTCTTGCTTAACAACGAAATGGACGACTTCAGCGTCAAACCCGGCGTGCCCAACATGTACGGCGCCCTCGGCACCGAGGCCAACGCCATCGCCCCCGGCAAGCGCATGCTCAGCTCAATGACGCCTACCATCGTACTCAAAGAAGGAAAGCCATTCTTAGTCGTCGGCACACCCGGTGGCACGACCATCCCTACCTCCGTGCTGCAGACCATCGTCAACATCCTCGACTTCGACCTCGGCACGAAGGATGCCGTCGACAAACCCAAGTTTCATCACCAATGGCAGCCCGACGTCGTAGCCGTAGAGGCCACCTTCCCAGAGGCCGTCACGAAAGAACTGCAGGCCATGGGGTATACCATCACAAAGCGCGGACAGATCGGGCGGACGGAGGTCATCCGCATCGAACGCGACAAACAGCGAACACTCAAGCTAGAAGCCGTGGCCGACGCACGGGGCGACGACCATGCGGAAGCCTATTGAATGTCCCCCTAGGAAAAGAAGTCACAATGATAACGCCCAGGATCACCCTCCACATAGTATCCAGTCCTTTCACAAAAGGGATAGGCTTTCGTGCCGTACCTTTGAAAGGAACCACTTGTTTTGCGCATACTGCTGAAAATATCAGCCTGGGTCATGGCCTCTATCCTGCTGCTCTTCGCAGCAGCCAACCTCGCAATCCGCACGGAATATGTGCAGAACCGGATCGTGAAAAAATCAGCCCTTCAGCTCACAGCCAGGCTGGGCACCGAAGTGAGGGTCGACAGGGTCAGCATCTCCCTCTTCAACCGTTTGTCGCTGCAAGGGCTGCTGGTACGAGACCTCCGAAAGGATACGCTGCTGTATATCGGTGACTGCAGCATTCGGCTGACCGACTGGTTCTTTCTGCACGACGAGACAGACATCCACTACCTCGGCTTACATGATGTGACGGTGCGAACCTACCGGCAAGACTCCGTCTGGAACTACCAGTTCCTGGCCGATGCATTCTCCTCCCCTAAGAAGAAAAAAGACACTGCCAGCCCCCGGCGGCCTTTGTTGCTGCAGCGCCTGGAGGTCAACCGCCTTCAGTTTACAGAAATCGACGGCTGGGCCGGCCGGAATACACATATCTCCGTTCGGCACCTCGACATGGATGCCGATAAGATCGACTTCAACGATCGGAAAATATTCATCCACGAACTCGACCTCAAAGAGCCTCTCTACGCACTGGAAGATTACCCCGGACGCCGCCCCCCCAAGCCCCGTCCGGAAGAGAAGCAGGCAGCCCGGAAAGTCCAGGCACCACTACAGTGGAATCCCGACGGATGGGATATCCTGGCACATACCGTGTGCATCTCGAACGGCCGTTTCCGAGACGACCTGCGCATCGAGAAAAACCCAGCCCTCGAACGCGGAGTCCTCCCCTACTTCGACAACCGGCACCTCGACTTCTCAGATATTCACGCCGAGATCACCAACCTTGGATGGCTCAAAGACACGATCTCGGGCCACCTTCAGCTCAGCACCAACGAACGCAGCGGCCTAGAGATCGTCTATTGCGAGGCCGACCTCAAACTGGATCCCACCGCCATGGCCTTCGACCAGCTCGAGATCCGCACTCCGCACTCATCCCTCAAAGAACGATTCGTCATGCGGTATGACGACTTCCTGAAGGATATGTCTGACTTCGAACGGAGCGTGCAGCTCGAAGGATCGTTCCAGAACAGCACCATTCGCCTGTCAGACCTGGCCTGCTTTGCGCCAGCCCTCAAAGGATGGGACCGCGATATCCGCCTCGCCGGACGTGTCACCGGCACCGTCGAAGACCTCACCGCTTCCGGGTTCAAGGCCAGCTACGGGCTCGACACCGAACTGGAAGGAGACCTGCACTTCCGGGGCCTTCCTGACCTGGACCGGACACGTATGCGCTTCCTGGGAAAACGACTGCATACGACGTACCGAGATGCCGTCTATTTTGTGCCAGCCCTGTCTGAAATACAATCCCCCAAGCTGTCCGCACTGCAAGCCCTGGACCTCGAAGGCAGTTATGACGGGACCTTTTCCGATTTCCACGTGGCGGGCCGTGCCAGCACCGCCCTTGGTGCTGCCCGCCTCGACATGACCATCCGCCTGCACCCATCCCAACCCGTCGAGTACGGCGGCCGCCTCGAGACCGACGCCTTCCAGCTAGGAAGGTTTCTAGCCATCGATGACATGGGGGAGCTGCAAGCCTCCGTGCAACTGCAGGGCCGCGGGTTGGACGCTCAGGCCCTCGCCAGCGTAGCCATCCGGGATGCCAGCCTGCAATATCGGAACTACGCATATCGCAACCTGTCGGCCACCGCGTCGTTGGCTGCGGGCAGGCTGACACTGAATGGAGAAATCGGCGACCGCAACCTCCAGGCCCTGTTCCGCGGAGGGATGGACCTCGACCGAGAAGACCCTGCCTACGACCTGGAGGCCGACGTCCGAGAGCTCAACGTCAACGGCACCGGACTCTCCCAGCGCAGCATGAGCCTCACCGGCGGCTTTGGCTTGCACCTTAAAGGGAAAGACATCGATACACTTCGCGGAGAGGCAGCCCTGCACAGCCTCTTCATCCGCACGCCCGACAAATCGTACAACTTTGAAGACCTGAGGTGGAAAGCAGAGATCGACAGCCGCGGCCGCCATATCTACGGCGGCAACCGCGACCTACAGATCCGCATGGACGGAGCCTTCCTCCTCAGCGACCTGCCGGGCGCCTTCACCAGCTTCCTCAGCCGCTACTACCCCAACTATTTTGAAGCTCCCGCCACCGGCGCCCCAAGCCAGGAAATCCACTATTCACTGCAGCTAGGCGAAGTAGATCGCTACCTGCCGCTGCTCGGGCTGCAGCTCGGCGGGCTCGACCACAGCCAGCTGGAAGGGGAGATCGTACCAGCCCGGGACCTCTTCTCCCTCCGAGCCGCCATACCCGCCCTGCAGCTGGGAGACGTGCGCCTGCAATCCCTCGACATCCGCGCACGCGGTGATGCCGACAGCCTGCAGCTGTCGGCCCAAAGCCAACTGATCACAATCAATGACAGCCTCGAAATCCCCGGCACCGAACTCGATATCCGCGCAGGCGCCAACGTCTCCCGCCTCAGCCTCCGTACCACCGCCGGCCCCGGCATGAGCTCCGCCAGCCTCTCCGTCGCGGTCCAACACCTGCCCGATGGTGTCAAAGTGCTCTTCAACCCCTCCGCCATCGTCCTCAACGACAAGACCTGGCGGATCGACCGCAACGGAGAGCTCACCATCTCCCGCTCCTATATCGGCGCCAACGACATCCGCCTGGTCAACGGCCAGCAGGTCATCCAGGTATCCTCGCTGGCGCCCACGCTCGGCAAAACCAACGACATCCTCGTGACGCTGCAGAAAGTAAACCTGGGAGATCTGCTGCCATACGTCCTCAGCGAACCCCAGGTCGAAGGACTCACCAGCGGAGACCTCACCATCGAAGACCCCTACGGAAAACTCAACATCTACCTCAACGCCCAAACGGAACAGACACGCTTTGAAGGCGACTCCATCGGCATCATCTCCCTCAACGGCAACTGGAACCAGTCGATGCGCAAGGCCACCTTCTTCCTGAACTCTGCCAATGCTGGGTATGCCTTCGACGTACGAGGACAGGTGGTGCTGCCAGACACCGGACAGGGCACCATCGACACCGACATCGACATCGGCAGCATCGGCCTGGGCGTGCTGAGTACCTACCTGGACATCGTATTCTCCGACATCAAAGGATCGGGCTCCGGCACACTGCGCGTCGCAGGCCCGCTGACTGAACCCGACCTCACCGGGAAGATCCGGCTGAAAGAGGCAGAGGTACTGGTCGACTACACCAAATGCCGCTACCGCCTCGCAGATGCCACCCTCCAGTTCAAGCCCGACCTGATCGACCTAGGCGAGATCCGCATCCGCGATGCCGACGGCAACGAAGGCATCGTCAAAGGACAGCTGAAGCACCACTTCTTCCGCGACCTGCAATTCGACTTTTCCGCCAACGCGCGAAAGATCCGACTGCTGAATACCGAGAAAAAAGACAACGAACTCTTCTACGGCAACGCCACCGGCCGCGTCAACTTCCGCTTCTCCGGACCAGAAGACGACATGCGCCTGCAAATGCAAGGGGAAGTGACCGACAGTTCGCGGATCGTGGTACTCACCACGGCAACCGACAAAGAGAAGGCAGAAGTCGACTACATCGTCTGGAAAGAATATGGTCGGGAAATGGACCTGGGCACCCGCAGCACACCCTCCGGTAATCTCGGCATCGACCTGGACTTGAAGGCCAACCCGCTGCTACGCGTCGAAGTTGTACTCGATGAACTCAGCGGAGACATCATCTCCGCCGTCGGCACCGGCAACCTCAAGATCCATACCGGCACCAATGAGGCCACGACGCTGAATGGTCGCTACAACATAGAAAGTGGCAGCTATAGCTTCAACTTTCAAGACATCTTCAAAAAGCCTTTCACCCTCGAACGCGGCTCGGGGAGCTATATCAGCTGGACCGGCGATCCCTACGATGCCGAGATCAATATCAATGCGAGTTATTTCGCAGAGAAAGTTCGCATGAGCACACTCTTCTCTGACCCAAATGCCTCCACCATCTCCGGCGTCAGCCAGGATGTCCTGCGGGAGAGCAGCGACGTGAACGTCCTCTGCCGGCTCACCGGCACCCTGAGCAAGCCCAACCCCGCCTTCCAGATCGCGCTGCCCACCAACAGCGTCGTGCGCAACAACCCCACCGTCGACACGAAGATCAAAGCCATCAACCGCGACCCGCTGGAAGTGAGCAAACAGGCCACCTACCTCATCGTCTTCAAGAGCTTCGCCCCGCAGGCCGCCGTCGTAGCCAGCAGCATGAATCAGGGACTCTTCAACAGCACCATCTCCGGCGTCATCAGCGGGATCCTCACCAGCAGTGTGCAGAACATCTTCTACCGACTCTTCGGCTCGGACGTAGACGTCAACTTCAACTACCAGCGCATGAATACAGGCCTCGGCGGAACGGGTGCCGGCGCATCTGCCAATGCATTCCGGGAAAATGTGAGCCTGCAGTTCATCAAGTCGATGATGAACGATAAGCTGGTGATCACATTTGGGAGCGACTTCAACTTCGCCACCAACTCGCGGCTCGTGGGCAACAACCAGAGCTTCCTCTTCCTGCCTGACGTAAATGTAGAATACCGCATCACACCCGACGGACGCTTCCGCACCTCCTTCTTCTTCCGCAGCAGCTTCGACGCGCTCTCCTCCAGCGGCAAACGCGACCGGACAGGCGGCAACCTGTCTTTCCGCACAGAATTCGATAAGCTCTTCGAAAAACTCAGGTAAGAGGGCCCTGTAAGCATGCACCGCTGTAAGACTAATCTTGCAGGTCAGCTAGATGTCATGCCCCATTTTGTCGCGCTTGGTCTCCAAGTATCGGATATTATACGGATTGGGGGGCGTCTGTATGGGTAGGCACTCGACAATCTCTAGTCCGTACCCGCTAAGGCCTGCCCGCTTGCTGGGGTTGTTGCTGATGAGGCGGATTTTCGATACCCCTAGGTAGCGGAGGATCTGCGCCCCCAGGCCATAGTCGCGGCGGTCCATGGGAAACCCAAGGTGCAGGTTGGCTTCGACGGTGTCCATGCCCTGCTCCTGCAGACGGTAAGCCTTTAGCTTGTTGATGAGGCCGATGCCGCGGCCTTCCTGGTTCATGTACACCACGATGCCCTTGCCTTCCTTTTCGACAAGGGAAAGAGCTGCATGGAGCTGCTCGCCACAATCGCAACGCATAGATCCCATGATGTCGCCGGTAAAACAAGAGGAATGCACCCGGACTAGCACCGGCTCATCCTTCTCCCACGAACCTTTCACCAGCGCCATATGCTCTTGCGCATTGGGGTTGTTACGTTCTCGGAAGAGCATGAGTTGGAAATGCCCATAGCGGGTGGGCATGTCGACTGTCACGACTTCTTCAATCAGCGTATCGGTCTGCAGGCGGTACTCGATGAGATCTTTGATGCTGACGATGCGCATGTCGAAGCGGCGCGCAAGGACTTCGAGTTGCGGGAGGCGGGCCATGCTGCCATCTTCGTTCATGATCTCTACGAGTACACCAGCCGGCTCGAGGCCTGCAAGGCGCGGCAGGTCGGTCGCCGCCTCCGTATGGCCGGAGCGGCGCAGGAGGCCACCGCGTTTCGAACGCAGGGGAAAGATGTGGCCGGGACGGCCGAGGTCGGAGGGTTTGGTGGCAGGGTTGATGAGTGCCTGCACCGTCTTGGCTCGGTCGTTTGCGGAGATGCCAGAGGTACAGCCCTGCCCCAGCAGGTCGACGGAGACGGTGAAGGCCGTCTCATGCAGGGCAGTGTTGTTGTTGACCATCAGCTCCAGACCTAGCTCATCGCAGCGGTCTTCCGGCAGGGCGGCGCAGATGAGCCCCCGGCCGTATTTGCTCATGAAATTGATGACTTCGGGCGTGACATGTCGGGCTGCGATGATGAAGTCGCCCTCATTCTCACGATCTTCGTCGTCGACTACGATGACCATCCGGCCGTTGCGGATGTCTTCTATGGCCAGTGAGATGCTGTCGGGCATGTATCAAAGATTTCTGCAAAGGTAGCCTTACCTGTCAAGAATGCTTGGGGGTAGAAGCCAACAGACCGCCCTAGATCCGAGCGGCCTGCTGGCGTAATGAGGATGAAACGGTTGCCAGAGCTTAGAAAGAGTAGCGGACCGTAAACTGGCCCCTCCAGCGGGTGGAGAGGTAGTTGGAGCCGCGGATGTCGAGGATGTCGGCAGCCGGCGTGTTATTCATATTGCGATAGGTAAAGCGGGGAATAAGTGTTTGGGTAGCTGTGTTGACGCGATACCCTTCCATGCTGATGAGAGAGTATGAATCAAAGCCAGGCGTCACATAGACACGACCCCATTCCCGGTTCAGGAAGTTGGTGAAGTTGAACATGTCGAAGATGACAGAGACTTTATGGCTGTTGTTGCCACGGCCGAAGTTCAGGTCCTGCTGGATGCGCATATCGACGATATGGCTGAAAGGCAGGAGTGCACCGTTGCGCTCAACAAACTGTCCGCGGCGGCGGTTCAGGTACTTGTCGGCTGTGATGTATTCGTCAAATTTTGCCCACTGTTGAGCTACTGTGACTGTATTGGTACCAGAGGTGTAGTTTTCAGCGAAGCGTTCCCAATCGGCCAGGTCGCGGGGAACATAGATGAGGTCTGTCGTCTCAGCGTTTGCACCATTCTGATCATAAATCATACTGCGACTGTACACATATGAGTAGGGCGTACCCGACTGGCCATTGTAGAACAGGGTGAGGGTGGTGCCGAAGAACTTTCCAAAGTAGGTGACCTTCTTGGACACATAGGTGTTGATGCGATGTAGCTGGGCAAAGTCGGAGCGGCTGCGCTGGATGTTGTTGCGGCCGTTGACGGCTTCTACGAACCTCCACTGGGAGTTGTTCTGGGAGCTGGTACCATCGAAGAGGGTGTAGGAGTCCCCCCAGCCATAGGTGGCGTTGAAGTTCCAGCCATCTTGGGTAGACTTGTCGACCGAGAAGGTCCAGTTATAGGAGAAGCCTTTCTTACCGGTGCCGTTGGCTACCACGAAGATGCCAGTGGCATAGGGGTTCTGTATACCGGGAGTATTTGGGTTGAAGTCGAGGCGGGAATAGCTGCCGACGGTCGCTCCCGTAATGGGCAGGTAGACATCCTGGCCGAGGGCGTTCTTTGACTTGGGGGTGGAGAAAGTATTCAGGTAGACGACTTCATTGAGGTGGTACTGATAGAGGAAGTCACTCGACACTTTCCATCCCTTGCCGAAGGCGCGGTCGAAGCCAAAGGATGTCTTAAGCACCTTAGGAAGCTTCAGATCTTTCGCCATTAGGTCAATCTGTCCGGAGGGTGTAGCCACAGTCACGCCAAGGTCGGAGGGCTGATACTGGTTGAAGGGGTCTTGGCGGAACATGATGTTGGGATTATTGACGTTGATGCCGCCGATGTTGACGCCTGTATTGTTGAAGGCGCCGCCGGGCCATACCAGCGGGAGGCGCCCGGTGAACACGCCAGCACCACCGCGGATTTTAAATCCTTTCTCCGGTTCATAGATGAATCCGACACGGGGGGCGATGTGCACCTGCGCATCAGGTTTCTGACCTGAGCGGGCACCCTTCATATCCCAAGAATTGCTGAGGACAGGAAGTGCTGTGGTGTTGAAATAATCATCAACGTTGGGGGTAGTGAGAAAATTGAAGTAATCGACCCGTACGCCATAGTTAACTTCCAACTTATCGTTCACTTGCCATTGGTCACCCGCAAAGACGGCGGCACGCATGGTGTTGAATTCTGCTGCAGCGATGCTGCCATCACCCGTCACCTTGTCTCGCAGCGAGAAGGAGCGGGTGTAGTTGAAGGGGCGGAGGTCCTGCAACCAATGGTTGACGAAGTTGTAAGTATAGGTGCCGTAGTTGTCGCGGACGAAGAGATTATATGTTTGACTGTATTCCGCGTCAATGCCGGCTTTCAACTGGTGGTCGCCGAGGTTATAACGGAACTCATCGAAGATTGAGATGTTGTTCTGCTTCAGCTGGTTGCCAGTGGAAAAATTTTCCGTGCCGAAGACATAGCTGGTGCCGTTGATGGAATTGAGGACTACGCGAGGAAAGTCTTTGCCTAGCGGATCACGGTCGTCAACCACATTGGTGAAAGACAGCAAGAGCTTGTTGGAGATCTTGTTGGTGAAGCGGCTCGACAGCTCTCCGGAGGCAGAATGAGTTGTACTTGGGAATAAGTATCCACCATTGAAAAAGCGGATCTGCGTAGTGGTACCGGCAGAGGTCAGTGAGCGCTCTGAGTTGGTGTAGCGATACGACAGATTGACACGGTGTTTTTGATTAACATTCCATGTCAGCTTAGCCGCCACCTTGTTGCTGTTTAGCAGGTCTGGCACGTCGGTATAGCTGCCGGGGTCATATCCGAGCTGTTTGAGCTTGGCGACAATCTGCCGGACGGAATCTTCCATTGCTGCCTGGCCCGGAGGGTTGCGGAAGGCGGAGGCGGTGAAGGGCTGCGGGCGCTCGTCGCGCTGCACTTCGGCACTGACGAAATAAAAAAGTTTATTCTTAATGATGGGACCTCCGAGGGTCACCCCGATGGTGTTGGCCTGGAAGTCTGGTAGACGGATGGCAGCGGCCTTGGTCCCGATGGGTGTCTCGCCGGCAAATCCTTGGTTGCGATTGATGAAGTAGGCCGAACCCTTTAGCGTATTGGTGCCGCTCTTGGTAATGGCATTGACGGTGCCACCAGTGAAATTCCCCAGAGAAACGTCATAAGGGGAGACGCCTACCTGGAAGGATTCGATGGCGTCAATACTGATAGGTGATGAGCCGGTCTGTCCGCCGTTGGTGCCAGTCTCCGACAAGCCGAAGACGTCGTTGTTGACGGCGCCGTCGAACATGATCTGGTTGTAACGGTTGTTCTGGCCTGCGATGGAGATGCCGCCGCCAAAGGTTGTCTTGGCCTGCGGTGTGAGGCGGATGAAATCGGTGAGGTTACGACCTACAGTGGGAAGGTTGGCCATCCGCTCGGTGGTGATGTTGCTGCCCACGCCACCGTTGACGAACTGCTTCAGCCGGGCCCCGGTGACCACCACTTCTTTGAGTTGCTGAGCTGTGCTGATCATCGTGAATTCCTCCCGAGCCGTCTCGCCCAAATCAAGATAGATATCGGTCCTAGTGATGGTCTGATATCCGAGGTAGGTAACAACAACAGAGTATGGCCCTCCAGGCTGCAGGGTGGACACGATGAACCGACCGTTGGCAGCGGTGGAGGCGGAGACCGTCGTGCCAGTCGGCTGGTGCGTAATCTTTACTGTGGCACCAGAGAGGATCTCGCCAGCAGAAGATTTCACTTGACCACTAAGGGTACTGGTGGTCACCTGAGCTTGGGGGGTAAGGACCGTGAGCATGGCAACGAAAAGAATGGTACAGAACCGTATGAATCTCATACAATCAGATTTTTGCAAAAATATCATCTAAGATTATTAATACCATCTAAAAGTATTAACAATCGATTAAGAAAAACCATTCGATCGGGGGTAAGATGACTGAAAAAGTTAAATTCAGGACCGTTTTTTGAATGGTTTCTAAAAAATCAGCGCCAGGTCGTCGCTTCGTAAAATTTTTGTGCCACGACACCCGAGGAAATTAGGTATATGTGCAGTGCCCGTGGATACCACCCGAAAGTGCTGCGCCGAGCCTGTGTTGAACATTCGCTATCGGAGGAGTTGGCGGAGGCGTTGTTGCAGTTCGGGGCCGCGAAGATTTTTGGCGATGATTTTCCCCTCGGGGTCGATGAGCAAGTTCTGGGGTATGCTGGAGATGCGGTAGGCCTGGGCGACTTCATTGCTCCAGAACTTAAGGTCGCTCACCTGTGTCCAGTCGAGTTTATCGTCATGGATGGCTTTCAGCCAGGGATCGCGGGCCCGGTCGAGGGAAACCCCTAAGACTGTGAAGTTCTTGGATTTGAATGCCTCGAAGGCCTGCACCACGTTGGGATTTTCCTGTCGGCAGGGACCACACCAGCTGGCCCAGAAGTCGACCAGCACATATTTACCTCTAAAGGAGGATAGGCTGACGGGCTTACCGCTGGGGTCGTTCTGGGTGAAGTCGGGTGCCTGGGAGCCGATGCTGCCGACCTTGGCATCTGCGATGTTTTTTTCCAGCATCTTTCCGTAGAGACTTCCTTTGGCGGCTTCGGAGAGCATGCCGTACCTGCGTTCGATCACATCCGGGTCCTGAGAGAGCTGCGAGACGACGAGGATGGCGAAGGGGGCCACCACAGAGGCGGCGTGCTTTTGGATGAACTGGTCAGCCTTCTCCTGTGCCTCTGTCAGCGTGGCATCGTATTGGCGTCGGAGGGAGCCGTTTGCATCGGCGCCCGACTGCAGCTGTTGGGAGAGCTGGCCCAATCGGCCGTAGAGGGGGCTGAAGACCCGGTTGAATTCAGTAAACGCCTCATGGGCGGCAGACCCTTTGAGGATGCCGGCCGCCAGGCTGTCCTTCTGCGCGGTCAGCGTCATGGAGGCTGGCTCCAGATATACGAAGAGTTTCTGGTCAGTGCCCGGGTAAGAAATATAATATAAGTTAGAGGCGGGCAATGCCCCTTTGAGGAGGAAGCCGCCGCGCTGGCTCTTGGCCGTAGCCACGGGCGTGGGGATGTTGGGATCCTGTTCTCTGAGCTCCAGTACGGTGTTATCGGGCAGCCCCCGCACCATCCCTTTGATCTGGAAATCCTGGGAGGCCTGCCCGAAGGCCAGTCCGGGCAAGGCCAGCAATAGTACAAGGAAATGACTCATGGTCTATGTCTTTTTTCGAGCACCGCTTTCACGTCCTGCAAGGTAAACCCTTTGGCCTGAAGCAACACCAAATAGTGAAAGAGCAGGTCTGCCGACTCCTCCAGGAACTGCTCCGGTGCGCTGCGCATTGCTTCGATGACGGTCTCTACCGCCTCCTCCCCTACTTTCTGCGCCATCTTGGCGATGCCGGAAATAAACAGCTGATGTACATAGGATTGGGCATCGCCGCCCTGCCGGCGCTGGGCGATGATCTCTTCGAGGGTTTCGAGGAAGTCGGCGCTCTGGTTACGTTCTGCCCAGCAGGTGTCGGTGCCGGTATGGCATACGGGGCCCAATGGATGGGCTTTGACCAGCAGCGTGTCATAGTCGCAGTCGACCGCCATGGCCCTCAGTTCGAGGAAATGCCCACTCTCTTCTCCCTTGGTCCATAGTCGGTTCCGGCTGCGGCTCCAGAAGGTCACCCGTCCGGTGGACAGCGTACGGTCTACTGCCTCGCGATTCATGTATCCGAGCATGAGGACGCGCAACGTATGCACATCCTGCACGACGGCAGGCACGACACTGTCAGGGTGTTTGGAAAAATCAATAGAGCGTGGGTCCATGGCAGATGGGTTGAAGGTGTCTGGAGGGTAGGTCACCGTCTGACGGGAAGTCCGTGCTGTTGCAGGTGATCTTTTAGGTCGGGGATGGCGATCTCCCGGAAATGGAAGATGCTGGCAGCCAGGGCGGCATCGGCGCCGGCTTGCAGCACCTCAATGAAATGTGCGGGCTGGCCGCCGCCGCCCGAGGCGATGACGGGCACCGGCAGCATCTGTGCGAGCCGGCCAGTCAGGTCTAAGGCGAAGCCCTGCTTAGCGCCGTCGTGGTCCATTGAAGTCAGCAGCACTTCTCCGGCGCCGGCCTCGACGGCCTGGCAGGCCCAGTCTGCACAGCGGGTGTCGGTCGCCGTCCGCCCTCCGTTGAGATGTACATACCATTCGCCATCGGCCCCTCGCTTGGCATCGATGGCCACAACGACGCATTGACTGCCGAACTCGCCGGCCAGCTCCTGGATGAGCGCTGGGCGCCGAAAGGCTGCCGTATTCACAGAAATCTTGTCGGCCCCAAGCTCCAGGAGGTCGCGGACGTCTTCGACAGCGGCGATGCCGCCTCCGACGGTGAAGGGGATGTTGAGTTGACGGGCGATGCGGTCGACGAGCACGCCCAGCGTCCGTCGCTTTTCGTTGGTGGCGGTGATGTCGAGGAAGACGAGCTCGTCGGCTCCCTCTTCGGCATATCGAGCGCCCAGCTCCACCGGGTCTCCGGCGTCGCGCAGGTTTACAAAATGGGTGCCTTTGACGGTGCGTCCGTCTTTGATGTCGAGGCAGGGTATGATGCGCTTGGTCAGCATGGTGTGGTTGGAGGGGTAGCGAAAGGGGCCAGCGCCTGCAGGGAGATTCTCCCTTCGTAGAGGGCCTTCCCGACGATGGCGGCGCTGCAGCCGATGTCTTGCAGGGCAAGGAGGTCATCATAGCAGGAGACGCCCCCCGAGGCAATCAGTCGAAGCGTCGGGTATGCGGTCCGGATCCTGCGATAGAGGGCTAGCGAGGGCCCTTCGAGGCGTCCGTCGCAGCCGACATCGGTACAGAAGATTTCTTCCAGGCCTTTGGACGTCCATTGTCCGATGAAGTCGAGGATGTCAACAGCCGTCTGCTCGAGCCAGCCGGCGATGGCGATGCGGCCCACTCGGACGTCAGCACCCAGCAGGAAGCGTTCCGAGCCGTGCAGGCCTATCCATTCCTCCAGCCGGTCGGGGCTGCGAAGGGCGATGCTGCCGACGGTCGCTTGGGCAGCCCCTGCCTCAAAGACGCGCTGCAGGTCTTCATCTGTGCGGATCCCCCCACCATAGTCGATGGCCAGCCCGGTGGCAGCTGCGATGCGCTCCAGGACATGGAGGTTGACAGGCTTCCCCTGGCGGGCACCGTCGAGGTCGACAAGGTGGAGCCGTCGAAGCCCTGCCGCGGCAAAGCCCTTGGCTACTTGCAGCGGATCCTCGGCATAGGTCGTCTGACGCAAGAAGTCGCCTTCCGTGAGCCGGACGCATTTCCCTCCGATGAGATCGATGGCGGGTATCACCTGCATGGCATTTAAAGTTCAAGAAAGTTTCGAAGAATCTGCTCGCCAGCGAAGGCACTCTTCTCCGGATGAAACTGCACTCCGTAGAAATTACCGCGCGACAGGGCTGCACTGAAGGGGTGGATATGGTCTGTCACTGCGCAAGTATCGAACCCGAGGGTGGCAAAATAACTGTGCACGAAGTACATATAAGGGGCTTCGCCAAGGCCATGAAAAAGCGGGCCTTGCAAGCCTGTGATGGCATTCCATCCCATCTGGGGCACTTTGAAAGGTTTCCCGCCGGGGTCGAAGCGCTGTACGTCTTCCTCGAAGAGACCGAGGCAGGCTGTATCATTCTCTTCGGAGAAGCGGCACATGAGCTGCATGCCGAGGCAGATACCGAGGAAAGGCTGCTGCAGCGAACGGATGACCGCGTCGAGCCCCCTGTCGCGCAGGTAGCGCATAGCGGAGGAGGCTTCCCCGACGCCTGGGAAGATCACCTTGTCTGCGGAGCGGAGGCGGTCAGGCTCGTCGGTGACGAGGGCGGTGGCGCCGATGCGTTCGAGTGCCAGCCGGACGGAGCGAATGTTGCCTGCATTGTAGCGGATGACGGCGATCTCTTGTCCCATGATGACAGGTCTAGGTGAGGATGCTTTCCAGGAAGCGGCGCGTGGCTGACGCTATGTCAGGACCGGCCTCGAGGGATTTGATATAGGCGCTGCCGATGATGGCGCCGTCGGCCTGCTGGCAGGCCGACACGAAGCCTGACCGGTCTTTGATTCCGAACCCTACTAGGACGGGGTTCCGGAGTCGATAGCTGCGCAGCCGTTCCAGGTATGCTGCTACCGGCTGCATGTCTTTTTCTCCTCCGGTGGTGGAGGAAGAGGAGACGGCGTAGAGGAAGCCACTGCTGAGCTGGTCGAGCTGCCGGATGCGTGCTTCCGTGGTCTCCGGCGTCACCAGGAAGCTGAAGTCAAGCCCTTGGCCGCGGATGACTGGACCATAGTGATGCTCGAACTCGTATTCAGGCAGGTCGGGCAAGATGAGTCCGTCGACGCCTGCTTGGGCTGCCGCCGCGCAGAAGCGCTCGAAGCCGAACTGCAGCACGGGGTTGAGGTAGCCCATGAGGATGACGGGCAGGCGGATGGCGGGCCGGAGATGTTGCAACTGTTCGAACATTAGCGGGATGGACATGCCGTTGTGCAGGGCGACGGCATTGCTCTGTTGGATGACGGGCCCGTCTGCCAGGGGGTCGCTGTAGGGAATTCCAAGCTCAATGATGTCTGCCCCATGCGCCTGTAGGGATTGCATGACGCTGAGGGTGTCATCGCGGCCTGGGAAGCCGGCCGTGCAATAGACATTCAGCACCTGCGAAGGCTTCCGCGCGAAGAGAGTCTGCAGTCGGCTCATGGCAGGGAAGGGTTTGGGGTGAGCATGTCGTTGTCCATGGCCTGCATGTAGGCTGCCAGGTCTTTGTCGCCGCGGCCGCTGAGGCATACAACGACTGTATCCGCTGTCGTCAGGCCTAGGCGGGGCAAGACGGCAAAAGCATGGGCTGTCTCCAGGGCGGGGATAATGCCTTCGAGGCGGGCGAGGGAGAAGGCAGCCGCGAGCGCTTCTTCATCGGTTGCACTGACGAAGGTGCCGCGCCCGCTCTCGAAGAGGTGTGCGTGCATAGGGCCGATGCCGGGGTAGTCAAGCCCTGCCGAGATGCTATGAGGTTCTACCACCTGTCCGTCGTCGGTCTGCATGAGCAGGCTCATGCTGCCATGCAGGATGCCTGGCCGGCCCAGCTGCGTCGTGGCGGCCGTCTGACCGCTGGCGACGCCCAGGCCAGCGGCTTCTACGGCGACGATCGCTACGGAAGGCTCTTCTAAAAAATGGTAGTAGGCGCCGGCTGCATTGCTGCCGCCACCCACGCAGGCAACGACATGTGTCGGCAGCTCCTGCCCGGTGGCTGCCAGCAGCTGATGGCGCGTCTCCAGGCTGATGATGCTCTGGAAGCGGGCGACCATGTCGGGATAGGGATGCGGGCCGACCACGCTGCCGATGATATAATGCGTATCCTCGGGGTGGTTGATCCAGTCGCGGATGGCTTCGTTGGTGGCGTCTTTGAGGGTGCGGCTGCCGCTGGTGGCAGGTACGACGCGGGCGCCGAGCATCCGCATGCGGGCGACGTTGGGTGCCTGGCGGGCAATGTCCTTCTCACCCATGTAGACGATGCACTCGAGCCCTTTGAGGGCGCATACGGTGGCGGTCGCGACGCCATGCTGGCCGGCGCCCGTCTCAGCGATGATGCGCCGCCGGCCGAGCCGCTCTGCCAGCAGCACCTGCCCGATGGTATTGTTGATCTTATGGGCGCCGGTATGGCAGAGGTCCTCCCGCTTGAGCCATATCTGGGAGCCGACCTGCTCGCTGAGGCGGCGGGCATAGAAGAGTGGCGTGGGCCTTCCGACATAGTCTCGTAATAGACTGTCAAATTCCGCGCAGAAGGCTGTCTCCTGTGTGATCTCCAGATAGCGTCCCTGCAGCTCTGCCACATTGCGGTGCAGCATCTCTGGGATGAAGGCGCCGCCAAAACGGCCAAAATAGCCGCGGCTGTCGGGTTGTTGAAAGGATGGTGTCATATATGCTGATGTCTTTTTATTCCCTTATGTCTGCTACAGGCCCTCATCCGCGCTGCCTGTGTCGGCAAGTCTGTCCCGAAAGGCCTGCAGGGCTGCCATATCTTTCACGCCGGGCGACCGTTCAAAGCGGCTGTTCACATCGATGGCGAAGAGCTCTGTCTTGCCGACCGCAAAGGCCTTGATAGCGCCGTCATCGTCGGGTCCGATACCTCCGCTTAGGAACCAAGGCTTGCCGAAAGCGTTCCCTTCCAACAGCTTCCAGTCGAAGCACGTGCCATTGCCGCCGTAACTGACTCCGACGGAGTCGAAGAGGAACATGTCGACCACCTCGCGGAAGGGATGCGTCTTCCATGCCAGGTGATCGTCGGCCGCCACGCGAAAGGCTTTGATGGTCGTGACGTGGTTGCTGACTTTTTCGCAATAGCGGGGCGACTCATCGCCGTGCAGCTGTACCAACGGCAGTCGCCATGCGTCAACAGCCCGCAGCAGTTCCTCGAGGGGGGCATTGACAAAAACGCCTACTCGGTTGATCTGCAGCCGCTCTCTTCGCAAGGCGACGGCGTCGAGGTCTGACCGCCCCACATAGCGGGGGGAACGTGGGTAGAAGATCAGCCCGGCGAACTCGACACCCATCGCATCGAGCTGGCGGATCTGCTCCAGCCCTGTCATCCCACAGACCTTCATCCGTATCATACCCCATGCATTGCTATGCCTGTCCTAAATGACCGAAAGGCCTCTACCGGGTCTTCCGTCTTCATAAAGCGCTCTCCCACCAGAAAGCCATGGAAGCCATGTTGCCGGAACCTGGCAATCTGCTCCGGACGGTCGATGCCACTTTCCGCGACGAGCAGCCGGCCTGCGGGAAGTTGTGCAGCCATGCGCAGGCTGCGCTCGACGTCTACTGCGAAGGTCCGCAGGTCGCGGTTGTTGATGCCGATGAGGTCGGCTTCCGGGCATACGTGGCCGAGTTCTTCCTCTGCATGCAGTTCGAGCAGTACTTCCAGGCCCAGCGTGTGTGCGAAGGCCACCAGCCGCCGTACCTCTGCCGGTGTGAGGCAGGCGGCGATGAGCAGGATCAGGTCGGCCCCCAGTGCCCTTGCCTCTAGGATTTGATATTCATCTACGACGAAGTCCTTCCGCAACAAAGGAATGGCTGCGAGGCCGCGCACGGCCAGCAGGTCTTCGGCCATCCCTCCGAAGAAGACTTCATCGGTCAGTACCGAGATAGCGGCAGCGCCTTCCCGCTCATAGCCCGCCGTCACGGCACAGACATCGCAACGGTCGTTGAGGGTGCCCTTGGAGGGGGAGCGGCGTTTGAATTCAGCGATGATGCCGCTGCCATTGCCTGCCCGCAGCGCTGCTGCCAGCGAGAGGGTCTGGCGTTGGAAGCCCGGCATGGCTTCCAGGGCGGCAGGTGGCAGCAGGGTCTTGCGCATGGGCAGTGCCGACCGTTTATGCGCCACGATCCGGTCGAGGATGTCGGCGGCAGGCACCATGGCGGCCCCGGGGCTGGGGGGGGATGTGTTCATTGGATGGATATGAGTGTCTCCAAGCAGCGGAGTGCCTGCCCGCTGTCGAGGCTTTCGACGGCCGCGGCATAGGCCTCCGGATAACCGGCATAGCGGCCGGTGCACTGCAAGGCCATGGCGGCGTTGGCGAGGACGACCGCATTCTGCGACCAGCTGCCGCGGCCCTCGAGGATGGAACGAAAGAGGCTGGTGGCACTGTCAGCGGATCCCCCACAGGAAAGGTCTTCCGCAAACACGCGCCGCTTCCCTAGGTATTCGGGGGAGAGCACCTGCTCCCCTTCGCGTCGGATGACCTTGGTATCGTTGGTGAGGGATATCTCATCATACCCGTCGAGCCCGTGGATGATGGCGAAGGGCTTACCGTCGCGCTGCAGCAGGTAGTTGTAGATGCGTGCCATCTCAAGGCTGAAGACACCCACCAGAGAATAGTCGGGCCGCGCCGGGTTGACGAGCGGCCCCAGCATGTTGAAGAAGGTGCGGATGCCCAGGTTGCGGCGGATGGGCCCGACATTTTTCAAGGCAGGGTGAAACAGGGGTGCGTGCAGGAAGCAGATGCCGGCCGTTTCCACCTCTTGCCGAAGCGCGGCTGCCTCATTCTTAAAACGATATCCCAGTCGCTCCATGACATTGGAAGCGCCGCTGACGGAGCTTGCGCCGTAGTTGCCGTGCTTGGCGACCCGCTGTCCGGTGCCGGCTACAATAAAGCAGGCCAGGGTGGATATGTTGAACGTATCCTTGCCATCTCCGCCGGTGCCGACGATGTCGACCAGGTTGGAGGTGCCGAGGTCAGTAGGCACACAGAGGGCCAGCAAGGCCTCCCGGAAGCCCTCCAGCTCCTGGATGTTGATGCTCCGCATGAGGTAGACAGTCATGAAGGCCGCCACCTCGTGCTCGTTGCAGTGCCCCTCTCCGATCGCTGTTAGGGCGTCGCGGGCTTCCTCCCGGCTGAGGGTGCCATGCCCCAGCAGCGTCGACAGGTATATTTTCATTTTCATAGACATTCTTCTAGGCAGGTATTGGTTGCAGCCAGTTGCGGAGCATTCGTTCCCCATCGGGTGTGAGGATGCTCTCCGGGTGGAACTGTACGCCCTGGATGTTGAACGAGGTGTGCCGTAGGCCCATCACCTGGCCCACCGCATCACGTGCCGTTATCTCCAGGCAGTCGGGCAGCCCCTGTTCTTCCACCACCCAGCTATGGTATCGCCCGACGGAGAGGATCTCTGGAAGACCCAAATACCAGTCGTTGCCATAGACCCCATCAGGCATGCCGGGCGTGCGGATGACTTCCGTGGCTACTCCGTGATAGACCTTCGAGAGGTTGGAGAGCCGGGCACCGAAGGCTTGGCCGATGGCCTGATGGCCGAGGCATACGCCCAGGATGGGGCGATGGGCAGCATACGCCTCGATCAACGGGAGCAGCAGGCCAGCCTCTTCGGGGATGCCCGGCCCGGGGGATAGGATGATGCCGTCGTAGGCGGCAATGTCTTCTAGGCGGATCTCGTCGTTGCGACGGACAGCCACCGTCTGCCCGAGGATGCGCTCGACGAGGTGCACCAGGTTGTAGGTGAAGGAGTCGTAATTGTCAAAAACAAGGATCCGTTCCACAGTCAGTCATGGGTTGAAAAGCTTTTGACCTCATCCGATCTCTTGGCCCACCGCGATCGCTTTCCGTAGGGCGCCGAGCTTGTGGTGCACTTCCTGCAGTTCGCTGGCAGGCTGGCTGGAGGCGACGATCCCGGCACCTGCCCTATAACAGAGGGTGTTGCCCTGGCTCAGCAGGCTTCGGATGAGGATGGCATGGTTGCAGTTGCCGTCGAGGCCTATGGAACCGATGGCACCACCGTACCAGGCCCTTTCCGTCGGCTCGCAGGCATCGATGATTTCCATGGCCCTGACCTTGGGGGCGCCGCTGAGGGTACCGGCCGGGAAGGTCTTGGCCATCAGGTCGAAGGGATTGCAGCCCTCGGGGACTCGCCCCGTGACCTCACTGACTAGATGGATGACATGCGAGTAATAGTGCACCTGCCGATATTTGGAGACCGTAACTTCTTGGCAAACCCGGCTAAGGTCATTGCGCGCTAGGTCTACCAGCATGACATGCTCTGCATTCTCCTTGGGGTCTTCAATGAGCCGGTCGGCATCACGCCGGTCGGTCTCATCATCTCCCGTCCGGCGGAAAGTACCTGCGATGGGGTGGACGGTGGCTTTCCCGTCGCGTACAATCAACTGGCTTTCAGGAGAAGAGCCCATGATCCGATAGTCGCCATAGTCGAAATAAAACAGATATGGTGAGGGGTTGATGCTGCGAAGCGCCCGATACACGTTGAACTCATCGCCGGTAAAGCGCTGCCGGAAGCCACGGCTCAATACCACCTGGAAGACATCACCCCGATGGCAGTGGGCAATTCCTTTCTCCACGATCTGCAAATAGGTGGCATCGTCCATATCGGACGACTCCACCCCTTGCAGGGCAAAGGGATACTGCGGCAGGTCCCGACTCCGGATGAGCGACTGCAGCAAGCTGGACTCAGCCGGCAGCCCCTGGAAATGATTCTCACATAAGAAGAGCTCATCGCGGAAATGGTTGATGGCTATGACGTACTGATAGAGGCGGTAGCGGATGAGGGGCAAGCTGGCAGGACTCGACGACGACAAACGTTTTGGCTCGGAAAAGCGGACTGCATCATAGCTGGTATATCCATAAAAAGCCTGTGCGAAGGCCGCCTCGCGTTCCTGCCCTTCGGCCGAAAACCGCTGCAGGAAGGACCATAGAATCTCTGGGACTTTACGCCCGTCTTCGATCCGGAGGGTCTCCGGCTTTTCTCCAGGCATCTTCAGCTCCACCGTGTCGTAGGTGCGCACTTCGATGCCTGCCACGGCATGGACGCAGATAAACGACCAGCTGTTCTCGGCTACATGGCTGTCAGATCCTTCTAAAAGAATCGTATCCCGGAAGCGGTCCCGCAGGCGGAGGTATATACCTACGGGCGTGTGTACATCTGCCAGCATTCGCTGAACCGTCGTTCGCATGGCCATCGTCTTCATCGCATGCATTTCATGTAAATAAAAAGGAAGAGGCCCCGTCGTCAACAGGGCCTCTTCGTATCAAGTATGATATGACAGGTCGAGCCCCCTTAGGAGTTCGAATGCCACCAACCGTTGATTTTTAATGCGGTCATGATGCGAATATCTGTTGTTCTGCCAAAACAAAAAAATTTTCACCGACAGTCCTTCCCGGTGAAGGGTGCCACACATGTTTTTTTCGGATATTCATCGGCCGCGGCGGGAGGCCCACCCCGGAGACTGTCATAACCCAATCCAGATGACCATCGACACATCCCGTCGCCTGCTGAGCCTGGATGCCCTGCGCGGCGCCATCCTATTCCTGCTGGCGCTAGAGGCAGCAGGCCTCTACGAAGGATTGGAGCCTCTGGCCCATGGCTCAATGGCCGCCGGCTTGGTGCAGCAGTTCTTCCATCATCCCTGGAACGGCCTCCGTTTTTGGGACCTCATACAGCCTGGCTTTATGTTCATCGCCGGCACAGCCATGGCCTTTTCTTTGCATCGGCAAAAAGAGCATGGCTACAGCCGGGCACAGACCGGTGTCAAGACCCTCACCCGCTCGGGATGGCTTTTCTTCTGGGGGGTACTCAATTATGCAGTGCGTAAGACAGGCCTCTCCTTCGAGCTCTGGAACGTGCTCACACAGCTGGCTGTCACGACCCTACTCACCTGGGTGGTCATAGAATGGCGCTTTGCCGCACAGGCGGCCGCCTGCATAGGGCTGCTGCTGCTCACCGAAGGACTGTACAGATTCACCAGCATCCCAGGCTTCGACCAGCCCTTCACCGACCAACAAAACTTCGGCAACTATGTCGACCTGCTGCTGATGGGCAAGATCAACCGCGGGGGCTGGGTAGCCATCAACTGCATCCCCACGGCCGTCCACACCATCGCAGGGGCGATGGCCGGGCAGTTCATGCTGCGCAAGCCTTCTAGCATCCGCCCCCTAGTGCTATGGGGCGTTGGCACGCTGATCGCTGGTTTTTGGCTCGACATCGCAGGTATCACACCTATCATCAAACGAATCGCGACCAGCTCTTTCACACTCGCCTCGCTGGGGTGGTGTCTGCTGGCCCTGACGGCCGCCTGGGAATGGATCGACCGGAGAATGCACCGCCGAGGCCTAACCCTCCTCACCGTCATCGGCATGAACTCCATCTTCTTATATTTATTCTTCGAAATCATCGGAGGCGCCTGGTTCAACGGGTATGTCGGGGCCGTCAGTAACGGACTCATGACGATGGCCTCGATGCCCGTTGCTGTGCAACTCATCCTCACACCGATCTTCATCTTCGCACTCGAGTGGGGCATGTGCTTATTCCTCTACCGGAAGCGCATCTTTTTTCGTCTCTGAGGCCCACTGCACCGACGCAAAGGTTCGTCCCCCCGTCCTTCCGACAGACAAATCAAACGCGAACAGGCTGTGCGATCACTGCCGCCTGAAACAGACTAGCGGCGATGGCCATGGTTGACATTCGGTTCGCTCGTAACATATAAATGGAGCAAAAAAAGCTCATCCTAGATACCGATGTGCAGGCATGCCACGGAAGCCTGTTTCGCGTACGACGAAGAGAGCACCTGCCAGCGGCTGCGAAGCAAGCTGCACCTCCGTCAGCCCCTTCCGCGCCGAAGTCACATAGAGGTCTGTGAAGCCCGGGCCGCCAAAGGTGCAGGAGGTGACGTTGGAGACGGGCATGCGGATGGCATCGAGCTTCACCCCCCTTGAGGGATCCCAGCGCGTGAGCTGCCAGCCACCCCAGTGGGCGATCCAGAGCATGCCCTCCACGTCGATGGTCATGCCATCCGGATAGCCATCTTCTCGGGGGATGCGGATGGCGATGTCGCGCGTGCCGATGGACCCCGTCGCGGCATCGTAGTCGAAACGTGCTACACACATCGTCGGTGTGTCGATATAGTACATATGCCGATGGTCGAGACTCCAGGCGAGTCCGTTGGAGATGGTCACTGCCGTGGCCATGCGATGTGCATTGCGGTCGGGACCCATCATATACAGGCTGCCGGTGGGCTTGTCTTCGGTGAGGGGCATGGTCCCTGCCCAGAAGCGACCGGCGGGGTCACACTTGCCGTCATTAAAGCGGTTGCCGGGGAGGTGAACTTCCGGGTCGTCGATGCGGACTATCTGTCCTGTGAGGCGGTCGAGAAATGAAAAGCCACCTTTGAGACCTGCCACTAGACGTCCATCGAGACATAGGGCTACGACGCCCACGGGCTCACCGATGCGATGGGTAGTATGCCGACCGGTGGCAGGGTCGAGCTCATGTACATACCCATCGAGGATGTCGACCCACAAAAGGGTCAACGTCTGATCGTCCCAGACAGGGCCTTCTCCAAGAAAGCTGAGGGTCTCTCCGATCTGTTCGATATGATAGGACATATTCAGTAGGGATTTGTGCTGACGGAGGTCCAGCCTCCGTCGATGATCAGTGACTGACCTGTGATATGCCTTGCCTGGTCGGAGACGAGAAAGACGGCGGCATGGGCAATATCCTGGACGGTGGCAGGGCGTCCCATCGGTGTGATGCGCGACCAGACGGTGGCATAGCCTTCATCTTGCTGCGTACGCTCTGTGAGCGTCGCCCCGGGGGCAATGCAGTTGACATTAATGCCGAAGGTGGAGAGTTCTACAACAAGGTTTTTCGCGAGCATCTCTACAGCCGCCTTGGTCATGGCATAGGCGGCCAGCCCGCGGTGTGCCTGGTGACCGACGACAGAGCCAGTAAACAGCAGCGATCCACCCCTACCCTGCTGGCGCATACGGTTGGAGGCCTGCTGGGCGAGCAGGAAGGTGCCGCCGATGTTCACCTCAAGCACCCGGTGCAGGTCTTGGGGCAGGTAGGTCTCAAAATCACCGAAGAGAGTAATACCGGCATTGGCCATGGCAATGTCAAGCTGGCCAAATTCCGCGACGGCGCGCGAGATCATCTGGTCTATGATCGCGGGGTCAGCAGCATCCCCGACGACGGCACAACAACGACCCTGCGCATGGGGTAAGGCCTGTAGGGCGGAAGCACAGAGCTGCGCGTCCAAGTCATTCAGAACAACTGCAGCCCCTTGTTGCAAGAGTTGGCGTACGACCTCAAGCCCAATACCCTGCCCAGCACCCGTCACGATTGCAACTTTACCCTCAACGGTCATCTCTAGACATTTCCGTCCAAAATACAGAAATCCCGGGAAGTAACGATTACTCAGAAGCTCATATGGCCAGGAGAAAAAATAGGCGACCAGTAGCTGCAAGGGTGTTCTATCGTCCGAGAGGAACGTCTAAGTAAACAGTCAAATTTGAATACGCATGTCACATTTCTTACATACGAATGCAGTAAGATGCATGATGCATATGGCCTAATGGCAGGAAAAGACAGTAAACCAGATCATCTGGTATACCATTTGGTTCTCAAAAATTAAAACGTATAATTTATTTTCTTGATCCCTTTACATCGGCCATGCAACAAGATTGTTTTAACAATTTGAGTCGTTTTAAAATTTATTATATAGATATATAGGATATGATTGTAGTAAAATTCAACTTTCACATGAGTTGATTAATTTACATCCTATACACGTAGCAAAACTCACATTCGTGAAATCTATTCTAATGATGCATTCGAACTTTTTGGTGATGAAAATTTTCAAAATATTGAAGGCTTTTATGGATCCTTTAGCGGCTACTGGGCAGAGAACATTATACACATTAACAGGCGGAATTTTTACTATAGCATCTTATTTGGCAGGGATAAATTTTCACAGAAAAGGGCTTCCTGTCTTCAAAATTAAGGAGGTGATATATGCTTAGAAATAATTTACAATCTATCATTGATTTGAAAACAAAACCTCCAGGGTCTTTAGGTTTACTGGAAAAAATTGCATTACAAATCGGATTAATTCAAAAAACAAACAAGCCTAAACTGAAAAAACCAACAATAATTGTTTTTGCAGGAGATCACGGTATCGCTAAAGAGGGTGTCAGTAATTACCCTCAAGAAGTAACTTATCAAATGGTATTAAATTTCCTAAATGGCGGGGCAGCAATAAATATTTTTTCTAAAGAAAATAGAATAAATCTGAAAATAGTAGATGCGGGTGTCAATTTTGACTTCAAAAAAAATAATAAATTAATTATTTCGAAAATAGGTAATGGAACAAATAATTTTCTCAATGAAAAAGCAATGACGAAGGTTCAGTACGAACTCTGCATGAAAAAAGGAGGTGATATTGTTGAGAAAATTTATAATAGTGGATGCAATGTTATTGGCTTTGGAGAAATGGGTATTGGGAATACATCCAGCGCTACAATGATAATGAGTAACCTATGCAACATTCCCATTGAAAAGTGTACAGGTCGCGGGACAGGGCTTAATAAGATAAAACTTAAAAGAAAAATTGAAATACTCAAAAAAGCTCAAGCTTTCCACGGAAAGAAAAATGATCCAGCCCTTATACTAAGAATCTATGGTGGATTTGAAATTGCGCAAATGTGTGGTGCAATGCTATCTGCATATGAAAAAAATATGCTTATTCTTATTGACGGTTTTATTGCCAGTAGTGCATTTTTAGTAGCTTATAAAATAAAATCAGGAATTATTGGTAATGCATTATTTTGTCATCAAAGTGATGAGAATGGGCATAAAACGTTATTAAAATTTTTGAAAGCTGAACCAATATTAAAGCTCAATATGCGACTAGGAGAAGGTACCGGTTGCGCACTTGCCTACCCAATAATCAAAAATGCTGTGGCTTTTTTGAATGACATGGCAAGCTTTGAGAGTGCGAGAGTTAGTAACAAAAAATAAACGGAAAAGAGGATGTGTAAAAAAATATATAAAAAATGAATTGGGATTTAATTGGGTATATCGGAACTGGATTTGTATTAGGTTCATTTTTAGTTAATGACATCACACGATTAAGGATTATTAATACAATTGGAGCAGTAATGTGGCTGATATATGGTATTGCTTTATCATTAAAGCCACAGATTCTTGTAAACGTGTCTATTATTTTAATTCATTTTTATTGGTTCTATAATAATATGAGAAAATCTTGATATTATATTCTATTAATAACATTAATTCGGTTTAATTGAGAGAAGAACTAAAAATATTTTTTACTGCAGTAATGTTCTACACAAGGATACCTTGTCCGAAGAATATTGATCATTCACCAGATTATATAAATAAGGCAACAAGATATTTTCCATTAATTGGGTGGATAGTTGGCATAATATCCTTTCTTGTATTTTGGATATGTTCATTGGTATTTGATACCAACTTAGCGGCAATATTATCCATATTAGCAGGTATACTTGTTACGGGTGCTTTCCATGAGGATGGCTTAGCGGACGTAGTTGACGGCTTTGGTGGAGGCTGGACAAAGGCTAAAATACTTGATATAATGAAAGACAGCCGTGTAGGCGCCTTTGGGGTAATTGCATTAATTTTTATGATATTAATAAAATATATTTCATTAAATAAAATTTTTTCATCTATAGATGATGACGATCATCTCTTTGCTTCATTAATTTTTATTTCATATCATTCCTTAGCAAGAATAACCGCTATAAATATAGTTTTTACCTCAAATTATGTTAGAGATGATGAAAATAGTAAAGCAAAACCTGTAGCAAAAGATTATAATGTGAAAGAGATATTTTTGGCATTTATTTTTGGATTAACTCCATTATTTATTTTATGTGTATATAAGTGGTACTTCATTTTTGTTACCATACCACTATTATTTTTGAATTTTTACTCTAAATATTATTTTGAAAAATGGATTGATGGATATACAGGCGACTGCCTGGGGGCTGTAGAGCAATTTGGTGAGTGTATTTGCCTCTTGACATATGTTGCGATATGGAGGTATATATAATTCGCCACACAAAAGTGGCAGTTGATAAGGACATATGTTATGGACATTTCGATGTTCCATTAGCAACCACCTTTTCAAACGAGGTAATACAATTAGCTAATGCACTACCAAAAGAATTTGATGCTGTGTATAGTAGCCCATCGCATAGATGTAAAAAATTAGCATCAGCTCTTGAATTACAAAACGTCATTTTTGATAGCTCAATAAAGGAAATGAATTTTGGAAATTGGGAGAATAAAAAATGGAAAGACCTTGATCAAACTGAACTAAATCATTGGATGGCTGATTTTATAAATGTAAAAGCTCCTAATGGAGAGAACTTGATCGAACTTTTTGAGCGTGTAGAAATATTTTTTGATAATCTGAGACTAAGGCAGCATAAAAAAGTATTAATAATTACTCACGCGGGCGTGATTAGATGTATATGGTCATATTTATTAAAAATACCATTAGAAAATATTTTTAAAATCCCAGTGGGATATAATGAATTATTTATCTGTGAACTATCGAAAAATTCATCAATAGATATGATTAAAAGAATCAAATAGAAAATATTTAATAATATAATTCAAAAACTATTTATAGTTACTCTATTGTAGGACTTTTCTAATAAAATTACAGTCATTATAGAATATCATAAACCCTTCTACAATTATAATTAGATAAAAATATATGACACACGCTTAATATGGATAATTGAATTCATTGAGATAGACAAATACATGAAATAAGGTAATATTAGAAAAAATCCAACATCATAGAATCCTACATATGTACATGAGCAAAGAATTTCATGAATTTGGAATCTCCCTTTACGCGTCATTTAACAAGAATAATTACTGGGTATGGATATAAAAGAGCATATTATGGGTTAGAATATCAAGCGCCTACATTATGCACGTATATCTCATAACGTAATGTGGCTTTTTTACTGAGGATCAAAATCAGTGCGTTCAGATGCTCAACTATGGCAATAATATTTCGTGTGTATGCATTAAAATATTTGATTGAATCAAATCAGTCGAAATATCATTTGCATCATTCCCGAAAGGGTCTTCGATTTCTTCTGCAATAAGCTCTAAACTCGCTAGTACATAGAAAACAAAAATAACAATAGGTATTATCCAATATCCCAATTGGAATACAAAACCGATTGGCAGTGTCATTATATATATAAATATAAACTTCTTGATGAAAACATTATAGGAATATGGTATAGGCGTATTTTTGATTCTTTCACATGCCCCACAGATTTCAGATAAACTTTGTAATTCTGCGTTTAAAAAAAGTAGATTATTTGAAGTCAAAATTCCTTTGGCCTCTAAAATACATACACGCTCATAAATAGCAGATGCAATTTGATTAGGGATGTGTTTCAAAGGGTTTAGACATCGTAATTCGGGATTTCGAGCAAGTGAATCAAATAACTCACTCTGGGATGATAATCCTCTCAAATGGTTATGTAAAGAAAGTGCAAAAGCAGGGATCAATTCCCGAAATATACGTCTATCCTCTGCGCACTCAGCTGGAATCAAATGATTCAGCTTCATTGCAAGATTACGTGTATTGTTCACCAGACTACCCCAGAGTTTTCTTCCTTCCCACCATCGCTCATATGCAGTATTGGTCCTGAAAACTAATAGCATAGAAATTGCGAACCCTAACAGTGTATGAAGTATTGTTAAATTACGAATACTATTTTTTTCTGAAAGCCTAAAATAACTAATTTCTAACCATGCAACTCCGCCTGAGTATAGTCCAATGATAATCATCATCGGAAATAAATTTCGAAATGTATCTGATTTATGGAAACGAAATAATGTATAAAACCACTCCTTTGGATTGTAGTAGATCATAATCAAATTTTGAATATAAAATACTGGACCTGATTGTCTGAATTAGTACAATCAATATTACGTTGTTATATGTTTACTATATCATCATTTTTGATGACAGTTTATAAGGTTCCATTTATCAGTATGAGAAAATTTTTAATCAAAAATTAATCGATCAATTAGATAATACATACACACAAATACTAATTGTTACATGCACAATTTATGTTTATGCATTTTTGCAAATACAACAACTAAACATTCTCTCAATAAAGGAATATTTTTTACTAGTTTAACCTTTATCTTCCTTAGAATATCGGAAACTTATATCCTCCAAATGATCACCAAATAATAATTACTTTCGGACCAAGTTAGTGTATACAATTAATAGGTATTCAAGTTGTTGATATATTGTGAAGTTTAAGTATACCTACCGCTTTATATCATTAGTGTGTTTATAAAGGAAACTAATGATGAATGAATTTTAGTGATAAGCATTTGACAGGCATCTTTCAAGTAGTCCTTGGATAAGGTCTCTTTGAAGCTCTTTACCAATAAATACAAGTTTTGTAATCGGCTTTTCAAAACTATCCCATTTTCTTCCTTTCTGAAAAACGTGGGTATCAGCTACTGATTGAATTATCATACGCTCGGAAAAATCGTTAACATGAATAAAGCCTTTAATACGAAAAAGGTTTTTCCCATAAATATCTGAAATAGTTTCTAGCATCCCTTTGAGGGCAAAAAAATTGAATGATATATCAAAGTCAAAACACATTGATTTTATTCTATGCTGCACTTTATTTTCGCCATTATCAAGGATCTTCATATCAATAATCTTCTTTTCTACATTACTAGGTATAAACGCTTTTAAATTTAATATATCTGCATCGGCTACAAATCCATGAGATGAAATATAAATTGATGCTAGGGGATTTATTTGTTTCATCATTTCGAAAACATTATGAGTTTTCTCTTGGCTGACAGAATCAGTTTTGGTAAGTAGTATGACATCAGCGTATCCTATTTGTTTTGCTGCTTCCTTGGTATTTAATAAAAATTGATCAATATGGATTACATCTACTGTGCATATAACTGCATCAATGTAGTAATCAATAAAGAAATCTTCATTGAATAATGTAAAAATTATTTGTGAAGGATCTGATACACCAGTAGATTCAATAATTAAATGATTAAAATTTTCTTTTACATCGACCATTTTCTGTAGCGTTTCTAATAATTCACTACTTTTCGAACAGCAGATACATCCACTGCTAATGGTATTCAATACTGAAACTCTATTATCAATTAAATACGAATCAAATGCATAATTTGCAAATTCATTTTCAATGACTGCAAATTTTTTTTCCTGTCTATTTAAGAGCAAGTGGTTTAGAAGAGTTGTTTTCCCACTGCCAAGAAATCCTGTTAGAATCGATACAGGAATTTGATTTGTACTCATAGAAGCCCTACAGAAAATTTCAGCATTTTTCAGCAATAACAATCATACGTTGTGATGTATTAGAACAATATGGATCGAGATGATAATTACCAAAAACTTCTACTAATTGTAAGTTCATATCACTGAACCAACACTTTATTTGTTCAAGTTCAATAAGCATTACCCGTTCTGTAAACATAAAATCTTTCCCCTTATCTTTAAATTTAATAAATTTATAAACGAAATTGTCTTGTATATTTTTCTTTATATGAAAAGTGATATCATTCGTTTTTTTTATTTCCTGCTTTACTAAATGCTGCTTAAGATAATTTGGATTAAAGTAATCTAAAATGAATTTACCATGTAGCGTAAGGGCATTGGATATATTTGTTATGACCTTGATATTATCTTTAATATCTTCAAAATAACCGAAACTTGTAAACAGATTCAAAATTATTTGATAAGAATTATCACCAAAGGGTTCTCGCATATCATGGATATAAAATGAAGCATTATTCGTCGCATTTTTTTTTGCATATATTATACTAGGTGCAGAGAGGTCTATCCCCGTAACAGAAAGTCCGATGCTTGCTAGATAATTTACATGACGACCTCGACCACAGGCTAGGTCGAGTATCTGTTGCTTACTATATAATTTTAAATAGCTATTCAAATTATCTAAAAATAATTTTGCATCTCGTCTACCTCGTGCATTATATAATATGTGATAATACTCGCTCTCGAACCATTCTTCGTACCATGCAGGAGAAATTTTTTGTTGAATACTCATTGCATTAATATTAACTAGCTCTTAAACCCTGTTTATGGTTTATAGGGCACTTTAGTAGAACAATAGTTCCTACGGATGTGCCCACTAATACATAACGATCATTAGGACTCCACATAAGAGTAGTTATCTCGTGGTCTACATTAACAACAAAATCGGTCACGCTGTCCTCTAGCGGGCAAAAAAAGAGAATTAGGCCCCCTTCATCTCCACTTACAAGAACGTCGTCATTATATTGAAAGGAGATCGCTTTTACAGTACGATTGTGACCCTCCATCATTCTGGGGGCACGATTGTGAGGACCATCGCCGCTGAAATCCCAGACTATTACCTCCTTGCCACTGTTGGTCGCAAGAAGAAACCCATTAAAATGCCATGATAAAAATTTAACTTTAGAGGGAAAACCATGCATGTATAAGTCTGAACCAGGCTCATATGGCAAAGGCCAAATGTGCACCTGATAATCCTGTGTACCGCAACAAACATAGTGTTTATCAGGGCTTATAGTCAATGATACCACTGCATTTTTAAGGGCGAGAAATTGTAATTTTTCTTTGTTGCGAACGCTATATAAGTGGACACCCCCGAAAGAACCTATACATAGCGTAGTACTGTCATTGTGCCATGATAAGGCACTAATAGTATTTGAAGAAAATCTAAGCGTATCGTATACTTCACCCGTTACATTAAGAATAATTACCATTTTATCAAATGCAAAAGCTACATATTTACCATTGGGGCTGAAAACAATATGCTCTATCCATTTGCCTTGTTCTTCAAACTTGTATATAGTGTCACCAAATTCGATATTTGTCATCAAAAAAATACCATCTTCCCCACCTGTTGCTAAAATGCCATATTGCTGCGAAATATCACTAGCAATGATAGCTCCAGTATGCAGTTTTCTTGAGAATATACGATGAGCATCTTCCCTTGCATATGCCCACACAGTACCGCTACTCGTGGTAGCAATAATTACTTCGTCACCATTTGTGAAAAAAACTTGCCGAATATAATCATCGAGTTCTCTACGCCAAATTATTTGCTGTTGCTCATCAGGAAATAACATAAGACAATCAGATATTATAGAAAATGTATCATTATATATGTAGTTAATAAAAGGTATTTCTCATTTAATTAACTAAACAAGCTTCAAATCCCTCTGTAATTTCCAGTCTATTAAGATTGCGACCAATAAATACTAATTGGTTTCTTCGCTTTTCAGAAGAACGCCAATGCCTATCCTCAGAAGCATCAAGAAGCATATGCACAGCTTGGAATACCAAGCGTGTATCACTACCATTGATATTCAAAATACCTTTACTCCGAAAAATATCCATCCCTTTTGTTTGTAGCATAAAATTGATCCATACTTTAAATTTTTTAAGATCAACTTCCTTCTCATTTTCAATACCAACACTACTAACCTCGTCATCATGTGAATGAGAGTGTGCATATGTATAATTTTCAATAGATGATATATTCATACCATTGTACTGTATACACATATCAAATTCCTCTGGTCCGTGCTGCGTAAAAACAGCATAATATCCCTCATCATGGGGTTGAAAAGTAAATTGATTGATACTTTTCTCAACATTAAATTGATGTAATTCTTTATGTGTTGTGAAAAATGTCATCGGCTCATGTACTTGAGCGTAATCACTAAATACAAGAATTGCCCTTTTTTTTGCAGCCTCAAATGATTCATATGAAGAAGATGGAAGTTTTATAAATGCAATAGTGATACTAGGGTCAGGGCCACTTCCAAAAGTAATAGTGTGTTGTTCTTTAGTGAAACTATAGATACCACCATATTCAAAGGGTAGTTCTTCTTGAAGAAAGACTGGATTTAATTCAACTTTTTTATCTAAATCAAAAGCATTTATGTCAAGTACATATTTCAAATCAAGATTTGCATCTTTAACACGGTGAATTGATGCTAAGGAATTCATACTCCGTAACCGTTTTTCCAGATTATTGAGCGTCAAGGTTGGTACTAAATCAATCTTATTTAGAACAATTACATCTGCAAAAGCAATTTGACGTTTACACTCATCGCTGTCATCAATATGTTGTAATACATGTTTTGCATCTACTAGTGTTATAATAGCATCTATCTTATATTTTGATTGCATTTCATCATCAACAAAAAAAGTTTGTGCTACTGGCCCAGGATCTGCAAGACCTGTTGTTTCTATCATTATCATATCAAGCCTATCTTTTCGTTTCATCAGATTTCCTAATATGCGTATTAAATCTCCACGAACAGTACAACATATACAGCCATTATTCATTTCGAAAATTTCTTCGTCGGCATCAATCACTAATTCATTATCTACACCTACTTCTCCGAATTCATTTTCAATGACCGCTATTTTTTTCCCATGCTGCTCAGTCAGAATTCGATTTAGTAGTGTAGTTTTTCCACTTCCTAAAAACCCAGTAAGTATTGTAACTGGAATACGCTCATCGAGAAAAGTATCCATCATTTTTTTTATTTTTTTAGATTATCAATATCGGATTTACGTACGTAGAGTAAGGGTTTACGAATGCTAAATTTTTGTATGTTCCCTTGCTCTAAAAGGGCAATAACAGTCTCTTTATCAGGGCAATTCGGCTCAAAGCAATTAATTTCTGTTACCATAATAACCGTCTCAGCGCTTAAGTTAAATTTTTTTGTAACCCACTCCTTAATAAGGATATTGGAGTTTTTTCTAAGCTCAAGTTCATTGATATCCTTATTGCCAAGCAAGAGATAAGTATTTTTTATCAGTCAGACCCATGGTATCTAAGTCGTTTTAATAAATGCATCACCAAATGAATATAAATCTAGAGACTCATTATCCTTTTTTTCAATGATGCATTTCTTTATAAAATGTTTTGCATTTTCTGGAGTTATATTTTTGTACCATTTGCCAGTTGGCATAACAATTACAATTGGTCCATCATCACACCTCCCGTTGCAATAGGTCTTAGTCGTGTGCACAATTTTGTCTAATCCCTCGTCAGCTAAATACTCGCGAATACGGCGAGTGCTATCTTCTGCGCCTTTACGGCAACACGAGCCACCATTGCAGAGGAATAGGTGTGTCTCTATTTCAGTTAAATCTTTTATTGCCACCTTGTACTTTTAATTTTGATAAATACATAAATATTCGAATATATATGAAAGCTACTAGCAATACCAACATAATACCAGCTGTGGAACTTGCAGTAGTTGATAAAGATATTTTAGTATAAAAAGTTGATAGAATATTATAAACTGCCACAGTAAATGAGGAAATAACAATTATCCAACCCATAATTCGTCGGTACCGTAACACAACTTTGTCTGATAGTCCTAGAATGGAAATTCGATATAATAATACCCCATCAACGGTATCGGATATCACCATCCCAAAAGTAAAAATCAGCCCAAAAAAAAGTGAAGACCACACCGCATTCGAGCTTAAAGCTCCATAGCTTAATGCAGTCAGATGGGTGGCAGTATCAAATACTAGGGCAAATAATACTCCGACGAAAAATACGGATAACGCATTTATATTTTCAGGTATTTTTAAAAACCGGGAGCGCCAACCTACAGGCTGATATTTTTCATTTTTTAGTAAAGATGAAAGATTCAAAAACCCAATGACAAATAATAGTAAAGTGGGCATCCATACTAACCAGGTAGGCGCATGTTGGCTGAGGTCCAAAGAAGAGAAGCCTAAATTTATTACTAATGACATTGAAGTAACTGTAAAACCGTGGCCTAAGGCAAAAAAAGTACCGGTCCAATAAGCTATTCGACTTTTCTTTTCAGTTAGTCGCATGCTTAAATTATCAATAATAGTTATATGATCAGGATCAAGACCGTGCCGAAGCCCCAGTAAAAAAATCAGAATAACAACATTAAAATCCATGTGTAAATCAATTTTGAATGAATAGCATCAAATGTAGTCTATTTTTGCAACAATGTTGCATCTATAATTATCCCTTTTGCTAGCCGGGAGTAACCCCTCTTTGCTAATTATAGCCTTCTTGAGGGTACAATAAACATACATTCCCTATCCAAATTATTTTGTATAGTGAGCTTGGCAAAAGAGGCATTGGCTAGCGTACGTACCTCCGCCTGCCAGACGATCTCACGTGCATCCTATCCATCAGCATAGATGACTAGAAAGAGTCAGATACAACTGCAGGAATATTCAAATATGAACTTTATGAGAAGATTGGCTGATGGGCAAGCTGCCGACAATAGCGAGCATCAAAAGAAATGATGGGATGCCGCCAGTTGACTCGTCAGAAAATGAAGCCAGGATCTGCGCCCCCCTGCATAAGAAAATATTGGTATTGCAGTAGATGGCTTATCGACTCTGCAAAACCCTGACCGGGAAGATGCATCTTGTCCCTGGCTACCAAGCTTCTGCCTTACCTGTTCGTTTAAAGAGCTGGAAGACGCGCGAGAGATTGAAGCCGAAGCGCAGGTCGGCGTTAGTCCATTTACCAGTCGTCTCTGTGACAAAAGCGCGCTCGTTCATGCCGACGGCATTGGAGATGTGAAGCTGGAAGACGTGACCGCCAGTCTCGACGTCCATGCCGAGGGAGAGCGGGTGGGTATTCTGCCCTTCAAGGATGCCATTGAAAAGATGGTGGTAGTCCCAGGTAAGGGCGATTCGCTTGGAGACCTTAAAGCGGCCACCGACGCCCAGGGCTACTACGTCATTGGATTGTGCCGCCAGCGGCACCAGGTTGGTATGTACGAGTGTTGGTGCCAGCTGCAGCGTGAAGGCTTCGCTAAACTTACGGCCTACGATGGCTTGGTAATAGTAGCCCAGCCGAGAGGAGAAATTATTTTTGAGGGTGGGGTTGGCCCGTGGAACCGTATTGATCGTCATCCCCGCCACGAGTGCGACGGTGACGGGCGAGCCGCCGCCGGTAGACTGCTGGATGGGAGCGTACTTCACAAAGCCGTCCAGTTCTTTTCGGAACGTGCTCCGTCCGACACCGAGCATCAAATTCCGGGTGATGCCGAAGTCGAAGCCCATCCGCATGCTAGCCACGTCGAGACCGAAGAAGTTGCTATAGCCCTGGTTGATTAGGCCAAAGCGGTGGAGGATGCGAAAGTCCATCAACCCTGGGGAGAGAAATTCCATGGAATGGCCGTTGATGACACGGGAAGATTTGAAGGCCGACTTCACAAACTCCTTCTTCGGCTGCCCATCCTTGTCGACGAGTGATAAGAGATCTTCCGTCTGCTGGGAAAAAGTCGGTGTGGCGATGGCCAGGAGGCCTAAGAGAATGACGTGTACTATATGCATTTGGTATAGATTTAAAGTCATTGCTTGAGTGGCTCCAGGGAACAGTCGACCGAAACTTTGGATGTAGTGGAAATCTTGTCAGCCACCAGACGAGGGACGCCGATGGCATAGTCGGCCAATACGACGGGGAAACTGGACCTAGCGATGAGTCTACCACCGCCCACGACCAGCTGCCCTTCGGATGCAACTTCCTTCGTCACACCATGGATCGTCATGCTTCCTTTGACACGCACGGGATATGTACCGTCTTTTCCGTAGTTCACGGTTGTATTGTCGAGGATGGTACCCCGAAATTCCGCCTTAGGAAATTTATCACTCTCCATATAGTTCTCGTTGAAGTGTTCTTCCATCAGGGCTACCTTGAACTGGAAGCCCTTGATGAGCGCGGAAAACTGCAGGGCGCCGGTCTTCTTATCCACAACACAGACGACGGAGGAATGATTGCCGACGATCTCTTTGGGAGAATTTGCGGCTGTCGCGTCGAAGCGAATACGACCGGACTTAGTGAACCAGCGGTCCTGGGTATGCCCGAAGATTGGTAGGAGTAGAAGAATGCCGAAGAAGATATGGAATATACGCATGGCCAGTGGTTATGGTTTTGGATTTTCTGTTGACAGGATGATGCTTCGATCAAAAAGGATGTCGGCCCCCAGCCCCATATCATCAGACTGAAGTCCAATACATACGCCTTTCATGCGAATTGATAATCCGGGCTTTAGTTGAGCGAAATCAGAGTGAAAGTTGCTGTCCAGAGAGAAACGGATGGATATGGGGGAAGCGTTATCCTGCATCACAATGACAGGGTGAGCGTTGTCGAATAGTTCAGCCGCTTTAAAAAGCCCTCCTACTTCGAGGGCATGACCGGTATATTTACCGGAAGCTGACTTTTCATCTGCGTAAAAGGCGGCAATAAGCTGGCTAGCCGTCGTCTTAAACTCCGCCTGCAGAGCCGAGCCCGAGGGCTTGGTGCGATAAAACACTCGATAGGCATAGCCTCCGGCAGCGACTGCCAAGACGACGAAAGCCATCATAGTGTATAAGATGAGCGGTTTTTTCATAAAGGATAGAATCAGTTGTTTGGTACTCCGATGGTCCCACTGCTGATATCCAAGAAAGAAGTGCTAATAAAAATGGAGGGCTCACCCTCCATTTTTATTAACTATCTGATTGCTTATGTCAGTATCCTACGTTCTGCACCAGCTGCTTGTTCACGTCCATCTCGCGTTGCGGTATGGGCATGATGAGCTTCGGCGAGTTCCAGGAAAAGTTACCCAGTGTCGTCTGCAGGCGTTTGACCTCAGGGAGGCTATGTCCTTCAAAAGCCAGCTCGAGATAACGCTCACGGGTGATGGCGGCGAGGTTGAGTTGGCTGACGGTGAGGGCTGTCAGTCCCGCGCGGGTGCGGATGGCGTTCACATCAGCCAGCGGAGTAGCACCGAGGGTGGTGGAGTTGCGGAAATTGCACTCGGCACGCGTGAGGATCATTTCTGCCAGTCGTATGACGGGCACGTCGCCGTAGCGGTCGAGGTGCTTCCCGGTGTAGTTGCTTCCACCGCTGAGGAAGAAATACCGACGCTTGTCATTGGCACTATAGAGAGCGATGTGGGCGGGACGGATCTTACAGTCGCTGCGGCCCGCAGTACCGGGTATGCCGACATTACGGCCGAAGTAGGTGTTTAAAGCGTTGGTCCCGTCTTGGGTAGTGACCTTGATTCCAAAAAGGTACTCGGTAGGCATGGATCCACCGTTGTCGATGAAGGTGAACCAGAGGCGTTTGAAGTCGGTGTTCAGTGTCCGTCCACTGCCTCCGATCACACGGTTGGCAGCGGCACCGGCGGCCGTGTAGTTCTTATTCATGAGCTGCACACGGGCCAGCATGGCGGCAGCGGCCCATTTGGTGGCATAGAAGCCATTAGAGGAGGGCAGCTGTGTCTCTGCCTTGGTGAGGTCGGCGATGACTTGGTCATACACGGCTTTGACGGAGGCGCGGGGCCGATAGTCGGCATCGGTGATGCCACGGGTCGGCGTGAGCACCAGGGGCACGCCGGGATTGGCATTGGCATCTCCGTCGCCCACAAACTTGGCGTAGAGCCGCACCAGCTCGAAATGCATGGCGGCGCGGAGGAAGAGGGCCTCTCCTTCCACGGATGCTTTCTTGGCTGGGGAGGAGGTAACCTTGTCGATGGCACTAAGCACGTTATTGGCGCGGTTGATACAGTTATAAGCTACGGCCCAGGTGCTGGTGGCGAAGCTGTTATTCGATACCATTATACCATTCCACGCATCGACCAGCCCTGCGAAGGTACCGGTGAATTGGATATTGGTGGAGTTACCGATGAGTTCGTTGAGCACCATGATTTCACCTCCATAGCCGGCAGCACTTTGCAGTCCGTCGTAGGCACCGATTAGGGTAACCATGACGTCTTCTTCGGTGTTGAGAGCGGCGGACTCTGAGATGCTCTGATAGGGCCCGATATCGAGACGCTTGGTACAGCCAGCCGTAAGAACACCCGCCAGGCAGATCGCCGCGAGGATTTTGCCGATGTGCGTATGATTTCGTTTCATATTCTTCTATTGAATGGGATTAGAGGTTGATGTTGATGCCGACCAGAAAGGTCCTGGGCTGAGGCGGTGTATAGAAGTCATTGCCCTTGGCGATATTGGAGTCAAAACTATCGGCATTGACCTCAGGGTCCCAGTAGGGGTATTTGGTAAAGGTCAAGAGGTTCTGGCCTGACACGTAGATACGGGCCTTTTCCATGCGCAGCTTGCGGAGGACATCACCAGTAAAGGTATATCCGAAAGTGACGTTGCGCAGGCGCATGTAGGCGCCGTCAACGATATAGCGGCTGCTTTCCTGGGATCCGTTGACACGGAAGAGACGCACTTGGGGTATGTCAGTCACGTCTCCTGGCTTCCTCCAGCGGCGGAGCTGGTCGGCTGTATTGTTATCTTCATAGAGCATGCTCGCGGAGGAGTAGCGGCCCATTCCAAAGATGTTATTCTGGTTGCCTGCTACGCCATTGAAGAAAATGGAGAGGTCAAAGCCCTTATAGGAGAAGTTGTTGGTAAAGCCATAAATCAGGTCCGGGTTGGGGTCGCCAACTACGATGCGATCTGCTTCAGCATACACCGAGGTGGTGGTACGGTCGCGGGTGCCGTCCGCCAACTTTTTATTTTTATAGAAGAGGGCGTTGCCATTGGCGGGATCTACGCCGGCGAATTCAGGTGCATAGAAGACCCCTACATTGTAGCCTTGTTCGACACGGTTCATATTCCTGACACCGCCTTCTATAATCTGGCCTTGAATGTCGATCACCTTGCCACGGTTTATGGCGAGATTGACATTGGTGGACCATTTCAGTTTGCCTACTAAGTTCTGGGTGTTGAGGACGAGCTCCCAACCTTTATTCTCCAATTTTCCGACATTACGCACCTGGCTGTTGAAGCCAGTAGATGCTGGGATATTCACGGAGAGCAGCAGGCCTGTGGTCTGCTTTTCGTAGTAGTCGATCTCCCCGGTGATGCGGTTGTTTAGGATGCCGAAGTCAAGTCCGGCGTCCAGCTGGGTGGTGGTCTCCCAGCTCAGATCGGGGTTGGAGAGTTGCGAGGGACGTTGACCTGCATTGCCGGCATAGCCCGCATCCCCTGTGAACAGTCCCAGCTGTGGGAAGTTGCCGATCTCCGCATTTCCCACGATGCCGTAGGAAGTACGAAGCTTCAGGAAGCTGACCACCGGTAAGATGCTCATGAACTTTTCGTTGGTAATGATCCACCCGGCAGAGGCGGCAGGGAAGATACCCTGGCGGGAGTTCTTACCGAAGCGGGAGGACTCATCCATGCGTCCGCTCAAGGCCAGGATGTAGTTGTCCATCAAGGTGTAATTGGCCCGGGCGAAATAGGAGAGGAATCTAAAGTCTGACTGCGAAGAGCTACCACCTGATTTGGTGGCGGCACTAGCGATCTTGGTATAGGAGTTAGAGGGGAAGTCTAGACCTTCGGTGAAGTTATATTTAGACGAGGACTCTTGATATTGCATACCCGCGGTCACTGTCAGATTGTGAATCTTGCGGTTCAGCTTGTAGGTAAAATAAGAGTTGGAGTTGAAGTTAGTGATGAAGGCTGCCCGATTGGCACCGACACCTTTCACGGCACGGGTTTGATTACGTACAGTTTCTGAGCGGAAATAGTTCTCTTCATTCTGGCTGAGGTAGTCGAGGCCAAACTCCGTCTTGAATGTTAGCCCTGGTAGGATTTTTACCTGAGCAAAGGCATTGCCGAAGGTGCGATAGACGTCCTGGATAAAACGGCCATACTTCACAGTCAGCAATGGATTATAGTACAAGGGGATATTGACGTCGCCGGGAGGAGTCCCTGCGTCGAGACCCGTAGAGGGATCCAGGAAAGGCGTCATAGGCATGAGGGCGATGGCCTGGAGCGGGTTGGAGAATGCGTTGTCATCGGGGAGGCGGCGATTCCAGGTGCGGGCAAGACTTAGCGACACGCCCAGGTCGAGCCATTCATTGACAGTCTGATCGAGGTTCAGTCGAGCCGTGGAACGCGAGAGCTTATTGCCAACGATGGTGCCTGTCTGGTCGAGGTGCTGAAAAGAGGTAAAGAACTTGGTACGGTCGGTGCCGCCTCGGATTTGCAGGTCGGCCTGCTGATAGGGGGCGCGTTGAAAGACGACATCCTGCCAATCGTAGGTTTTTTTTGGATCCTTGAGCCACTCGCCATAACTATAGTAATCCATCACATCGTTCTTGACGTATGACGTCCAGCTGTTGGGATCGTTGAGGGGGGTTCCGGCTAGATTATCGCGGTAGGCAGCACCTTCCAGAATCAGTTCGGCATACTGCTCGGAGTTGAGCATCTCCAGGCGCTTGGTCGCTTCGGCATAGCCAGTCTGTACGTTGAAGGTGACACTCGTCTTCCCAGCCTTTCCCCTTTTGGTGGTGATCAGCACGACGCCGTTGGCAGCACGAGCTCCATAGATGGCGCCGGCGGATGCGTCTTTAAGGACTTCGATAGACTCGATGTCGTTTGGGTTGAGGTCGGCCAGCGGGTTCATGTCGCCACCGTAGGAGCTCTGGTCGTCGGTGGTGATTGGAGTGCCATCCAGCACGTAGAGAGGCTGGCTATTGGCACTGATGGAGGAGGTACCTCGGACACGGACGGTCACGGCCTGGCCGAGTTTGCCCGACTGGGCGTTGACGAACACCCCGGCAGCTTTCCCTTGGAGGGCCTGATCGACGCTGGCCAGCGGCAAATATTCGATGTCCTTAGCCTTCACCCGGGCAATATTGCCCGTGAGTTCGCGGCGGATCTGCGAGCCACCGAAGCCTGTGACTACGACTTCTGAGAGCGCTTTGGCGTCTGTAACCACTGATATATTCAGCGCGGCGCCTGTGACCGTGGCCTCCCGCTGCTCATATCCGACGGCGGAAATGACCAGCACAGAACCGGGTGCAGCGGTGATGGTGAACATGCCACTTGCATCGGTGACAACAGAATTGTTGGTTTTTTTAATCTGTAGCGTTGCAGACGATACGGGAGCGCCCGACTCATCTGTAACTTTACCTTTCACGGTGATGCTCTGTGCAGATACCACAGCGGGTATCGCCAGCAGCATCCAAAAGGCATGTAGGAAGAACCTTCTCATGTGCGTATGGTTTGATGGTTGATGTGAAATATATATGTTGAATTATAACATTGAAAGATGGAAGATCTTGGGGCGGTTCGAGAGGACTATATCTTTTGTAGTTTCTTAAATCGACGCTATATATACATGTGTTTGAGTACGGCAGATAACTTTTGAACTATTCAATGATCGACCTGACAGATCAAGATCGGAATGTAAAATTAAAAAAAAATAGCGTGTAGTTTGATCTTGCACATATATAAATTATTTATATATAAAGAAGATCGACTCCTGCACTCCCAAAAGTTATCCCAGCGCTTGTATCGCTTTGCATAGGGCTCCCAACTCCTTTAGGCCGTTGGTGATATCCGTTACAATATCCTAAGAAATATCTTAGGAAAGCATGAACATCCCGACCATCCTATCCAACATTGGTCCATATGAACTAATATTGTATCTATGGCAGACTCATGGAACAAAAAAGAGCGAGAGAAAAAGAAGCAGCAGGCAAAAAAAGAGAAAGAGGAGCGTAAAAAAGAGCGTCGCCAGCAATCGGAAGATGGCGGAGGCAATGCTATGATGGCCTATCTGGATGCCGACGGCAACCTGACGTCAACCCCTCCTGACCCCAATCAGCGTCGGGAAGTATCCCTCGAAGAGATTGAAATCAGCGTACCCCGGCAGACCCATGAACCGGCAGAGCCAGGCACCCGAGAAGGCATCCTGACTTTTTTCAATGAATCCCGAGGCTTCGGCTTCATCCGGGATATTAAGACACGCGAGAGCATTTTTGTACACGTAAATGACATCCTGGAGCCGCTGACGGAAAACGGAAAAGTAAACTTCAAACTGGGAGACAGTCCCAAAGGACCTGTGGCCTTGCAGGTGAAGAATGCCTAAGCAATCTAAGGGCCTACTACAGTTTTCGATTGGTAGCCGGCGAGACAGTACCGGAAGCGTCTTTGGGCTGGATGGGATCTTGGTACATCCTACCCCAAATCACAAAGCCAGCCAACAACAAGACAAGCAGATTGTAGGGAATAGCAGCATATTCACCATTGATGAGATGAAAGAGGATGGCTATGCACATGAAAGAAGCCAAGGTCCAACCTGCATAGATTCCCAGCTCTGGACGATATCGAAGCAATGCCGGGACGATCATTAATGCAGAGACGACCAGTTCCATCAAACCAATCCCTGCTACCAGCCAACCCGGGGCTAAGCTGACCCAGGGCATAGTCAGCCCCAGCGTCTCCACCGGCATCAACAACTTCAGCAAACCTTGCATTAAAAAGATAGCAGACAACACAGCCTGGACACCCCAGATCCCCAGGGAAAGCCGACGATTCCTATGTCTCCGGGCACGAGAAGACTCCCGGGATGATTGATGCGGTGCACGGGAAGATGACTGTGCAGAATTTGAAACAGGGTGTGTTGGCATAGACTCTACAACCGTTCCGATGTTCACTTGTTGAAATTAGAAGATTATCTGATTTTTCCCAAACCGATACACCCCATACGCATCCCAGGATCCAAAAAAACTCAAGAATACGCCTGCCCTGCCCTGACTGCTGGCGTATGACTTAACCGAACCAGGGACATGAGAAGTCCTATATGATTCAAAGAGGCTCGAACTACCCTAATCTAACATGGCCGGAGAGGATCTTAAAAAAAAATGCTAAACAACAGGTATAATGTCGATCTTAGATAACAATTTCATTCCAAAAAATCATTGTTAATGAAACGCACATGCATTCTGTTGCTCTCCGTTCTTTTCACACTGGGGGCCTTTGCGCAGCAGCCAACGCGCAGCGGAACCGTCTCCGACGAGAACGGTAAACCCTTGGCAGGCGCGACAGTTAGTATCAGAGGCACCAAGACCTCCGCTGTCACTGGACAAGACGGCAAGTTCAACATCAGCGTAGAGAACGGCGCCGTGCTGCTGGTCAGCTTCACCGGCTATGAGGCAGGGACGCTGCGCGTGTCCTCCGATGGAGTCCTCGCCATCCGGCTTTCCCCTGTCGCCGCAGAGATCGCTGAGGTGGTCGTCACCGGCACCCGCGGCCTTCCCCGGAGCAAACTGGAGTCGACTGCACCGGTCGATGTATTTGATGTCAAGTCGCTCGTCACCCAGCTGCCACAGACGAACATCACAGACATCCTCAACAACATCGCCCCCTCATTCAACTCCACCACGCAGACAGTAGCAGATGGCACAGACCACATCGACCCCGCCACCGTCAGAGGCCTCGGCCCAGATCAGACCCTCGTATTGGTGAATGGTAAGCGCCGCTATACCTCTGCCCTGGTCAATGTGAACGGCACCATGGGCAGGGGATCTGTCGGCACCGACCTCAACGCAATCGCCGCCGGCGGCATCGACCGCATCGAACTGCTGCGCGACGGGGCAGCAGCCCAGTACGGCTCAGACGCCATCGCAGGCGTCATCAACGTACAGCTGAACCGCGATGTCAATAAAGGTCGCGCCACCGTCAGCCGCGGCGCCAACATCACTACCTTCCAAGCCTACACCCACAACAACCCAGGGATCTTCACCCAAGGCAAAGACCCCGAATACATCGATCAGGACGTGACCGACGGACAGAAGGTGACAGCCACCCTCAACTATGGATGGCAGCTCGGTAAACGCCAGGGCAGCTTCATCAACGTCACCATGAACTACGACCAGCGCGAACCAACCATCCGCTCCGGTCAGCGGACAGGAGACATCGACAACCGCACCGCTGGCGATGCCGCCAGCAACGCCCTGCTCGGCCAGCTCGGCGTGACACGCGACTTCTTCCAGATGCGCGTCGGTCAATCCCGCACCCGCAACACCCAAGGCGTCATCAACGGCGCCCTAAAACTGAAGAACGACGGTGAATTTTATTTCTTCAGCATCCTCGGACAGCGCAATGGCAACTCCACCGGCTTTTACCGCATGCCCTTCCAGGCGACCAACATCCCCGCCATCTATCCCAGAGGCTTCCTGCCACAGATCAGCTCCACCATCTCCGACATCTCCGTCGGTACTGGCTTCAAAGGCAAGATGGGCGACTGGAACTATGACCTCAGCAATGTCTACGGACAGAACGCCTTTAGCTTCTTCATCGAGAACACCCTCAACGTGTCGGGATTTTATAACAACAGCCTAAAGCAGACGGAGTTCGACGCCGGCACCCTAAGCTTTCGGCAGAATACCACCAACTTCGACCTCACCAAGAAGCTGACCGGCAGCGCCCTGAGCAACATCGCCATCGGAGCAGAATATCGCTTTGAAAACTACCAGCAGAACCCGGGAGAAACGGCCTCCTGGGCAAACTTCATGCGCCGCACCGCCGGACAGGTAGACATCATCAACGGTACCCCCACTACCGTGCGACTGGCAGACAATTCCACCGGCATCCCCGCTGGGGGCTCACAGGTCTTCCCCGGCTTCCGCCCCGACAACTCGATGGACCAGGACCGCTCCTCTGCTGCCCTCTATGCCGACCTTGAGATCGAGCCCTCTAAGCGATTCCTGATAGACATGGCCGCGCGCTATGAGCATTACTCCGACTTCGGCGGTAACCTCAGCGGAAAGATCGCAGCCCGCTATAAAGTCACCGACAACTTCTCCTTCCGAGGCTCCACCAGCACCGGCTTCCGGGCCCCGGCTCTGCAGCAGCGCTATCTCACAAAGACCTCCACCGTCTTCCAGGGCGGGGTAGCCTTCGACGATGCCACGCTGCCAAACGACAGCAAGGCAGCCCAGCTGCTGGGCATCCCTAGCCTACGCCCGGAGATCTCCCGCAGCGTGAGCCTGGGCATGACCCTCAAGAAGGGCCACTTCAGCCTGACGGTCGATGGATTCTCCACCTTTGTGAAAGACCGCATCATCCTCACCGACGCCTTCCAGGGCCTCAACGGCGGCAACCCCCAACAACAGGAGATCTTCAACATCCTCCTGCTGAACAACGCCGCTCGCGGTGTATTTATGGCCAATGCCACCGACCTCCTCACCCGCGGCGTGGACGCCATCGCCAACTACAACATCAAGCTCGGCGGCCGCCAGACGCTTCGCCTAGAATTGGCCGGCACCTTTACCGAGCGTAAGATCATGGGCGCTACCAAGGTATCCGAAAAGCTAAAAGGCCGCGAGTCGACCTACATGAGCCCAATCAACAAAGCCACCCTGGTTGATGGCAACCCCAAGGTCAAGGGATATGTCAGTGCCTCCTACCGCGCCGGCAAGTTCAATGCCTACGTCCGCAGCACCTACTTCGGCAAAGTCACCCACATCGAAGGCGGCGGTGCCACCAGCTGGTTCTATATCCAGGAGCTCGATGCGCGCACCACCACCGACCTCACGCTGGGCTACCGCATCACCAAGGCCCTGCAGTTCTCCCTCGGCGCCAACAACCTCTTCGACATCTACCCCGAACTCCTGATGGCCAGCAAAGGCTTCTACAAGCGCCTCGACGTGACCATCGGCAGCCCCACCTACGACCAGTTCGTGGAGACCGCGTCCGCCAGCGCCCGCGGCATCGTCAACAACAACGCAGTCACCTCCAACAACCAGTTCAACTACTCCCGCCGCGTCACGCAGATCGGCATGAACGGCCGCTACGTATACGGACGCATCACGCTCGACTTCTGATCGTCGACCCGACCCCGCTATGCTCGTGGCCGCAGCGCATATGCGCTGCGGCTTCTTCTTATGGATGGGTCAACCTCTGTTTGCCATGCTGGCAAAGGCCTCGGTGTTGGGTTGGCAACGGCGGGGTCGGTCGTATAGGAGATGTTGATGCCTTGGGTGAAGTATTCCTTAGCAGGATGGATGCCAGCTTCTCCGACTCATGGTGGCGGGGCTCATGCCCGAGGAAGAGGATCTCTAGGCGCCGCGGAGCCGGACTGATGGGCTGCAGGGAGACGAGCGGCGTGAGGCATAGGACAAATAAAGGTTCCGGACGGTCTTCCGGGATAGAAATGAACGCATGAGTCGAAGGGTTTAACAGGATGTCAATCTACGGAAAGCAAAGGACTTGGATCCGCCAAAGGCGAACACGAATACCCGGGGTGGATGACGAATTGCATAAATTTTTATTATGATCATTCTTAGTAGTATAAATATAATGTATGCATCCCTTGGGCAAAGTTTTGCTCCAGTGAAAAAAAACAACCATCCCATGGCAAGATCCGCTTCCATGAACGCCGGATAGAACTTTCTACCGATGAGGAGGACATCCGCCACCACGTAGCATGCATCCGTGACCTCCAGGAGGAACTGAAGGATGCCCGACGGGAGATCCTCTATGCCGGCGGAACCGTTTCCATGGGTGGATCCGTACAGGTCGAGGGCTGGACACGTACCACTCGCCAAAATACTTACGCAGAGGCCATTATCGCCTAAGGTATCCTATGCATTCTCCCCCCTATGAACCTGCATGAATTGTCTATATCTTGGCGGCAGACCCAGAAAAAATACGACAATCCATGAAGTTACAGACAAGGGAAAAATGCCCGGTATGCTACCATACAGGACAAAAGGAAATTTATAGGAAAAGCTATGGAAGCCCCGAGCTGCAAGGTTATCTAACTGCATTCTATGGCATTCAGGGATACCCGGAACCCCAGCAATTAGGAGAAGAAGATTTCGTTCTTCTGGAGTGCTGCGATTGTGGATTGGTATACCAAGCGAATGTACCCGATACCCAATCCCTTGAGGAACTTTATACGAAATGGATATCATATGATAAGGTACAGGAGGTCCACCTGAAGAATAGAAACCCTGGCAAACAAGATGGAAACTATGTAATGCTACGCTCCATCATGGCCCACCTTCAAAAGAGTAATATCAGAATCTTCGATTTCGGATTTGGTTACGCCGAGCTACTAAAAATGGCAGTACTGTTGAACTTCGAAGCCTTTGGTTCAGAACTGAACCCCCAACAAGTTGAACTTGCTAGAAAATGGGGCATTCATGTCGTGGATAACAACCTTGAATACCAGGGAGAACCAATGAATGTGATCTTCTGTGAACAGACCCTAGAACACGTGGTAGAGCCGAGAAAAGTGATGGAAAAATTAAGGAGGCTTTCAAAACGAGGAACATTGCTTCATGTGAGTGTCCCCAACTGTGGCCATGTGTATGAAGTCATTCGAGATTGCGACTGGACACGCACGAAAGAAGAAAAAAATTCAGTCAACTGCTTTGCCCCCCTAGAACATATCAATAGCTTTAGCCACAGACAATTTGTAAGACTTATGCAAGACTTTGGCTTTAATCCAATCCACCTAAAGCACCAGGTGAAATTAAAGTGGATTAAGACAGACAGTAAAAATCAATGGAAAAGCTTTATACGGGAGAATATCAATTTTCTGAGGTCAAAAATCATTAAACGGAGATCTTCGAAATCTACATCCGGATTTTTCATCTACGAAGGTTGATACTCATACTTGAGCGTCAGACTCTATCTCTGCCTCGATGAATGGAGAGGTAAAGTTGGGTGTCTTAGTCACACATAAAGTGTTGTGCCTTCATGAAATGCCAGCACAATAAGCCTGTACACATCACGACCAAGATCATGAAAGGCACCATATTTAGACACCTCCTTCTAGATAATTCAGACCAAAGGCGATGAAATCAATGATAAAATAAAAATCAATTCAACACATCGATTTGCTGGCAATCTACCTGAAATAGCGTTACCATTTTATCTTTTAGTTGTATAAGATGTGATACCTAAACTTGCAGTAGTACCATTATTTGAGAATGGCAATTTCTGTGAATCGAAGGGCATATAGATCGGCATCGCGGAGGGTGAATCGAAGGCGCAGGGGTTTTCCGACAAGATCAGAGAGGTCAGCCCCTTGCTTCCAGACGACGGTCCGACCGATGCTATCACCGAAAAGCGGTTGACAGTCGCCCAGCGTGTACCCAGCCACTGGCTTATCCTCCATATCGCGCAGCTCGACCCTGATCTCTCCGGCAGCCGAAGTAGCGAAGTTGAGTTCGAGGTGGCGTCCGGAGAAGATGAGAGGGCGGGTGATGAGCTCTCCGCCAGCGTAGGGGGCGTGGATGGAAACAAACCCGTCGAGGCGCAGCGTATAGCGTCGGAGTTCACTGCTATTGCCGGTCCAATAGCTTTCGCTGGCATAGAGGGAGAGTTCGTCGGGGGCTCCGGGGGTGTCTGATTTCGTCTCTACCACATGCCAGGCGATGTACTGGTGACCATAATGCCAGGTGCCGGGCCTTTCCATCCCGGGGCGGAGGAAGGCCTCATTCCAGCGTTTGAACTGCACGCCGTCGCGGCTCGCCATCAGCAACCCTTCGGTTAGGGCCGTGCCGTAGCGGTTCGAGGTCGAGGAGCGTTGCCGACGGTGCTCTGCTTCGGGGAGTGCCTCCATCGAAGCGTTCCATCCCCGCTCCACATAGCGTGCCGGAAATCCTATTAGGAGATGCGGTGCGCGGGTATAGGGTTTTACCTGATTTGTATAGAGGTGCTCGGCCGGTGAATCGATGTACTTTAAATCGGCTTGCTCTGTCCAAAGCAGGAAGTCGTCAGAACGCGCGGTGCGGATGGCGCGGAAGCCGGCGGGCTTCCAGTTGCCGGGCTCGGTAGAGCCTGCCGTGAAGATGCGCCAGTAGGCACGGTACTCACGCCGGAGGGGATCCCAGAAAGCAAGATTTTGTGAGTCGAAGGCGCCGTCGGTGATAACGGGCTTGTTGGCCATGGGCGTCCAATGAATGCCGTCAGGCGATTGCAGGGCGATGAGCCCCTTGGCCGTTGCGGCACGTACGAAAGCCTTGTAGCGGGCTTCGGCCGGGGCGGCGGGGTTCTCGTCGAGGAAGACCGCCGGGTGGCCGGCGTCGATGTCGAGCCCACCGAGGCGGCCGCTGGCGATTACGATGTTGTTGGCGGTAGAGCCTCGGAACGGGTGGAGTCCCAGTTCCGGCTTATGCCAGCGTTTGCCATCGTCGCTCTCAGCATAGCAACAGTAGAGCGGATGGGCATCTGTGCGCACCCTGCCGTCGACCATGCCCAGGTGCCAGGCCTTGTAGTACATGCGGTAGCGTCCATCATCCTGGAAGACGCTGTGGTAGCCGCTTCCACTACCCTCCCAGGGGGCGTCGTGTACGAGTGCGACCTCTTGCGGTCGAGGGGCATGTAAACGTGTGGATGCGCCTCCGGTCAGTCGCTCGATCAGCCAGTCGTCGACGAAGAGTTCCCGCCTCGTGCCGATGTCTACCGGCGGGTGGGCGGCGACCCCGGCCGATGACAGATCCGTCCACCTGGCGGCCCCCAGTATGGGTAGCCCTACCGCACCGGCCAGTGCACGCTGAAGAAAAGATCGGCGTCCCCCTTTTTTCGAGTGACCGGGGTAGCTATCCTGTAGTTTTCCTTTCAAAGACATGATGCGTATTTATATTCATCTATGGGTAATTGAAGGGGATATAAGACCGGAGATCCGCTCCTATACAAGCTCAATACGTACCGTCCCAGATGCCTTTCAGCTCGTACACATCCAGCCGGTGGACCTTGAGGTCGCCCCGCAGCTCCAGGCCGGCATTCGACTTCGGCGCCTTCAAGGCCTCTGCCACGAAGAGCCGTCCACCATCGACATAGCCCTCCACCGACGTCCGGTCGAGGATCATCTCGATGCGGAATCGGAAGCCGTCGGGTGTCTCCGACGTGTAGGGAAACCCGTTGAACCTAGTGTAATTGCCGTCGAAGTACAGGATCGGGTTGCCCTGGTAGAACAATTCGAGCCCCAGGCCTCGGTCGATCTCGAGGTCCATGACGGCATGAACGAGGTCGGTCTTGACGTCTTTGAGTCGCTCATTGACGACTGACAGGCTGAGTCCGCCCAGGGCATGGTGACGGGCATGCAGCCGCTCGATCTCGGGGATAGGGTTGCAGAAGAGGCGGACGCCCTCGGTGGTGGTCCGCAGGCTCATCACGGTCGGAAAGAGCATCAGCTGGGTGAAGGGCATGCCCGGCGCGTCGATGCGTCCCCATCCGACCTGGATGCGGCGGCCATCGGGGGAGTGGTTGAAGGTCTGTGCGGCGTACATCGCACCCGTGTGATAAGGGTACTTGCCCTTCTCGGGGGTGAAGACGGCGCCGTCGAAGCGACCGATCATATACGTGCCGGAGGCGGCATACATCACCCATTTTCGGTTCGTGGGGTTGCCATCGACGGGCAGTTCGAAGAATTCTGGGCATTCGTAAAAGCCCTTGACGCGGCTCCTGTATTCCCACTGCTTCAGGTCGGCGGAGTTGTAGATGGCGATGTAGTTCTCGTTGTAGAGAACCATCACCCATGTTCGAGTGGGCTCATGCCAGAAGACCTTGGGGTCGCGGTCGGGTCCGAGTACTGGGTTGCCCTTGTACTTGGTGAAGGTCCTGCCGTTGTCGAGACTGTAGGCGACGTTCTGCGTCATGCGCTTGCCGGCGGCGGTGTACATGGCCACCAGGGCGTCCTTGCCCCATCCGGCGGTGTTGCGGCTGTCGACGACGGCCGAGCCGGAGAACATGGTGCCGAGGGTGTCGGGGGATAGGGCTTCGGGCAGTTCCTCCCAATGAAGCAGGTCGCGGCTGACGGCGTGCCCCCAATGCATGTTCTCCCAATCTCGCTCATAGGGGTTGTGCTGGAAGAAGAGGTGGTATTCGCCGTCCTTCCAGACGAGTCCGTTGGGGTCGTTGTTCCAGCCACGGCGGGGGCTGAAATGCACCTGTGGTCGTTTGGCCTCCCGGTAGAGGCTGTCCTGTCCGGGGAAGCGGTCGGCCTGGTGGATCTGTCCGATGCCTGCCGCGGGCTTGGAGAAGCGGAGGGTGAGGGTCTTGCCTTTCAGATGGGTTAGGTCATGGTACACCCAGTAGTCGGGCTTCCCCTGGGCGATGCGGATGACGGCGGCGGTGGAGTCGCCGTTGCCGGCGTCGAAGACGACGCGCTGGCGGTCGACCTTTGACTCGACGGGTATGTTGAGGTACCGCTGCTCGATGCGGAAGGTGAGGGATGTGGACTGTGCCGCCAGCCCGGAGGGCACGATGACGGCCAGGGCGATGGCGAATACCCGATGGATGGATGGGTTCATCAGATGGAATTCTTTTCAACTGGAATGTACGCGAAAAAGCCTCAGCGTGTACTCGTCGGCGACCGCGGCAGACCGCCAGCCACAGGTGGGCTGTCGACAACCGTCCAGGCGATGCCCTCATAGGCTTTCTGGATACCCCCTTCGAAGAGAAGGCCCAGCCTACCGCCTGGGAGTTCCACCAGGTTGGAATAGGCCGAAGGCCCGGCATGTACGACCTGTGAGGCCTCCCAGCTACGGCCACCGTCGCGCGACCATCTAACGGTCATGTTCACGCGCTCTTTCTGGCTAGCGGGGTTGGAGAAGGCCAGCACAGGCTTGCGGCCGGCGTCCCACAGGCGGACGAGGCTGGCCTGGCAGACGGGCTCGGGCAGGGCGGTGTCGGGCCGGAGGGCCGACCAGGAAGCGCCTCCGTCCTTGCTCAGCGATGTGCGGCGGAAACGGTGTGCGTCGTAGTTCCGCATGTTGAGCAGGAGGCGACCCCTCTGCAGTTCGGCGACACTGCATTCGTTGACCTGGTCGGAGGGCGTGGTGCCGCCTAAAGACCAGGTCTCTCCGCCATCATCGGAGTGGATGGTATGGGAGAAATATTTCTTCGTGCCGGCCTCGATGTGATCGCAGGGGATGACGAGACGGCCTGCCTGTCGACCGTTGCGGAGTTGTATGCCGTTGCAAGGTCCGGTAGCGTACCAGGTCCAGCCAGGTCGCTTGACGGAGGAAGTGATGTCGCGGGCACTGGTCCAGGTGAGGCCGTCGTCGGAGGATGATAATATAAACACGCGCCTCGTATCCCTACTCAGCCCGTCGATGATCATCGGCTCCCGGTCGGAGCCTAGGTTCCTGGTGGTGAGGAGGAGGATGCGGCCGGTACGACTGTCAACGACAGGAGCCGGATTACCGCAAGTGTTGGTGCCATCGTCCCAAACGACGGAGATGGGCGACCAAGACTTACCCCCGTCGGTGGAACGGCGCATAACCAGGTCGATGTCGCCAGCATCACCGCAGTGGTTGCGACGGGCCTCGGCAAAGGCGAGGAGGGCGCCGCGCGGCGTGGTGACGATGGCGGGGATACGAAAACATGTGTAGCCGTGGTCGCCAGCGCGGAAGAGGTAGTGGAGGCCCTGGGCGCCGATGCCCGGGCATATACAGAGCAGCAAGAATGTGAGATGCATCCGGTTCATAGATGAAAGGTAGGAGAATCAACCATGACCCGTATCAAGTCGAAAAATAGCCCGATGCCCAGCCGGATGATCGTCAAAAAACCAAATGCCGTACATTAGACATCCAACACATCTCACATGACACGAGCCCTGCTACCCGTATTGCTATGCCTCTCGGTCCTGCCAGGATTCTCGCAGGGCTGGTCACCCGCCGGCGACCGCATCCGCACCGAATGGGCCGCAAAGGTCGACCCCGCTGCACCCCTGCCCGAATACCCCCGCCCGCAACTGGTCCGCGACGCCTGGCAGAACCTGAACGGGCTGTGGGACTACGCCATCCTGCCCGCAGGCAGCAATATCCCCTCCGCCTGGCAGGGACGTATCCTCGTGCCCTTCGCCGTCGAATCAAGCCTCTCCGGCGTGCAGAAGTCCGTCGGCGAGAAAAACGAACTCTGGTACCACCGGGGCTTCGAGGTCCCCGCAGCCTGGAAGGGAAGGAACGTGAAGCTGCACTTCGGCGCGGTCGACTGGAAGGCCGACGTATGGGTGAACGACGTCAAGGTCGGGTCGCATACCGGCGGCTATACGCCCTTCAGCATCGACATCACCGCCTGGCTGACGAAGTCGGGCGCCAACACCGTCGTCGTCCGCTGCTGGGACCCTGCCGACAAGGGCTTTCAGCCCCGCGGCAAGCAGGTGGCCGAACCCCGCGGCATCTGGTACACTTCCGTCACCGGCATCTGGCAGACCGTATGGCTCGAGCCGGTCGCGCCCACGCATGTCACCCACCTGCGCACCTCGCCCAACATCGACGGCGGCAACGCGACCGTAATGGCCGAAGTGGCAAGCCGGCAGGCCGGCGACGTCGTCGAAGTCCGCGTGCTCGACAACGGCCGTCTGGCCGGCAGCGCACGCGCCGCCGCCGGGGAGGAAGTGATGGTGCCCGTCCCCAGCGCCAGACTCTGGAGCCCCGAATCGCCCTTTCTCTACGATATGGAGGTCAGCGTGCTGCGCAACGGCGCGGCCATCGACCGAGTGAAAAGTTATGTCGGCATGCGCAAGATCTCCACCGCAAAGGATGCCGACGGCGTCTGGCGGCTGCAACTCAACAACCGCGACTATTTCCAACTCGGACCCCTCGATCAAGGCTGGTGGCCAGACGGGCTCTATACCGCACCCACCGACGAAGCGCTGCGCTTCGACATCATCCGCACCAAAGCCTATGGCTTTAACATGATCCGCAAGCACGTGAAGGTCGAGCCCGCCCGCTGGTATCACCACTGCGACAAGGAAGGCATCCTCGTCTGGCAGGACATGCCCAGCGGCGACCGCAATCCCAGATGGGACATGCGCAACTACTTCTCCGGACAGGAACTGCAGCGCAGCCAGGCCTCCGAACAGAACTTTCGCCGTGAATGGCAGGAGGTCATGAATCTCTGCATCTCCAACCCCAGCGTTATCGTATGGGTGCCGTTCAACGAGGCATGGGGACAGTTCAAGACGCCCGAGATTGCCGACTGGACCAAGAATTACGATCCCTCGCGACTCGTCAACCCCGCCAGCGGCGGCAACCACTATGATGTCGGCGACATGATCGATATGCACAACTACCCCGACCCCGTCATGGGCCTCTACGACAGCAAACGCGCCAACGTTCTCGGCGAATACGGCGGCATCGGCCTGGCCCTAGATGGACATCTATGGGAGCAGAACCGCAACTGGGGCTATGTGCAGTACAAAACACCGCAGGAGGCCACCGACAAATATGTCGAACTCGCCGATAAACTCAGGAAACTCATACCCTTCGGATACACCGCCGCCGTCTACACGCAGACGACGGACGTCGAGATAGAGGTCAACGGACTCATGACCTACGACCGGAAGGTGATGAAACTAGACATGGACCGGGTGCGAAAGGTGAATCAGGAGGTGGTCGCAGGACTTCGGTAGGCCAAAATCCGCAGGCCTAAGATGATCGCGGATAAGTCATGCTCCACATCGACAAGACCGGGTCTGTCTATCGGAAAGCCGTGCGCAGTTGATCCATCTGCTGCCTAGTCAACAGTGGATCATGAGAGCACAACCCAGCAGATTCTGTAAGGATCCAGCGACTGCGGAGTATGCAGTATTTTTGGAATATCCGGTATATTAGGAACGTGAAGACAATCCTCCAAACCAAACGCATTCGGCCCGCGGCCGCCCTCGCGGCATACCTCTGTCTCCTCTCGGCTGCCATTGCCCAACCGCTCCATTCGACGCAGATCGACTCGCTCGTGGAACGCAGCCGCAGGACGTTCAACGTGCCCGGCATCGCCGTGGGGGTCGTCAAGGATGGAAGGCTCATCCATGCAAAGGGCTACGGCGTAGCCAACCTCGAGACGGGCCGAAAGGTCGATGAGCACACGCTCTTCGGCGTGGCCTCCAACTCGAAGGCCTTCACCACCGCCGCGATCAGCATGCTCGTCGATGAAGGAAAGATGGGATGGGACGACAAGGTCGTGGACCATATCCCCGGCTTCCGACTCTACGATCCTTACGTGACGGAGTCCTTCAGCGTGCGCGACCTCGTCACCCATCGCAGCGGCCTTGGCCTAGGTGCCGGCGACCTCATGATGTGGCCCGACGGGAGCGACTTCACCCGCGCCGACATCATCCAAAATCTCCGTCACCTGAAGCCCGTCTCCGCCTTTCGAACCAAGTACGACTACGACAACCTGCTATACATCGTCGCCGGCGAGGTCGTCGCCAAGGTCTCCGGCATGCCCTGGGAGGAGTTCATCGAACAGCGCATCATGAAGCCGCTGGGCTTCCGGAATTCGGCCGCCTCCCTCAACCGCGTGAAGGATAAGAACAACATGATCCGTCCGCACGTGCCCGTCGACGGCAAAATCAAGGTCGTGGACATCGACTGGAGCGAGACGGCCAATGCGGCCGGCGGCATCTGGAGCAGTGTGAGCGACTTCAGCCGTTGGACCATCCTTCAACTCAACGGCGGCCGTTATGGCGACAGTCTCCACAAAAGACTCTTCAGCGAGGAGATGCATCTCGAGATGTGGTCGGCCCAGACCATCATCCCCGCATACACCCGCCCGCCCTACCAGACGCATTTCGCGGCCTACGGCCTCGGCTGGTTCCTGAGCGATGTGAAAGGCTACAAGCAGGTCACCCATACGGGCGGTCTCGCCGGCATCGTCACCCAGCACGTACTGCTGCCCGAGATCGGTCTCGGCATCATCGTACTCACCAATCAGCAGTCGGGCGCCGCCTTCAGCGCCATCAGCAACACCATCAAGGATGGCTACCTCGGCATACATGGACAGGACTGGGTGAAGACCTACGGCGAATACGAACGGCAGGACTTCGCCGAGGCGGACTCCGTACGAAAGAAAGTGGCCAAAGAAGTCGAAGCCCAGAAAAACAAATACAAGAATGGATTCGATGTCAGTCCATACCTCGGCACCTATCGAGACGCCTGGTTCGGCGACATCGTGCTGTCCATGAAGAATGGAAAACCATGGGTCGCCTCCAAACGCTCACCCCGGCTCAGCGGCGAACTGCTCCCCTACAACGCGCAGACGCTGGTGGCACGATGGACGGATCGCTCGATGGATGCCGATGCATTTCTCATCTTTACCGTTGACAGAAACGGTAAGCCCTCAGGATTCAAGATGGAGGCCATATCCCCGCTGACAGATTTCAGTTTTGATTTTCAGGATCTGGACCTACTTCGCGTGCAAGATTGAACGAACAAACAGAATGACTTCGAAGGGTCCAATCAGGCTTATGTCCCCAAAATCCTTCAACGGATCAGAGTCACCAGGCCGTTCCTGACCCAAGGCCCACAAACATCCAACAGTCCCCCATGCCGGTCTCAGAAGCATTCCCAACGGATATTCCATTCCCAGGACCGCCACAGAGAACCTACCCGGCAGAACGGCTACTGCAAGCTCTGCCACCCGCCGAGAGAGAATTGCTGAAACCGCTGGTAGACCTGAGCTTGTAAGGCAAGATGATGGAGGCTTACAAAATCAATCGGATCCTGGGCGTGTCCCTTAAAGAAGCGGCCACCCAGAAGACGTGGAGAAGCCAGGCCTTGGCCACCCAGGATAGGGCCTATAGCATGGTCTATCATAAAGATGAACCGTTGATCCTACGGGTCAGGAATCCCAGGGATAAAAGAAGCTTCCTCTGCACACTCACCCCGAAAGGACCCTTGGGCAAGATGGCTGAGCAATGTTAGAAGCCTAAAAATCCAGCATGGCTAAGCAGATGTAACCGAAAAAAAATATCAAAGCTTCGTATACAAAAAGAACCCCACACCATGAAAAAGCTCCTGCTGCTCCCGCTCTGCCTCACCCTCCTCCTCTCCCTGACCGCCCAGGAGAAAAGCCGCATCATCGTCATCGGCGCCCATCCCGACGACTGCGACCTCAAGGCGGGTGGCACAGCGGCCCTGCTCGCCGAGATGGGACATGCCGTCAAGTTCGTCGCCGTCACCAATGGCGATGCAGGACACCATAAGATGCAGGGAAGGGCCCTAGCCGAAAGACGCTACGCCGAGACGCAGGAAGTGGCCCGGCGACTCGGCATCCAGTACGATGTGCTCGATAACCACGACGGTATGCTCACCCCCAGCCTGGAAGTCCGTCTGCAGCTCATCCGCAAGATCCGTGAATGGAAGGCCGAGGTGGTCATCGCCCCAAGGCCCAACGACTACCACCCCGACCACCGCTACACCGGCATCCTCGTGCAGGACGCAGCCTATATGGTGGCCGTCCCCAACATCGCCTACGACGTGCCCGCCCTGCAGAAGAATCCCGTCTTCCTTTACGCCCGCGATAATTTCCAACGGCCCAACCCCTTTCGGCCCGACATCGTCGTCGACATCACAACCGTCTATAAAAAAAAGATCTACGGCCTCGACGCGCACGTCTCGCAGTTCTACGAATGGAACCCCTGGATCGGGCACTATGAAGCTGAAGTGCCTTCCGGCAAAGAGGAACGGCTAGAATGGATGGCCCGGCGCTATACAGAATCGATCAAGCCCGAATACCTAACATCCCTCATCAAATGGTATGGAGAGGAGAAAGCTCGGAATGTACGTTACCTTGAGGCCTTTGAAATCTGTGAATACGGTATGCAGCCGAAGGAGGACGAAATACGCAGGCTATTCCCAATGATCAGAAAATAAATATCAAAAGCCGGACAGGCATAAGACCCGAAGCATCCCCACAGCTTAATTCCACTGAATCGCATAGTAAACCGCAGGACGGTCGCCTATATTGGTGATGTTATGCGGGACCATCGAGCCCACCCAGGCCGCCCCGCCCGCGACGATGCGCCTCCGCTCGCTGCCATGCACCATCTCGCCTTCCCCCTCGAGCAGGAGGATGACCTCCTCATTGCGATGGGTATGCGGAGCGTGACTGCTCAGACGCGGGTTGAGGGTGGTGATGTGGATGTCGAACCGTGCAAAGTGGACGGTAGGCCTGTCGAACAACTGGCGGACCCCGCCCCGGTCATGCGAGCGGTAGCGCATCTCATCCGAAGCGATTGCAAAAGAGGAACCGGCGGAACGCCCCCGTGCAAAATCAGGCTTGTCAGACAGCATCTCCATGATATGCACCGAAGCCGGTATCGTACTCGGATTCCGTAGGATCATCGCATCCCCGGGCAGTAGAAACACGACGGAACCCCTGTCGAGCCTGCAGACCTTCCCGGTTACTTCACCTTCCACAATGCCTTCCCAAACGATCAAAAGCCGCTCCGCACTTTTCTCGGATGACCGTAACAGGTAGCTTTTTCCCGGAGGGATGACATGCCCAGATAATATCTGCTCTAGCAGCACCTCTCCGCGACCTCGAAACATCTCGCCTGATGGGTTCCAGGAATATACATTCGTCACCAGCGCAGGTTGAGAGGTGGCACTCAAGGTGAAGAACAGGAACCCCCATGCAAGGCAGTACTTCATTGATATGTATTAGATGCGGACCCTGCAATGTGGAAACACAGGTCAGCAGTTTTTTCAAAGCCTTCCGGCCCGGCGCAGGGCCTCTACGAAGTAATAGTCGGCGTATATGAGTGGCACGTCGATGTCTTTCCCCTGGGGCTTATTACCGGTCGAATGCTGCAGCATGGCGTGGTTCATCTCAGGCTTCAGGTATTGCGGTGAGGAGAGTTCGTTCAACATCGCCAGCGCTTCCTTTCGGTAGCGTGCCTGCAGCGACTTGTTGGTCACGAGTCCGGACAACTCCAGCAGGGCGGAGGCCGTGATGGAGGCGGCGGACGCGTCGCGCGGGGCGTTGGGGATGGTGGGGTCGTCGAAGTCCCAGTACGGCACTTTATCGGCTGGCAAACGCTTGAGAAAGGCATCGGCCGCACCGGTGGCGGCGGCGAGGAACTCAGGGTCTCTCGTCTCGCGGTAGCACACCGTGAAGCCGTAGATGGCCCAGGCTTGTCCGCGTGCCCACATGGAACCGTCTGCCAGTCCCTGGTGCGTCATCTGCTTATTGGGGGCACCCGTCTTTTCATCGTACCAGGCGACATGCGCCGTCGTATTGTCGGGGCGGTAGTGGGCCTTATGCGAGACGCGGGCATGGCTGACGGCGATGTCATAGAGTCGCTTCCCGCCTCCGTTGCGGGCCGCCCAAAAGAGCAGCTCCAGATTCATCATATTGTCGATGATGGTATGATGTGGCCATTCGCCAATCCGTTTGCGGTAGGTCCAGGAACAGATGCTGCCATAATGTGGATCGAAGAGGGTTGCCAGTGAGTCGGCCGCTCGCAGCATGACCTTAGCGTAGGCTTCGTCGTTCGTGATGCGATAGGCGTTGCCGTAACTGCAGTAGAACTGGAAGCCGATGTCGTGGGAGTGAGCCTGCTTGTCAAGGATCCTTTCGAGCTGACGCGTCGATCGGTCGGCCTGCGTCTTCCAGAAGCCGTCGCCCGTGGCTTCGTAGAGGTACCACTGCATACCGGGCCAGAAGCCGCTGCGCCAGCCGGAGACGGACTCCAGGAGCCACTCTTTCTTGCCGGCCTCTACGGAGAATGGCGACTTGCCGGGTTCATGTGCCTCCGCAGCAGTGGTAAAGGCCTGGGCATTCAGGGTGACGAGCAGCCGCGCATCCTTCTGTGCATGGACGTGCAGGCAAACGCCCAATGCCGACACATGCAGTAGTCTGTGGAGTGGTCTCATGCGAAAGTCATTTGTATCCTAGTATATCCTAGATCATAAATATAAGGACATCCTGAAGCCTGCTCAGCTCAGCGCAGCGTGGCGATGGGCTGCGGGTCCATGTCGGTGAACTCTTGGTTCTCGCCGGCCATCGCCCAGATGAATCCGTAGTTGGCGGTACCGACACCGAAGTGCATACTCCAAGGCGGAGATATGACGGCCTCGCGATCGCTCATCACGAGGTGACGCGTCTGCTGCGGGTGCCCCATGAAATGCATCACACGGTGCTCGGGTTGTACGTCAAAATAAAAATATACTTCCATGCGGCGGGTATGCGTATGCGGTGGTACAGAGTTCCAGACGCTGCCAGGCTCCAGCACAGTAAGGCCCATGACCAGCTGACAGCTGGCGATGCCGTCGAGGTGTATATACTTGTAGATCGTTCGGCGGTTGGAAGTAGACGCATCCCCCAGGCTCACGGGGGCTGCCTCGGCTTTGGTCATCATGCGGCTGGGATAGGCCTGATGGGCGGGCGTTGACAGCAGAAAGAACTGGGCGGGGTCGTCTACATGGACGCTGATGAAACTCACATCTTTGGCACCACGGCCCAGGTAGGCGCATTCGAGCTTGTCGAGGGAATAAGTCCCTTGGTCGGTCAACACCTGCCCCTTGCCGCCCACATTGATGATGCCCAACTCACGGCGCTCCAGAAAATAGTTTGCCTTCAGCTCTTCGGGTAGCGGTAGTACCAATGCGCTGCCGACGGGCATCGCACCGCCGATGACGACCCGGTCGTAGTGCGAGTATGTGAGGGTGACCTCACCCGGCCGCATGATGCCCGACAGCAGGAAATTGTCACGAAGTGCTGCGGTGTCCATCTGGGCTGTTTCGGCCGGACTCTGGGTGTATTGTATCTGCATCTCTCGTTCTTTGTTCAGGTCTTCAGAAGGGTCTTCCCATCGCTCCTACGCGGCTTTTGTGGTACTCGTCATTGCTTAGAGCAACATAAAGAGCGATGTTTCAAAGGTAGGGCCCGCATCGGTACGGAGGATTGCAAAGCAGTCCGTTCTTCCGAAGAGGACACCTGCCGGCCAGAGCATACCGTAGGCCATGCGTGGACGATAGACGTCTATCTGCCGCCAGGGCCAGGGCTGGCTGCCGGACAGGTAGGGCATGAGAAAGTCGATGCCTTTTGCAAGGCTACGCCCGCCGGGGGTGACGGCGGCCCAGAGGTCGATACCGGCCTCCTTTGCCAGCTGTGCTACAAGGAGAAAGGCCTGCAGGCAATAGGCAGTGTAGTGCAGGCTGCGGGTGCGACCGAGCTCATCGGGAAGAGCTCCCCGCAAATCCATCTGGCTGTCGAGACGCTGCAGCGTCTCGCGAAGGGCGTCGCGGGCACGCAGGCTGTCGCCTACAAAGAGGGAGAAAGCCAGCCGCTGCGCATCATACCAGACGCCGTGGTTGTTCTTGGCACTGCGCTCATCCAGGCCGATGGCATCCGTCTCCATCCAATGTAAAAATGCCTGAAACCACGACTGCAGGCTTCGCTGGTCGCGCTCCGACCAATGCTGACCTACCCGCAGCAGGTCTACCGCATCAAGCAGATAGATCAGATGACGGGTTTCGATGAGCCCTTCCGCCCGGCCTTCGGAGACGCCTTTGACAGCCTGCCCATAACGCAGGTGCGGATTCATGCGCGTGGCCGTGTCGAGGAACCAGGTGCGGATGAGTGTCGCTGCCTGTCGGGCATATGCATCCCGCCCCGAATAGTGATAGGCCAGTACCAGTGTCCAGGCGTTGCGGCAGAGAACCGGCAGGTGTTCTTTGTCAGGGTAGTTTTTCGACTCAGGGTTCACCTCGCCATCGCGACGGATATATGGCAGTCCATCGGACTTCGTCGGGTCTGGCCACCAGTATGGTGCGAGGCTCATGTAGTCATGTCGGTCTCCAGAAGGCGGCAGGTCGCGCTTCTGCATGACGCTGACAGGTTCATAGGCCAGCAGCTGGTCAGCCTTTTTCAGCAGGCCTTCCAGGGCAGGGCGCAGGCGTGCATCCCCCGCCTGGAGGTGGGCGCGGTGTGCCTCCAGCCGCGACCGGTCGAGCTTTAGTGGCTCTACGATCTCAAAGGCTTTCTCTTTGGCGGCCACCTGCGCCTGCAGCTGCCCGGCTGCCGACAGGCTGGTAAGGGTCAGCAGGAGCGCAGCGGAAGGTGAAATCCCACAACACCAAAGGAGTACTGTCTTATATTTTTTCTGCATACAACTGATACGATCACACGAAACTTACATTACCCTTCTGCTCACTGGTGCACCTGCGACCGGAAGTATCCTTCCATCATGCCTTGCAATTCCTTTTGGGCAGCGGCCATGGCGGGTCGGCCGGCATGGTTGGCCTTTTCACCGGGATCCTGATGGTAGTCGTACAGTTCTGTGCTAATGTGCTTGGAAGCATCGTAGGGCATCCAGCTCTTCCATCCGTCGCCCATCCAAACGGTGTAGCGGTAGCGGTCGGTACGCAGGGAGTAACCCATCACCTTGCTGTCAGCATATCCGAGTCGCTGCGTCTCGAAGGTATTGCCACTTCGCGGGTACTGGCTGACGGAGTATTCTTTCACCCGGTGGCGGGGGTTTTTCATGACAGGCACGAGGCTTTTACCGTGCAGGTGTGCCGGTATCGGCAGCCCTGTGAGCTCGCAGAGGGTGGGGAAGATATCGACGAACTCGGAAGGCGAGTTCGTGCGGGTGGCCTTCAGGCCTGGTGCTGAGATAATCAGGGGTGTGCGGGTGGCCTGCTCGAAGTTGGAATGCTTGCACCAGAGGTTATGGTCACCGAGGTGCCAGCCATGGTCGCCCCAGAGGACGACGATGGTATTTTCCTGCAGGCCCAGCGAGTCGAGTGCGCGCAACAACTTGCCAACATTGGCGTCGAGATACGACACAGCCGCATAGTATCCATGCAGCAGTTCGCGCTGCTTTTCGACCGACAGGGTGAGGCCATAACCCTTCTCAGTAGCGGGGTCTATCAGCGGTGAGATGTCTGTGTAGGAACGGATCTCGCCGGAGTTGTGCATGGCGATAGGCGGCGCGTTCTTCGGCATCGTTGTGTAGTCGGCCACAGGCATGTCTTGGCGGTTGTAAAGGTCCCAGTAGCGCTTGGGTGAGACAAATGGGAGGTGCGGCTTGGAGAGTCCGACGGCGAAGAAGAAGGGGCTGCTGACTTTGGCGAGGCCGCCGAGGATGTCGATGGCCTGCAGGACGTTGGCACCATCGGCATAGGCGTTGTCGGGCACGTCCGCACTCTCTACAGCGGGCTTGACCTTTTCCTGCACGTAGTCGTTGGTGGCTGCCTTGGAGAGGCCTTTCTCCTGAGCCTCTCTGGCGTAGCGTTCGGCGGCGGTGCGGTTGTCGGGATGCTGATAGCGGCCGACGGCCGGCTTGCCGTATTCGGCGGCGAAGTAGGCGTCCTTGGTTTTGTGGTAGGGTACACTCCAAGAGGGACCGTCGGTCTCATCGTCCACGCAGCGGGGGTCGTAGACTTTCCCGATGCCTTGGCTGGTATAGCCCTGCGACTTAAAATACTGTGGCAGGCTGAGGATGTCAGGATGCATATCACGCATGCGTGTCTTGAGATCCCATACCTTGGTGTAGTCAGGCCTCATCCCTGTTAGGAGGCTGGCGCGGGTGGGACCGCAGACGGCCTGCTGGCAGTAGTTGGCAAGGAAGGCGGTACCAGAGGCGGCGAGCCTGTCGAGGTTGGGAGTCTTGGCGATGCGGCTGCCATAGGCGCCGATCTCAGGTTTCAGGTCGTCGACGGCGATGAACAGGATGTTGGGCCTGCGCGGCTGGGCCGATGCCGCGATGGCAGCGAGCAACATCAGGCAGGTTATCTTTGTAATTGGCAGCATATTTTATATTTATTAAATAGATCTATATTTTTTTACTTTATTGCTTCAGGTATTCTTACTGCTGTGTCAGCAGATCCCTGCCTGCAAAGCGTTCCAGGTACTCGACGAGGTAGCCGTGCATCTTGATGCGTGCCTTGTCATATCGAAGATCCCCTATTTTATTTGACTGTTCAAGGGGATCTTTTTCATAGTCATACAGTTCGACGCCGGTGATCTCTGCCGTCGCCAGCGGACAGCGGCTGCGGTAGGCTCCTTTGAGCCAGACGGTGTAGCGGTATTGTTCGGATCGAATGGAATATCCCATAACATCACCCTGTTCGTAGGGGCGGTATTGGGTTGCGATGCGGTCGGACGTGCGCGGGTACTGGCTGACGGCGTAGTCCTTCACACGGTGGCGCGGGTTGCGCATCACGACTGCCTGGCTATGGCCCTGCAGATGTGTGGGGATGGACAGGCCGGCGAGCTCGCAGAGCGTGGGGAATACGTCGACGAATTCGGAGAGGGAATGGCTGCGGGAGGGTTTAATGCTGGGCGCCGATATGATGAGGGGTGCGCGGGTAGCCTGTTCGAAGTTGTCGTGCTTGCACCATAGGTTGTGGTCGCCGAGGTGCCAGCCATGATCGCCCCAGAGCACGACGATCGTATTCTGCCGGAGGCCTAAAGAGTCTAGCGCATCGAGCAGCAGGCCGATGTTGGCATCGGTGTAGGAAGTGGCAGCGTAGTAGCCGTGGATGAGTGCGCGCTGTTTATCGTCGGGGAGGGTGAGGCCGAAGGGCTTCTGCGGCGTGGTGGCGATGAGGTCCGGTATGTCGGTATAGCTGCGGATCTCGCTGGCGTTGTGCATGGCGATCTCAGGTACACCCGTGGGCTGTTCTCGGAAGGCTGAAAGTGGCAGCCTGGCGCGGTCATATAGATCCCAGTACTTCTTGGGTGCGACGAAAGGCAGGTGGGGCCGTACGAGGCCCACGGCCATGAAGAAGGGCTTGTCAGAGCGGGCGAGGTTGGCAAGCTGATCGCGCATCTGGCGGACGTGGATACCGTCGAGATAAGCGTTGTCGGGTATATCTTCGGCTTCAGTAGTCGGCTTGATGTTATCCTCGATGAGTTTGGCGGTCTCGGCGCGGGAGCGGCCGCGGGCGGCGGCATCGCGTGTGATGGAGTCAGCCCTCCGATGGCTTTCGGCTGACTGGTACTTGCCGGCCACCGGGTATCGGAGGCCCGGCGCGAGATAGCGGGTGTCGGAGCCTAGATATGGGATAGTCCAGGAGGGCTTATCGAAGTCGGCATCAACGCATCGTGAGTCGAAGACCTTGCCGATGCCGAGGGTCGTATAGCCCTGTGCGGCGAAGTACTGCGGGAGCGTGAGGATATCGGGATTGATGTCACGCATCCGCACGCGCATGTTCCATATCTCGGTATGGTCGGGGCGCAGTCCGGTGAGGAGGCTGGCGCGGGTGGGACCACAAAGGGCCTGCTGGCAGTAGTTGGAGAGGAAGACGGTGCCGGCGGCTGCGAGTCGGTCGATGTGGGGCGTATAGGCAGTGCGGCTACCATAGGCGCCAATCTCAGGTTTGAGATCGTCGACGGCGATGAAGAGGATGTTGGGACGGCGCGACTGGGCGGTGGCGGCCATGGCAGCGTAGAGCAATCCCCCCAGGAGATAATTCCGCAATTTCATAGTATGATGCAAAGCGTGAAGACGGGCAAGCAGCCCTCAGCAGCAAAATTTGGCTGCTACAAGTTACCCCATATCCGGCCATTCTGAACGGGGAAATGCGAAACCGATTTCGGGAGGGGTGGGAAAAGGGACAGACGGGATATTTTAGGATATGGGAAACTTGTAAATCGTCAAACGCAGAGTTAGATAATCGTCCTATCTCCGATACACTATTGCTTCTTAATATCTGCCCCTATATCTAACAATTCCTTCCGATTCAGTGATTCATATTGCTTCCCTAAATGAATAGACTGCATTGATTATCATACTGATTGGCTTTCATAAGATATTTATCAATTTTTATTAGAAAGAAAAACCCTAAATCTTAGAATATAGGTATATATTGGTAAATAAAAATATATTAAAATGAAAAAAATCATCCCCTTCTTTTTATTAGCTGTAATTGGGTTTCATTTGACTACAGATGCCCAAGAAGCTTTAAATTCTGTTCATTTTTATGACATTAAAAATGAGGCAATGGAGAAAAACTATATCTCCAGCATAAAAGAGATAAATAAAATTATGGCTGAAATGGGGTATCCTAAAAACTATTATAGCTACATGAAGGTAAGCGCTACCGATACTAATAAGACCTATAGAAGTTGTACTATAGGACATTGGACCTCTGAGAAGGACTATAAAGTAATTCATGATCACCCGAAATTCAAAGCATGGGCAGAAAAAAATAAGGATAATAACGCAGTATATATGGCAGGTCAACTGTACAGAAGATTTTACGCTGCTGACTAACTTATACCGCAAACTTCAATATTCACACCAAATATTTTGAAATCATGAAACTTTCATATTTAGCAATCATTGCTTTTTCTGTAGTTTCTTGTACCCAAAATGATCAAAATACAGTTACTACTGATCAATACTGATTTGGTGAAAATTATGATAGTACTTCTTACATAGATGTAATCAAAGCTAGTTTTAAAGACATTGAGGCCTATGATTCCGTTGTCTAACGAGCAAGATATACTGATACAGCAAAATTTCATGATAACGATAAACTTATAAGCCTGGATGAAAATGTGGCCTTACAGGGACAGTTTGCTGCAGCCAGTATAAAAGCCAAAGAAAAAGATGACTATGTTATGTGGAGCAGTCATTTTAATTTCATAGATGGAAGCGAAGGGGATTGCGTATACAACTACTTAACAGTCACATTTACAAAAGGAGATCAGTCAGTTGATGTGGTAGTTTTGTAGGCGAATCGATTTAATAAAAATGGTAAAATTGCTGAGGAATGGATTGTATACAACACATCCAAGATGATGCCCGTGATGATAATAGGTGTACTCAATTAATGTAGACGCTTGAACGTAAGAGCCCCCACAAAGATTTTGTAGGGGCTCTTCTATTGAAATATCTTCTAATTCTTTAAGCCTCCTTAGAGAAAATACTTTAAATACTTCAGTAGTAGCCGTTAATCCAAGTTTATGGCGCAATAATCTATTCTCAGATTCACATCAATGATTTTATCCGAAGTGATGTTCATAACTGAAGTTGGTCAATGGGACGAAAGTATATCACAACAAGGGATGAACGATAAATAAGCCCACACTAGATATTGATACCCCAAGGTAATCAATGGAATAAAAGAAAATTGAATAGATGTGATTAATAAATATACATAGCGATTAATTACATCAAAATTTCATTTAGACCCACCTAATATGTATTCAAATAAATCGTTTATTTTTATATGCAGTATATACTTTCAATTTATCTTATGATGAAACGGATAGCTTTTGCGACATTCACAGTCACTCTCTTGCTCTTCCCTTTAATTAACCATGCCCAGCCCTTCCGCGCCGCTGCCGCCCTCCGCAAGATTACGCCCGACCCACTGCTGCCCGTCTCCGGTGGTGTGGGCACTCCCAAGCCTGCCACTGCCAAGAAAGGCGACCTCTTCGTCCGCGCGATGGTGCTGGAGAAGGGTACCGTCCGCATCGCCATCGTAGGCATCGACAACCTTGGATGGACCTCCGTGCTGGGCGACCGCTCCCGTAAGCTTATCAAAGGCATCCCACCACAGAACATCCTCATCGGTGCGACCCATACCCACAGCGCGCCCGACGCCTATGCCTTCCCCGACGCGAAGGGTCAGCATGGGGCTGACCTGAAATACCTCGACTGGTGCACGCAACAGGTAGCCGACGCCGTCAACGAAGCCGTGCAGAACCTGCAGCCCGCCGCCCTCAAGACGGCCGTGGGCGAGGCCAAGGGCAAGATCGCCTACAACTATTACGCCCCCGACCTCTACGACCCCCGCTGCGGTGTCATCCAGGCGCTGGCAACCAGCGGCGATAAGAAAGGCAGCATCATCGCCACCCTCGTCAACTATGCCATACACCCCGAAGTGCTTGGCAACGAACTCGGCATCCTCAGCCCCGACCTCTGCGGACCACTCTACGACCGCATCGAGTCCAAGGCCGGCGGCGTAGCTATCTTCCTGAACGGCGCGCAGGGTGGTATGGTCACGGCAGATAACCGCACGGCGACGAACAATGACGCCCGATCCTGGGAGGAATGCCTGCGCATAGGTGAGTTATTGGCCGACGAGGCACTCCGCATCATCACACCTGTCAAGGAAGACCCGGACGTCAGCCTCTACTGCCATGCCCGAACAATCACCTTCCCAGTGGAGTCACCCATGATGCGGTTCATCTTGCAAAACTCGCCGCTGGCCATCGCCTCGGGCAAGGGGGACTCCGTATCCACGCAGCTCAACCTCCTCAACATAGGAGCGGCACAGGTGGTGACGATTCCAGGCGAAGCCCTACCCAACATCGGCTACTATATCAAACGGCAGATGAAGACGAAGCAGGCCTTCCTCTTCGGCCTCACCAACGATGCCTTCGGCTATATCCTCACAAAGGTTGACTTCGGCAGTTTTAAAAAATACAACTACGTGAGCCGCACCAGCCTTGGTGAGATGACGGGGGAAATCTATATCCAAAAGGCTTTGCAAATGATTCAGGAATGCCCGGCGCCGGGTAAGTGACACATACCCCCCAGCAGCTGGACATTTAAACGATCCGCGTAAGAATTATAGCAGTAAACTACTTAGAGGGAAAGTATCGATCGAGCCAATCGACCACTTTCCCAAAGACTTCTGTCCTGACTGCGCCACTAATACCGTGCTTCTCGTTGGGATACATATCATACTGTACAGAGGTGCCAAGGGCCAATAATTTCTTATGCATCTTGCTGGCCTGGGTGACTGGAACCAATTGATCAGCACCTCCGTGAATAATCAACGTTGGCACTGCTGTCTCTGCAGTAGCTCTGTGATAGGGACTGGCCTCATGGCTGATCCCAGCATCAGGATCGTGGTCTCCCAGCAGGTTGAAGCAGATTCGCTCCTGTTCTGAGCCTGGCCTACGGACAGAGGTGTCGGTGAAATCTGTAGGACCCCACAGGTCAACCACGGCTTTTACCTGCTTCTTCTTGTCGTAGCCATAAGCATAAAGCATGGCCATTTGTCCGCCGGCACTCCCACCCATGAGGGCTAAGGCATCCGACTTGAACCGGTACCGACCAGCGGCCATCGTGAGGAAGCGCATCGCGGCGGCCACGTCCTCCATCTGTGCAGGGAAGCGATTCCGGCCGTCCTTGATCAGCCGATAGTTCATAGACGCGACGATGTAGTTGCGCTTCCCCACCAACTCCTCGACAAGGCTCGACGGGAACTCGCTCTTGTCGCCGGAGACCCAGGAGCCGCCATGCATATAGAGGATTACCCTAGCATCGGCGTAGGATTTGGGAAAATACACATCCATCACCTGTTCTTCGCTCTCCTTCGCGTAAGCGACATTCGACATCTTCCGATAGCCCGGCTCAGCAGGCTGTCGAAAAGTGACAGGGGAGACGGTGGAACCGCCTCGCATATGGTTGGCATCGAGATATCGGATCAGTGCATCGGGATGGTCGGTCTGCAATCCTTGCACACCAAGATCGAGGACGGGCTTCCACGTTGAGGGACCCTCATCCGTACCCTGCACGTCAAGCCAGACATGAATGCCCGACGACATCACCGCCTTGAGCATGGCGGTGTCTCTGACATTGTCCAGTCCCTCCAGAGACATCCGGTCAAGCACTATGCCCAGTTCATCCTTGTTGGATATTGAGCCAGGTAGGCTCGTCATCAGCGGCATGAGCGGGGCAGCCTTCCGCCATGCGAGGTACTGACTGACAGAGTTGAGGTAGACCATCACCTGCCTTTCCATGCCATGCGACTGGATCAGCGGGTATACAGCAGCCACTTCCGCATCCTTGAAGTCAAGGTAGATGTTGACCCTGCCCTTGCATGCTTTCAAGACATCCGCGAACAGAGGGATGGCATGTTTGCTTCCGTCCTTCCCCCGGGTCGTCAGTTTCGAGATCGCTTCCCAGGTCATCTCCCTGACCTTCCCTTTCCCGTCGGTGGTGCGGTCGACGGTCTCATCATGGCTGAGGATGAGTTTACCGTCCTGCGTGGTACGGAGGTCGACTTCCACGTAATCGACGCCAGAGCGGATGGCGGCTTCCACGGCAGCGAGCGTGTTTTCGGGGAAGACCTCGTGGTTCCCCCGATGCGCGATGACGACAAGCCCATGCTTCGAGGCAGGCAGGGCGACGGGGCTCTGTTGTGCTTTAATCGCCGGGGTGGCCAGGAGAAAGAATAGCAGGGAGAGAGAGGCGATGCGGGCGAGCCTTGGTACTTGATAATACATAGCCGGCCTGGGACGTTTGCCTATATTCCAGCAAAAGCGATGAACAGCATTCAGAAACAGGTCTGCTGGCATACGCGTGGGGGAATGGCTCTGAACGGGAGGCTGGGATCTCATTGTATCAGCCACATCTTGGAAAATTCCGTATCACCCTGGTTCAGCCGGCCGATGGCGACTTGATAATTGGTCGCATTGTTCTTCATTTCAGACTCGGGATAGCGGTACCGCAGTGGGAACGGATTCACAGCCGTATTCAAGGCACCATTGTTTTCTATGAATGGGATGCGTGTGCGCCGGTAGTCGGCATAGGCCTCATTAGACATCATAAAGAGGGCCAGCCATTTCTGAAGTCCTATCACACCGAGCTGCTTAGGCTTGTCGGATGCAGGAAAGGCGGCATGGGGGTTATTGAAATAGGATGCGGGGAGCACCTCGCCCCAACGTTTGTAGGAAAACTCGACGCCTTTTCGGTAGTATGTCCCCGGAGTGCCGGTGATGAAGCCATTGACGGCAGCCTCTGCCAGCAGGAACTGCACCTCATCGGCCAGCATGATGCATGCTTTTATAAGTGGGTGTGCGTTCTGGTTGAATAGTTGGGTGAACTTAGATATCTTGAAGTTCATCCTCGTGTCGGAGAAGTCATAGCTGCCGTTTGAGTTCAATACTGTGACCAGGCTTCCTGCAGGGTAGCCGGCGTACAAGGTCATCGAGTCCAGTATCACATTGGTCACTGCCCGGATGCGAGCGTTGGACCTATCGATATACTCCCACTGGTAGGTGTAGGTGTATCCCTTTTGGACAAGCGTCCTGACGCCGTTGGCGACCTTTGTGGAGTCGGGGCTTGCCGCCCAAGGCTTTTCCATGGGGGCGACCCATACGCGTAAGCGCTCATCATTAAGGGACTTCAATATGTCGACAAGCGTTTTGGAGGGCCGGTGTATGTTAAAATTACCTACAGGGTCGTTGTTGAGCCTTCCCATGGGCGACGACATCGACGCATTTCCATCGACATACGGAATGCTAGCGTTGTCAGGCACATCGGCAAGCAGGGGCTGCGATGCTAGAGCGGCAACCTCGCTTTTCACATCTATCTTATTGCTGACGCGCATGAGGTAGCGTAGCCTCAGCGAGTTGGCAAGTTTCAACCATTTGGTCTTATCGCCGGCATACATGACATCGTATGCCCTTTCGATCGGGTCTTTTCCGTCAGAGATAAGCTGTGCCGCATCTTTCAGGTTCTGGATCAGCGCGGGGTATATCGTCTTCTGCTCGTCGAACTTGGGGAACAGGATCCCTTCCTGTCCGCGAAGTCCCTCGGTATAGAAAATATCGCCGTAGAGGTCGGTGACAGTCGCCCAGAGGAGCGATTTGAAGACCCTGAAAATACCTTCGTGTGACTTCAGCCCTTTCTTGTTGACTTCTACGATGGAGGCCTGCACCATCCTGATCACAGCGGTGTATTCGTAGAGATCGGTCCGGGGCAGACGGAAGCCAAGGTAAGTGTTGTCATCGCTGCTGCGATTGCCTTGTAGGTACTGCATGGCGGCGGCGAGGTTCCGTGCCCCCATCCCTCCCTTGTTCTGGTAGAGATAGGCAGACTTCTGGATGATTGAAGACATCAGCAGTGCAGGATCAGAAGATTCTATTGCATTGCGCCTTTCCAGCAACTCATCTTCCCTGAATGCAGATTTCTGGCATGACATGACCACCAGAGAGATGATCGTAATCAGTACAAGTATCATTTTCATATTAGATGGCTTGAATAGTATTTCTAGAAGTTGACAGATACCTTGAAACCATATGATGCCACCAGTGGCAGTGCCTTGCCAATGATTCCCTGGTTCACACCGATGCCTTCAAAGGCCGCTTCAGGGTCTCCCTGCTCACCACTCTTATTCCATTGGAAAATATTCCTTCCGATAATACCAAGAGTGAGGTTTTCGATTTTCCTTTTGGAAAGGTATCTAGAAGGAACGCTGTAATCAATGACGATCTCCTTCAATTTGAAATTGGTAGCATCGCGTATCAGCGTCTGCGGAAAGCTCCAGTACTGGGAGCCCAATACAAGGCCTGGAAGCGAGTAGAAGGTCTGCAGCGGATTGGCGCCATTGACTATATAGTCGTTATCGTTTTTGGGATCGCCGCCGGGCTTCAGCCAGACTCCCTGGAGATAGCATGCGTCCTGCACTACTACGCCCCCATATCCAGCATAATTACGTACGAGTACTGCCTGCTGTGCGTATGGCATCTGCTGCCAGTTAGGCCAGGGAAGCCCGCCCGAGGCAGCATCTCTGCCGCCCACTGTATACGCATTTGTGCCATTTACAAGGTCGCCGATGGTCAGCCAGGAGTGACCATTTGTCACAGACCGCCGGGTGACATTTGATATGTACTGCCCTCCCATGCGGAGGCTGCCTACTGCAGACAGTTTGAAGCCTTTGTACCGCAGCGAGGTATTCATCCCGAGGATGAAGTCGGGGTTGTAGTTACCGATTGAATTCCTGTCCTTTTCCAGGTTGGAGAACTGCCAGGCACCTGTATTGTCCAGGATGAGCATACCGGCATACTTGCTGGTGGCCGGCATGCGCTTGAATGCATTACTCTCCCACATAGTACCGATCCGGTCTCCTTCGGCCATGCGGATGGATATGTTAGGCCCATTACCGTAAAATGTATATCCGTTGGGAACATAGGCTTTTGATAGCTTCAGGATGTGCGCATCCACTTTTGTGAAGTATGCAGAAAGATCCCATGTCCATTTCTTAGTCTTAACGGGCACCAGGTTCAGCCCAATCTCAATGCCTTTCGACTGTACTGTACCCACATTTGTGAGCATCCCTCCATACCCAGTGCCGGGTGAGGTAGGGATAAAATCCTGCTGGTTTTCATGCGTTTTTTGAAAAAGTGTGATATCCATAGAAATCCGCCTCTGCAGAAAGCTAAGGTCAATACCGCCCTCATAGGTAGTCGACACTTCCGTCTGAATATTAGGGTCCACCAGCTGGCCCCCAATATTCAGAATCTTCACAGCGCCATAGTCTACCGGGTTGAAGCTGTAGGTATTATTGCTTCGAGGCTTCCCGATACCATGACCAACCTGTGCGATACCACCACGCAATTTTACCAGGCTGACAAAAGATGGAAGTTTAAGGCTCTCAGAAGCGAGCCAACTTAGAGATGCTGAAGGGTAAAAGTGATGGTTCTTGTCTTCCTCTAGAATTCCGCTCATATCATAACGACCGGAAAGGTCCAAGTAGACCTGGTTGTCATATCCAATCGTGGTGTTAAAGTACCCGCTCTGCGTTTTTCCGATATTCCAGGTATTAGTGGATGAGAGAGTACCAGCTACGGCGTTGCCCAGACTGAAGTCATTGGGCCGCACCAACCTGTCTGCCTTTGAGGTGTACGAGTAGGTGTTGCCATATACATAATTATACCCCAGCGTCGCTTCTGTAGAGATTTTTTTGAAACTCTTATTCCATAGCAACATGACATCCGAGTTAACCGAATAAGCATTCTGTGTTTCTACGGAGTATCTACCGTCTCGATTAGCGACACTGGTAAAACCCTTGTGCAGTTTGTACTCATAATTGTCCCCATCGTAATTCATACCGGAGCGAAGAAGAAGCTTTAAAGGCTTTATGAATTGCCATTCAAGTTCAGCCTTTCCGAAGAAGTTATCTTTTCTGTAGGTGTTAAACTCACCATAAGCGTACATGTAGGGATTATCAGCCTGTGGCAACCCATTAGGAGCAAATTGTGGCGCATTCTGACGGATGCCCTCAAATCCTCGCAGCCAGATATTCTTCATTTCCTTAATGGGCTGAAAATGCGCTAGGTAGTCCATCGTCAGCATTTCAATTACCTGGTTGTTGGAGGATGACTTATTCGGAGAAAACTGAGTCACATAGTTACTGGCAACGGTCAACTTTATTTTTTGGGTGATATCGTAGCTCGCGTTCAAGTTGAAGGTCATTCTGTCGGTCGCATTATTGGGCATGATACCCCGATTGTTCATCCTTCCTACTGAGAATCGGAATGAACCTCTATCTGAATTCCCTGTAACATTAAGGTTGTAGTTATTAGTCGATCCATTGACCATAAACTCTTGGAGGCGGTTCTCTTGTGTGGCCAAAAATGGTATAGTCTCATTGGCTTGTGTCAATGTATTCCATCGGGTAATATTAAAAGATCCGTCCAATTTGGGGCCCCAGTCGTATGCCCCACCTGGGATATAAACGCCTGCACGGATACCGACGCCGTACATAGTCTGTGTCTCGAAAAAGTTGAAAGGCCTGTCAACAATCATTGAAGTGTTGAATGAGACGCCGATACCCTTTTTGGCTCCTTTCCCTGATTTTGTCGTGATCATAATTACGCCGTTGCCTGCCTGCGATCCATATAGTGCACCAGCACTGGCACCCTTCAGCACCGAAATACTCTCAATATCTTCAGGATTCAACTGTGAGAGGAGATTTCCAAAGTCTACATTATTCTTATTAGTGATATCGGACCTGCCAAGAGGGATACCGTCAATGATATACAAGGGCTGGCTCTTTGAAGTGGAGGCCGGGAGATTAAGACTGGTAGCTCCCCGAATGGTAATGAATACAGAGCCCGCTGGGTCAGTACTCGCCTGAGTAAAGTTCACGCCACTCATTCTGCCGTCAAGAGATCTTACTAGGTTGGCGCTTCCATTATTTGCTATATCCGCACCTTTTATATCTGCCATGGCATAGCCGAGCGATCGTTTCTTTCTCGTCAATCCCAGGGCAGTCACCACCACATCGCTAAGGATTGTCGCATCAGGTTTTAGGCTAATGCGTACGCGCTCTGCCCCATTGAGGGGTACTGTCTGGGTTAAAAAGCCGACCGAGGAGATTTCCAGGGTTGTCCGCAGGCTTGGGACTGAAATGATAAATTCCCCTTTTACGTTACTCACAGCTGTCGTGTTGGCTCCAACAACACGTATAGTGGCACCGTCCACAGAACCACCCCTGTCATCCGCAATAGTGCCCCGGATGGTAGTGTCCGCATCATGAGGCCGTATTCTGGTATACCCAACCGTTTCGTGACGCCCCGCTAGGAGCGAATCAGGATAAATGAAAAATATAGTCACCAGCGCTACCAGTAATCTGATAAAATGACTAACCGCAGTTGTTGACTTTAGCTTTTTCCTCATGATTAAGAGGTTTTATTCTAATGATGAATGTAGAAAATTTTTTTAACATAATCAACTACAATCTATTATACCGAATATATGGAAATAGAGTACAGCTACAATCCATTTGAAATGGGTGATTGATGCATGCTATTTTTAATTAACATATATTCGGAAGATAATAAGCAAGCCAGAACCATTAATGGATAATTTACGAACCATCCATCATCCTTAAATACATCATATGCAAGCCAGCTTTCTCTCTGTTGTCCTGCTGCCCGTGGCGCTTGCCGTCATCATGATGGGACTGGGCCTGTCCCTGGTCATTGACGACTTTAAAAGGGTCGTGGTATATCCCACGGCCGTCGCCGTGGGATTGGCCTGCCAGATCATCCTCCTCCCGCTGGCCTGCTTCTGGCTGGTCAGCCTCTGGGGCCTGGAGCCAGTACTCGCCGTCGGCATGATGTTACTGGCTGCCTCGCCAGGCGGTCCCACTGCCAATCTCTACAGCCATATCGCCAAAGGCGACGTCGCACTCAACGTCACGCTCACCGCCGTGAACAGCGTCGTCTCGATCTTCACCCTCCCACTGATCGTGAACCTGTCGATGGCCAGCCTGCTGGCATCTGACCAGGCCATCCCCCTCCAGTTTCGGAAGATCTTCGAAGTCTGCGTGATGATCCTAATACCCGTGGCGATCGGTATGTTGGTACGCAATAAGGCCCCCAAGCTGGCCGCGCGGCTTGACAAGCCGGTCAAGATCACCTCCGCCCTCTTCCTGGTAGGGGTGATCGTACTGTCTATCCTCAAAGAGAAAAGTCATATCGCAGAAGCCTTCCGACAGGTAGGACTGGCAGCCCTCGCCTTCAACCTCCTCAGCCTTGCCACCGGCTACTTCATACCCAAGCTATTCCGCATCAGCGAGAAGCAGTCAATCGCCATAGGCATGGAGATCGGCATCCACAACGGGACGCTGGCGATCTTCATAGCCCTCAGCGTCATCGGCAACAGCGACATGAGCATACCGCCGGTCATATACAGTCTGATCATGTTCTTCACGGCCGCCCTCTTCGGATACTGGGTAAACCGAAATCGAAAAGCAGAGACCTGACCGGAGGATGGCTATCTAACAAACCGCTGCCTTAGAGCCAGATCAGCGGGTGCCGAACCGGCAGGTTGCGAATCACCTCCTCCACTTCCGGGAAATGCGGGAGCCGACGCCAGGTCTCCATCCAGTCCATCACACCAAACCGCTGACAGGCAAACAGCAGGAAAGGATGTGCCACCGGCCATTCGTCCCAGTACATCACATCGGGCTTGTAGGGCCAGCGCGACTTGTCGGCCACAAAGGGATGCATCCATTCGACGGCACTGCGCATGTTGCGTCCGCCGGGCAGCCGGAAGGCCCATAGGTCTTCAGAAGGCGTCGACAGGACATGGCAGAGCGTGGCCATGGCGTCGAGATTGAACAGGGCGTAGCCGTAGGGTTTGGTACGTGCGAGCTCACGCGGAAAACGGCCGAGACTATCGAGCTGCCCCGGCAGCAGCTGTTCGCGGAAGCGGCGCCGGCAACTGTCGAGCCATGGTGCATCGCCGGTGAAGCGGGCGAAGACAGCCACCTGCATCACCCAGCAGGTACCGTGGTTGTTGAGGGCCTTCGACTCCTGCACACCGTAGGGATGGGTACTCACCCAGTCGATATATGCACGAAACCAGTCGCGCGACGGACGCAAGACGGCCGTGTCAGCATACTTGGATCTTGACATGACATGCAGGGTCTGCGCGACCTCCATCATCTGGATCATATCGATCACCCCGACGGCGCGGCCCGTGAAGCGGCCTTTCACCGCCTGAGCATAGTTCAGCGACGGGTTCATGCGCGTGGCCGTATCGCGGAACCAGGCCGATGCGTGGCGCATCGCCTGACGCACGTACCGCGCGTCGCCCGTGAGCAGCCAGCCCGAGCCCAGGGCGCCCATGATGCGACTGAACCGCACCATCGCGTGCCGGTGCGCGACGAAGTTGCTGGGGTTGGTCATCCCGTCGCGCTGGATATAGGGGCTGTCGGGATGCACGGGGTTCGGCCACCAGTAGTCGCCCTCCGAGAAGAAGTCGTGCAGCCCGCCGGCGGAACGTATGCTTCGGGTAGCCGTGACCGTGATAGGTACTTCCTGCAATGCCTGCCGGGCCTGAGCAATTGTTTCAGCCCGAAGGATGGCATCCATGCCGGGCAGGCTGTCGGCGGTGACCGGAGAAAAGCTGAGCAGGATGGGCAGGAGGCAAGTCATAGGCTGGTTCTTATTTGTCTGAGGCCTGCGTCACTGTCCATCGGGATAGGGCAAGGGCATACCCGTCGCCCGGACGCGCGGCATGGGCGAGCCCATCTCACGGAGGCGATCGCTGAGGGCGGCAGCCAACTCCTGTACTTTGTCGGGCCGGACGGCAGCGAGGTCATGCGCTTCCCGGAGGTCGTCGCGGAGGTGGTAGAGTTCTTTCTTGCCGGTGCGGAGGGAGACGACCAGCTTCCAGTCGCCGCGGCGTATGGCACTGTGAAAGTTGATCCCGGGACCGTCGCTGTCAATCCATTTGACAGGATAATGCCAGTAGAAGATGCGTTCCCCGAGGTCTCGGCGACGGCCGTTGAGCAGGGGAACGATGCTCTGTCCGTCGACCGTCTGCAAGGGCCTGGCATCGGTGATGCGTGCCATGTCGAGCAGGGTGGGAAACAGATCGTCGACATGGATGGGTACGTGGATCGATGTGCCTGGCTGGGTGACGCCTGGCCAGCGGATGAGGATGGGGTCGCGGATGCCGCCCTCATAGACGGAGCCCTTGCCGGCACGCAGCGGCAGATTCTGGGTATGGGGCTGGCCGCCGCGGGGTGGTGCGAGGCTGAGGCCGCCATTATCGCTCAGGAAGACGATCACAGTGTTTTCTTCTACCTTCCGGTCGCGGAGGTAGTCGAGCAGGTCGCCCAGGCTTTTGTCCATTCCTTCGACGAGTGTGGCATAGGCGGCTTCGACGGAGTCTAGGCCCTGCCGCAGGTACCGCTGCAGATATTGGGGGTCGGCCATGATGGGCGTGTGCACGGCGTAGTGCGAGAGATGTAGAAAGAAAGGCTGGCCGTTGCGTACCGGGGCGTCAAGGGCGCGTAAGGCCTCGCGAGTAAGGGCCTCGGTGAGGAAGATGCCAGTGCCATGGTACTCCTGCAAGTCGCTCACGGCGTTGATGGTCGGCTTCTGCGGGACATTGCCGTAGTTCTCTTCGGAGAGATAGCTCTGCGGGTGTCCCGTCGACTTGCCGGCGATGTTGACCTGGAAGCCCAATGCCAGCGGGTTGGAGCCGGGCGTGCCGCTCGAGCCCCAGTGGGCCTTGCCGACATGGATGGTGTAATAGCCGGCCTGGCTGAGGATCCATGGGAGGGGGGTGGCATGGATGGTGGAAGGGATGCCAGCCACCGGGCTTAGACCGTTGTGGTTCCATACGACAGACTGTAGTTCACGGTCAGGGTTATCCGTATTCTGGTCTCTGAACGGTGAGGTCCAGTTGACCACATGGTGGCGGGTGACGTTCATCCCTGTGATCATACTCACCCGGCTAGGCGTGCATACGGGAGAAGTGTAAGCACTGGTCATCTTCACACCGGATGCGGCGAGGCGCTCCATGGCCGGCGTGCGGAAGCGTTGGTTCAGTAGGGTGCGCTGACGGTCGAAGGGAACGGAACAGTCCTGCCAGCCCATGTCATCGACAAGGAATACGACGATGTTCGGCCTCCGCATGGCTTGGGCCTGGGAAGAAACAGGAGCAAAAGGATAAGCAATGACCCCAGCGAGCCATAGAAAAAACCCTCTGAATGTCTGCATGCAGTCGGATTGAAATGAGTTAGAAAGGATCCAAGAATGATCAAGTTAGCCTAAAAAGAAAAATAAGGCTGGGTTAATGCTACGCTGGGCTTTGTGTATGACCTTAATTTTATTTGACTTCCGCGATGCCTTCCTTCCCGTCGCCAGTGCCAGGCGACTCTGTTAGGATGACCATCTCTCAGTCATGCGCAGACGGGAAAGGCTAGGATGCTCTGCCGAGGCCGAAAAGCCCTTTGTTGAGTCGCTGCAAGGTCTCTTGCTTCGCTGCACCCGGAATAAGAATGGAGATGTTATTATCGCTTCCGCCATAGCTCACCATGCGCACTGGCACTTGGGTGAGGGAGCTGAAGACTTTGGCGAGGACGTCCGGTGTCTGTGCAATCTGATTGCCGACGATGGCTATAATGCTCTGCTCGCGGCAGATCTCGACATCTCCAAAAGGCTCCAGCTCCCGGACGATGGCGTCGAGGTGTACGGCACTATCGATGGTAAGGGAGACGGCCACCTCAGAAGTGGTGATCATATCGATGGGTGTCCGATATTTTTCAAACACTTCAAATACTTTCCGCAGGAAGCCATAGGCCAGAAGCATCCGGCTGCTCTTGACGCGTACTTCGATGATGCCATCTTTGGCAGCGATGGCCTTTACACCCTGCGAACCGGCTTCTTCGACGATGGATGTTCCCTTTGCGTCGGGCTGCATGGTGTTGAGGAGGCGCACAGGCACTTTATAGTGTTGGGCCGGCCAGATGGAGGCGGGGTGCAGGATCTTGGCGCCGAAGTAGGCCAGTTCTGCGGCTTCGTCGAAGCTGAGCTGGTCGATGGGATAGGTCTGATCGACGATGCGGGGGTCGTTGTTGTGCATGCCGTCGATGTCTGTCCAAATTTCACAAAGGGAGGCGTTTGCCGCAGCGGCAATCAAAGAGGCTGAATAATCGCTGCCGCCGCGCTTTAGGTTGTCGACCTCCCCGCGGGCATTGCGGCAGATATATCCTTGGGTTATGAAGAGTCCGACGCCGGGGTGCTTGGCAAGGATCTGCTCTAGTCTCTGCTGGATTTCCGGGACGTGAGGCTCTTCGTACGCATCAATAGACATAAACTCAAGGGCCGGTAGTAGCTCGTGGCGAATGCCTTTCTCTTCGAGGTAGATCGAAAAGAGTTTGGTACTCATCAACTCTCCCTGGGCGAGGATGTCTTTGCTGAGGGCGTCGTTGAAAGAGATGCGCAGGATGATGCGTAGGAATTCAAAATGCTCGCGGATGATGGCGGTAGCCTTGGCGCGGGATGCATCTTCTGCCAGCAGGCTGGTGATGAAGCCGGCATAATGCGCTTCGAGCCGGTCGATGACTTCACGGGCAGTGTCGCGATCGCCTTTGGCAAGGGCTTCACCGATGGCTACGAGGGTGTTGGTGGTGCCACTCAGCGCGCTGAGCACGACGATCTTGGTTTCTGTATCGCGGGTGACGAGGTCGGCCACCTGGTGCATCCGCTCCGGCTTACCGACGGATGTGCCGCCAAACTTCATGATTTTCATACCTGCAGGTTGAAGGTTTCTCGCATGAGTGCCATTCGGACCGCACATGCTCGGAGAAGCCATGTTTCGAAAGTCGCGAAGGTACTGACGAAGATGTAATTTTACGAAAGGGATGGGAAGGAGTACTCATTTGTACGATGGTGAGATAGACTGGGCTTCTGTCGAAATGGCCTATCTTGTCAGTAAACAAGAAAGTGCTGCCATGCAATGGTTCTTTGTGGGGCGGCCGCTGTCGACCACCCCGCAAGTGCAACCGCTGGATCCCGAGGGCTATCACCAACTGTGCAGTGGACTAGCCCACTCATCATCCTCCATTTCACGTGAGCCAATAATCCTGGCACTATGAAAACGTATCTCCTGCCAAGCCTGACTTTGTTTTCGATGCTTGCCGGATGGACCTCGATCCAAGCGCCGGAGGTTTCAACCGACAGAAAAGATTTCATCGAAGCCCACAAGATTAGGCTTAAGGCAAAGGATGATACAGTCATTCATATGGGTATGCGGCGGGAGTTATTCGTCGATCATTACATGATCGACCAGCTCGACCAGGTTCGACTGGTAATGCATCCGCCGATTGACAGGGGCCCCATCCTGGCATTCAATAATCCACGATGGGAGGAGAAGCACTGCACCTACGCGACCGTATTACAATCAGAGAAAGGTTTTCAACTCTACTATCGGGCTGGACTCGGAAGCAAGACTGACCGGGGCTTTCAGGTTACTGCCTATGCCGAGTCAAAGGATGGCGTGAGATGGCAAAAGCCAGCCCTGGGGCTCTTCGAGATTGATGGGTCCCATGCAAATAATGTGATCCTGACGAATGCCAGCGGAGATTTTGCCGTGCACAACTTCAGCCCTTTCATTGACACCCGCCCTGGGACTCCTCGCGAAGAACGGTATAAGGCACTCGGGGGGATAAAAGGGGGGCTGTATGCCTATATCTCGGCTGATGGCATCCACTGGAGGCGACTCTGCGATACCGCTGTTTACCGAGAAGGTGTCTTCGACTCACAGAATGTCTCTTTCTGGTCTGAGCACGAACAACGGTATGTATGTTATTTCAGGACATGGACAGATGGAGAATTCAAAGGTTTTCGCACCATAAGCAGGGCCAGCTCAAGTGATTTCCGACAGTGGAAGAGCGAGGGAGCCATCGATTTTGGAAAGTCGTCGATTGAACATCTATATATCAACCAGACAGCCCCTTTCCCAGACGCCCCTCACATTTATGTATCGACCGCTGCCAGGTTGGTGACGGGCCGGGAGGTGCTGACGGCTGCACAGGCAGAAACTTTGTCGCTAGACCCCAAATATCGCGAGGAGACCCGCCGGGAGGCTTCCGACGTGGTACTGCTCAGTTCCAGGGGTGGGACAAAGATGGACCGAACCTTTCTTACTTCGCTGGTCAAGCCAGGCATGGGATATGCCAACTGGATATCTCGGTCAAACTTCCCTGCCCTCAACCTGGTAAGGACTGGCCCGGAGGAGATGTCGATGTATGTCGTGCAGAACTATGCTCAGGAAGATGTGCATCTCCGCCGCTATACATTCCGTCCTGACGGACTGGCATCTGCCCAGGCAGATCATCGAGGTGGCTCGCTGCTGACCCGGCCTTTCACCTTTTCTGGAAGTCAGCTATTGATTAATTACTCAACTTCGGCAGCCGGTTCTGTACGTGTAGAGCTCACCGATGTGGATGGGCGAGCCCTCCCAGGGTTTTCAGCTTCCGACTGCACCGACATGGTGGGCAATGAACTGCAGCGAACAGTCAAGTGGGCTGGGCAGAAAAAACTTAGTGAATGGTCTGGAAAGATTGTTCGGCTGCGTTTCTTCCTGACAGATGCCGATCTGTTCGCCTTTCAGTTTGTAGCAAGGCGATAGTCAACAGAGCTGATTGCAACCTGTCACACCCTTCCGTTGGCATGCTCACGCCCATTCAATGCCGAAGGCAGCTCCTGTGCGCTGGAGATCTTCGATGATGGATGAAGCTAGGGGGATGCCGTTGACTAGCCGGATGGCTTCCATTTCCCGTTCCGGATCTCCGGGTATCAAAACTTTTTCTTGCCCCTCGACGGTCTGGGCGGAGCGGAAGCGTCGGATCCACCGGTCCATATCTGCCCGAAAGGCCTCCTCGCTGCGGAAGGCGTCCACCCGCATGGCCCCCAGGAAATGTCCCAGGCCTTTGCCCGGCTGTCCCTCAGGCATGGGCACATAGGCGGGGAAGGGGGGCACCCAGGGTCCGAAATTTGCTCCTGCGAGGACCCCGGACCAGATGTCGACGATGGCCCCGAGGGCATAGCCTTTATGACTGCCATGCGCGCAGTCGCCTCCCAGGGGCAGGAGGGCTCCACCGGCCTTCAGCGCATCGGGGTCTGTGGTAGAATGGCCTGCCGCATCCTGGATCCAACCGGTGGGCGTGGGGATGCCTTTGCGGGAATGGATTTCAAGTTTTCCGTTGGCGGCGGTGGTGGTCGCCATGTCGGCTACGAAAGGTGGCTCCTCTCCGGCCGGGATGGCCACGCAGATGGGGTTTGTGCCGAGCAGCCGTTCGCGGGAGAAGGTGGGTGCCACCAGTGCGCTGGCGTTGGTCATGACCATTCCGATCATCCCATGGCCGAGGGCCTGCATGGCATGGTGGGCGGCGATGCCGAAGTGGTTGCTGTGACGGACGGCCACCCAGCCCGTACCTGCGGTCTGGGCTTTTCGGATGGCGACCTGCATGGCCCAGGGGGCCACCACAAGCCCCAGGCCAGCATCGCCATCGACAACGGCAGTGGATGGCGATTCATGCACCACCTGGATGTTTGGCCGGGCATTGACGCGGCCGGCTTCCCAGAGGCGCACATACCCGGAAAGTCGGGCCACTCCATGCGAGTCGATCCCCCGCAGGTCCGCCGCCAGCAAGGAGGCAGTGGCCGTCTCGGCATCGGCCGACGGACAACCCATTGCTAAAAAGACACTTCGTACAAACGCCTGCAACGTAGGATAGGACAGTTTTTGATCCATATGGGCAAAAATAGCTGAAGCCTGCCAACAGAGGGAGCAGAATCCTTGTCATACCGTAAGTTTAGGGCATGAGGTGGATTTTCATGCTCTTGATCGTTTGGACATGTCCATGGTCTTTGCTCGCACAAACAGCCTCCCCTAGCCTCCAACCTTTGTTTGCAGACATCGCCTTGCAGTCGGAACGCGACAAACTGCGGCAGCACCTGCGTGACCGTACCCTGGGGGAGACCCTCGCCCTACCCTTAAACCCCGAGAACGAATACCGGTATCAGTCGGCCTGCTGGGCAATCAGCCAGTTTATGCCCGCAGACCCACGGATCGAAACCCTCTTGCGTCGGTGCCTGCAGCACTACCGCCTGTTGGAGACGGAGACGAGGCGGGCCTTTCTGGAGGCACTCTATACGGTTCATCCAGCTGGCTTTGAGAGCGGGCTGCTGGCCCTGCTCGAAGCAGAGGCACACCCTAAGCTGTTTGCGATGATCTGTCTGTACCTACAGCGCAGCGACCCTGCCAACCGCAGTGCCCTGCTGGCCAGGATGCGAAGCCGGTGGCCGCAGGCGGATGCGCATCCTATCCTATCCTCGCTGCAGTCCTTTCTCCATGCTGCGGATCAGAAAGAGAAGGCTCCGCCGCCAGATGTCGGAGACATATTCCGCTATCAGCATTCCTTTGGCATCAAGACCGTCTATTCCTTCCAGCGTTGGGACCGCGACCAGCCGGGGCTGGCAGCCGTGCAGGGCAGTGACGGTCGGTTTGTACGCGACTCCGCCGGGAGGCTTCTGCTCTTCCGACAACTGGCGCGCTCCGGCTCCAACCTCCCCTATTTCATCACCAACGGCAATACGCCCCAGGGAATCTTCAGCATACAGGGCATCGGGCAGTCGACAAACCGCTTCATCGGCCCGACGCCAAACCTGCAGCTGACGATGCCCTTTGAAGACGGATGGAAGGGTTATTTCCAGATGCCAGCCGACACGTCGGAACCAAAAGCCTCCTATGCATACCTCCTGCCGGAGGGCTGGAGGGCCTATGCCCCTGCCTGGGAGGCCTATGCCGCCGGGCAGGCAGGACGTACTGAGATCATTGCCCACGGCACGACCATCGACCCATCCTTTTTTTGGGGGCAACCCTTTCACCCAATCTCGCCGACGCTCGGATGCCTCTGTGCGCCGGAAGACTGGGACCCCCAAACAGGCTTACTCCGTGACAGCGAACAACTCAGGCTGACAGAGGCCTTCCGGAAGGCTCCAGGACCCTCCAAAGGATACTTCATCGTCCTCAACCTGGATGACAGCAGGCGACCCATCGAACGGGCCGACCTTGAAACCCTCATAGAGGCCTACGAACGCGGGCAGTGAAAGACTGAAAGTGCAGCTACACTCCTCCGAGTCTATATAACTCAGAAAGGGAGGTCGTCATCCGCGCCGGCAGCCGGGGCGGGCAGGGGCGCTTCCGTGCTAGAAGGGAAACGCTCAGCCATGCCATTCATGTCACCCCCTTCGCTGCGCGAGGTGCCACCGATGAGCTGCACGCTCTGTACCCGAAGCGTCAGCGAAGCGCCAGCCGTACCGTCGTTGCGGGTATAGGTACGTACTTCGGGCGTGCCTTCCACATAGACCGTCTGACCTTTTTTGAGGTATGGGACGATGCCCGTCCGGTCTGTCCAGTAGGCACACTCCACCCATAGCGTTTTCTCCTTCTGCATGCCGGCGCTATCCTTATACTTTTCTGTATGGGCGACGCTGAAATTGATCACGTTCCTCCCACTCACCATGTTGGTGATGCAATCTTTCCCCAGGTTCCCGATGATTTGAAGCTTTACCATATGTATGATTTTCTGAGTGCAATATCGCCTTTGCAACGGGCCAGCTCCTTGTTGAAAACCTCTTTTTATGACCATTTTTTTCACCTTTTAAAGGAGGAAATGGTTAGCTGGCCAAGGATAGTCCGACGTACCTTTGTAATCAGGTGAGCCAGAAAGGAAAAGTCATGGTAGCCATGAGCGGTGGCATCGACAGCACCGTCACCGCCCTGCTGCTGCACAAGCAGGGCTATGAGGTCGTGGGCATCACCATGAAGACCTGGGACTATGCCCATACCGGAGGCAGCAAAAAAGAGACAGGCTGCTGCAACCTCGACTCTTTCAACGATGCCCGGGCTGCTGCCGTCCACCATGGCTTCCCGCATTTTATCCTCGACATCCGGGAGGAGTTTGGCGACTTCGTCATCCGCAACTTCGTAGACGAATACCTAGCTGGCCGGACACCCAACCCCTGCGTGATGTGTAACACCCACATCAAATGGAGGGCCCTACTGAAACGAGCGGACGCGATGGGCTGCGACTACATCGCCACAGGCCACTATGCCAAGATACGCCCCACAGAGGGCGGACGCTATGTCGTCTCGCGCGCCATCGACGAGACCAAAGACCAGAGCTATGTCCTATGGGGTCTCCAGCAAGACCTGCTCTCTCGTACCCTGCTACCCCTCGGAGGATACCGGAAATCCGAGATACGACACATGGCCGAAGAATTCGGCTACCCTGAACTGGCGAAGAAAAGCGAGAGCTACGAGATCTGCTTTGTGCCCGACAACGACTACCGAGGCTTCCTGAGTCGCCATGTCGAAGGACTGGAGCAGCAAGTCGCAGGCGGCACCTTCGTCGACAAGTCCGGGCGCATCCTGGGCAAACACCGGGGATATCCTTTTTATACCGTCGGACAGCGAAAAGGACTCGACATCACACTGGGCAAGCCCGTCTACGTGACCGAGATCATCCCTGAAACCAACACCGTCGTTCTCGGCGACGAGGAGGACCTCGAACGGAGTGAGATGCTCGTAGGCAAGGTCAATCACATCAAATACGACCAGATTCCGGAAGGCTTCGAAGCCACCATCAAGATCCGTTACCGAGACCAGGGCACGGCAGGGACATTGGGCTACGACGATGCAGGCAACATTCGCGTGCATTTTCTGCAACATGCCAAAGGCGTAGCCCCTGGCCAGTCGGCCGTCTTCTACGAGGGAGATGATGTCCTAGGCGGGGGCACCATCCACCGATATCGTTCTGGGCTACCCGCATTCTCCTGATCCTGCGCAATAATCCGTACCGGGTAGCGTTCAGCTTGTTTGATATTAAGTCAATATCATATCCAAATGGGGCCCAGCCCATCCCTGCATACCTTGAAAAGCCTTCGACCTAGCATCCCCACGCCCATCACCCCCCTGAGCGCCTATCTGCCGTACCCCATTGTGCTGCTGATGATCCCCTTCCTATGGGGCTGTACCCGGTCGGAAGACCTGCCTGTCGCTGGCAGCATCCCACAATACATGCCACTGGAGGCAGGCCGTTCGATCTACTATCGGCTAGATTCAACCATCTATCCGATACAGGGCACTGCCAAAAAAGTCAGGTCTTACCTCGTTCGAGACAGGGTCGATGGCCCCACGCGTGATCAGCAAGGCCGAATGGCATGGCGTATCATCCGGTCATTCCGCCATCCGGCAGACACCACCCGATGGACTGATCAAGACCAGTTTTTGGCCATCCCTGCTGGCAACACGCTGGAATGGCTGGAGGACAATAACCGCGTCATCCGCCTAGTTGACCCCATCCGCGAAGGCTACCGCTGGGCGGGCAACCGATTTATCAACACCACCAGCGACCCAGCCCGTCAATACCTGGAGGGATGGCGCTTTACCTACCTCAATGCCGGCAAGCCCTGGCAGGCCAGCGACCGACTCTATCCCGAGGCCTTGACCGTGCTACAGCAAGACGACCGCATCGGCAACCCGGCAGACAGGAATCGTTACTCATCCATCGACCGATCGATGGAGGTCTATGCCAAAGGGCTGGGACTTGTATACCGTGAAGTCATGCATGAAGTCTGGCAACCCCCTAACGCAAGCTCCGCAACCGGCTATTACGAGCCCGGCAGCTTTGCACTGACACTCAGCTTTATCGCCAACAACTGACATTCCCGGGATGCAACGGCTGTGAACGGAGCATCCTCTGAGACCACTCGAAAGACGATGAAGCTACCCGGAAGGCAAGCGGACGAAAAAATTGAAGTCGCTCTAGGCAGAACATCGATAGCCTTTTGAGAACCCAAGTTCCAACATAGACAAAATCCTCTGCGGTGGATAGGATTCTATTCGCGGCAGGGATAAGATTTGGGCCTTACGATCAAATGAATTTTGGATATTCCTCCAAGATTGGTCCAATCCATAAAACGAACAATTCATCGCATTCACTTACAGAGATACACCGAATGATTTGTTGCAAGGAGAGCTGCAAAAATCTACTGAACCCATGCACTCTTTGGCAAGGGCATATCCATCGAAGTTTCGATTCGACCAAAGAGATGGTCAGGATACTTCAGAAACACCTGTGTTCCTCGTTACGAAAGGAGGGTTAAGTAGCCAGGACCTTTACAAGAGATTGATATAAAAAGATCAGCACCATGAAGGAAATAATAAAACCCCCGATTTTACTACCTTCATTTAACCAAAGAGAAAATTTTTTCTCCCACGCAACCATTTCAGATGATTGAGAAAGTCGTTATCGGCTGTTTTAAAAAGGATATTCACTTGGTTCGGACCTGCGTGGCCAGCATTCGCTATTGGTATCCGGAAGTGGAGGTGCTTCTGCTGAAAGATCTCAGCCAGGGTGATTTCCCCGTAATTGAATTCGAGAATTATTGGAAATGTAAGGTATTCAATACCCCATTAAAACATTTCGGATGGGGCTGGAGTAAGTATGCACTCATATTCCATCCAATTAAGGAGAAGTATCTTTTTGTAGACTCGGATGTTGTATTCCTGGGAAGGGTGTTGCAAAGGCTCAACGCCATAGATGCGGACTTTATAGTCACTGGCATACAAGGAGAGCCTGAAGACAGTCAGAATGTGAATTCAAATTATCTAGACATAAAAAAAGCAAAGGCTCTTGATCCTTTATATGAATTTCCCGGATTCGCCTTCAACACAGGGCAGATTGTCATTTCCAGTGACCTGTTGACTCAGGATGATTTCTCCACAGTGATGAGCTTCGAAAATAGATATAAAAATCTGTACCCTGACATTTTCAAGCATTCAGATCAAGGGATTATAAACTATGTCCTTTGGAAATGCCAACAAAAGAGAAAAATAAATCTGGCTTACGAAGACTTCTGGCATTGGCCAGGCGTTCCAATGGCAAAAGAGATCGAACTAGAAAAAATCAAGAATACGGAAGGATACCCGCTTATCCTACACTGGGCAGGCATCAAACCGGTAGATTTTCGAAAATACCTTCGGTACGATATTCTCCAATTTTTTGAGAGTTACTACTATGATAACATTCCAATGGGGGGCATAAAGAGGATGCTAAGTCACTACTCCCGTCTGCTGTATGCTAAAATCAAGATCGCAAAGTACATCGTAATGCGGCAGAAATACGCCTGATGACAGGCTGAAAGAGAGTAGGATTTTAACACTCGATGTGCATTCAATAGATGTGCCCCGCTGTCCGCGTCACCCTTGTGGCGCTTATTTATTCTTTATAAAATAACATCCAAAATTACTAGCTCACGGACCTTAGAACCAATAGGCGGTACGAGCAGGACAGCCCTCCGCCGTCAAGCAGAGGTAGTCGCCGGAGAGATCTTGATGCCAGAGATAGCGGTGGTGATGCCTTCCGAAAGAATTCTGAATACTGAACTACACCGATCAAACACCAACGGGTCATCTACCATCTGAAGTGAAGAGGGCTGCATACATAGTATCAGCGCGTTGCATATATCCCGGCAGCAGTCCCGACCGCACAGGCAGCAGTCCGCACTCGGCAGCAATGAATGCAGACACGCCCTCGTTTTCGGCAGCAAAAGCGGAGCAGGTGATATAGAGAAGATGACCGCCCGGTCTCACGAGGGGCGCCGCGGCCGCAGCGATGCGGCGTTGCAGAATAGTATAATGATCTACGGATGACGGATCGAACAGCAGCAGGTCCCAGGGCGTGCGCGACCAGGTGCCCGAGCCCGTGCAGGGTGCATCGACGATCACGAGATCAAATCGACGACTATCCTTTTTTTGTGTACTGATCACCGTGATATCTTCGACTGATGCATAGAAATCCATTATGCCCGCTGTCCGAAACCTCACTTCCAAATTGGCGATTATCGATGCCCTACTGTCTGAGGCCTCTATGCGTGCGCCGGGATACCTATCCCAGGCCAGCAGCGACTTCCCGCCGCTGCCAGCGCAGACGTCACGTACCAGAGGTTTCGCAGGCAGCGCTTCAGGCGGCGGCATCCAATCGGCGGTTCGTTGAGATGAGAGGTCCTGCACCACATACGCATCGTCGGGTCGACCCAGCACTTCCAAAGAACTCCCGTTGGGCACAGCAAGGGTCGTTTCGGATATTTCACGGCATGGGATACCCGAAGATGTGATCGTGTGCAGTACCTCTTTCCTTCTACCCGGGCGGATGCGGATAAAAAGTTCTGGCTGCCGCAGGTGGGAATGAAGGAAGGAAGAGTTGTCCAGGCCCGCGCTGAGAAGGTCCCGGATTGGGAGGATGTCTTCCAGGTGGAAATCGGGATGACGATCTGTCAGCGCATCGAACGCACCGTCGGCGGTGTCGATGAGCATACCTGCTTCGATGCGCTGTCGCATCGGCAGTCCCAACAGTGCGTGGCCAAGGCGGAAGTACCCAAAGCAGAGGGCTGCCACTTCGCGCCTGTCGCGAGAGCCATAGCGCCGGTTATCACGAAAAAAGGCTTTCAGGTGGAGGGGGAAGGGAAGCGTCCCGTCGTAATGAGACAGGATGACCTCTGCCGTGCGAAGGCGGGATTCCAGGTATTGGCTTGGGCGCTCCGGCATAGTTGGCAGGGGTAGGCGCGCCAGGTCAGGGCAGCTCGAGGAGGCTACTCACAGGGTCTTTGCCCATCAGCAGTGTGGCGGGGTTCTCGAGCAGTTCTTTGAAACGCACTAGAAAGCCGACGCTTTCGCGGCCGTCGATGATGCGGTGATCGTAGCTGAGGGCCAGGTACATCATAGGGCGTGCAACAATCTGTCCTTTGGCGACGACCGGCCGCTCCTCTATCTTATGCATCCCCAGGATGGCAGACTGTGGGATATTGATGATGGGTGTACTCATCAGCGAGCCGAAGACGCCGCCGTTGGTGATGGTGAAAGTACCGCCTTGCATCTCTTCCAGCGTAAGTTTGTTCTCCCGCGCCTTGCTGGCCAGCTCTACGACCTTCCGCTCTATCTCTGCCATACTCAGGCTTTCGGCATTCCTCACCACGGGCACTACCAGGCCCTTGGGGGCAGAGACGGCGATGGAGATGTCGCAATAGTCGTGGTAGACGATCTCTTCCTCATCGATGTATGCATTCACGGCCGGCCATTCCTGCAAGGCGAAGGTGCAGGCCTTTGTGAAGAAACTCATGAAGCCGAGGCCCACGCCATGCGTCTGCTTGAAGGCGTCTTTATAGCGGGCACGTATCTCCATGACCTGGCTCATGTCGACCTCGTTGAAGGTCGTAAGCATGGCCGTGCTGTTCTTAGCCTCTACGAGTCGTCGGGAGAGTGTGCGGCGGAGGTTGCTCATCCGTTCACGGCGTTCTGTGCGTCCGAACAGAGGCATATCCGTCCGGCGACCGGGATACGCCAATGCATCCAGGACGTCCTGCTTGAGGATGCGCCCGCCGATTCCGCTGGGCTGTATCTGCCCGGGATCTACCTGTTTGTCTGCCATGATGGCGGCGGCTACTGGGGTGGCCTTCGTCTCGGGGGTAGCTGGCTTCGGCGTTGGCTCGGCCTCCGTAGGCGATGGCATTTCCACGATGTCGGGTTGCTGTCCGGCAGGCCGCTCGGCCGTTTCGTCGATGCGGCAGACGACGTCGCCTATATGAAGGATATCCCCTTCGTTGGCATGTAGGTGCAGGAGGCCGGCCTGTTCGGCGTTGATCTCAAAGGTGGCCTTCTCGCTCTCCAATTCTGCGATCACTTCATCCCGCTCCACCCAGTCGCCCTCTTTTCTAACCCACCGCGCAAGGGTCACTTCGCTGATGGATTCCCCTACCGTGGGGATCTTGATATCGATCATAGCGTTAAATCTTCGTTTGACTGTTCAGGTTTGTAAGTTTAAATGTACAGGGCTGTCTCTATGAGCTCAGTCTGTTCTTTGGTATGCATCTTCGCGTATCCCGTGGCGGTGGAGGCACTGGCCTTGCGGCTGATGATGCCGAAGGGCGTACCCTTCCAGTTTGACTGTAGGTATGAGGCTGCGCCCATGTTGAGCGGCTCCTCCTGCACCCACAGCCATTTGGCCCTAGGATATCGAGCCTTCAGCGATTCCAGCTGGCCGGCCGGCAGGGGGTACAGCTGCTCGAGGCGAATGATGGCGATACCTTCGACAACCCGCTTCTGCCGCTGCTCAGCGAGCTCGAAGAAAAGTTTGCCGCTGCAGAGCAGTACCTTCTGTACGGCCTGAGGGTCTGAGACGCTTTCGTCGTCGAGTAGCTCTCGGAAGCTGCCGGTGGTAAAGGCATGGACAGGCGACTGACTGCCGGGGTGGCGCAGGTTGGCCTTTGGCGAGAAGTTCACCAGCGGCTTACGGAAGGGCCATGCCAGCTGACGGCGCAGCAAGTGAAAAAGGTTGGCAGCGGTCGTGACATTGGTCACTACCATGTTGAGTTCTGCGCACATCTGCAGGAAGCGTTCCATGCGGGCGCTGCTATGCTCAGGCCCCTGTCCTTCATAGCCATGCGGCAGGAGCATCCCGACGCCGTTCATGCGGTTCCATTTCTGTTCGGCGCTGCTAATGAACTGATCGATCATCGTCTGAGCGCCGTTGCAGAAATCTCCGAACTGAGCTTCCCATAAGACCAGCGTCTGGGGCGTTGCCAAGGCATAGCCATACTCGAAGCCTAGGGCGCCATATTCGCTGAGGAGGGAGTTATAGATTCTGAATTGCCCCTTGGCAGCTGGCAGTTGGCTGAGGCGATTGTAGCTTTCGTCTGTCTGTTCGTCGCGGAGCACGGCATGCCGGTGGGAGAACGTGCCGCGACGGACATCCTGGCCGCTCATGCGCACATCTTTTCCTTCCAGCAGGAGGCTACCATAAGCCAACAGCTCCGCTGTAGCCCAGTCGATGCGCCCTTCTGACTGGAAGAGCCTTTGCTTGTCCAGCAGCAGTTTCTTGACTTTTGCAAGGGGTTTGAAGTCGTTTGGCCAGGCCATGATGGCATCAAAAATACTGGCGAGGACGGCGGGGTCGACGCTGGTGTTGGGAGAAGACAGGAAGTCTTCGGGGAGTGCCTTGCGGAGCTGCTTCCACCACAACTCGGGCTGTTGGTAATGGTAGGGAAGAGGATTTTGCTTGACTTCGTCGAGCCGTTCCTGCAGGTCGGACCAGAATTTCTTCTCCATCTCCCTTGCCAGCTCCTGGGCATCCGTCTCACCTTTATCGAGAAGCTGTTGGAAATAGACTTCGCGGGGGTTGGGGTGGCGCTCGATGCGTTCGTAGAGATGCGGCTGCGTGAACTTGGGGTCATCGCCCTCGTTGTGTCCATGGCGGCGGTAGCAGACCATGTCAATGAATACGTCGGAATGAAAGCGCTGACGATATTGCACGGCCAATTCCACGCATTTGACGACGGCCTCGGGGTCGTCGCCGTTGACATGCAACACAGGGGCCTGCACCATGGCCGCCAGCGAGGTGCAGTAGTCGGCGCTGCGGGCATCTTCGAAGTCGGTTGTAAAGCCGATCTGGTTGTTGATCACAAAATGGATGGTCCCACCTGTATAATACCCTTCCAGGTTAGACATCTGCAGCACTTCGTAGACGATACCCTGGCCGGCAATGGAGGCGTCTCCATGGATCAGGATGGGCAGTATCTTCTCGTACTGGCTGTCGTAGAGCACGTCGGCCTTGGCGCGGGAGAAGCCGAGCACGACGGGGTCAACGGCCTCTAGGTGGGAGGGGTTGGGTATGAGCTTAAGGCTCACCACGTGGCCTTCGGAGGTCTGCACTTCGGAGCCGTAGCCCATGTGGTATTTGACATCCCCGCTGCCCATCGTCTGGTCGGGAGTGAAGGTGCCTTCAAACTCACTGAAGATCTGCGCATAGGTCTTACCCATGATGTTGGCGAGGACATTGAGGCGGCCGCGGTGGGCCATGCCGATGACAACTTCCTGCACCCCTTCCCCGGCGGCGCGGGAGATGATGGCGTCCAGCGCGGCAATGGTCGTCTCCCCGCCTTCCAGCGAAAACCGTTTTTGCCCGATGTATTTGGTGTGCAGGAATTTCTCGAAGATCACGCCTTGGTTTAATTTCTCGAGTATACGCTTCTTCTTCGCCAGCGGCAGCGATCTGTGGAAGCCCTCTTCTACCTCGTGGGTGAGGAAGTCAACTTTCGCCTGGTCTGAGATGTATTTAAACTCAACCCCTACATGGGTGGCATAGCAGCGCTGCAAGTGGGAGAGGATCTGTTGAAGGGTGGCCTTTCCCAGTCCGATGTGATGTCCCGCATAAAAGGACCTTTGTAGATCTTCTTCCTCAAGCCCGAAGAAGGGTAGGTCGAGGTTGGCACCCCTGTCTTTCCGTGGCCGGATGGGGTTGGTCCGCGCGATGAGATGACCTTTGTTTCGGTAACCGAGGATGAGGCGGTAGGCGCCCAGTTCTTTGCGCCAATCGGCAGATTGATCATCCTGGACATCGCTCTGCATTGCGGCTGCGGCCGGCCACACCCCGTGCGTGGCGGCGAAGTCGAAGCCTTCGAAGAATTTACGCAGGTCGGGGTCGATCTGTCCGGGGTTTTGTTGGAATACCCGGTACTCTTCCTCTATATAAGAGGGGTGGGAGTGTGTGATATAGCTGAAGTCTCTCATGTATATATATAGGATAGCGGCGGATCACGAAGCGCCCGCAAATATCTGTCAAAAAAAGGGAAAAGGCGACCCGTATACACATCCTGTATGGCCTTTCTGCCCTGACAGACGGCGGAAAAGCGTTCTACAGGCGAGCCGAGCGCGGATACCTGACAGCCATTGGCATCGCAAGGCATCCATCTCCCGGCGGCAGCATCGAATTTGGTAATTCCGGTCACAGCGCCTAACTTTGCCGACCCCAAGGGGCAACTCTATTAACATGGCAAATCATCAGGCTACCAAGAAAGATGTCCGGCAGGTGTCCAAGCGTCGTGAGCGCAACCGCTACCAAGGCAAGACAACCCGCAACGCCATCCGCGACCTCCGGGCCATTACAGATGCCGCCGAAGCAGCTGGCAAGCTGGGTGATGTGGTCAGCATGGTTGATAAACTCGCCAAGAACGGCATCATCCATAAGAATAAAGCCGCCAACCTTAAAAGTGCCCTGGCTAAGAAGCTGAATGCTATGGCCGTCAAGTAAGGCCGTCCTTCAATAGAAAAATGAAGCCGTCCTGTCCTCCGGGCAGGACGGCTTCATTTTTCCCATCAGGGCTCCTTGCAGGCAGGGCGCTTGCAGATGTCTGCACGGCCTCTACGGCGATGTCAACGCAGGGTTTTGCACATTCCCTCGGGAAGCGGGCCGCCAGACGAAATGGATGCGCTGCCCTGTTTACCTTTGTCACTCATGACTGAAAAAATCTTGATCCTCGACTTCGGCTCGCAATACACCCAGTTGATCGCAAGGGCCGTGCGGGAGGCGCAAATCTATTGCGAGATCATCCCATACCATCGGCCCATTGAATACTCACCTACGCTGAAAGGGGTGATCCTCTCGGGTTCACCTTTCTCCGTCACCGACCCCGAAGCCCCAATGACAGATGTGTCGGAGATAGCAGACCGCCTGCCATTGCTGGGCATCTGCTACGGTGCACAGCTGACGGCAAAGCTGGGGGGTGGCCGGGTAGAGCGGTCTGAGAAGCGGGAATACGGTCGTGCTTTTCTGGAGATCACGCGGCAGGATCCTCTCTTTGCCGGTCTTCCCGACCGGTCACAGGTATGGATGAGTCATGGCGACTCGATCCTCTCGCTGCCGGAAGACTTTGAAGTGCTGGCTACCACCGACAGCATCCCCGTCGCCGCCTTCCGCCGCCAGCTTGAGAAGGGCAACCCTTTGTATGGCTGTCAGTTCCACCCAGAAGTCTTCCATTCAGAGCATGGCCGGCAGCTGATCCGCAACTTCCTGGTGGAGGCCTGCGGCTGCGCCTGCGACTGGACGCCTGCCCACTTCATCACTGATACGGTCACGGCGCTGCGGGAACGCATTGGCGACCAGCAAGTCGTCATGGCCCTCAGCGGCGGGGTCGACTCCACCGTAGCCGCCACGTTGATCGACAGGGCCATCGGCAACCGCCTCCAAGGCATCTTCGTCGACAACGGCCTGCTCCGCAAAAATGAGTTCAGACAGGTGCTGGACACCTATGCGAAGCTCTCCCTGAACGTCAAAGGCGTTGACGCCCGCGAGCTTTTCTACACCCGCCTTGCCGGCCTGTCGAGTCCGGAGGCAAAGCGGAAATCGATTGGAGCGACGTTTATAGAAGTCTTCGACCGGGAGGCCCATGCCCTCCGCAACATCAGCTTTCTCGGACAAGGGACTATCTACCCCGATGTCATCGAGAGTGTCTCGGTACACGGCCCTTCTGTCACCATCAAATCACACCATAACGTTGGAGGCCTACCCGAGACGATGAAGCTGGAGCTAGTAGAACCCTTGCGATTTCTCTTCAAAGATGAAGTCCGTAAGGTGGGCCTCGAGCTCGGCATCCCCGCCGAGCTTTTGTTCCGCCACCCCTTCCCCGGGCCAGGCCTCGGCATCCGCATCCTAGGAGAAGTGACAGAAGAAAAGGTGCGGCTGCTGCAGGAGGCCGACGCCCTCTATGTCGATGCCCTTCGGCGCCATGGGCTCTATGACACCGTTTGGCAGGCGGGCGCCATCCTGCTCCCCGTCAAAAGCGTCGGAGTGATGGGCGATGAGCGGACTTATGAGTTCACCGTCGCCCTCCGAGCCGTGACCTCTGTCGATGGCATGACGGCTGATTGGGCACACTTACCCCATACCTTCCTTGGAGAAGTCTCCAACGAGATCATCAACCGCGTGCGGGGCATCAACCGTGTCGTCTACGACATCAGCAGCAAGCCCCCTGCAACCATCGAATGGGAATAAGCATCTATCCGACTGCTATGCAAGTTGTCATCCGTACCCTCCTGCTGACCCTCTTCCTCTTCACATGCCTCCTCCCACCGCCAGCCAGGGCACAAGGGAGGGCCGGTAAGCCTCTGCGTATTGGGCTTTTTGTCCCACTCTGGCTGGACTCCGCCTTCAGCCCGACCGGCGAGTACCGGTATGGCAAGGGCTTCCCAAGGCAGTCGATATCGGGCCTGGAATGTTACCAAGGAGTGGCCTTTGCCTTGGACACCCTCCGACAAACCGGAAAGGTCAATATAGAGCTGACGGTCTTCGACATCCGAAGCCAGGAAGGGAATATCTTCCTCGTCACGCGACTCCCGAAGATGGACTCCCTGGACCTGCTGATCGGCCAGGTGAGCGGCGCCGAATACCTGCATCTCGCAGAGGCAGCCCGCCGTCGTCGCATCCCCTTCCTGAGCACTTCCTATCCCAATGATGGCGGCGTGCGGGACAACCCCTATGTCTTGATCACCCAGGCAAGGCTGCCCAGCCATCTGCAAGCGCTGAACAATCACCTGACAGCCTCGCTCGGCATCGGTCAAAATGCCATCTGGCTGCGGCGGCTGCATCCCAATGACGACCGGCTGGCTGAGGCATTCCGTGAGATGCAAGGAGGCCGCACCCCCAAATATCGGACGCTTGCCATGCCCGATACCTTCTCTGTGTGGCAACTCCTGCGCCACCTCGACAGCACGCGCCTCAACATCCTCATCGCGGGCAGTCTGGATGAGGCCTTTGGCTTGCGGTTGGTAGAAAACTGTCTATCGATCGACAAGGCCTATCGCATCACCGTCATCGGTATGCCCACCTGGGAGGGTCTCTCTGCCTTGCGCAGCAGCCGCTACCAGTCCATACCCATAGAGCATACGGTCGCATTCTACCGACCAGCCATTGCAGCCTGGGGCGACCGGCTGGAGGAAGAATACCGCCGCCGTACCTACAGTCGCCCCAGCGACGTCGTCTTCAAATCCTTCCAGGCGGCCTACCACCTGACGCGACTGCTGCTCCAATACGATACTGCCTGGAGAAGTCATCTGAACGACCCGGAGCTGTCCGCCCAGTCAGATTTCAACTTTCAGCCGGCACGCATCCAGTCAGCCACCGTCATCGACTACCTCGAAAACAAACGCATCTATCTCATTCGAAGGGAGGAAGGCTCCGTCAGCCAACTGCGGTGAACCAAGACGCCCTTCGGTTAGTTGCATAGGGGATGGACATGAAACACCCGCTGATCGTCATGCTGTCGCTGACCCTCGTCGTATTGGGGGTCATCGCCGCCATGGACCCCAGCAGACCGGGCCCTGTACCCGTGCCCGCCTATCCGCAGCGCAGCGGCAACCCAGACTCCGGCTATCACTTCCTGGTCTATGGCGACTATGTCAATAGTGGCGTACCCCTCTCCTTCTATCGACTGGGTTTCGGAAAAGACAGGCGCAATGCGCTGCAAAGGACGGGCGTGAATGCCAGCATACAGCATGACTTCACTGCGGTGAAAGCCGCCAACGGGGCGACCATCGTCGTGCCCAACTGCCTGCAGTGCCATGCACAACGCTGGGGCGACTCGCTGGTGATCGGGCTGGGCAATTCGCTGGGCGACTACACCCTTTCGCGGGCTATATCGTCCCCCTTCGCCACCCACCTAGTAGATAGCTGGATGCGGCAGCATCCCGAAGCGGAAGCTGCCGCGCAAGCGTTCCTCCGCGTCAGCCGCACGGTGGGTCGCCAGATGGCCACGCAGGTACGCGGTGTCAACCCGGCCGACCGCCTCACGGCATTGCTCGTCACCCACCGTGATCCAAACACCCTCGCATGGAGCGACACACCCGCCCGGCAGCTCTCCCAGACCGTGATCCCTTCGGACGTGCCGGCCTGGTGGCTGCTGAAAAAAAAGAACGCCATGTTCTACAGCGGGCTGGGGCGGGGCGACTTCGGCCGGTTTCTCATGGGCGCCATCCTGCTCACCGTCAACGACACGGTACAGGCCAACCGGGTCGATGCCCGAATGGGAGATGTGCTCGCCTATATCAAGTCACTCCAGCCTCCCGCCTATCCCGGACCCATCGACAGCGCCCTGGCAGGCAAGGGACAGTCGCTTTTTCATCAGCATTGTGCCGGCTGCCACGGCACCTACGGGCCCGAAGGCAGGTACCCCAACCTGCTGATCCCGCAAGCCGTCATAGGCACCGACTCCCTCCTCAACCACAGCAACTATGTCGAATCGGGCATGGTCGACTGGTTCAATGGAAGCCGCTTTGCCAAAGGCCCCCATGCCGCCCGCATAGAGCCCTTCAACGGCTATATCGCCCCTCCCCTCGACGGCGTATGGATGACAGCACCCTACCTGCACAACGGCTCCGTCCCTACGCTCGAAGCACTGCTCGACAGCCGGCGCAGGCCAGCCTTTTGGGAGCGGAGTTTCCGGCATCCGCGTTACGACTTGCAGCGGCTCGGATGGGTATACCGCGAGAAAAAAGCCGCGGGATCTACCAACACCTACAACACCACCCTTCCCGGATACGGCAACAAGGGCCATCCCTTCGGCGACCGCCTCACCGAGGCTGAGCGGAGGACCCTCCTCGAATACCTCAAGACGATATGACCCCAACCCGCATGCCGCCCCCCCGCCCCCTGCCATGATCCGATTCACCGACAACGGCCTGTATTGCGAGGCCGGCGACTTCCACATAGACCCCTGGCGACCTGTGCCCGCGGCCGTGGTGACGCATGCCCACAGCGACCATGCCCGCCCCGGCCACGGCCACTACCTCTGCCACGAACAGTCGCTACCCGTCATGAGGGCACGCCTCGGCCCGCAGCAGTTCCAGACGGCCGGATGGGGAGAGACCGTGATGCGCAACGGCGTACGGGTATCGCTTCACCCAGCCGGCCACATCATCGGCTCTGCGCAGGTACGTGTGGAATACCAGGGCGAGGTATGGGTTGTGAGCGGTGACTATAAGACCGAAGACGACGGCCTCAGCGGCGCCTTCGAGCCCATCCGCTGCAACGTCTTCGTCACTGAGTCGACCTTCGGACTGCCCGTCTACCGCTGGCGGCCGCAGGAGGAGATATTCGACGAGATGCGCACCTGGGTGGAAGCCAACCGCCGCGAGGGCCGCAGCTCTATCTTCCAGGCCTATAGCCTCGGAAAGGCACAACGCATCATCGAAGCCCTGAGGCCCTACGAAGGCCTACTTTTCGCGCATGGCGCCGTCCTGAACATGCAACAGGCCCTGACGGAGGCGGGATGGGACTTCCCGCGCGTCGAAAGGCTCACCGAACACACGGCCATGAACATCCGAAAAGGATGTGTATTTATAACACCGGTACCCGTCGGGGGGCTGCGCGTAGAAAGATGGATGGGACCCAACCGCTCAGCCGCCTGCAGCGGATGGATGCAGGTGCGCGGTAACCGGCGGCGAGGCGAGGCCGACAAGGGCTTTGTGCTGAGCGACCATGCCGACTGGGACGGCCTCCTGGCCGCTGTCCGCGCCACCGGCGCGCAGAAGGTCTTCGTCACCCACGGCTTTCAATCAGCCTTCAGCCGCTACCTCTCCGAAAATGGCGTCGAGGCGGGTGAGGTACGTACGCAATATGGAGGGGATGAAGAAGACAGGGAAGACGACGCGGTGGAAGAAAAACAAGAGAAGACATGACCAACGCCCAGCCCAACAATCCAAACGTGCCGCTTCGGCGGCGCACCGGATTTCGAGACTTTGCCCAACTCCTGCATCAGATCGGCGAGACCCGCGAGACCTCGGCGAAGGTCGAATGGCTGGCAGCCTACCTGAAGGAGGCGCCTCCGTCCGACAAGGCCTGGACGCTGGGACTCTTCACGGGCCGTCGCCTGCGCCGTATGGTCGGCACGCGGCAACTCACTGCCTGGCTGGCCGAATGGGAGGAAATGCCAGAATGGCTGTTCGAAGAGTGCTACCACCAGGTCGGAGACCTCGCAGAAACCCTGGCACTGCTCGACCGCTCCCCCGCCCCTCAAGAGGGAATGGAAGGAGACCTAGCCGACCAGATGCGGATGTTATCATCGCTCTCCAGCCTCGAAGACGAAGAGAAAAAGCGGCTGGTGAAGGCCTGTTGGTCGGGCATGTCGGCCCATGAGAAGTTCGTATTCAATAAATTCATCACCGGTGGGTTTCGGGTGGGCGTCTCGGCACAGACCGTCATCCAGGCGCTGGCTAAGGCGACCGGCCTTGAAGCCTCCGTCGTCGCCCACCGCCTCAGCGGCAACTGGGACCCGGCGACGACCGATGTCGACGCACTGCTGCAAGAAGGCTCGGCCGGACAAGACCTATCCCGGCCCTATCCCTTCTACCTCGCCTACCCGCTAGAGGCAGCGCTCGAGAGCCTCGGCCGTCCCTCCGAATGGCATGCCGAATGGAAATGGGACGGCATCCGGGGACAGGTCATCCGACGCGGCGGGCAGAGCTTTGTGTGGAGCCGTGGCGAGGAACTCATCACAGACCGCTTCCCAGAGTTTGTCACCTGGATGGAAGGACTCCCCGATGGCACTGTCCTCGACGGCGAGATCCTGGCAATGCGAGACGGCAGGCCCCTGCCCTTCTCGACGTTGCAGACGCGCATCGGACGACAGAAGGTCTCTGCCCGCCAACTGCGAGAAGCACCCGCCGGCTTCATGGCCTTCGACCTCCTCGAAGTGGGCGGACAAGATTGGAGAGAACGCCCCTTCACCGCGCGACGTGTAGCGCTGAAAGCACTTGTACAGGCTGCCGCTGCGGGAAACTTCACCCTGTCGGAGGGACTGGATATCACCGACTGGTCATGCCTGGCAACGCTGCGGGCATCCGCCCGCGAGAACGGCAGCGAGGGACTGATGCTGAAGCGCAGCAACTCCACCTATCAGACCGGCCGGCGACGCGGCGACTGGTGGAAATGGAAGGTCGACCCCATGAGCGTCGACGCCGTCCTCGTCTACGCCCAGAAAGGCCATGGCCGAAGAAGCAACCTGTACACCGACTATACATTCGCGGTACGTGATGGGGAGCGGCTGGTGGTATTCGCCAAGGCATACTCCGGGCTGACAGACGCAGAAATCAGTACGGTAGATACCTTCGTAAAGCGCCACTCCCTGGAGAAGTTCGGTCCTGTACGGACCGTCACGCCGGAGCTCGTCTTCGAGATCGGCTTCGAAGGCATCTCCGAAAGCAAACGGCATAAGTCGGGCGTCGCCGTTCGGTTCCCCCGCATCCTCCGGTGGCGCACCGATAAAAAGCCCGCAGACATCGACACCCTCGACAGCTTGCAGGCATTGCTGCGACGAACGCAGGTATAAGCCTCGAACCAACCCCGTTGCCCTATGGCAGAGATGCTACCCACGGCAGACGCACGATACGGCATAGACATGGTAAGCCGCTGGCTGGAAGGCAGAGGACTGCAGCCCTTCGACTTCCAGCGGGAGACTTGGGAACATATGCTGGCAGGGCGCAGCGGAATTGTCAACGCCCCTACCGGTTGCGGAAAAACATATGCGGTCTTCCTCGGTGCCGTCGCCCGCACATTAGCCAACCATCCGGTCGACGAACCGGCTACGCACCCGCCCGGCCTGAAAGTATTATGGGTGACCCCCCTCCGGGCGCTGGCCAAAGACATCGCGAGGGCGATGGAGGAAGTGCTGTCGGGCATCGGTCTGCCCTGGCGCGTGGGCATCCGCAATGGAGATACGACCACCGCAGAAAGGCAACGGCAGAAGCGCAGCATGCCGGAAGTACTGGTGATCACGCCCGAAAGCCTGCACCTGTTGCTGGCTCAAAAGGGATATGCCGACTTACTCTCCGGGGTGCATACCATCGCTGTGGATGAATGGCATGAGTTGATCGGCAGTAAGCGGGGCGTTCAGGTGGAGCTCGCCGTAAGCCGGATCGTAGGATTGTCTGCGCCCATCTCTCCCTGCATCTGGGGCATCTCCGCAACCATCGGAAACCTAGAGGAGGCTATGGATGTGCTGCTCTCGCCCTTACTCACGTCAATGTACACACGAAATTCTACAGAAAAGACCGTTATCGTAAAGAGCCAGATGCCCAAAAATATCGAAGTGACATCCATCTTCCCTGATGAGATAGAGCGCTACCCCTGGGCAGGGCACCTCGGGATACGCTTGGCCGAGAAGGTCGTGCCGATTGTGGAGGGCAGCCGCACCACGCTGGTCTTCATTAATACGAGGGGCATGAGCGAGACCTGGTATCAGACACTGCTGGATGTGCAGCCCGATTGGGCGGGTGCCATCGCCCTCCATCATGGCAGCATTGAGCAGGAACTGCGGCTATGGGTGGAAGACGCGCTGCACGAAGGCACGCTAAAAGCCGTCGTCTGCACGTCCAGCCTGGATCTGGGCGTCGACTTCCGCCCGGTGGAGAGCGTGGTGCAGGTGGGCTCTCCAAAAGGTGTGGGGCGCTTCCTGCAACGGGCCGGCCGCAGCGGGCATGCGCCCGGCGCAGTCAGTCGGCTGCATTTCCTTCCCACGCATTCGCTAGAGCTGCTGGAGGCAGCTGCCCTTAAGCAGTCGATTGCCGAAGGGCTCATCGAGCGACGCGACCCGCTGGTACTCTGCTACGACGTGCTGGCACAATATCTCTGCACCCTGGCAGTATCGGACGGCTTTGAACCCGCCACCATCCTGCCAGAAGTGCGTTCGACCTATTGCTTTCGGGAGATGACGGATACGGAATGGGGGGCAGTGCTGCGTTTCCTGATACAAGGCGGCAGTGCTTTGCAGCAGTATGATGAGTACCAGAAAGTCGAGGTCCAGGATGGGCGCTGCCGCGTCACCAACCGCCGCATAGCCATGCGCCATCGTATGCACATCGGCACCATTGTGAGTGATGCGATGCTGCGGGTGAAGTTCATCACGGGCGGGCATATAGGAGTGATTGAGGAGTGGTTCATCTCCAGGCTGCTGCCGGGGGATGTCTTTACGCTGGCAGGCCGCAAGCTTGAGTTTGTGATGATCCGAGATATGACCGTGCTGGTTCGAAAGTCGAATGCGAAGAAGACGATCGTCCCCAGCTGGATGGGGGGTCGTATGTCGCTCACAGCCAACCTGGGCTGCATGCTCCGCCGTAAGCTGGAGGAGGCGGGAAAAGGAGACACGACAGACCCTGAGCTGGAAGCCCTGGCACCGCTGATGGAGCTGCAGCGTTCGTTGTCGCATATCCCCGGCAGTGAGGAGCTGCTGATCGAGCAGATAGAGACCCGCGACGGGTACCATCTGTTCGTCCACACCTTTGAAGGTCGTCTGGTGAACGAGGCGATGGCGGCCATCCTCGCCTGGCGGATTAGCCAGATCCAGCCCATCACCTTCACCTTCGCCATGAATGACTACAGCTTCGAGCTGCTCAGCGACCAGCCGATCCCCGTCGACGACGGCAACGTGCGGGCGCTTTTCTCCACCGATAGACTGCTAGAAGACATACAACGCAGCGTCAACGCCACTGAGATGGCCAAAAGAAAGTTCCGCGATATTGCCGTCATCGGTGGGCTAATCTTCCAGGGTATGCCCGGCCAGCCTAAAAAGGCCCGGCACCTTCAGTCGTCGGCCTCGTTGCTGTTTCAAGTCTTTTCCGAGTATGAGCCTGAGAACGTCCTCTTGCGACAAGCTTACCGGGAGGTCTTCGACCACCAGATGGAGGAAGCCCGGCTACGGGAGATGCTCGACAGGATAGCGCGGGGGCGCATCGTCCTCACCTTTCCGGAACGGCTGACGCCTTTCAGCTTTCCGGTGAAGGTCGACAGCATGCGGGAGAGCCTGTCGTCTGAAAAATTGGAAGACCGTGTCAGGAGAATGCAGGAACAGCTGGAGCGCTGAGCACTCCCAGGTATGACAGGCCTTGGCAGGAGTAGTAGAACGGCATGGCAGTTGCAGGAACTATAGGGGAAGGGTTACCTTTACGGAATAAATATCCATCAGATCCATGTCCGACATCCGTCAGGAGATAGAAACCTACTTCCGCAGCTGGCAGCCCGCCGGCAAAGTCGGAGTGACGACCTTGCAGCAAGCGGGCAGCAATCGGCAATACCTGCGCATCTCCCATCAAGATCGTTCGTATATCGCCACCTATAATCCCAGGAACATCCCGGAGAACAACGCTTTCATAGCGTTTACCCGTCATTTTCATGCCAAGCAGCTGCCCGTCCCGGAGATCCTGCACGTACACCCGGAACGTACCATGTATCTGCAGTCGGACCTCGGGGACAACAGCCTCTTCGGCATTATGCAAGAGGAGGGCTTCTCCCCCCGCGTCTTCGAGCTATTCCGCAAATCCCTGACGCAGCTAGCAAGGCTTCAGATTCAAGGCGGCACGGAGCTCGACTATTCCGATTGCATCGGCACCAAGTCGTTTGATAAGCAAGCCATCCATTCCGACCTCCTCTACTTTCTCTATTATTTCGTCCGGGCGCTAGATCTTCCATATGATAAGAATGCGATCATGAACGACTTCGACCTGCTGAGCAGCTACCTCATGCAGGAAGACCAGCGTTATTTTATGCACCGGGACTGCCAGAGCCGGAACATCATGGTCAACGACGACCAGGTCCATTTTATCGACTATCAGGGGGGTATGCAGGGAGCCCTTCCCTATGATGTGGCTGCCATGCTCTGGCAGGCCCGGGCCGGCCTGCCCTTCGAGTGGAGGGATGAGCTGCTCTCTTATTATTTCCAGCAGGCCAATGAGCTCCTGCAGGGTTCGCTTCACCGGAAAAACTTCATGGACAGCTTCGACGGCTTCGTGTTGATTCGAATGGTGCAGACCCTAGGCGCCTATGGCTTCCGCGGGCTTTTTGAACGCAAGCCACATTTCATCTCGAGCATACCCTTAGCCTTGCAAAACCTCCGCTGGTTCCTGGAGAACCGACAGCTGCCCGTGCGGCTCCCGGCATTGCAGAAGGTGCTGAGGGCCATTGTTGCTGATGAGATGATTCAACGCTTCGAGATCACCAAGGCGGGGCCTGACACACCCCTAATCGTACATGTCCGCAGTTTCTCGTATCGAAAAGGCATCCCGCCGGACGAGCAGGGCAACGGAGGCGGGTTCGTCTTCGACTGCCGGGGCATCCTCAACCCGGGTAGGATCGAAGAATACAAATTGCAGACTGGCCGAGACCCGGAGGTGCGCGAGTTCCTCCTGCACCGCACCGAGATGCCCATCTTCCTGCAGCATGTATATGGCATGGTCGACCTGACGGTGCAGGACTATATCCAACGGGGCTTTACCCACCTCACCGTGTCTTTTGGCTGCACGGGTGGCCAGCACCGAAGTGTCTTTGCAGCCGACAGCCTCGCACAACACTTGCAGGAGAAATTTGGCGTCCGCACGATCACGGAACATATAGAACAGGAGAGCAAGCACTGGGTAAACCTTCCCTCCGCATGACTGCATCCGCACGGCCGTCAGACAACCAACCGCCATCACCCGAAGGCATCCCCACCGGCACCCGGGCCATGCTGTTCGCTGCGGGGCTCGGCACGCGACTGAAACCCTTCACCGACCACCACCCAAAGGCATTGGCCCCCGTCAATGGCAAACCGCTTCTGCAACGCAACATCGAATACCTTCGGCAGGCAGGAATCTGCGACATCCTCGTCAATCTCCATCATTGTGCAGACCAGATATCAGACTTCCTGCAGGCACATGAAGACTTTGGCGCACGCATCACGTTGTCCGTAGAACAGCCCGTCCCCCTGGAGACGGGAGGAGGACTCTTGAAGGCTGCCTGGTTTTTTACAGAGGCAGGGGGGCCTTTTATCGTCATGAATGCTGACATCCTCACAAACCTGAACCTACCAGCCATGTACCGCTGGCATCTGGCGCACCAAGCTATGGCCACGCTCGCCGTGACCAGAAGAGAGAGTTCCCGCCAGCTGTTGTTCGATGCAGAGATGCGGCTCTCGGGTTGGCAGCATGTGAAGACTGGCGAGACGCGCATGGCACGTCCAGAGGCTTCGGCCAGTCAGCCCTTCGCTTTCTCAGGCGTGCATATCATCGAGCCAAAGTTGCTCCAATCCATCCGGCAATCGGGGGTTTTCTCTATCATCGACAGCTACCTCGACCTCGCTTCAGCGCTGGATATCCGTGGATATCTTCATGAGGGGGATGCCGTCGTGGATGTGGGAAGGCCCGAATCGATACAGGAAGCAGAACGATGGTTCCACTAAATGAGGGTAGCGGAGATGTAGAGCCCCTGTGCAAGTACAACCGTAATCGCTGGCAAGAGCACCTATGACAAAGCCGCTGCCCCTGCAGATCCATTCCCAGACACTCTGGGCCTCCGCCGGGCGAAGCCTGTATTGGGAAGAAGATGCCAGCCTGATTGTGTCTGACCTACATTTTGGAAAGACGGGGCATTTTCGGAAATCAGGAATCCCGGTTCCTCCTAAGGTCAACCGAGAAGACCTGCAGCGACTGGTCGTGGAACTTGTCTATTTCGGAGCACGAAAACTAATCCTCACCGGCGACCTGTTTCACAGCGAGGAAAACCTCGAATGGGACCACTTTCGTCGGTGGCGCGACAGCTTGCCGGTCGAGGAGTTCATCCTGGTCCGAGGCAACCACGACATCTTAAAGACGCCTGCCTATGCTTCGATGGGTATCCGCGTCCAGGAAAAATCGCTATCCATGAATCCCTTCCGCTTCACACATGACCCCCAGGAACAGTCGGATGCTTCCAGGGATCTATATACCATTGCCGGGCATTGGCACCCGGGGATCCGGCTTACCGGCATGGGCAAACAAAGTCTGCGCCTGCCTTGTTTTTATTTCACACAAAAATGGGGCGTACTTCCGGCCTTTAGCCGTTTTTCGGGACTGGCACAGGTGGAACCGGCGCAGGCCAAGCATGTGATCGCCATCCTACCAGCTGAGCCGCGGTCAGGTGGCTCCCCCAGCCTCATTGCCCTCAAATGAAGGATCTGCCCAGGAGCTTTTACGTCGCGTACGACCCCATCTATGCGCATGCCCTTCCCGAAGGGCATCGATTTCCCATGCTGAAATATGAGCTCATACCAGGCCAGCTCTTGCATGAGGGCGCGCTGGAGGTCGGGGAGCTGAAGTCACCGGGCTTTTGTTCGAATGCCATCCTCCAGCTGACACATACGGCCGCCTACCTTGAAAAGCTGGATGGGCAACTTCTGTCTGAGCGTGAGCAGCGACGGATTGGATTCCCGCAGTCGCCGGCATTGGTACACCGGGAGAAGGTCATCACCCAGGGCACCATCGACTGTGCCCTTCAGGCGTTGCAGCATGGGGTTGCCCTCAACGTAGCCGGGGGAACACACCACGCGTTTGCTGACAGGGGCGAGGGATTCTGCTTGTTGAATGATATCGCCGTGGCAGCCAACTATCTGCTTAGTGCGCACATCGCGAGGCAGATGCTGGTCATAGACCTCGACGTACATCAGGGCAACGGCACAGCCAGCCTCTTTGCCGGAGACCCGAGGGTCTTCACCTTCAGCATGCATGGAGCGCACAACTACCCTTTTCACAAAGAAAGCTCAGACCTCGACATCCCGTTGCCGGTCGGCATCGGAGATGCTGAATATTTGAGTCTACTCAACGAGCACCTAGGGCGGTTGCTGGAGCAAGTTCGACCGGACCTCGTCTTCTACCTTTCTGGCGTGGACATCCTCAACACCGACCGGTATGGAAAGTTGAATGTTTCGATGCAAGGATGCCGTATGCGCGATAAGCTTGTCTTTAGCCAATTGCAGTCGCAGGGAATCCCTTGTGCCGTATCCATGGGGGGGGGCTACTCAACGGACGTCCGACGGATCGTCGAGGCCCATTGCCAGACCTTTCGGGAGGCGCGGGCAGCCTATGGCCTATAACTGGGTCAGTTCATCTTGCGCTTGAGGCTGGATACTTGCTCCTGCAAATCTGTGACCATGCTGGCCAGCTGTCCCATATCCCACCGCTGCTGGACGGCCACTTTGCTGATCACCATCTGAGCCTGCCACAGTTCCAGGATGTCTCCGGCGTGGATGAAGTAGGGTTTGAAGGCGGGGTTGTCGCTCACCAGGGTCAGCCTTTCCTGCTGCCGGGGGTCTTTGAGGATGCGCTTGTAGACGATGCCTTCGCTGCGACTGATGACGATGTATGCATGGTTGTTCTGCACTTCCTGCATGGTCGTGGGAATCTTCTGTCCGACGATGACGGAGCCGCTGGGCGTAGGGAGCATGCTGTCTCCGATGATCTCAAAAGCCCGGTATTGGCCGCCACCCAGCATGGGCAGAGTAAACGTATTGAGCTCGTCGATGAATTCCTCGTCGGCGTAGCCGGCGAGGTAGCCGGCTGCGGCCTTAACGGGCACGAAATGAATCAGGTTTTCTGCCGGAGCCATCTTGATCATCCGTCGGCGCAGGAGGTAGCTGAGGGTGTCCTTCCTTCCAGAGGCTTCGTCGACTGCGCCCAGGGGCGTGCGCAGCAGATCGTCAAGGGAGATCCCAAACCAGTCGCTCACAGCTTCCAGAACGTCCAGGCGGGGCTCTGCCCGGTCCTCTTCGTAGGCCCCCAGCAGCGAACGCTTGATGTTGAGCCGGGCAGCGAATTCTTCCTGCGTCAGCTTCTTGCTTTTCCGCAAATACTTGAGGTTACGGCCTGCGAGTGACTGTGGCATACTAATGATTTTGGCGCAAAATACTAAATTATTTAGTTTGGCAAAATATTTTGCTTTCCTCAAACACGATTCCCCCTTCCGAAGAGCGTTACTTTGCAACCAGCCATCAGGCTTGCATTGAAACCATGGCAAAGAAGCAACCAGCCCTCAAAAAGAGCCGCAGAGAGGCCCCGGTGATCCTCGTCACCAACGACGATGGCTTCATGGCCCCAGGCATCCGCAACCTGGTGGAGGCGGTCAAGGACCTTGGAAAAGTCGTGGTGGTAGCGCCGGATCGCCCCCAGTCGGGCATGG
>VGFQ01000009.1 GCA_016868815.1 Bacteroidota bacterium
TGATGCAGCCATCTATACGGCATCGACAAAGATCGGCCTGGTCGTCAGCGCTGTCAACGGGCAACGATTCTATACAGACAACCGCTGGCCGAATACAGTCGTGCTGCGCATCTGTAATGCCAGGTTTCGGGAAGAAGGTTTCGCCCGTGGGACTGGCACGAAAAATGGAATTGACGGCGCCAAATGACAACCAGCAAGGGCAGGGCCTGCCTTTTTAAAGATAGTTTCACATCGCCAGCGAGGATTCCATTCCTAAGAATCTTGACCGTAAAGAGCATTTGAAAACTGCTACATCCCCGTTACGAAGTACACGAAAAAAATAATTGTTGGTTTTTCTTAAAAGAGGCTCGCAGTTGATGTAATCGTTACTAATTTTATTCATAATACAGAGACATATCTGTCAAACGAAAATTACATGAAAAAGGTTTTGCTATTGCTGGTAGCTTCTTGTGCCTTGGTCTTCCCCTCCCTTTCCCAAACACGTAAAGTCAGCGGCACGGTGCTGTCGGCGGAAAATGGTGCAGCCGTCTCCGGTGCCAGCATAACCATCAAGGGAGCCACCACCGGCGCCGTCACAGATGCTGATGGCAAATTCACGCTATCGGTGCCGAGCAACGGAAGGGCCGTGCTGGTGGTGAATTCCATCGGCTTTGCCGCCCAGGAGTTGTCTGTCGGTACGGCAGATATCATTTCCGTACGATTGGTGACAGAGAGCCGTGCCATGGAAGACATTGTGGTGGTGGGCTACGGCTCCGTGCGGAAAAAAGATCTGACAGGCGCTGTAGGCTCGCTGCAGCCACGCGACATTGTGCGGACGAATCCGGCCAACGTCACCCAGGCCCTGCAAGGTCAGGTGACCGGGGTGGTGGTCACCAAAACCAGCAACAAGCCGGGTCAGGGCTTTACCATAGACATACGCGGACAGAACACCATCACCGGAGCTACGGAGCCCCTAGTGGTCGTTGACGGGGTGATAGGAGCCCGTCTGCGCGACCTGAACCCCCAAGACATACAATCCATCGACATCCTTAAAGATGCCTCCTCTACGGCCATCTACGGAGCCAGAGGCGCCAACGGGGTGATCATCGTTACATCCAAGAAAGGAATTACTGGGAAGCCGAAGGTGACGTTCGAATCCTATATTGGCCAAAAGCTCCCGGCACATATGCCCCGACTGCAGACAGCCCAGGAGTTCTACAAGATGACCGTGGACGACGCCATCCTCAACGGCGGCGGTGCTAACACTTTCACGGCCAGCGAGCTCAACATGGTCAACTCGGGGAAGTCGACCGACTGGCTCTCGAAAGTGCTTAAGAAAGGTACCTTCGCCAACTCCACCGTCGCCGTCACGGGGGGCAACGCCGGTACAACCTACCGCTTCTCCGGCGGTTATGTGCAGGAGGATGGCAACATCCCTGCAACCTCCTTCAAAAAGTACTCCCTCAACGCGGCCGTTGACAGCCGCCTCAACAATTGGCTTCGGGTAGGCTTCACTGCATATCTCAACTACACAGACAACCCCACGGGCTCTCTCGAGATCCTGCGTTCTGCTTATCGGGCGCGTCCCACCGGCGTGATGTACTACAGCGACATCGTCAACCCCGGTGAGGGCAACGACCTAGCCGTGGGTCCCTGGAAGAATGGGTATTCTATCTGGATGGGTATTAAGGACAACCAGGTGCCCAACCCAGTCATAGACGCGGACCCGGACATATACCAGAACACGACCAAAGTGTCCAATCCCATGGGCAACTTATTCGTCGAACTGACGCTGCTCAAGGGTCTCACATTCAAGTCATCGATTTCTGCAGCACTCATCGACGAGCGGAACGGCGAGTTCAGGAACACCCTGTCGAAGTCGCAACTTTCCAATCCCCCCAGGGCCGACTACCAGACGCGCAACTGGTCGACCTACACCTTCGACAATCAGCTCACTTACAACAACACCTTCGGACGACATAAGATCAATGCTACGGCCCTTCAGAGTGCCTACCAAAACACGTACGAGAACTACGCCATCGCCGCGCTCAACCTTCCCTATGCATCCCTCTGGTACAACATCGGCACTGGCGGAACCGTGACAGCCCGCAGTTCCTTCACGCGAAACTCGCTGGAATCGTACATGGGCCGCGTAAACTATACTTTCAACGACAAGTACCTGCTGACCCTCACGGCCCGGGCCGACGGGGCTTCCCAACTGTCTTCCGAGAACCGCTGGGCCTTCTTTCCCTCCGGAGCCTTCGCCTGGCAGCTGGGTGATGAGGACTTCGTAAGGAATCTCAAGGTCTTCTCAGACCTGAAGCTCCGCGTCAGCTACGGTGAGGTAGGCAACTCCAACGTCGCCGCATACAGCACTCAGGCCGGACTCATGGCTACCAACTATAGCTTCGGTGTTTCCACACTGGCAGGTGGCTTCGCCCCGGCTGCTATCGGCAACAAAAATCTCAAGTGGGAACGGAGCCAAGAGCTAAATCTCGGCCTTAACATGGGCTTCCTCGACAATCGTGTCAGCGCCGTCGTCGAAGTCTACCGCCGCAACACGCGCGATCTGATCCTCAACCAGACGCTGCCCACTTCCACAGGCTTCTCTTCCGTCATCACCAACGTGGGCAAGGTCTCCAACAAGGGCATCGAAGTGATGCTGAACACGCGAATCATAGAGACACGCAACTTCACATGGACGACCTCCATCAACTTCTCCAAGAATATCAACCGCATCGAAGCTCTCGCCAACGGCGTGAGCCAGATCATCGGCAGCTCGCTCTTTGTCGGAAAGCCAGTCAGGTCCTTCTACGACTACAAGTTCGACGGTATCTGGCAGGTGGCCGATAGCGCCGCCGCACGCAGCTACGGCCAGTTTCCGGGCTCTGTCAAAGTGGTCGACCTGAATAAGGACGGGAAGATTACCAACTCCACCGGCATCGACGACCGCGTGTGGCTCGGCTCCCAACTGCCCAACTTCACCATGGGCATGACCAACCGGGTATCCTTAAAGGCATTCGACTTCTCCTTCCTCCTGTACTACCGAAACGGTACCATGTTCAAAAATGGCATGCTCGACGGTACCATGGGTGATTACGCCGGCGGCAGATACAACCATATGGTACTGAATTACTGGACGAAGAATAATCCCATCAACACCTTCTACGGGCCTGGGGTGCCGCAACCCTTCCGCGGCGCCCGCAGCTACGAGGACGCCAGCTTCATGAGGCTCGTTGACCTCACGCTGGGGTATACCGTGCCGAAGAAGGTACTCGACAAGGCCCACATCGAAAGGGCTAGGGTCTACTTTCAGGTCCTGAATCCAACATACTGGACCCGGTTCAACGGGATGGATCCCGAGTACAACTCCAACACCTACATCGACGACGTTCCAAGTATGACCGTCGCCTTCGGTACCAGCATAGGTTTCTGAACCCAGACAAAAAACTGAAGATATGAAACGCGACCACATCGGATATTGGGCCTTGGCAATCGCCACCACCGCCCTCACCATGACGGGATGCAAAAAGAACTTTCTCGACGAGTTCAACCCGTCAAACCGTACGACCGACAATTACTACAATACCGCTAGTGGATACAACGGCCTCGTTATCTCCTGCTACCCGCTCCTGCGCGACATCACCCAGCAACGCGTGATTACGCTGAACGGAACCGACATGTTCTCCAATGGGGGGTGGTCGGGCACGCTTTTCTTTCCTTCACAGACGACGCAATCGGGTAGCAACTTCGACACCTACGATGTGGGCCTCAACTCCTCCTCCGGTGAGGTGCAAAGGCTCTGGGACCTGCTCTATCGCAATATCAATCGCTGCAACGCTGCGGTCGAGCGCGCCGGTGCGGTACAAGGTATGGCCGACTCAGTGAAAAACACCCTCGTCGCAGAGGCACGCTTCCTGCGGGCTCTCTGCTACTTCTGGGCCGTCCAGCAGTGGGGTGACATCCCCATGCCACTCAAAGAGACGACGACCAGCAGCCTCGAAGTCAAAAAGACACCGCAGAAAAATGTCTATACCCAGATCATCACCGACTTGGAGTGGGCTGTCCCCAAGTTGCCCAACGTACAGACGGCCAATGGACGCGTCACTCGCGGCGCCGCACGATTCCTGCTAGCCCGTGTATACCTAACCCGCGGCTGGAACTTCCAGAATGCTCTGGGCGGTACACCGACAGACTTCACTGTCGCCCTCGGGCATTGCGATGCCTTGATCGCCTCCAATCTCTATCCCCTCGAAACCAACTGGAACAACCTTTGGCCCATCCATAACAAAAATCCCAAGCGCGAGACAGCCACCGCCGCTAGCTCCGTAGCCGTCGCCAACGCTAGTCGTGAAGTCGTCTTTTCCATCCAATACTCTAACCCCAACGCCTACAACGGCGATGGCAATATGAGTACGTCCACCGGACTCATAGGCAACAACATGCACGCGATGTTCAGCGGAGGTCCTAATGGGGTCGCACAGGAGGCACGCACCTCCACCTACAACCGCTTCCTGCCCTCCCACAACGTGACCTGGGGTGCCTATCGCCTCTTTGACCCCGTGATGGATGTTCGCTATGAGGGAACCTTCAACAGCGTCACCTTCGCTACCGTGAACGGATCGGTTTCCCTGGCGAACAACAAGCCGTATCCACAAGCGCGCACCCTATCCTTCGTTGTCAATGACACTACTGCAGTGGTCCTCCCCTGGAATGTTCCAATGAACGATGTCACCAAGCTAGGTCAAAACATCCCCGGTGGGACAAAGAAATACGCTGTCCAGAACGTCGTCAACCTCTTCTGGATGGGCAAGCTCACCCCTACCCAGCAGGTCATCGATCCTATGGGCTGGGGCGGTCCCATGTTCTGGAAGTTCTGGCAGCCCGGCATCGCTTACGGTGACGGCTTCTCTACCTTCAACGACCCGATCTTCCGTTCGGCCGAACTCTTCCTTATGGCCGCCGAAGCCATCGTCAAAGGGGCTACTGGTGCCCAGCTCGGCAGTGCCGCTGTCTATTACAACCGCGTACTCGACAGAGCCCTAGGCTCCAATGCCGGCAGAAGCCCGATGCGTGCCACCAATCCAGGGAAAGTCCTCGACCCGCTCAATGCCATCACCTCCTATCGCGCCACGCCATCGAATATCAACATCGATATGATCTTGGATGAGTATGGCCGCGAATTCCTAGGAGAAGGAAATGAACGTTGGTATCAGCTCAAGCGTACCGGTAAGCTCGTAGAACGGGCCCTGGCCTTCAACGGATGGACCGCCTGGGGTCGCGCAGGCACACCACAGATCTCAGCCAACAAACACCTTGTCCGTCCCTTGCCACAAGGTATGCTGGACAATACCAATCCCAGGATTGAACAAAACGCCGGATACTAACCTCTTCCAACCGCCAACTGATGCCAGGCCCTCCAAAGCCTGGCATCGGTATGTATACAGCTGCTATGAGATTGGCCCTCGTCACCTTGCTGCTTTGCCTGGACGCCTGGCATGCCAATGCTCAAAAGACCGACACGTACCGGCTTGATGAGCTAGAAGTCAAGTCGTTTTCAGAAGGTATCCCCGCCGTCGTAGCCCGTCGCAACCAACGCAACGATACCCTCCGCATTGCCGGCAAAGCCTACGACTATGGCATCGGCTTTGCATCGACAGCCGTCATGCCCTTGCAGGTTTCGGGAAACGGTTACCGCTTAGAGGCGCTCGCAGGCATCGACGATGCGTCCGACACCTCCTGCCGCTGCCGATTCCTGCTTTTGGGCGATCGGAAGACACTCTATCAAACCCCGGAGCTCCGGCAGGGCGATCCTCCCGTTAGGATTGACGTCGACATCAAAGGAATTCAAAGGCTTGGACTCTTGGTTTTGCCTTCATCAGATGCATCTTCCGCATGCTATTCCGACTGGGTACAGGCTCGGATCACGATGCGAAAGGATACCCGGCCCTCGGCCGTCCCGAACGATGCACCTAAGTACATCCTAACCCCGCCCGACCCACCATCTCCCCGCATCCACACCCCGCCCGTCTTCGGAGCCCGGCCCGGCAACCCTTTCCTGCTTGCCATTGCTGCCACCGGTGACAGACCCATGCGCTACGCGGCGAAGGGACTTCCGGAAGGACTCAAGCTCGACACCTCGACAGGAATGATCACGGGAATAGTCACACGAAAAAAAGATCACAAGGTTGTACTCACGGCCACTAATTTATACGGCACCGATTCATCTGACCTGCTATTACGCATCGGTGAAACCATCGCCCTCACACCCCCCATGGGTTGGAATGGATGGAACTCCTGGTCGCGTGATATAGACGCAGAGAAGGTCATGGCCTCCGCACGAGCGATGGTCGATAAAGGCCTCCGAGACCATGGCTGGATCTATGTCAACATCGACGACGCCTGGCAGGGAGAGCGCAGCGGCCCCGAAAAAGCCCTGCAGCCCAACACACGCTTCCCACAATTCCGTGGGATGGTTGACTCCATTCATGCAATGGGCTTGAAACTGGGTGTCTATTCCACTCCCTGGATCACCAGCTATGCCGGGTTCCCTGGCGGCTCTACCGATACCCCCGACGGTTCCTTCCCAGATTCGGTGCGCAATGACAAGCGCGCCTACCGCCGCATCGGACGCCATCGCTTTGAAGAGGTCGATGCCCGTCAGTTTGCTGCCTGGGGCGTTGACTACCTCAAGTACGACTGGCGCATCGACCTCCCCTCCGCTGAACGCATGTCGAAAGCCCTCCGTCAATCGGGGCGCGACATCGTCTACAGCCTGTCCAACTCCGCCCCCTACGCACAGGCAGCAGAATGGAAACGCGTCGCCAATCTATGGCGTACCGGTCCCGACATCCGCGACAGCTGGCATGCACTCTATCAGACCGTCTTTCACCTCGATAGATGGGCACCATACCACGGTCCCGGACATTGGAATGATCCTGATATGATGGTGCTCGGCCAGGTCACCACGGGAAGTCCGATGCACCCCACCCGGCTCACGCCGGATGAACAGTATAGTGAAGTCAGCATGTTCGCCCTCCTGTCCGCGCCCATGCTCATCGGCTGCCCCATCGACCGCCTCGACCCCTTCACCCTTTCCCTGCTCACAAATGAAGAAGTCATCGCCATCAACCAAGACCCCGACGGATGTCCGGCCTTACGCCAGCATCCCCGGCAAGGGGTCGAAGTATGGGTAAAAAGCCTGACCGACGGCAACCAGGCCATCGGGCTTTTCCATACCGCCGACTACGGAATGACACCCCAGAGCTATGTGCGCTGGGGGGATGAACCACCGGCATCCTATATCCTCGACACCAGAGCACTTCAGATACCCGACGGATATGTCCTGCGGGATGCCTGGCGACAGCAAGACATAGGAACGGCTCCCGGCCGTTTTCATTTCTCCATACCATACCATGGCGTCGTATTGCTGCGTACCTTGAAGGAAGTACAGAAATGAGAGGCATATGCAAGACCGAATGAAACTGCTGGCGGGCGTGATCTTCCTGGCACAGCTCTGTTCCGCACAACCCACTGGGCGCGTAAACCTTACCCGCCCAAATATCATCTATATGCTCGCCGATGACCTGGGCTATGGCGACCTCTCTGCATATCAGCCTCAAGGCAAAATCCGTACGCCACACATCGACCGCCTTGCAGCCCAGGGGATGCGTTTCACCGACGCCCATTCCCCTTCCGGCGTTTGTACGCCTACCCGTTATGCACTGCTCACCGGTAGATACCCCTGGCGGAGTCTGCTGCCCGTAGGCGTGCTTAGAGGCTATAGCCGTCCGTTGATCGAAGCCGACAGACCTACCGTCGCCTCCCTGCTGCAGTCGAAAGGCTACCAGACGGCCGTCATTGGCAAATGGCACCTCGGGCTGGGATGGACCCCCCGGCCGGAGCACCTCGACTCCCTTCAGAAACCCCTCTATGGCATCTACGATGAGATGCGACCCCAACACATCGACTTCTCCAAAGAGGTATCTGCTGGACCGAATACGGTAGGATTCGGCTATTCCTACATCCTGCCCGCCTCTCTCGACATGCCTCCCTATGCATACCTGCAGGACCACCGACTTATAGAGCCCCTCACCGCCTATACCTCCCTCCACAAACCCGATACGGGCTTTGCCGGCGCCTTCTGGCGGGAAGGACTGCAGGCACCCTCTTTTGATTTTCATGATGTCCTACCACAGTTCTTTAGAAAGGCGGGCGACTTCTTGCGCGCGCAAGTACCTTCTAAGCCCTTCTTCCTCTATCTGCCCCTTCCAGCGCCCCATACACCCTGGATGCCCATCCATCCATGGAAAGAACATTCCGCAGCCGGGGAGTATGGCGACTTCGTCGAACAACTCGACAACTCCGTAGGGCAACTGCTCGCGACACTCGACAGTATGGGTCTTCGCGAGAACACCCTGGTCGTCTTCACCAGCGACAATGGACCCTACTGGCGGAACGACTACATCTCCAAATACGGCCACCGCTCTGCCGGTCCCTACCGGGGAATGAAGGGCGATGCCTATGAAGGGGGTCATCGGGTACCCTTTATCGTGAGATGGCCTGCACAGGTGCAGGCAGGCACAGTCAGTCACGCTACGACCACCCTTGCCAACCTCATGATGACTATAGCTGACATAACGGGAATAAATACCCGAAAATATACACCCGAAGACAGCTATAGCATCTTGCCGGTGCTGCAGGGAAAGGCCGAGCTGGTTCCTGGCCAGCCTGCCGTCGTCCATCACTCCTCCATCGGCTTCTATGCCCTCCGCATGGGGGACTGGAAACTCATCGAAGGACTCGGCTCAGGCGGTTTCACCACCCCCCGTCAGATAAAACCCATACCAGGTGGGGCTGCCATACAACTCTTCAACCTCCGGGACGACCCGGGCGAGCAGCAAGACTTGGCCCTGCAACAGCCAGCAAAGGTTGCATCGTTGAAAAAGATGCTGGAGAAGATCCGATCGTCCCGCGTGCGCGTCATCGACCGTTGACTCCCGCTGCTTTCTAAGCCACGCTAGTTGCGCATCACAAACTCATCGAGGTTGAGTAGGCTATTGGCCGTCACGGCCAGGGCCGTGAGGTGCTGAGCGCGTTGCTTGGAATAGCGGTGCCCCTGCAAAAGTTTTTCGCATGCCAGGGGTGTTTTCGAGAGCTGTTCCAAGCTTTTCTGATAAAGGTTGTGCAGCATCTCTACTTTGGCCGGATGCCCTTCTTGCCCACAGACCTTCCGGAACAGATTTGATATCTGGTTCTTAGGGTTTGGGGTGAAGAGGCTGTCTGCCTGTATGGCCAAATGGACGGCCACATCCCAATAGGTAGAGTCGTTTAGCAGGGTCAGCGCCTGTAGCGGAGTGTTGGTGCGGATTCGGCGGCTGGTGCAGACCTCTCTGGAGACGCCGTCGAAGTTCGTCAGCGAAGGGTAGGGGCTGCTCCTCTTCCAGAACGTGTACAGTGCGCGCCGATATCGATCTTCCCCCTCACTCAGCTTCCATTGATGGCCATTGTAGGGGGATGCCCATATTCCAGCTGGTTGGTAGGGCATCACGCTGGCCCCATACATTTTGGGACTCAGGAGACCCGACACCTGAAGCGCCTGGTCGCGTATCTGCTCTGCTGGCAGCCGTATGCGGGAAGCTCTCCAGTAATAACGATTGCGTGGGTCTTTTGTCATCCCTTCGGCGTGTGATACAGACGACTGGCGGTATGTTTCAGACATTACCATCCGTTTCAAGGTTTTTTTCAGACTCCATCCGTCATCGTGCATGAAGCGGTAGGCAAGCATATCCAGGAGCTCTGGATGGGTGGGCGGCGTGCCCTGTGTGCCGAAGTCCTCGAGGGTCTCTACGAGGCCCAAGCCAAAAAGTTGCTCCCATAAGCGGTTGACAAACACACGGGCCGTCAGCGGGTTCTTTCTGTCTGTCAGCCAACGGGCCATGGCCAGCCTGTCATCCCCAGCCTTACCGGTGGTAGCTACCAGGACGGATGGGATGCCAGGCTCGACGGCCTTACCCGGCGAAAGCCATTCGCCCCGTTCGAAGACATGCGTCTTCCGACGCAGATAGTCAGGGTTCTCTGCCACGACCGGCGTGAGCTCGGCATCGGGTCGGTTGAGTAGGTTCAGGTACATTGTCCGGTAGGAGGGAACCCGTGCCAGCCTGCTACCGGGAAAGGCAGGTGTTACCGCAATCCAGTCGAACAGGATGCCGTTATCATCCAGAGAGTGCAGTGCCTCATTTTCATAATGGAAGTGCAGGTCGTGGATGCCTCCGAGGCTTGTCGAAAGGGTATGCTCATGGAGGTTCCAGCCTTCGGCTTCGTTGCGAAGGGATAGGCTGGCAAGCACCGGCCCCCGTGCTGAGTCCAAATGGATCGTCAACCGACCTCCAGGCTTTTGGCAGCGATAGCGCAACAGGAGATGGCGCTTTCCATCGAAGGTGATATGGCGGATTCTCCCCCACGATGACTTCCTCAGCATCAGATACCAGCTGCTCGAGATGGCGGCATTATGCAGCGAGTCGGCTTTCAAGGTGTTGACGGCCTCACTGCAGGTGCGCAGGAATCGGTCGAACCATTGAGCGCTGGCCCTGTCGGACTGACGCTTGATCCAGTGGGTGAGAGAGTCATACTGCTGTTGGCTGCTGCCCCTGAACTCCCGCAGGACAGGATAGTCCATGTTCGTGTCCTCATCCCTCGTGTTGTTGAGATATGCCATGAACCGGTAGTATTCTTCCTGGCGAAAGGGATCGTACGGATGGCTATGGCATTGCACACAGGCAAAGCTGGTGCCTAGGATAGCTTCCCAGGTGGTGTTGACCCTGTCCATGACTGCCGAGAGGCGGAATTCTTCATTGTCGCTCCCTCCTTCATCGTTGGTGAGGGTGTTGCGATGGAAGGCGGTGGCCAGGATCTGTTCGTTGGTGGCATTGGGTAGTAGGTCTCCTGCCAGCTGTTGGGTAAGGAACTGGTCGTAGGGCATATTTTTATTCAATGCCTCGATCAGCCAGTCGCGGTAACGCCAGATGCTCCTTGGCTGGTCGGCCTCGTAGCCTTTGGAGTCCGCATACCTGGCCAGGTCCAGCCATACGGCCGCCCAGCGCTCGCCGAAGCGGGGGGAAGCCAGCAGGCTGTCGACATACACCTCATATGCCTGACTGTCATTACTTCGGGTATACATCGACGTGAGTGTTTCCTCCGCCGGCATTCCAATCAGGTCTAATGCCACCCTTCGTGCTAGGGTCCTTTTCTCTGCAAGGGGTGACCGCTGCAGGCCCATGTCGGAGAGCTTCTCATCGATATATCGGTCCAGTTCCTGCTTGGCCGGTTGCAGGAAGAAGGACTTCCATCCGCCTCCGGGAGGACGGGGCTCTTGCACGGGTCGGTAGGCCCAATGTTGTGCAAAGTGGGCGCCCTCATTGATCCATTGTTCGAGGATTGAGATCTCTGCTTCTGAGAGTGGTGCTTTGTGATAGGGCATCCGCTCTTCCGGATCTCTCAGTCGCAGTCGACGGATCATCTCGCTGTGGTCCGCATCTCCTGGCAGGATAGCCGGCTTGCCAGAGGCCGTAGCTGCCAGCGCCTCCTCTTCGAAAAGCAGGCTAAAGCCGGCCTTCTTCCGTACGCCCCCATGGCAGGAAAGGCAGTTCCGGTTCAGGATGGGTTTAACTTCTACGGCATAATCTATTGGTGCGGGCGCTAGCATCGGGGCCACTGCCAGCAACAACAGAGAGAGGGCGCTAAGCGCCAGCAGGGCTGTCCGGCGGTGCGGGCTTCGTGCTGTAGTATTCAATATCCCCATAACTTTTCAAAGATGGATGGGATCTCATATGGCTTCTATCCACTCCATATGAAAGTTCTTCAGGGCTCAGCTCAGTGCTTCTTTGGCATAGGCAAGGCACTTGGTCACTTCCAGGACAGCATTGGACCCGGCGGGTATAGGGTATTCCAGTTCGATGCTCGCCGGAAAGGTGTATTTCTTCTCTTTCATCAACTGCAAGATTTCGCGCAGGGGTGTATCGCCTTTTCCCCATTCGACATTGGCTGCCCCGTTTTGTTTGAGCCTACGGTCTTTGAGGTGCAGCGATGAAATGCGGTCATGCTTGGCCTCTAATAGCGCCAGGAGGCTGGCAGCGGTATTCTGTCCGCCAGCGGCGATATAGTGGCCGCAGTCGAGGTTGAGGGTATTCCAGGGCGACTGGGCCAGCGCCTCGTCCCAGGCGGTGTCAGTAGCCTGCATATGCGCATGATAGCCGATGTAGATGCGGTGTTTCGCCGCGATGTCAGCGAGCCTTTTCGAATGAGCCGGATCCTTCGGCAGCTCTACGGTCACCGAGGTGGCGCCCAGCGCCTTGCCAGCTTTCATCGCATGTTCGATCTCGCCGTTGCTGTTCTTTTCTCCCAGGGCACTCGGTTTATAGGCGTAGATAGAGATGCCTGCCTTCCGGAATTTTTTTCTCAGTGCTACGAACTGCTCCATCCCCACCGTCTCACGCCACTCCCGCAGCAGATTGCCGGAAGGCGCACCCGCGAAGGGTTCTGCCGTGTCGCCCTTCAGCTCCAATGCACTGAGGCCGGACTGTTGACAATAGCGGATAATGTCGTCCGGCGTCACCGGCAGGCTGCGGAATGAATATGTGATGGCGCCGACCTGCACGCCGCTGAAACGCGAGTTGGGGCGAGGGCCGAAGGCGAAGACAGAGGGTCCGGCCACAAGGCCCGAACCGATGATGATGGACTGCCGCAAGAAATTACGACGGTCGAAGGATTGCATGATTACCATGGCATGATATGTTGGATGAATTTAATAAAAATATCAACACTGCATATCGGAAATCAGCGATTCGGACCCCGGAAGCGTCGCTTGGGATGTACCGATCAAGCATCGTCGAAACGAACCTGTGCAGAAAAAGACTCAAGAAAAAAATCGGAGAAATCTTCAAGTGAGCGCACGCACAAGGACTCCCTTCCTCTACCTACCGGCACGTGCAGACAAAGTCTGCCCGAGGGTTGGTAAAGCCTTCAATAATTTGTTAGGATGGCCTAACAAACGTAGTTTTGAGGTGCTGCTCGTCTAAAGGCGGCAGCCTTCCGGTATGTCAAACGCGAAGCCCGCCTACGAATCCCTCAGTGAAGTCTATCGCAGTGTCGATACTACGGGGGTGCAGGGCTCCGGCTGGAAGCGTGCCCTGGCCTTCCTGGGACCCGCCTACCTCGTGAGCGTTGGCTACATGGACCCCGGCAATTGGGCAACCGACATCGCCGGTGGCAGCCGCTTTGGCTACCGGCTCATCTGGGTCCTGCTGATGAGCAACCTCATGGCACTGCTGCTGCAGAGCCTCTCCGCGCGCCTGGGGATTGTAAGGGGAAGAGACCTCGCCCAAGCCAACCGGGAGACCTACCCCCGGTACGTCAACTACGCCCTCTACGTGCTCGCGGAAGTGGCGATTGCCGCCACCGACCTCGCCGAGATCATCGGCATGGCCATCGGCATCCAGTTGCTCACCGGGCTTCCGTTGATATGGGGCGTCCTTATCACCATCCTCGACACCTTCGTATTCCTATGGCTGCAACGCCTAGGGATGCGCAAGCTCGAAGCGTTCATCATCGCCCTGGTGGCGATCATCGGCATCTCCTTTCTGATTGAAATCCTCCTGGCACAGCCAAGCCTGGGCGAGGTCGCCAAAGGCTTCATCCCCTCGCTGCCCAATGAAGATGCCCTCTATATCACCATCGGCATCATCGGTGCCACGGTCATGCCCCACAACCTCTACCTACACTCGGCTCTGGTACAGACACGTAAAATCCGGCAGGATGAGTCTGGCATCCGACGGGCATTGCGCCTCAACTTCATCGACTCTGCAGTAGCCCTCAATCTCGCTTTTTTTGTGAATGCCGCCATCCTCGTGCTGGCAGGCAAGGTATTCTATGAGTCGGGCCGTACCGATGTCGCAGAGATCCGCCAGGCACATGAGCTGCTGGCCCCCATACTCGGCACGCAGGTGGCGCCCATCCTCTTCGCCGTCGCCCTCATCGCCGCCGGACAGAGCTCTACCATCACCGGCACCCTCTCGGGCCAGATCGTCATGGAAGGCTACCTCCACCTCCGCATCAGCCCCTGGGTCCGCCGGCTCATGACACGCCTCATCGCCATCATCCCCGCTGTCGCGGTCATCCTCATCCACGGCGAGCGGGACATCGACCGCCTTCTAGTCCTTTCACAGGTTGTACTCAGCCTGCAGCTGGGGTTTGCCATCATCCCCCTCATCCATTTCACCAGCGACAAATCCAGGATGGGCGTCTTCGCCATCCGCCGTCCCGTCATCCTGCTGGCATCAATCATCACCGCCATCCTGGTCTACCTGAACATCCGCATGGTCGTAGAACAGGCATCCCTGTACCTGGAGTCTTCCGGGAATGCATGGGCAACCGCAGCCATTATTGCCGGGGCACTGGGCTACGTGGGACTGCTGCTCACCGCCATCTTCTATCCTATGCTTCGGCATCGCCCGGCCCAACAGGCGCAGACCATCCTGCACCGGGAACCCGAGCCCATAGGGAGCCCCGTCTTTGTGAAGCCCCAATATCGGCGCATCGCCATCGCACTCGACTTCAGCAACGACGACGCCCGCCTCATCGGGCATGCCCTGGGGCAAGGCAACATGGAAACGGAATATATTTTCATACACATCGTGGAGAGCGCCTCTTCAAGGATCCTGTATGACATGTCCGATGACCTTGAAACTCGAAGCGACCAACAGCAGCTGGACCAATATGTCGCCCGCCTCGGCGCCATGAACCTGGCCGCCAAGGGCATCCTTGGATTCAACGACCGCGCCAAAGAAATCGTCCGAATCACACAACAGCAACAAGCCGACATGCTCGTCATCGGGGCCCATGGCCACAAAGGACTGAGCGACCTCATCTATGGACAGACCATCAATGAGGTCCGCCATGCGTTGACGATTCCCGTGCTGATCGTCAACCTCTGACTGCTTCATTTTCGTAAGAGAGAGATTCGCTTCAAAATACTAGGGCTTAGTAGGGATATTGCCCCAGGAAATTGCCGGGCGGATCATAATTGGCGACGATCACAGTTGTCCCATCCGGACAGCTGGCCTGACCCATCCCCAGCAGCCGGGTGCGTTTCCAGACCATCTGAGTATAGTGGCCCGTTCGTTGTACGTTGGACTCTTTCAATGGTATATGTTGGTACGTTGATATTTCCGAGTACCATGCCTTTGAGGCATCCATTGCGGTGAAGATCTTACCCCAGCCACCAAAAATATTTTCTCCATGCTGCTGCGCCCATGGGCCGCTGCGAGGCCTGTGCCTGATCTGACATCCACTCAGGGCCAACTGATCGGCCCAGCCTTGGGCATAGCTGGCTAAGGAGTCTGACCACAGCAGGGGAGGGCTTCCCACAAGTTTTCGGACGGTATTGTGAAAAGACAATGCCTGTTCTGCGTCCTGTGCCGAAATAGTTGACTGCCCCATCGCACTCAGTCCAAAAAGCATGTACAGGGTCCAAAGCTGTATGTTGCCGGCATATCTCATCCTGAAGTCTTTCTCTCTTCTCATCCAAATCCATGCCGACTCGGGAAGGATCCGCATCATTCTTCCTAAGGACTCAGTGTGGGCCGGAAATACTCGAAATCGATATAGCCCGATAGCTTCTCCGTCGGGACATACTTTTGAGAAAGTATCTCAAGTCTCAATTGTTCGTCGAACACCTCCCGTTTCTCTTATAGAAATGATATACTATTTAGTTACGAAAATTATCAGGATTATATTTATTTACGTGCAGGTTAATAGGGATGCCCTAAAGCGATAACTTAAGTCCGAATTATAGGCATGAGTTTTACACCTACCTCTGATGATGTACATGTTATGGAACTGGTGGGGATTTTTTTCATACAGAAGACAGCAAGTTCTCATTTTCCGAAAATGAGTAAATGCCTTATAGATTTACTACGTATCTTTCCCTAGGACGTAAAGGAAGCAAGGAAAAAAACAAAAAAGGTTTATTTAGAATAAACAATCATTCTTTTCGCTGTAAAAAATGCTTAATCAGTAAAAACAGTCTTAATATTCTTAATTTTGTACGTACATCTTAATTATAAGAGATCATATTACGTCTATGCTCAAATCAAAACCCTGATCATGCAGAAATCCATTCGTATCACTAGGATGCTTCTGTCCCTGCTGATGTTCTTCGGCATGGCTGAAGCGGTAGCCCAGAGCTTCACCGTCTCAGGCAACGTCAAGGAAGGAGCCACTGGCAATGCGCTGCAAGGTGTGACCGTCAGCATCAGAGGTGCCAAGCAGGCCACCATGACGGATGCCAACGGAAACTTCTCCCTCAACGTACCGGGGAATTCGGCCGTGCTGGTGTTCAACTACGTCGGCTACAAGGCGTCCAACGCGACCGTGTCGGGCGACAAGCCCAACGTCAGCGTCACGATGGATCTAGACTCCAGCCCCTTGCAAGAGGTGGTCATTAGTGGTCTGGCGTCGAATATCAAGCGCGCCAATCTGGCGAACGCGGTGACTACCATCTCCGCCAGGGAACTGACGGGGACTACGCAGATCCAGACTGCCGACGGAGCCCTATATGGGAAGGTGCCCGGCGCCAACATCCGGATGAACTCCGGGGCACCTGGCGGCGGCATCAACATCCAGCTGCGAGGTCTTTCGAGCCTCACCCAGGCCTCTGCGCCCCTTATCGTCCTTGACGGGGTGTACATCAACAACAACTTCCAGCGCACGGGCCGCGCCTCGGTCACGCAGGCAGGCGGATCCAACCAGGACGATGGCGCCAATCGCCTGGCCGACCTCAACCCGGCCGATATAGAGAGTATAGAAGTGCTGAAAGGCCCCTCCGCCGCTGCGATCTACGGAACACGTGCCAACGCCGGCGTACTGGTCATTACTACCAAGAAGGGATCGGCGGGCAAGACTGTCGTCAGCTTTGGCCAGGACATTGGCTTCGGCTCCGCATTGAAGATGATGGGCATCGACGACTGGAGCGAAGCAAAGATCAATACCTTCTTCCCTCCGGCACGCAGGCCGGTCGAACTGGCCCGCTACCAGAACGCTGTGTCATCGGGAACCTTCGTCAACTACGAGGACTACTTCTACGGCAACACGGCCACCCTGCAGAATACCCGACTCAGTCTGCGAGGCGGTGATGATAAGACTAAGTTCTTCGTATCGGGCTCTCTCACTGACGAAGGCGGCATCGTGCGGAGGACCGGCTTCGAGCGCCAGTCGATCCGTGCCAATATCGAGCACAAATTCAGCAGGCGCATCACCCTGTCCATGAACTCGAACTTCATACGCACCGACACCGATCGTGGATTCACGGGCAACCAAAACAACACCGGTTCCTCCATCGGCTACAATATCTCCTACGTGCCGAATTACTTCGACCTCAGGCCGACGAATGGGATCTACCCCAGCAACCCGTACTTCGCCGAGAACCCCGTGGCGGTGACCGACAAGGGCATCAACAACTCCCTCGTCAACCGCTTCATTCAATCGTTCGGCCTTGATGTGAACCTGCTCCGCACCGAGAGCGCAAAGCTCGACTTCAAAATCAACGGAGGCCTCGACTACCTGCAGAACTCCACCAAGGTCTACCTTCCGGACGACTTGCAGTATCAGCAAGGACAGGCCAACCCCGGCGACGTGCTGGTGGGTAAGCAGGAGAGCATGAATACCAACTTCCAGACAGCTCTGGTTTTCAACAAGGAGCTGAACAAGTTTAACTTCAGCACACAGGCGGGCCTCGTCAGACTCGACTTCAAGAACAACGCCCTCTTCAACAGAGGCCGCGGCCTCGCGCCGGGTCAGTCGAACATCAAGCAGGCCACCGTACAGGAAGTGGAGTCGCAGTTCGAGAACTCTCAGCAGGACGTAGGCGTCTTCGTGCAGCAGGAGATGAACTACGATGATAAGATCATTGGTACCGTCGGTATGCGTTGGGACAAGTCAAACACCAACGGTGACCCCAAAAAGTTCTTCGCATTCCCAAAGGCCTCACTCGCCCTGAACCTGACCAATTTCGACTTCTGGAAGATAGGCTGGATCTCTCAGTTCAAGCCCCGCGTCGCCTACGGGCAGACGGCGGGCCCCGTTCCGTTTGGAGCCACCTTCACCTCTCTGGGCGGCGTTAACATCGGTGGGCTGCTGGGTGCTACGGTGGCCACCAGCATAGGTAATCTAAGTGTCATCCCCGAACGGGCCGAGGAGCTTGAATTCGGTCTGGATGCAGGCTTCTTCAATAACAGAGTACTGCTCGAAGCCACCTATTACATCAAAACAACGAAGGAAAACCTGCAACCGCTGACCCTCTCGCCCGCCACTGGCGTGGTGAGCACGATCAGCAACGAGGCCGAGATGCGCAACAAGGGCATCGAACTCGGCCTTTCCGGAACCATAGTTCAGAAGGAGAACATTAGGTGGTTCTCCCGCCTCCTCTGGTGGCAGAACGACATTCTCATCACTAAGCTGGGCATCCCCTCCTATACGACGGGCGCCTTCGGAACGGGCCTGGGCACTTTCCTGATCAAGCAAGGTGTATCACCCACGACGATCGTTGGCACTCCGGCCATTTCGCCCGGCGTCTTCACGGTATGGGGCAACGGGCAACCCGACTGGACCGGCTCATGGTCGAACAATTTCACCCTTCTCAAAAACTTCGAGTTCAACTTTCTGACCGAATACAGGAGCGGTGGACACACCATCAACCTGACCTCCTTCCTCACTGACGGCGGCGGCACCACAAAGGGATGGCTCGACGACGATGACAAGGACGGCATCCCCAATGGACGCCAGCGTCCTCCCGCACCCTACAACAACGCAGGCCGTTGGGTACAGGATGCCACTTTCTTGAAGATTCGTGAAGTGGGCCTGTACTACACCCTGCCGCGGGCAGCCCTCGGTAAGGTATTCAACAACGCGGTATCGCGTCTGAGGGTGGGCTTCTCCGGTAACAACGTGGCCCTGTTTACCAACTACGTCGGCTACGATCCCGAGACCTCGACCTTCGGTGCGCAGGCGCTTGCCAACAATGTCGACGTGGCGCCCTACCCCAGCGCGAGAAGGTTGTTCTTCCATCTGCAAATGGACTTTTAAATCATACGGATATGAAAAAAATACAGATCACACTCATGGCGGGGATGGTAGCAGTCCTGTTCTCCTGCAACCCCCTCAATATCGATCCGCTAACGGACCCCAACAACCCGAGCGAGGCCGCCGCACTGGCCAACGCGCCCCGCAGCCAGGTGCAGTTTCTGTTGACAGGTCTCGAGTCACGCCATAGGGGATACGTGACGAATATCAGCCAGGCATGGAATACCTTCGGTAGAGAGATCTGGTACCTCAACGCCTCCGACCCTCGCTTCCAGACCGACTGGCTGGGACAGGCAGGCCGCGTTCCCGATGCGGCTTACTTCGGGTTTGGCGCCTCAGGTGGCGGATCCTACGCTACACCCTACCAGGCCATCAAGCAGGGCTATGTACTCATCGACGCCGTTCAGAACAGCAGCTTCCTGAACAATGCCGAGAAGAAGGCGGTCGAAGGGTTCGCAAAGACGATCATGGGCTATCAGTTCATCATCCCCGCCAACTGGCAGTATGAGAACGGCATACGCACTAACGTCAAGGATCCGCTGAATCCCGGCGGATTCAGGTCCTACACTGCTGCTCTGACATTTATCGATTCCTTGTTGACAGCAGGCTTGGCCGACCTGAACGCAGCAGGTACCACATTTCCCTTCAAACTAACGGCCGGTTTCAACGGATTCAACACCATCGACGGTCTCAAGAGGGTGAATCGCGCCATTGCAGCGAGAGTGGCGGTCTATCGGAAGGACTGGCAAGGAGCGCTCAATAACCTGGGCCAGTCGTTTATGAACCTCTCGGGCGACCTGAACAACGGTCCGGCGCACACCTTCAGCGCTCCCCCCGACGCTTTCAACCCGTTGTTCTATCTACTAGACGCCAACATCAACACCATCATCGTGGTGCATCCCTCGGTGCTGGCAGATACGACGCGCGGTGACAGGAGGGTGGCGACCAAGTTCCATAAACGCGCAGTGCCCGTGACGGTCACTACAGACGCCACGCCATTGGTGGGCACGCATCAGGATAAGCGTTGGCCGATCAATACGGCTGCCATCCCATTCATCAAAAACGAGGAGCTGATCCTCATCAAGGCCGAAGCCCACGCTCAGTTGAACCAGACCGCAGATGCAGTCGCCGCCATCAATATCGTCCGCAAAGCCGCCAACCTCAGCAACTACACAGGTGCCACCACACAGGCTGCACTCATAAACCAGATCCTATATGAGCGCCGATACTCCCTCTGGGCCGAACCATGGGGACACCGCTGGATCGACGCCCGCCGTTACGATCGACTGAACACAATTCCAACCAGCTTTGACAAGGGAACCATCTTTAAGCAGTTCCCGCGTCCGCAGGCCGAGATCAACTGGGACCTCTACGTAGGAGGATAGTCTCCGCGAGATGCAACATCTCTGAAAACGAGAGAGGCCGCCCCGAAAAGGTGGCCTCTCTCGTTACAACCCCAAGTTTCATCTGGATACAGGTGCTGTCAGCCGTATATGCCCGTCTTCACCTGCTTATAGCTGACTACCGCATTAACAATTAAGTCGAAGGCATCCTGCAGGACAAAGTCATGTATCGACTCCTCAATTTGTATCTCGTGCATGTCAGCAGGAATGCAGCCCAGGCAAAAAAGCGACTCGAAGAGAAGAAAGGGCTGCTCGAAAAGATAGAGCACAAGTTCATTACCGACCAGATCAGCCAGGAGGCCTATGACAGGCACTGCACGAAAATCCATCCTGAGATCGATACTTTTTTGGAAGAAACGGACCTCCACCGATATGAAAGTTCGAACCTCGAAAAAGCAGTCACACAATGCCTGCAGATGGCGCAGGATCAAAGCGGGGCCTGGGTTTCAGCGGGGTATGAGGGCAAGCAGCAGCTGCAGCGACTGGTATTCCCCGACGGAATGCTGTTTGACAAGAAAAAGGGGGTGGTTCGAACTCCAAGGGTGAATAGCCTCTTCGCTGCGATCCCGCTGCTGGCGCGGGTTTCAGGGGAAAATGAAAACGCGATCCATCAAAGAATCGCCTGAAATCTAGTAAAGTGCCCAGGACTGGATTCGAACCAGCACACCTCGCGGCGCCGCCACCTGAAGACGGTGCGTCTACCAATTTCGCCACCTGGGCATTATCTCACAGGGCGTCAAATATACACTCATCCCCGAAACCGCCAAATCACCCGATGACATCCTTGACTAGACCGAGACGTTGAAGTCTCTCAATGCATCGTTCAAACTTGTCTTCAGGTCGGTACTCGGTTTTCGCTGACCGATAATCAGGGCGCAGCCCACTTGGTATTCGCCTGCCGGAAACTTTTTAGGGTAGGTGCCGGGGATCACCACACTGCGGGCTGGCACCCGGCCTCGGTACTCCAAGGGCTCCACTCCGCTCACGTCGATGATCTTGGTCGACTGGGTCAGCACCACATTAGCGCCGAGGACAGCCTCCCGCTCCACCCGCACGCCCTCCACCACAATGCAGCGACTGCCGATGAAGCAGCCGTCCTCCACAATGACCGGACTGGCCTGCAAAGGCTCCAGCACCCCACCGATGCCAACGCCACCACTTAAATGTACACCTTTGCCGATCTGCGCACAACTACCGACCGTCGCCCAGGTATCCACCATCGTGCCCTCATCGACATAGGCGCCGATGTTGACATACGATGGCATCAATACCACATTACGAGCGACATAAGCGCCATAGCGCGCCACCGCATGCGGAACGGCCCGTACGCCCATTCCGGCATAGTCTTTCTTGAGCAGCATCTTGTCGTGGAACTCGAAGGGCTCCAAGTCCCAGGTCTGCATTGGCTGGATGCCGAAATACAACAGGATGGCCTGCTTCACCCATTCGTGGACTTCCCATCCACCCTTGATGTCCGGAGATGCCACCCTGAGTCGACCCTTGTCGACCTCCTCGATGACGGCCCGGACAGCCCCCGCATATTTTTCATCCTTCAGCAGCGATCGGTCTTGCCAGGCCGCTGCGATCTGATCCCTGAGTTCCTGCATTGCCATCCTTTTGCGCAAATCTAGGGCTTCGGCCCGGATGCCTGCACCGGCCTCAGAACCCTTTTGGCTATTTTCGCAGCGTGCCCCGTTCCATCCTCCTTATACAGACCGCCTTCATAGGGGATGTTATCCTCGCCACCGCCATCGTCGAAAAGCTCCAGGCCACACATCCCGAGGATCAGATCGACTTCCTGGTCCGCAAGGGCAATGAAGGATTGCTGCAGGGCCATCCTTTTCTTCACGAAGTACTGGTCTGGGACAAATCGAAAGGGAAGATCCTGAACTTGTTCTCGCTCCTTCGGATCATCCGTCGGCGGCGCTATGATGCCGTCATCAACGTCCAACGCTTTTTCGCCACCGGACTGCTCACCGCCTGCTCAGGGGCTCTAATGACGATTGGTTTCGACCGGAACCCACTTTCTCTTTTCTTCTCCAGACGCGTCCCCCATGCTGCGGAGAAGGGAGGAGCCCCCCTTCATGAAGTGGACCGCAACCAACGTCTCCTCGCATTGCTGTCCGCTGGACCGCCCGCCCGGCCACGTCTTTATCCCACCCTGGCTGACTATGAAGCCATTCGTGCCTATCAGTCGCAGCCATACCTCTGCATCGCACCTTCTTCCGTATGGTTCACCAAGCAGTATCCCGAAGAAAAATGGGTGTCATTGATCCGACAGGTGCCGGCCGACTGGAACATCCTGCTCCTGGCAGGTTCCTCAGAATGGACCCTCTGTGAGCGGATCCGGCAGGCTTCCGGAAAACCTGAGCGCATCCATAACCTTGCGGGCCGCCTGAGCCTGCTACAATCGGCCGCCGTACAGCAAGGTGCGCACATGAATTTCGTCAACGACTCAGCCCCCCTCCACCTCGCATCGGCCATGAACGCACCTGTCACCGCCATCTTTTGCTCGACCATCCCCGCCTTCGGCTATGGCCCGCTCTCGGATGACGCTGCGATCATCGAACACTCGGAGGGACTTGCCTGCCGGCCCTGTGGCATACACGGCAAAAAAGCTTGCCCCCACCGACATTTCAAATGTGCCTACGGCATACAAGATCAGCAACTGCTGCAGCGCCTGCCGACCTGACCTCAAGCCTCCTCTCATTTTGCCTATTTTTGACAACACATGGACATCCAGTGCACACCCACCGAAGCAGCCCTCATCGCACAACTCGCCGCTGCCGCACAAGAGGCGCATGTAGAAGCCTGGCTCGTTGGTGGCTTTGTGCGCGATAAGCTGCTCGGTAGGCCCTGTGCAGACATGGACGTAGCCTGCCTGGGAGATGGCATAGACCTCGCCCATCGCATGGCTGCCCGCTTCCGCCCCGCCCCCCATGTCTCCTTCTTCAAGAACTTCGGCACCGCCCATATTCACGTTGAGGGATACGACATCGAATTCGTCGGAGCCCGTAAGGAAAGCTATCAGAGAGGATCCCGCAACCCGGAAGTCGTGCCTGGAACCCTGCAAGACGACCTCGAACGCCGCGACTTTACCATCAACGCCCTCCACGTCGGCCTCAATCCATCCGATACCGGACAACTATTCGACCCCTTCCAGGGCCTGAAAGACCTCAACGAAGGCATCATCCGAACGCCGCTGTCGTCCGATACCGCCTTCTCTGACGACCCCCTCCGCATGCTGCGTGCCATCCGCTTCTCTGCACAGTTAGGCTTCAAAATCCACCCCGAGACATGGGAAGGCATCCTCCGGAACCGCGACCACATCCGCATCGTCTCGCAGGAACGCATCACCGAAGAACTTAACAAGATGCTCGCCTGCCCCAAGCCTTCCGTAGGCTTCGACATCCTCTACCGTACAGGACTCCTCTGCCTCGTCTTCCCGCAAATGACAGAGCTTGCAGGCGCAGAATACCGCGACGGCATGGGGCATAAAGACAACCTATACCACACCCTGCAAGTACTCGACAACATCGCCCCACACACCGAAGACCTATGGCTCCGCTGGGCCGCCCTGCTGCACGACATCGGCAAGCCCGCCACCAAACGCTTCGAACCTGATACGGGCTGGACTTTCCACGGCCACGAGGTTGTCGGCGGACGAATGGTGCCCCGCATCTTCACCCAACTCAAACTGCCACAAGACCAGAAGATGCGTTTTGTGCGGAAGCTTGTAGAACTACATCTACGACCCATCAGCCTCACCAAAGAGAATATTACCGACTCCGCCATCCGCCGCCTACTATTCGACGCCGGCGAAGACCTAGAAGCCCTCATGACCCTCTGTGAGGCCGACATCACCTCTAAAAACAAGGTTAAGGTCAAACGTTTCCTCTCCAACTTCGAGATGGTGCGCGACCGACTTCGTGCCGTGGAAGAAAAAGACCAACTCCGCAACTGGCAGCCGCCGGTGACAGGAGAAATGATCATGGAAACCTTCGGCCTGCCCCCCTCCAGGCCCGTCGGCGAAATCAAGACGGCCATCCGCGAAGCCATCCTCGATGGTATCATCCCAAACGAGAAACAGGCTGCCTGGGACTATATGCTGCAAAGGGCTGCCGAGATGGGACTCACACCTCTCCAAAACTGAGGCACCCCCGCCGCATTCGTAAAACATTGTACCTTCATATATGCCTGCTTATCGTTTCCGCATCTACTTTGAAGAGGATGAGAGCGTATACCGCGACATCGCCATACGCCACGACCAGACCTTCATACAACTGCACGAACAAATACTCAAAAGCTACGAGTTCGACAGCAAACACGCCGCGACCTTTTACCGAAGCAACGACCATTGGCATAAAGGACGCGAGATATCCCTCGAGCGATACGACAAACCCTATCGGGCAGAACCCCTGCTGATGTCGGAGACCTCCATCGTCTCAGAAATCAACAACCCGAATCAGAAGTTCATCTACACCTACGATGTCAATCGCAACTGGACCTTTTTGGTCGAACTGATCGCAATATCCAAAGAAGTGGCGTCAAACCTTAGCTATCCCGCCATCGTTCGTAAGGAAGGCATCGGCCCCAGCCAGTATGGCACCAAGAGCATCCTGGGCGATCGTTTCATGGACGTAGAAGAAAAATACGACCTCGCCGCTGCCAGCGAAGGGTTTGGAGAAGAGGGCCAGGAGGGAGAGTCCAAAGAGGCGGATGAAGGTAGCGAAGAGGCATCCTCCGAAGAAGAATTCTAGGCATGGCTGCCGCCACCGAGAAGACGGTCATCATCGTCGCAGGCCCTACCGCCGTCGGCAAGACAGCACTGGCCATCCAGCTGGCACAGCACTTTGACACGGAGATCCTCTCGGCCGACTCCCGCCAGTGCTACCAGGAACTGTCCATCGGCGTCGCCAAGCCCTCGCTCCGGGAACAAGCCGGCATCCCCCATCACTTCATCGACTCGCATCGCGTGACAGACAAGGTCAATGTCGCCGTCTTCGAGTCCTATGCCATGTCCATCGCAGAAGATGTATGGAAACGCCACGACACACTCATCGTCTGTGGTGGGACAGGCCTCTACCTGCAGGCTTTCCTCCATGGAATCGACCCCATCCCCCCGGTACCACCCGCTATTCGCCTCGAAGTGGAAAGATTATGGAAAGAGGGAGGACAAACAGCCTTGGCAGCAGCTCTCCGGGAGGAAGACCCTCTCTACGCCGCCGATGGGGAGATGAGCAACCCGCACCGCATGCTGCGGGCATTGTCAGTGCTGCGTGCCACGGGCCATTCTATCCGGCACTTCCAGCATCATACACCAGCCGACAGGCCTTTCCGCCGCTGCTGGATCGGTCTAGAACTGCCCAGGGAGGCGCTCTATGCCCGCATCGATGCCCGTGTAGATGCTATGATGCAACAAGGCTTACTGGAAGAAGTACAGTCCATGTGGCACCACCGGCACCTCAACGCATTGCAGACCGTTGGCTACAAAGAGCTGTTCCAACATTTGGAGGGATCGTCCACCCGCGAGGAAGCCATCGCTCATATCAAGAAGCATACCCGGCATTATGCCAAGCGGCAACTCACTTGGTTTCATTCGATTTCGGAGATACAGTGGTTTGAGCCCGGTAGTGAGGACGAGATTTTCTCTTATCTGAAGGCGTCCCTTGGCCCGCTCAGAACTTGAAACCTATCGTCAGCAGTAACGTGCCCAGTCCACTGCGGAGATCTACCGGGGCAAAGAAGCCATTGTCGAGCTGATAAGGGTAGTAGCCATCCTTGCCTATCTGATGGACATAGGTGACGTCAATGAATCTGCCCTTATCGCGATAACCAAAACCACCACTCAGGTTCATCCGGTTGCCGCTTAGGGCATTGCCCTCGTACGGGTTCCCATAATACGCCACACCGGCCCGTAGCATGAGGGTTTCAAACTTCAGTTCTCCGCCGACGCGTGCGTTGATGACCGACCCGAAACTTCCACTGACCGCTTTGTTCAGGTCGTTCAGATACGATCCTAGGTCGACAGCCGGGTCTGCACTGCTGAAGCTGGCACCGCCGTAGTTGAGGTATTCAAGGTCGACGCTGATGAAGCCCCGTTGCTTCGCTACATCAGCATCTTCTCTGAAGATATAGGCCAGGCCAGCCATCAGCCGGAGGGGATTGCTGAAGTTATAGGTGAACTCACCGTCCATGTCGTTGTTGAAATCTCGTGATGACTGGGTCTTGGTTCCTGTACCGAAATAGCCCTCGAGGTCGGTCGTCACAGTGCTGGCATAGCTGTCCTTCAGGTTGAAGAGCGTCGGTGTGTGGATGGCAAGTCCTAGCCGAAGGCTTTCGACGGGCCTGACAATGACGCCCAGCTTCAGGTTGATACCTGTGCCGGCGGTCGACAGATAGTCTTCTACGGTAAAGTAGTTGAAATTATTTCTGGTGTTGGTCGTCGCATCTGCCTCTCGGTAGATGCTTTTTCTTTCGTATTGGAGGGTATTCCAGTTGACAGACCCTCCGAAAAAAATTTTATCGCCTACATTACCGCTCAAGCCCAGGCTGAACTCTGTTATGCCACCGCTCGTCTGTAAGGTTTGCTCCTGGTTGACGCCCGTACGGGGTGTTGCCAGCGACCTGTATCCTTTGACGATCCCGCCGGGCCCCATGACCGTGTCGATCAGATAGGTGTTGAATGCCAGGCTCGCGCCATAGGGGAAGGCGTTAGCGGCTCGGTTCGGGTCGCGCACGTTTTTGTTGATCAGCTCTTCCAGATATTTTTCTGAGTACGAACTCTGCGTATTGCGTCCTTTGACATAGAGTGATTGGTTGAAGTCGGCCACTCGATTGATGCCGACGCCGAAGGTGACATTTTTGGTACGTCCACTTCCATTCATCGGCAGGATGAGTCCTGTCCCTCCCAGCCGGAAGCTGCTGCTGTTCTGGGAGGTGTTATTGCCGAGATATCCGGCTTTTTGTTTTCCGAATCCATAGGCAGGACTGAGCACGAATTCTCCCGTTTTATAGAGTCCGATGCCAGCCGGGTTGATGAACAGCGAACTCAGGTCGCCACCCAGGGCAACATTTGCTCCTCCCAGTGCCTGATTGCGGGCGGTGCCGCTCATCGTCAGCCAGGAATACCGCAGAGCATCTGCTGGCTCCTGCGCCTGTACGGTGCTGGCAAGGATGGCTAGGAAATATAGCAATAACCGCATCCGCTTCATCTGATCCGAAGGTTTGGTTCCTTATGAAAAAGAGCAGCCCAGGGCAGCTCTTTTTTCATATGAATGTATGTCTGCAAGGATTATATCCAGGCTAGAGCCTACTGGTCGCCACCACCACGGGGGAAACTACGAACCGGGGCGCTGCCGCCACTGGATCCCGAAGAGGATCCACCGCTTCTCTGCGGGATGTTCCGCATCTCACTGCCAGAGGAAGACGGCTCAAACGTCCGCACCGGGTTGGAGTTGCGATATCCTCCATTGTCTGTATTGTTATATCCACCCCTAGGCCTTCCGCTCGGCTCTGTGTTGATATACCCGCCATTGCGGCTGCTGCCGCTACCCGACGGATTCCCAAACACCCGAATTCCTCGTCCTTGGCTGCTGCCTTGGGAGCCATTGTCGTAGCTGCCATAGGAACCCAGGTTGTAGATCCGGGGCCCGGTAGCACGCGGAGTCGTGGAAACCATCTTGGGGTTGTTGATAATGACGACCGGTGAACCATAGTACTGTGGCATAAATGGGTTTCCCCACATAGAGCCCCATCCGAAGCCCATCCCGGGCCGATTGAGGCCACTTCCCCAGAACGGATCAAAATATGGATTCCATCCTCCCATCATAGGGCTCATCCAGGACATGCCAGAACCCATACCCATGAAAGGATTTCCCCACATTGAACCCATCCCGAAGTTCCAACCCATGCCCGGACGCGACCAACGATTGAACAGGTATGGATTGTTCCAGGAAGGATTATTCCAATAGGAAAAATCATCGTCAAAGGCCGACCAGCGGTTACCTCCAGAAGATTTCATCCGAAGATATCGGTCGCTCAAATCGATATAGCCGTCATCTTCTCCATAGGAACGGTACCGGTCCTCCGAGGCAGTCGCATTCCGCTCCTGTCCGGGTGAAAAATACACATCATCCGGAGTGCTGCCGGTCTTGTACATGCTGGTACAGCTGGACAAAAGGACGATGGCTAAGGCCGAGAGTATGATTCGTGTCCTCATAACGGTGGGTTTCGCTGAATCTGCACTAAGTTACTACTTTTGCCCTTCGTCAGAATATATTTGACGTACTTATTTATAAGACAAACCGGACGCTCCGTCGGTAGCATTGCCACTGTTAAAATTCCCTTAAAAGAGATGAGCAAGGAAATCACCCCCCGATCGAAAGACTATGCACAGTGGTACAACGACCTCGTGCTCAAAGGCGGGCTGGCCGACTACTCCGCCGTCCGGGGATGCATGGTCATCAAACCCTATGGCTTCGCACTCTGGGAGAATATGAGAGATCGCATGGACCGCATGTTCAAAGATACCGGCCATGTCAACGCATACTTCCCACTCTTCGTGCCCCGCACTTTTCTCGAGAAGGAAGAAGGGCATGCCGAGGGCTTTGCCAAGGAATGCGCCGTTGTAACGCACTATCGCCTCAAAGTGGACCCTGCCAATAAGGGGAACCTCATGGTGGATCCTGACTCAAAGCTCGAAGAAGAACTGATCATCCGGCCGACGAGTGAGACCGTTATCTGGAATGCCTATCGCGATTGGATCCGCTCATACCGTGACCTGCCCCTCCTTATCAACCAATGGGCCAATGTGGTGCGTTGGGAGATGCGTACCCGCCTCTTCCTGCGCACGACAGAATTCCTTTGGCAAGAAGGGCATACCGCCCATGCCACCGCCGACGAGGCCGTCGAAGAAACCCGGCGCATGCTCGACGTTTATGCCGACTTCGTCGAGAACTGGATGGCCCTGCCCGTCGTCAAAGGCGCCAAGACGGCCAATGAACGATTTGCCGGCGCCGTCGACACCTACTGCATCGAGGCCCTCATGCAAGACGGCAAAGCCTTGCAGGCAGGGACCTCCCATTTCCTGGGACAGAACTTCTCAAAGGCCTTCGACGTGAAGTTCCTCACTCGTGAAAACCAGCTGGAGTATGTCTGGGCAACCTCCTGGGGTACTTCCACCCGGCTCATCGGAGCACTGGTCATGGCACATAGCGACGACAAAGGCCTCGTCCTGCCTCCTCGCATCGCGCCCTTACAAGTCGTTATCGTGCCCATACACAAAGGAGATGAGCAAAAAGCGCTCATAGACGAGCGCGTCCATCTCCTCATGGCAGAACTAAAAACCCTCGGCATCTCCGTCAAATACGACGACACCGACAATGCCCGCCCCGGCTGGAAGTTCGCAGAACATGAACTGAAAGGCGTACCGGTTCGCATCGCCATCGGCGTCAGGGATCTGCAGAATAATGTGGCAGAAGTCGCCCGCCGCGACATCGGCAGTAAAGAGTCCGTTTCACTCGAAGGACTTGCCCTGCACATCCATCTGCTGCTGGAAGAGATCCAGCAGAACCTGCTGCAGCGAGCTCGCACCTATCGGGATGCCCACATCACCCGTGTCGATACATGGGATGCGTTTAAAGAGGTGTTGGAGACGCAGGGAGGCTTCCTCTCCGCCCACTGGGATGGTACGCCGGAGACGGAAGAACGCATAAAAGAAGAAACCAAGGCCACCATCCGCTGTATCCCCCTCGACAACCCACCCGAGGAAGGCACCTGCATTTACAGTGGTAAGCCAAGCCGCGAGCGCGTACTCTTCGCCATCGCCTACTAAACGGGCTGGCCCCGCTGCACCAGATACCAAGCACAGGTCGTGATGAAGTCGCGCACCCAGGGCAGCCTCGCAACCCAACGGTACTGCTCCCGGGGGTTCCATCCAAACTTGTAGCGATAGATGGGGTTGATCAGAAAGAAGGTCCGCAACGAAATCCGGTAGCCGCTCTGCCGTGCCAGCCGTTCAAACCGGCGCGTCGACAGGCCGGTTGTCTTGATCTCCAGCAGCTCTGTCACCACGGCCTCCCTTTCACCAAACAAACGTAAGACGGACCGGTAGAGGGGTGCCGGCAGCAAATGGAACCAAGGCAGGACTGAAAGCAAGCGGTTGTCGCAGACCTGCTGGTGGCCGCCATGCGGCATACACCAAGGAGGAAATCCAAAGAACAAATGCCCTTGTGGCCGCAGGAAACGCTGCAGGTATGGAATGAAACGGGCCTGGTCGGGGATGTGCTCCACCACGTCCTTTAGGATGATCAGGTCGAAGCGGCCGTTGTAGCTGTCCAAGGCTTCAGCATCGTATATGTTGCAGTTCACCAGCTCGGCGCGGCCCTTGGCCATGAAGCTGGACAAGAGCTCCCGGGCATAGCCTGACTTGGTCGCATCCAGCTCGATGCCCACCACGTTGCAACCCCTCTCCAGGAAAGGCACCAGCACGCCGCCCTCTCCACATCCGATCTCCAAAATCTCCATATCCTGATGGATCTGCAGCGCCTGCTCAATGAAAGGCACCATGTAGTCCCGGGCATTGTCTACCTGCTGTTGGTAGCGGACACGAAAGTCGGTATGCTGGATCAGAGTCATCTAGGCTTGCTCAAAACCGGCAGGGTGACGGTATCTTCGTTAAAAGTACGGATTGACACTGGAACACTGGCAGCTGCCTTATGCGGAAGGACGGGTCTTGCTCATCGACAAACCATTGCGGTGGACCTCCTTCGACGCGGTAAAAAAAATCCGGATCGCCACCCGGATCAGCAAGGTGGGGCATGCAGGCACTCTCGACCCGCTCGCTACGGGACTGCTCATCATCTGCACCGGACGCAAGACAAAGGAGATATCCTCCTATATGGCCCAGGAGAAAGAATATGAGGCCTGCTTCACCTTGGGATCCGTGACGTCTACCTACGATCTGGAGAGTACTCCCATAAATTATCAGTCGATCGATCATCTCACGGAGTCTGATATCCGAAATACCTTGGCAGGCTTCCTCGGAGTGCAACTGCAAGTGCCGCCGGCCCATTCTGCCATCAAAAGGGAGGGAAGGCCCGCCTACCTAGATGCCAGAAAAGGCCGGGAGGTGGTTCTTGAGCCGCGACGGATAGAAATCCGAGAGCTGACCTTATTGCGGCTAGCGCTTCCGATCGTGGAAGTAAAGGTTGTATGCACCACGGGTACATATATCCGAAGTCTGGCCAATGATGTCGGCCATCGACTGGGATGCGGAGCCCATCTTAGCACGCTCCGTCGGACGCGGATTGGGGAAATGCCCGTCTCGGGGGCTCTTTCTATTGATGCTTTCCTCACGCAACTCGAGCAGGAGAAGGTCTACCATCAGAAAGGATAGCCGATGGCGAACTGGAAGACGGGCTTGTTCCAAATTCCTGAGACGAACCATCCCCCGGCTGTGGGAGAATAGTAGCGCTCTGCCAGCGGCGTGCCTTTGTTCTGTGGCCCATAGCGAGGGTCTTTGATCGGGAAGCCGAGGTCGAACCGCAAGAGGAAATAGCTGAAGTCTACCCGCAAGCCAACCCCTGAGGCCATGGCCAGGTCGTGGTAAAACTGGCTGGCCCGGAAGCCTGCCCGGGGGAGCTGCCCGGAGAGGTCGTTGCGGAACCATATATTTCCCACATCCATGAAGGCTGCACCTCGCATCCAAAAGCCATAGAAAGGAAATAGGTTGAAACGGTATTCCAGGTTGCCTTCCAGCTGGATGTCTGCATACTTGTCGTTCAGCCGTCCGTCGAGTGTGGTGTCAAAGCTTATGTTGGATCCGATACCAAGCTTGCGGAGCTGCCAGCCTCGCATGCTGTTTGGTCCACCGGCCACATAGCTCTTAAAGAAGGGGAGGGTCACCTGCCCTTGTCGGCTGAGGGTAGGGAAGGCCAGCCCATAGCCACTGAAGAAGCGTAAGTGCAGGCTCGACTTGCCATAGTCGATCACCTGCCGGTAGTCCAGGTCCAGCTTAAGGAAGCGGTATAAGGTCGACAGCGGACGGCCTTCTGCCGTCAGCCCTTTGAAGAGGATGCCCGACAGGAGTCCAGACTCCTCCGCATAGACCCTCAGCAGATGGGTGCGCCGAGACGAGCCGGGAGAGAGGTTGCGGGTGTAGCTCACATTAGACCCGATAATCAACCCGTTATTGTATGTATAGAGGAGCAGAGGGAAGTCTTGCAAGGTCTCCAGAAATAGGCTGTCTGGGTCGAAGCGTGTGTATTCGAAATTCAAGGGGCGGAACTGCCAGCTTGTATTCGTTCCCTGACGCCACTCGTATCCAAGGAAGGTATTGAACGTGCGCAGTCGGAAGAATTTGAACCGGTCGATGTAGGAGTAGTCGGCCGAGGTAATCGTCTTTCCATTGCGGACGCGGCCCTCCAGGCTGCTGCCGTAAGGCATCGCCAGCCAGGGGATGGTGAGCCGGTTGGTGAGGCTGACCTCTCCGGTCAGCAGGCGTTGGAAGTTGTTGAACTCCACGCCTGTCCGCAGATTATTCTCCAGCTGGATAGCCTTTTGGGCAAGGTTCCGATTCCGGAGGGTGAAGTTCACGGCCGCGCCGATGCGCCCGCTGCCAACCTGGATCGACTGTGTGTTGTTGATGATGGAGCTGCCCTCCAGTCCCGCCTCAAAGAACTGGCGCTTGGCAGGTGTCAGCCGCAGGGTGTAGTTGATTTGTTGGGTGCTGTCGACATTCTCGGAGAGGATGTTGATATTCTGCCAGGCGCCCAGGCGGTTGAAATTATTGAGTGTCTGGCTATAAGCCTGCCGGGTATACGGCGCGCCAGGCCGGATCTCGACCTGGTCTGCAATGAAGCGCGTGGCGAACAGTTGTTGGGTGGAGACCACTTTGATGGAGTCGTGATATACGATGGTGCCAATGTCCGGCGCATTGGGGTCTGCATCCGGCAGCCAGTCGCTGTACACCGTGAAACGCCCGATCTGATAGGGCAGCAGGTGTGTGGAATCCCTGATGTTGTTGAGTCGAATGCGGATGTCGACCGTTGGATTTTTCAGACTGTTCCTGGCTTCTGCCAGCAATCGTACGAATTCAAAGGGGTCCAGGCTGGGATCGATCAGCTTGGAGAAGGTGGAGTCGGCTTCTACGATGATGTCTTCCCGGGTGAATTTCTGATAGCCGTTGTTGTTGAACACCCCCACGAGTCGGTCCAGTTCCTGGTCGATGCCGGCATTCTCAAACGGAGCTCCCTTCTTCAGCAGGCATCCTGCCCGCACCTTATCCGCAATTCGTTGCAGTTGGCTGTCAGCCAGGGCATATTCGACCGTATCGATGACAAAAAGTCGGCCGGCCTCCACCTGGTATTCCAGGGTGATGCGCTGCTGATCTTTGAAGGAATGGAGGCTGGAGTCGACCCGGACCGTGCTACCCTTGTAGCCAAGGCTGCCCATCAGGAAGCGCATGTTGCGGGTGCTCTGCTCCACCGCTTTCGGCTGGTATGGATTCGGGGAGACGATGATGGGAACGGGTACGATCCAGGGGAAGCGCGGCCAGGGGATCTTGGAGGCACTGACGACGCGGGCACTGTCTTCTATCTGTTCTTCAAGGCGGGACCGAACGGAAGCGAGTTTCTCTCTGTTGGCGATACCGCTTACCTTTATCCGGTTCTCGAAAATGAATGGACGATCAGGACGGTATTCCCTAACAATGGTGCAGGACAGGATGCATAGGCTGCAAAAGGCGGCAAGAAAGATGCGGGGGGGGGTGCTGTTCATGCTCCAGGTGCGACTGTAATGCCCCTTGCTATGGTTTCCAAATCAAAGGTCAGGTTTATACGAGGTTTGTGCCAAAAAAAAATCAGGCAGCAAACCGATCTATATATCGTCGAAGGTCCTCACATGGTGGAAGAACTCCTCCAGTGGCGCCCTCAGGATGTGGAAGAGATCTTTGCTGAAGAAGCCTGGGCTTCCGCCTATGCATCGACATCACCAGCATGCAAGGATCGTCTACATACATCCTCACTCCATTATGTGGTGGGTGACGAGCTGGCCTCCATGAGCTGCCAGCAAGCGCCTAACCAGGTGCTAGCGCTGGTGCGAAAACGTACGCCGGCTATTGCTGTCGCATCGGCCGATCAGATCACTCTGGCGCTAGACGCCATCCGTGACCCTGGTAACCTGGGGACCATACTACGGACGGCCGACTGGTTTGGCATTCAACACGTGGTCTGCAGCCTAGACACCGCAGAATTGTATAACCCAAAAGTCGTGCAGGCTACCATGGGCAGCATCTTCCGCCTGTCGGTGGCGTATGTCGACCTGGCGGTCTGGCTGCAGGGCCTGCAAGGGCTGCCCGTGTATTGCACTGGCTTACAGGGCGAATCCATCCGATCGCTTTCGCCGCTGGCAGAGGGGGTCCTGTTGATTGGGAATGAAGCCAGGGGTGTCTCAGAAAATCTGCGTGTCCTAGCCACTCATCAGATCACCATACCGCGGTACGGTCATGCTGAATCCCTCAATGCGTCTGTCGCCGCCGGCATCCTCCTCGCGCACTGCGGCAATGGCTAACCCGCATATCCGGTATCTTCCAGTAAGGAAGCACCATCGGCAGCGGCCGTCGCCAAGGCATCACAACGGTTGTTGTACGGATTGGTTTGATGCCCTTTCACCCAGATGAAACGGATATGGTGCCGCTTAGACAGCGCATGGTAGCGCAGCCATAGGTCGCTGTTTTTCTTGCCGCCGGCAAAATGGGTGCGGATCCATTTCTCTAGCCAGCCTTCCGTCACGGCCTTGACGACATACTGACTGTCAGAATACACGACAATGTCGAGGCCATCCTTGTTCAATGTCTCCAGGGCGGCGATGACAGACATCAGCTCCATCCGGTTATTGGTCGTGTGGCGGTAGCCGGCGGAAAGCTCTTTGACTTGCCCCTTCCAGATCAGGATCGACCCATACCCACCCCGTCCCGGGTTCCCCCTGGCAGAACCGTCTGTATAGATGGTGAGCCCGTTCTCGTGGATCATGTCAAAGGTGTATCTGACCTTGCAGATACAGGCGAGCATCGCCTGTTAGTAACACCCTCTCGCCCGCGAGGGTACATTCCAGCGATCCGCCTCTGGCAGAGAGCTGTCGGGCCTGAAAGTGGGTGATGCCTTTCATCTCAGCCCAGAAGGAGGTCAATGTACAGTGGGCAGAACCCGTTACTGGATCTTCATCAACCCCACAGGCGGGGGCAAAGAAGCGAGAGACATAGCCGTCGGGTGACGACCAGGCGGTCACAATGATGCCACGCGCCTCGAGGCCTGCCAGTAGCGGCATCTTGGGGGTAAGCCGCTGCACCTCCGCTTCCGTCTCAAGCCGTACGAGGTAGTCGAAGCGACCTTTCCAGACGGACGTTGGGATGGTCCCAAGGGCTTCGCCCAGCAAGGATGGAAAGTCGAAGACAGGAGTGGGCATGTCGCAGGGGAAGTCGAGCGTGTACCGGCAATCTCTGTGTCGGGCGACTTCCAACAGGCCACTCTTTGTATGGAAGTGAATGCGTTCACCGTGATGCCCTCGCTCACTGCAATGCACATGGGCCGCCGCTAGGGTTGCATGCCCACAGAGGTCGACTTCCACGCGGGGGGTGAACCATCTTAGATCATAACCTTCAGAGACCGGCACAGTGAAAGCCGTCTCCGACAAGTTGTGTTGAGCGGCGATGGCTTGCAAGCGGTCATCTGGCAGCCAGGATTCCAGCGGTACCACAGCCGCAGGATTCCCACGAAAGGGGGTATCTGTGAAAGCATCCACGATGTAGACGGGTAATATCATCTTGCTGATTATGGCTTCGGTCTGGCCTCGCTAGGGTCGCTTCAGCTCACACGGGTGACCTTAATCATATTCGTGGGTAAGTGCATTTCTACCGGGATGCTGCCGGTATTCACCACAACGTCGCCTACTTTGAGGAACCCTCTTTCTTTTAGGATGGTGACCTGGTCGACCATAATGTCGTCAATGCTCTCCTCCTCTTCATAGAAAAATGCGCGTACCCCCCAGCTCAGGCTCAGTTGGTTGACCAGCGTTCTTTCTTTGGTGTAGATATACAACAACGCTTTCGGGCGGTAACTGCTCAGCATGAAGGCCGTATAACCGCTTTGCGTCATCCCGATCAGTGCCTCTGCTTCTGTATCCTCTGCCAGCTTGCAGGCATTGTAGCAGACTGCATCGCTCAGGAAGGTCGGAGAGTGGGGGAGGGGCTTCAGGTCTTCGTCTCGGTTGAAACGGTATTCGTTGCGTTCCACCTCGAGGATGATCTTCTTCATGGTCTCTACCACCAGGGCCGGGTGATTGCCAGTCGCCGTCTCCCCACTAAGCATCACTGCATCTGCACCTTCTATGACGGCGTTGGCAACGTCGGTGCTTTCACTGCGATTTGGCTTGGTACGTTCCATCATGCTTTCCATCATCTGGGTGGCTACGATGACTGGTTTTGCTCGGTGCAGGCATTTGCGAATGATCTGCTTTTGGATTAAAGGTACCTGCTCTACCGGTAGTTCCACCCCGAGGTCGCCCCGGGCAATCATGATGCCGTCAGACTCAAGGATGATTTCCCGAATGTTGGTCAGTGCCTCCGGCTTTTCAATCTTTGCAATCACTTTTGTCTTACTGTTCCGCTCCTGCAGTTTGCTCTTGATGATCACGATGTCTTCAACACTCCTAACAAACGATAGCGCCACCCATTCCAGCTTTTGGGCCACGATGAAATCCAGGTCGGCAAGATCTTTCTCCGTCAATGCTGGTAAGGAGATCTTAGTATCTGGGAGGTTGATGCCTTTCTTAGACGAGAGGATGCCGCCTAGCCGCACCTGCACTTTTACATCTCCTTCTCGCGTGATGTCTAATACCACGACTTCAATCTTCCCATCGTCGATCATGATCGTATTGCCGACCTTTACATCGTCTGCTAGGTTTGGATAGGAGACGTAGATTTTCTCCAGTGAGCCGACGACTTTCTCATTGGTGAAGGTCAGGATATCGCCGGCGTTCACTTCCAGGGCATTGCCTGTGATCTCGCCTACGCGCAGCTTTGGACCCTGGAGGTCTCCCAAAATGGCGATGTTGTAGGGCTCCGTTGAGTTGATGCGGCGGATATGCTCGATGATGCGGGCCTTGTCTTCATGCATTCCGTGGGAGAAGTTGAGCCGAAATACATTCACCCCGGCACGCACCAGCTCCAATAATTTTTCATACGTGTCGCAGGCAGGCCCGACTGTCGCAACGATTTTGGTGCGATGTACCCGATGGTCCAGCCCGGCTTTGACGTCCATGTCCTGATACAGGTACTTGCTGATTTTCGTGCTCATCTTTTAGTAGGGTTCTCCTGTCAATTTTTATGTGATGGATGCATACCAGATCTGTCTCAACTGGCCAGTATCTTAAAGATTTTCATCCAGTCTTCGCTGATCCGCTGCTTGGCTTTTACGGCATTGTCGAGGGGGGTATAATGAATCCGGTTATTGACAATGCCCACCATCACATTATGCCGTCCTTCGATCAAGCTGCCTACAGCAGCATAGCCCATCCGGCTGGCGATGACCCTGTCAAGGCAAGTGGGTGACCCTCCTCGCTGGATATGTCCCAGGATGGCGACTCTAATATCCGTATTGGGTAGCCGCTCGCGGATGATCTTGGATACCTCATTGGCTCCGCCGAAGTCATCCCCTTCCGCTACGACCACCAAGTTGACCAGCTTCCGGCGTTTCTCCTTCTCCTGCAGGGAGATGAGTAAGGCCTCCATGTCGGTCTTTCTTTCTGGTATGAGGATGTGTTCTGCCCCGGTGCTGATGCCGCTATGTAGGGCTATGTATCCCGCATCCCGTCCCATCACTTCAATGATAAACAACCTGTCATGGGCATCTGCCGTATCGCGGATCTTATCAATAGCCTGCACTGCGGTGTTGACCGCTGTATCGAAGCCGATGGTGAAGTCTGTCCCCGCAATGTCCTTGTCGATCGTGCCCGGCACCCCGATGCAGGGAATGTTAAACTCATTCGAAAACGTTTTTGCTCCATGAAAAGATCCATCTCCGCCAATGATCACTAACCCATCAATGCCATGCTTCTGCAAGTTGGCATAGGCACGTGTCCTGCCTTCCGACGTGCGGAACTCTTTGGATCTCGCAGTTTTGAGGATGGTTCCCCCACGTTGGATGATGTTGGCCACACTTTTCGAATCCATCGGCTGGATCTCGTCATCAATCATGCCCGAGTAGCCCCTCAACACGCCGAATACCTCCAGGCCATGAAATAATCCTGTTCGGACTACCGCCCGAATACAGGCATTCATACCTGGTGAATCACCGCCGGAGGTGAGCACGCCAATCCTGCTGACTTTCTGTCCCATTTTTATGCATTACAAGTTGTTTGGATGGCGCAATCGATCACAGAATGTGTCGGATAGTACTTCGTTTCAAAAATACACAAAACATTCTGCCTGGAGATTGAAGGTACATTGCTTTTTGAAATTACCGGAGGGGCTTCTACGATTCACAGGGGTGCATTACATTCGGGAAGGTTAAACGAAGAGATGTGCGGATACTGGTAACGGGTGCCAATGGCTTGTTAGGCGGCTTTCTTGTACCGGAGCTGGTAAGCCACGGGCATGAAGTTTTGGCCACGGGACTAGGCCCCTGTCGCTTATGCTTCCCCTCCGGCTCAGCCTATGCATACAGGACACTGGACATCACAGAGCCCATTCAGGCTTTAGAAATCCTCCAGGATTGGCGGCCGGACCACGTTGTGCACGCTGCGGCTATGACAGAAGTAGACCCTTGCGAGCTGGATCCGATTGCCTGCTGGCACATCAATGTGACGGCCACCCGTTTCATCGCCTCGGCGGTGGAAGCGTTGGGCGCCAGTATGACCTATGTGTCGACCGACTTTGTCTTCGACGGGCAAAAAGGGCCCTACCGGGAGACAGATCCGACCGGTCCGGTCAATGTCTATGGCTGTTCCAAACACATCGCAGAAAAAGCGGTAATGGAAACCGTGACTCGTTGGAGCATCGCCCGGACGGTCCTTGTCTATGGTCATTCCAGCAATATATCACGCGCCAGCCTTATGACTTGGGTGCGGTCCAAGCTCCAGGCGGGTGAAACCATTCGAGTGGTGGATGATCAGATACGAACACCGACCTATGCGGGGGACCTGGCCATGGGCATCCGGCTGCTGGCAGAGTGCGGCGCCATAGGCATCTTCCATCTGTCAGGCTCTGATGTATTGACTCCGTGGGATATGGCCCTTCAAACAGCTCGGTATCTGAACCTGGATGCTTCGCGTATGCTGCGAGTGAATGCTGAGACCTTCTCCCAGCCTGCTCGCAGGCCCCTGCGCACCGGCTTTCTCATCGAGAAGGCCCGGCAGGAATTGGGTTATCGTCCTGTGGCGTTTGCCGAGGGGCTCCGGATGAGCTTTGAACGCTGAGGTCGCCCGGTTAGAAATAGCTCGAGTTAAATATCTCAGCTATCATGCAGCGGGCGCTGCCGCCGCCATGCGTTTCGATGGTCGTCAGCGGCGTATGTATAATTTTTCCATGCTGGGCGAGCCGTTCCAGCTGTTCCGGCCGGTAGGCGGCAAAAGCCCCGCTGGACATGACGATAAGGATCTCCTTTTGGGCCGACTGCAATTGTAGGATGTTGCCGGCAAATGCATTCATCTGGCCCATGTCGATCTCGATCACTTCCCGGCCATGTCTCTCCAGCCTTTCCTTCAAGGCTTGTCTCTCCAGGTTATCATGTAAGCTTTCCAGGCATACTAAGGCAAAAGCGTCTCCTACAGACATCATAACATTCGTGTGGTAGATGGGGTTTCCCTCCGCATCAGACGCATAAAAGGTTACTGCACGATAGCCCATCTTTTTGCTGAACCGATCGACCAACGCAGCATCGGTGCGTTCAGATAGGCAAGCATAAGCGAGATGATCTTTTCTGTCCAACACCAGACTCCCTGTCCCTTCCAGATACTGGCCTTGTTTTTCATGCTCGGTCAGGTTCAGGATGCTTTTTACCCGAAACTTATCGCGAAACCTTTCAATCATCTGCGGACTCCGTTCGAGCCTTCTGTTAGGGGCAAACATGGGATACAAGACCAGTGTGCCATTGGAATGAAAGGATATCCAGTTGTTTGGAAAGACAGCATCAGGCTTCGGAGGTGCTGGCGTATCATGCATGATGAGCACTTCAACTCCGTTTTCTTCGAGCAGACGGGCCAGTCCATCGAATTCTTCCAACGCAGACGCCTGCACGGTCGCCGAAGGTTCCCCCGGTTGCTGAAACGAATTGTTGACGGCCGTCTGTGCGTTGTAATGAAAGGCAGATGGGCGCACCATCAGTACATGGGATGCACATTGCGATTTCATGGAGTGGTGTTATTATTTAAAAATGATCTCTATACAAAGGCATACTCATACAATGGAAACCTCCCCTGGCCCTAGACAACTCGGCAGAAGGCATTAAGATCAAGGTATCCCGGACATGATCTGGATCAAGGGTGCCTGCCTCGAATTGGTTGATTAACTCCTGAACGCCGATGGTATGAAAGCCATTTTGACGGAAGGCTTCTATCGTTTTATCATTCCGATCGTACCCCAGCACGACGCCCTCACGCAGCGCCAGTAGGTTGCAGGAGTCGGTCCATTGCTCCCTAGCATCGAAGGGGAATTCATTGTTTCCGGAGCAGATAAACATTGTCTCCTCGCGGGCACCCAGGTCATTGCGGCTGATGTCGTCCAGCAAATCTTCCAGATGCTCGAACGAAAGAGGCTGGGAAGGAGCATTGCGGTGGAACTGAAGAATGCGGAGAGGGTCTTCTTTTCGCTTGTCAAAGGGGCTGGACGACAGCAGGCCGGGAAACTCCTGCCTGCCAGGATTCCGAGAAAAATGGCCTAGCATGACCCAGACATTCCTTTTAACCTGTGTGAACAGTGTGTCAATGTGCATATATTCCCGCTTTTTGGGGATCTGCACAAGGGTGGCCTTCTCCACGATGCCCCGTTCGAAAAGCATCATGATGGCCTGACGCGCCGCATCAATACTGGTGCGCTCACTCACGCCTATGAGTACATGTTGCGGCGCAACGACCATCACATCGCCTCCCTCCAAGGTGACTCGCGCTTCATCGGAGTCCAGCGGCAGCAGGAAATGCTGTAGGGTATCGGGTATCTCCAGGATCTTATCTCTGGAGTGAGCAAAGACGGGATGGTTGAAAAAAATGTATTTCATCAGCAAGGCCTCCCGATAGCGGGCCTTCCTGGCAGGTCGGTTCAGGAGTATGTGCTGGTTGATGACAATGCCAATGTCGCGCGTGAAGATGAGGTTTGGCAACGGTGGGAAGATCATACGTTGATCATCCCGCGTGCCCGTGATGAATGTTTGTGCCAGCGATTCAGGCGATAGCCCCTGCATGGATTGCTGTAAGGAGTATGCGCACCCTTCTATTGCGCAGACGGATGCCAGCAGTCGATCGCGGATGTAGGCGTCCGCGAGGACATCCTGGAGCATCTCCTGCAGCTCCAAGACCTTATCTGATCTGTGGAAGCCCTCTGCGCCAGGCTTATAGAAGGCACGATTGGCTACTAGGCTGTCGATCTCCTCCAGTCTACCCTGGATGCGCTCGCGATCTAGGAAATACATTAGCACTTTGACGAAATAGTCATACTCCTTTCTGCGGATGGTGTCAAGGTGGATGATGTCTTCAAATAACCAGTCCTGCGCCATAGAGGGCACAACCTTTCCAAGGCCGCTGTCGGGGCTATGGATCAATACCCGACGCAGCGGGGTGATCTCTGAGGATACTGAAAGGATTGAGCTGGAACGCTCGGGCATGAATTAGTGTATTCAATGGCAAAGAAGCCATTTGATTCTATGAGGTCTTGTGGCTTTTGAAGTAGTTGTTGCGTGCACATAAAAGTATAAAATTCATGGAAGTGTGCCAGCTAAGGGCCATGGGTTCTCTCCCCGTATGCTACCGACGATGCCCAGCACCTGGAAGCGCAAGAACATATCCTCGCTATACCAGCGCTCCCGCCGTGTGCGCGCAATCACATCCCGATGCTCCGGGCTTTGATAGGCGAAGGCCTTCATGTCTGACTCCGAACGCCAGATGCTGAAGGTGGCCTGACGCGTCAGAGGTACTTCCCCGATGCCCAGTGACAGGATCAGCCCGGGGGTCTCAGAGAAACGATGGGATACGGCAGGCAGCTGTGTCCAAAAGACCCAGAGCCGCTTCCATCGAATGGTGGCTCTGGTCAGTACGGCCATAGGCTGCGCGTCTGTGGGAAGGACTGTCTCTTTGGTAGTTAGGACTTTTCCATCCCAGGTGCCATGTCCGCCCTGGACTTGCAATAAGATGGTGCACACCTCACATCCCAGCCTTCGCCACCATCCATCTATGGCATTTCCATACAGGGATCTTTCGACCGTGCGGGCCTGGTCAGACAAGACAGAAGATGGGAACGGCTCTTCCCGGAAAACCATCAGGGCCCACTGTCGAAGGTCAGGAATGATGTCAAACCTGCCGTTCCTGCCCGATCCCATCAGTTTGACCAGTCGGTTGCGTTTGTCCAACCATAGTGGCAGGCGCATCCATACGACAGACAGCAGGGCAAAAGGGAAGAGCCATCGGGGATACCGGGCAACCGTGAGGGTGGCGTACATACTCGGGGTCTAATTTCTACCCATCCGCATCATCATCATGCCGCGCTCGTTTTGCATCTCAGACATCGGTTTGATGTCAAAGCCCTTTGGGATCTCGAAGGTTTTCGGGTCGATGCTTGCATCTAGCTGCACCTTGGTCACCATCGTATGGGTTTTGAAGCCATTCCCCCGCTCCACCTGGAATTCCATGGGAAAACCCGGCAACTCGTTCAGACCTGGGATGCCGATCAAGGACATCATCCCACTACGACCGCCACCGCCAAAGCCGCTCTCCCCGCCGGGGAAGCCCAAGCCCTCAGGCATTTTGAAGTCCGGAGAATACCAGATGATGCTCTCATTTGGCTGCCCACGCTGCCCTCGGGTCCGTATGATGGCTTTGCGGCATGTCAGTCCCGCAATCTTCTTGGTTTCCTCTGTGTATTCTATCTCTGGCCGGGCAGGTGCACCAAAGCTGAAGCCAGCCCGCTGCAGGCTATCTCTCCGGGCATCCCTGCCCTCATTCCTCCGGGCATTGCGCATAGAATCCATCCGGGCCCGCATGACCTGCTCATCTTCGGGCGTGGAAAAAAATCCCGTCTTTCGCCCCATGGTTTCTGTAAGATTTGTCGTTCGTCCAGACGTTTTGTCGGTGATCACGATGTTATTGCCGAAGTCTGTATTGCTCTCCATCTTACTCCTCATTCCACTGACATACAGCGTACTACTGGCCTCCATGCCACCACCCATCATCATCTGTCCGCCACCTTCCGGGCCGTTGGTATTATTGCCGAAATTCTCTGGAAATGTCACTTCCGTCTTGAAGCGAATGATGGCCTTTTCCACCATCCGGGGCTGGGCGATCGCTGTAGAGGTGCTCAGGCTGAGCAGAGAGATCATAACAGTTCTCATAAGAAAAGGCTTGCTGTGTGAAATGTTGTGCATCCTAAAAGACTTTACAGTGGCAAGTTACTTCAAAAAAAACCGATGGATCCTGCGTCATATATGTTAAGGTGAGAAATTCCCGGATGGTCGGCTGATTCCCCATACTTTTGAAACTATGGGTAAGCTTACAGGGAAAGTGGTATGGATTACTGGCGCATCTTCTGGCATCGGCGAGGCCCTGGCGCATGCCTGCTGGGAGGAGGGGGCCCATCTGATCTTGTCGTCCCGAAGGCAAGCCGCTTTGCTGCGCGTCCAAACAGTCTTGCCGGCAGCCAATGACAGGCAGGCAATGATCTTACCCATGGACATGAGCCGGGTGGACGACCTGCCCACTGCGGTCGACCAAGCTCTGGCACATTTCGGGAGGGTTGACATCCTGGTGAATAATGCGGGCATTAGCCAGCGCTCCATGGCTGCTGAGACACCCCTCGACATAGACCGGCGCATCATGGAAGTCAACTTTTTTGGCCCAGTGGCCCTCACCAAGGCCATCTTGCCTACTATGGTGGCAGCCGGCGGAGGCAGGATAGTTGTTGTAAGCAGCATTTCCGGTAAGTTCGGATACCACCTTCGCTCAGCCTATGCCGCCTCCAAGCACGCCTTACATGGTTTTTTCGAGTCCCTCCGCCTAGAGATGTACGACCGAGGCCTCCGCGTCACCCTGGTATGCCCTGGCCGTATCCGTACTGATATTTCCCTCCATGCCCTGACAGCAGATGGGACGGAGCATCAACAGATGGATCAGGGACAGTTGCAGGGACGCAGCGCGCATGAATGTGCCGCCAGGATCCTCAAAGCCATCTTTCGTGACGAAGAAGAAGTCTATTTCGGAGGAAAAGAAGTGTATGCCGTCTGGATCAAACGTTTTTTACCCTCCCTTTTTTCCCGTATTATGCGCAAGCGTAGTTCGGATTGATCATTGGCTTTCCGTACGCGCAACCTTCAAAGTACATTCCACCAAGACATGAACTCCACAGCTACCATCGCCGGCATTCAGCAGATAGGCATCGGCGTGCTTGACGTGAAACAGGCCTTCGCCTGGTATCGAAAATATTTTGGGATCGACATCCCTGTCTTCGACGAGGCGGCTGAAGCACCCTACATGACGCGGTATACAGGTGGGAAGGTCCATAGCCGACATGCCATCCTGGCGATCAATATGCGCGGCGGCGGAGGCTTCGAGATATGGCAGTACACGAGCCGAGAACCCAGCCCTTGCACATTCGAACTGATGCCCGGCGACCTCGGCATCTTTGCCGCCGTCATCAAATCCTCCGACGTACGTGCCAGCTTTGACAGCTTTCTATCGCTCGGGACCGGCCTCGCGTCCCCCATCGTACGAGACCCCGCCGGAAGGGATGTCTTCCTGGTGCGGGACCCTTGGGGCAACCTGTTTCGCCTCGTGCCATCGGCCGACTGGTTTGCCGAAGGTCCCTCTTACACCGGTGGTGTGACCGGCAGCGTCATCGGAGTGTCAGACATGAATGCCTCCCTCAAGTTCTATCGTGAAATTCTTGGATACGATGATATTATATACCAGGTAGAAGGTCAATTCCCAGACCTAAGCCATCTTCCGGGCGGAGACTGCGTGTGCCGTCGCACCCTTCTGACACACCGGCAACCACGCGTGGGTGCCTTCTCCTCTCTGCTGGGGAATACCGAGATAGAACTTATACAGGTGCTCGACAGAACACCCAGAAAGGTCTATCACGACCGTTACTGGGGTGATTGTGGCTTCATACACCTTTGTTTCGACATCAACGGACAAGACGCGATGCGTGAAAAATGTGCCTCCATGGGCTACCCATATACCACCGACAGCCGTTCAAGCTTCAATATGGGAGATGCCGCCGGGCATTTTAGCTACATTGAAGACCCCGATGGCACCTTGATTGAGTTTGTTGAAACACATAAGATCCCCATCATCAAAAAACTCGGGTGGTATCTCGACTTGCGCCGTCGTGATAGGTCAAGGCCCTTGCCCCGCTGGATACTCAAGACTCTTTCCTTCAGCCGGGTCAGATAGTCTCTATTGGATCCGATGTTTTTCATTCGGCTCAACCTTTTGCATCTTCATCTAAGCGACGATGAAGGCAAGCGGGTCCAAATATTTGCCTATCCCCGCCTCACATCTATAAGGTGCTCATTAAAGATGATAATTTCTTTTTGCACATCCGGATGCGCATTCCCCTATCTACACAGGGCCACTGCGATTTCCAAAAGAGGCCAGTATGTTGAAATTAATCAGTTCCCGCGACGGAAAACTGATAGGTCGCCAGATGGATATCCCAACCGCAGAATTGAGGCGACGGGCAGGGATGCTAGTCCTATTGCGCGAACGTATCTTCTCCAGAGAAAACCTGATTCGTCTGGCCTGGATGCAGATATGTTTGTTGTTGATCGGACTTACATGGATTTGCTGGACGAGGTTTTCAAGGCCACGAAAACACAAACATCCGTTGGTTTAATTTGATGACTGCCATCTGCCATTCACTACTCATGGTTTTTAAAGTTCCTAAGCCACTCCCGCCGATCCAGTTGCCATCTAATTGGAATTGTTATATTTGGTAACATGAGACGTTGGATATCCCTACTTCTTTGCCTTCAAATCCTGTCCAATGGGCAAGTGCTCTCCGAAGTGGTGAAAATGGCCAACCTCCTGGATCACTTCATCATGCACAAGGATAAGGGAGAAGTGTCTGATTGGGCTGGCTTCCTCCGCATGCATTACTTCGATCCGGAACATCGCCGTTCAGACCCGGGCCACCATGAGCGCCTGCCGCTGCAACAGGCGACGCCCCATGCCATGCCACTCTTTATCACCGCCGATGAATATCCGCTTCTCGCAAGCATTGATCCCCCGACTTCTTTGTCCCCAGTGGCAATCATGCCCGCCCATCATCCCGTGGCGGCCAGCTACGACATCTTTCAGCCGCCCCGGACTGTCTGAACACATGGTCAGACAGATATATTTTTTCTTTCTCTCTTCCTGAACGTCAAGACATCTGGATATGCTGAACCGTATCATTCGTTTCTCCATTCGGAACAAATTGATCGTGGCCCTTTTCATCCTGGCCTGGATCTCATGGGGTGCGTTTGAATTCACGCGCCTCCCGATGGATGCCTTGCCAGACATCACCTCCAACCAGGTACAGGCCATCACGGTTACGCCTACACTGGCATCGCCGGAGGTAGAGCAGTTGATAACTTTCCCCATCGAACAGGCATGTTCGAACATCCCGGGTATCACAGAAATCCGTTCCATCTCCCGCTTTGGCCTGTCTGTCGTCACCATCGTCTTCCGCGATGAGACGGACATCTACTGGGCCCGTCAGCAAGTAGGGGAGCGGCTGGCGCAAATCCGCCAAGAGATACCCCCTGAGGCTGGCTCCCCAGCGCTAGCGCCTGCTACTACCGGACTTGGCGAGGTATACCAATACATCCTCCGCCCTGCTGCCGGCTATGAAGGAAAGTATACCATCGAAGACCTCCGCACCATACAAGACTGGATCGTTCGACGGCAACTCCTGGGTACCCCGGGCGTAGCCGACGTCAGCAGCTTTGGAGGAAAGCTGCGGCAATATGAAGTGGCCCTCCGCCCGGAACGGTTGCAAAGCCTAGGCATCTCCATGTCCGATGTGTACAGGGCTCTGGAACAAAACAACCAGAATGCCGGCGGCTCCTACATCGAGCAGGGACCCTCCCTGCTCTACATCCGTGCCGAAGGTCAAGCCCGCAACATGGAGGACATTCGCCGCATCCCTGTGCGCCAGACTGCCTCCGGCATTCCTATCTTCATCCGAGACATTGCTGAAGTCCGCATCGGGCATGCCGTCCGCTATGGTGCCTTGACGTATGAAGACAAGGGAGAAGTCGCCGGCGCCGTCGTGCTCATGCTCAAAGGGGAGAATGCCGTACAGGTCATCGCCGGCATCCAGGCCCGGATAGAGCGCATCCGCCAGACACTTCCGGAAGGTGTAGAGCTTGTCACGTTTCTGGACAGGACGAAGATGGTCGGCAGGGCTGTCTCCACGGTTTCCCAAAACCTGCTGGAAGGAGCGCTCATCGTTGTGTTCGTCCTTGTCTTCTTTCTGGGCAACCTCCGTGCCGGCCTCCTCGTCGCTTCCGTTATTCCCCTGTCCATGCTATTTTCCATCACCCTGATGAATCTCACGGGCGTATCTGGTAACCTCATGAGTCTGGGCGCGATCGATTTTGGCCTGATCGTCGACGGCGCAGTCATCATCGTAGAAGCTATCCTGCATCGCCTCCACCTCGAAAAGATGAAGGGGGGTATCCGCCAACCAACCGATACGATGGATGCCATCGTCTCCTCTACCAGCTCGCGGATGATGAATGCGGCCGTCTTTGGACAAATCATCATCCTCGTCGTCTATCTACCCATCCTCAGCCTTTCCGGGATAGAAGGGAAGATGTTCCGGCCTATGGCCCAGACCGTTGCCTTCGCCCTCTTAGGTGCCTTGATCCTCTCGCTCACCTATGTGCCGATGATGTCTTCTTGGCTGCTCTCGCATTCGGCCGGTCATTCGCTGAAGTTTTCCGAGCGTTTTATGCAGTGGTTGGGTCATGCATATGCCAAGACCCTGGCAGCCACCCTTCGTCGGCCAAAGTTCCTGCTGGGGGTTAGCCTCTTCACCCTCTGCCTGTCTTTCGGACTCGCCACTCGGCTGGGAGGAGAGTTCATACCCGAACTGGAGGAGGGCGACTTCGCCATCGATGCTCGGATAATCACTGGCAGTTCCCTCTCAGAGTCGGTAAGGGTGGCGACAGCGGCCGCCACCATCCTGCGGGGCTTCCCAGAAGTCGAGCGCATCGTGACACGCATCGGAGCCAGCGAGATCCCCACAGATCCGATGCCCATTGAAATGACCGATATTATTGTCAGCCTGCGCGACAAGAAAACGTGGACTACTTCGGAGACCTACGATGCCTTGGCTGACACGATGAGCCGGGCCCTCCATGCCATCCCGGGCCTGACCGCCGGCTTTCAATACCCTGTGCAGATGCGCTTTAATGAACTCACCGCAGGCGCCCGGCAAGATGTCGTTTGCAAAATCTTTGGAGAAGACCTTGACACGCTCGCCTCCCTGGCACAAATGCTTGCTGCTTCCGCCCTGAAGTTAGAGGGCGTCCGGGACCTGTACGTAGAAGCGGTGACAGGCCTACCACAGGTCGTCATTCGCTACCGCAGGGATCAGATGTCCATGTTCGGGGTCTCCATCAAAGAAGTCAACCGCACCGTTCGAGCCGCCTTTGCCGGGGAGACGGTCGGGAAAATCTACGAGAACGAGCGACGCTACGACCTTGTTGTCCGACTCGATGCCTCCGCCCGGAAAGGTATTGAAGACATCCGCCGAATGCTGGTAACCACCATCTCCGGCCGACAGGTAGCCCTCTATCAGCTTGCAGACATTTTCACGGAAGAAGGTCCGAATCAGATCCAGCGGGAAGATGCCAAACGACGCATCATCGTGGCTTTCAATACCCGCGGGCGAGATGTACAAAGCATCGTAGAAGACCTGCAAAGACGAGTAGCAGTAGATGTCAAACTCCCTGCAGGCTACTACGTTCAATACGGGGGGCAGTTTGAAAACCTCATGGAAGCACGGCAGCGGCTGGTGATCGCTGTGCCCGTGGCATTGCTGCTCATCTTCGTCATGCTCTACTTTGCCTTCCATTCCATACAGTATGGGCTGCTCATCTTTTCCGCCATCCCACTGTCAGCCATCGGTGGTATCCTCTCGCTTTGGCTGCGCGACATGCCCTTTAGCATCTCCGCTGGCGTGGGCTTTATAGCCCTGTTTGGTGTGGCGGTAATCAATGGTATCGTCTTGCTGTCAGAGTTCAAGAGACTTATGATGGAAGTTGGGCTGTCTGCTGAGGAAGCCGTCGCAGAAGGTACCCAGAACAGACTTCGTCCGGTTCTCATGACAGCAGCGGTGGCCTCCCTCGGCTTTCTCCCCATGGCCCTCAGTCAAAGTGCCGGGACTGAAGTGCAACGTCCACTCGCCACCGTCGTCATAGGAGGCTTGGTCACCGCAACCCTTTTGACACTCTTCGTCTTGCCCGCACTCTTTTTGTACGTGCAACGTCGGTCTGCTGGCTTCCGCGGCCCTCTCGCCACCGCCAGTCTCCTCGCCCTATGCCTAAGCCCGGGACTGGCCGCACAGCCATTACAAGGTATACAGTCCTCTACCACTGAACTGCTGCAGATCGCGGAAAGGAGAAGTCTGTCGGTCGCCAACACCCGCAGCATGGATGCGTATTGGCAGGCACTTGCTTCCAAAGTGTTCGATCCGCCCCGCACGCAGCTAGGCCTCGAGTATGGTAACCTCAACAGCTTCAACTTGGATACCCGATTCTTTACCAGTCAATCCTTCCAGCCACCGGTTGTCTATGCCCGAAACCGCGACTACTTTCAGGCAGGCCTGCTCTCCAACCAGGCCCTCACCCGGCTGCGATTGCGGGATGTGAGATATCAAGTGAGGAGCCTCTGTGCCGCGTTAGCAAGCCTGCAGGAACGGGATCTCTTGCTGCGACGGCTGGATACTGTCTACAATCGTTCCGCCCGGGCGGCAGCCCTCCGGTTGCAGACGGGCGAGACAGGTCGCTTGGCAAAGGCATCCGCTGAGGCATATGCAGGACATGTAAGACTGCAACGGCGACAGCTGCTAGAAGACTTGGTCCAGTTGCAGCAAAGGCTGGCTACCGTGCTGGATACCGCCGTTGCCTGGCTGCCATTGCCGGAAGAGCCTTTACCTGAAACGAAAGCTACATCTCCCGCCCTCCAGATCACGTCTCATCCACAGCTCGACCTTCTGCAGTCGCAGCAAGATGTCAAAAAGGCACAAACGGAGATCGAAAAGAACAAGCTGGCCCCGGAATTCAACCTGGGATATAGCAATCTTTCCATCATCGGTTGGCAGTCGCCCGACGGATTGACACAGAAATTCTACGGCGCAACCGACCGATTCGGACAGATTCAATTCTCCATGGGCCTGCCCATCTTCACAGGTGCAGCCCGCGCTCGAATCCGGGCAGGCAACGTCGAGGCAGCCATCGCCGCACAAGAAAGAGAGCGGACACGGAAAGACCTGTCTGGCCGCCTCGCAGAAGCCATGGCCAATCTGCGCAAGCATTCCGCCTCACTGGAATGGTTTCAGCAGACGGGACTTGAAGAGGCGCAAGTGTTGGAATCAGACGCAGCTGCTGGCCTAGCCGTCGGGAGCCTCTCGTATGCCGAATGGGCTGTCCTGATGGACCAGGCCGTCCGCATCCGACTTGAATGGCTGCAGGCAAGGGATGAAGTCCGAAAGGCGAATGCTGAGATCGAATACATCACCGGAAAAGACTGACACGCATGAAACATCCTCTCTGTACGTTTTTATTGTTGTGGGCGATGGCTGCTTGCCGGCAAGTGGCAGAAACATCGGCCGAACAAAAGGCATCCGAAACATTCACTCGGGAAGTCAACCTCACCCCCCAGCAAAGGGCTAAGGCAGCAATCGTGACCGGCCCGCTGGAACAAAAGAAGATCCATAGCTCCATCACTGTCAACGGAGTAGTGGATGTCCCACCTCAGAACATCATCTCAGTGAGCTTCCCGCTTGGCGGATACCTTCGGCATACTAAGTTGATACCCGGCATGCCCATTCGGAAAGGAGAGGTCATCGCAGAGATAGAAGACCCCGCCATCGTGCAGTTGCAGCAGGACTATCTGGTGACTGCCGCCCGGCTGAGCTATCTAGAAAAAGAACTGAATCGGCAGAAATCCCTGAATGCTGATAAGGTCAGCGCCGACAAGGTCCTAGAACAGGTATCCTCCGAACACGCAAGCCAACGCGCCATACTCAGTGCACTGTCCGAGAAACTGCGTATGATCGGCCTGCAACCGGAAATACTTCGGTCAGACAGCATCACCCGAATGGTTTGCCTACGCTCACCCATCCATGGCTTTGTCTCTAAAGTCAATGTCAACATCGGCAAATATGTGCAACCGCAAGATGTGCTCTTCGAACTCATCAATCCAGACGATATTCACGCCGCACTCTCCATCTTTGAAAAGGATATTCCCCGTGTACAGGTCGGGCAGACCGTCAGCATCTCTTTCGTCGACGAGCCCGAGACTTCCTACGAAGGTGAAGTCATCCTGCTGAACCATCATGTGGACAACGACCGAGTCGCCCTCGCCCACTGCCATTTTCATTCCAAACCTGCCCGACTCCTACCGGGTATGTACCTCAATGCCCGCATCTACCTCCAGGCATCCGCCATTCCTTCACTGCCCGAACAAGCCATCGTCAGGTATCGCGACCAGGATTATGTGTTTGTTGAGGTTGACGCCCACCGCTTTTCCCTCCAACCCGTTCGTACCGGCATACATTCAGATGGACAGGTTGAAATACTTGATGCATCGCATGAATTGCATAAATATAAGATTGTGAAAATCAACGCTTATAGTTTATTGGGATCTATGATGAATAGGGCGGAAGGGCCTTGAATGCCTAGGACTCAAAATACGCCACACTGCCGCCGACCCATTCTTTGTCGGTGTTGTACCGGACACCGATCATTTTGCCTTTGCTGAGGCGCGCTAAGTTAGTGGCGGCCATTGGCCTGGTCTCGCCCTGCTTCCAGAGGTACATGATCCTGATCTCCACCTTAGCAGGATCCTGGGGGGTCAAGATGGCATCCGCATATCTGACTTTGCGCTGCAGGATCCAGTGCGCCGGATCGGAGACGCCTTCGATGTCGGAAGGCTGCAGGTCGATCACCACCCCCTGTCCGGCAAAGGAAAATAGCGGCTTCAGCACGAAATCAGACATTGACCCCGGTAATGCTTTTACCTGGTCCAGAAACCAGGTCTCCGGGATGTAGGGGTGTCTTAAGAAAGGTAAGGTGTATTTACTAACCCGATAGAACCAGTCGGGATGCGGCACCCAGGTTACATCCCAGCCGTCCCGGATGTCAATGATCTTCCCTAAGCGGTCTCGAACTGCATGCAGCTCATCAAAAATGACCCGGTTGTAGATGCGTCGGATGCGGATGCGGCGACCGTCGTGTTCGTAGTAGAGATACCGCCCTTCCGGTTTCAGCTGCGTGATGCATACCGGTTGGATGCCCAATAGATTGCGCGTGCAGAGGAAGTCGACTCGGGTCTTTTGACGTTCTGGCTGTATCTCCAGTAAGACGACCTCTTCTGGGGCACAATCCCCTACAATGACTTCCTGCAACAAGGAAGCATACCGTTGCCGATCTAGTCCGCTGAAAAAGTTTGAGAAGCCTTCCGGTATGGGGAAATGCTTTTCTAGCAACGCTGGATACATTGCTTGGAAGCCTAGCAGGCTGGGGAAGCCTTGCATTTCGATGAGCTGCGGCGAGAGCTGTCCGGCTGCATCCTCACAGATGCCAAAATCGAAAGTCAGAATCTGAGGCTGGCCGATGTCGCCGGGCACCCGGTCATACACGGGTACGGACGCGGCGGTGTAGTCAAGGAACCCTGGCTCGAGGATCTGGTCGATGATATACTCGCAGGTATCCAGGATGGCCACCCCCAAAGCCTTGGGGACGAAGACCGGCGTCTCGGCGATGCGGAATTCAATGGCCCCAGGGTGTTGGGCCTGCAGCTCTTCTAGGAAATGGGCATACGCCTCCCTGGTGTACCGATCGTTGAATGCTTGTCGGATGCCTGGTATCATGTATCAACTGCAAGATGCAGGGTGTGACAGATTTTTCTTTCTCTTTTCGATAGGAGGATGGGTCAGTTCCGTTTGGTGCCCGTGATTTCCTCCGCCGACTGTCGGAGAAAGTTAGGTAATACATGGGCGTAGGTCCATCGTATTTTATCCGGATCATCTAGCTGTTCCACCATCGATCGCCATTTCTCATAGCCGTGGTTCTCGATGACGGTCTTCTTTTTCTCATCCGTCCGTAGGTACATGCTCATGCCTTCTGCATCCGCCTCCGGATGAAACTGCGTGCCAATCATATGTGCTGAAAAGCGCATGGCCATGATGGCTCGTTCCAGGGGGATGTGCGGGCGTTCTTTCTCTATGCACAGGATAGATCCACCCATGTCGCGCAGTCGGTTATGGTGTGGCTGTATTACTTGATAGTCGCGGCTGTCAACGGCGTAGAACGGGTCAGATAGCTCACCAAAGACTGGCTCTGCACGTCCATCTTGGATCAGGTGCATCGGGAAGACCCCGAAGGAAGTTGACTTACGCTTCGACACCTCACCTATTCCATAATATCTGCAGGCCAGCTGGAAGGAATGGCAGATGAAAAATACCTTTTTCTTTCGGGGGTTTGCCGGGTCAGCATTCCAGCGCTCCAGGCAGTGAAGCCAATGGAAGTAACGGTGTTCCCAATCGCTACCCTTGCTTTCGAGCGGACTTCCAGGACCGCCGCTGGAGAGGTAAATGTCGAAGGAGCTGTCTGGCACGGATTGTGTCTGTCGCACTTCAAACTCCTCGCATGCCACGTCTGCCTCCCAATGATCGCGAAAGGCTTGCACGAGGTTGCGCAGGCATCGCATGCCCTGGTTTGGGACGCCTGCATAGAGGTCGAGGATGGCAATGCGCAGGCTGTTCCCTTCTGTCTGCATTAGTGTGTAAAAATGTAAAAATAAACCTAGTGTCTTTTATGTAGGTACTTACAAGGCCGACAGGAAGCTGCCCTGGATCAGGTCTGTCACCTGTACCAGGTTCCCCGTCTCCCGGAATACCTTCAGCTGCCGGTCAGCACCCGTACCTCTGTCCATCATACGAGGAATGATCTCCAAGCCGTGGCGGCAGCCCAGGTCGTCTGCCACATCATCCACAAAGTCCAGGAGTTCCTGTATGAGTACCCGGGTAGGCTTCTCTTCTTCAATGCCGAAGTCGATCAGCTTGCCGTCGATGCCGTAGCGGGAGGCTCTCCATTTGTTCTCCATCACCAGCGCTCGGGGATATATCATAAAGTTCAGGTTATTAGACCGGAGCTTGTAGAGCTTGGCACAGATGCCTTGGAATAGTGCTGCGATGGCAATCGACTCGTCTACCGTCATAGGTACATCACAGATGCGGAATTCTACAGTGCCGTAGAAGGGGTGCACCCGAAGGTCCCACCAGATTTTCTTGGCGTTGTCAATACAATGGGTCTTGATCAATAGGTTAACATAATTCTCATAGGCGCTGTAGCTGTCGAAATAGTCGGGGATACCGGTCCGCGGAAACTTATCGAAAACCTTGGTGCGAAAAGATTTGAAGCCGGTAGTCCTGCCTTCCCAGAAAGGCGAGTTCGTACTTAAAGCAAAGACATGCGGGAGGAAGTAACGGGCGCTGTTGGCGATGTGGATAGCCATCTCTCTGGAGGGCATGCCCACATGCACGTGCAGTCCGAAGATGAGGTTACTGCGCGCGGCATCCTGCAACTCGTCGACAATCTCGCGGTAACGGACATGGTCTGTGATGAGCTGCTTTTCCCAAAGTGAGAAAGGATGAGTGCCCGCTGCCCCGATCGAAAGACCAATTCCCTGGGCGATCTGCGAGATGGTCTCCCGCAGCGATGTCACATCCCTCCTGGCCTCGTCGATGTCCTGGCAGATGTCCGTGCCCACTTCCACAACGGCCTGATGCATCTCCGCCTTGACCTTGTCGCGCAGGATTTTCTGACCCTCCAGTACGATGCGTTGCTCATGGCTGCGGAGCTCGCGGCTTTGAGGATCGATGACCATGTACTCTTCTTCCACCCCAAGTGTGAAATGCTTGTATTTAATATTTCCCATGTGTGCGGTTGACTGGCAGGCAATGACTATCTCAGGGGTAGGCCGGCTATGCTGGAACGTAAATACTCACCCCAGGAAAGATTGTCGCATCCAGGCCGGTGTTTCTGTGCCCGTTCAATGGCATAGCCGGCCATTGTTTCCACGACCCATTCAAAATTTTCTTCTCCCACGCTCCGCAGGTCAGCATCCGGGGCTGGGTTGCAGAAGTCGATGGCATATGGCACCCCATCGCGGACGGCCAGTTCCACCGTATTGAAGTCATACCCCAGGAATTGATTGATGCGCAAGACCATGCCTTGCATGGTGGCGAAGAGCTCTGCAGAGGGCTTGTGCTCCGCAGCATATCTCAGGTGATGCGGATTGCGGGGCTCGTAAGGCATGATGCGAACATGCTTATGGCCTATGCAGTAGCAGCGGTAGTATTCTTCGAAGACGATCTCTTCCTGCAGTAACATCACCAGCTGCCCGGTCTCGGCATGCTTCTCGAAGAACTCATCCATCGAGGCCAGGCGATATACATTTTTCCAGCCTCCTCCTGCAAAAGGTTTCATATAGGCGGGAAATCCGACATACTCGAAAATGCCCTTCCAGTTGAGAGGATAGGCTAAGTTGCTGAAAGACTCGTCAGACGTGTCGTCCGGTAAATCCCTCGAGGGGAGGATAACGGTCTTGGGGACTGGCACTCCGATCTTTGTCGCTAGGGCATTGTTGAAGAACTTTTCGTCGGCACTCCACCAGAAAGGATTGTTGATTACAGCGGTGCCGCTGATGGCAGCATTCTTCAGAAAAGCCCGGTAAAAAGGCACATCCTGCGAGATACGGTCCACGATGACGGCATAGCCGCTGTCAGCCCCCTGCATGACTTTTTCTATCCGAACGGGTTCGGCCTGGATTCCCTCAACCGCCTTTGATTGAATTCGCTGTACAAATGCTTCCGGGAAGGAACGCTCTTTACCGTGTAGAATGCCTATTTTCTTCATGGGCGTCCGTATGTGAGATGGTACGGGTTGGCCTTGCAACCCATTTTCCACTCCAAAAGTATTGGCAATTGCCGAGACGATAAAAAATGCAACAACGGGGAAGCTAAAGGCGCATGCTGTTTTATCCTACCTTAACACTTCCATACCGATGCGCGCGCCAACTGATAAGGCCTTGATCTCTCCGGCAGGACGGGAGACCTGCCAGCTATATTCTGAATTCCTGCAAAGGGATGTCACCCTCGACCTATACCAGCCACAGGCTGGAAGCCCGCCCTCGATCCTTTCGCTGTTGTTGGTGAACGATGGCCAGGACCTACCCGCCATGAGATTCGGACATCTCCTGCAGCAGCTTCACTGTGCGCAGAAGATCCGCCCGCTGCTCTGCGTAGGTATTCATGCAGGACCCGACCGTCGCCATGAATATGGTACCGCCGGCATCCCTGACTACCTCGGCAGGGGGGCCAAGGCCGACTTATATACCTGCTTCATCCTGAAGGAGCTCCTGCCCTGGCTGCGGCATCGCCTGGGTGCCATCCATTTCAAGGAGAAGTCGTTCTGCGGTTTTTCCCTGGGCGGGCTGATGGCCTTCGATATCGCCTGGAACCATCCAGACGAATTTCGGCATGTGGGCGTCTTCAGCGGCTCCTTCTGGTGGAGGTCTCGGGCACTGGACGATGGCTATGACGAAACCCGACACCGGATTATGCATGCCCGCATTCGAGCCGGCAAGGCTGCCCCCTGGCTGCGCTTTTTCTTACAGGCCGGGATGTTAGACGAGACTGCTGACAGGAATAAGAATGGAGTGATCGACTCCGTAGATGATACAAGAGACATACTGCTGGAACTACAGGGACATGGCTATCAACTGGGGAAAGAGCTCTGCCATCTGGAATTGCCGGATGGCACCCATGATGTCAAGACATGGGGCCGGGTAATGCCTGTCTTTCTGCAATGGGCCTTCAAAAAATAACGACGGATGCTTGGTGAGAGACATCCGTCGTGCATCATCAGTTTCTGGAATTTTATTCCATCCGAATACTCACTTCGGTATTTTCCCAGCGTAGGATCACCTTGCCATTCTCTACTGCATACACAAGATTTTCCACCAGCTGACTGGTTTTTTTCGCGGCTACTTTCACCCGTAAGGCGTCCTCTTCCTGCTTATATCGGTAGGAGCCCCACTGATTCCAAGTTTTATTGAATACAACGGTCCATTCGCCTTCTCCGGGAATAGCAAAAAAGCCATATTTGCCTTTGGGAAGCGACTGTCCTTCTACTTTTACATCACTGTCCACTTCAAAGATGGTGGCTTCGTTGGCGCCGGCCCTCCAGATTTTGCCATACGGCAAAAGGTCGCCAAATATCTTCCGTCCTTTCACGGCAGGGGAGCTATAGTCGATGGTAATGGTGGCTTTACCTGCTTTGCCAGTGGCTTTGGCAGCTGGGCTGGGCCGGCTCTGCTTGTCTTGGGCGCAGGACGGTAGGCTTGTGGCCAGTAGGGCCGTCGCCAGGAAAAAATGGATTGTTTTCATGTGATGTGATTTTTCTGTTATTAAAACGCACCCACAGGGAATTGATTGCGTAGGGGGCACTTCGTTCGGTTGCTTCGACCAACGAATATCTGCAATCTATGCCTGATTGGCAAGGAGTCTGCGATACATCTGGACCGTATTTTGTAAACTATAGTACAATGCGTCGCTGATGAGGGCATGGCCGATGCTGACCTCATCCAGCCAGGGGATCTGCTGAGACAGATAACCCAGATTGACCAGGCTCAGGTCATGTCCGGCGTTCAGACCCAGTCCCAGTCGCCTTGCCTCTGTAGCCGCCTCTACAAAGGGGCGTATGGCCGATGCCCGGTCTGCGGCATAACCAGCTGCATAGGGTTCTGTATACAGTTCGATCCGATCCGTACCGACCTCTGCCGCCCCGGCAACCATGGCAGGGTCTGGATCACAAAAGATGGATGTCCGGATCCCGGCAGTCCGGAACACAGACACCATCTCACGGAGGTATTCGCAGTGTACAATCGTATTCCAGCCATGGTCAGACGTCAGCTGACCCTCTGCATCGGGCACCAGTGTCACCTGCTCGGGAACGACTTCCAGCACCAGTGCTACAAACCTAGGTTCGCGGCAGTTGCCTTCTATATTGAGCTCCTGTGTCACCACCTTCCTCAGGGCTCTCACATCATCATAGCGTATATGCCGCTCGTCGGGCCTGGGGTGTACGGTGATGCCATCGGCCCCGAATCGTTGGATGTCGATGGCCGTCTGCACGACGTCCGGATTGTTGCCACCGCGGCTGTTGCGGAGGGTGGCAATCTTGTTGATGTTGACAGAAAGCCTCGTCATCTGTTCTCAAATAATCTTTACAACGGTATGCGCTCTTGCCTTGTTTTTATCCAGTATGTCAGCTAATGAAAAAAGCCCCTGCAATACGCCAGGGCTTTTTTGATTCACATCACGACAGTACGCATTAGTAGCGATAGAGTTCTGGCTTGAAGGGCCCATCTTTCTTCACGCCTAGGTATTCCTCTTGCTCGGCGGTCAGTTCTTCTAATTCTACACCGATCTTGGAGAGGTGCAGCCTGGCTACTTTCTCGTCGAGATGCTTTGGCAACACATAGACCTTGTTCTCGTAGTTGGTGTGGTTCTTCCACAGTTCTATCTGAGCAAGGGTCTGGTTGGTGAAGGAGTTACTCATCACGAAACTGGGGTGCCCCGTGGCGCAGCCCAGGTTGACGAGGCGGCCTTCAGCAAGCAGTATGATGTCCTTGCCTTCTATGTTGTAGATGTCGACCTGAGGCTTGATGGTATCCTGCGTGTGGCCGTAGTGCGTATTCAGCCAGGCCACATCTATTTCGATATCGAAATGCCCGATGTTGCAGACGATGGCCTTATCTTTCATGGCACGGAAATGGCGCTCTGTAATCAGGTCTCGACATCCGGAGGCCGTCACTACAATATCTGCCTCTTTCACGGCATCCACCATCTTCTTGACTTCATAGCCGTCCATGGCGGCCTGCAGGGCGCAGATGGGGTCGATCTCTGTGACGATCACCCGGCACCCCGCGCCGGAGAGCGAGGCGGCCGAGCCCTTGCCCACATCTCCATAGCCACCTACCACGGCCACCTTTCCAGCCAGCATCACATCTGTAGCCCGGCGGATGGCATCTACCAGCGACTCTTTACAACCATACTTGTTGTCGAACTTGGACTTGGTGACCGAGTCGTTCACGTTGATGGCAGGCATCGGCAAGGTGCCCTTGGCAACCCGCTCATACAGACGGTGTACCCCGGTCGTCGTCTCTTCAGAGATGCCTTTTACATGCTGTACTAACTCTGGATACTTGTCCAGCACGACGTTTGTGAGATCTCCTCCATCGTCTAAAATCATATTCAACGGACGGTCGGCACCACTAAAGAACAGCGTCTGCTCAATGCACCAGTCGGCCTCTTCGATACTCTGTCCCTTCCAGGCAAACACGCCGATACCTGCCGCAGCTATAGCGGCGGCGGCATGATCCTGCGTGGAAAAAATGTTACAAGAGCTCCATTTGACTTCGGCACCCAGGGCAACCAGCGTCTCAATCAGCACGGCAGTCTGAATGGTCATATGCAGACAGCCCGCAATGCGAGCACCCTTTAAAGGCTGTTGGGGACCATACTCTGCACGGAGTGCCATCAGCCCCGGCATCTCGGCCTCGGCAAGTCGTATCTCCTTGCGTCCCCATTCCGCCAGGCTGATATCCTTGACTTTGTACGGTAGTGAAAAATCGATCTGTGAAATTGTTAAGCTGGACATGCTTGTCATAATTTAATTGTAAAAATAAACCCTTCTGTCCGGAATATGAAGTCTTGTTGACCGTAACTCCACCCTATAGCTTAAATCGGGTATTATGGCAACATTCAAGTATGCAGGCGCCGCGAAGTTTCAAGATGGTCGCGAATGGCCTGTCTGGAAAACCGGATGGCGATGATATATGAGACGATAGCCCCTCCAAACAATAACAGGTCTGAAATTGGTTCAGGCACAAATGCCTTGTCTTGCAGGAACAGGAAGAAGTCGTAGAAGCCGTGGAAAAGTGTTGCCAACAGCAGTCCCAGTCGGATATACGTTTTCTCCCTACCCTCGGTAAAGCGTGCCTTTCCCAGATAGTATCCCATCACGATGCCAAAGCAGGCATGTGCCGGAACCGACAGAAACATACGCAGGATGGCTGTGCCCATACCGTGTTGCATGACATATAGGATGTTTTCCAGGGTTGCGAAGCCCATCGAAACCATCACACTGTATACGATTCCGTCAAAAGGCTCGTCGAACTCAGGCTTTCGAAAGGCATACTGCTTTACCATCAGGTATTTGCTCCATTCTTCCACGAAGGCAACCACCAGGAAGGCTTCCAAGGCTGTACTGAGCAGGCTCTCCGCCATCGAGGCAGAAAGGATGCGCATTCCCAGCATCTCGATTCCCAAAGCCAGCAGGGTGCTGAAAACACCCAACACAAAGCAGATAAGCAGATGCCTGCGGGGCTCTTTGTTGTAGCTGTCCTTAAAAATGATAAATAAGCTGATGGCGATGCCCGGGGCGATCGAGAGACCAAAGAGTACCATAGAATGAATGTAAGCCTTCTCATTGAAATAGAGGTTTCCAGCGACCTTTTGTAGCTTCGCTTACCCAATTCACACAAAATATTTGAGCCATGCTGCCAAGGGTATTATACCGCTCCATCGTCATCACCTGGGCCAGCCTTTTTGTACAACTACCTGTCCAGGCTCAGTATTTTGGCGGCAATCCTACCAGTCTTAAGTGGAAGCGCATCGACACCGACACTGTCCGGGTCATCTTCCCAGCCGGCTTAGCGAAGCAGGCCAATCGCATTACAGACATCATCCATTACCTGGGCCGTACAACGACCACAAGCCTGGGAAGTCAGATCCGTCCTATCCCGATCGTATTACAACCCCTGCCCGTCGTCTCAAATGCTTATGTCGGTCTCGCCCCCTGGCGCAGCGAGTTCTTTCTCACCCCCCCTCAGAACAGCCTTTGGCTTGGGGGACTTCCCTGGACAGACCTGCTGGCTCTGCATGAGTACAGGCATGTGCAGCAGTTTATGAACTTTCGAAAAGGGCTGTCCCGATTCGCCTGGATTGTGGCTGGTGAGCAGGGCCAGGCCTTGGCCAACTCAATGGCCATTCCGGACTGGTTTTATGAAGGAGATGCTGTCTGGCAGGAGACAGCCCTCTCTTCGCAGGGTCGCGGGCGCCTTCCGGTGTTTTTTAACGGGTATAGGAGCCTTTGGCAAGCACAGCGGAAGTATTCGTATATGAAGCTGCGGAATGGCTCCCTCAAAGACTATGTGCCTAACCATTATCAGCTGGGATACCTGTTGGTCGCACGCGCCAGAGAGCGACACGGGACAGACGTGTGGGCCCGCGTCACTGATCAGGCTGCCCGCTTCAAGCCACTCGTATTTCCCTTCCAGGGCGCCTTTCGCGTGACCACCGGGCAGTCATTCAAAACCTTTACCCGCGAGGCGCTTGCCCCCCGGGAACAACCCAGTAACATACCGGCCCTCCCCGAAGGACAATGGATCACTCGGCAGCCCCGACGCAACGTCGTGGAAGAACACCTGCCCTACGTCATCGGGAAAGACTCTGTCCTGCTGCTCCACAGCTCCTATCGCGACATCCCCGCTTGGCAGCTGTGGCAGCACGGACGCCTTCAGCGCCTGGCCGTGAGGGACATCGCCCTTGACGACTGGTACAGCCATGCCAACGGTTGGATCGCATACGCGGCCTATCGCCCCGATCCACGCTGGGGATGGCGCCAATATTCGGAGATAGCCCTTCTGGACCTCCACACAGGCGCACGCAGATTTCTGACCAACCGAACTCGATACTTCTCTCCAGCCCTCTCCCATGATGCCAGACACATTGCCGCCGTTGAGGTGGCCACGGATGGAAGCTCTGCCTTGCATATCCTAGATGCCCGTACCGGAGAAATCGTAGAAAAAATGCCGAATCCGGAGGGATATTTCCTTGCCCATCCTACCTATAGCCAAGATGACACAGAAGTGTACGTCCCTGTCCGTGGTACCCAAGGCCACATGGCCCTCGCAGCGTTTCGACGCGGCAGCGCGGCACCTCGCATCCTCGTACCTTTCTCGTCCGTTCCCATCGCCTTCCCCCGGACGGTAGGTACTTCCATTTTGTTCACTGCCTCTTGGCAAGGTCACGACCGGCTGATGTCTGTCGATGTGCGTACAGGTGCCATCACAGAAGTTGCATCTGGCTACACTGGTATCTACGGAGCAGCCATCGACACCATCCGAAACATCCTGTACCTGCCCACGGTCACCGCCAGCGGCCAGCGCATCCTTACCCGGAACGTCGGAGACGGGAAGCAGCTACCCGACTGGCGAGACCAGACAATGCCCCTCATTGTACCCATCGATGGCCAAGCGCGGAGCCATACACTGGCAGACAGCATCCCTTCGGTAGCTCGCGCCAGCACCAGACATGCCGCTTTTAACCGCCTGCTAAATATTCATAGCTGGCGACCTTTCTATGATCAGCCCGACTGGACCTTTTCCTTCTACAGCGAGAATGTGCTGAACACCTTTCGTACAGAGATCTACCATCAGTACAACGAAAATGAAGGCTACAACAAGACAGGCTTTGAAGCCAGCTATGCCAGCCTCTATCCCTGGATCACTGGCAGCGCATCCTTTACCAATGGTCGCAATGTTACATTCCCAGCGGCAGGTGCTACGCCAGCCAGGACCTATCGCTGGGATGAATGGAATGCCAACGCCGGCCTCCGACTCCCGCTCAACCTGACCAGAGGACGAAACTATCGCTACCTGACCCTTGTCACCACCTATAACATCCAGCAGGTCAGATATGAGCAGACGTCTTCCGTCAAGCAGCAAGACAGAGACTTTGCATTTGTACAATCCGCTTTGTCCTGGTCATCCCAATCCCAGCAAGCTGTCCAGCAGATCTACCCACGCTACGCACAGGTGCTATCGCTCCGCCATCGGGTAGGCATCGGTCAAACGGCAGCCAACCAGTTCCTTGCCTCTGCAGCCCTCTACCTCCCCGGCCTCACACGCACCCAGAGTTTGGTGCTCAATGCCGCCTATCAGGCCCGCGACACACTACGGCAATACGCCTTCTCTAATAGCTTTCCCTTGTCGCGCGGTTACCCCGTGATCGATTACCCACATATGTGGAAATGGGGGGCGAACTATCATTTCACCCTCGCTTACCCCGACTTCGGCATCCTTCAGCTCGTATACCTACTGCGTGTCCGGGCCAATATCTTCTATGATCAGTCATGGGTGCGCAGCCTGCGACAACAACGTACCTGGGCACTCCGCTCGGTCGGAACAGAGATCTATTTCGATACCAAATGGTGGAACCAACTGCCAGTAAGCTTTGGAGTTCGTTATGCCCGACTGCTGGATACACAGCCCTACCCTCAGAAGCCTGCTCGCGACCACTTTGAATTTGTGATGCCCATTAACCTCATCCCGGACGGTGCCTTCCGCACACGCCGACTACATGGCCGCTGACAGCTGGAGTGAGGATATGCCGCGAAGACCGGTTTGTAGGGCATGTCACAGCATGTATCGCAGTGAACATTCCAGCATGCCCAGCTGGTAAAGATTCTTGCGGCTGGCTTCGTCCGAGTTGCTCCCGTTCCAGATCCGCTCTGCGTATGTTTCTGAGAACGATTTAAAGCTATGTCCCAGCCGCAGGACGAAGCCACGGCCGCTCTGCTTCCCCATGGTTCTTCCCACACCTATCTGGGTAAACAGGCCGCTCCGATGCGCTACGGGTGTAGCGATACCCCAGCCACCACCACCCATGTTACGCTCCTCCTGGGTGGGCCAGGCGAGATTCATCCCACCACCGGCATAGGCGAAGAAATGCTGCGGCTGACGGCTGACTGCTCGCTGTATCTCGAAGAAAACCGGCACTGTCCGTAAATAATAATAATCTAAGGCAACGCCAAGATGCGCTGAAAACCTCGATGGAAGCTCATATCCTGCCTCCAACCCCAGCCGACCACTGACGCCGCTCTGCCCATTCAGGAGGGAAAGGCCCACCGACCCTTGTAACTTCTCCCAACGGGAAGTCGACTGCGCGCCAGCCCCCCAAAAATCACAGACGGCGATTAGCAGCAGAAACAACTTAGGCATGGGTCAGGACTTGGAGATTACAACCTTGCCAGCGACAAAGGCCTGCGTCGGATTCGAATAGTCGATAAAATAAATGCCGTCTTTAGCGACGGTGAGTGCGATGCGATTCCAAGCAATGACATCATACGTGTCTGACAGCGCAATGGTCTTGAGCAGCACTAGGTTCTCTGGCTTTGCCGCATCATATATTTTCAAGCCATCTGACCCATCGCAGATGAACAGCAAAGAGCCATCCTTTGAGAGTCCTTCCGGACCTTTCAAAGAATAGGTCTTCACCAGCTTGGGACTCGTGAGCTGACTTATGTCGATCACATCCAGTTGGTTGAGGTTGCCCACGCAGCGGTTGCCACTGCGGAGGGTCACATAGGCATAGGTATCGTCTGCTACCACCGGGTCGCAGGCACGGGCATGGGTGAACTGACCCATACGTCTGGGATTGTCCTTGTTGATGGCGTCATAAATGAACATGCCCGTCTGGGAGCCGAGGAAAAGTCGGTTTCGATAGGGGAAGATGGTTTCAATATCTCCCTGTGCGAGGCCAATGGTACTGACATAGGCAGGGTTGGAGGGGTCGGAGGTGTTGAAGACCTTCAAGTCGCTCCAACTGACAGTATAGAGCCGGTCGTCTAGCAGCCCGAAGCGAGCCATGGAACCTCCGACCCCATTCGCCACACCTGGGCTGGCGGACGACATGGCACCCTGGGACCGCAGATCGCCAGCCATGAAGACGCGGGGATTGTTCCAAGACATTCCATCCCCTGCCTTCATACGTACGACCGTATCCACGCGCGACCATTCTGTGATCACCAGGTTGGTATCTGCCACAAAGCCATTGCTATAGCGGCGGTGGGGAAAGACACCTTCAATGAACTTTTTCACCGTCACCTGTCGTGGATCGCTGATGTCTATTGTCACGAGATCTGTATAGCAGTCAGCATATAAGAAATGGCCGCGAACCGCCATGTCCACACAACCGGGAATCTTCAGGAATGCCAGGTTTTTTGGAGAACTAGGCTGCGAGAAGTCTATGATATGGATACCCTTATCCACCTCGTTGAGGAAGACGTAGCTGCCTTTGATGAAAAGCTTGCCGGGCATGGCAATGGCCACCGGGAGCGTACTTTTCGCTTCGGATCGCACTTCTGCCCTCGTCTTGTAGACAGGGCGAAAGAAGGTATACTGCTGCCTGACTTCATCCTTCAGGCAGGATGAGAGAACCATTGCCGCCACGATGCTTAGGAGGAATCTGGAAATCTGCATAGAGATACGATTGATAATGTTATCTGGACACAAGGGTTGGCCAAACTGCTGCATTGCTAACGATAAAACTACAGATAAACCTATCCTCATTGCTTATTTTTACATGGTTTTAACTTGTCATTAAGTCGCAGGTTATTTCATCGAATATGATAGATCCCTTGCGATATAGGCCTGTTCGGCCCATCAGCCGATTAGGTTCTATCCTCGTATCTCTTATCCGATCGGCCTATCATGCACAAAGGCTGTTGGGAAGGGAGCAGTGGTCATTTCCCTTGGAGGGTCATCACGAGGACCCACTGCGAATGACTACGCGAGAAAGCCTTTACCTGGGATATAAGTATTACTATCGGGCCATGCTTGCTGCAGAGCCAGGCAGCGGGCTCGAGGCTTATTTCGCCGCACAGTCTCTGAGGCCTTGCATTCCGGTTGGTTTTAGTGCCGACCAGTCAGCCACCCTTTCTTTCGGTGGCGACCTGATGACGTATTCCAGCATACGTCCCGACACTTGTGCCGGACTATGGGAGGAGATGGGTGACTTCTTTTTTGGCGCCGACATCGTAGCTGCTAATCTGGAAACCCCCATGGATCGAACAAAGCCTCTCTCCACAACGCCAGAAGTCATGCTAAGCGATATGTACTTTAACGGAGATGAAACCCTCTTGTCCATCGCCAGCGGCAACGGTCAGTATAAGGGCTATGACCTGCTTTCCGTCGCCAACAACCATTCCCTGGACATGGGTATTGATGGACTGCTGCACACGTTGGACTTCCTGCAGGAAAAGGGCATCGCGACGGCAGGGGCCGCCCGCACCAAAAGCCAATGGCAAGATGTACCCATACTCGAAAGGAATGGGATCCGCTTTGCCTTTCTCGCAGCCACTTTCTCGTTGAACAAGGAGCAGCTGCCAGCTGAGCAGCCGTGGCTCTGCAATCATGTGCTGCTCAATGATTCCAACCCCGACCTCTCCCCCTTGGCATTACAAGCTGCCGCGGCCCGCGCCAACGGTGCCGAGATGGTCATCGCGATGCTGCACATGGGCACAGCTTATCAAGCCTATCCCGGGGCTACCATCGTTCAGAACGCGCATCGCGTATGTGATGAGGCTGGCATCGATGCGATCATCGCCGGACACCCGCATCACGCTCAGCCCATGGAACTTTATGACTCTCCACATACCGGACGCCAACATTTCATTGCTTATTCTCTGGGTGACTTCATCGCATACGATATCTTCAAATGGGCCCAGCTCCCCCTGTTGCTGCGACTTACCGTCTCCAAAGGGCAAACGCCCAATGGGCCCGCTGTACTACTCTCAGATATCGAGGTGCGACCGGCCTTTATGCATGCCGATATCCGACATGGAAATGTGAAAAGCCTGCGGCTCATGGACTACTTCCGCCTTCGAAACGATCCTTCCCTATCCGGTATTGATCCCTCTGAGAAAAGACATTTTCAGGAACTGCGCGAATTCTTCGAAAGCTACGTCTGTTCAATCCGTCAACAACACGTCTTCGAGAGGCAACGAAATGGCTAACGAGCCCCCGGGGCAAACAGGGGCCAGACCAGCAGCATGGCAAAAATGATAAATAAGATCGCAACGCCTACATCAAGGCGGCGTAAGAAGACAGGAGTGATATAGGCTTTTAGAAAAGTCGCAAAATAGGAAATGCACAGCTCTGTTAGGAAAATACCCGATAAGGCGCCGCCATAGTATAGCCAGATGCGAGTGCCGCTATAGTGGAATACATTGGTCAGCATCAGAGAGATGGCCAGCCAATTCAAGTAATTGGCCGGGTTGAGGATGTTCAAGGCGAACCCTTTGGAGGCCAGCAGGAATGGGTTGCTCCCTAAACCTTGGTTACCCGCCGGAACAGTTCTCAGCCACATGCCAGCGATGCCAAGGCCTAGCAGTAGCCCTGCTCCGCCGATGCGCACGGCCTTTTCCATCATCCCGCCCTGCGGCAGCAGGTCGGCATTGTATCTGCTCGCAATGATAAGCAGTACATCCGACAGGATCACACCCGTCGCAATTGCAAGCCCACTCCAAAAGCCTTTTTCAATGCTGTTCTGTACCAGGCAGAAAAAGACTGTGCCCAGCATGATGCTTAGGGCAAAGCCCGTCCCCAGTCCATTCAGGAATACTGTCATCATGACACGCGTTGTGGCAAATATCTGCTAATTGTCATTTTCTCCTTCATAACAACTCGCCATTTTACCCTTTACTTTACAAGCAGTATCGTACTCGTCCTTAGCACTTCCGTCCATCCTTTGCATGGCTTGGCCGCACACTTGCTGCTGTTTCCGTAGATTTGAAAGAGGCAATATTTGTTACATTCAAACGGAATGAATACGCAGCATCCCACTATGGCGCCCACGATGGCCCCCAGTCAAGCCCACAAAGACATACCGGGAAACCCTTCCACAGCCAAGAGCAGTTTGCAGCAGCTGAACGACCGGTCGAATGGAAGACCATTGCGAGTGCTGTCTGAAGGCGACTGGCAGAGATGGAAACAGGATGGATACATCGTGGTGAAACAGGCCGTCCCCAGAGAGCAGGCACTGGCGACAGCCGACTTCATCTGGGGGTTTGAAGAAAAGGATCCACAGGACTCCTCCACCTGGTACACTGCACCGCGCGCTGAGATGCAGATGAAAGAGCTCGTCAATACAGGCATGGTAGAGTGCTACAACCACCAACATCTTTGGAACAACCGTCAGATGCCCCGCGTCTACGATGCTTTCGTAGACATCTGGGGCAGCGAGCAGCTCTGGGTGACGATCGACCGTGCTAACCTCAACTTCCCCATCCGACCCGGTCATGCGTATCAGGCTTTCATCCATTGGGACTACGACCCGGATACCAAGCCCGTCAACGTCCAGGGCGTGCTCGCCCTGGCCGACCAGACCGATGAGCGCATGGGAGGCTTCCAGTGCATCCCAGAGCTCTATCGTGACTTTGAGCAATGGAAGCTCAGTCAGCCGGCCGACCGGAACCGCTTCATGCCTGACACCACCGGCTTCACCCCCGTCAAGGTGCCCCTGGAGGCGGGTGACCTCCTCATCTTCAACAGTCTGCTGGCCCATGGCATCCGAGCCAACCACGGCGACAAGGTCCGAATCGCCCAGTACATCTCCATGATGCCCGCACAGGTGGACAACGAGCCTCTCCGCCAATGGCGCATCGCCTCGTGGCGCGACCGCATCGCACCCGAAGGGTACGCCTTCCCTGGCGACCCGCGACGATGGGAGCAGACCCGCTACGGCACTGCAGAACTCAGCCCGCTAGGGCGTAAGCTGCTGGGGCTGGATGCCTGGTGAGGGCCCCTGGCTTAGACGCCTGTATGCATACCTTTCCTTTCATACTGCCCCGACCATGAAACTGTCAGGGGAGCCCTCCGTCCGTCCCTCCGACAGGTCAGCCGCCATGCCCAAGCTCGGCTTCTGGTCCGCTACTGCCCTGGTCGTCGGCAACATCATCGGCGGCGGGGTGTTTCTGCTGCCCGCATCCCTCGCCCCGATCGGCTATAACGCCATCCTTTCCTGGGCGGTCACCCTCACGGGCGCCCTCTGCCTGGCCTATGTCTTTGGCGTCCTTGGCCGGCGGCTTCCGGATGCAGGGGGCGCCCACGGCTTTATGCGGCTCGCCCTGGGCGACGGCGCCGCCTTCATCGGATCCTGGGGGTATTGGCTGTCCGTATGGACCGCCAACGCCGCCATCGCCACCAGTGGCGCCTCGTACCTCACCGAGCTGATGCCGGGCATACGCGCCCTCGGCTGGGCGCCGCCAGCCGCCGCCATTGGCCTGCTGTGGGGGCTGACCCTTGTCAACCTCCAGGGCATCCGGGCCGTCGCGGCAGTGCAGGTCGTCACCACTCTGGTGAAGGTGATACCCATCGTGGCGATCCCTCTGGTGCTGCTCCAGCGGCTCTGGGCTTCGGGCACGCAAACGTTCACGCCCTTCGACCCTGCGGCCATCACGGCGGGCCAGGTCTCCTCGGGCGTCATCCTGACGCTCTATGCGATGCTGGGGCTGGAGTCGGCCGCGGTGCCGGCTGAGCGCATTCGCCACCCGGAACGCAACATACCGCGTTCGACCCTACTGGGCACCGGCTTCACGGGCATCCTGACGATGACGGCTTGCTGTGCTGTGATCGCCCTGCTGCCGGCAGCGGAGGTAGGCGCCTCGCAGGCCCCGCTGTCGCTCTTGCTGTCGAGCTACTGGGGCGGCTGGGCAGGCATACTCGTCGCCTTCTGCGCCACCGTATCGGCCTACGGCGCCCTCAATGGCTGGGTGCTACTTTCGGGCGAAGTGCCGGCTGCGATGGCCAGCCGAGTCGAGCTGCCCGCCTGGCTCGTGCGGCGAGATGGCCGGGGCGTGGCCCGCGTTGCTGTACTGCTGGGCACGTCCCTCTCGTCCGTCCTCGTCGCCTTCAGCTACTCAGGCAGCCTCTCGGGCGTATTCACCTTCGCCGTGACCGTCTCCACCGCTACCTGCCTTGCTCTCTACCTCTTCTGCAGCATCGGCGCCCTGGTCCTCATGCGGCGAGGAACAATACCCGCCTCCCGCCGGCTGGCAGCCGCCTCGGCATGCGCCGTACTCTTCTCGCTCGTGGCCTTCTTCGGCGCGGGGGGGATGGCCGTGGCATGGGGACTTGCCCTACTCGCAGCCGGATGGCCGGCATACCGCCATGCGTCGCGACGTGCTCGCCGTCGATGGGAAGGGGCCGGGGAGCGACATGCCTGACCACACCGTCTTATTCCGCTGTTCTGCACAAACGGGGGCGGGTGCATGGGGAAGGCCCTGCCGCTGCCGATCACCTTAGACAGCCAATGCCATAGTCATTGCCGGGCGACCTGCAAGCGGTAGCGTTCCCGCGCGCTGACGAACACCTCGACGACATAGACGCCGCAGGCAGTGGGCATGGGGATGGGCTGTCCTGACCGAACCGAGGGTCGGTAGATGTGCAGCCTGCCGTTGAGGTCCCAGACACGTACCTGGACGGGGCGCTGCCGAGCGCCGTCGAGGCGCCATTCCAGCCGTAGGGGCGCCTCGGCGGGGGCGGGGTTTGGGTAGATGCGGACGAACTGTCCATTCGCCAGGTTCAGCACTGCCGTGGGTGTGCTGGGTTTGACGCTGAATTGCACGGTGTCGGTCATACCGTTGAAGAGGGTGCGGAAGGTCCAGGTGCCCACGGGGGCGTTGGACGGCAGGATGTACCACCAGTACCAATAGCTAGCATTGTAGGTGGAAGGGGCGTTGTGCGACCAGCTGCGGAAGATGGAGGCGTCGGGCTGGAGGACGCTGTACTGGGTGGTGGCGCCCTGTTGCTGGTCGTGGTAGTAGGTGGCGAAATAGACGGTGTCGCCCTGTTGGAACTCGCGCCTGTCATTGGGCTTCTCAAGTTCAGGGCAGGTGCCGAACACGGGTGGTGCGTGATGGGTCACCAGCCGGTTGACCATCGGCTCGCGATAGGGTTTCTGCGTAACCCACCAGGTGGTGTTGCCGTTGAGGCGGTTGCAGGGACCTGCGTAGGGGTCGATCCGGTTGGCTAGGGTGAAGGTGCTGTTGCGGTACACTTCGAAATGCAGGTGCGGGCCGGTGGAGCTGCCTGAGCTGCCGACGATGCCGAGGTATTCAGCCTTGGCCACGGCGTCGCCTACGTTCTTTGCAGTGAGGCTGTTCTTCTTCATGTGGCCGTACCAGGCGACGGAGCCGTCGGTATGCCGGATGAAGACGGCGTTCCACTGGCAGGCGGTGCACATGGCGCAGCTGTTGTCGGCATTCCCGTCCGACTTGCCGATGACGGTGCCGGCCTGGGCGGCGATCACCTGTACCGTATTGTTGGCCTGCATGAGCCGGCTGAAGGGCCAGGTGAAGATATCCGTCCCCGGGTGGTTGTAGCCGCTGGCGAGGTCGTAGCTGCGGTTGCCGCAGTTGTAGTCGAGCAGTTTGTTGGGGAAGGCCGTGTCCTGGTCCACATAGTTGCTGATGCCGTAGTACGAGCGGTAGCTGACGCCAGGCGCCAGCCGCAGCGGCCAGTCAAACAACACGGCGTTCGCTTCCGACATCTCGGGGGCCTGGGGTGCGGGCAGCTGCCCGCGCACCTCCAGTGCATGGAGGTTGGCCTGCAGCATCGCCACGACGGATGAACGCAGCTCGGGTGTCACACAGGGCGCCGTGGGCAGCTGGTATGCACCGCCGCCGTTGGGTGGCGGCGACTGGGCCGCGGCACCCAGACAGATCAGTAGCGACGTGAGCGTCAGTGAGGTTGTTTTCATCTCTTCTGTGTTCAGTGCCTTGAAGATGGTGTTCCCGGTCGGCAGAGGATCTGCACGACTCGAAACTGTCAAGGAATGATGATTGACGGATGGTAGAGATAAAAATTAATGACCTCAGCGGCTTGATGAAATCTCGTGCCCAGAACAGGAATCGAACCTGCACACCCTTGCGGATATCAGATTTTGAGTCTGACGCGTCTACCAATTCCGCCATCTGGGCAAGGATGAGCAAATTACGGGTTTCAGGGTTCACGGGCAAACCCGCTCTTCGAAGACTTCTCCATCGGCCGGGAGGTAGCGAGTGCCATCTGACCGCTGTTGCCTTCGGCGTCGTAAAAGTGGTACACGCCCCCGCCATTTGACGACGAACGAGTTTCGGCCATAAGTACTGTCCTAGGACGTAGTGGGCTCGATGAGATTCGTTCTTTTTCTGTCCGTCATTTGCACAAGGTTGTAGGAATTGGTGAAGCGCTCGAAGGCGCCTTGGCTTCCCTTCCAAAAATGTCCCTAAGTAGAACATCTCATACAGCTTGCCCATACGCAGCCTGCGCGTCGGAGCAGTTGCTGCCTTTCTCGTAGCATCAGACCAAAGGTGTAGGCCCTCACCCTCCGCCATCCAGGTCTCATCACTCTTTTCTTTATAGACGTTGTTGCTCGTGCGCAAGCCACCTCTCCATCGGTAGATAGAGTGACTGTCCGTCGACGCAGAGCTATCTGGATGGCGGTAGACGAGGACCTGCCTGCATGGTATTGCCACTTGATGGTACATCTGCTCTTGGATGTCCCCTGGAACCTATACCGGAGGTACCATGTGACAAAGGACCAATGCAAAAAGCACACAAAGCCAATTGAAAGAGCGGAGTATCATACCAAGAAATTGACCAATCCTTACAGAATGTGTACTGCCAGCCATTATCAATGGATAGCTTGAGGTCCATGCGCTATCTTCGACTAGCCAACCATACGCTATGACCATTGGATTGATCCGTGAAGATAAAGTGCCGGCTGACAATCGAGTCGCCCTCACCCCGGCACAGTGTAAATGGATTCATGAGCAGTTTTCTGGCCTCAAAATCCTGGTGGAGCCCTCTGCACACCGATGTTTTCACGACAGGGAATATACATCGGCAGGTGCCCGCCTGGAAGAGGATCTTTCAGAGTGCGATGTACTCATCGGCATCAAAGAAATACCCATCGAAAAACTCATTCCCGGCAAAACCTATCTTTTCTTTTCGCATACCTGCAAACAGCAGCCCCATAATCGAACACTCTTCAAGTCCATCCTTGAAAAAAATATCACACTAATTGACTTCGAATGCCTTGAACATTCCGACGCCACCCGCATCATAGGCTTCGGATTCTTCGCTGGCATCGTCGGGGCACATAATGGCATCATGGCCTACGGTCACCGTACAGGAGGCTACCACCTCGGCAGGGTATATCGCCAACGCAGCTTCCGCGAATTGATACACACTTACTTCGGTTTGAAACTGCCCAATATCAAGATCGTCGTCACCGGCTCAGGGCGCGTCGCACATGGTGTACTGGAAGTCATGAACCTCATGGGTATCCGAGAAGTAGAGTCCGACGACTTTCTCTCCCGAGCGTTTGAATACCCAGTGTATGTACAACTCAAAGGCTCTGACCTCTATCGGCATACTGCTAATGGAGGATATAGCCGTTCTCATTTTCACGAGCATCCCGAAGCATATACTTCCCTATTCCCGGCCTATGCCCGCCAGGCAGACATTCTCATGAATGGCATCTACTGGGAAAAACGCATCCCAAGACTTTTCGAGGCTGGCCAGATATTTGAGCCGGATTTCCGCATCCGAACCATCTCAGACATCACCGATGATGCCTATGGCTCTGTCCCGATCAATCAGGGTGATCAGACCATCGAAGACCCGGTCTATGGAGTCAACATACATACAGGTATCAAAACGGCGCCCTATCTCGCAGATTCTATCGATGTACTCGCCGTCGGCAATCTCCCTAACGAACTTCCCCGGGATGCCTCCCGGTATTTTGGGGAGCAATTGATCAAGCACGTACTGCCCGGACTTCTCATACCCGAAGATCCCGTCATACAACGCGCCACCCTCGTTAGGCAAGGTCGCCTCACCCCACTGTTTGCTTATCTGCACGAGTACGCCTACATGTGAAAGCCCCTCTATATTCATCTTGACTGAAGCAATCAGATTTTCATCTCGACAGGTAATACTCCGAAAGAATTTGACCAGGCTCATCGATGAAAAGCTCTTCTTCCTGCGAAATCCCTTGCCATCCTCGCGACATGCATAGGATCTGACGCATCGGCCGCTGGCTGCGCCGGTGGCAGACAAGTACCCGTCTTTCCGTCTCGAACCCAAAGCTCTGGAGCCTAGCTTCGAAAACCTTTGATTTGTCCATAGGCAGGAGGATGCTACATTGTCCTTGCTGACTGGACAAGCGGCCAATGGCAGCAGCCAGACCATCTAGGTTCAGAGAAGTGCTATGCATCGCATCATTCATTCGGCGATCTGCCCGGAGCAGTGACCTCTCATAAAACGGTGGATTTGAAATGATGCAGTCGAATCGGACGCCAGGCTCCCATCTGACGACATCTCCTTCGTAGAGTTCTAGCCTATCCCACCAAGGGGAGGCATTGAGATTTTCCCTACACTCAGACGCTGCGTCAAGATCGATCTCAATGCCGTCGATGGGGCATCCATGTTTCTGTGCGAGCATGAGCATTAGTAAGCCAGTACCCGCACCGATGTCGAGCATTCGTTCTGCCTTCATGGCCTTTGCAGCATACCAGGCACCGAAGAGACATGCCTCGCTGGTGACCTTCATAGCATTCCTCGCCTGATGGATACGGAATTGTTGAAAATCAAAAAAGTCGTTGGCCATAGACGCCTTTACCATTGAGCGCGGGCAGAAGCGGTGGCATGCAAATCGCTGAAAGAACCTGCCAGAAAATGATAGTGGCCTGTCAATGCAATCATGGCTGCATTGTCTGTACAAAAAGACAGGTTGGGAACGAACGGGCGGGCATGCAACTCTTCGCAAAGGTTCGAAAAGCCAGCTCGGAGTTCATGGTTGGCAGCCACTCCTCCTGCCAGACAGAGGTCTTGGATGCCGGTCTCTAATGCTGCGATGCGAAACTTTTTCAATAGGATACTGATTAGACGGTGCTGGATGGATGCACACAGGTCGCTCAGATGCTTTTCCACGAAGTCAGGATCCTTACGTATCTGTTCCTGCAGGAAGTATAGGATGGATGTCTTGACCCCGCTGAAGCTGAAGTCCAGCCCGGGAATCTGTGGCTCGGCAAAGACAAAGCGCTGCGGATTGCCATCGGTAGCATGACGGTCGACTAAAGGGCCGCCAGGGTAGGGGAGGCCCAGCAGTTTGGCAGATTTGTCAAATGCCTCCCCCACAGCATCATCCAGTGTTTCCCCCAATATATCCATCTCCAGCGGCGAACGGCAGCATACAATCTGTGTGTGCCCCCCGCTCACCGTAAGACAAAGGAACGGGAAGGAAGGCCTGGGCTCCTCTATAAGGTTCGATATCACATGCGCTTGCATGTGGTGAACAGCGATCAATGGTCGGTCCAGCGCTAAGGCCAGCGACTTCGCAAACCCGGAACCGACCAGCAAAGAGCCGATCAGTCCTGGCGCTTCGGTGAATGCAATGGCATCTATGTCTGGTAGTTCTCGGTTCGCTGTCTGCAGCGCCTCCATCATGACCGGAACCATGTGCTGTAAATGAGCCCTACTCGCCAACTCTGGTACCACTCCTCCATACCGGCGATGTACGTCCTGGGAAGCAACGACATTCGAAAGGATGAGGCCCCCACTACAGATGGCCACACTCGTCTCGTCGCAGGAACTCTCAATGCCCAATATCGTTGGCGATGAATGCATCAATCTTGAACTGATCCTTATTTCGATCGAATCGCGACCACAGGGTCCATCCTTGCCGCGATGGCCGCCGGGATGATGCCCGCAAGGATTCCAATTCCCAGGCAGATGCCAAAGGCAATCCCCAGGTTCTGCATGGAAACATAAATAGGGAAGTTGAATACGCGGGAGAAGACCGCTGCCAGTGAAATCACCAATCCCAGCCCGATCAGTCCTCCGATGATGCAGATGAAGCTGCTCTCTAGTAAAAACTCCATGAGGATCGTCCGGCGCTTCGCGCCAATGGCCTTTTTCAGACCAATAAAGGGCGTCCGCTCTCGGACTGTGACAAACATGATATTGGCAATGCCGAAAGCCCCGACAATGAGTGATAGTAAACCAATTAGCCATCCGCCCAGGTTCACGCTGGCGAAGATGTTATCCACGGCATTGCTTAAGTCTGAGACAGCATTTAATTCAAAGTTGTCTTCTTCGGTCGGGCCAATCCGCCGGATAGACCGCATCGCACCTCTCAGCTCGCCTTTCAGGTCATCGGCCGAGATGTTGGCCGGCCCGGCTACGATGATCTTTGGATTGTTGTAGCGTTCTTCAAACATCTGCTGCATGAAGGCATAGGAGAGCACCACGCTGTTGTCAAAATCCCATCCGCTGATCAGCCCTTTGCCTTGCTTTCTCACCACACCAGCTACCCGGCCCTTCCGACCCTTTAGCTTTACCTCCTGGCCCACCGCCTTCTCTGGGTTGTCAAAAAGCTTCTCTGCGATGTCGTATCCCAGGATGATGTTCGCGCTGCCCAATGCAAAGTCCGAGGCACTCAGATACCTTCCGTATTGAATCTCCATAGGCTGTATATCATCAAACTCCTCCGTGATGCCGTGGAAGTTGAGCCCATCAATATTTGTATTGCCAAATTCTACCATCCCCTGCGAAGACATGTTGAAGGCGACTTTGATATCTGACCCCACCTTTTGCTTCACCATCCGCGCCTCCGTCATCCGGCACGAGGGGCGGTTCAGATATTTCCACCACGGATAGTCTCCATCACCGCCACCATATCTCCATTTGTCAATATAGATCGTATTGCTGCCGAGCGATTTGATGCCGTCCTGCACATTCTTCTCCAGGCTGCTAACCGCTGAAAGCACACCAATGATGCAGAAGATCCCGATGGTGACCCCGAAGAGCGACAAAAACGTGCGGAGCTTATTTTTGTGTAACTCCTGCATCGCCAGCTTGAGGGAATTCCCAAGTATTTGTAAGGTTTTTCTCATATGATTCCAATCATGGGTAATTCAATAAAAAGCTCATTTTTTAATCATACCACCTTTCGTATCCTTTATGCTGTACATCAACACAAAGGCATTAAGGTCGGTGGTCTGGATCTCTGACTGCAGTATTGATACTTCCAGCCTTGTGATCACCGTGAAGATGATCTCCAGGTCGCTCGTAGTATGCCCTCGTTTCCCATATTCCCTCGTGCCTTTGTACAAAGTTATGCCCCTTCCGATTTTCTCAACGATCATTTCAGCCACTTTCTGGCTTTTGGGTGTGATGATGGTCACGCCGGTGTACTCTTCGATGCCCTCAATGATGGATTCCACCGTCTTGGAGGCAGACAGGTAGATGAGCACTGAATAAAGAGCCGTCTCAACCCCCAGCTGCAAGGCCTGCCGCGAACCTCTGTCCTGCGAAGGTAACCCTTTGCCTCATTGGGTAGCGCTGGATTGGCGTACATTTGCGGCGGAATATGAAATTCGACACAGAAATACAAAAGCGTAGGACCTTTGCCATCATCTCCCATCCGGACGCAGGAAAGACAACCCTCACCGAGAAGTTCCTGCTCTTTGGAGGTGCCATACAGACGGCTGGTGCCGTGAAAAGTAATAAGATCAAGAAGCACGCAACCAGCGACTTCATGGAAATCGAACGTCAGCGCGGAATCAGTGTGGCCACCTCCGTCATGAGCTTCGAATACCGCCACATGCTCGTCAACCTGCTCGATACCCCTGGCCATAAAGACTTTGCGGAAGACACCTACCGTACGCTGACGGCCGTCGACTCCGTCATACTTGTTGTCGACTGCGTCAAAGGCGTAGAGGAGCAGACGCGCAGACTCATGGAGGTATGCCGCATGCGCGATACACCCGTCATCGTCTTCATCAATAAACTCGATCGCGACGGAAAAGCACCTTTCGACCTCCTAGACGAAATCGAAAAGGAATTGTCCATACACCTTCACCCCCTCACTTGGCCGATCGGTATGGGGAAAGACTTCAAAGGTGTCTATAACTTATACGACCAGAGCCTGCTGCTCTTTCATGCCAATCAAAAAGCCACAGAGGAAGACATCTTACCCATACAACATCTCCAAGACGCCACCCTGTCTAGCGTATTGGGTGAAAGGGATGCCTCTATGCTCGCAGAAGAAGCGGGCCTTATCGAAGGGGTCTATGGCGCGTTTGAGGCTGTGCCATACCTGGCCGGAAAGACAGCTCCAGTCTTCTTCGGCAGCGCCATCAATAACTTTGGTGTCAAAGAATTACTGGATACCTTCATCCGCATTGCCCCTGAGCCCAGAGGCAGGGAGACAACGGCGCGCCCAGTAGAGGCAGATGAGGATAAATTTAGCGGTTTTATCTTCAAAATACATGCAAACCTCGACCCGAAACACCGGGACCGCATCGCATTCCTGCGGGTATGCTCTGGACGTTTTGAACGCAATCGCTTCTATCACCACGTGCGCCTCGACAAAGAGGTACGCTTTAGCAACCCATATACTTTTTTAGCACGCGACAAAGACGTTATACAGGAAGCTTTCCCCGGAGATGTCATAGGACTCTTCGACACCGGAAATTTTAAGATTGGTGACACCCTCACGGAAGGTGAAGAATTCTATTTCACTGGTATCCCTAGCTTCTCCCCAGAGATTTTCAAAGAAGTCATCAACAAAGATCCTATGAGGACCAAGCAGCTGGAGAAAGGTCTGCTTCAGCTGACAGACGAAGGCGTAGCACAACTCTTTACCCAACACAACGGGAACCGCAAAATCATTGGCTGCGTGGGCGACCTCCAGTTTGAAGTCATCCAATACCGACTACTACAGGAATATGGAGCCTCCGTGCAATTCAACTCCCTACCTTTCTATAAAGCCTGCTGGATTACTTCTGAGCATACTGCCAAACTGGAGGAGTTCATACGCTTCAAGTCGGGCAACGTCGTACAAGATAAAGACGAGCACCTGGTCTATCTGGCGCAGAGTGAGTGGTACCTGAATACCGAACGGAACAACCATCCCGACATCCAGTTTCATTTTACCTCAGAAATACACAAATGAGGCATGTGTGCGAGAGGCTGCTGGATCAGGGCAGGACGCCTGTATAATTGAATGGAGTCACCGCCTTCAGCTCTTTCTTCACTGAAGATTTTATGTCGAGCTTGTCAATAAATCCATGCAGGGCTTCACGGCTGACGCCGGATTTGCCACGGGTCAACTCCTTCAAGGACTCGTAAGGATTGGGGTAACCTTCCCGGCGAAGGATCGTCTGGATGGCCTCAGAGATAACGGCCCAATTGGCATCCAGGTCGCGTCGGATAGCTTCATCATTTAATACCAGCTTGCCGAGACCTTTCTCCAACGAACGGATGGAAAGGATGGTATGTGCAAAGGGGATTCCCAGGTTTCTGAGTACTGTAGAGTCTGTCAGGTCGCGCTGCAGTCGGGAGATGGGAAGCTTCTCCGAGAGATGTCCGAAGAGGGCATTGGCAAGGCCGAGGTTGCCCTCGGCATTTTCGAAGTCGATTGGATTGACTTTATGCGGCATGGCAGATGAGCCGACTTCGCCCTTCCGCGTGACCTGCCTGAAATACTCGAAAGAAATATACATCCATGCATCTCGGCATAGGTCGGTTAGGATCGTATTGATGCGGCGCATGCTATCGAAATGCGCTGCCAGGTCATCGTAATGCTCGATCTGGGTTGTATGCTGTTGTCTCTGCAACCCCAGCCGGGAAGCACAGAACCGGTCCGCAAACTTTGGCCAATTGACCTTGGGATAGGCCACCACATGGGCATTGAAGTTTCCGGTGGCCCCTCCAAACTTGCAGGAATAGGGGATATGTTGCAGCTGGGCAATCTGGGCATCTAGGCGCTCTACAAAAACCATCCATTCCTTACCCATCCGCGTGGGGGAGGCCGGCTGGCCATGCGTACGTGCCAGCATCGGAATATTCATCCAGCTATCTGCCATGCGGTGAAGCATCAGGCAGAGACTAGTGACCGCTGGCAGGTATTCATGCTCTAGGGCATCCCTCCACATCATCGGAATGGCAGTATTGTTGATATCCTGCGAGGTCAAGCCAAAATGCACGAATTCCCTCAGATGCCCCAGCCGCAATGCCTCAAGTTCTTTTTTGATATAATACTCCACGGCCTTCACATCATGGTTCGTGGCTTTTTCGAGTTCCTTCACCTCCTGGGCTTTTTCGGGTGTCAGTTCTTCATAAAGCGACCGGAGGCAGCGCTTCTCGGATGGCTTTAGAGAGAAAATTTTCAGACCTGAAAGCGCAATCAGGTACTCCACCTCGGAGATGATCCGGTAACGAATTAAGGCATACTCTGAAAAATAGCGGGCCAGATGCGACAGATGACTCCGGTATCTTCCATCTGTTGGCGATAGGGCGGTGATCGAGCTCAGGTCCATGTAGGAGTATTACCTTTTTTCGAAATATCCTTCCAAGCGATGCCGGATGTCATGAACTGGATCCGACCGATTGCCGTAGGTTTGCGCTCAAAATTACAGCAAAGCCCTTGGAAACAGAAATACGCATCGGCGCGGTGAGCTACCTCAACACGCTACCGCTCCTACAGGGTCTCAGAAAGCATGGTGCCATGAAAAAGATGGTGTTGACGACAGACTATCCTGCCCGTATCGCTGAAGACCTTTTGCTCGGACGCATCGACATCGGACTGGTACCGGTCGCCGTCATCCCCCGCCTCGACACCCCCCAGATGATCTCAGAATACTGCATCGGCTGCAATGGTCCCGTCGCTTCTGTTGCCATCTTCAGCGAATGCCCCATCGATGAGTTGACCTGCGTGTGGATGGACTACCAGTCGCGTACCTCCGTCACCTTGGCACGCATCCTGCTGCGTGATTACTGGAAAGTATCACCCGAGATACGGGTCGCCCACGATGATAGCTACCTGGTGGACATCCAGGGCACCATCGGGGGGCTGGTCATCGGAGACAGGGCTTTTCTACAGGCCCAGCGCTCCTCTTATGCCTACGACCTTGGAGACGCCTGGAAAAAACACACAGGCTTGCCATTCGTATTCGCCACCTGGATAGCCAACCGACCCATCGATGCTGCTTTCATTTCCCACTTTAACGATGCCAATGCCCGCGGACTGGAAGACCTGGATACCATCATCCGTGAAATCCCGCAACAGCCCTATCCGCTGAAAAAGTATTTTACGGAAAACATCCAGTACATCTTTGACGAAGGGAAAAATAAGGGACTGCAGGAATTCATGCGATTATTAGCTGCCACTGACCTTCAGTACCAAAGGCGGGCTTCCACGGATGAGAGATAAGCGCGCGTGGCCTTTCCGATAGGGCGGCGGGTCTCCTGCAATGGAATAGTGCAAATCTTCCTCCATCCTGCAATAAAGCCTGGCAGATGCAATCGGGAGGTTCGAAGAAATGCTAAAGACCACATCAACGCTGTACTGACAAAATATCGTACGGGGAGGTAACGCCAGGCTACCTTCGACTTGTTCACCCACATCATCTGCAGCTTGTCGGATGCCGGCGCCCGCCCTAGGGGCGACTCCTTATGCAGCATCATAATATCGGCACAGTAGGAGATCGAGTATCCAGCATCCAGCAGCCGGTACGAGAGGTCGTATTCTTCCATTCCGTAGAAAAAATCCTCTGGGTATAGTCCCACCCGGTCAAGGGATGTACGCAAGATGGCATGTGCGCCTCCCGCAAAATAGTAGGTTTCAAATGCCTCCAAATCCCTTCGTTCAGCGATATGTTTATGTGGAAATGCACTCAACTGCAACGTCCGGGTGGATGCATACAAGACCTTGAAAGACACGACGGCCCTAGGCCACTGTGGCCTGCCACGATCAAATTCCTTCAAGAGCAGCAACAGACAGTCACGGTTGAGCATCTCCGCATCATCGTCGATCATGATCAGGATAGCTGCTCTTCCCTGCCGAATGGCAAAATTTCGTCCCCTGGAAACTCCTAGATTCTCCTCCGCAAGGAAGTAGCAGAAAGGAATATGGTTGGCTTCTTTCATAAACTGTTCGACTTCGGCGTAGTCGGCAGTAGAGCAGTTGTTGACAACAATCACTTCCTCCAGCAAGTCAGAAGCCTGATCAAGCTGCGCAATATTCTTTGCCAAGGCAAGCATGTCCGCAGGACGGTTGTACGTGATAATGACAAAGCTGAGCGGCTTCACAAAATCGATGCTAAAAGTTCTGTTCTGGGTGTTCTGCACTCAAGGTAGCGTGTACCCGAGACTTTGGCGAAAATACGCAGCGCAAAGACAACACCTGTACCTCGCAGCGAAATGCTTAGCGGTTCTCCCAGCCCAGACGGACTTTCCACCCATACATCCAGGTTCCTAAGCCAGCTTGAAGGAATTTGAATAGGATGAGTTGCCTCCATTTCCACAGCCTTTGTTTCAGCGAAAAACCGAAATGTCTTTCATACACTCGCTGCATTTCCTCCAGACCCTTTCTGAAATGCTGGTTGCTGATGCCGCCCGGCTCGAATACTGCCAATGGTAGTGGTACAAAGGTGTTTCGCTCCCGGGCGATACGGCAAAGGAAATCATAGTCCATGGCAATCTTCAGCTGCTTGTCAAAGAGTCCATACTGAAGAAATATTGTTCGTCGTACAAACATGGTGGGATGGAAGGTCGATCGCATCCCTCTGTAAAGGCGTCTCGGATCAAAAGGCTTTCCGACCACCACCCAGATCCCTCCACGCATCAGACGGATGCTGCCGTGTAGCCACTGGAGAGCAGGGTCTTCCGCAAATGCCGTAGCTGCCAGCCGCAGTACAGATGGGTCATGGAGCCTGTCGCCTGCGTTCAACATCTGCAGAATCTCTCCTCGTGCCCTGGAGATGCCTTTATTGAAGGCATCAGAGATACCTTCATCGACCTCCGACACGTATGTTCTGTAAGTGGGGTGAGATTCATCCAGCAACCATGACCGGATGTCAGCATCTGTCGAGCCATCAATGATGATGTGCTCAAAGGGCAGGCATTGCTGTTCATCAATCGAAGTACAGGTGTCCTGCAGGGCCTGAAGATTATTGAAGCAAATAGTGATGATTGAGATGCTATCTCGATCCACTAGCCCCAATGGAGAAGTCAGGCCAACCTCAGGCTTCCAAGTCCCTTCCATATCTGTCAGTACCTCAGGCATCTTCCCAGAGCTTTGTGGCATTCATGACCTCCATCATGTCATCCGGATGTACTGAGTCGTAGGGGATGTCTACCTTATAGCGGTATGTGGAGCGTACTTGTGCAGGGTCATCCAGGGCTGCCCTGATTTGCTTTGGATAGATACAGTGCACGGTTTTCGACACCGCAGACGGATATGGGGCAAATCGTCCGTATTGCGAACCATTGAAAACAGCAAACACTGGGGTACCGACGGCAGCTGCCATATGTACTGAACCCGTATCGACAGTGACAACGCAGTTTGCACCAGCGATAATAGTCATGAGTGCTGGCAAGGCAGTCTGACCGGTTAGATCCAGGCAAGGACCCGCGTAGTCTCTGACAAAAGCATCACTTTGAAGCCGGTCGGAAGGGCCACCGCATAACACAACGGTCCAGCCGGATTGAGCATGCATAAAGTTGGCTACTTCGATAAAAAATCGAATGGGCCAACGTCTCCGTGGACTTCGGGATCCGGTGAAGATGATAAAATAGGATTGCGGCAGTGTGAGATGTATACCGGCACATCGGGCCTTGTCTAACAAAAAGAAGATTGGCGGAGGTCTGTTACCTACGACAAACGCAGCGAAAGCCTCATTGCGGAAAAACTCAAACAGCACCTCAGCACTGGAATCCATCCGGTGCGTATAGAGCTGCCTGTCGTATCCGTGGTCATACCACCTTATATTCTCCCAATTGCCTGCCATCCCGTACCGGATGGGTGCAGCAGCGGCTTGCACGACGGCATCGTCATATCGTTTGTCCCTGGAATATGTCGGATTGATGACGATCTGATAGCTACTCAGAAAGACATTTCTAAGAAAACGGTAGCGATAGGTCATGTCTTTCTTAAATCGAACCTTGTCCATCCAGATGGTCTCTACCCGCAGATTAGCATCAAAGGTTTGAAACAGGCCTTTCCAGCTGAGGTTTCCGCAAAGTGTTACTTCCTCGGTCCGGAATTTTTCGGAAGACAAGATGACCTCTAGATAAGGCCTCCAAAGCAGGTAGTCACCGATCTCATCGACACGTACAATCAGAACCCCTCGTCGAGGTCGTCGGCCTACTCCCAAGGCAGACGCCCAGCCGATCAGTGAGTATACTATGTCTTTGAATAGGTTCAACGCGCCTGCAATTGTCATACTTTACAGATTCAGTACTTTCGGACAATGGTACCAACCGACTTCCATCCCCCCATCTCGCACCCGCTCTATTACATCCGAAAAGGCCTATATGACAAAATTAGCCTTTACAGCAGAGAGTTGGGCGGTAGGCTTCTTGATTTTGGATGCGGGGCAAAACCTTACCAGTCACTCTTCACGAAGGCGACAGAATATATTGGGGTAGACTACGAAGGGGAAGGGCATGATCATAAAAATGAATTCGTCGATATTTTCTACGATGGGATCAACCTTCCATTCGAAGATGCTAGTTTCGATTCTGTTTTCAGCAGTGAAGTCTTTGAACATCTATTCCTGCTTCCCCAAAATCTGAATGAAATTGACCGTGTACTCAAGCCCGGCGGTAAACTTCTGTTGACAGTACCATTCGCTTGGGAAGAACATGAAGTGCCGGTCGACTATGCCCGATATACACGCTTTGCATTGGCAGACCTGCTGACTCAAAAAGGCTTTGAAATCATAGCAGTAGAGAAGTCTGGGCATTATGTGCAAGCCTTACACCAATTGTTTATCGTCTACTTACAAAATGAATGGATGTATCGTGTCGCGCTACTATCCCGTCTGTCGATTTTTCATAAACTCGTTCGTCAAGCA
>VGFQ01000010.1 GCA_016868815.1 Bacteroidota bacterium
TCACCCTGAATGGAATCACCTGGAACAATTCTGTCCGGTTCCGCATCCAAGTCAACGCGGCTGACCTCACCGACCAGATCTTCTTCGACGCCATCACCGTCAAAGGAAGGACCAATACGACGGCAACGGGATCCACGGTCTCCCTCACTGCCGTCGCCAAACCCCTGGGCTTTGCCGGCATGGACGACCTGGAGGGGATGGTGGAAGACCCCACGCTGCAGCTATTTCCCAACCCGGTCAAAAAACAATTGAGGATCGTCGGTGTCACCGCCATTAAAGAGGTCAGAATTTTTGCGACCTCGGGGGCCTTGGTCGCCAGGCATCGGCGCACGACCCAGCCAGATGTATCGGGATTGCCTATAGGCCTATACATCGCAGAGATCGAAACAGTCAATGGCCAAACCCATCGCAGGAGGTTTATCAAAGAATAACTGGATAGATCGTTTCATCATACAAAGGATGCAGCCACAGGATGAAGGCCGCATCCTTTGCATGTATAGCCCCTGCCATTGCTTAGGCGTCTTGTATGAGGTGGGATACTGTCTTATGGAGTCTTTTTCATTTTCCGAATTGCTTCGAGTTTCCCGATGAACAGGCTTCTGCCGTGGGTGCCGAGTACCATCTCTCCCTCCCGTTCCTGGATGGCGATGTCGTGGACCGGGATGGAGCGGGGCAGACCTTTCACAAAAGGCATAAAATGTATTCCGCCATCGAGGCTGGCATAGGCACCGCCATCGGTCCCTACATACAGGATGCTGTCGGAGGCGGGGTCTTCCCGGATCACATTGACAGGTTCCAGGGGTAGGACATTCCCGATGCGGGCCCATGACTGGCCGTAGTCCTCACTGCGGTAGACGTATGCGCTTGCGTGGTCTTGTCGGAATCCATTGAGGGTTAGGTAGACGCGGCTTTTTGCATGTCTGGAAGCGACGATGCGGCTCACCCAGAGTCCCTGCGGAAGCCCGCCCTTGCCTTTCTTGTCGGGCTGTCCGAGTCGTGTCCAGGTATTACCGCCGTCTCGGGTTACATGGACATATCCGTCATCGCTGCCGGTGTATACGAGGCCGAAGGCCAGTGGGGACTCGCTGATGCAGGTGAGGGTACCGAAGGGAACGTCACCGGGCCGCTTCCCGCCCGTGAGGTCGCCGCTGAGGGTCTCGAAGCTTTCTCCGCGGTTCATGCTGCGGTGCAGTCGCTGTGAGCCCATGTATAGGATGTCCGGGTTGTGGGAGGACAGCAGGATGGGGGTCTGCCAGTTGAAGCGGAGCCGGTCTTCCTGCAGAGGTGGGGCGGTTGGCCGGATGGGCTTCATCTCTGTCGAGCCTTTGCTGAAGCGGAAATAACTGCCGAACTGCAGGCCGCTGTAGATGGTACTGTTATCCCGGGGGTCAACCTGCACCTGCATACCGTCGCCTCCGTTGAGGGCTTTATAGGTGTATTGCCCCCGGTCGATCCATTCTATTCCTTCTTTGTGGGTGGAAGGGCCGTACCAGGAGCCGTTGTCTTGCAGGCCGCCATACACGAGATAGGGCTTTGCCTGATCGGTTGTGATGGCATAGAATTGACCTACGGGGGGTGTATGCACTTTGAACCAGTTCTTTCCATCATCGTAGGTGATGTTGGCACCTCCGTCGTTGCCTGTCACTAGGTGGCTGTCATCTTTCGGGTTGATCCAACACGCATGCCAGTCGGCATGTGTGTTGGCCTTGTCCATCACCCGGAAGGTCTTCCCGCCATCGATGGATACATCTGCGCTGAAACCCAGGATGACAATCTTGTCCGGGTTTTGGGGGGAGGCGGTGATGTCCCCAAAATAATAACCATAGGTGTTGTATAGCCCCAGGGGCTTGTCGTGTGTCTTTGTCCAGTGTTGTCCTCCATCTTCGCTCCGGTATACTTCTGCCCCATAGATCTGGCTGGCGGAAGGGCCGGCGTCTTCCTGATAGAGGTGGTGGTATAGGGCGGTGGGGGGCAGGTTGCCTGTCTTGACCTGTTCTTTCAATGCGGCAGCCGTATAGCGCGGTCGGAGTCCATTTGAGCCTAAGAAGCGGTCGAGCTTTGCCTCTGGCAGTGCGAGGAACTGTTCTGCGGTAGGGGATTGGAAGTCTTCCAGCCGCAGTCGGGAGGTGTCTCGCGCGCTGGTGTCTGCCTTTCGGTTATAGTTGTCGACAATGGCATATACGCGGTCGGCCTTGGCTGCCGTGGTGGCGAGGCCGATGCGGCCGATGCCGTCGCCCTGCGGGAAGCCTGATTCTTCTCCGCTGATGCGTATCCACTGTTCTCCTCCGTCGGTGCTGCGATAGATTCCCGATTCTTTTCCTCCTTCTACAAAGTTGGAGGCGCTGCGGGTGCGCTGCCAGGCGGATGCATAGAGTACATGGGGCTTCCCTGGTTGCATCTCAATGTCCACGGTACCGCTCGTTGTGCCGACAAAAAGGGTGCGGCGCCAGGTGTTTCCGCCATCTGTCGTCTTGTAGACACCGCGATCTGTGCTTGGGGAGTAGAGGGCCCCGAGCACCGCTACCCAGGCGGTGTTCGGATCGTCGGGATGCAGCAAGATGCGTCCGATATGGCGGGATTCAGCCAGTCCGACATGCTTCCAGTGCTGTCCGTTGTCGGAGCTGCGGTACACACCCAGGCCTGCATACGATGACCGGCTGCTGTTGACTTCGCCGGTGCCCACCCAAATGTCGTGGGTGGCCCAGTTGACGGCGATGTCTCCGATGCCGATGACGGCTTCCGTGTCGAAGATGGGCTCCAGGCTCTGTCCGTTGTTGACAGTATGCCACAACCCACCCGTGGCATAGGCGACGTAGAACTCTGAAGGCCTGGCTGGGTTGACGTCCACATCCACCACCCGTCCGCCCATGATGCTGGGGCCGATGTTGCGGAAAGCGATGTCCTTTAACAGCGATTTATCTTCTGCCATGCGTTTTTCTGCCAGACTTTTCATTCTTTCGTGACCAGGTGTCGGCATCGGCAGCCCTTGGGAAATGCCTTGGATGGGGATGGCCATGCACCACAGCAGGGCGGTGAGGGTAGGGCATAGCATGCGAACAGAAGATGCCATAGATGGAAGTTTAGACTTGCAAAATAACATATCGATGCATACCATCCTGCGCTGTGCATGGGCCGGAGTCCTCTCGCTCGCCATGGCCTTCGACAGCCATGCGCAAGACTATGTGCTAACAGAGCAAGGTGACACCATCAATCGAGTCGACAGCAAGGGGCTGCGACAAGGCCCTTGGATCCTGCATGTAGACCCTCTGCGGGGCCAGCCAGGCTACGAAGAGGAGGGGATGTTCCGGGATGGAAAGAAGGAAGGTCCCTGGCGGCGGTTCACGCTGCAGGGAGATCTCTTGGCATTCGAAAACTATAAGAGAGGATTTCGGGATGGGAAGCAAACCTACTTCACCAAGATGGGGGAACTGCTGAGGGAAGAGTCGTGGAAGGCGGTCGATCCCGCCCATCCGTATGATACCATCGAAGTGCCAGACCTCGACAACCCCATGGTATCTTATACTAAGGTCGTGAAGTTGGAGTCAGACGAAGTACGGCATGGCACCTGGACCTACTACAACCCTTTAACCGGCGCGGTCATGCAAAGAGAGACCTTTGTCTCCGGTCAAAAGCTGCGCATGCCAGACGGCCAGACGGTGCGGTCGCAGCCCATGGATACCATCACACAGGCTGACGTGCCTCCCGCGAAGGCCAAGGCAAAGCCCAAAGCAGTAGAAGACTGGGAGAAGAAGAATGCTGGAAAGAAACGAGTCACCCTACGGGATGGTCGGACAGGGGGGTAAACCCGATAGTTGATAATCTTCTGAACTCCGGAGTGAAGTCGGATGGAATGGTCAAGTCATTCCTGTACAGCGAGAATCTAGTGACGTTTTTACTAACGATAGCCTACAAGCCCCTGGGTCATTTTACAACCACCGGAATTGGTGCTGCGAGAAGCTGTACAGGATGTGAGGAGTACGATGGCAGAGGCTAAGAGACCGAGTACGAAAGCCAAGACAATACGTTTCATTGTGGTTTACTTTTGAATGTTTACCATCTTGTGTCTAGGAGACAGTGGGGTGGGTGGCACTTCAAAGGATTGAATGAAAATGTTGGCTCAGGGTATGTAGACAAATCTATTACATATTACGTCTATATCAATGTAAATAACCTTAATTTATTTTTCCACAGATTCTTATAGTATTTTTACTAACCCGGAGCGGTGAAAAAAGAGTGGCCAAAGATGACCGTATCTCCTCATCATTAGCGAATTTCGTTTGATATCTGCCTTACATGCATATAATCTTACATAAGCCGTTAGCCTTTCTGGACCTGGAGACGACGGGCATCAATCTGGTGACAGACCGCATCGTGGAGGTCGCCATTGTGAAAGTGATGCCCGACGGATCCCAGCTAAGAAAAAGAAAGCTATTGAATCCGGGCGTGCCTATCCCGGCAGAATCCACCACCGTGCATGGCATTTCTGACGACATGGTGAAGGATGCTCCCACTTTCAAACTGGCAGCTAATGAAATCAGACAGTTTCTCGACGAATGCGACCTTGCCGGGTATAATTCCAACCGGTTCGACTGGCCACTGCTCGTAGAAGAATGTCTGCGGGCAGGGCTTGAGTTCGACATGTCAGGTCGGCGCATGATCGATGTGCAAAGGATCTTCCATGTCATGGAGCCCCGTACACTTACCGCTGCCCTGCGTTTCTACTGTGATGAGGAATTGACCAACGCCCACAGCGCCGAAGCCGATGCGGAGGCCACTTGGAAAGTCTTTAATGCCCAGCTGCAGCGGTATCCCTCCCTCGGCCAGACCCTCGACTCCGTATTAGCACAAATAGGTGATGAGCCGCTGGTGGATATGGCTCGCCGCTTCATCTGGGAGAAAGGCACTGAAGTTTTCAATTTCGGCAAATACAAAGGCCGGCCTGTGGCCGACGTGCTGAAGGCAGAGCCCCAGTACTATGACTGGATGATGAAAGGTGAATTTTCTTTGCATACCAAGCAGAAGCTATCAGAAATTTTCAAAAGGACCGCTCTGAAGATACCCATATAAGTAATATTTGAATGGCCCTGATCGCCCAGATATAAATAAATGGAGAAAATCGTCATCATACCTACCTACAACGAGCAGGAGAATATCGGTCCTATGATACGCCATGTCATGTCCATGGGAAAAAGCTATCATATCCTGGTGGTGGATGATGACTCTCCGGATGGGACAGCCACCATCGTCAAAGCCATGCAAGCCGATTATCCTGATGCCCTTTTTATTGAAGAGCGAAAAGGAAAGCTGGGGCTGGGCACGGCTTATATCCATGGTTTCCGGTGGGCCATGCGCGCAGGCTATCAATTCATCTTCGAGATGGATGCCGACTTCTCCCATCATCCAGATGACTTGGAGCGATTGTGCCAGGCTTGCCGGGAAGGTGCCGATATGGCCGTGGGCTCTCGCTATGTCAAAGGAGGACGTGTGGTGAACTGGCCGTTGGACCGAAACCTCCTCTCCAAATCTGCCGCCCTCTACACCCAGATGATCACCTGGCTGCCTGCCAATGATCCGACCGCCGGTTTTGTCTGCTATCGTCGGGAAGTGCTGGAGGCCATCAATCTCGATGCCATACGATTTGTGGGCTATGCTTTCCAGATAGAGATGAAGTTTGCCGTCTGGAAGTTAGGATTCCAGATCCGCGAAATTCCGATCGTCTTCACCGACCGGGAACGCGGGGTCTCCAAAATGAATAAAGGTATTATCAAAGAAGGCATCATTGGCGTACTCCTCATCCAATGGCAGAGTTTTTTCCATAGCTATGCCGCCAAGGCAATGCCCCGCAGTGGCCTCACGACCTGATTCACCCATGGGGCTTTCCCATATGAACCGCTGACCTTGTCCTCCTGCTGAATAATATCTGTCAGCCATGCTTGCGCACCAACGATCCTTCCTCTATCTACACCTGGCTATACTCCTGGCGGGCCTGACAGGTGTGCTGGGCAGATTGATTTCGTTGAATGAGGGACTGCTTGTTTGGTACCGAATGCTTTTCAGCTTGCTGGGGCTGCTAGGGTTGTGTGTCCTCACAGGAAAAGTACCCAGCACTTCTCGTGCCGCCAGAAGCCGTTTGCTCGGTACGGGTGCACTGGTTGCCCTTCACTGGGTGTTTTTCTACGGTAGCATCAAATATGCGAATGTATCCGTCGGGCTGGTGTGCTTTTCTTCCATGTGCTTCTTCACCGTCCTGCTGGAGCCCCTGCTGTTGCGCCGGCGACTCGATTTTGCCGAGCTCTTGCTGGGGTTTTTGGTGATGGTAGGTATATGGATCATCTTTCAATTCGAAGCGAGATTTCGCATTGGGGTCGTGCTGGGCATCATCTCTTCCCTCTTGGCAGCCGTCTTCACCATCTTCAACAAGCGTTGGCTGGAAAAAGACTCCCCACAGACCGTCAACTTCTATGAGATGGCCGGTGGCTGTATTTCTTTAACGTTGCTCTTACCCATTTATACGGCTTTTTTTCCGCCGGACCATTGGCTGCCCACTCCTTCAGACTTCGGTTGGCTTATGGTACTGAGTATGCTCTGTACGGTGCTGGCCATACGGCTCTCCCTGGTAGCACTCCAGCATGTATCTCCCTTTACGGTTAATCTCAGCTACAACCTGGAGCCGGTCTATGGTATCCTCCTAGCCTTTTGGATATACGGCGAAAACCGTCTCCTCGGGACAGGCTTTTTTATAGGACTCTTCATCATCGTGTTATCAGTCGCATTACAAACAGTGAGGGTCTGGTACCAGCGCACTGCAAAAAAAAGTGGAACCAATTGACAGACGCTGTCATTTTCACTGATGCTGGACTAGAATGTTCAAAACATACTCCTTTCCAATAACGGTATCCCCTCAAAAACTACCTTTGATTTAACAGTGCTCCAAAGCTTATACGACCCATCTTACTGCTTATGAGACTCTCTATCGTTTGCACCCTCTGCCTGATCCTTGTATTTCCAGCCGCAGCTCAGAAAAAATCGCTCGACCACAGTGTCTATGATACCTGGGAGAGTATGGGTGAAAGTAGCATCAGTGCCAACGGGCAGTGGGTCGCCTTTGTTACGGACTTGCAGGAAGGTGACGGCAGACTTACGGTCCTCCGATCAGATGGCACCCAAAGAACGGTATTCCCAAGGGCATATGGGATTGCTTTCAGCCCCGACAGCCGGCAGCTTGTCTTCCGCATCAAACCTCCTTACGCCGTCACACGCCAGGCCCGCATCCAAAAGAAAAAGCCGGAAGACATGCCCAAAGACTCGCTGGCCATCTTTTTGCTGGGCACCGATTCCGTCATCCGCTACCCGGCAGTCAAAGGCTACCGCATGCCACAGGATGACCGAGAGGGCTGGCTGGCGATCCATTTTGAAAAAGCGCTTGCCGATACAGCTACAAAAGCCCGTAAGCCGATGGATGAAGCAGTCGCACACCCCTCAGATGTCCCTGCCCATGCAGATCTCGACAAGGATTCCATTCGGCAACCGTTGCTGTGGGATGCAGAAGTAGAGGAACAAGCCCCGGGTGCTGGCGAGGGTACCGAGCTCCTGGTGCGATACCTGCCAAGCGGGGAACAATATCGGCTGTCATCTGTCCGATCATACGTCTGGAGCCGAACGGGACGTATCCTCGTGGTAGAAGGAAGGGCTTCCAAGTCCATACCTGGCAGCCGAAACAACTTGACTGTCTGGCGGTCTACCGAACGGAGGGCAGACACCATCCACCAAGGAGCGAACGACTACCGCAGCCTTGCTACCGATGAAGCAGGCCGCCAGGTGGCCTTTGTCGCGGAGCGCGACAGTTCCTCCAAAGCTCTGCAACGGTTCTATAAGCTCTGGTATTGGTTAAATGGCTATGATTCGGCACGTCTTGTGGTTGACCGTCACCATGCCGGCATGCCTCTGCAATGGGCCGTTAGTGAACATGCCAACGTCTCCTTCAGCCGCAGCGGATCTCGGCTATTCTTCGGCACGGCCCCTGTACGCCCGCCCCGAGACACGTCTATGCCTGAGATTGACAGGGTACGGCTGGATGTCTGGCACTATAAAGATGAATACCTGCAGCCCCAGCAGCTGCGCAGTCTCGACAGAGACCTAAAGCGGAGTTACCTGGCGGTGTGGGATATCGCCTCTGGCAACATGGTACAGTTGGCAGACCCCAAGCTTCCCCAGGTCATGCCCTCGGCGGAAGGCGATGGGGCCTATTTCACTGGCAGTACAGATGTCCAAACCCGCCTACAAGCCCAGTGGCGAGGCCGCAGCTTCGACGACGTCTTCGCCGTACGCGTCTCTGACGGAGCCCGTATCCCTGTCATCAAAGGATTGAACGGGAATGCCCTACCTTCCCCCTCGGGTCGCTACATCTTCTGGTATGATGCGACCACCCGCCAGTATGTCACCTGGTCCAGCGGCCAGACACACAGGATTTCTTCGAAGGTAGCGGTCCCCCTCTACGATGAGCGTTTTGACATGCCCGACGATCCGATGCCTTATGGGATCCTGCGCTGGACGAAAGGCGACTCCTCCCTCCTTGTGTACGACCGCTATGACGTCTGGAAGCTCGACCCGGAGGGACTTCGCTCCCCCGTCTGCCTAACCCGCTGCCAGGGCCGCGCCACCGGCGTCATCTATCGCTATATCCCACTCGATCCGGAAGAGCGGTATCTGACCCCCGGCAGCCAGCTGCTCCTGAGAACCTTCCATGAATCGAGCAAGGCAACGGGACTTGCGATGCTGCACTTGCCGGCAGACCATTCCTCGCAGGGGCAATCGCCCAGGCTCCTGTTGTCTGGCGACTTCCAGCTTGGCCGGGTCACAAAGGCGAGGGAAGCGGCTCAGTACCTATTTACCCGCGAGCGTTTTTCAGCGTCGCCCGACCTATATCTCTCGTCGGATCTGGTCAACAGCCAGCGCCTCAGCCACCTCAACCCGCAACAGTCACAGTATCTCTGGGGAACGGCGGAGCTTTTCACCTGGAAGGCGTACAACGGCCAGAAGGCTACAGGCATCCTCTACAAGCCGGACGACTTCGACCCGAGCAAAAAGTATCCTTTGATTGCGTATTTCTATGAGCGACTTTCTGATGGCCTTCATACCTACCTGCCGCCGGCGCCCACTCCGAGCCGGCTAAATATTTCATTCTTTGTCAGCCGCGGGTATCTGGTGCTTGCGCCTGACATATATTATCGCAATGGCTATCCCGGGAGGTCTGCGTACGACTATGTGGTGAGCGGCGTACGAGCCGTTGTTAAGAAGGGCTGGGCCGACAGTACGAGGCTGGGACTGCAAGGGCAAAGCTGGGGCGGGTATCAGGCCTCTTATATCATTACCCGCACGCCTCTTTTCCGAGCGGCATGGGCCGGGGCGCCCGTCGTCAACATGACCAGTGCCTATGGCGGTATCCGATGGGAGTCAGGCCTCAACCGACAATTCCAATATGAGCACTCCCAGTCGCGCATCGGCGCCACCCTCTGGCAGAAACCGGGGCTCTATATGGAGAACTCCCCCCTTTTCCATCTGGAGAAGGTAAAGACCCCCCTGGTCATTATGGCCAATGATGCCGACGGGGCAGTCCCCTGGTATCAGGGCATCGAGTTCTTCACGGCCATGCGCCGGCTCGGGAAGCCTGTCTGGATGCTGAATTACAACGGAGAGGCACATAACCTCGTGGAGCGCAAGAACCGTAAAGACATCCAGGTACGAGAACAGCAGTTCTTCGACTGGCTGCTGAAAGGGGAGAAGCCTACCCGTTGGCTCACGGAGGGTGTTCCTGCCACGGAGAAGGGCAGGGAATGGGGACTTGGGTACTAGACGGTAGGCGACTGCCGACGTGTATGTGCCAGCAGACTAAGTCTGCCTGCTACCCGCTTGAGGTGACTGTTCCGTTTACTTGCGACCGACAAAACGCATTGAAGTCATCTTCGCCCACTTCATATTCCTCATCAGCCTCATCATCGGTGTATCGTTGGTAGAGGCGGTTGTTTCTGAAGTCTATGGTCAGCAGGTCGTCTCGTAAGACGACATTTTTCACCTCCGACCAGGCATATTTCCGGCTGCCAAGCCCGTTGAAGTGGATGCCTTGCGGGGAGAAACCGATTTCCGACTTCCTGGAAGCGTAGGATTCCAGCCATGCCAAGGCAAGGAAGGGGAGGCCTATGCCAAAGAAGGGAGGCACAACTATCATCCCAATGCCGGCGACAGCCAGACAGGGGGCATGGCGTATCGCCTGCTGGGCTCGCATCCGAAGGGCGTTGCGGAGTATGAATATGGCACAGGCCACGACAAAGAGGATGCTGGCTTTAGATTCTGCAATGCCGTAAGCGCGGTAGGCAAGGATCAGAAGTGCCAACAAGGAGAGGAGCAGGCCAAAGCGTTGGGTGGCTTTTCGGTTTGTATCCCGCAGCACGACCACATAGTCATAAACGGTCACATCGCGCCGCATAGGCTCAGGAGTGTGAGGCGGCCAGGAAATGGCAGAGCTTGAAGAGGACCCTAGCACCTACATTTTCGTCCCATTCGGACTGGCTGATGCCGACTTCGCAAAGGTCAAATCCGATCAGGATACGACTCGACTCCAGCATACGACGGATGAGATAAAAGATTTGCTCTGTCTCAACCCCCCCTTGTACCGGCGTGCCGGTGTGTGGGCAAAGCTTAGGGTCCAGGCCGTCGATGTCAAAGCTGAGGTACACTTTTTCTGGCAGATGGTCGATGATGTCGTCTGTGATTTGCCTCCAGGTATCACCTTCGTACTGTCTTTCTTTGAGCTGTTTGTCGAAATAGGTGACGACGCGGTAGTCGCTGTTGCAGATGTATGACCATTCCGATGGGCTATAGTCTCGTACTCCGAGCTGTACCAGCCTTTTGACCTGCGGTATTTCTTCTAGGACGTTGTACATGATGGATGCGTGGGAATAGTCGAAGCCTTCGTACGATTTCCGGAGGTCGCAATGGGCATCTATTTGTAAGATGCCGAATTCCGGATGCCTTTCAGCGATGGCCCGTATGAAGCCGAAAGGGGTGCTGTGGTCTCCGCCTACGAGCCCGACCAGTTTGCCTGTCTGCAGCAGTTCGCTCGTCTGCTGATAGACCCAATCGTTCATGTAGCGACTGCCCTCGTTGACCTCACGCAGGGCTTTGCACATGAATTTATTGTTGTCGATATGTTCTCCCTGCGTGATGAAATTGATGTATAACTCTGCCTCTTTCCGGAGATAATCGCTCTTTTGGAGGATGCCCTTGTCTGGCGTCCGCATATGGAAGCCCTGGCGCCAGAAGCCGGTATAGTCCGGATCGAAGATGTCTACCTGTAGGCCTGAGCGTAGCAAATGCTCTGGGGCCCTGGCTGTTCCGGCGTGATAGCTGGCGGTCACCTCCCAGGGCACGGGCTGCAGCACCAGGCGGGCGTCTTGCTCGCCGAAGGGAAGGCCGAAGATGTTGTTGTTGGGATTGCCCGCTGCATTTGGGTCGAAGAGAGATAGGTCTGTCATGTAAGACATGCTGGGATGGGACAGGGATGTGATTTCGTCCGCTCGGAGCGACTTCAGAAACGCAAAATTACCCTGATTTATGCGATGCAACCCAAAACAATTTTTTGATCCGGACAGAAGGCGACTGCCAGCATTGAACAAAAAATCAGCTGGGACCTTTTTCAATGTAGATTTGCCACTCTCCGGCAACAAAGCAGGCATGAAGAAGATGCATATTATACTCCTGGTGGTCATCGCTGCGGTTATTGCAGGACTACTAACCTGGATGAAAGACCTCTCTACATACGATACGGTGGCATCCGCCCGACGAAAGGATGGCCGTTTCGTTCACCTCATCGCCCGGCTCGATCGGTCGGCGCCCGTGGTGTACGATCCCATCAAAGATCCTAACTTCCTCTCTTTTCATGCACTGGACTCCCTTGGGCAGCGCACCCAAGTCGTCTACCGCAATGCCAAGCCGGTAGACCTGGAGCGGAGCGAACGGGTGGTCATGAAGGGGCGTATGCAAGGCGAGATCTTCGAATGCAGTGAGATTGTCCTCAAATGCCCCTCCAAGTATACAGAAGACCCAGGTGTGCAGATGCGCCGCTATGAAGGTGCGGGCAGTGACACTGCTGCTGCGCTGCTGGGATCTTGAGTTTCCAAAGACGAATGGTACATGCAGTACGAAGGCGAACACCTGTGGATCGGCCATTTAGGCCACTTCTGTACGATCTTGTCGCTGGTAGCCTCGCTGGTGGCTGTATATGCCTATGCCCGATCGACCGCCCTTGGTGACCAACCCTCCGTGGCTGCTTGGCGTCGGTTGGGACGCGTCGCCTTTCTCATCGATGCGGTCTGCGTACTAGCGGTCTTTGTGATCCTCTATGCCATCATCTACAACCACTGGTTTGAATACAGATATGCGCATCAGCATTCCAAGCGAAGCCTAGATGTGCAGTACCTGTTGAGCTGCTTCTGGGAAGGGCAGGAGGGTAGCTTCATGCTCTGGTCGTTCTGGAATGCTGTGCTCGGGTTGATCGTCATCCGGACGGCGCGGCAATGGGAGGCGCCTGTGATGGCAGTGATGTCTGTTGCGCAGGTATTTCTGGCTTCCTTCCTGATCGGGATTTATTTTTTCGACCTACGGGTGGGAAGTAGTCCTTTTGTGCTCATGCGAGAAGAATTTCCGCAGGCCCCCATCTTCCGCGACCCGCAGTACCTCTACAAATACTTAGTAGATGGCAATGGCCTGAACATCCTGCTACAGAATTACTGGATGGTGATTCATCCGCCGGTGCTCTTTCTGGGCTTCAGCTCTACCATTGTTCCTTATGCCTATGCCATAGCGGGGTTGTGGCGGCGGGAGCACCGTTCGTGGACGGATCAGGCACTTCCCTGGTCGCTCTTCAGCGCCGGCATACTTGGCCTCGGCATCATGATGGGGGCTGCCTGGGCCTATGAGTCGTTGACCTTTGGAGGCTATTGGGCATGGGACCCGGTAGAGAATGCTTCTATGGTCCCCTGGCTGCTGCTGGTGGCGGGTATCCACACCATGCTTATTTTTCGCAGTACCGGTCATTCGTTGCCGGCCACCCATTTGTTCATCGCGGGCGCCCACATCCTGGTGTTGTATTCTACTTTTCTGACCCGCACTGGAGTGCTCGGAGATACATCTGTCCATGCCTTCACCGGAGAGGGGAGCACCCTATATGGCCATCTGCTCCTCATGATTGCTGTTTTCACAGCATGGCCTCTTGCCTGGTACCTGCGTCGTAGGCGAGAGGTACCTGTCGTGCGGGAAGAAGAGCAGATGTCGTCTCGCGAATTCTGGATGTTTATTGGTTCGTTGCTCAATTTTGTCTCTGCCGTCTACATTATCATCCTCACCTCGCTGCCATTTTTCAACCGTCTCTTCGGCAGTCGTTGGGCCATTGGGGAAGATGTCTCCTTCGTCTACAACCGCGTGATGTTGCTAGTAGCCTTTGTGATTGCCGTGCTCACTGCTACCACGCAATTTCTCCGCTATCGGCAGACACCCCGCGGGCATGTAAGGCCGCGTCTGTGGGTTGCCGTCCTCGCCGCCCTCGCTGGCGGCCTGCTGGTAAGCCTTTCCGGCATTCTGGACTACAATGTCTATGGCGCCGGATTTCAGGCAGGCATCCACATTACTCTGTGGGCATCGCTGTACACCGTCTTCGGTAATGCCCAATATCTTTTTGCCGTGTTGAAAGGGAAGATGAAGGCTGCCGGCGCCTCCCTGGCCCATGCCGGCTTCGGCCTGATGCTCGTGGGCATCCTGATTTCATCTGCCGGGAAGGAGCTTGTCTCCCGGAACCGCACCGGTATCGCTGTCCCCGGCCTGAAAGATGCGCGGGGCAAGGACGAGAATCCGCTGGAGAATGTCACGCTGATCCATCGGGCGCCCATGCCCATGGGCAGGTATGAGGCAACTTATACGGGAGACTCTACAGATCCCAAGGGCGACCGTGTCTATTTCAACATACAATTCCGGGAAATCGACAGCCTCACAGGCGTGACGGTCGACAGCTTTGTCGTCACCCCCAATGCCTTCCTGGTTAAAGGAGAGGAGGGCACGCAGCTGTCTTCTAACCCCGGCTCCAAACATTACCCAGGCAAAGACGTCTTCGTATACATTACTTCCTGGCTCAACCCCGATAATATCCAAGACACAAGCTCCTTCCGCATGCAGCCTGCCTTGGAAGGGGATACCGCCTTTTACTCAGGAGGCTATGTGACGCTCGACCGCCTTATCGCGGCCAACCGGCACAACAACAAGGACCTGCCGGTCGTCGACAGTGCCTGGCTGGCACAACTCACGGTGCATGCCTCCGATGGCAGAACCTTCTCGGCAGAGCCTGCCTTCTTGGTCAAAGATGGCTTGCCGGCTGTCAAGACCGACACCGTCTGGCAGCAGAACCTCTTGCTGACCCTGGGCCGCTCCGCGAATGGCCAGATAGAAATGGGGCTCCGTGAAACGGCCGCTGCCACCCGCTATATCACCCTCAAGGCGTACATCTTCCCATATATAAACCTGCTTTGGCTGGGGACCGTGCTTATGGTTGTGGGTTTTCTCGTGAGTGCCTGGCATCGCGTCCGGGGGCATGTGCGTGCCGTCAAAGGCGTTTCGGGCAGATGACGCAGCATTTTGTAATTTTAACGCCGTCTTGTATAGGAAGATGAGAAGGCATCCCTTATTTTGTCAGGGTTACTATCCATCTTGGCCATCTCTATCCATGCCTGTTGACAGACTATACCGCTCGATCGCCTTCACCGCCGCCATCCTTGGAGCGACGGCTGGAAGCGCACAGTGGACGCCTGGTAAAAACGATACCTTGTTTGTCCCTGTGATCGTTGTGGCCGGGGATACGATGACCTTCCGCGAACTGGAGATGGTGCTGGTGTATGGGCCCATGACAGAGGCGCAGCGTGAGGCCTACCGCCGCTGGACTAGGCTGCGCAATGCCGTATACGTCACCTATCCCTATGCACGCAAGGCCGGGGCTGTTTTCAATGAGATCAATCGCCATCTTACCCACATCCCGGAGCGCAGAAAGCGGGAAGTCTATATCAAAAGCAAAGAGTCGGCCCTTCGGAAGGAATTCACCACGCCCCTCACCAACCTCTCCGTCTATCAGGGCAAAGTGCTCATGAAGATCATTAACCGCGAGACGAGCAATACATGCTACGACATCATACGGGAATATAAGGGCAGCTTTTCTGCCCGCTTCTGGCAGACAGTGGCATGGATCTTCGGCAGCAGCCTTAAACAGGACTATAACCCCCTGGGCGAGGACGCAGAATTGGAGAACATCGTATTGGAAGTCGCCCGTATGTACGGAGATATCTAATCTTCAGCGATAGCGGCCAGCAGTGTATCTTAGCGTTATGAAGCTCGACATCCTCGCCATCGGGGTACATCCGGATGACGTAGAGCTCGGTTGTTCTGGAACACTCCTAAATGAGCGCCGCATCGGCAAGACAACCGGCGTCGTAGACCTCACCCAAGGCGAGCTGGGCACCCGCGGTACCATCGAAACCCGCTATGCCGAAGCCGCCGCCGCAGCGCAGATCCTTGGGCTATCCGTCCGGGAGAATCTATGCATGCGCGATGGCTTTTTTACAAACGACGAAGACCATCAAAAAAAGCTTATCCGCATCATCCGCAAGTACCGGCCAGAGATCGTCATCGGAAACATTCTGGGCGACCGACATCCCGACCATGGCCGCGCCGGACAGATGACCGCCGACGCCTGCTTTCTCGCGGGCCTTACCAAAATCCACACACAAGCTGACGATGGCAGCGAGCAGGAACGCTGGAGGCCTAAACTGGTCCTGCACTACCTGCAGGATTGGTACCATGAGCCCGACCTGCTGATCGACATCAGCGACGTCTTCGAACAGCGTATGGAATCGATCCGGGCCTATCGCACCCAGTTCCATACCCCGGACACTGCCAGCGGCGCAGATGGTCCACAGACCTATATCTCCACGCCAGACTTTCTCGACAGTGTCGTCGCCCGGGCCCGTATGTTCGGGAATCACATCGGCGTCCGGTACGCAGAAGGCTTCATCACCCGGAAAAAGATTGGCATCCGACAGCTCGATGCCCTGGTGCTCGTCGAAACCTGAGCTGCTAACCCCAATAAAACTGCACATATGTACAGGAGGCAGTGGCCCGGCTGGATATATCTGGTGATGGGTTTGATATCATGCCAGGGACCTGTGGCAGACGTCGTATATCATAGTGGCTATATCTGGACCGGCGATAGCAGCCTGCCAGCTGCCTCTGTCGTCGCCATCCAAGGAGACAAGATCGTCTATGTCGGCAACGACCCATCCGCTGCCCGGGGGCTACAGACCCTCATGGTCGACTTACAAGGTATGATGGTCATTCCCGGCTTCATCGACAACCACACCCATTTTCTGCTCGGTGGCTATAGCCTTCAGAGCGTGCAGCTGAAATCCGTTCGTTCAAGGCAGGCCTTTATCCAAACCGTTGCTGATTTCTGCCGAAACAGAAAAATGCCTGGCTGGATAAGGGGAGGCGACTGGGACCATGAGTCAATGGGGGGAGCGCTTCCCGCCCGTGACTGGATTGATTCAGTCACAGGAGACATGCCCGTCCTGCTTACCCGCTATGATGGCCACATGGCCCTGGCCAACAGCCGTGCCCTGGCTTTGGCTGGCATCGACGCGCAGACCCCTAATCCATCGGGAGGGATTTTTGTCAAAGACGCTCAAGGCAGACTGACAGGCATCGTCAAAGACGAAGCCATGGCCGTCGTCGAAAAGGCCATCCCACCCTACTCCCAGCAAGCGCTAGACAGCTTTCTCGAAAACGCCATGAGCCATGCACTCGAGCATGGTGTCACCGAAGTCGACGACATGAGCTATTTCGGCGGATGGAGGGAATGGGAGACCTATCGAAAGGCCGACCGTGACGGCAGACTCCGGCTGCGGGTATACTCCTTCATGCCGTTGCGGGAGTGGCCAAGGCTCGACAGCCTGGTAGAGAAAGAAGGTCGCGGCACGGGACTGCACCGCTGGGGTGGGCTCAAAGGATTCGTTGATGGTTCCCTGGGATCTACCACCGCCTGGTTTCATGCGCCCTATCTGGATGATACCGTTACCAGAGGCCTTCAGGTGACAGATACCAACGACCTGCGGCAATGGGTCTTGGGAGCCGACAAGGCCGGCCTGCACGTGGCTGTCCATGCTATTGGAGACCATGCCAACGACTTTATCCTCGATGTGTATGAAGAGGCGGACCGTCGCAACGGACACCGCGACAGACGCTTCCGGGTGGAACATGCCCAACATCTGTCCGCCTATGCTATCAAACGCTTTGCCGCCCTTGGCGTCATCCCCTCGATGCAGCCCTTCCACCTCGTAGATGATGGCATTTGGGCGGGGAAAAGGATTGACACCCCTCGCCTACGAGGCACTTACGCCTTTCGCAGCCTCTTGGTCAGCGGCGCCATGGTCAGCTTCGGCTCCGACTGGACCGTAGCACCCCTCGATCCCATCGCCGGCATCGATGCAGCCGTCAACCGCCGCACAGCGGATGGCAATAACCCTTCCGGATGGTTTCCGAAAGAACGGCTGACCGTAGCAGAGGCCCTGGCATGCTACACCTCCCACAACGCCTTCGCAGGCTTCCGGGACCAGGCACGCGGTCGCATCCGCATCGGCATGCAGGCAGACCTGACCGTGCTCGATAAGAATATCCTTGAGATGCCGACAGATAGTATTCGTACGGCTAGGGTGATGCGCACCCTGGTGGCAGGAAAGGAACAATTTGTTCGATGAAGGTCCCCATAATACTATGTGGTTCCTGCAATTGACCGTTGATCGGTAATTTTGCTTTCTTGATCATCCATACACTCCATCTCCATGTCGAAGGTTAGGGTCGGACTTGTCCAGATGAGTTGTACCTCAGATGTTGCCTCCAACATACAGAAAGCGTTGCAAGGCACCCGCCGCGCTGCTGCCGGTGGCGCCCAGATCGTCTGCTTGCAGGAACTCTTCCACTCCCCCTATTTCTGTGATGTGGAAGACTTTGCAAACTTCTCCTTGGCAGAGCCTGTACCGGGCCCCACCACTGAGCGGCTGGGATCCCTGGCGGCGGAGCTTGGCGTTGTCCTGGTGGCATCTCTTTTTGAGAAAAGAGCCCCAGGCCTTTACCATAATACAACGGCTGTCATAGATGCCGATGGCAGCTATCTCGGGAAATACAGGAAGATGCATATTCCCGATGATCCGGCCTACTACGAGAAATTCTATTTCACCCCTGGCGACCTCGGCTATCGGGTCTTTCATACCCGCTATGCCTCCATCGGCGTGCTCATCTGCTGGGATCAGTGGTACCCGGAGGCTGCCCGCATCACATCCCTCATGGGCGCGGAGATCCTCTTTTATCCGACTGCGATCGGATGGTCCACCCAGCAGGATGATGACACCAACCGCGAGCAGTTTGATGCCTGGCAGACCATCCAGCGCAGCCATGCCGTCGCCAATGGAGTGCATGTGGTCAGTGTCAACCGCGTGGGACTGGAGCAGGAAGGTGCTATGCGCTTTTGGGGTGGCTCCTTCGTCGCAAATCCTTTTGGCTCTCTGCTGGCAACTGCTTCGCACGACCAGGAACAGGAGATCGTCTGTACGATCGACCTGGCAGAAAGTGACCGCTATCGTACCCATTGGCCGTTCCTCCGCGACCGACGGATAGACTCTTATGATCCCATGCTAAAAAGATTTATCGACGAATGATGGGCTCTCCTTCCATGCCGATCTGGTGGCGGGAGACTTGTCATGTGGCAAACACATTGATCCAATTTTCGTATGACAACCACGACACCACGTTCGCTGGGATATCGCTTTCCTGCAGAGTTCGAACCGCATGAGGCCACCTGGCTGAGCTGGCCGCACAAGGAAGCTTCCTGGCCTGGGAAGTTGGGGTCGATCTTTTCTTCCTATGCAGCGTTCGTGCATACGCTGGCCCGATACGAAGAAGTGCGTATCAATGTCTCCGGCGCGCACATGCAGCAGGAAGCAGCGCACATCCTTTCAGCGGCTGGAACTGATATGGGCCGTGTCCGTTTCTTTCATCATCCCACCAATGATGCCTGGTGCCGCGACCATGGTCCGGCATTTCTCGTAAACCCCTCGTCCGCACAACCAAAGATCATCGTCGACTGGGGATACAATGCTTGGGGCGACAAATATCCTCCCTACGATCTGGACGACGTCATTCCCACGCACATCGCCCAAAGCCTCCAACTTCCGGTCTTCCACCCAGGTATTGTCATGGAGGGCGGATCCATCGACGTCAACGGCGCCGGCACACTGATCACGTCTACGGCCTGCCTCTTGAATCCGAACAGGAATCCGCATCTGTCAAAGGCTGAGATAGAATCGTTTCTCTTAGACTACTACGGGCAAGAACAGGTGCTATGGGTGGATGAAGGCATCATAGGCGATGATACAGATGGTCATATCGATGATACGGTTCGCTTTGTCTCCATGGACCGTGTCATCGCAGCGGTCGAGGAAAATCCCAGGGAGGAGAACTATGCCCTCTTGCAAAGAAACCTGGAGCAGCTGAGGGGAATGCGGCTTGCCAATGGGCGGCCGCTGGAGATTATCGCCTTGCCCATGCCCGACCCAGTAGAATGGGAAGGACAACGACTGCCAGCCTCCTATGCAAATTTTTACGTTGCCAATGGCTGCGTCGTCGTGCCCACCTTCCGATGTGTAGAAAAGGACAGGCGTGCCTTGGGCATTCTTTGCGAATGCTTCCCCAGCCGGGAGGTGGTGGGTATAGATTCTACGGATATCATCTGGGGGCTGGGCAGCTTCCATTGCCTCAGCCAACAGGAGCCAGCGGTATCAATCGATGCATGAGGCTATCATCGGCTTCACTCCTGCCGATCTTTTCTGATCAATCTTTTGAGCAATCCATTCCTTTTTTTCTTGTCGGTGCTATCGCGGTCCGGTTCCTTGCGGAGTGGCTCTTCGTTCCTTCCCTCGCCCTGAGTTTTGCGGCCTTCCTCCAATACTTTTTTCTCTTCGGCGTTCATCTCGGGCTTGGTTGATTCACCAATGATCTTTTCCCTTCCATCGCTGACGGGGACGTCAATAAAGTCGGAGGAGGAGCCGCTGCCGACGTCGGTTCCTTCTGCAGGGGGAGGATCTTCCGTCGTCAGCTGTTGATAGTCGTACACGGCAATATTATCGAGTGTCTCTGGTATGACGAAGTGGATGGCAGTGTCATAATTAAGGGCTCTGTCTGCCTGTACCTGCTGATAGTAGTAGGCCCAGGCAGGCATCGCCATCTGCGCCCCGCCCGTCGTATACAGTAGCCGCAGGAAGGGCGCATCACAGCCCACCCAGACGCCGGTCAGCAGTTGTGGGGTGAATCCAATGAACCAGCCGTCGGCATTGTCGTTGGTAGTGCCAGTCTTCCCTCCCACGTCTCCCTTGATGCCAAAAACGCTTCGCAGGGCCCGGCCTGTACCGAAGTTGACGACACCCTCCATCATCCTCGTCATGATATAGGCGTCTCCTTCGCTGACAATCTCTTTACGCACACTCTGGAAAGAGGCCAGCACATTACCGTTCCGGTCCTCGATGCGGTTGATGAAGCGGGGCTTGACATTGAAGCCGCGGCCGGGAAACATAGAATATGCTTGCACCATCTCCGTCAGAGAGATTTCCGCAGAGCCCAGCGCGATGGAAGGGTAGGGGGGGATATAACTGGTAATGCCGGACTGCTTGGCGATTTCGATGGTCCTTTCAATGCCTACCTGGTTTATGAGGTAGACAGCGGCCGGGTTCTTAGAGTAGGCCAGGCAGATGGCCATCGGTCCGCATGTGCCCGTGATTATCTTGTCCCCCATGGGTATCGGTCCGTCTGGCAAGACCGTCTCCGGGCGGTAGCCGTTCATCACCGCAGCTGTATACAGTAATGGCTTGAAGGCAGAGCCCACTTGTCGCTTGGTATTCACATTGACATGGTCGAACTTAAAATGCCGGAAGCTGCTGCCACCCACCCATGCCTTCACTTCACCTGTCACCGGGTCGACCGACAACATCCCGATCTGCATCGTCTGCAGGTGATATTTGATAGAATCTAACGGACACATCAAAGTATCTTTCTCTCTTTTGTTATTCCAGGCGAAGACTTTCATAGCGACGGGCATTCGCATCTCTTCCATGATCTCTTCTTCCGTGAGCTCTTCTTCCTTACCGTTGCGCCAGCGTTCTGACTGGCGGATGGCCTGCTCTAGGACCTTCTTGCCATCTCTACTTTTCCAGATAGATCCGTCTTTTATGTTCTTCTGGTTGCTAAATACTTTCTGCAGGTTTTGCATGTGGCGGAAGACCGCGATCTCCGCATATTCCTGCATCCTTGGGTCGATGGTGGTGAATATTTTCAGCCCGTCTTTATAGATGTCGTAGGGAATGTCCGTCTTTGGGTTTTTGTTCTGCCGGCACCATTTTTTCATCTCTTCTCGCAGGATTTCCCTGAAATAGGGTGCTATCCCTGCGTTCTCGTCGAGTTTTCTGTATTTGAGGCGGATGGGCTCTATCTTGAGACTGGCAGCCTTATTGGCATCGATGTATTGGTTCCTGACCAGCTGGTCGATGACGGTATTGCGCCTGTCCAGTGCCATCTTGGGGTTTCGCCGAGGATTGTAGCGGGTACTTCCCTTCAGCAGTCCCACCAGTACGGCAGCCTCCTCGATCGCCAGCCGGTCTGGCTCTTTCTGGAAGTAGGTACGGGCAGCGTTTCGGATACCATAGATCTCGTCTCCATACGTCACTGTGTTGAGATACATGGTGAGTATCTCTTCTTTGGTGAAATTTCTTTCCAGCTTGATGGCTACGACCCATTCCTTGAACTTTTGAATCACACGCATCACCATGTTCCGACTCCCTTCTCCAAACAACAGCGCTTTGGCAAGCTGCTGGGTGAGGGTGCTGGCACCACCTTCCTGCCCCAGGAAGATGACGGCCCGTAGGAGGCTCTTCGGGTCAATGCCGGAATGCTGATAGAAACGCTCGTCTTCGGTAGCAACCAATGCGTTGATGACATTCTTGGAGATGTCTTGGTAGCCAACGTTGATGCGGTCTTTCAAATAGAATTTACCCATCAGGGATCCGTCTGTCCCATAGATTTCGGAAGAGGACAGCATGGAAGGGTTCTCGAGTTCTTGCAGTGAGGGCAATTTTCCAAAAAGCCCGAGGTTGATGGCGAGGATGAACAAGAAAAAGGCGATCCAGCTATACAGGGTCACTTTCCACAGAAATCTGACGGATGGGGACAGGCTATCCGATTTCTTTTTCATGCCTTGTGATGTTCATCCAGATAAACTATATCAAAATCAATGCCGGCATTCCGGAGATTTAGAACTCCCCCGGCAGGTGCTGACGGAGGAAGCTCAGGTATGCCTGGATGTCTTGTTTCTGCAACAGCAGTTCCATATTTGGCAGGGATACCGGCAGGAATTGGTAGGTACCCGTTGGCATCCATGGGAAGAGCTCTTTTGAGGCCGCATCCCGGACAGTCTTGCCATAACTCCAGGCGGCGGACAGCCCATCGAACGGTGCGACCTTAATGATTTTGACATCTTCTGTCAGTGAGAGGGATTCCGCTGTGAGCCCGGCGTCTGGAAGCGTCGACTGATGGTATTTGTTCAGTGTTATCCTAGCTTCCGTACGATAGACGACGTCTACTTTTTGGAAGACCATGATCACGGCATGAGGTTCTGCTGGCTGGTGGAGATAGCTTGTCCGCGGCCCCTGTGTCTCGGGTGACGGCGGAGGCGTGGGTGCCGGTGGGCTGGGGAGTGAGGGGTCGATGGGTTTGGGTGCGGGGACTGGTGGTTTGTTCGACTGGGTCGTATCCATGACAGGGGCCTTCTGGGGCTGGACGGCCACTGGCTTGGCCGGGAGGACAAGGCTGTCTTCGGGATAACGACGCACGTCGAGTTTTGTCAGGTATTCTTCGATCTCGGCCCTTTTCTTGAGTACTTCTGCCAGCTCGCTGGCCCGTCGGGCGATGGGTGTCGATGGATCCTTCTCCCGGATGCTCGCTAGCGCCAGCTCAGCGAGGCTATCCTTCCGCTCAGATATGAGGTATAGTGCTTCTATATATTGCAATTCCGAGGTCCAATATTTCTTACCATATCCACTATCAGCCTGCTGCTTTTTTTTCATCGCCTCCTCAAACTGGCCTTGTATCATGAGTGCGGCAATTTCTTCATAACGGGTCTCTGCCTCTTTGCGTGCTTCCTCTTGCTTTTGCTGTAGCAGTTGCGGGTTTTCCAGTTGCGCCAGCAGCCTGCCTTTCGGGAAGCGGCTAGCCATCTGCCGCCGGTAGAATTCGTAGCCTGTAAGGTCTCCCGACTGCCTGAGGCAGGAGCACAGGTGGTAGAGGGCTTCTTCCATCAGCATCGTCTGTGGATACTGGTTGAGGAGTGCTGTCAGCTGCATGGTTGCTTCCTGGCACATATCGAGTTCTTCTCGGAAGGTGATGCCCAGGTTGAGTAGGGCCATCTGTATGGTGGCATGTGCTTGCTGGCGAAGGGAGTCTGTCAGGGGCAGGCCAGCTATGAGTCCATCATAGCTATAGTCCAGCGGTGCTATGTCTGGCATATAGGCGGCCGGCAGGCCAGGGCTTGCGGCCTTATCAGGGTCTCCAGGGTCAGCCTTCAACATCGCGTTGAGTTGAGCTTCGATCGCGGCATTGCGTCGCCAGTTGTCGAGATTGGGCCGCTTCCCCCATTTTGCCTGGAACTGACGGTAGCCTTGTACTTTCAGCGTGCCGTTGTAAAAATACCAGTCGCCTTTGCCCTCATTGGCGGCAAACAGGTTGATGGGGGCTTCCTCTCTCAGAGGGTTGGCAGAGGAAGGAGTGGGTGTGCCTGCCTCTTCTTCCTGTAGGCCTTGTGCTTTCCGGAGGGTGCGGGAGAGTTTCTGCACATATATTTTTCGTTCTGCTTCCGGGAGGGCGGCGATGCGCAGGAGGCTGTCTTGTGTACGTATGGTCCCCATCTGGGTGGCCAGTTTGCGTACTACGGCGGACCGAAGGGCCACGCGAAGGGTGTCTGTCTCATCCAACAGGTTGGTCTGGATGCTGTCGTAACTATTCGCCGCAAGCAGGTAGTTTCGCTGGGCGAAGGATAGGTCTCCAAGCGATAAGAAGGATCTTGCCCGTAAAGCAGCATCTGCAGCCCCGTTGGCGATGCTTTCTTGCAGCTGGCGGACAGCCGCCAGCGTGTCTTTTCTCTGCAACTCCAGTCGGTAGGCTGCATAATGAATGATCTGCCGATAGTCTTCATACCGCGTACGGCCTGCCATGCGCTGCAGTTTCTCCAAGCTCTTCCGAATCCGGGCACTATCGGCAGCTGTCTGCTGCAGGCCGATCTGCTGGATGCGTGCGTAGGCTTCCATGACAGGGTCGGTCGTATGGCTGATGGCAGCACCGTATAGGCGGTCGGCTGCTTCTGTAAGCCATGCTCGCTCGTAGAGCTGCGCGGTGAGATATTCCCTCCTGGCTTTCTCTGCACCTGAAAGGACGGGAAGCGATTTTTCAAGATAGATGGCCGCACTGTCCCACTGCTCCGAACGGTAGAACCACCTCGCCTGCGACTCAGCAAGGCCGTTCGCCAGACGGGATGGGAGGGTAGGGTCTCGGCGTAGGGTCTCTATCAGGCCACTAGCTTCATTCAGCTGCCCTTGTTCGATCAGCGACCGCAACAGCCAGAGTACCGCATCGTTGCGTGCCGGTTGGTGAGTGATGGCAGACGATAACGCAGATTTTCGCTCGGGGGTGGAGATGGTATACACATTGCCCGCTTCATTGATGCTACTGCCGATCGACTTTTCATATCCAAGCTCCTCGCGGGTGCGCGGTTGAAATGAGTAGTTGATGTATTGAAAGGTGATGGCAGCAGAATCAAACTCCTTCTTGTGATAGTATGCAATGCCCATAAGGAGGTAGAGGTCATCTACCCAGTCGTTACGCAAGTCATGCAGCAGAATCCCGTTATTGCACTTCAGGATCACGGAGTCCAGCTCCTCTTTCTGGGCTGATGTTTGCTCCAGGGTGTAGTTATCTATGGGAAGTAACTTTGTATAGTCCTCTTTTTGGGCGCTTTTGGCTCCCAGGATGACCTCTGACAATTTATTGGCGGCGTTGAAGTAGAAGTTGTAGTGAGTGACGATGTTCTGCTGGATCCTGCGAAAGGGGTTTATTCTTCCGGAGCCCGTACGTTCCGATGCCAGCGTTCGGTTCTCATATTTTTCCGGCTTCGGCAGGTCAATGGATGCACCCTGCTGCGCCTGCATCTCCAGCAGGGGTGATGCCAGGAAGGATGTCCATACTGTCAGCCGGAAAAAGGTTTTTGCAAAGAGGTCCAATGATACTCCAATTGTAAAGTTTCCAAGAGAATGACAGGAAGATAAAATTAAGCCAATTTCATGGAAGTGCCTGCGGGTCAAGAAGGTTGTTCGCAATGGTTCTTCGTCTCCGGTTCTCTTTCCCATTTTGGTTTTAATAGAAATATTTTTTCTTACATTTGATATACTCGATTAATTATTAGACGACAGCGATCCAGGCCTATGGACAAACCGAGTACCCTGCAGCGACTGCGGAACCGCTACAGGCTCGTTGTGATGAACGACGATACCTATGAGGAGGTGGCCACCTTACGGCTCACTAGTCTGACGGTATACATCATGCTCTGCACCACGTTTGTTGTTTTGGTTGGCTTCACCGTTGCCCTGATCGTATTTACGCCGTTGAAATACTACATTCCGGGATACGGAAGCAGGACGGATCAAAAGAAGTTTATGTCCCTCAAAATCCGAGCGGACTCTATCGAAGCAGACCTTAACGACAATCAGGCCTACATAGAGAGCATCCGAATAGCCCTCTCTGATGGTAAAATGCCAACCTTGAAAGATACCGTGATATTGGAATTGCCAGACCCGGAGCGATTGGAAGACTAAATCACTAACGAACGTAACTCGCATGAACATGTTCAAACAGAAGCCCCGAATAGAGACCCCATTAGGTCAGCCGGTGGGCAACACCCTGATCGGAAATGGTACCAGCATCAATGGGGATATCATCGCTGCCGGAGACCTCCGCATCGACGGCACCCTCATCGGACAGATCAATGGCGTCGCCAAAGTGGTAATTGGCGCTACAGGCGTCGTGGTTGGAGATATTAGCTGTGTACATGCAGATATTCAGGGAAAGGTCACCGGCAATCTGAACATATCCGACTTGTTGAACCTCCGTGGCGAGGCCGTCATCGAAGGAGATATTCGCGCTGGAAAGCTATACATAGAGACAAACGTCTCTTTCAATGGACATTGTCATATGGGTAAGGATGAGAAGGTTGTGGAAATGACGAAAGATGAAAAACGCAGGGCCATCGATTCACGCTGACACCGACCCAAGCCATCAGCCCCCTAAACCTAGTGGTTCATTATTGCTACGCTACTCGGGACTGGCAGCCCGTTACCTCACGCTTCTTGGTGCTATGGTTTGGCTGGGCCTGAAGGCAGACCGTTGGATGTCGTGGCAATTCCCCCTTTGTGTCTGGCTATTCCCGCTGCTGGCCCTCGCTGCCCTCATGGTGAAAGTCGTCCTGGATACTTCCAAGCCCCGCTCCTGATGCAAAAAAAACTGTTAGCCCCTATCTGGTGTGTTTTTCTGTTGGTGATGGTCCTTGCCGCAAGTCTTGAGGGTCCTATGCGCGATGCGGGGATCGATGTGGCAGTCGTTTGTACGGGGAATCTGCTTTTATTCCTGCTCTGCCTGCTCAGCTATTATCTGCACCGTCGGGGGATGCATGCCAGTGGCGGTGTCCAGTTTCTGGGATCTGTGTACGGAGCTTTCATCCTACGCATGGCTGTCTGTGCTTCCGCCGTTCTGGCCTATGCCTTGTGGAAGCAGCCCTATCTGAGCTGGCCCGCAGTCTTTGTCTGTATGTTCTTGTATCTCGTTTATACTTTTTTAGAGACACGTGCCCTTCTGCATATCCAAGGAGGTCGGCATGGCAAGGACTGAATCACCCCTAAATGCCCTGGAAATCTATCTTCCAGAAGGATCCTTTCCGCTGGTAGAGCCATTGCTGGTCACCCATCGTGTGCACTTGACTATTACCCGCAGTCGTGTCTCCATCTTGGGCGATTATCGGCATGCCCTGGGAGTACGGAATCACCGCATCTCCGTCAATGGCAACCTCAACCGTTTTGCGTTTCTTATCACCTTACTACATGAATGCGCGCATTTGCTGACCTTCATCCAGCACGGATCTCAGGTCGCCTCCCACGGCAAGGAATGGAAGAGCCACTATGCTGCGATCCTTCATGTCTTCATGCTACAAGGTATCTTCCCGGAAAACATCCGAAGGGCCCTGGAGGATAGTCTGAAAAATCCTGCTGCCAGCAGCTGTGCAGACGCCGAGTTGATGCGGGTACTCCGGCAGTATGATGCGGTACGGGATGGGTACTGCCTGGTGGATGAAATCCCTGCAGGCGGACAGTTTAGGATCAATGGGGGCAGGGTCTTTAAAAAAGGGAATCGCCAGCGAAAGCGCTATCTCTGCGAGGAGTTGGCGACCGGCAGGGTCTATGCCTTCAGCCCCATCTATGAGGTCTTCCGGCTTCCCTGAAGACAGCGATGTGCCGGTATATCGATGGTTCAGAGATCCAGAATCATCCAGACTTCACATCCGAAATGGCCGGTATTCCCCATAGGACCTTCCAGGTGTCGGAATCCAAATCGTTGGTATACGGCGATGGCCCGCTTGAGCGCTGGCATGGTCTCGATGTATACCTGTCGGTAGCCATGTTGTCTGGCCTGTTGCAGACATGCCTGGATCATCGTCCATCCAAGCCCTTTGCTACGGGCAGAAGGGATGAGGTACATCTTCACCAGCTCACAGATGTCTGGCGGTAGGCCGGGACTGGGGAAGATGCCAGCCCCACCGAGTAGTTGGACATTATCCCAGGCCGTCATATAGTAGGAGCGGGGCGTAAGGAATAGTCGGTACAGATCGTCTGTCGTGGGATCTGTATAGACGGTGCCCGCCTTGGCCAGTCCAAACTCGGCCAACGAAGTCCGGATGATCTTTGCCATGGCGGCATTATCGGCAGGTCGGAGCGGTTGAAATCGAATCCGGTGCGATAAGATACCCGGGTCCTCCTGTCGCGGTGTCATGGGCATACAGTAGTCGGTGGTCAAGGGTCTATCGGGTATCGAATACCGGCGATCTTTCGGATCTCATCCAGCACTTCGAGCAGGTCCAGGCTGTCTTGATGCGTCATTACTGGGCTTTCGGTGAGGCCCAGGCGAAGGCATTCTTGAAAATGTCGTATTTCATGCTGATAGCCCCATCCAGGCTCCCTGGCAACTTCCAGCACCTGCTTCGTATCGGGTCTTCCCGGATACCATTCCACTTGGGCGGAGGGCTCGTAAAAGCGGGTGGTGAGGTGGATGCGACCCTGCTCTCCGGCAATGTCGGCTTCCGTCGCAAGGTTAGACAAGAACGAAGAAAAAAGCTGGGCAGTCGCGCCGCTGGCATAGTGGAAGGTCACTGCACACTCTAGGTCGATCCCGGTTGGGGAGGGCGTCATGCTGGCCTCGATCTTGTCCGGCTTCCCTAAGACTGACATAGCAAAGAATACGTTGTAAATGCCTATATCGAGCATCGTACCGCCTCCCAACGCTGGGTCTAGCAAGCGGGCCGGTACGGGTGTCGAGGGAATAAAGCCAAAGTCGGCCCGCAGATGCCGGATGCGGCCCAGCTGGCCAGACTTCACAAGATTCATGACCAACTGATAATGAGGAAGAAACTTCGACCACAAGGCTTCCATCAACAAAACCCCCCTCGCACGGGCGGTTGCAGTCATCTCTGCTGCCTGACCACGGTGGATGGCAAAGGCCTTCTCGCACAAGACGGGCTTATTGTGTGACAGGCATAGCAGGGTATGCTCTGGATGCATGGCGTGCGGGGAGGCGATGTAGATGGCATCCACGTTGGGATGGGCTGCCAGTTCCTCATACTTACCAAGCGCCAGCGGTGCTCCATGCTTGGCGGCAAATATCCGGGCCTTCTCGATGTCGCGGGAGGCGACCGCTAGCAGCTGACCGTCCGATAGCCTCGAGAGGTCCTCTGCAAACTTCTCTGCGATCCGACCACACGCTAGGATGCCCCAGCGGGTCGGCTTCTGCGAATGTTTCATGCGATGTTCCTTTCTGCTGGGAAGATATTCCATTCGGATCAGAAATTGAGATTGATAAATTCATAACAATTACTTGATGTAATATTATATGATCCCTTGAAAATGAACTTTTTAAGTATTTATTAAGAGCTCGTGGATAACCTTCCAAAAAACTTGATTGGCAGCCCTTAATTTAGTGTGTAATCATTGCTATTTTTTACCCATAAAGATTGAATTGTGAGATTGAAAAGTTTGGATATCAAGGGATTCAAATCATTTGCAGATAAAACGGTCATCCATTTTGACGAGGGGATAACCGGCATCATTGGTCCGAATGGATGTGGCAAGAGCAACATTGTCGACTCGATTCGTTGGGTGATTGGAGAGCATAAGATCAGCAACCTTCGGAGTGAAAATCTGGAAAGCCTGGTGTTTAACGGCTCTAAATCCCGTTCAGCCAGTGGCCTGGCGGAAGTCAGTCTGACGTTTGAAAACACGCGAAATCTGCTGCCCACCGAATTTAACACAGTCACGGTCACCCGGAAATTCTACAAGAACGGGGAGAGTGAATATCGCTTGAACGACGTGCAGTGTCGCCTCAAGGATATCCATAACCTCTTTCTTGATACTGGGGTCACATCGGACAGCTATGCCATCATTGAGCTGGGGATGGTAGATGACATCATCCGCGACAAGGACAATTCTCGACGGCGTATGCTGGAACAAGCTGCTGGCATCTCCATCTACAAGACGCGTAAAAAAGAAGCCCGGCTCAAATTGGACGCGACTGAGCAGGATCTGGCACGGATAGAAGACCTGGTGTTCGAGATCCACAACCAGTTGAAGATACTTGAAGGGCAGGCCCGTAAGGCAGAGCGCTATATCGAAATCCGAAAAGAATACCGCGCCGCCTCTGTAGAGTATGCCAAAGCGGCGTTAGAAGGCTTCAATAGTTCCTATGAAGGACTAATCGCAGAACAGGGGACCTCCACCGACCGGAAGCATCAGCTTGAAGCGGACATCGCCCTGCAGGATGCGGCACTCGAACAGGAACGCCTGGATTTCATCGAACGGGAGCGTCAACTGCAAGCACTACAGGGGTCTTTCAATGAGTTGCTCAACAATATCCGGACAAGGGAAAACGAGAAAAGCCTCACCGTCCAACGACTTCAGCACCTTCGGGAGCGCGAGGTACAACTCAAAGACTACCTCGAAAAAGCAGAACGACAGATGATCGATTTTCGAGAAAACGTCGAATTCACCGAAGTGCAACGGGCAGAGGAAGAAGTACGTACGACAGCACAAGTTGCGCAAGTCGAACAGGCCCGGCTGGATATGGAAGAAAAGCGAAAAGGCTTCGACAGCCGTCGGGCTACGGTAGACACGATGCGCCGCGAGAACCAGGCCATGCAGCGTCAACAGTTCGATGCCGAAAAGCAGGTCGCCGTCGGAGATGCATCCCTCCAGAACATGCGGCGCACCATCCAGCAGATGACGCAGGATCAGGAACTACGCCACACCCAGATGAAGGAAGTGGCGCAGGAGATATCTTCTGCTGATACAGAACTTCAGCAATCCCGTCAAGCGCTAGCACAATTACAGGAAGACCACGAACGCACCAAAGGCCTCATCCTAGAAACCCAATCCGCCCTGGAAGGAATCCGGTCGCAGCTGGCAGAAGAGAACCGCCGCCTCGATGCCCGCGTCAACGAACATGCCCTGCTGAAAAGCCTTATTGATTCGATGGAAGGCTACCCCGACAGTGTCAAATTCCTACACAAGAACCCCGATTGGAACCACCATTCTCCTATCCTCTCTGACATCGTGTATGTACAAGAGGAATATAGGGCCGCCCTCGAAAACGTATTGGAACCTTACCTCAATTACTACGTTGTCCAAAACCTGGCGGAAGGCATGCGAGCCGTGCAATTGTTGGACGCCAACCAGAAAGGAAAGGCCAATTTCTTCCTGCTGGACAGATTGGCCGGCCTGACAAAATCTTCCTCAAATGTCAAACCCATTGCTGGGACCATCTCTGCCCTCGATGTGGTCGAATTCGATCCCTCCTACGTGCGCTTGGTGAAATACCTCTTGGGTCATGTCCGGATCGCTGAGGGCGACATCCCTCGCCAGCCTGTAGCAGGCGTAGTGATATTGGATCGTACAGGACGCTTCGTGATGGGGCAGTACACGCTGACAGGTGGAAGCGTCGGTCTTTTTGAAGGAAAGAAGATTGGGCGGGTCAAGAATCTGAAAAAACTTTCGCAAGAGATCCACACCCTCGAGCAGCAAGTGAAGGTACTGAAGAGCTCTCTGCAGGAACGGCACGACAAGGTTATTGATTATAACCGGCAGCTCGACGAACAAGCCATCCGCCGCAAGCAGGAACAAGTCAATGGGTTTACCCAAAGCGTTTTTTCGCTAAAGAATAAGCAGGAAAACTTGCAGCAAGCCGAGGCGACCACTTCCCTCCGACTGGAAGAGCTGGCGGTCATGCTGGCTGCCGGGCAGAAAGACGTCTCCAGCGCTCGTACGCATCTCAATGCGCTGAATAAAAAAATGTCGCAGGTGACAGCACGCATGCATCATGTCGAAACGGAATACGCGTCTACCGAAAAAGAGTACAATCATTCCGTTGGCCAGCACAACGAGGCCAATATCCAACTGGCCCGACAGCAGGCCCGACTGAACGGACTCAAGCAGGAACTTGATTTCAAGAAAAAACAAGTCGAAGAGCTGACAGAGCAAATGTCCAACAGCCAGGCCCAACTACAAGAAGCCAGCCAGCTCATCGGCGAGACAGCGGAGGCGCTGGCAAGTCTGGAGGCTGATATTGTGCAATTTATGAGAAGGAAGGACCAAGACGAGCGAACCCTCAATGAAGCCGACCGTACCTACTATACCATCCGGTCCGTCATCACAGAAAAAGAAGGCATGATCCGCCAAAAAACTCGGGATAAGGACCAGCTTGACCAGCAACTGAACCTCATCAAAGACAAGGTCAACGACATCAAACTGCACCTGGCGGGCATCCGGGAACGGCTCAATGTAGAATTCAAGATCGATATCGAACAGATCTGGAATGATCCCCGACAGACTACAAACACTCCCGAAGAACTCCACATAGCCTGTGAGCGTATGAAAAAGCGCCTCGAAAGTATTGGAGACGTAAATACGACTGCCATCGAAGCCTATGCAGAGGTGAAAAAGCGGTTCGACTTCATCGTCGAACAGAAGAACGATTTGATTTCTGCCAAAGACAACCTCGTTCAAACCATTATGGAGGTGGAAGCCACCGCCAACCAACGGTTTCTGGATACCTTCAACCAAGTCCGGGAAAACTTCCAGAAAGTCTTCAAAGCCCTTTTCACCGAAGAGGACACCGCAGAGATGATCTTAGAAGACCCCTCCAATCTCTCAGAAACAGGCATCGACATTGTCGCAAAGCCCAAAGGCAAACGCCCGACCTCCATCACCCAGCTCAGCGGCGGAGAAAAGACTCTGACAGCCACCGCGCTCCTCTTTGCCATCTACCTGATTAAACCTGCCCCTTTCTGTATCCTGGATGAAGTCGATGCCCCCCTGGACGACGTCAACGTGGCCAAATTCACTGGCATGATCCGTCAGTTTAGCAAAGAGTCGCAGTTCATCATCGTCACCCACAATAAAAGTACTATGTCTGCCGTCGACATCATTTATGGTGTGACCATGCAGGAAGCCGGTGTCAGCAAACTTGTGGCGGTAGATTTCCGCAGCATCCAGCAAGATAAGGTATTGGCAAGCTGACCATTATGCAGATCCAGCCACTTCGGTCCTATTGGAAGTTGGGGCCAGCTAAAATTTTTTTTCAATCTTTTATTATGGAATATCTAATGTCGCGTATTTTACACTCGTTAGATTATATACAAGTCAGCTGCCTCTGATTTTGATCCGTATCCCCCCAAAAGCCACCATACCGTTTTCCAATATCACGGGCAATTGACAGTCCCTGCTAACAGCTACCTCACGTCAGCTGTATCCAGAAACATGTCAGCCTCGCCGCAGTCTAACTGAGTGGCATCCGATCATCGCCAGGCCGAAATATGGTCGTGTTCGTATGATTCAGTCACCACTCGCTGCAGCGCACAAGTGAAAAGTACCTGTTCTCTGACATTCTCGTATTACCGAAACTGTCCAATTCAATGGGTATGCGATCTCTTGCGTGGCTTGTTGCCGCATCTGATGCGCCCATGGAGAAGACAGAGGGTCATATGAGATCGCATGATGACCGTCATGGAGCACACGCGACGGACACGTAGTTATTAGATCGGCCTGGGCTGGGTGTTGGCCGCATACATAATCCTGCAGGTTATGTATTGCATGCTGAAATGCCTCTGGCCAGATATCGTGTTGGATCACACGATACATCCGATCTGGTAACTGCTGTTTGTGGCGTTTCTGTGGGTCAGTAGAAGATTAGACAGCAGGATATCGGTTGAATATATGCCTCAGGCATGTCTCACTTATCCTGCTGATCGTTTGCGCTGTGGTGGTTCTTGGATATCAAAAATATCTGGTGAGCATGCCGGGCAGCCTTTCTTCTACGTCAACGACCTTCACCGAATTTCTCATCTCACCGGTGATGTGTATCGCTTTGTGTCCGCTGTACAGGGCACCAAGGCGCTGATCCGGTCGACTGGAATTGGATCCTCCAGAAGACTAGACAGGTAGTATACAGGGATTCCGGGAAATTCGGAGCATGACAATCAAGAACAGGGATCAATGATATCGTACCCTTGGCCGAAGGATGTTTGGATCACATCTTTCGGCCTTTTTTTCTGACCAGTCACCCGTATTGATGCATCTCTCTGACGGGTTTCCCGCTGGGATATCTTGGCATTTACTTAATTTCAAGCCATGAAGATCTACAGGCTGGCCAACAAGTCATGGATTGTACAGGAAGGGGTTGCATACCAAGTAGAACAAGATTGGGATGCGTTGATCAACCGGCCCAACCTTTATCGCCAGCTCTCCTCCGAGATTCAACAGTTAAAGGTCGACCCTGACTTTCGCGAACAACAATCCTTCGATCCTCCTGCCCTCGGCCAGGAGCTCTGGGCTGCCGGCGTCACCTATCTCCGCAGCCGCGAGGCCAGGATGGCAGAAGCCAAGGATGCGGGGGGAGGAGATTTTTACAATAAAGTGTATCACGCCGACAGGCCGGAACTCTTCTTCAAATCCACCGCAGCCCGCCTCTCCGGACATATCGGGGAAGTGTGCATCCGACGCGACTCTACATGGAATGTCCCCGAACCAGAACTCACCCTCTTTGTCTGTTCCGCTGGCAGCATCGAAGGATATACCATCGGCAACGACATGAGCTCCCGGAGCATCGAAGGAGAGAACCCCCTCTACCTGCCACAGGCCAAGAGCTATGACGGGAGTGCCGCCCTGGGCCCCTGCCTGTGGGTACCGCCTGCCCCCATTCCGGAAGAGACTACCATATCCCTCACCATCTGGCGGGATGGCAAGACTGTCTTCAGCGATGCCATCGCGCTGGCTCGCATGAAGCGAAAGCCCCCGGAGCTGGTCGACTGGCTATTCCGGGCACTCAGCTTCTCCGCCGGCTGCTATCTGATGACGGGGACAGGCATCGTCCCGCCCGATGATTTCACCCTACAGGTTGGCGACCGGGTAGACATTTCGATTAAAGGAATAGGAACCCTTGTGAACTACGTTACGTTAAGATGATATGTTGAACCGATTACACTTGTTTTTTGGTTGCCTTTTCTCCGTTTCAACTGCTGTCCTGGCACAGGTAGTACCCCCTGCCCCCTACGGAGCCCTGCCCTCTGCCCGACAGCTGGCCTGGCATGAGACTGAGATGTATGTGCTGATCCATTTCACCCCTACCACCTTCGAAAACAAAGAATGGGGCTACGGCGATGCCCTGCCCACCCTTTTTCATCCCACAGCCTTCGATGCACCACAAATTGTCCGCGCTGCCAAAGCCGGAGGCTTCCGGGGACTGGTCTTTGTGGCCAAGCACCACGACGGATTTGCCTTATGGCCAACGGCTACGACCCCCTACAACATCAGCCAGAGTGGCTGGAAGAACGGACAGGGAGACATGGTTGCTGAGTTTTCCCAGGCCTCCCGCGCAGAGGGCTTCCGCTTTGGCATCTATTGCTCCCCTTGGGACCGCAACAATCCGCACTATGGAACCCAGGAGTATGTCCGGATCTATCGAGAGCAACTGAAGGAATTATATACCCGTTATGGCCCACTCTTTATGTCATGGCACGATGGTGCCAACGGAGGCGATGGCTATTACGGGGGGACTCGCGAAAAGCGGCAAATCGACAACGCCACCTACTATGGCTGGGATACCACCTGGGCGATGACCCGACAGCTGCAACCCGATGCCTGCCTGTTCAGCGATGTGGGATGGGATGTCCGATGGGTCGGCAATGAGAAAGGCGAAGCAGCAGAGACCTCCTGGTCTACCTTCACGGCCATGCCGTTGCCCGGCAAGGCCAAGGCCGGACCGGGTGAGTCCAACTACCGTCTGAATCCAGTAGGCACCCGTGATGGTAAAAACTGGATGCCAGCGGAATGCGACGTACCCCTACGACGGGGATGGTTTTATCACCCGGAAGAGGACACGACGGTCAAATCCCCGGAAAAACTCTTTGAGATCTACCTGAAAAGTGTCGGAAGGGGAGGAGCCCTGGACCTTGGATTGGCTCCCGACCGACGCGGACAGCTGCATGAGTCCGACGTAAAAGCCCTTGAAGGCTTTGGAGCACTCTTGCAGAAGACCTTCGCCCGCAACCTGGCCAGTGAGGCGACGGTTAAAGCCTCCCATACCCGCGGGCAGAGCCCGGAGCTTTTCGGGGTCTCCCGTCTGACGGATGGGGACCGGTTGACCTACTGGTCCACAGATGATCATGTGCAGCTGCCAGCGCTTACATTTCACTGGCAGCAACAGCATGAATTGCGATACTTGAAGATCCGAGAACATCTACCACTCGGCCAGCGGGTCGGGTCATTCGAAGTGGATGCCTGGCAGGATGGTGACTGGAAGTCCATCGCAAAGGGCAGCTCCATCGGCGCCTGTCGCATCTTACGCTTTGAAAAGGCCGTACGCACAACCGGGATCCGCATCCGCATCACCGATGCGCCCGTCTGCCCAGCCATCTCTGAGGTCGGACTCTATTGAGTATGCCCTATTGGGGAAACCTGCTCATTTCCAATCCACCCGAGCAGAAGGGTAGTAGTCCACCCCCATGGCCTTGAAGCGACTGCCATGCTTGGCCAGCCGTAGCTTGTACTCGGCCCAATCCCTTCCCTTCGTGTCCGCCCAGCCGATCTCTGCGATGCCCGGAAGACGCGGGAACACCATGTATTCGATATCGTCCATCGTCTGAATGGTCTCCGTCCAGAGTGGTGCTTCTATCCCCAAGATGTCTTTTCGGGTGACGCCTTCCGTCAGCGTTGCCGGATCCCAGTTGTAGGCATCATCCACTTCAATATATCCCGCCCAGTTCAGGCCAAGCCGGGTAGTACTGTCATATTGCATGTCTAAATAGGCTTTTTTGGAAGGGGACATGATCACCTGGGCCCCTTTCTTGACTGCCAGTTGCGTGTTCGGCACATCGGCCCAGAATTGTACCGTCGTATTGGGGTGTAGGTCTGCATTCGCAATCTCATCCCAGCCGATGACTTTTTTGCCATACTGCTTGACGATGGGCTGCACGCGGTTGACAAAGTCGATATAGTCAGCCGGCAAAGTCACGTGGCTCTCATCACCTCCAATATGTATCCAGGGCCCGGGTGTAAGGGTGGCCAGCTCGCGGACGACGTCTTGTATGAAGGCATAGGTAGAGTCATTTTTGGCGCAGAACGTGCTAAAGCCTACTTCAATGCCTGTATAAAGAGTGTGGACGGTGTCCCGACAGTTGAGCCAGGGATAGGAGACAATCGCCGCATTGGTATGACCTGGCATGTCAATCTCCGGAATGATGGTGACAAACCGATCAGCCGCGTGGCGAACAATCTCGGCATATTCATCTTGGGTATAGAACCCGCCTTTTCCGCCACCCACCTGGGTCGATCCGCCAACCTCCGTCAGCTTAGGCCTCGACTTGATCTCGATTCGCCAGCCTTGGTCGTCTGATAGATGCAGATGCAAGATGTTCATCTTGTACGCAGCAATCAGGTCGATGTACCGCTTCACCTCCGCCACCCCAAAGAAATGCCGGGCGACATCCAGCATGGACCCCCGAAAGGCATACTCCGGTTTGTCGCGGATTTGTACCTCCGGTACTATCCAATCCGTATGGGTCGCCACCGACGATGCTTCTATGGCAGCCGGAAGCAATTGCCGAAGGGTCTGGATGCCGTAAAAAATTCCAGCAGGCTTTTGAGCTAGTATATGTACTTGATAATCATTTATATCAAGTATGTAGCCTTCACCTCCGAGTGAGGTATCTGTTTCGTTCACAGAGAGTAGAATACGACCGGCACTGTCCGTCGTAATAGGACCAGCCGGCAGCGTCAGCCCTGTAGCAGGCGCAAGGAGTTGTGATAGATATTGCCCAAGCTGCTTCATAGCGGCCGAAGTGTCACTGAGCTGAATGGTCGCCTTCGGAGTTAGACGGAAGGAAGCTTTTCCGGTAGATGCCTCCAGTGGTTTTGGGATCAGCGGCAGGGGCGAGGCCTCTTCCTTCCCTCCTAGGCAAGACGTCGCGGCACAGGCCAGCAAGGCACAGCAAAATCTATTCACAGAGGAAATGCCCATGTATATTGATTTGATTTCAAGGTATCTAATATTTGCTAATGATACAAAGTCGTACTTTAGTATCATATACAACTTCCTTTCGAACACCATTCTTCCGAAGAGATCCATTCACGGGCTTAAAATGATTCATCATGCCAGTGTATTCCATAAAAGTCAACGGTAAACTACAGCAGGCAGACGTTGCAGCAGATACCCCTTTGCTGTGGGTCTTGCGCGACCACCTGCGCCTGACAGGCACCAAGTATGGATGTGGCATCGGCCAGTGTGGTGCCTGTACGGTGCACCTTGACGGCAATGCCGTCAGGTCCTGCCTCCTGCCCATCTCGGCTGTCGGCAAAGGCTTGGTGACGACCATCGAAGGGCTTTCCGAGAAAGGAGACCATCCTGTGCAACTGGCCTGGGAGGAAGTCGACGTCCCACAATGCGGATATTGCCAGGCCGGCCAGATCATGACGGCTGCCGCCTTCCTCAAACGTACCCCCAACCCCAGCCAGCAGCAAGTGATGGATGCCATGCAGGGCAACCTCTGTCGCTGCGGGGCCTACCACCGCATCCGCGAAGGCGTAATGGCGGCTGCCAAAAAAGTCGCTGCCAAGAAGGCATAGCCCTTATAAAAGTCTATGTCTCTGAAGGGAAGCAACCGTTTACACATTTGAACCTGACACTCGAAAAAGCAATACGACATGGGTACCCCAACAAATGATAGCCGCAGGGAGTTTCTCAAAAACCTGTCATGGGCCGGAGGGGGTCTGCTGTTGGGATTCCAGTGGGACAGTGTGGAGGCCTCTATGCCTTCGCTACTGAACGTCCGCCAGGCCACAGCCCCGGCCTTCAACAGCTATCTGGCGATCGCTGCCAACGGGCAGGTGACGATCTTTTCGCCCAACCCCGAGCTGGGGCAGAACATCATGACATCCTTCGCACAAATTGTAGCGGAAGAGCTCGATGCCGACTGGAAGCAGGTGCGCGTAGAACAGGCTCCGCTGGATGCCAAGCGCTTTGACAGGCAACTCACAGGCGGCAGCGGAGCTATTCCCCATTCGTGGACCAGACTGCGTAAGGCAGGCGCTTCTGCCCGCTATCTGCTCGTCGGCGCGGCCGCCGGCCGTTGGGGGGTGCCAGCGCAAGAATGCACTACAGAGGCCGGCTTCGTGCACCATAAGCCTTCAAAACGCAAGGCTGGTTACGGCGAGCTGGCTGAGGCAGCTGCCGCGCTGTCACTGCCTGCAGACATTCCCTTGAAAGATCGGAAAGACTTTAAAATCATCGGAAAACCTGTCAAGAATGTCGCGGGCAGAGACATCGTCACAGGCAAGGGAATTTTTGGGCTAGACGTCTATCGCGAAGGCATGGTGCATGCCGTCGTACAACATCCGCCAGCCTTCGGCACCAAGTTGAAATCTTTCGATGCTAGTGCCGCTAAGGCCATGCCCGGCGTCATCAACGTGGTCTCGTTTAAGAACAACGTGGCCGTCGTGGCCCGAAGTACCTGGGAAGCCCTGCAGGCCCGCAAAGCCATCCATATAGAATATGAGAAAGAAGCGGCCATCGAGCACAGCACGGACCACGACCGATGGATGCAGGAGATGCTTGACAGCGACAAAGCCACCGTACGGCGACGCAATGGCGACGTAACGGCCGCCTTCCAGTCCGCCGCCAAAGTCGTTCAAGCCGAATATCAGAGCCCATTCCTGGCACATAACCCGATGGAGCCAATGAACTTCTTCGCCGACGTGCGAAGCAACGGCGTCGAGCTGATTGGTCCTACCCAGACGCCTGCCAATGCCCGTGCACAAGTATCGAAGCTGGTAGGTATGCCCGAAGACAAAATCACCCTGCAGCTGACTCGCCTGGGTGGCGGCTTTGGCCGAAGGCTGCGGAACGATTATGTCCTAGATGCGGCCGAACTGTCGATGATATTACAAAAGCCCGTCAAAGTCGTATGGACCCGCGAAGATGATATGACAGGTGGCGTCTACCGCCCTGCCGTTCGCTACCGCTTTCGGGCTGCATTGGACAAAGATGGAAACCTTATCGGATATCATCTCCGGGGGGCTGGCATCAATGCCGACAACAGCACCCGTGAAGATAATTTTCCCTCAGGTGCCGTCGAACATCTCCTCATAGAATCCATCGACCATAAGTCTCCCATCACGACGGGTGCATGGAGGGCCCCCACTACCAACTTCCTCGCCTATGCCGAGCAGTCGTTTCTGGACGAAGTCGCAGCCGCAGCCGGCAAAGATCCTGTCCAGTTTCGCTTGGATCTCCTCGCTAAGGCTCGTCAGCAGCCTGTCGGGGCGGTTAAATATAACATCGAACGCATGGAAGCGGTGATTCGTAAAGCGGCGGAGGTCTCAGGCTGGGGAAAGAAGAAAGGTGTCGCCCAAGGCTTCAGTGTATATTTCTCCCATGCCTCTTATGTTGCCCAGGTGGCAGAAGTGACGATGCGCGGTGGGAAGCCATCCCTGTCAAGAGTATATGCGGCGGCCGACTGCGGACAGGTAGTCAACCTCAGCGGATCACGCCAGCAAGTGATGGGTGCCATCGTCGATGGACTGGGTCATGCCATGTACGGACGAATCAGCTTCAAAGAAGGGAAGGCCCAGCAAGCCAATTTCCATCAATACCGGCTCATACGGATGAAAGAGATACCTGAAGTGGAAGTTGTCTTTGTAGAAAACGACTTCGACCCGACAGGCCTTGGAGAGCCAGCCCTCCCCCCGACGGGTGGTGCCGTGGCCAATGCCATCTTTGGAGCAACCGGTATACGCCTGTACCAGCAGCCTTTTGCAGACCATTCCTTGTTCAAGGGGTGAGGCCGAGTCGCTGGCCTGCATCCTTTAATTCATCTGCAGGACCGGCAGCCGATAATATGGGCCGTCGACGACGAAGATCTCGGCAATTTCATAATTCCAGTAGCGGAATAGCGGCGACTGCCGCAAGTACTTCTCCACCGACTTCTTCGAGGCGGCCGTAAAGGTGATCCAGGCTTGCAGCGACTCCATCGTCACCACATACAGGTCGATGACTCCTTCCCGTATCAACGTGTCAATATGCTGACGATGCTCCGGCAACGCCTGCATGAAATCATCGTCCATGAAAAAATGGATGGTCACCTGAAATTTTTTCATCGCGAAGGCTTTAAGTGCTGACCTAGCGTTTTTACAGTTGCCATTCGACAACCTTGTTGACCCAGTGAGGCCTGAAGGGTGTCGTGACGCGGATATAATTGTCGGTATACCCTTCCATCATGCCCGCGTCACCACCTTTTTCAAACAACACAGGGCGTCGTTGGCCGGTTTGGGCTTCCGTGAATGCGTGCATCTTCTGGAAGGAAAGGTTTCGGAGGATCTTGTTCCGTTTCTGACGGATCGGTACCGGCACGGTAGGACGGATCTCCAGCGCTTTGGTGTCTGCCCGCTCGGAGTAGGTGAAGACATGCAGGTAGCTCACTTCGCTGTCGCGGAGGAACTCGAAGGTTTCCAGGAAGTCAGACTCCGACTCAGACGGGAACCCTGCGATGACATCGGCACCTATGCAGGCATGTGGCATCCGGTCTTTGATCAGACGCACTCTTTCTTCATACAGGGATCGACGATACCGCCGGCGCATGAGGCCCAGCAGCCGGTCGCTGCCGCTTTGCAACGGCATATGGAAATGTGGCATGAAGCGGTGCGAGCTTGCCACAAAAGACACTATCTCCGGGGTCAGGAGGTTGGGTTCTATCGAGGAGATGCGATAGCGCTCAATGCCTTCTATCGGGTCCAGTTGCCAGCAGAGGGAGAGGAAATCCTCTTTTGTGCCATGGCCGAAGTCGCCCAGGTTGACACCCGTCAGCACGACTTCCTTCACGCCCTCCGCGGCCAGCTGTTGTACCTGCTCCACGACCCGCGCAATGGTATCGCTGCGGCTGGCTCCCCTCGCACGGGGGATGGTGCAAAAACTACAGGTATAGTCGCACCCATCCTGAACTTTGAGAAAACTGCGCGTCCTCTCCGACAGGCTATGTGAGGCATGGAAATCTTTCACCTCCGAGATATCGCAGCTGCAGACGCGCGTCGGTTCGCCTTTGCTGAAGTGGCGGATGTGCTCCGTCAGTTTGAACTTCTCCGCAGCTCCCAACACGAGGTCAACGCCTGGGATCTTTGCAATCTCAGATGCCTTCAGTTGTGCGTAGCATCCCGTGACGACGACCGTGGCCTCCGGTGAACGGCGCTGGATGCGACGGACGATCTGCCGACATTCCTTGTCGGCATTTTCTGTGACCGAACAAGTATTGATCACGTAGATGTCCGCGGACTCTTCAAACGCACGCCGTGAAAAACCGGCTTGCTCCATCATTCTGGTGAGTGTGCTGGTCTCCGAAAAATTCAACTTGCAACCTAAGGTGTGGAATGCAACGGTCGTGCCTGCTGAAATCGTATCCCTCATGTAACATAAAGTTACGGGTCTTCTTTTCTTACTTTCTATTCTCTATTCGTTTAATTGTTAAACGAATGATCGCCTATCTTTGTTCAACAATCATCCATTTTCCGGGTATGTTTTCTTTTCTCTTCTGGCCGCTGCGGGTCCTTTATACGGCCTATGCGCTATTTTTTTTCTTGCTATGGATGCTGTTGCTGGCGCCCTTCGTTTTTCTGGCAGCTTCTTTCGGCAGGGTTCGGGGTGGCAACTGGGTACAGCTGGTGCTGCGCATCTGGGCAAGCATCTGGTTTTTTATGGTCGGCATCCGTCATCGCAACATCTATCGGTTTCATCCAGACCCTTCCCGACATTATATCTTCATCCTTAACCATATTTCCTACATCGACGTGGCCATGGCGGTAGAAGCAATCCGTCAGCCTTTCCGAGCGCTTGGAAAGATGGAGGTAAAGTCCTTGCCCGTCTTTGGATGGATCTATCGCATCTTTGTGATCATGGTTGATCGGAAGAACCCGGCTGACCGAGCACGCAGCCTGGCAGACATGCGGCAGTTCCTCGACCAACATATATCTATCCTTATCTTTCCGGAGGGAACGTTCAATGAAACCGACAAGCCGCTGAAGAACTTCTACGATGGTGCCTTCAAGATTGCGATTGAGACGGGTACGCCACTTGTACCCGTGGTCTTGCTAGATGGGCGGGACCGGATGCATCATCTTCATTTCTTATCACTGACCCCGGGGCCTTCCAGGGCTGTCTTCCTGCCACCCATCGAGGTACATGGGCTCACCCTGGAAGATGTGCCTGCCTTCAAGCAACAGGCCTATCTTGCGATGGAACAATGCCTCCTCCAAAAGGCATCCTTTGCCAAATGAAGCGCTACGCTGAAGTCATCATACCATTGGCAGTGCCAAAAACCTTCACGTATTCTGTGCCGGCGACGCTGGACGGACAGTTGTTGCCGGGTTGCCGTGTCGAGGTAGAGTTTGGTGGTTCCAAGCGATATGCCGGCGTCGTCGCTGCCCTGACAGATGAGCGTCCATCCAGCTTCGAGCCGAAGCCCATTCTCAATCTGCTGGACATAGAGCCGATTCTGCACACCACGCAGTTGGAGCTTTGGAAATGGGTCTCTGAGTATTATTTCTGTAGCCAGGGGGAAGTCATGACTGCCGCACTCCCAGCCCATTTCAAGTTGAGCAGTGAAACCATTCTGTTGTTCAATGAAGAGTACGGGGATGACTTCACTCACCTGGACGGTGATGAGTATCTGGTCGCAGAAGGCCTGTTGTTGCGGCAGGAGTTACGGTTGGATGAAGTGCAGGATATACTAGACATTTCGAATGTTTACCCAGTCGTCAAGCGCCTCATCGAGAAAAAAGTTTGTATGGCCTGGGAGTCACTGAAGGAACGGTATGTACCTAAGAAAGATACCTACATCCGTCTGCAAGATATGTATGCAGACGCCAGCGCCCTGGAAGGCCTGCTCAATGGATGGGACGTACGGGCCCCGAAGCAGATGGAGCTGCTGCTGGCATACCTGCACCTGGCTCGTTCCGCAGGAGAGGTCCGACAGGCAGATCTGCTGAAAAAATCGGGTTGCAGCCAGCCCGCCCTCAAGTCGCTGATCGACAAAGGGGTGCTCGTATCGGAAAAAAGGTTGGTCGACCGAATACGGTCCATGCCCCGAGAGGTCTTGATCGATTTTACACTCTCTGCCGCACAGGCGCAGGCCCTTGACTCCGTACGGGCGGCCCTCCGGGAAAAGTCCGTCTGCCTCTTGTTCGGGGTTACGTCCAGCGGGAAGACGCAACTCTACATTCATTTGATGCAAGAGTACCTGCAGCAAGACCGCCAGGTGCTGTTCTTGCTGCCAGAGATAGCCCTGACAGCCCAAGTCATCAGAAGGCTGCAGCACCATTTTGGTGGCTACATCTCTGTGTACCATTCCAAGTTTAGTGCCAACGAACGGGTGGAGATATGGAACCGCGTACGGTCTGGGGAGACAAAGATCCTCCTGGGGGCGCGGTCTGCCCTGTTCCTTCCGTTCAGTGCGCTGGGACTGATTATCGTCGACGAAGAACATGACAACTCCTATAAGCAACAGGATCCCGCCCCTCGCTACCATGCCCGGGATACCGCTATTTATTATGCCTCTCGGGTGGGTGCCAAAGTGCTGCTGGGAAGTGCCACGCCCTCCCTTGAGTCTTATCAAAATGCAGTCACCGGCAAGTATGGGCTGGTAAAATTGTGTGAGCGCTTCGGCGGAATTGACATGCCGTTGTTATCTCTGGTCGACATGAACCAACAGGGGGCATCGAAACATGCCAGGCCGATCCTCTCAGACCCCCTACTGGCGGCGATACGAAAAGTACTGGATGCCAAGCAACAGGTCATCTTGTTCCAGAACCGTAGAGGCTACTCGCCCTATATGGTCTGTGGGCTTTGCCAACATATTCCCCATTGTGATCAATGCGACGTCACCCTCACATATCACAAGCTCTTGCACCGTTTGCAATGCCATTATTGCGGCAGCTCATACCCTCGTCCGTTGACTTGCCCGGCCTGTGGCAGCAGCAAATGGCAGGAGCGCAACTTCGGCACCGAGCGCATTGAAGAGGAGTTGCGCCTACAGCTGCCGGATGCGCAGGTCGGGCGAATGGACTTTGACAGCATCAAAGGAAAGCATGCCCATGATGCCATCATCCAGTTGTTCGAACAAAGGCAGATCGACATCCTTGTCGGCACACAGATGGTCGTGAAAGGGCTTGACTTCGCGCATGTTAGCCTGGTGGGCATCTTGGATGCGGACGGTCTATTGGGCTTTGCAGACTTCCGCGTCAACGAGCGTGCTTTTCAGTTAATGGAGCAGGTCAGTGGCCGTGCCGGGCGCAAGGGAAGCCAGGGCACCGTGATCGTACAGACTGCTCAACCTTCGCATCCCGTCATCGGATATGTATTAGAGCACGACTATGAACGCTTCTTCACCTTCGAGGCAGAGGCCCGGAGACGCTTTCGTTACCCACCGTTTGCCCGTATCATCCGGCTGACTTTTCGCCATAAATATCAAGACAGAGCCGATGCCTGTGCCGCCCGTATGGCTTCACAGCTCAGCCCGGAGCTAGGGTCCTATCTGCTGGGACCTGCCGAGCCCATTGTGAATCGCGTGAAGCAGATGTACCGCTCCGAGCTGGTACTAAAACTCCCCAAGCACGCGGGGGTGGTCAACCGTGCCCGGGTGCTCATACAAAAAGAGTTGGCAGTGCTGGGCAACGACAAGCAGTACCGCTCCGTGCTGATCGATGTCGACGTCGACCCCCTCTGAGGAGACCTTTATTTACTCCCCATCGTTGGGACGATACTTCACGTAGGTTCTCCATTTCTCGATCAGGCTTGTTATGTCTTCAGGCAGCGGGCTGTCAAAGCGTACCTCCTGCCTGCTGACAGGATGTAGAAACCCCAGTGATCGCGCGTGCAGTGCATGCCGCGGGCAGAGAGTAAAACAGTTCTCGACAAATTGCCGGTAACGGGTGAAGACAGTCCCTTTAACGATGCGGTCGCCACCATATACTTCATCGTTGAAGAGTGGGTGCCCTGTGTGTTGCATGTGCACCCTTATCTGGTGCGTTCGCCCTGTCTCCAGCCTACATTCAATCAGGGAGACATATCGTAGGCGTTCGAGTACTGTATAATGGGTGATGGCATCCTTTCCGAAGTCTCCCTCCGGATATACGTCCATCACCTTGCGGAAGCGGTGGTGCCGTCCGATATGGCCCTTCACAGTGCCGCTGTCGGCTTCCGGCTCTCCCCATACCAGCGCGATATACCTTCGGTACACAGTATGGTCAAAAAATTGCCCAGCCAGGTCTACCGCTGCCGCATCTGTCTTGGCAACGACCAGCAGCCCGCTGGTATTCTTATCTATCCGGTGGACGAGGCCATAGCGGGGGAGGGAGTCCTCTGTCAGCTCGGGATGTTGCTGTTGCAGATGCCAGGCGATACCATTGACGAGGGTGCCACTGTAATTTCCATGGCCGGGATGCACCACTCTGCCGGCTTCTTTGTTAAGCACAAGGATGGCCTCATCTTCATATACGATGTGCAAGGGAATCTGTTCCGGCTTGACTTCGTAGGTCTCTGGCGCGGTAACAGAAAACAGGATAATGCTATCGCCTGGACGGATCTTATAGTTCGACTTCACAGGCTTGCCATTGACAAGTACCATCTGTGCCGCAATCGCCTGTTGCAGCCGGTTACGTGAGAGGTTTGTCAGTCGCTGGATGAGGAACTTGTCGATTCTTACAGACTCCTGTCCTTTGTCAACTACGACAGTATGTCGTTCAAAGAGTTCTTCACTGGCATCCGTTTCCCCATGCCACAGGTCAGGTCCGTCGGCTTTCGCTGGTTGACTATCCATCTGTTCAAAGATAGGATCTGTGGAAAGAATCTATTTTTGCAGCATGTCTGAACAGACGGTTCTACTGCGAGCGTTGGGAAATATTGGATATGCGGATGCCTGGGACTTGCAGGAGCAGTTGCTCGCGGGCAATGTGCAGGTGAAGACCGACTGGCACCGACAGCCGCCTGGTCAGCGGATACCGGCCAACGCTCCGTCCACCCAACATCATCTCCTTCTCTGCGAACATCCTCTCGTCTATACCCTGGGAAAAAGTGGAAAGATGCAGCATGTGCTGCTCGATGAACAGTCCATGGCTGCCAGAGGCATCTCTTTTTTTCATACAAATCGTGGCGGGGATATCACCTTCCATGGACCAGGGCAATGGGTGGGCTATCCGATCCTCGACTTGGAACGATTCCGGCCCGACATCAGCTGGTACCTCAGAAGCCTAGAAGAAGTTATCATCCGGATGCTGGCGGGCTATGGGCTGAACGGGGACCGCAGCCCCGGTGAGACAGGTGTCTGGCTGGAACCGGAGATACCGGCTCGGGCCCGAAAGATCTGTGCCATGGGTGTCCGCTGCTCCCGCTGGGTCACCATGCACGGCTTTGCCTTCAATGTGAATACAGATTTGTCGTACTTCGGGCACATCATCCCCTGCGGCATCCACGACAAACAAGTGACGTCGCTTGCCCAGGAGCTAGGCCATCCCGTACCTATGGAAGAAGTATCTCAACAACTCTGTAGACAGTTCGAGCGGGTCTTTGACTGCCAACTGATTAGTTCCGAAGCTTTGGAATGAAGATGCGGTTCCGATCCTTGACGGTTCCATTTTGCCGGATCTCGAATTCGAACCAGCCCGACCGCTGGAAGTTCACTTTGTCGAGTATGAGGATGGGTTCTTGGTCGATATCGAATTGAAACAGGGATCCACCCTCTGGCTGGAAGAATTGTATCGAATATCGGATACCTCTTGTATCTGGCATGGCCACCACTACATTTCCTTCTTTGTTGGTAAAGAGATATGGGGAGGGTGAAAACAGATTGCTGGGTAATTGAAAACTTAGCTTTGGTGGTGCGGAAGCCATGGGATCTCCGGGCTGCAGATACCGCCAGGGCATTTTCTTCAATAAGACGAACCTAGTTTTTTTAAGGATAAGGTCGTATTCTTTCTGGTCCTCAGATCGAGGCACCCAAAGGCTCATTGCTAGGGATGGTTTTGGGGGGGCATCCCCTGGACGGGAGATGACGATGGGGCTTGGCAGCTCAGGGAGAGTCTTCTCGTAAGGTGGGAGGATGTCACCGGGTCTTTTCACTCGTGTCTGAAAGAATCGACCATATGGGAATTGTACGTATATGCGGTAGTACTGTCTGGTATTAGGTGCTGATACGTCCGTAAATCCGTTCACGGCAAGGGCAGGGTCTGGCATAGTGACAATCGTACGAAATCCGTACAGGCTGTCTTCAGACCGTTGGATACTGATCTGATATACATCTTGGTACGGATTGGTCCAGCTGATGATGGTTTTCCCGGACCGGATGGTGGCCGTAAACGAGGGTAGTGTATCCTGTGCCAGTCCCTGCAGGGTCAGCGACATACCTATCAAGAGCAAAGATTTTCGCGCGCGCCGGATGAGCATCTCTGCAAAGGATTATGACCTCTGCAAAGGTAGGTGCTGGTCAAGAACTTGTGAGAGACAGATTTTTCAACGATCGGTTGCCCTGAAGCCCTCCACTGTGGATGGCCAAGATGCGCTCCTTGTTGTGGAAGTACCCATTTCGGAACAGGTCGTCCACGGCAAACATCAGTTTGGCTGTGTAGACAAAGTCGGTCTGGATGCCACTGGCTAGATAGAATCGTTTCATAAACTGCAGCAGCGCTAGATTTTTTTTGGCGTACCCTCCAAAGTGGTATCCATCTATCATTGTCATTGCCCCTTGCCGCTCCTCCTCAGGAATCAACGAATGAATATCATTTTCCAGTCCGCCATGCCCTTTCAGAACAGGAATCCCGATAACAGCTGTCCGAGGGTGGGCTGCCATGCGTAGTCCGGCTGCCATGGTTCCCGTGCCACAGGCACAAACAATGCGGTCATATCGCTCAGTAGGGATACCATCCAGCATCTTCTTTGCCCCCTGGGCCCCCTCACGCGTGTAGCCCCCTTCGGGTACCACCAGCCACCGGGGGGGTATTTCCGCTGTGTACGCGTTGGGATCTCGGTGCAAGGCCTTGTATCGCTCACGGGAGAGATAGCGGAGTTGCATGCCCCATTCTTGCGCATCTGCCAAGGTCGGTGAGCAGTGGGGGGGCTGTTCCCCCCGGATGATGCCGATGGCTGGAAGGCCTGCTGCCTGGGCGGCAAAGGCAGTCGCATGGATGTGGTTGGAGTAAGGCCCACCAAATGTGACGATCCCTGGCCGACCTTCCTGGAAGGCTCTGGCGAGGAAGGGTTCTAGCTTATACAACTTATTGCCCGACACCACCGGATGGCACTCGTCCAACCTTAGTACGTCCCAGCTGGGCTTTTTTGTGCCCCAGGAAAATGGGTCGGTTCGGATACGAACCGACATACTCCAATTGTTGTCGTTGTCTGCCATGATTCGGAAGCTATTTGTGGGAATGTCTGTCTGTAGGTCACCGGAGAGACAATCCCCCCATTACCATAGAATTAATTTATTTTAGTGTCCCTCAAACCATTCAAAAGTAGCATGATGAAGCCCACTTTGGTGATTTTGGCCGCTGGAATGGCATCCCGATACGGTTCTATGAAGCAGACAGAATCTTTTGGACCTTCCGGGGAGACCATCATGGACTATTCGATTTATGACGCGATCCGTGCTGGCTTTGGCAAGGTCGTGTTTATCATCCGGAAAGAATTCGCTGAAAACTTCGAGTCCATTTTTGGGCCACGTCTACAAGGCTTGGTGCAGACTGACTATGTTTTCCAGGAATTGGAGTCTTGTCTTGGCGGAAGACAAGTGCCGGCTGGACGGACCAAGCCATGGGGTACTGCCCATGCAGTGCTCTGCGCGCGCGAAGCCGTACACGAACCCTTTGCGGTCATCAATGCCGATGATTTTTACGGTAGGGACGCTTTTGAAAAGGCAGTAGCCTTTTTGCAAGAGCCCTGTGATGCGCGTACCTATTCGATCATTGGGTACAACCTTATGAAAACTCTCTCTGACAACGGCACGGTCAATAGGGGCGTCTGCGAGGTGGATGAGCATGGCCACTTGACGGCTATTGCGGAGCGACTCAATATTTCACAGACGGACGGCGTCGTTGTCTGTGGCGACCAGGCATTGCCCCGCGAACTTCCGACGCATGCGCAAGTTTCCATGAACTTCTGGTGCTTCCATCCTTCCTATTTTGAATATGCCAGCCATCTTTTCAGCGAATTCCTGGATGCCCGTATGCAGGAAGAGAAGTCTGAGTTCTTCATCCCCATTGTGGCAGACCGGTTCATTCGGGAACAGATGGGCGACATCCAGGTCATTCCTACGTCTGCTACCTGGTTCGGTGTGACCTATAAGGAAGACGCACCGGAGGTACGCAGGTGCGTGAATGAATTGGTGTCGAATGGGGAGTACCCCGTACAACTTTGGAAGGCCTGAGCCGCGATCCCATTCATGGAGAGCTACATGGATCAAGTTATGTCTATTCGTGGATCCGTGCCTGTTGTGACATGGCAGGAATCCATCTATTCAACATGGCGGCAGCTCACATCAAAACCTTCACCATATAGATGCAGTCTTGTATCTTCCGAACCTGACGGATGCGGTCTAATCCTTTAATCTGGGAGGCCGCTGACAGACGCAGTCCTTTGGCGAGGTTCTGGTCTTTCATCTCTTCTACCAGGCGGTAGATGTTCAGCGAGCGGATGGCGAAGACTACCCCTTCTGCTTTCGCTTGGCGCGCATTGAGAATACCTATAACTTCTCCCTTTCTATTTATGACGGGACCGCCGCTGTTGCCTGGGTTGGCGGAAATGCTCAACTGGTAGGAGAGGGTATCTCCTTCAGCGCCGGAGCGAGCACTAAGGTAACCTTCCCCGTATACGACTTCATCTTTAGGATATCCCAGCGTGAAGACTGGCTCTGCAATCTCCATCCCATTACGACTGATGCCATAGGGCAGGGCGGATTTTGGGAGAAAATCATCATCCTCGATTTTAAGGATGGCCAGGTCTCGCTGGATGTCTGCAAAGACAATCGTCGCACGGAATTCTTCACCGGTATGGTTCTGCACAACCACGCCTGTTGCGTCTGTGAGCACGTGAGCGCTGGTCACCAGATAACCCTTGGCATCGATGAGGAAGCTCGTGCCGCCAAAGCTTACTTCCCTGCCGGGTTCGATTTTTTTACGGACAGCATTGATTTCTGCCCGCTGATTGCTGCTCTGCCGTTCCAGCCGGCTGACTTTCCGGCGTAGTTCTTCTACTACTGTAATGGGCGCTTTGGGCGCAAAGACAGCCGTGATGCCGCTGATCAGCAGGGCGGTAACACCAGCGATGGAGGCCGCAACACCCACAACTCTGCGATAGCGAGTCCATAACTCCAAGAGCTTTCCCTGAACTTCTTTTTCTAGTGGTTGGATGTCACCACTTTCCTGGAGAGTTTGGTGAATATCGTGCAGGTTTGCTTTGACCCGCTTCCTTTCGGCATAAGTTACCATCCGGTCTAGCATCAACTGATGTTCGACAAACAATTGGTCCTGCGCTGGATTAGAGCGACGCGTCTCTTCGAAGACTCGGCACTCATCTGGAGACATCTCTCCCCGAAGGAACTTTTCGGTAGCAGCAATATGTTGGTATTGATCCATGTTTTATTGGGGCTTATATTCTGCGAAGAATAATTTTTTGAGCCTCATCAGGCATTTGTATTTCTGCGTTTTGGCATTGTCAGCGTTCGTGTATCCGAAATAAGCGGATATTTCTACCATGGATTTCTGGTGCACATAGAAGGCCTCTAATAAACTTTTACAAGGCTCTCCCAAGCGGCCCATGGCCGCTTTCATGACACCATATTGGGCGGTACGTTTTTCATGGGCTTCAAGATCCTCCTCGATCGAGACCGTCTCGACTAGATCCTCATCCGGGGATTCGAAGCGTTTTAGATATTGGAGTTTTTTCAACCAGATCCGCCGGGCGACGGAGTACAGATAAGTTCGAATCTGGCAAGTCAGCTCGAAGTCATCAGTTTGGGATTTTTCATACAGGACAAGCAACGCCTCCTGAAAAACATCCCTAGCATCATCCTCAGTACCATTATTCCGGATAATCAGCGTCTGAACCAGACTGAAATTCTCTTTATAAATGAAGTGAATAGCGTCTTTTTCATTGAGCGCCAATCCTTTAAGTAGCAGAGAATCACGATCTGAACGACTCACGGATCTATTTTTAATACCCCAACGCTGTGATTTGTAACCCATCACAAAGAAAAAAAAATAATCGATGCAGGTGGGTTACCTGGATTCTTTTTTGGTATCAATGGTGAAAACTTCATCTAAAAAAACAAAAAATCAAGAAAATGAAGAAGCTCCTCGCCATTATGGCCATCGCCTTCCTCGCATCCTGCGGTGGTGGTGCCAAAGAAGAAGTCACAGACACAGCTGCTGTTGCCGTTGACACAACTGCTCCTGCCGTTGACACAACTGCCGCTCCCGACACGACCGCTGCTGCTGATACAGCTGCTCATTAACTTTTTTCTTATATGGCAAGCAATCGTTTAAGCTGCCCCGTTTTAACGGGGTAGCTTTTTTTTTACATTCCTGCTTGACATTTTTGCGGAGCAAATCTAACACACTTTCCATGCCTGGTTTGCTCGTAACTCCTTCTGCTGTTTATCATCTTCTCACCTGCGAACGGTACCTTTGCGCAAACTTTCTCCATGACTTTTGAAGCGCTGGGTATCCGTCAGGATTTGCTCGCATCCATCTGGGACCTAGGATTCACAGAGCCCACGCCCATCCAGGAGAAAGCTATCCCCATCCTGCTCTCCGGCACCCGCGACTTTGTAGGTCTTGCCCAGACAGGTACCGGAAAGACGGCAGCCTTTGGCCTCCCCCTCTTACAACTCGCAGATGCAGGCCGGAAGGTCCCACAATCGCTCGTCGTGTGTCCGACCCGCGAGCTATGTATGCAGATCTCACAAGACATGGCTCGCTATACCAAGCGCGCCCAGGGCCTGTATACGGTCGCTGTCTACGGTGGGGCCAGCATTGGAGAACAAATCCGTGAACTGCGGAAAGGACCGCAGATCGTTGTGGCCACGCCTGGGCGGCTGATAGATCTCATTGAGCGAAAAGCCATCCAACTGGATGAGATTACGCACGTCGTCCTCGATGAGGCCGATGAGATGCTCAATATGGGCTTTCGGGAAGACATAGAATTTATCCTCCAAAACACGCCCTGTCGGCACAGTGCCTGGCTATTTAGTGCCACCATGCCCACAGAAGTACGGCAGGTCAGCCGTCGCTTTATGTCTTCTCCAGCGGAAGTGAGCATCGGCAGAGTCAATGCCGCCAATGCCAACATTGACCACCAGTACTTCATCTGCCACTCCGTCAACCGATATGCGACCCTCAAGCGGGCAATCGACTTCAACCCCGGCATCTACGGTATCATCTTCACACGGACCAAGGCGGATGCGCAAACGATAACGGAATCACTCATCCGTGAAGGCTATGATATCGAATCCCTGCATGGCGACCTTACCCAGCAGCAACGCGACAAGGTGATGGGCCGCTTCCGTGAAAAAAGCCTGCAGCTGCTCATCGCTACCGACGTTGCCGCCCGCGGCATCGATGTCACCGGCATCACCCACGTCATAAACTACGAACTGCCCGACGACCCAGAAGTATACACACACCGCAGCGGCCGTACTGGCAGGGCCGGACGATCCGGCGTCTGCCTGTCGCTCATTACCCCAAGGGAAACCCACCGCATCCGACAGATCGAACGAATGATCGATAACCGCCTTCACCGGATGGACATCCCGGGGGGTAAAGACGTGTGCCGCAAGCAGTTCTTCCATTTCATAGACCGCATGCTCGCCGCCGACATCAGCCATGGCGACTACGAGACCTACCTCCCTACACTCCGGGAGAAGTTTGCACCAGTAGATAAAGAAGAAATCCTGCAACGGGTCGCCGCCCTAGAATTCGACCGTTTCCTTCAATACTATGAAAACGCCGCCGACCTCAACGTCCGCGACGAGAGAAGAGCGCATCGCGACACCCCCCGGTCAGCCGCTGGACAATACACCGACACCCGTGGACGACGCTTCGATCTTGCTCAAAACCAAATGCGCAAACTGTTCGTCAACCTTGGCACTCGCGATGGATTCTACAAAGCCAGCTTTCTTCAGTTTATCCTCGATATGAGCGACTTGAAAAAAGAAGTACTCGGTCGCATCGATATGAAAGATATGAACAGCTGGATCGAAATTGACGCCTCCGTAGCCGAAAAAATGATCCGTGCCCTCGATGGTAAGAAATTCAAAGGCCGCCGCATTCGGATGAATGATGCAGAGTCAGGCGTACCACGCCCGCCCAAGCGGCAGAAATGAACACTGCCTTTCTCTGAAAAATATCGAAACATATTGCCCGCTGTTTTGATATCTTTCAATCATTCTCCAGAATATTTTTTTCCAATCACTTATTACCGTATATTTGACTATGATCAATCGTAGCACATACCGATTGTATTTCTCCTACTTCTATTTTGAAGCGGGATCGGGATGTCTTGGGTTGTCATAAAATTGCATACAACAACAAGGGATCCCGGCCGATGAGCCGGGATTTTTTTTAACCATTGGCGCATGACATCCCTCCAGCCACGATCATCTTTGGCAAACCGCCCTGTCCGTGTTTCCATTCAAGGCTACGAAGGAAGCTTTCACCAAGAGGCGGCCCGTCGTTTTTATGGCCCGGAGGTGGAGGTCATCCCTTGTGCCACCTTCCGGGAAGTCGTAAAAATTGCCTCCTCCCGCAAAGAATCAGACGGAGGGGTGATGGCCATCGAGAACTCTATCGCAGGCAGCATTCTGCCCAACTACCACCTGCTCCAGCGCTCCTCACTCTGCATCATAGGGGAAGTCTACCTACAGATCCGACAGCAGCTCCTCACATACCCCGGCGTAACCCTCGCAGACATCCGGGAAGTTCACTCTCATCCAATGGCCTTGCAGCAATGCCTAGACTTCCTCGACAAGCATCGCTGGAAGCTGGTAGAGTCTGAAGATACCGCCCTGAGTGCGAAAAAACTCATGCAGCACAAAAGCCGACACACGGCAGCCATCGCCAGCAAACTGGCGGCTGATCTCTTCGGCTTGCAAGTGCTGGCACCCAATATCCACACCATGAAAAACAATTACACGCGTTTCCTCTTCCTCCAGCCGGAGAAAGAGGCGATGCCAGTGGAGCTTGCCGACAAGGCATCCCTCACCTTCCATACCGACCACTCCCATGGGAGCCTGGCACGAGTGCTCACTCAGATTGCCGACGTCGGCATCAACCTCAGCAAACTGCAGAGCTTTCCCATCCCTGGCTCTGACTTTAAATACAGCTTCCATGCCGACCTGGAATTCGAGGAGTTCGCCCAGCTGCAGAAATTACTTCAGTCTATACAAGCCATCACCGACTCCCTCCGCATCTTAGGCGTCTACCGCCGCGGCTCCTTCAAATAATGAAAATGAAAACATGCACGACGGCACAGCGGCTGGAGGGTATCGGTGAATACTACTTCTCCAAAAAACTCAGAGAGATCGCAGAGATGGACCTCCTAGGCGATAAAGTTATCAATCTGGGTATCGGAAGCCCAGACCTGCCCCCACATCCGGAGGTCCTGCAGGCCTTGCAGGAAGCATCGGCCCGCCCAGACGCACATGCCTACCAGTCTTACAAAGGCTCACCCATACTTCGGAGGGCCGTCGCAGATTGGTATGCCCGTTGGTATCATGTATCTCTCGATCCGGACCGCCAGGTGCTACCACTCATCGGAAGTAAAGAGGGCATCCTGCACATCTGCATGACCTATCTCGACCCGGGCGACCTGGCGCTGGTGCCCAACCCGGGCTATCCTACCTATCGGAGTGCTGTCCGCCTGGCCAATGGCGAAGTCCTGGAATATCGGCTAGAAACCGCCAACGATGGTTATCCAGACTTAAACGCCCTGGAGCATGTCTGTGCGGAGCATACCCGTCATGGTCGGAAGGTGAAGTTGATGTTCGTCAACTATCCCCACATGCCCACTGGCAGACTTCCCCAGCGACATACCATGGAGCGGCTGGTGGATTTCGCCCGGCAACAGGGTATCCTGCTAGTGCACGACAACCCGTATAGCTTCATCCTGAATGATCAGCCCATGAGTCTCTTGTCGGTGACAGGTGCGATGGATGTGGCGATGGAACTGAACTCACTGAGCAAGTCGCACAACATGGCGGGATGGAGGGTCGGCATGTTATGCGCCGCCGGCGAGCGGATCGATGAAGTGCTTCGATTCAAGAGCAACATGGATAGTGGAATGTTTCTGCCAGTGCAACTGGCAGCCGCCAAAGCCCTGTCGCTGGGCCTGGAATGGCACCAAGAACTCAACCACACCTACGCGAACCGCCGTCAGGAGGCAACGGCCATCCTCGAAGGGCTTGGCTGCACAATAGCCCCAGGGCAGGCGGGCATGTTCCTCTGGGCAAAGATCCCGGAGACCGCTGTAGATGGCTATGCGCTGAGTGATGTCGTCTTGCAACAAGCCCGCGTCTTCATCACGCCCGGCGGCATCTTTGGCGATGCCGGAGACAATTACCTGAGGGTCAGCCTTTGCAGTCCAGTTGACACCTTGCTCGCTGCAAAGCAACGGATACAAAAAAACCTGAAGACATTGAATGCTTAAGTAACAATGAAAGCAACATCCATAGAGCCCAAGATCATCACGGTCATTGGCGTTGGACTGATCGGCGGGTCGCTGGCGCTGCGCCTGCGCGCCGGAGGACTTGCCTCCCGCATCCTCGGCGTGGACAACCAGGAGGCGCATGCCAGCAAAGCCCTGGAGCTTGGACTGGTCGATGCGATGATGTCGCTGGAAGAGTCCGTCGCCTGCTCTGACACTATATTCTTATCCATCCCGGTGGACAGCGCCGTCCAGATATTACCAAATCTACTGGACAAAGTCGACCATCAGATTGTTATAGACCTTGGCTCGACAAAGTCTGACATCGTGGCAGCGGTCCGTCATCATCCCCGACGCGGTCGCTTTGTGGCCTCTCACCCCATGTGGGGAACAGAGTATAGTGGCCCTCAAGCGGCTGTCGCTGGCGCGTTTCAGGGTAAGTCGGTCATTCTATGCGACGTAGCCGACAGCGATGCGGATGCCTTGGAATGGGCTAAGCACCTTTTTCATGCGATCGGCATGCACATCACCGAGATGGATGCCGTCGCCCACGACATACATGCAGCCTATGTGAGTCATATTTCCCATGTCACCTCCTTCGCACTGGCGAACACCGTCCTGGCAAAAGAACGTGAGGACGAGGCCATCTTCGAACTTGCCAGCGCAGGCTTCGAGAGCACCGTCCGACTGGCGAAGAGCAATCCAGACATGTGGCTTCCCATCCTCCGCCAGAACAAAGACAATGTGCTCGACGTACTCAATGAGCACATCACTCAGCTCCGACGTTTCAAGAGCTGCCTGGAGCGTGAGAATTGGGAATACCTCCGAGAGCTGATGCAAGACGCCAACCGCATCCGACGAATCATACAGTAACCCAAAATCATCCCCATCTTTATCTTTAATTTCACAGACATGCAAACGACCCCGACAGCAACCGCCGCTTCACTGATTACAGATAAATGGGAGAAGCGGCCACTCCTTATCTCAGGGCCCTGCAGCGCAGAAACCGAGGAGCAATTGGTGACTACAGCACAACAACTTGCTGCCACCGGCAAGGTGGATGTCCTTCGGGCTGGTATCTGGAAGCCACGTACCAAGCCCGGTATGTTTGAAGGCATAGGCGCAAAAGGCCTACCCTGGCTGCAGCAGGCAAGGAAGCTCACCGGTATCCCCACCACCGTAGAAGTGGCCACCGGTAAGCAGGTACAAGATGCACTTACCTTCGACGTAGACATGCTTTGGATTGGTGCCCGCACCACCGTCAATCCATTCAGCGTACAAGAAGTTGCAGACGCCCTGCGCGGCGTCCAGGTGCCCGTATTCATCAAAAACCCTATCAACCCCGACCTGGAGTTATGGGGAGGTGCCGTAGAGCGTGTAGCCCGTGCAGGCATCTCCCGGATAGGCCTGATACATCGTGGGTTCTCTTCCTATGGGAATACAGAGTTTCGAAATGCCCCCATGTGGCACCTGGCCATCGAGATGAAGCGCAGGCACCCGGAGATGCTCATGGTGAATGACCCATCTCATATCTGCGGCCGGAGGGATATCCTCCTGGACGTAGCACAAAAGGCTATGGACCTCGACTTTGACGGGCTGATGATTGAAAGTCACCTAGATCCTGACAATGCCTGGAGCGATGCCAAACAGCAAGTCACGCCGGCCCGACTGGCAGAGATGTTCGACAACATAAAGTGGCGCCATGAAGATGTCGCCTCGGAATCTTTTCATATGGCGCTCGACAAACTCAGGGAACAGATCAACCATGTAGACGATGAACTGCTCGATCTACTCGCCCAGCGCATGCGCATTGCAGAAAAAATCGGTGAATACAAGCGGAACAATGCTGTGACCATCCTGCAGACCAACCGCTGGAATCAGGTCCTAGAGAAATCCTTCGGAAAGGCTGACAAGCTGGGCCTGAGTCGCGAGTTTGTCACCCGCTATCTCGACGCGGTTCACATGGAAAGCATCAACCGACAAAACAGGGTGATGAACGGCTAGCCAACCTCAACGCATGTCATTGTTAAAATCATATCTGTATGTACACGCGGTCTGGTCCGTCAGCGGACAAAGACCACTGCTGCAGCGCAGTGTCCGTACCGTACTGTCGGCTCATATGCTCAAATCTGCCGAGGAAAAAGGGATCCGAATCCTGAAAGCAAACGGAGGGGCCGACCATCTACATCTACTCCTCCATCTTCATCCGGCCCAGAACCTAGCACAGCTGGTCCGACAGCTCAAGTCTGAGAGTACTGACTGGCTCAATACTACTCAGATCGTATCTGAGTCATTTCAATGGGAAGAAGACTTTGTGGCGTATAGCGTGAGCCCGAATGTGATTCGGCAGGTATCCGAATACATCGACCGACAGGAAGAGTATCACCTCACAAAGACCTTCCAGGATGAAATGGCCGTCTTCGATGCCTTGCAGTCCAACCAACCCTAAGCCGCACGCTGACATGACCCCCTCTGCGACATACCGTTTCTCTGCGCAGTCCGTTGATTATTTTTTTGGCGGTCGTCTTTCCTCTCTGTCAAAACACTGCCAAAAGAAGTCTACGGTGCTGTTGATGGATGAAACCGTCCATGCCTTACATGGCGCGTGCTTCAAAGACTGGGACATCCTCACCATCCCCTCTGGAGAGCAGTATAAAGTCCAGTCAACGGTAGACCGCATCATAGGTGAGCTCATCGAGCGGAAGGCGGACCGATCCTTTACCCTGGTAGGTGTTGGCGGCGGCGTCGTCACTGACCTGACCGGTTATGCGGCCTCCGTATACATGCGTGGCATATCCTTCGGCTTTCTGCCAACTACACTGCTGGCCATGGTGGATGCCTCCATCGGAGGGAAAAACGGCATTGACGTAGGAGCCTACAAGAATATGGTGGGTGTCATCCGACAGCCTGGCTTCATCCTCTACGACTGGTCATTTCTACGGACCCTGCCAGACACACTCTGGTCGGATGGTTTTGCGGAAGTCATCAAGCATGCCTGCATCCGCGATGCGGCCGCCTTTCGACTCCTGTCCAGCTACGATGTGAAACGCTTGCAAAAGAAGTCGGACATCCTCCACGGCCTAATCGAAAGAAATGCCCGCATGAAGTCGGCCATCGTTCGGCGCGATGAGTTTGAGTGCAATGAGCGGCGACTGCTAAACTTTGGACATACGCTGGGGCATGCCATCGAGACGGTGCACCAGCTCAGCCACGGACAGGCTGTCGCCATCGGGATGGTACTGGCCAGCCAGCTCTCAGCGCAGCGGCTGGGCTTCAGTGGCACAGAAAAGCTACAAGACGTATTGCAGGCCTACGGGCTGCCTATAACACATCGCTATGATGCGACGAAAGTGTTGGAAGTCCTCCGCCTAGACAAGAAACGGGTGAGCCTTGACATGAATGAGGTGTTGCTGGAACGCATCGGTAAGGGTGTCGTGCAAAAGATCGCTTTGGCCTCCTTTGAAGAATGGGTGCGGCAGGCGGCAGAGGCGCAACAGCCTGCTTTTCGAAAGCCACCAAAAAAAAGTTGAAGTATCGCATATATGATTGCAACCGTCCATCCATCCACGCTGAAAGGGCATCTCGTCTCACCCCGCTCCAAGAGCGCCATGCAGCGTGCTTGTGCGGCGGCCTTGTTGCGTCATGGACAGACGGAGATACGGCTCCCCGGACAGAGCAATGACGACCTGGCGGCCATGGACGTCATCACGCGCCTGGGGGCCACCATCCATGAGTCTGATGCCGCCCTGCTGGTGCAGAGCCAGGGCGTGCATCCCAAATCCGATGCGGTCCACTGCGGCGAGAGCGGGCTGGGCATACGGATGTTCACCCCGATTGCTGCGCTTTCTCCCCGACGGCTGCTGCTGACAGGTGCGGGCTCCCTGGTGACGAGGCCGATGGATTTCTTCGATGCTGTCCTTCCCCAGCTAGGAGTGATGGTGTCATCACAGCAGGGAAGGTTGCCATTGTCTATTCAGGGCCCGCTGCGTCCGGCGGATATCACCGTCGACGGTTCCCTCAGTTCCCAGTTTCTGACGGGGCTGCTCATGGCCTTCTCCGCCGCAGGCGCCTCTGACGTGACCATCCGTGTCGAAGGTCTAAAGAGCCGACCCTATATTGATTTAACGCTCTCGGTCATGCGCAGTTTCGGCATGCATATGCCAGACACGACGGCTGGTGATGTGTTTCATTTTCCCGTCTATATTCCAAGCCTTGCGATGACTGAGCCGCTGTGTTATACGGTAGAAGGTGACTGGAGTGGGGCCGCCTTTCTGGTGGTGGCGGCCGCCCTGGCAGGCGATCTTGCTATTGAGGGCCTCGACGTGGCATCAGTACAGGGTGATAAGGCCATCCTCACAGCCCTAGCGTCTGCCGGTGGACAGTTTCATGTCGGTGCCGACGGCCGGCTATATATTGCACAGACATCGCTACAAGCCTTTGCTTTCGATGCCACCGAGTGCCCGGACCTATTCCCTCCGCTGGCGGCCCTTGCAGCCTGCTGTGCTGGGACCTCCGTCATACAAGGTGTTGGCAGGCTGGCGCATAAGGAAAGCGACCGTGGACAGACCCTCCAACAGGAGTTTGGGAAGTTGGGAGTGTCGATCCGCCTGGAGGAAGACCTGATGTTTATTGAGGGAGGCGGAGCCATTCTGGCTGGTAATGTCCATTCCTGTCATGACCATCGCATCGCCATGTCGCTAGCGGTGGCAGCCTTGAGGGCCCAGGGACCTCTACGCATCGAGGCAGCCGAAGCCATTGGGAAGTCCTACCCGCATTTTTTCGATGACATGGTCTCATTGGGGGCAGGCATTCATCGATCCGGAAGCCTGCCAACCACCGTCTTCACACCAGAATAAAGAGTATGAATCGATTCGGAAAACACTTCAGCGTCACCATCCTCGGTGAGTCTCACGGCGACGGGGTGGGGATTGTCATCGACGGCTGCCCAGCCGGACTGCCCCTTGCCGTGGAAGATTTCATCGCCGACATGGAGCGACGAAAGGGTGGCCTCCAGAAAGGCACAACCCCCCGGCAAGAGGAAGATCTCCCGCAATTCCTCACTGGCTTGTTCATGGGACGTACGACGGGGGCACCCCTCACCCTCTTCTTCCCCAACCGCAATACCCGCTCGGCTGACTATGAAAAACAACGTGCCGTGCCAAGGCCCGGCCATGCTGATTTTGTCGCCCATCACAAGTTCGGTGGCTTTGAAGACTATCGTGGGGGCGGGCATTTCAGCGGTCGCTTGACGGCATGTCTAGTGGCAGCTGGCGTGATTGCGAAGCGACTGCTGACACCAGTACAGATCGAGGCCACGATCCTGGAGATTGGTGGCATTCCTGATATAGAGAAAGGTTTGGAGCAGGCCATTCAGCACAAGGACTCTGTTGGAGGAATGGTAGAATGCCGCGCCAAGGGGCTTCCTCTGGGACTGGGAGAACCTTTCTTCAACTCCGTAGAATCTTTGTTGGCGCATGCGGCCTTTTCTATCCCCGCGGTGAAAGGCGTCGAGTTCGGGGCAGGCTTTGCCGCTGCCCGTATGTTTGGCTCCGAACATAATGATCCCATCACAGACTTGCAGGGTCATACGGCCAGCAACCACGCAGGAGGGATCGTGGGAGGGATCACCAATGGCAACGAGCTCGTGTGGAGGGTTGCCGTCAAGCCGACATCTTCTACGCCCAAAGAACAGGTGACCTTGAATTGGGAGACTGGCGAGACGGAGCTATTCTCCGTCAAAGGTCGTCACGATCTATGCATTGCTTTACGGGTACCGCCCGTCCTGGAAGCTGTGACCGCCATGGTGTTGGTTGATCTTATGCTGGAGGCTCATAAAATACCCAGGGTACTTTGCTCGTTATAGCTTTTGTAATGCCTTCTGTCATGCAAGTGATCTATCATTTCACCACCCGAAACGAATGGGAGTTCTCCCAGGGCCGTGGCCAGGTCGTCGCCCCATCCCTCTATGACGAGGGATTCATCCATTGCTGTACCTCGGAACAGGTTCCGGAGATCCGTCAGCGCTATTTCCTGGGCCAGGAAGATGCCATCCTCCTCGAGATAAACCCTCAGGCCTTGTGCAGCCAGCTGGTTTATGAATGGTCGGATTCTTTGGAGCAGACCTTCCCACATATCTATGGGCCCATCAACACCGATGCCGTCACAGAGGCTCGGCTGCTGCCTGTCTAATATCTATTTTTATTTTTTTTCTACAGGCGTTGTACAAACCATTGTGCGACGGTGTGGGTCATCGGATGATGGTGACATACCCGGCCATCTTTGCCCGCCCATTCTTAGGGTCTATCACATAATAGTACGTGCCGAAGGGTAGCGGCAGTCCATTGCGCTTTCCATCCCAAGGCTTGTTGTAGCCAATAGAGCGGTAGATCAGTTGCCCGTCGATGCTAAAGACTTCTATGATGGCCCCCGGGTATGAATCTATATATAGAATATCCCAGAAATCGTTGATTCCATCTCCGTTGGGGGTGAAGGTGTTGAAAGCTACAGGCTTATAGAGGACTTTCAGGAACATGGAGCTGGTGTCGGTACAGCCTTTGTCGGACGTGACCGTCAGCAGATACCGTATAGCACTGTCCGGGGAGGCAATGGGCTTGAGCAGCGTGGGGTTGTTGAGCCCTTTGGCGGGTGTCCAGAGGTAGGTAAGCCCGTTGGCATTGGTGGCCGTCGCTTCGATGGTGATCTGTGCACCTTCGAGCATGATGCGGTTGGGACCAGCATCCGCGATAGGGTTCGGGTTGATGGAGACGATTTTTGTGGCCACTGTAGATGGGCAGTCAAAACTGTTTGTGATTTTTAAGGTTACCGTATAAAGGCCAGTATTACTATAGACATATGAGAACGAGGGGATATTTCGAGTGGTTCCATCACCTAAATTCCAGTCAAGCGTTTTTAAAGTACCATCTTGTGTGTTAGATCTATTTATAAACTGCAGTGATCCGCCAAGGCAAACGTCGGTTGCACTGACAGTGAAGTCTGCAATAGGCTGTGGATGTATGGTATTTAATACAATGGTTGTATCGTGAATACAACCTTGCTGTGTCGTTGCCTGAAGCCTTACGTTGAAGGGCCCTAGGTTGGCATAGGTGTGCGCAGGATGCCTAGCGGTGGATGTGTTTACGGCTCCGCTTCCAGGGTCTCCAAAGTTCCACAGATAGCTGAGTGTCGAGGTGTCTGCACCGGGGACGTGAGATTTATTTAAAAACGGAATTACCGCATCCGGCAGGCAGCTAACCGGTGGAAAGGTGAAACTCGGCCTTACCAGTGGGTGTGCTTTCACGTTTGATATTTTTACAGCACTTGTACATCTATTTGACGTGACCACCGACAGCTTTACGGGATAGGTAGCATAGACAGGGAACGTATGTTGAAATGGAGTGCTGGAAGTACGGATGTCCAGAGTACTTCCGTCTGCATAGTCCCAACGCCATTGTGTGATGGTACCTTCCTGGGAGCTGGACTTGTCAGTCAGGGTGACTGGTTGTTTTTCACAGATAGGGGAAGATGACACATCAAAATCTGCGATCGCACGCTTCCAAACTTTGATCGTCTGGGTGATAGAGTCTGTACAACCTCCAGTGGTCGAAGTGAATATATATTTGATAGTATGTGTTCCTTCGCCAGCTAGGGAAGGGTTGAAGATGCCTGTCGCAGAGACGCCAGGACCTGAAAAGCGGAAACTTCCTGGTACACCACCGATTTCAGTCGCTTCTGTAATCTGGTACGGTGGTGCATCAAAGCAGATGTTCGGGATCAGGTTGAAGCGTGTCTTTGGGGCAGCATTTACCGTGATGGTCTGAGTAGTTTCTTTTAGACAAATACCGCCAGAAAATGCCTTTAATCTTATTCGATATGTTTTGGTAAGCGGCGACTGGAAGTTTGGATACTGATGTTTATAAATTTTTCCTAAGCGACTGTTCTCATCCGTTTCCACTATAGTCGGATTATTCACGTCATCCCAGTAGATTAAAATTTTCGTGATGACACCTGGGAAAACTGTCGAACTGTCAATAATCGCGACAGAGTCATTGGCGCACAGAGCAGTGGGGTTCAATACAACGAATCTTGCGATCGGGAAAGAACCATTAACAACGAGTCGCTGTACGATGGTATCTCGGCATCCATGATTCGTGTTAATATGCAAGCTGACATCATAGTTACCCACGGCTTTATAAGAATGCCTTGGATCTTTATCGGTGGCAGTATTGGAACTAATTGGCGGGGTATTCCAGTTCGGGTCACCGAAGTTCCAATTCCATTCAGAAATAGTGCCTGGGCTGGCAACTTTAGATGAGTCTAGAAATTCGGCATAGGTATCGTTCAGGCAGACTTCTGGGATGATAAAGCCAGCCTTAGGCTTTGGGTTGACGCTAAATGGCGGCAGTGTATTTACGCTGATGCAACCATTTGAATTTGTTACAGTAAAAGATATATTATATGTGCCAGGTTTTGCGAATACATGGGTAGAATTAGGCTGTGTAGATGTATTCTGGCTACCGGATGTGGTATCATCGAAATTCCATTGCCACTTCGTTAGGGAAGCACTATTTGCTGTCGACTGATCGGTAAAGGATATAAGGCCAGTAGCACAGACCGGACTGTTCGTAGTATAGGCAGCTAGTGGAAGTGGGAAGACCGTAATGGTGGCAGAACCAGACTGTATCTGTGTGCAAGCGGTTGAGGTTCCGTCTGTCACCGAGAGTAAGTTGTATGTAAGGGTAGTTGCCACATTCGTAGGTACAGGAATGGAAACGGTATCACCAACACTCGTAGAGACAGTTCGTGAAATGCCTCCGTTGATGTTGTACGAAAACGTGTAGGGTGCGGAAGATCCAGATCCTGTAAATGTAATTCTAGGGGATGGCGCATTCCTGCAAAGGCTGGTTTTGCCTTCTATAGTCGCTGTAGGTAAGGGTCGTACCGTCACTGTGGCAGTACCTGATTGGATTTGGCTACAGCCGGTAACGCTGCCATCTTTCACTGATAGCAAAGAATAGGTATATGTAGTGGCTGTTTGAGTTGGCACAGCAACAGACACGGTGTCACCAATGAGTGTGGAGACTGTTTGCTGGTTGCTACCATTGATTTGGTAAGTAAAAGTATATGGTCGTGTGGATCCTGATCCAGTGAAAGTGATTCGTGGCTGAAGTTGGTTAAGGCATGTGATAGTGCTTCCGGTGATGGTGGCGTTGGGAAGTGGATTTACAGTGATGGTAGCCGTGCCTGTGAGCAATTTGCTGCAACCTGTTGGGCTGCCCTCTTTTACTGCGATGAGGTTGTAGATGAAAATGCCTGTTGTATTAGTAGGCACTATAATGCTAACAGTGTCGGAGTTTGATGCTGTATTGACAGTTTGTACTGGTCCGCCATTGATCCTATAGGAGATAGTAAAAGGGGATTCTCCTAGCGTGGCACGGAATAGAATCCGAGGGGCAGGGTCGTTCAGACAGACAGAATTCGTACCGCTAATGGTTGCTACTGGAATTGGTTTAACCCGTATGATCGCAGATGCCGTATCTGAGATACATCCCACGTCTGTCATTACCACATATTTGACCGTGAAATTGCCCGTGTCTGCATATGTTTTTATCGGGTTTAATATATTGGCAGTAGTATTATCTCCGAAATATGTGATAAATTTCATCAGACTTCTACCATATCCGACCGATGCATCCGTAAAGGTCACAGGTTGCCCAAGGCAGACATTGGAAAAGTTGAGTTTGGCGATTGGATTCTCAAGAACATCTAAGTCAAATGATATATCTTGCTCTCCTCCGCATCCATCGGAGGTAGGATTATTTGCAATGAGTCGTACAGGGTATAACCCCACGGTCGGGACCACATACTGTCGAGGCAATTTATATCCATATACTTTTCGGCCGTTAATAATTGTACTGTCAGTCGGCTGGGGATTAATTAATGTTGTATCGGCTATTCCCGCGTTGTTGAGTATTGTTCCGAAAATCCATTGAAGTTTTGTAGGCTTGTATGGTAATGTCATTGTAAAATAGTAAGGTGTATTTCGGCAGGTGGTTGGGAATTTGACAGTTGCTCCCGGTGTTTCGATCGATACGTATTGATAGAGGTCTTTGACATTTGCACCGGCGGAGTAGCCGTAGCTCTCAGCATTGGCATATCCATAGGCTAGGGCGTTGAAGCCAGAATCTGAGGAAAGAGTATGATACCCTTGGGTCACACTGTCGAGGTATATAAATGAAAAGTTACTGTTGGCGGGATGCGTTACCCAGTCGCTGGCAGGCACTGGATTCCCGTCAAGCCGGAAGGATGAGATGCCACTTCCCCTATTGGGCATGATTACGTGTATGTGGTGCTGCCTTCCTGCTGTTGCCACTAAGTTTGAACTGACCAAGGTCACTTTTGAAATATTCTGTTCCACTGGGTTGAGCAGGATCATGTCGGGATCGTAGTTGGTGGCATTCCCTGAACATCCCTGGGTGGTAAAATATTGTGCTAGCGAAATGGGTTGGTCTGAAGTGACTGAGTTGGGCGTGGTGTTTGAAAACTCATAGAATACATCATTCACGAAAGAAGCCGCTGGAATCAAACTGCCATTTAAAAAAACATTGCTGCTCGGGCTGCTCTTGATGATTCGATAAAAGTTCGTAGGCCTTTCAAAGCTGGGAACTGTCAAGTAGTTTTTACCCCAGGATGCCAGAGGGTATAACTGCTGATAGAGGTTGTCAGAGGAATTTGCCCCCCCGGCGCAGTTGCCAATGCGCATCTTGCCTGCACCTGAGAAAACTGCAATGCGTTTACAACTTGACGTACCTGAGGCTATGGAACGTATCCTGGAGCCTGTAAGATCTTCCCCAAACCATCCCCCGGCACTCTGGATAGTATTCACAGTACCTAAGACCTGGAAGATTTCGCCTTTATTCAAGGTCACCGTATTCGTGCTGCCGGCAGCCCACCCATTGGTAGTGGTGGCGCTTGGAACGATCTCCACAAGGGTGTTATCTTCTACGGCGATAATTGTAAAGTAAGAATTGGATCTGGACTCATTTGAAATTTGTGTATAATTCATCGATATGTATTCCTTTCCCAGCACATTTGTCGGCAGGCAAACGGTGGCTCCGCTCACGGCGCTAGCTGAGATATATGAATAAACGACTATCGGTCTCTCGCTGGTCACACGCACCGCCTTTCCCGTAATCAGTCCTGAAGTATTGAGGAAATTCGATCGCGGGACGTTCACAGCCACTACCTGGCCTGCGGTCAGACTCCCGGTTTGGATGTTGGCGCCCCCATAGATCTCTACAGTATATGTTGTCGCAACATCTGAGCTGATCCATAACGTCATACCCAGGCCATTGAAAGGAGGATTCGAGCCCGGGTTTCCATTCAACATCGCCACATGATAAGAAAAGGGTATCCAGAACTCCTTTCCCTTATTGGAGAAATCCTGTGCCTGGGTAAGCGTTCCTACCCATGTCAACATGAACAAGGCCATCAAGACCCGGAGTCCCTTTATGCTAACAGCCGTCATTTTGTATCAACTGGGTGATGTATTTCCTGATGCATGGGATAGATATCAAACCCTCATATAGGGTTGGGTATGACGGTGATTTCCAATGGTGGTTTAAGGGCGACATGCTCTTCTTATCCGAAATAGTCCAGGTTGGTCTCCGGCCTCAGGGCCTGCACCGTCTCATACATCAGTTTGACGGTGTTTTCGATGTCCTTCCTGTGGATCATCTCGACCGTGGTATGCATATACCGGAGGGGAATGGAGACGAGCACCGACGGGCAGCCATCGTTGGCATAGGCAAAAGAGTCGGTGTCAGTGCCCGTGCTGCGGCTCAGCGCCCGCCATTGGACAGGTATCTTCTTCTTTTCCGCCGTCTCACGGACAAAGTCAAGCAGCTTGTTATGGATCGCCGGGGCATAGGCCAGGGAAGGCCCTTTTCCACAGGATATATCTCCCTCTACGGTCTTATTGACCATCGGCGTCGTCGTGTCGTGCGTCACATCAGTGATGATGGCCACATTCGGACGGATTCGCCGGGCGATCATCTCGGCTCCTCGCAGTCCGATCTCTTCCTGTACGGCATTGACGATGTATAGTCCGAATGGAAGCTTTTTCCCGTTTTCTTTTAGGAGCCTTGCCACCTCAGCGATCATGAACCCACCGATGCGGTTGTCGAGGGCCCGGCCAATGATGAAGTCGTAGGCCAGTTCATCGTAGCCCTCCTCGTAGGTGACGACCGCTCCGACATGGACGCCCAGCGACTCGACCTCATCGCGGTTGCGGGCGCCGCAGTCGAGGAATAAATTATCGACGCGGGGGACGGGGTCCTTACTGTCTGGTGTCGACATGCGCGTGTGGATGGCTGGCCAGCCGAAGACAGCTTTCACCGGCCCGTTGCGGCCATGGATCAGCACCCGCTTGGCAGGAGCGACCTGGTGGTCGACCCCTCCGTTGCGTTTCAAATAGATCAGGCCTTCTGCCGTGATATAGTTTACAAACCAGCTGATCTCATCGGCATGGGCTTCGAGGACGACCCGAAAAGGTGCATCCGGGTTGATGACCGCTGTGGCTGTGCCATAAGGGTCTGTAAAGGTCGTGTCTACATAGGGTCTAATGTATTCGAGCCAAAGTTTCTGTCCCCACCACTCGAAGCCGACAGGGGAGGGGTTGTCGATATAACGCCGGAGGAAGTCGTAGGAAACCTTCGGGATCGTCTTTTTCACTTTTTCTTTCGATTTTGCCATGTGCATGAATGCTCAGGGGGTGAAGGAAAATCAGGAGAGGTTGATGGAAATGGTCATGTATACTCGGATATCTGATGGATTTAAGGCTTGGCTGTAGGAAATTGCCAGCATGCTCAGGGCCTCAAAATGACGATCGAAGGTGTCTTGGCCGTATCGCTCAGATTGCCTTTATCATCCCGCAGCCAGAAACTGAAGACAGCCGTATCCGGGCGGGTGCAGCGGGGCTGCAGTTCGAAGGGGTACGTGAAAGACATGACAATCTCCCCTTTGAAGTTGGCCGTGCGTGGAACCGTACCAGGTATTCTGTAGAGCTGTGAATCGGTGAAATTGCTGCTGGGGCAGCGGGTCGTCTGCTTCCGCACATAGATCACGTCCTTGAAGTCCCCTTCTTTATCCGTCAGCTCGAGGATGATCTGTAGGCGGCCCTGTGCCGGTACGGTCGTAGCACTGACTTCCTTCAGCGTGAGACGGGGTCTGCTCTGAAGATTATCTTTGCCGCAGGACAGGTAGCCTAGTGTGACAAGGAATAAGAACGAAATCAGCCTCATGAAGTATTACGTTGCGACTCAAAAATAATCATTCGAGTTGAATAACAGGCCAGACTTCCTCATTCAGCCAACAGAACCCGGAGGTTTTAACAATTCTGAGTTCCCCCTCAAGGCGCTCGCATTATTCCGGTATCAATACCGTAGCAATCCTGTCTACCAAAGCTTCTGCGACCAACTGCGCCGATCCCCGGCATCGGTCCAGTCCATCACGGACATCCCATATCTGCCCATAGGGCTTTTCAAAACCCATCCCGTTGTTTGTGGCGACTTTCAGCCTGAAGCAGTCTTTACCAGCAGTGGCACGACGGGTAAAACGCCCAGCCAACACCAGGTAGAACGCCTGTCAGTCTATCGTGTCAGTTTTCTCGAAGCCTTCCGGATCTTCTACGGCGATCCTACCGAATGGTGTATACTCGCCCTGTTACCTTCCTACCTCGAACGCAGCGGTTCCTCCCTGGCCTATATGACAGATGAGCTGATCCGCTTGTCAGGGCATCCTTCCAGCGGGTTTTTCCTATACGATACCCCACATCTGCATGAGACCCTGCAGCAGCTCGAGCGGCAGGGCCAGCAGACGCTGCTGCTGGGGGTTACTTTTGCGTTGATGGACTTTGCAGCCACCTACCCCATACGCCTGCAGCATACGACGGTCATGGAGACCGGTGGCATGAAAGGGCGGCGGCAGGAACTCGCCCGGGAGGAGGTTCATAGCTTCTTACAACAACAGCTGGGCGTTACATCCATTCATTCGGAATATGGGATGACAGAACTGCTCTCCCAGGCCTATGCCCCCCGGGAAGGCCTCTTCCAATCACCTCCGTGGATGCAGGTACTCATCAGGAGCGAAGACGATCCGCTAGCAGTGAAAGGACCCCTGCCCGGTCAACGCATCTCAGGACCAATCAATATCATCGACCTGGCCAATCAGTCTTCCTGCGCCTTTATTGCCACCGACGACCTTGGAACCTTGTATCCCGACGGCCGCTTTGAAGTCGTCGGCCGCATCGACCACAGCGATGTGAGGGGCTGCAGCCTCCTCTATACTTAGCTGCTGCCAGCTGCCCTCGCGCACAGGGCTGCGGATATTATCTTTCCGGCAGATATCTTTACGGATCCTTCTAACCCATACCCACATGCAATATCTGCTGGGACTCGACATCGGCTCCTCTTCCGTCAAGGTGACCTTGCTGGATATTTCGACCGGGAAACCCAGCGCATCCGCCTTCTCGCCTGACTATGAAATGACCATCGAAGCCCCTGCTCCCGGCTTCGCTGAACAAGATCCGAACGACTGGTGGCGGGAAATGAGCAACGCCTTGGAAAAGTTAAAGAAGAAAATGCCCTTCACAGGAGAACATGTCGCGGCGATCGGCATCTCTTACCAGATGCACGGGCTGGTGGTGGTAGATAAAGAAGGGAAGCCCCTTCGAAAAGCCATCATCTGGTGCGACAGCCGGGCCGTGGTGCAAGGACAGACTGCTTTTCAATCCCTCGGGGAATATTTTTGCCTTTCCCATTACCTCAACGCACCCGGGAATTTTACCGCCTCCAAGCTCCGCTGGGTAAAAGAAAACGAGCCCCAACTCTATGCCAGGATCCACCAGGTGATGCTGCCCGGCGACTATATCGCGTATCGACTGACGGGTGAGATCTCCACTACAGTATCTGGCCTCTCCGAAGGGATCTTCTGGGATTATCTGGATGCTGGACCTGCCCATCACCTGCTGCAACACTATGAGATCGACCTAGACCTGTTACCCCCGCTTGTACCCCAGTTCGGCGAACAAGGCCGATTGTCTGCTACTGCCGCCCAGGCCTTGGGTTTGAAAGCGGGTACTCCCGTCATGTACCGTGCTGGCGACCAGCCCAACAATGCCTTCTCGCTCCGCGTACTGCAGCCGGGTGAGGTGGCTGCCACCGCAGGCACTTCGGGTGTCGTCTATGGGGTCACCGACAAGCCATCTTTTGATACAGCCTCCAGGGTGAATGCCTTTGTTCATGTAAACCATCAGCCGGCAGCACCCCGCTACGGTGTACTGCTTTGCATTAACGGGACCGGCATCCTCAACAGCTGGCTGCGAAAGAATGTGTTCCAAGGCCTCAGCTACCCGGCTATCAATGCCTTGGCCGCAAGCATCCCGATCGGGTCCGATGGGCTGCAGCTCTATCCCTTCGGTAATGGGGCAGAACGAGTGCTGTCGAACCGAGACATAGGGTCCTTCATGCGGGGGCTACACTTCAACCGCCATGATGCGGCCCACCTAGCCCGGGCGGCACAGGAAGGCATTGTCTTTGCCCTGCACTATGGCATGCGCATCATGGATGGCATGGGCATGGACCTACGCACCGTGCGGGCAGGCCATGCCAATATGTTCCAGAGCCCCGTATTCGCCCAGGCTTTTGCCGATGTCACTGGCTGCCAACTCGAACTCTATAACACCGACGGAGCACAAGGGGCCGCCCGGGCTGCAGGCCTAGCGGCCGGGATCTTCCGAGATGCTGCCGAATGCTTTGCCGGGCTTGACAAAATACAGTCCATCGAACCATCCAGGGAGGGAAGTATGGCCTACGTAGAGGCATATTCGAAATGGGAAGAAGGACTAGAAGGATCATTCCCTTTTTGATGGATAGAACCACTTTTGTAGCAGCGTTGTCCATCTTCTTTACCTACACCCGGCGACTTTTTCTTTTCTATGAGATGATTATCTTCAATCATACATTCCATTTCATCACATAACTCTAATCTATACAGATATGTCTGTCACCATCGGCAACAAAGAGTATTTTCCCGCTATTGGGCGCATCCTGTATGAAGGCCCTACATCCAACAACCCGCTGGCTTACAAGTGGTACGATGAAAACCGCATCGTAGCCGGTAAACCAATGAAGGAAATCCTCCGCTTTGCCGTCGCCTATTGGCATAGCTTCTGCAATACTGGAGGGGATCCTTTCGGGCCCGGTACTAAGATATTCCCCTGGGATACCTCTACAGACCCTGTCCAACGTGCTCGCGATAAAATGGATGCCGCCTTCGAGTTCATCAGCAAACTCGGCATCCCTTACTATTGCTTTCATGATGTTGACCTAGTAGATGAAGGCCCTTCGATCGCAGAATACGAGCGTAGGATGCAGGCCGCTGTCGCCTATGCCTCCGAAAAGCAGTCCGCCAGTGGGGTCAAGCTGCTGTGGGGAACTGCCAATGTCTTCAGCAACCCCCGCTACATGAACGGGGCCTCCACGAATCCAGACTTCCAGGTACTCGCCTGGGCCGGCACGCAGGTCAAGAATGCCCTCGATGCCACCATCGCTCTGAAAGGGGAGAACTATGTCTTCTGGGGCGGCCGTGAAGGATATATGACTTTGCTAAATACCGATATGAAGCGGGAGAAGGACCACCTCGCCCGCTTCCTTCACATGGCGAAGGATTATGCCAGGCGCCAGGGCTTCAAAGGCGTGTTCTTCATCGAGCCCAAGCCCTGCGAACCCACCAAGCACCAATACGACTACGACGCCGCCACCGTCGTAGGCTTCCTACGGCACTATGGCCTCGATGCCGACTTCAAACTCAACGTGGAGGTCAACCATGCCACCCTGGCCGGACATACCTTCCAGCACGAACTGCAGGTGGCGGCAGATGCCGGCATGCTCGGCAGCATGGATGCCAACCGCGGAGATGCACAGAACGGTTGGGACACCGACCAGTTTCCTATGAACCTGAACGACCTCGTGGAAGCCATGCTGGTCATCCTGGAGGCGGGTGGATTCGCAGGCGGCGGCATCAACTTTGACGCCAAGACAAGGCGTAACTCCACCGATCCGGAAGACCTTTTCCATGCCCATATCGGCGGGATGGACTCCTTTGCCCGCGCCCTGCTGGTGGCAGATAAAGTCTTGCGCGAGACGCCCTACCGGCAGTTCCGCGAAGATCGCTATGCCTCTTTTGACACCGGCACCGGCCAGCAGTTCGAACAAGGACAGCTCAGGCTGGAAGATCTTCGTGCCTATGCCATGGAAAAAGGCAAGCCCAGTCAGCGCAGCGGCCGTCAGGAATGGCTGGAGAACTTAATCAATAACTGCATCTAAAGGTTTACCATGAAGGTTATCGTCTCCTCGGACTTTGACTCCATGTCAGAAGCAGCCGCAGAGGATTGCATCCACCTGTTGAACCGCATCCATAAGCCGCTGCTCTGCCTTGCTTCCGGAAATTCTCCGATAGGATTCCTGCGCCTGCTGCGCACGCATTACAGTCATCGGCCAAGGCCTGACTGGTATTTTGTCGGACTGGACGAATGGATCGGTATCGCCCCAGATGAAGCCGGCAGCTGCCGGCACTACCTTGGCAAACACCTGTTTCAGCCATTGGACGTGACAGAAGATAGGATTTCATTTTTCGACGGCATGACCCAAGACCCTGCGGCTGCCTGTCGGAAGGCAGCCGCCTTCGTCGAAGCACACAAAGGCATAGACATCTGCGTCCTGGGTATCGGCACCAACGGGCATCTTGGACTCAATGAACCTGGCTCCACCAGCGATACCCCCAACCGGGTTGTGACACTGACAGGCAGCACCATCGATGCGGCCCAATTCTTTTTTGAGGGTCCTCGCGACATTCGCCAAGGCATTGCGCTCGGCCTTTCCACCTTGCTGGCGGCAAAGACGGTAATCTTGTTGGCGACAGGGGCAGGGAAAGCGGAGATCATCCAAAAAGCCCTAGAAGGCCCTGTGGATGCCGAGATACCTGGCAGCTACTTACAGCAACATCCCGACTGCAGGGTCTACCTCGACGTGGCCGCCGCCAGCCACCTGCAGCACGGTCGCTGAATCAGGCCTGTATCAGACGGCAATTAGGCCATCGACAGGGATCCATGCCCGCTGCTCGCTGCTTGCAAAGGCCAGCTCAATCACTCGTACGACATTATGTCCATGCTCGGGCCGCTCCTGAAGGGGTTCACCCATGCGGATGGTGCGGTACAGGTTCCGGTAGTACATGCCGAAATCCCCTTTTATAGAAGGCCAGGTCTTCTGTAGCACCTCCCCGTTGCGCTCCGTATGCAGTAGTCCATGAAAGGCCGCATCCTCATGGCACCAGTCGACACCCACCGGCAGCTCGCCCGCTTTGAGCCGATCTTCCTGCGGGTCTTCTCCGGACTTCAGAAATGAACCCTTGGTGCCATGCAGCTGGTAGCGGGGGCCCATCTCTCTGACAAGCATGGAAGAATGGAGGGTGACTTTCAAGAAATCGTAGTCGAGTTGCAGGTCGAAGTAGTCGTCTACTTGTGAATAGTCCTTCTGGCGCCGTATATCTGCCAGAATGCTGCGCGGGAAACCGAACAATTGCAGGGACTGGTCGATGAGGTGTGCGCCCAGATCGTACAGCACGCCTGCGCCTGGCTCGGCAAATTCTCGCCAAAGGCCGTAGGTGCGAGGGTCGGGACGGTAGCGGTCGTAATGCGCGGTGAAAGTATGCAGCTTGCCCAGCAGGCCTTCCTCCAGTATTGCTTTCATCGTCAGGTAGTCGGCCACATAGCGGCGGTTGTGGTATACGGAGCAAACTTTTCCCACCTTTTCCGATAATTCGCAGAGCGTCCTGGCCTCCCAAGAGTGGATGGTGAAAGGCTTCTCTACGACCACATGCTTGCCGGCCTCCAGGCAGGCTTTCGCATAGGGGAAGTGTGTGTCGTTGGGCGCCGTGATGATGACCAACTCGATCGCTTCATCCGCCAGCAGTGATTCCAAGTCTCGATGCGTCCGGATGTCTGGATACTTGTTGGCAGCTGCATCCCCGCGTCTTTCTAAGACGGCCTCCAGTCGGTAGTCTGGCATCGTGGTGAGAAAAGGCGCATGGAACGTGCGCGAGGAGATACCAAAGCTTACAAGGGCGCTGCGTATAGGTGTAGGAGACATTCCAATACTTTCACATAAAAATAGGGGAAACAGCGAAGGATATCTTCTCCTTGCCTCATTGTAAGCATGAGGGGCAATGGATTTCTAGCTGTATTTTTGAATATGGAGTTTCGGGTAGTTTTTTTTTTATGGTTCGTTGCTCTACATCTTTCCTGCAATGATCGAAGGGCCACTTCGATGGAAGATAAGAGAATCACATCTTCCATGACCTGCAGCAATGGCCTGACGGTGTCGGACAGTGCCCTTTACATGCAGGGTGGGGGCGAGGCTTTCTTGCCAACCCTGGAAGACAGTGCGCGCATTCCGGGCCGAGTGCCCGATGGCATGGTCCTGGTGCCGGGGGGAGAGTTCAGTATGGGTTCCGTCAATCCATTGGGCATGCAGGGGGGAGGACACGAGGATATGTATGATGCCCGTCCGGTACATCGTGTGCGGCTAGATCCTTTCTACATGGATGCTTCAGAAGTCACCAACCGCCAGTTCGAGGCGTTTGTGACCGCCACCGGATATGTTACGATCGCCGAGCAGACGCCCACTAAAGAGGAATTCCCGGAGGCACCATCAGAGAACCTCGTCGCAGGCTCGGTGCTCTTCACACCACCTCCGCAGCCTGTACCCTTAGACGACCACTTGCAATGGTGGAGTTATGCCCGGGGTGCCAGTTGGCGTTATCCGGAAGGGCCTGGCAGCAGCCTGCAAGGAAGGGAGGATCATCCAGTGGTGCACGTCGCATGGGCAGATGCCGCCGCCTATGCACGCTGGGCTGGGAAAAGACTTCCCACTGAGGCTGAATGGGAATTTGCCGCTAGGGGTGGACGCCCGGGCAATCTATTCGCATGGGGCAATCAGATAAATCCGTCCGGACGATGGATGGCCAACTCGTTCCAGGGCAGCTTCCCCCATCAGGATGCAGGTCAAGACGGCTATCGTGGGGTGGCGCCAGTCAGACGATTTCCTCCCAATGCATATGGGCTCTATGATATGGCGGGGAATGTATGGGAATGGTGTTCCGACTGGTATCGGAATGATTACTACAAACTTTTGGCCAGTCAACTATCGGTCGCGCTTAATCCCAAGGGCCCCACAGATTCCTTTGATCCCAGTGAGCCGGGTGTCCCCAAGCGTGTTCAACGCGGCGGTTCTTTTTTATGCACCGACCAGTATTGCACGCGGTATATGGTGGGTACGCGTGGAAAAGGTGAAGTTTCTTCTTCTACCAACCACATCGGCTTTCGATGTGTCAAGAATATATTCTGATCGGGACTGCCGGTTATCGCATACGGCAGATGCTGCTTTGTACTGTCTGTCCAAAGCCCCTACCTTTGCACGCGAAAATCTATACGATATGGGCAAATATAGGGCTGGTGTGCTTTTTGGAGAGGAGCTCCGTTCGATCTACCAGGATGCAAAGGACCAAGGTTATGCCTTGCCGGCTGTCAATACCACTGGATCGAACTCCATCAATGCCACCCTAGAGACGGCTGCCAAGGTAAACTCCCCGGTGATTATCCAGTTTTCCAACGGCGGGGCTCAATTTATCGCAGGCAAAGGCATGCCCAACGAGGCCCTGCAGGCGAACATCTCAGGCGCAGTCTCCGGTGCGTTGCATATCCACAATGCTGCTAAGTACTACGGCGTGCCTGTCATCTTACATACCGACCATGCCGCCTATAAATGGCTGCCGTGGGTCAGTGGGATGATCGATGCCGGAGCTACATATTTCAAAGAGAAAGGCCATCCGCTCTTCAGTTCTCACATGCTCGACCTATCTGAAGAACCCCTCGAAGAGAACATCGCCACCTCCGCAGCATACTTCCAACGCATGGCCCCACTTGGGATGGGTATTGAGATTGAACTCGGCGTCACTGGAGGAGAGGAAGACGGGGTCGACAACAGCGATGTAGACAATGAGCGTCTCTACACGCAGCCACAGCACGTCGCGAAGGCCTATGAAGAGCTCCGTAAGGTCAGCGACTTATTCACCATCGCGGCTGCCTTCGGGAACGTCCATGGCGTCTATAAACCGGGTAATGTGCAGCTGCGCCCCGACATCTTGCGGAACAGTCAGCACTACATTCAAAGCCATTATGGCACTGACCTCAACCCGGTATTTTTTGTTTTCCACGGCGGCAGCGGCTCCCCCCAAGCGCAGATCCGCGAAGCAATCGGCTACGGTGCCATCAAGATGAACATCGATACTGACCTGCAATGGGCTTTCTGGGAAGGAGTGCTGAAATACTACCAGAAAAACCAAGCCTACCTGCAGGGACAACTGGGTAATCCCGAAGGAGATGATAAGCCGAATAAAAAATTCTACGACCCCCGGGCATGGCTTCGGAAAGCAGAAGAGTCGTATGGCGCCCGCCTGGAAATCGCATTCCAGGACCTCAACTGCATCAACCGGAATGCCTGACTTGGCTACAGATAGACAACGTTTTGAGATCTCGCTCCTACGGGTTATTGGAACAGGCGGAAAAAGATGAAATTCCCTACCTTCAGGTCCAACAAATACCTTTACGATGAAGCGAGTTTTTCATCTGCTCCTGACGGGTACAATGGCCTACTGGTTGCTGGCCTGCAATGGCTCCAGTAGCGGGGCATCTTCTGCTGCTGATTCGGCAGATCTCACAAAGGATTGGACCCTCAGCGTTCAATTGTGGACCTTCCACATATTCGATTTCAACACCGCCATTGAGAAGGCCGACAGCGCAGGCCTACAAACGGTGGAAGCTTTCCCTGGCCAAAAGCTGGTCGGATATCCAGATACAGCCTTCGGTGCAGGCATGTCCGCGGCCTCCCGCCAGCAAGTGAAAGCCTTCCTGGCCCAGAAAAAAATATCCATCCTGGCATATGGCGTCGTTGTGCCACAGACCGCCGGAGAATGGGTTTCCAACTTCGAGTTCGCCAAAGACATGGGCATCCGCTATATCACGACGGAGCCACTCAAAGAACACTGGGATCTGGTCGATAGTCTATCCGGTGCGTACGACATCCCCATTGCCATCCATGACCACCCTAAACCCAGCCCATATTGGCATCCGGACTCTGTCCTCGCCGCCGCCGCCGGTAGGCCGCACATAGGTGCCTGCGCCGACATCGGGCACTGGGTCCGTAATGGCCTGAAGGCATCCGAATGCGTGCATAAACTGCAAGGAAAGATTGTGGGTCTTCACCTGAAAGATGTTAAAGTATTTGGCCAGACGGATGCTGCAGATATGATACCTGGCACCGGTGTGGTCGATATCCCTGCTGTTTTGGCTGAACTCAAACGGCAAGGCTTCAAAGGAAATTTTTCTATTGAACACGAAGACAATTGGGACAACAATGTTCCCGATGTCAAACAGATTGTCACTTACTTCAACGAGCAAGTAAAAGCTTTACAGTCCTCAAAACCAGAGTGATGAGTACAGCAGCCAGTTTGCGGGTGCTGGTGGTGGGATGCGGTAATATGGGTGCCTCCCACGCCATCGCCTATTCGAAGATGCCTGACGTCAGGATCTGCGGGATCGTGTCTCGCGGCGATAGTAAGTCAGCACTAAACGACCGACTCGGTGGTAGCTACCCGTTGTTCGAAGATTATACGGAAGCCCTGCAACATACTGCCCCGGATGCCGTCTGCATCTCTACCTATCCCGACACCCATGAAGCCTTCGCGGTAGCAGCCCTTGAGAGAGGTTGCCATGTGTTCATGGAAAAGCCCATTGCAGATTCGGTGGCCGGTGCAGAGCGGGTGGCAGAGACCGCCAGGCGTGTAGGGAAAAAACTTGTGGTAGGATATATCCTTCGACATCATCCATCCTGGATCCGCTTTATTGAGGAAGCCCGACATTTGGGCAAGCCCCTGGTGATGAGGATGAATTTGAACCAGCAGAGCCATGGATACATGTGGGATGTCCATCGGAATCTGATGAAGAGCCTGAGTCCGATCGTCGATTGCGCCGTGCATTATATTGACGTCATGTGTCAGATGGTTCGCTCCAGGCCGCTGAGGGTACATGCCATTGGGGCCAAGCTGACCCCCGACATTCCTGCATGGAACTACAACTACGGGCAACTCCAAATACATTTTGAGGATGGGTCCGTAGGTTGGTATGAAGCCGGCTGGGGGCCTATGATGAGCGAGACAGCCTTTTTCATCAAAGATGTCGTTGGTCCCAAAGGCGCTGTCTCGATCGTAGCCAAAGAGGCCTCATCGCAAGGGCACTCCGACACCATCGATGCCCATACCAAAACGGAATCCCTGCGCCTTCATCATGCAGACATCGATGCCCAGAATGAGTTCACTCGTCCAGACCAGTGGATCGATCTTTCCGATGAGCCCGACCACCAAGGACTCTGTGATCGGGAGCAGGATTATTTCCTCAAAGCCATCCAGGAAAATCTCGACCTGACAGACCATGTCCAGGATGCAGTGGATAGCCTCCGCATTGCCTTTGCCTGCGATGAGAGCGTCCGGACCGGCCAGGTCGTCTCGCTCTGAAGGTGCAAAAGTCTCTTTCTCTGCTTTGGCCTTTCCCTTCGCAGTTCCTGGCACAATCCCTCATCATATCCCTTCATACCGCTCGGAGATCGTGGTTTACGCGGTTTTCTCTGTGAGAAATACATTTTATCAGGGCTATTCTTCCTTTTTCTAACCCTATCCCCCCGACTATTTTACACTTCGACTTTGAGGTTGATCGGGGGATATAATTTTTTGATAGATAATCATAAAAGTCATTTTATTTTGAAAATTATCTTAGATACAGTATTTATTAGTGTATATAATTCAATGTCCTTCCTTTAATATATTTTTTTTTTAAAATTATTTTTTTTTTCGGCCGCACACAAGTTTTCGCCTCATTTTCAGTTTAGTATGTGTGCCATTTATGCTTTGTGCGTTTGATTAGAAAACAAACATTGTGTACAGGCTAAAATGGGCACTCATCCAATATCCTCCTGCACCGATGCTGTGACTGAGGTGGCGTAGCCATCGAGTCGCAAAGTAGCTTCAGGTTCTGGGTTATAAATAAATGATAATGAGAACGGTAGTGATGTATTTTCTGGCAGTTTGCTGCTTGACCCAAGTAGGGTGTCTGTCTTATCGGGAGATGGTGAATTTTCAGGATGGAGCGGATCTGGGCAAGATGGGGGGAGTTAAAATCCCAGTGATATCGGATCTGACTTTAAGGCCGGACGACATGGTGGCTGTTACGTTATACAGCTACAACCAGGAGGAGGCTGTTCGTTTTAATATTTTCAGTAACCAGTCGCAAGTGCAGCTCTCGGCCCAAAGTAGTCAATCTGCCACCTTGGCTGAACCCCTTGGCTATCGGGTCGATTCCAAAGGGTCCATTGAAATGCCTGTGATTGGTCGTGTTTATGTCGCCGGACTGACGTTGGAGCAGCTGAGGGACAGTGTCCATGCAAAGGTCGCGGCCACAGGATATTTGAAAGACCTCAGTGTGCAGGTCAGATTTCTGTCGTTTCGCATCACCATCTTAGGGGAGGTCAACAACCCCGGTACTTATACCGTGCCGACCCAGCGCATCAACGTGCTGGAAGCTTTGGGCTTGGCTAAAGATGCGACGCTCTATAGCAGGAGAGATAACATTCTGGTCGTCCGGGAGCAAGGTGGCCGCCGGGAATATGGTCGAATCGATTTAAAATCAAAGGCGCTATTTGAGAGCCCATTCTACTATCTCCAGCCCAATGATGTCGTATACGTAGAGCCTCACCGCTCGAAGGTTTTGTCTGCTCCAGACCCTGTGAGCCGCTATCTGGGCATCGTCTTGGGACTTGCCACTTTGGCCACCTTACTTTCTACGCTTTAAGTGTTTCACCGCCCCATAATCCAATAAATCCGTGAATCCACAGAACTTATCCTATCCGGTATCCGGCCGAAAAGCCCTCTCAGAAACCGATGAGAAGCCAATCCGTTTCCGGAGCGTCTTCTGGAACTTCGCACAGTTCTGGCCCATCATTGGCCTGTCCTGCTTGATGGGTGGGGTTGCCTCCTTTGTATTCTTGAAGCGGTCTCAGCCCTTGTACAGCGCCACCACCAAGATCCTGATCCGAGACGAGACGAGCTCTGGGCAGATCACGGAGGCTAGTGTATTTGAAGACCTAGGACTGATCAGCCGAAGTGGAAATATTGAGAATGAGATGGAAGTACTGCAGTCTGTAAATCTCATGAAATCGGTTGTTTCAAACCTCAAGCTACAGACAGTCTATCATCGGCAGGAGGGTTTGAGGGACATCGATCTCTACAGGGGCTGTCCCATCCAACTCAGCGCATGGTCGCCGACAGATAGCCTCCGGGATGCGCAGGCCCAGTGGCAGGTCGAGCCGTTGGACGCCGTTCGCTATGCAGTTGACTGGGAGGGCAAGCGGTATGAAGGGCGATTTGGTCAATTGCTGGTGACAGATAGGGGTGTCTTGCTTTTCTCCCGCAATAAGCCGGGGTCAGCAGCAGGGGTTGGGCAGTCCTTCCGTGTTACTTTGCGGAGTACTGATGCGGCGGCCACTGCCATCAAAGGTCAAATGGACATCAAATACATTGGCAAGCGTTCCACTGTTCTGGCGTTAACCTTGCAGGATCCCGTCATGCAGCGGGCCAAAGACATCCTCGACGAGTTGGCAAGGGTCTACGATCAATCGCAGTTGACAGACCGAAAGCGTATCTATGTCAACACGATTTCTTTCATTGACGACCGGCTTGGTATCCTAACATCTGAATTGTCAGACATTGAGTCGTCCGTCGAACGCCTCAAGAGCCGAGGAAAAATCCTCGACCCCATCGCAGAGATGCCACTGCTCCGCGAAGAGACACAGGCCTATGAAAAACAGCTGACAGAGAATGAGATCCAGCTCGACATCATCCGCAACATCCGTACCTACCTTTCCCGAGAAGTAGAGCGGTTCGATTTCATTCCTTCAAACCTTGGCATCAATAACCTCACCCTCACGGGGATGCTTGAGCATTTTAATACGCTCCTATTGGATAAGGAGAAAGCAGCCTCTATGCTGGGGTCTTCCAACCCGCAGCTGAAAGCCATGGATCGACAGTTGGCCAATCTGCGCTCAGGTATATTACAAAATATTACCGGGCTGGAGAAAGACTTGCAGGTGACTCGCAGTCGACTCGACGGCATCAAGCAGCGCCTGCAATCACGCATCTCCGGACTGCCGGAGCAGGAGCGTCTGCTCATCGATGTACAACGCCAGCAAACCATCAAGCAGAACCTCTATCTCTACCTTTTACAAAAGAAAGAGGAGTCTGAATTGTCCCGTACGGTGGCGGTCTCCAATAACAAAGTCGTAGAGCCTGCCATGAGCATGGGGCAGGTGTATCCTGTTGCGCGGAATGTCTGGGCGCTAGGGCTGGGTGCCGGATTTCTGCTTCCCATCTTCATCATAGGGATGCTGCAGGCCCTCAACACTAAGGTCCGGGGTGTGGATGACATCCGTCGGCATACCCGGGTGCCTTTGCTGGGTCTAATCAACCACTCCAGCAACAACCATCCTGTCGCCGTCAGGGGCAATAGCCGGTCCGTCATTTCCGAGATGTTCCGGCTGATCCGTGCCAACTTGCAATTCATCGGCGTCGGTACGCCGGCAAATGCCATCCTCATCACATCTTCTGTTTCTGGCGAAGGCAAAAGCTTTGTCAGTCTGAACCTTGGCATTACCTTGGCCCTCACCGGCAAGAAAGTGCTGTTGATCGAACTTGACTTGCGCAACCCCCGCATCGCACGTACCCTAGGGGGTAGCTTCAAAGAGGGTCTGGGAATCACACAATACTTGAGGTCAGACGACATGCACTGGTCATCCGTGGTCAGACCTTCTGGCCTGGAGCAGGGGCTTGATATCGTATGCTGCGGTCCCATCCCACCCAACCCCAGCGAACTGCTGATGGGGCAACGGATCGTAATGCTCTTCAACGAGGCCAAGAAGGTGTATGACCATATCATCATCGACTCCGCACCAGTGGGATTGGTGAGCGACGCGCTGCTCTTGGGTCGATTGGTAGATACTACCTTATACATCGTACGGAAAGACATTACAAGCCTGGCACATCTGGAGATCATCGAGGAGACAGCCGCACTGGGTAAGCTTCCAAGGCCTTTTGTGGTACTAAACGCAGTCAGGAGGACCTTCCTGGGCTATTCTCAGAGCCATCTTTACGGATATGGCTACTACCAAAAAGATAAGTCGACAACCTCTTGGCTGAAGAAGTCTGAGCGTGCTTTGGAGCCTGTTCCTGCCTGACCCCCTTTGACTGGAGAATGTCAATGCACTACATGGATATAACTTTCCCGGATGCTATTTCCTGAACTGTCTGTTCGCAAAGGGGTGATTCGAAACCTTGCTTCACAGCTGTTTACAAGGCTTTTTTCTAACATCGGCGTGCGGTTGTTGCAAGTGCCCATCTTGCTCCAGGTCCTCGGTGGGGATGCCTATGGGCGTTGGCTGCTGCTCTCCACCGTGCCTGCCTGGCTGACATTGTCGCATCTGGGATTTGGCACCGTTGCTGGTAATGAGATTCTAATATCTGTCTCTTCCGGCGATGAGAAGAAAGCCAACACCCTGTATGCCACTTCCTGGAAGATGGCCCTGCTATGCTCAATGATCTTGATTCCCCTGGTAGTGGCTGCAACTGCAGGATTACCCATAGAGGATTGGATTGGCATGGGCTCCGGGAAAGCATGGGAGGTCCGTGTCAGCTTGTGCTGCCTCTGTCTTTCTGTGGTCATCTCTTTGTTTACAGATATTTTTTCCATGCGGCTAAGGGCAGGTCGACGCTCAGACACAGCCTCCTATTTGCTGGGATTCCAGTTATGGATGGAATTATTT
>VGFQ01000011.1 GCA_016868815.1 Bacteroidota bacterium
CCCTGAAACAGCCCCTGCCAGTCTCTGGCTGGCGGATAACCCGACCAGGCAGCCACCCGCTCCCAGACAGCGGCAGAGGAATGCCCTGTTGCCCGGAGGTGTCGCACAGAAGTAGCACCGGCCGACTTGGACAGCTTGAGGCCCCCGGGCCCGCAGAGCAGCGGATGGTGCAGGAAGACCGCATCACTGAATCTGTTTTCCGGCAGCAGCTGCGAGAGTTGAATCTGCATAAGGGTCGACGGCATAAGGTCTTCGCCTCGTACGATCAGGTCTACGCCGAAATGGATATCATCCACGACAGAAGCGAGTTGGTAGGCAGGGTCTCCTCCCTTTTTTCGTACGACGACATGTCGGGTGTCGGGCGGAATATCGAAATACACTGAATCGCCATCCGGCTTCTTCAGACGTATTCGGTTATTCGATGCTGTTAGCATTCGCCAATTCATCATCGAGTCATTGAGGGAATGCGCCCCCGACAGACAGGTGCCGGGGTAGCTACCGTCGGGAGCGACACGTGCCAGTTGAGAACGCGTACAGGCACAGGCAAAGACAGCCTCCTTCTCCTTTAAATGGGCTAGTGCTGCCCTGTAGTGTGGCATGCGGCGCCGTTGCGACCAAAGGTGCAGGAAGTCGTCCGTGTCAGTAGGGCCTTCATCCCAGGGGATGCCGGCAAAGCGGAGCGTGTCGAAGAGGTCGTCGAGGTATTCACGGCGGACACGGCCCTGGTCGAGATCATCGATCCGGAGGAGGATGGCTGCCCCATGCAGCCTTGCTAGGCCAGCGGTCATGGCAAAAGAAAATAAGTTGCCTATGTGCAGGTAGCCACTGGGGGTCGGGGCGAGGCGGGTCCTTTGATATCGCGGCAAAGAGCGCATCGCGGGCATGGAGTGCTGGATCAGCGGATCGAATCGTTCCATGGATACTGCTCTGGGTCTGGAAGTGGCGGAAGCCGGTCGAGTGTGAATGTACAAATGACTCCCAGAAATACGGCTTCGCTGGCATGGGCGATACCGACCTAGAATAGAAAGTCACCCATCTCCTGGCCCCAGTCCTCCGAATTCGAGGCTTCATAGGTGAGCAGTTCTTCCCGGAAAGGCTGCCACGACTGGAGCTGGGGATCGAAGTACGAGGCCTGGCGGCGACCTAGGAACAGTTTGTAGTCAAACCTAGCATCGCCGCAGACGACATAGCCAGGGTAATACCATTGGCAGCCCAAAGCTCGCAGATAGTCGACCGTCAGCAGCATGAGGTACTTACCCAGGCTGAAGCCTGCATAGGCAGGGTCGTAGAAATGGAGGATGGAGGCGGCGGAGCTGCAACCAAGGTCGAAGATGCCAACAGCCACGGGTTTGTCGCCATCGCTGACAACCCAGGCATGGCTGTTGTAGATAGTCCCCATGTTAGGATCTCCTTCACCGTACAACGCCTCCTGGATCGATGTGTAGCCATCAAAGGGAACAGCCGCCAGATAGCGGGCGTAGAGCTCGTTGTATATAGGATGAATCTGGAAGGGAGACTCCAGCCGCACCTGCAGGTGCTGACTGCGGCGGCGGATGCGTGCGTGGGAGCGGTGGTTTTCCAACGCCCCGACCGGAAAGCGCAGCCACCAGACAGGGCAGAAATCAAGGCGGCTCTCCCGAAAGGTATGGGTGATGGTAAAGATGGCCTGATTCATGCGATACCACCCTTCGGCCAGAAAGCCGTCGAGTGCCTCGCCGGAGAGTTCAGGGGGGTAATGCAACTTCCGGTATGCCATCGCAGACGGCAAGCTAATACAATTCATCCTGAGAGAAAAGACCGGTGAAAGAGGTTTTGAATGCCAAGAAGAGTAATCGCAAATTTTTTTTGACAAGACGGTTAAACTTTATGAATAAAAGCGACTAACCGAACGGATACAGAAGGTCGCATCTTAGAGGCGGCATCGAAGATATTTTGGCTCTAGGGTTTGAAAGGGGCCAGGCTGGCAGACATGACGAGGGATCTGGCGGTCTTTGCTAGCTATGCTTTGCCGACCAATGCCCTGGCCATCCTTAGCTATCACAAGCGTAACTGAAGCGGCTTCCCAAGAGATACGGAAAGCCCAAACTGGCTGTAAGCCAGTCCGTTTTGGTAAACGGCACGGGCAAACCGCACCTGCATCCGTTGGAGCAACAGCCCGAGTCCTACGGAAAAACCAGTCATGCCATTCGCTCCATTGGGGACGGACAGCTCGGCCCGCCGCAGGTGGTTGTATGCCAACGTGAGTTCTACCTTGTCGCCCACATAGCCCTGGGCGGAGAGCACCACATGACGAAACAGCTTCTCGAAGAGTCCGCCGGCGCCGGGCACTCCAAAGTTTTCAGTGTTGAAGGCCGTATCCCGGTAGAGGATGTCAAAGCGATGGGCACGCTGAGCCGTGAGGGAGAACTGCAGTGGGGCATGGCGCAGCCTTTGAGAGAGGCCTACCTGCACATCGAAGGGCATATCCTCCGCCTGTCCGGCATAGGTCCTCAGTTGTGCGCCCATATTCCGGGCGGTGAAGCCCGCCTGAAAAAGTCCTGCGCTGTCCGTATATGTCAGCCCTACGTCGGCCAGCAGGGCCTGTGATCGATAGATACCATAGCTGCTGGCGGCATAGGTAAGGGTAAGGCCGTAATGCCAGCGCTCGCCATAGGCCCGGGCGGCGGTGAGGCGGAGGGCTTGGTCCCAAGCACGGAAGGTCCCAAGGATATTTCCCGAGGGATCGGTAGCAGAGGCTGCACCGTAGTCTACAACATCCATGGCTGCGACCAGCAGGGTCGGGTGGGCGGCAGGAATCCCGTAACAATACTGTCCATGCAACTGCCGCGTGCCGGCAAAAAAGCCATGGGCAGAGACGGAGAGCTGCCCATGCATCGAGGGCCGGAGCAGGGCAGGATTCAGCGCTGTCGCCATCGCGTCTGGCGACAGCTGCGACACGTTGGCGGAGCCCAGGGCCGTCGCCAGCGGAGAGGTTGGAGCCCGCAGAAAAGAAAAAGCCGACACACCTCCCAGCGTCTGGGCCCTGGCGTCCAGCCCCAAACAGGCCGTCATAAGCCAAAGGAACAAAGGCCGGTGCAGGGTCATCGCGATGAAATTAGCGATTCATGAAGCCCTTTTAAAAAAAAGAAAATCCCCCATAGAAATGGGGGAATTCTGTAACCCTTAAAACAACCAACATGAAATACTTGAATGCAAATATTTACTCATATACAGGCTACAATCAATATTTGTTCGTCAGAAGGGAAGAAAAAACCGAATAAGTCGAAAAATGAATAAACATAAGCCACACTAGGACAGAGCCAGCTCCAGCACTTGCTGCAGGCTGCGGACGTAGTGGAATCGCAGTCCCCGGATATAGTCCTGGTCGATCTCAGTCACATCCTTTTCGTTCTGCCAGCATAGGACGATCTCCTTCATGCCGGCCCGCTTGGCAGCCAGTACTTTCTCTTTGATGCCGCCGACCGGCAGCACCTGTCCGCGCAGGGTACACTCACCCGTCATGGCCAGGTAGGGCTTAACTTTCCGACCGGTGAAGGCAGAGGCCATCGAGGTCAGCATGGTGATGCCTGCACTGGGTCCGTCTTTGGGGACAGCTCCTTCAGGCACATGGATATGGATGGTCGATTGGCTAAAGGCCACCGGATCAATGTTATTCTTGCGGGCATTGGCCTGCAGCCAGGTGAGCGCAGTGGAGGCACTTTCTTTCATGACATTACCAAGGTTGCCGGTGAGCTTCAACTCCCCTTTGCCTTCCGAGACGGAAGTTTCTATGAAGAGGATGTCGCCACCTACATAGGTCCATGCCAGTCCCACCGCCACCCCTGATAGGTTGGCGGTTCGGTAGATTTCATTGGAATAGCGAGGCTTTCCAAGTATGCGCTGCACATCGCGGGCTGTGACGACTGATTTTACCTTACCGTGCAGGGCCAGCTCTTTGGCGAAGGAACGCATGAGGGATGCGAGCTGCCGGTCCAGCTCCCGGACACCGCTCTCCCGCGTGTATTGCTCGATGATGCCTGTAAGCACTTTGGGGGAGAGGCGGATTGCACGGTCTTTGAGGCCATGTGCATCTTTTTGTCGGGGCAGGAGGTGCCGGGTGGCGATTTCGACCTTTTCCTCGACGGCATAGCCGCTGAGGTCGATGATCTCCAGGCGGTCGCGCAAGGCAGGCTGGATGCTCTGCACGTCATTGGCGGTTGCGATGAAGAGCACCTTACTGAGGTCGTATTCTAGCTCCAGATAGTTGTCGTAGAATGAATGGTTCTGCTCGGGGTCGAGTACTTCGAGGAGGGAGGAGGAGGGGTCACCGCGGTGGTCATGGCCTACCTTGTCGATCTCGTCGAGGATGATGACGGGGTTGGAAGACGCAAGCTTGCGGATCGTCTGGATGATCCGGCCGGGCATGGCTCCGATGTAGGTCTTTCGGTGGCCCCGGATCTCGCTCTCGTCGTGCAGTCCGCCCAGGCTTAGGCGGGCATATTTTCGGCCTATGGCATGGGAGATGCTGCGCCCTAGGGATGTCTTGCCAATGCCGGGGGGACCTACGAAGCAGAGGATAGGGCTCTTCATGTCGCCTTTCAGCTTCAGCACGGCCAGGTATTCGAGGATGCGATCTTTGATCCTATCCATCCCAAAATGGTCGGCGTCGAGGACTTTCTTTGCCTTCCGCAGGTCGTAGCTGTCGTGGGTATATTGACTCCAGGGCAGATCGAGCAGTAGATCTAGGTGGTTGTAGACGACGGAGTAGTCGGGCGTGGTGGGATGCATCCGCTCCAGCTTTTCTATGTTCTTCAGGAAGAGTTCTTTGGCCGACTGTGGCCATTGTTTCGCCTCTGCCTTCTTGCGCATCTCCTGCACCTCGCGGTCGTTGGAGTCTCCTCCCAGCTCTTCTTTGATGCTCTTGAGCTGTTGCTGCAGGAAGTACTCACGCTGCTGTTTGTCGAGCTCTGTCTTTGTCTTGTTAGTGACCTGGTTCTTCAGCTCGGCAAACTGCAGTTCTTTCTGTAGCAGCTTCAAGAGCATCTCGGAGCGGGCGCGGATGTCGTCCATCTCTAGGAGCTGCTGTTTCTCCGAGAGGTCACTGTTGAGGTTGCTGCTGACAAAATGGATCAGAAAGGATGGGTTCTCTATGTTGCGGAGGATGAGCCCTGCCTCGGTCGGGATGTTGGGGGAGAGCTGGATGATCTGGGCGGCGAGGTCTTTGATGGAACTGACAGCCGCGTCGAAATGCGTATCCTCTCCGATGACCTGTTCTTCGAGGACCCTTATCTGTCCCCGGAAGCAGGGCTCTTCGGCCGTGACTTTGAGGAGTTCGAACCGTTTCCGGCCCTGGATGATAACGGTCGTCCCACCGTCTGGCATCTTAATCAGCTTGATGACTTTGGCCACGGTGCCTATGCGGACGAGGTCGTTGAGTCCGGGGTCTTCGACGGCAGGGTCCTTTTGTGCCAACACCCCCACGAGCTTATCGCCTTTATAGGCATCGTTCACGGCTTTGATCGACTTGTCGCGGCCCACCGTGATGGGGATCACGACACCCGGGAAGAGTACTGTGTTGCGCAACGGCAGCAGGGGCAGCTCTTCCGGGATCGCCGTCTCGTCCTGCCCTTCGCTATCTCCCTCATTCAAGGGGATGATGGGCATGAAGTCCACATCGTCCTCTTCCAGCCTGTATATTGTTCTGTCCCTCATGTGCATTCCTTAGTTAACGACAAGCTGGCAGGCATCTTACCTTCGCCCATCGAAAAAAATTTGACCCCTCAGGGACAAGTTTGATGCCAAGACCCTTACTGGCTCGAACCCCTCGGACTACATTTTCCAGATGGCGCATCTGGCTTCCCTTTCCAACACGTCGAGGCAGTGGAAGGAGGCCTTGGCGGCCAGCGGCCGGCGGGACAAAAAGCAGCCAATCTGTCATGAAGACCGGCTGCCTTGGAGCGAAGGCTGCTTAGAAGTTGACGCCGACGCCAAGCTGCACGGCCCGGCTTGTCCATTTGGACTGGTTACTGACATCGCTGATGTTGGTCAGGCCAATGCCATATCGGCCGTAGAGGCGGAACATGGCCAGGTTGAGCTGGAGTCCGCCTAGCAGTGAGAGGTCGCCGTTCTTGAAGGCTTCCTGCCCATTTTGTAACAACGTACGGCTATCAGACATTTTGATCCCAAACTGTGGACCCACCTGGATCACCAATGGCCCGCCGGAAGGGCGTATGTTGAGCAGGACCGGAAAGTTCAGGTAATTTATATCGGATACAACCCCCAGGTTGATGCCTTGTCCAACCTGGTAGATATTGGTCGCCGTCTCCGTCTGGGTCTTATTGAACAACACTTCGGGTTGAATGCCGAACTTCTTGCTGAACATGATTTCAAGGGCGCCTCCGAGGTGGTAGCCGAAGTTAAATTCGTCTTTAAACTCTTTGCCATCGATCTTGTAAAGGGTAGAACCGAAGCGTAGGCCTAGCTTCATGCCTTGAGCCTGCGTAGTGGAGATCCCGAGTAGCAGTGCGGCGGAGAGAATAGCAATCCTTTTCATGTGCGTAGGATTTGCAGTAAAGGTCTGGCGTTCGCGGTAAATGGGAAACCCAACAGGCTGTTAAAAGCCATTAGCATGAAAGAATTAGGGGATATAAATCTTTTACTATCAACAATTTTTTACCGATCTAGGCGAGTTCTATGATGGTGATCTCTGGCAGGATGCCGACGCGTCCGGGATAGCCGAGAAAGCCGAAGCCCCTATTGACATAGAGGAACTGTCGGCCCCTTCGGTAGAGCCCGGCCCATTGGCGGTATACATACTGGACGGGGCTCCAGCGAAAACCTGGGATCTCGATGCCGAACTGCATGCCATGTGTATGCCCGCTCAGCATGAGGTCGATGTCAGGGTATTCTGTGAGCACCTGCGCCTCCCAGTGACTGGGGTCGTGGCTGAGCAGGATCCGGAACGGGAATTCCTCTGTCCCACGGTAGGCGTCAGCCAAGCGGCCGTATTTGGTGAAGCCTTTGGCGCCCCAGTTCTCGATACCGAGCAGGGCGATGCGTTCACCATTCCGTTCCAATGTCACGTGCTCGTTCATAAGAAGCCGCCAGCCCATGGAGGCGTGTGTGGCTTTGAGGCGTTCTAGGTTTTCTGCCTTCGCCTTGTGACTGGGCCAGCGGCGATAGTCGCCGTAGTCGTGATTACCAAGGCAGCTATAGACCCCCATTGGAGCCTTTAGCTGGGCGAAGAGATCGTGGTAGCCGTCCATCTCTCCGGCGTGGTCGTTGACAAGGTCGCCGGTGAAGAGGATGATGTCGGGGGATTCATCAAGCATGCGCTGCACGCCACGGCTGACGGCCATAGGGTCAGTGAGACTGCCCGAGTGGATGTCGGAGATATGTCCAATGCGCAGTCCTCGGAATGCTTCGGGCAGGTGTGGGAATTCGACCTTGATGTGCTCGGTGCGATAGCGGTATTTGTTGCGGAACCCTAGGGCCATGCTGCCAAAAAGAAGGCCTCCGGAGGCGAAGCCAAGCCAGCTGAGGAACAGGGAACGGGGGATGGTGGTGCCATTCTCATGGGTGGCGACGGCGGGGGTGTTACCTAAACCCGCAAAGAGCCAGGTGATGGCGCGGCGAAGGTCGTCTGTCAGAAAGAAGAGGGCGGCCAGCAACTTAGCGAGGAAGAGTCCGACGAAGAGGGCGAAGGCATGACTTCGCAACGGGCTAATACCCTGGGCAGGTGCACCCAGTAGAACGGTCAGCAGCAGGATGGCAAGCCCAACTGCCGGCAGCGAGTAGGCCAGCAGGAAAGGATTTCGCCAGCGCAGCGGGAGGGTTGATGCCACCTTCCGCCAGGCCTGGAAGACATACAGGTCCACCAGCAGCACGAGGATGAGGAGGATGCTAGGGAGCAGCCATCGGTTCATTGGAGGGAGATTTTTAGTATCTCGGCACCGACCTTATTTTGTCAAAAGCGCAGGAACTCATCAAGCTGGGCAGAGATGGCTGCCAGGGTGGCTTCATCGCGGATGTGCCTGTCGGCGTCCATGAGTTTGTCGACCCCCGAGATAGGCAGCCGGTTGGGCAGGACGGTCACCTTTAGGTAGTGCAAGATACCAGTGAGGTGTTCCATCCCACGGAGGTTTCCCGCCCTTCCGGTCGACACCCCGGTGAGCATGGCTTTCTTTCCCCACCAGACGGTCTGGATGTCGGAAAGGTCCATCACCGTCTTCAGGCAGCCCGGGAAGCTGCCGTTGTATTCAGGCACAACCAGAATAAAATGGGTAGTTGGGATTAGGATCTCTTCTTCTTGGCGTGCCAGCGCGTCAGACCGCCGGTCCAGCGGTATATCTTCCAGACTCAGGTAGGATGTATCTACGCCTTTCTGCCGGAGCATGTCCCGCATCTGGAGGGCTACTTGTGCGGTATTGCTACCGGGCCGGTTCGTACCGGCAATGATGGTATAATGCATGGAGAAGGTTGCGTTCATCTAACAACACTTGTGTGAATAGATTGTTCCACTGCATCCACCCCAAACCTGTACATTTGAACCCCTTGCCCGGGGCTTGCCGGACGCTGGCAAAGCCGCCTGCATCCCAGCTCTCGGCCGGGGAGATGCCTGTTATGAGATTCAGCTACTACGGACATTCCTGCTTTGGCGCTTCAATCGCCGGGAAGCATCTGCTCTTCGACCCCTTCGTCACCACCAACCCGTTGGCGTCAAAGGTAGTGGCAGAGACGATTCCGGCCGATCTGATCTTGGTATCTCATGGCCATGAAGACCACATCCTTGACTGCGAGGCCATAGCGGTTCGAACAGGCGCCACCGTCGTCTGCAACTATGAGATCCACCTGTGGCTGAAGGCCAGAGGGCTTTCCCAACTGCGACCGGTGAACACCGGCGGCACCATCGACATCGGCTACTGTGCCATCAAGGCCTTTGTCGCCCACCATTCCTCCTCGATGCCCGACGGCAGCTATGGGGGGCATCCGCTGGGCTTTGCCTGCCGTTCCACCGAAGGGTCTTTCTATTACAGCGGCGACAGCTCGCTGACCATGGACATGCAGCTGGTGCCATCCTTTGTGCCGCCCGACGTATTGCTGCTGCCCATCGGTGATGTTTTCACCATGGGTTATGAAGATGCTGCCCGGGCGGCCCGTCTGCTCAACTGCCGCACTGTCATTGGACTGCACTACGATACCTTCCCGTCCATCCGCATTGACAAGGAGGCTGCCACCGCGCATTTTAAAAAGAACGGACTGGAGCTGCTCTTGCCAGAGCCCGGCACAGCCATAGACATCTGAGAAAAGGAATCATACCCATGGGACGCATCATTGGCATAGCAAATCAAAAAGGGGGTGTCGGGAAGACCACCACAGCCATCAACCTGGCCGCCAGCCTGGCCGTGCTCGAGTACAAGACCCTGCTGGTAGACGCAGACCCGCAGGCCAACTCCACCTCAGGGCTTGGCTTCATCCTACAAAACATCCAGCAGAGTCTCTACGACTGTATGATCAACCAGGCCAGTGCCAGTGATGTAGTACTGAAGACGGACATGCCCTACCTATGGCTAATCCCTTCCCACATAGACCTCGTAGGCGCAGAAATAGAGATGGTCAATCAACCCCAGCGGGAATCTGTCTTGAAGAATATCATCGCAGAAGTCAAAGACGAATACGACTTCATCATTGTGGACTGCTCCCCCTCCCTCGGGCTTATCACCCTCAACTCGCTGGTCGCAGCCGACAGTGTGATCGTTCCGGTACAGGCAGAATTCTTTGCCCTGGAGGGCCTTGGAAAACTCCTCAACACCATCAAGATCGTACAGACAAGGCTCAATACTTCCCTGGTGATAGAGGGCATCCTGATGACGATGTACGATGGGCGCCTTCGGCTCTGTAATCAGGTCGTAAGTGAAGTACGTCGACATTTCGACAGCACCGTCTTCGACACCATCATCCACCGCAACAGCCGCCTCAGCGAAGCCCCCAGCGTGGGCAAGCCCGCCATCCTCTACGATGCGGACAGCAAGGGCTCAATCAACTACCTACACCTCGCAAAGGAAATCTTACAGAAGAATAACATGACGCGCATCAGCCAGTCGGAACGAAATCTACACCTCGACGATGAGTAAGTCCAAACCCAAAAAAGAGATGCTGGGCAAAGGCATCCGCTCCCTGCTTCAGGGTATTGACACGGAGATGAAAAAGCTGGAAACGTCCCCTGCCAAGATGCCGGCGTCGGCGGCCGAGAAGGTCACGGCTGTCGTGCGGGTGCCCCTAGCCCAGATAGAGACCAACCCCAAGCAGCCACGCCAAGACTTCGAGGAGGCAGCCCTGCGAGAGCTGGCAGACTCCATCAAAATTCATGACATCATCCAGCCCCTGACCGTCGCGCGTCTCGCGCACAACAAATACCAGCTGATTGCCGGGGAACGCAGGCTCAGGGCCTGCAAGATCGCAGGCCTCAAGGATGTACCCGTCTTCATCCGCGAAGCCGACGACCAGCAGTTATTGGAGATGTCCCTGCTCGAGAACTTGCAGCGACAAGACCTCAACGCCATAGAAATCGGACAGAGCTACAAGCGCCTCATGGATGAATGCGCCCTCAGCCAGGAAGAGGTAGCTACCCGCATGGGGAAGGAACGCAGCACCGTCACCAACTACATCCGGCTGCTGAAGCTGCCCCCCTCCATCGTCGTTGCGGTGCGCAGCGGGAAGATATCGATGGGGCATGCCCGTGCCTTGATCGCGCTGGATACGGTAGATCGCCAGATGCATGTCTTCAAAGAGATCGTCGCCAAAAACCTCTCTGTCCGCCAGGCAGAGGAGCTTGCTAGGGCTTTCAGCAGCAAGTCGACAACCCCAAAGAAGGCAAAGGGAAGCCTCCAGCTTCCACCTGTCATGAAGAAGATAGAAGACACGATCTGCTCCCATTTCGGTACCCGCGCAAGGCTCTTCCATGAAAAGAAGGGACGGGGGAAGATCATCCTCGAATACTACTCGGTAGAAGAACTCAACGGGCTGCTCGACAAAATGAAGATCACCGTGCAATGATGATGGTCCGCCCGTTCCTGACGATGGTGGCGACTGCCGGCCTTTTGCTGGCTTGTGAGACCGCAGCGGGACAGGCCCAGGCGAGCACCGACACGACGCGTATGGGGACCCTCACCCGTACCCAGTCAGCACCCACAGGACCCACCGATACGGCCCCCAAAAAAAGGTCGCTGGCAGCGCAGGCAGCCCTCCGGTCGGCCATCTTACCGGGCGCTGGCCAGGTCTACAATCGGAAATACTGGAAGCTGCCGCTGGTATATGGGGCTCTGGCGATCCCGGTAGGAGCCTTTGCCTACAACCTCGAATGGTATCGTAAATGCCGAGAGGCTTATTCTGTACGATATTTCAATGATACATCCATCGTCGTGCCAAACCTGCCCGTAGATGCCATCGACCCGCAACTGCAGCCCCTGTCAACACAATCCCTCCGCCTCTACCGCAACGAGTTCCGCAAGAATGTCGACCTGTCGGTGCTGGCCCTGCTGGCCCTCTGGGGACTAAACATCGTGGATGCCGCCGTGGATGGGCACCTGCGGTCTTTCGATGTGGCTGAAAAGCTGAGTCTGCGAGTGACCCCCACCCCCACCCCGCAAGGTCTGCAGATGCAAGTGGGCATGAGATGGACCCTCGGCGGGACAGAGAAAAAAGCGATGGCCGCCCGCTAGAGAGCGATCCGAACCGGCTAGACAAGAGCAGACAAAGTCATAAAATCTATAGAAATGCGCATCATACTGGTGGGATACGGGAAGATGGGAAAGGCCATCGAAGTTGCTGCCCTGGCAAAAGGCCACCAGATCTCCGCCCGCATCGACCTGCATAATACCGAAGACCTGCAGGAGGCGATGGCTCGGAGTGCCGACATAGCCATCGAGTTCACTGGCCCCGGGAGTGCCTATGAGAATGTCTGCCGCTGCCTTGAGCTGGGCCTCCCCGTCGTCACCGGCTCCACCGGCTGGCTGGAGCACTACGGAGATGCGATCGCCCTTTGCCATCAACGGCAAGGCGCCCTGATACATGCCAGCAACTTCAGTATCGGCGTCAACATCTTCTTTGAAGTGAACCGTCAGCTGTCACGTCTGATGGCGGCACATCCCGCCTATGATGTACAGGTCTCTGAAGTCCATCATACCCAGAAAAAAGATGCTCCCAGCGGTACCGCCATCCGCCTTGCCGAACAAATCGTACAGGCAGAAGGCGTCAAAACACGATGGACCGATCACCAGACAGAGAACCCTACAGACCTTTACATCGAAAGCGAACGCAGGGAACCTTATCCGGGCCTGCACCGAGTGCGCTACCGCTCCACCATCGATGAGATCGAAATCAGCCACAACGCCCTGCGCCGCGACGGATTTGCGGCAGGCGCCATCTTGGCTGCTGAATTCCTGGTTGGGAGAAAAGGCGTATTTTCTATGAAAGACGTACTGGGTCTAGGTGAAGAGGTCCCCTCGCCAGGCAACGCCCAACCCTAGCGAAGTCTTGCTAACACACGACCCGTGCTAAACCGAAAGACACAATATGCCCTCCACGCACTCGAATATCTGGCCCTACAGGAAGGTAAAACCCACGTACTCATCTCAGACATCGCAGAGGCCAGAGATATACCGCTGAAATTCCTGGAGAACATCCTGCTGGAGCTGCGCTATGAAGGCATCCTCCTCAGCAAGAAAGGCAAGGGTGGTGGCTATGGCTTCCGCATTCCGCCAAAGGAGATCCCGATCGCCCGCATCATTCGCATCATGGACGGCCCCATCGCCATGCTGCCCTGCGCAAGCCTTTACTTCTACGAACGCTGCAGCCACTGCAATGAAAACAATTGTGGGCTGCACGACCTAATGGTTTCAGTAAGAGACGCCAACCTCCGCATCCTGGAGCGGACGACCCTCGCCGACCTGGCGGCGGGAAAAACGAAGAAGTCCAGGGAGCGCGCTGCCAAGCCCTCGACAGGCAAGGCGGTGGCCGCCAAGTCCGTCCGGCAGAAACGCAGCTGACCTATTCGTCGAAGACCTGCAGGGAAAGATGCCGGAAGGCTTCCATGGCCCCAAGATAGGCGCAGGTACGTGCCCCGGCCCGGTTGGCGATGGCAACCATGCGAACCCACTCCCCCACTGAAATAGGGTGCAGGCGATGGCCTTCACGAACCGACAATTGATATAAGACAGCTCCTACGAAGGCATCCCCGGCCCCCGTCGTGTCGGTCACCTCCACTGGAATGCTGGGCACCACCTGCGTGTGGTCTCCCACACAGAGTAAGGTCCCCTCACTGCCCAGGGTGATGGCAAAAACGGCCGCACTCATAGATCGCAGGGTCTGGGCAGCCACAGGGATGGATGCGGCAGCCGTCAGCAGCAATGCCTCTTCCTCACTGACTTTGAAAAAGTCGCAGTGACGGATGAAATATGCCGACTGCTCCACAAAAGAGGAAATGCGATCGTGATACAGCAGATGGCGGTAGTTAGGGTCGAAAGAGATGAATTTCCCTGACTCGACACCACGACGGTGCAGGGAACGGTAGGCCTCTTGCAAAGGGCCGGGCAGAAACGCCGTGGCAGAGCCGAAATGCAGGATGGAAACCTCGTCGAGCGGCAGGTGTGCAATCTCTTGGGATGCCAGCTGCCCGTCAGCTCCCCGGTTGAAATAAAAGTCGCGCTCCCCATTCTCCATCAGGGAGACAAAGGCCAGCGTCGTGAAATGATCCGGGTCTTGCAGGAGGAACCTGGTATCCACGCCGAACGACTGCATCACCTGCACCAGCAGCCTGCCGAAAGGGTCTGCCCCCACCTTGGCCGCCAGCCGGACATTACCCCCCAGCGCTGCCACGGCAGCAGCCACATTGGTAGGAGCACCTCCCGGCTTGCGCAGAAAATGCTCGCCGTCTGAGAGCGAGCGTCCCTTGTCGGTGCAGATCATATCGATCAACGCCTCTCCAATGCATACGATGCCCGAAGGGCAGCTTTCAGATGGATTCATTGCGCTAAGCTTGTACGCGCACCCCTTTTTCGATGCTGGACTGAGATGGAGCGAGCAGGTGAAAATACTGGAATTCAGCAAGCCTGCCGCAGATGCAAGCTAGACAGAGAGGCAAGGGATGGCCAGCATGCAAGCAGGAGGACCCGCTGTGCTATCTTTGCCGCATGGCCGAGGATTTGCAAATCACAGCTGGCAGCAAGGAGGAGCAGTACCGTCAACTGTTGCCCCAGATTTCTGCGTTGATGGAAGGGGAAGGCGACCTGATTGCCAACTTGGCCAATGCCACGGCAGCGCTGAGGGAGCAGTTCGGATGGTGGTGGGTGGGCTTCTACCTGGTACGGGAAGAAGCGCTTGTGTTAGGGCCCTTCCAAGGACCAGTCGCCTGTACGAAGATTCGGAAAGGCAGGGGTGTATGCGGTGCCGCCTGGGAGCGGGCTTCGACGGTCATCGTCCCAGATGTGGAACAGTTTCCCGGCCATATCGCATGCAGCAGCCTGTCACGGAGCGAGATTGTTGTGCCGGTGATTCGTCAGGGCGAGGTCGTCGCCGTCCTCGACGTCGACAGCGAGCACCTCGCACATTTCGATGAGACCGACCAGCATTGGCTGGAAACACTGGCCGAGAAGCTTCCCTTCTGACGAGTTCCGCGCCCCACTCTTCGACAGGAAACCCCGTATGCTAAGGAGATGGTTTGTCCTTAGCCTAGATTCACTCGCGGAGCAAGGCTTCCACCCGCTCTTCTAGTTCTTTGCGGAAGACCTCGTGGGCAGGGCCGGTGGCAGGGCCGGCATAGCCTACCTCGGTGTGGCGTACACGCCCGTCCTTTCCCAGGAAGATGGTGGTGGGAAAGGCTCGGATGGGTGTGAATCCGGGCAATGTCTTCTGCGTGCGGAGCGTATCGGCACTTGTGACACCTGTGATGAGCATCGGATAAGTCACCTCAAAGCGATCCCGGAACTTGGAGAGACTGCGGCGCGACCGCTGGAAGTCGGCACTATATTCATATGCCAGACCGATGACTTCGACACCCCGGCTGCGATGCTGGCGGTAGAAGTTGCTCAAAAAGGCTGTCTCATCCATACAGTTGGGGCACCAGGATCCCATGATCTGCAGGATCAGGACCTTGCCTCGATAGCGCGGGTCTTCCAAGGAGACAAGGTTGCTATCGAGGTCAGGGAATCGAAACTGCAGGGGTGGACTTCCGGGGATCCATTGCATCCGGGCAGCACTGCGGTCGAGGATGGCAGCGGCGTCTCGGGTGGCCGACCAGGGCTCGCAGTTTGTCCCGCCGGCGGCAAAGACACCGTCTACCAGCTGGTCCTTGCCGGAAAGCCGTGCCCCGAAATAGAAGGCATGGCTGCCATCAAAGCAGGAGAGCTGTAGGGTGTCACCCTGGATGGTACCCTCGAGGTATCGGTAGTCGCCTGTTGGCGTGAGAAAGGTGCCGGTGAGCTGCTGGCCCTGCTGGCGGAATGCTGCGATGGCTGGCCGCTGCGTGCCATTGGGCCGGATAAAGGTAGCCTTCCAACGGCCGCTGATATCGGTGGTGGGCTGGCCCTGGAAGACCGGGAATTTCACTTGCCCCGGGCGGATCTCAACGCGCTGCAACACTTCGGGCTGTTGCTCGCCCGCCTTAACCCAGATGCCGGACATTCGCTGCCCATGGATTTGCAGTCGAAAGGCCGATTCAAAGAAGGGCATATCCACCCAGACGGAGTCGCCCTTCCGGCGGATGCGGTCGATGGTTATACGTTCTTCGCCATTCCGGATGGTCCAACGGACGGCAGCCCCTTCTCCTTGAATGTCAAGGTGGAAGACGATGGGCAGTCCGTCGGGCCTCAGGAACTGGCCGATATAGGTGCCGGGGATCACTTGTGCGAATACACAGGACAGCGTCAGGAGGAAGACTGCCACCAAGGAGGCTATCCGCATATTTTTTCACAAAGATACGGCAGCCATGGCGCCCTTTAGCATAGCTGGCCGGCAGCCCATCGCAGGGAGATACGGGATAAATAATACTTCGTCCTCCTCAGTTTTTGTCAAACATTCGACGAAGGGAAGATCCCCTCTGAAAGGCCTATTGCACCGCCTGGAGGTTAATGTCAAAGATGAGTACGGAGTTGGGGGGAATACTACCGGTTGCCTGCGCACCATATCCCAGGCTGGGGGGCAGATAGAGTTTGATGCGTCCACCCGCCTTGATCAAAGGGATGCCGTACTGCCAGCCCAAGATCAGCTGACCTAGTCCAAAGGTAGCGGGGGTAGCGACTGTCTGGTCGAATACATTCCCATTCGTAAGGCTGCCCGTATACAACACGGTGACGCGTGAGCTCTGGGTGGGCGTTGCCCCAGTGCCGGCGGTGATGATCTGATAATAGAAACCCCGGCTATCTTTAGTCACCACAGATCCTAGATTGGCCCGGGTGATATAAGCCTCCAACGTTTCGGGGGCCTCCTCTTTCTTACAGGAAGTACCCAGCAGGCACACGGCACTCAGCCAGGCAAAGCATCGACTCCTCTTCATGTTCAGATGTTTCCACAAAGTTCGGTGAATTAGGGCAGGTTTGCTTCTTCGGAGAACCCCTGCGATGTATTTTTTCGTTTGGATAAGAGCCGATGGTAGCGCTCCTCATTGCGTTCCCATTGCATCCGGCTGTAGAGCCATCCGGTGAAGCCGGCGATGATGGCCACGGCTACCACAAGCAGAAAAGGGTTAAACTGCGATGTCCCGACGGCATCTGCGCGACGGTACCAAAACCGTCCGGTCAGGTAGTTGAGCAGGATGGGAAGAGCCAGTACACCCCCGACGGGCAGGCCCACCCAGATGGCAGCAACAAACCGCCGACGCTGATCCCTTCGGCGAGACCACCATGTCAGGAAAACCTCATCGTCTGAGGGAGGTATCATGCTGCAAAGGTAGAGAAGACCTGCCACGGGATTCCGCGGAACTCCTTTCAAGGCAAAATAATGTAGCCATTTCGTTGATTTCACTTAACTTTCACAAAGAGGTACTTCTGTGACGGAACCTATTTTGCATGTCAAGCCGGGTCCCATTTTTTTTAAGATCCTATCTGGCAAGCCAAGGGAGTCTTTCCCTGCCCGGCTTCGGTCGGATCATGTTCGACATGTCTTTATCACCCGATGCTTCGGAGGCCAACAACCGATTTCCGCCTGACAGCCTCACGTTTCGTGCTGAGGCCAAAGGCAGCTGGGATCCCGAACTGATTGATTTTATCTGCCGGGAGACCGGCAAGATTCGCCCCTTGATCATGTCTGACCTGAATTCTTACCTCGAGTTCGGGCATGAGCTGACGATGACCAGTAAGCCTTTCTATATCGAAGGCATCGGATGGCTGCAGCAAAACGCTCAACATGAGGTAACCTTGATGCAGGAAGACGGGGTAATAGCCCCTTCAGAGATTCGACCCCAGAGAAGGGAGCGCCCAAGGTCCCTGCAACGCTTTACCTTTCCGGCTTACATCCGCTGGAGTAGCATTGCGGTGGTCCTGCTGCTGTCTTCACTGGCCGCAGCACTGGGGTATGTAGCTGTCAGCGGTATATGGCGTGGCTTGTCGCTGTTCCAGCCCCGTGATGCGGCTATAGCCCCGGCCCCGGCAAAGGAAACAGCCGACCTTGCGCCAGCCCAGCTTATTGAAAAGCCATATCCCTTTGTGGTCGTCCTGGAAGTCTCTTCGAGAAACCGTGCACTGAAGCGCTATGCCGACCTGAAGGAATGGGGACATCCCGTCCGTATGAGCACAAAAGATTCCGTCAAATTCAAACTCTACATCCCGATCCGGGCACCCCTTCCCGACACCGCCAGGCACAGGGACTCCCTTTCTTTGTTCTTCAACAGAAAGGTCTGGATTGAAACCCACCCGGATGAATGACCGATCGCGATCGGTAGTCTTGCTATATATGCTGGCCTGCGTAGCAGACATCGCCTGCCTGAACCTATATCCGGAGGCTCGTCCCTGGACGAAGCCCTGGCTGATGCCTTTGCTGATGGGCTTTTGCTGGACTGCGATGTACCCACTACATGCTCGCCCCTACACCATCCTGGCGGCACTGGCCTTTTCCTGGATGGGCGACCTACTCTTGCTGGGCAAGGGCCCAGGCTGGTTCCTGGCAGGACTTGCCTCCTTTTTGCTGGCGCATCTGACCTATATCACGTACTTCCTTTCGATCCGCTCCCCTAAAGTATCTTTTTTAAAGAGAAGGCCTGTTATGCTCCTTGCGGTCGGCGTCTTCGTGTTTGAATTGCTGCATATCCTATGGCCTGGTCTGGGAGATCTGCGCTGGGCTGTCACGGCCTATGCCGTCGTTATCGGAACCATGCTCTGCTGCGCCCTTTGGCAATATGGAAAGATTCCTAATGCCGCCGCGGTACCTTTCATGCTGGGGGCCCTGTCGTTTGTTTTTTCGGATGCCTTACTGGCGATAGATCGATTTCGAGAACCCTTCCCGGCAGCCGGCACCGCCATCATGGCCACCTATTGCCTGGCACAATGGCTGCTCGTCAAGGGCAGCCTGCACGCAGGACAGGAGCAGCGTTTGCCGGCCTAGGAAATCCCTCTACAAAAAAAAGGAGCGGCTATGGTAGCCGCTCCCTGCAATGGTCTGATGCAGGCCACGGAAGAGCAATGTAATTACCTGCTCCTCTTTGACCAGATAGATTAATAATCCATGCCACCCATGCCCGGTGCACCGCCGCCATGATTGTTGATGGGCTCTTCCTTCTTGGGTTTGTCGGCAACCACGCACTCTGTCGTGAGTAGCATGCCGGCAATGGAGGCAGCATGCTCGAGGGCGACGCGGCTGACTTTGGTGGGGTCGATGACACCGGCCGTCAACAGCTTCTCATAGCTATCGGTACGGGCGTTGTAGCCGAAGTCGTCTTTACCCTCCTTCACCTTCTGTACGACGATGGAACCTTCGATGCCGGCATTGGCAACGATGGTGCGCAGGGGCTCCTCGAGGGCACGGCGAACGATGGCGATGCCTGTCGTCTCGTCTTCATTGGCACCTTTCTTCTTGTCAAGCGACTCAATGGCGCGGATGTAGGCAATGCCACCGCCGGGCACAATACCTTCCTCGACAGCGGCTCGGGTGGCATGCAGCGCATCGTCCACACGATCCTTCTTCTCCTTCATCTCTGTTTCGGTAGCGGCACCGATATTGAGGACGGCTACACCACCACTGAGCTTGGCCAGGCGCTCCTGGAGCTTCTCCTTGTCGTACTCAGAAGTAGTCGTCTCGATCTGGGCCTTGATCTGTCCGATACGGGCTTTAATGTCTTCTTTCTTGCCTTTTCCACCGACGACGGTGGTGTTGTCCTTGTCGATGGTGACGCGCTCTGCCCGTCCGAGGTAAGACAGATCGGCATTCTCGAGCTTATAGCCCTGCTCTTCGGAAATTACCAGACCCTTAGTTAGAATGGCAATGTCCTGCAGCATCTCCTTGCGGCGGTCGCCAAAGCCAGGAGCCTTGACGGCAGCCACTTTCAGGGTGCCACGCAGCTTGTTGACAACGAGGGTAGCCAGAGCCTCGCCCTCCAAGTCTTCTGCAATAATGACAAGAGGCGCTCCCTGCTGGGCGACTTTCTCCAAAATATGGAGGACGTCCTTCATGGCAGAAACTTTCTTGTCATAGATCAAAATATATGGGTTCTGCAACTCGCACTCCATCTTATCAGAGTTGGTGACGAAGTACGGAGATATGTATCCCCGGTCAAACTGCATACCTTCCACCAACTCTATGCTAGTCTCGGTACCACGGGCTTCTTCGACCGTGATGACGCCGTCTTTGCCAACCTTTTGCATGGCAGAGGCGATCAGCTTACCAATCTCTGGATCGTTGTTGGCGGAGATGGAAGCGACCTGCTCAATTTTCTTGCTGTCATTACCGACCGTTTGGGTCTGCTTCTGAAGATTCTCCACAACGATGTCGACTGCCTTGTCGATGCCACGCTTCAGATCCATCGGGTTGGCACCTGCGGTAACATTCTTTAATCCCTCAGTGATGATGGACTGTGCCAGGACGGTAGCCGTTGTGGTGCCATCTCCAGCGACGTCTGCTGTCTTGGAGGCGACCTCCTTGACCATCTGAGCACCCATATTCTCAATTGGATCTTCTAGTTCAATGTCTTTGGCGACCGTCACACCGTCTTTGGTGACGGTGGGGGAGCCGAACTTCTTCTCGAGGACCACATTGCGACCTTTGGGGCCGAGGGTCACTTTCACTGCATTCGCGAGCACATCAACGCCCTTTTTCATCTTGGCGCGAGCCTCGGTGTTGAAGTATAACTGTTTTGCCATGTTACTGGTATTTGAGGTTAGTGATATATAAAATAATCATGCAACGAATTAGACAATAGCCAGGATATCTGATTCGCGCATGATGAGATAGTCAATGCCTTCGATCGTGATCTCCGTACCGCTATACTTGCCATAAAGGACCGTGTTGCCAGCCTTGACCGTCATTGGCTCGTCCTTTTTCCCGGGGCCTGCAGCCATGACCGTCCCTCGCTGGGGCTTCTCTTTGGCAGTGTCAGGGATGATGATTCCTCCGGCAGACTTCTCCTCGGCGGGAGCAGCTTTTACAATTACCCGGTCATGTAATGGGGTAATGCTCAACTTCTTAGCCATAAAATTTTGTTTTAATAATTGATTTGATGAAACAATATCATGCTCACATGACTAATTAAAATATGCGAGTTCCAAGTAAACATCGAAATCCATACCATTCCCGCGAACAGGAAATCTTGGCAGGCCTAGAGATCATAAGCCCCGCCGAGCGCCTGACAAATCAGACAGACAGAGAAGCGCCGCCTGACAATATTGCACAGACCCGGCCTCCCACCGAGAAAGGGATATGAGATCCATAGCCCGGCAGGCCATCCGCGCAGGATGGTAATTTCAACGTAATCTTGTAGTATTAAAGCTCTTTACCAGTTGATCAGCAGAAGGAATATCCGGGTGAAAGTCATGCAGACGCTTTATGCTATTGAAGCGGGGGCCTGCCCGGCAGACGTCTCGCGTGCCCACGAAGAACTTTCAAAAAAGTTGGAACAATCGTCCCGGTTGTTTTCATACCTCCTCTTTCTCCTCTCCGAAGTCGCAAAATATGCCGAGAAGGACGCCCTGAAAAGGGCCTCCAAACACCTCCCCTCCCAAGATGACCTGCAGGTGGACGTGAAGGTGAGCGGCAATGAGCTGATGGCCCATTATACCCTCGATCCTGCCTTTCAGCAGTGGGCCATCCGGGGTAATTTTCAGGCGCATCTCGACATAGCACTGACAAAAAAATGCTACCTGACCCTGTGCGCAACGCCAGAGTATGCAGCATATATCTCGAGCCCGAAGCGCGACAAGAATAGTGAACGGGACATCCTTTTGCACATCTTCAACAACATCCTGCTGCCGGATGAACGCATAGACGAACACCTCTCAGAACAGTTCCTCGTATGGGATGATGATGCCGAGATGATGCAGACCATGGTCGTACACTTCCTGCAACGCCCGGCTGGCTGGGATTTGGAACAGGTCATCTCCAACGAAAAGCGAAACTTCGGCCTGGAACTGCTGAAGACCACCCTTGAGAAAAAAGCACACTGCCTGGAAGTCATCGGCAGTAAACTTCAAAACTGGGACGCAGACCGAATCGCCCTGCTCGACATGGTCCTCATGCGGATGGGGCTCTGTGAACTGCTATACTTTGAGACGATCCCTCCCAAAGTGACCCTCAACGAATACATTGATTTGGCAAAAGACTACAGCACTGCCCACAGCGGACAATTTGTCAACGGCATCCTCGACGGCATCCATAAAGAGATGGAGGCAGAAGGGCGCCTCCGCAAAGTTGAATACCGCAAGTGACCGTCTTTTGATACTTTCGCAACATTGCATGCCAACGCATATGCCGATGACCCGTTTCTGCCACCTCCTAATTAGCGGAATCCTACTGATGGCGGTTATTGCCTGCGGCAGTGGACCGAATACCCAGACGCCTGCCCTTGCCGACATGTCAAAGGCCGACACGGTGGAGCAACCCCACCAGACGAGCTTACGGTGGATCGACTCGACCCTAGACTTCGGCAAGGTAACGGAAGGGGAGACCATTGAAGCGCGTTTTCGATTCCAGAACACCGGCAACCACCCACTGGTCATAAGCAATGTCTCGCCCTCCTGTGGATGCACCGTCGCAGAAAAGCCGGCAGCACCGATCGCACCGGGTACCGAAGGCTCTATCAAAGCGTCCTTCGACAGCAGGGGCCGTCCCGGGCCGAACCTAAAGACCCTGAACGTGTACAGCAACACGACGGAAGGCATGCATCAACTCACCTTTACCGTCGAAGTGCTCGGCAAAAAATGAAGACTGAACCCTTAACAGATTCCATAACACAATAACCCTTCCGATGAACGCACATCTCATCCTCCTGCAAGCCGAAGGCGCCGGCACCATGCAGCTCATCCTGCTTGGCGGCATGGTATTGGTTTTCTATTTTTTCATGATACGCCCGCAGGCCCAGAAAGCCAAAAAAGCCAAGTCGTTTCAAGATGGCTTGCAGAAAGGCGACCGGATCGTCACCATCGCCGGCATCCATGGCGTCGTACAGAAGCTGAACGATGACAATTCCACCCTCATGATGGAAGTAAGCCCCGGCTCATATGTCAAGGTAGAACGGAGCGCCATCAGCATGGAGTGGAGCCAGCAGATCAACAAAGCCACCCCCGCGCCAGCCAAATGATTCCTGCCGTCCTACGCAGAAAACTCCCTGGCTACCGAATCAATCAGTAACCAAGATGCTGAAAATGGGTCTCACGGGCGGTATGGGTTCCGGAAAGACAACCGCAGCGCGCATCTTCGAAGCCCTGGGCATACCCATATATTACGCCGACCAGGCCGCAAAACGTCTCATGGAGGAAGAGGCCGGCATCCGCTCCGCCATTCAACAAGCTTTTGGGACGGAGGCCTACCAAGACGGACACCTAAACCGCAGCTGGCTGGCATCACAAGTCTTTCACGACCCGGAACGCATCCGCAGGCTCAACGCATTGGTCCATCCTGCCACGCTGGCAGACGCCCGGCACTGGATGGGCCAGCAAACCACCCCATATGCCGTAAAAGAAGCTGCCCTCCTTTTTGAGAGTGGCTCCGAGCAGGAGCTTGACCTTGTCGTCGGCGTGCAGGCCAGCCAAGAGACCCGTCTCCGGCGGGTGCTGCAGCGCGACGGCGTCACCCGAGAAGAAGCCTTGAACCGGATGCAACGGCAGATGGATGAGCAAGAGAAGATGGCCCGGTGCGATCGCATATTGGTCAATGAAGACGACAGCCGGCTGACGCCCCAGGTGCTGGCCCTGCACGAAGAGCTGCTGCACCTGGCGGCGAAAATGCCTCCCTTCCCATGAGCCCATCCATATGGAATCCTTCCCAAGCCTCATAGACCACCTCGTCGTCATCTTCTTCGGATGGGCGATGCCCTTGCTCTCGAGCCTACAGGGTCGCAAGGCCATCCGCGTCGTCGTCTTTAGCGAGCCCGTCCGAAAGCGCTTCTATCTGTCCAACAGCCTCACGCTGTCAGCCTTTGCCAGCATCGTACTGCTCACATGGCAATGGCAACAACGACCCTGGGAGGCCATGGGCTTTCGTGGCTTCCTGCCGGCCCAGCCGCGGATCGTCGTCCCACTCACCCTGCTCCTGCTGTTCTTGTTTGGGATAGACCTTTGGCGTGGATGGCGGCATACGATGCGGGGCGCCGCCGAACGGAGCGACTTACTACGAAAAACGCCTTTCCTGCCGAGGCAACCTCGAGAACTTCCATATTATATTCTCATGTGCGCCAGCGCAGGCATCTTCGAAGAAGTCATATACCGGGGTTTCATGGTGACCTATTTTCTGCCGGACCTCAACGGAAGGGAAGGCTGGCCCTTCCTGGCAATGGGCGTGCCGGCCCTCCTCTTCAGCCTGGCACACTACTACCAAGGCTGGGCATCCATGGGTAAAATCCTGCTGTTGTCCGTCCTGCTGGCAATGATCTTCATCTGGGGAGGCTCCCTCGGATGGGTAATGGCGCTACACTTTACGATAGACTTCGCTACCGGGCTTTCCATGATGCGCATCGCCCGGCTGGCCGACGAGGAGCGTCGCCGGGCACAGCGAGAACAGGCAAGCGCCCTGCAGGCCTAGCGGAGGCGTGCTGCCAGGCTGGCGATGGCCTTCATGACCGCCTCGGCCGTCGCAGGGCCGACCGACATGCTACAGAGGTAGTCGGCGTGTGGTGGACGAGGATCCCCGCTGAAAAAACCCACGTCAAGAATATAGCCCAAGGCATCCATACCAAGCCCCAGGACAAAGCTGGGCCCTTCCTTCGGCAACAGCGCACGGGTGCGATGGCTCATCTCAGGGATGCTCTCGCCGGGATGTGTGGCAAAGCAGGCGTCTCCCACCCGGAAGACTGCTACCTCCGTCTCGACACTGTCTCCGATATCCCTGCGGATGACACCGGCCTGCGCCAGCAATCGGAAACCGGGATTCTCGACATGGAGGCGCAGCTGCTGGCTGGCAAAGAAAATGCCGCGGCCCGAAAGCGGGCGGGCCGTTGCCAGCGCCTGTCGCACCGCCTCGGCCAGCCCGCGGCCACGGAATAGTGCCTGGCTCAACTGCTTGGGCTCATGCTCCGGCTGCACCCAGCCACCGATGGCGCCTTGCAGGAACAGGTTTACCCCGCCAAAAAGCGAGTCCATGTGTTGATAGAAGCCGGCGATATAGTCGGAGCTGACCTCCAAGACCGCGCCGTCGAGGATGGTGGGATGGCAGGCAAAGTTGGTAAGGGTGGCCAGACTACGACCCTGGGCGTTCAAGAAACGGAGCGTCGTCAGTGACTGGTCGAGCTGCGCGGGACGAGAAATGTTGTACACCCACCCTTCGCCATGAGTGGAGACGGCATAAGCGGCCCGGGCTGGCACCCGCGCTTCCCAGGCCCGCAAGACCTGTTCGGAAGCCGTCGCCACCAGCTTCTTCATATAGTGGGTGTCGACGCCGGACTGCATCCGGTCAGGACCCCATAGGCCCACGACGTCTGGCCCAGCATGGGTGTGGGTACTCGACATCACAATGCGGGAAGCGTCGAAGGCGTCATCGCGGATGCAGGTGGCGACAGACTGCCGGATCTGCTGCAGCTGCGGATAGAGCAATCCAATGCAGTCGAATGTCAGGATCACCACAGAACTGCGGCCATCGGAGACGGCCAAGGCCTTGACGAAAAGGTCGTCGTGCACGCCGGTAAAACGACGGTTCAGGGTGTGGCCTGCGATAAAGGCCCCGGGGGCCGGGCTGATGGAAGCCGAAGACGCCCCCACCTGCCACTGCGCCTGCAGGGAAGTCCCCAGCAGAAGGATATGGCAAAAGCAGTATGCCCCGAGTCGTAACCGCATGTGCTTGTCACCGGAGTTTTGACAGCGCCCGGGTGATGCGCTCCAGGGCTGCCTCTATCTTACCCATGCTGTTGGCGAAAGAAAGCCGGATGCAGTCGGGCTCGCCAAAAGCACGTCCCGTGACGGTGGAGACGTGGGCATTGTTTAGCAGATACATACACAGGTCGTCGGCATCCCGGATTTCATTGACCCCGTCGGAGGTACCAAAGAAATGCTTGACGACCGGGAAGACATAGAAAGCACCATCGGGTGCGGCCACCTGTACGCCTGGGATGGCGTGGAGCAACTCAAGGATGCGGGCCCGCCGGCGACCAAACTCCTTGTTCATATCATAGGTTGGTGTCATGTCGCCCGTCAGGGCCGTGATAGCACCGCGTTGTGTCACTGCATTGGTGCCCGACGTGAACTGCCCCTGCAACTTCTCGCAGGCCTTCACGATGGCCGGATGGGCAGCAATCCATCCCAGTCGGTAGCCAGTCATGGCATATCCTTTGGAGAGGCCGTTGAGGATAATCACCCGGTCGCGAAGGTCTTCAAACCGTGCGATGCTCCCATGCTGCCCGACGAAATGGATGTATTCATAAATCTCGTCGGAGAGGATGAACATCTGCGGATGCCGCCGGAAGACAGCGGCCAGGGCCTCCAGCTCTACCGCAGTGTAGACGGAACCGCTGGGGTTGCAGGGAGAAGAGAACATGAAGAGGCGGGTGGCAGGTGTGATGGCTGCCTCGAGCTGCTCCGGCGAGACCTTATAACCACTCTCCACTGAAGTACGCACCAGCACCACATTGCCTTCGCAGAGCTTGACGATTTCTGAATAGGTAACCCAGTATGGAGTGGGGATGACCACTTCATCGCCTTTGTCGACCACCGCCATCACCACATTCGCAAGACTCTGCTTGGCACCGGCAGAGACAAGAATATGCTCAGGCTTGTAGTCAAGGCCATTGTCGCGCTTCAACTTATGGCAGACGGCCTCGCGGAGCTCGGGATAGCCCGCCACTGGCGGGTAGTGACTCCAGTTCTCATCGACTGCACGCTTGAGGGATTCTTTGATATGGGTGGGCGTGTCAAAATCGGGTTCGCCCAGGGAGAGATCGATGACATCCACCCCCTGAGCTCGCAGTTCGCGGCCAAGCTTGGCCATCTTAAGGGTTTCTGGCTCATTGAAAAGGTCGAGACGGGAGGAGAGTTGCATATAGAAATTCGTATTTGGTATACGAAAATACAGAGAAACCCTCATGACAGAGCCGAAGGGTAAGCGCCTTCGCCCAGATGCATGCAAGATGTAGAAAGGAGCGAAAAAGGAGGTTTCTGGTCACGCGGGAAGGTCCAAAACCCTGCCTGCCAGAGGCATGCAGTTACTTGCTAAAAAACATATCTTTGCCCGCTCCGACGGAGACCGAGGCCTGCCTCGCCTCAGGGTATTCCACGAATCAACAAGCCATCTTATGCAATTTAAAGGACTGATCCGCTTTTTCGCCATCGCTTTGATCCTGATATCGGTATTCCAGCTCCATTTCACTTGGGTGGTCAGAAACCATGAGTCCAAGATGGAGAACAAAGCCCGCGCCTATACCAACGCTGCCTACGCCGGAGCTGATACCGAGCAGAAGGAGGCAGAATTCAAAAAGCGCCTACGCCGGCTGCTCGACAGTACCCGGGAGACCACCGTCACATATGGCACCATGGGAGCCATCACCTATCAGAAGGCTAAAGAACAGGAGTTGAACCTGGGTCTCGACCTGCAAGGTGGCATGAGCGTGACCCTGGAAGTTGAGTTGGAAGGCCTGCTCCGCTCGCTCTCCAACAACCCCAAAGAACCTGGACTTAATAAGGCCCTGGCCACCGCCCTCTCGCGAAAGGCCAATAGCGATGCAGACTTCATCACCCTCTTTGCCGCTGCCTACCAGGAGCAGAACCCAACGGCACGACTGGCCTCCGTGTATGCTGGCAGCGGACAGCGTACCATCAAGATCAACGACTCCGACAACGACGTCATCACAAAGCTCCGTGCTTATGCGGAAGGGGCCATCAGCAATACCTACAACGTACTGCAAAAACGGATCGACCAGTTCGGCGTAGCACAGCCAAACGTGCAGCTCGATAAGACCAAGGGCATCATCACCGTCGAACTGCCCGGCGTGAAAGACGACCCGGAGCGTGTCCGAAAATACCTGCAGGCGACGGCTAACCTCCAGTTTCTGGAAGTCTACAACATCGGCGAGCTGGATAAGCCTTTGACAGATGCGGAGCAGGCGCTGCGTGACTACTACAGCGGCGTCAAGACCGACGCTGCCGCCGACAGTGCAGCCGCAAAGCCATCCACCTCAGCCTCGACAGATACGAACCGCACCGCCACCGTCGATGAACTGCTCGCCATAGGCACCAAGCCCAAGTCCGATACGGTGGGTAAGTCCACCGCCGCCGCACAGCAGTCGCTGTTCCGCGTCTTTCAACCGATGGCACCCCAGCAAGACGCCGACGGCCGCACACAGTTCGCCCCCAACATCGGATACATCCGGTCTTCCGACACCTCCGTCTTCAATGAATACCTTCAAATAGAAAACGTCAAAAGCCAGCTGCCCTCTAACTTGGTGATTGCCTATGGAGTAGCCGAGAAGAGTGACAAAGGCGTGAAGAGCGACGTCCTGCCGGTCTATGCCCTCAAATTTCCGGAGGGGGCCGAAAAGGCCCGGCTGGAAGGCGACGGCGTGCAGCAGGCTACGCAAGACTACGACGACCGGGGAAGACCTGCCATCAAGATGCTCATGACCAAGCAGGGTGAACGCATCTGGGCCGACCTGACCACCGAAAATGTTGGGAAACCCATCGCCGTCGTGCTCGACAATATCGTATACTCAGCACCCAACGTCATCAACCCGATCACCGGCGGAAATTCAGAAATCAGCGGAAACTTTACTGTGGAAGAGGCTCAGGACCTCGCCAACATCCTGCAGTCAGGTAAGCTGCCGGCTCCCGCCCGCATCGTCCAGGGCACAGTCGTAGGTCCCACCCTAGGCGCCGCCGCCGTGAAAGGGGGTGCGCTGTCGTTCCTCATCTCCTTCCTTGTCATCTTCGGACTGATGCTGATCTACTACAACAGCGCCGGCTGGGTGGCAAACATCGCACTGATCTTAAACCTACTGTTCACTGTAGGCATCCTCAGCGCCCTGGGGGCCACGCTCACAGCGCCCGGCATCGCCGGCCTTGTGCTGACCATCGGCATGGCCGTCGACACGAACGTCATTATCTTCGAACGCATTAAAGACGAATTGCGCAAAGGTAAGAGCTACCTCCTCGCCGTGCAGGACGGCTATAAGCGCTCCCTCCCACCCGTACTCGATTCACATATCACCACGCTCATCACGGCGCTGATCCTATTCTACTTCGGGCTCGGACCGATCCTTGGCTTCGCCACCACACAGATTCTTGGAATCCTGCTGTCTCTGTTCTGCGGCATTCTGGTATCCCGTCTGATCAGTGACTTCTGGACCAACAAGCAGCGGCACTTCGAATACTTCTCCCGCATCAGCAGCAGCATCCTGAGCAACGCCAACTTCCGCTTCATCGAATACAGAAAACTGGCATACGCCATCTCGCTGGTGGTGTTGGCAGCTGGCGTCGGCGCCCTCTTCAACGGCTTCGACCAGGGCGTCGAATACAAAGGTGGCCGCAGCTATACCGTTCGCTTCGACAATACGATGAAGACGGAGCAAGTCTCCTCCACCCTCAAGCAAGCCTTCGGCGAAAACCCCATTATCAAGACCGTGGGCGACAACCGCACCCTCAACATCACGACCTCCTTCCTAATCGATGACCAGAGCAAGACGGCCGACTCTGTCGTGGAGACCCGCATGTACGAGGCACTCAAAGGCAGGCTGCCCCCCAACACGACATATTATGAGTTCAAGCGCAACCATATCCAGAGCTCGCAGACCGTGCTGCCTTCCATCTCCGACGACTTGAAGAAGGGAGCCGTAAAAGCCACGGTCTTCGCGCTGGTCGCCATCTTCATTTATATCTTCCTCCGGTTCCGCGACTGGCGGTATTCGATGGGTACGATCTTCGCCTTGCTGCACGACGTGCTGGTGACGCTGGCCGTTTTCTCCTTTCTCAAGCACGCAGTGCCCTTCCCGCTGGAGATCGACCAGCATTTCATCGCCGCCGTCCTCACGGTCATCGGCTTCTCGATGAACGACACGGTGATCGTATTCGACCGGATCCGGGAGAATGCCCACCTGATGAAAGGGGCCGACAAAGGCACCATCATCAACCGTTCCATCAACGAGACCCTCTCCCGCACCATCATGACCTCCCTCACCGTATTTCTCACCATCCTGATCCTCTTCATCTTCGGCGGTGAGGTCACGCGCGGCTTTGCCTTCGCGATGCTGATCGGTGTGGTCACAGGTACCTACTCTTCGATCTATGTGGCAGCGCCCGTCCTGATCGACCTGGCCCGTAAGAAGCCCCTCACCGGCATGTCTGGCCAATAAAACCCAACCAGACCAACCTACAAAAGCCCCGGAGCTATCCGGGGCTTTTGTTAGATATATTTCACCAATTTATTTCAACACAGGCCGTGCTCGTCTCCCGCGCGTAGGCATTGCCCAGGCTATACGGCGAAGGAGCTGCCACAGCCGCAGGTGGCTGACGCATTGGGGTTGCGGAAGACAAATCCGCGGGCATCGAGCCCGGTGCCCCAGTCGACCTCCATACCATGCAGGTAGAGGGCCTGTGCAGGTTGAATGACGCAGGGGATGCCTTCGATGACATGTTCCTCATCATCGGGCAGGGGTGCCTCAAAGGAGAGGATATAACTGAGGCCCGCACAACCGCCTCCCTTGACACCAATCCGCAGACGATGGGATGGGTCGAAGCCGGGCTGCGACATGATTCGTTTCAATTCTGCCACGGTACCTGCCGTGAATTGCACGGTGGCCGTTGCTGGGATGGTGGATATATTCATAACCTTGTAAAGGTACAACAGAAGAGGACTGTGAGGAAGTCGGGGCGCAAATACTATTTTCGCATCACCACTCGACCATGTCCAGAGAAGACATCATTTTATATGCCGGCACTGCGAGTGTCGTGGCTGTCGTCGGACTCTATCTCTTCTATTGGTGCCGCGAGCGGGGAGGGCTGCCTTTCCGCAAGTCGGCCCGGCCGCCGATGGGGGAAGCCTCTGCCCCTAAAGACTTCACCCTGCTCCAGTTGCAAGCCTATGAGCGGCTGGTGCTGTTGGCGGAGCGCATTTCGCTGCCAGCTCTGTTAATGCGTATGCCCGCCGGTGATCTCGATGCGCGGCAGTATGGTGCCCTCCTCTGCGAGCAGATCCGGAACGAGGCAGACCACAACCTGACGCAGCAGATTTATGTGTCAGACATCGCCTGGCAGTCGGTCTCTAAGCTTCGGGAGCAAAACCTCTTCACCCTGAACCAGCTACTCGGCATCCTGCCGGACAATGCTCAGGGCAAGGACCTTTGCAAAGCCATCGCAGAACTGATCAAAGCCAACCCAAATGCCTTATTGCATACGGTCGTGCTGGAAGCGCTTCGCAAGGAGGCTAAGAAATTACTCTGATACATGTGTTAGCTACAGGCACCGGCGCCGCCCGTAGCCTGCTCCTACCCTTGCTCTCCATAGACAGCCCTTAAGATATCAGATATCTCCCCCAGTGTACAGCTATTCTCTACTGCTTCGATGACAGTAGGGATGAGGTTGGCTGTGCCGGACGCGGCTTCCTGAAGGGATTGCAGGCAGGCGGCCACCTTAGCCGCATCGCGCTCCTGTCGGAGAGTTGCCAGTCGTGCAGCCTGCATGGCACGGATTGCATCATCGATATGCATTCCGGGGATGCGGGGCTCATCGTCCAGGCGGTATCGGTTGACGCCAACGATGATGCTTTGGCCACTTTCGACCGCTCGCTGAGCCTCGTAAGCGCTCCGCGCGATCTGGTCCTGTACGAACCCCTGCTCGACGGCGGCTACCGCCCCGCCCATGGCATCGATCTGGGTGATGAGGGCTGACGCACGGGAGGCCATCTCATCGGTAAGGGATTCCACATAGTAGGAGCCTGCCAAGGGGTCGACGGTGTCGGGCACGCCGCTCTCATGTGCGATGATCTGCTGCGTGCGGAGGGCAATGCGGGCGGCTTCTTCCGTCGGCAGGCTCAGTGCCTCATCATAACCGTTGGTGTGCAGCGACTGTGTGCCACCCAGGACAGCCGACAGCGCCTGCAGCGTCACGCGGGCGATGTTGTTGAGCGGCTGCTGTGCGGTGAGGGTGCTGCCACCCGTCTGGCCATGGAACCGCATCATGAGGGCCCGTGGGTCTGTGGCCCCCAGGTCGCGCATGATGCCTGCCCATAGACGGCGGGCCGCCCGGAACTTGGCGACCTCTTCGAAGAGATGGTTATGCGCATTGAAGAAAAAGGAAAGGCGCCGGCCGAAGACGTTGATATCGAGCCCCTTTTCCAGGGCTGCCTGCACATAGGCTTTGCCATTGGCGAGGGTGAAGGCCAGCTCCTGGACAGCAGTACTGCCGGCCTCCCGGATATGGTAGCCAGAGATTGAGATGGTGTTCCATTTGGGAAGCTCCCGGCTGCACCATTCGAAGACATCAGTGATGATGCGCATCGAAGGGCGAGGGGGATAGATATAGGTGCCGCGGGCGGCGTATTCTTTGAGGATGTCGTTCTGGATGGTCCCGGATACCTTTGCCAGGTCGGCCCCTTGCTGCTTCGCCAGCGCGACATAGAGTGCCAGCAAGATATGGGCGGTCGCGTTGATGGTCATCGACGTGGTGACTTTCTCCAGGGAGATGCCGTCGAAGAGCCGTTGCATGTCTTGCAGGCTGTCGATGGCTACTCCGACTTTGCCTACTTCCCCTTCAGCGAGCGGGTGGTCGCTGTCATATCCTATTTGTGTCGGCAAATCAAAGGCCACACTAAGCCCCATGACGCCTTGGGAGAGGAGGTAGTGGTAGCGTCGGTTGCTCTCTTCCGCAGTAGAGAAGCCGGCATATTGCCGCATGGTCCAAAGGCGCCCACGGTACATGTCGGCCTGCACGCCACGGGTGAAGGGGAATGCACCCGGCCGCTCGTCGGGGGTGGCTGCCACATCTTCCCTAAAGTAACAGGGCTTTACCTCGATGCCGGAAGGCGTGGTATGCTTGGTGTCCATGAGCGAGGTTTGGGACGTAAAAGTAAGTCGTTTTCCGGCCATCTGCCCCCTCCCGCGGCCTAGGCGCCTTGGCTAAGGAACCGATAGAAGGCATGCCGATGGGCATTCACCTGCCGTTCGATGTCGAAGTAGCGCTCCCTCAACGAGGCATGGCCGTTGTCAGCAGATGTACCCCATCTGCCATCATTGACCGTTTCGGCATGCCGGAAGCGGGAGGCATGTTTCCGGATGGCATAGTGTAGTTCTTCGATGTAGTTGCGTTGAAGGATGCACTGATTTTGGAAATATTTGATGTCGGCTGCATGGCTCTGTGGCCCCATTGGAGGGCAGCGCTTCTGGAGCCTCTTCTCGAGGATGCCAATCTCTTCGCGGTAAAATTCAAGCCATCGGGCATGGGCGGCTGACAGCGCGGTGATGGAAGTTCTTTTAAACGAATATCGATGTGTCTCAAATCTACCTTCAGCGCTGTTTTCAGCCGATGACAGCCGTCAGCACCCAGACCATGAAATTTGACCACTGACGCAGGCAGATCTTCCAGGGAGGGCCCGGCGCTTCCCAGTTATAACGTTGGGGCCGGCCTGCGAGAGCCGGTCCCGCACTTCTGCTACTGAGAGCCTATTGGCCATACCCCCTGCTGATAGCAGGGCTTGCCGTGGGTCAAGGCGGTGCCATTTCATGACGTGAAGCTAGGGATAGCTGTCTGTCGGCTTGCCGCTGCAAAAGATAATTCACAGCATGCCCTCATCTTTTAAAGGGTTGTAAAAAAGATATCAGCCCTTTCATGTAAACGGCCTGGTCGTCCCACATGCACATATGCCCACCATTCGGACAAAGCAGGAAGCGTCCGTTCCGAACCTCCTTCGACATCCATTCCATATGAGCGGGGTCCATCGTGTCGTGCGTCGCGCCGATGATCAAGGTGGGAACGGTGAGGGTCTTAAGATCGGACTTCCGATCCCAACGGGTGAGTTTTCCCGCGATGCCGAACTCGCTAGGCCCCTGCATGGTGATGTATAGAGACTGGTTCATCTTCGCGAATGACCGGTTGACGGGCTCTGGCCATGCCTCCAGCGGCATCCGCAGGATATGTTTCGCATAGAAGTTGGGCATGAGCAACTGCATATACTTGGGATTCGAGAAATCTTCGGCTGCCTCGATGCGGCGGATCGTATCGAGTATGGCCGGGTCCATCTGTCGGGCCAGCACTTCGTCGGCATAACGGCCGTAATCGGGACAGCTCGACATCATGTTGGAGATGACGAGCCCCTTGAGGTGGCGCTGGTATTTCAGGGCGTACTCCATGGCGAGGATGCCGCCCCAGGAGTGGCCGAGGAGGAAGAAGTTGGAACTGTCGAGGCCCAGTGCGGTCCGAACCTGTTCAACCTCTTCCACGTAACGGGGGAGGTCCCAGAGGGAAGTGTCGCCAGGGTTATCGGAATGGCCACAGCCGAGCTGGTCGTAGTAGATGAACTCGATGCCCTCGGCGGGCAGGAAGCTCTCGAAGCATTCGAAATATTCATGCGTGGCGCCGGGGCCTCCGTTCAGGAGCAGCAGCTTCACCTTGGGATGGTTGCCGAAGCGCTTGGTCCATACGCGGAATGCCCCTTTGGGCGTTTCTATGGGAATCAGCTGAACACCGCCCGACAGGGGCGGACTGGCGACAGGCTTGAAGTAGGTGGCAAGGGTTGGCTTGCCAGCATCGCTACCAGGGCGGCAGGAGGCCATCGCCAGGATGGTAATCAAGAAAAGAGCAGGTTTTGGGCCCATACTACGTAGTTTGATGAAAGTTACGAAAAGGCAGCCACCGCGTGACAGCGAGGTAGTGGCCACGGCGCTCAGAGTGTATCCACCATATCCCAAAACGCCTGGACCTTCGGCGTCCAAGATAGCTTTCCCCGCTCCTCCAGGCAATGTGCTTTGAAGCGTTCGATGAGTGCGTCATCAAAATAGAGCCTTTCGACGGCTTCAATAAAGGCTGCCGTGTCACCAGGCGCTACCGGCAAGCCAAAGCGTTCCAGTTCCAGTTCAGACATTCCGGAGAAGCGGCTATATACAAATGGCAAGCAGCAGGAGATGTACTCGTTCAGTGAATTGCTGCTGGCGGCATGGACCAGAGGCAGGATGCCTATCTCGCAGCGGGCATATGCAGCCATCATAGCCTCGTCGTCGAGATATCCATGGAAGACGACATTGTGTTGTGATTCAGCAAAGGTGCGGATGGTAAGGTTCCCTACAATCTCAAAGTAAACTTCAGGGTGATGCTTTCCAAAATGGGTGATCAGCGCCTGCGTGACAGCATGATCTCTTCTATTAGCCCCGGCCACCAGAATACGCTTCTCAGGACCAGCTTTTTTGGGGATGGGCCTGAAATAATCCGTGTTCGTACCCAGCGGCAAGATCTCTATCCGTGGGCCTTTCTTGGCAAAATGGCCTCGCAGGAAATCCCGCACCTCCTGTGAAGTCACGAGGATCAGGTCTGACCGGCGGAAATGTGCTAAGTGGTGAAACCGATATTGCAGTTCCTCGACACTGAAGTAGCTATAAAGAACCACTTTGCACCGCAGCCATCGCCGCAGGAAGGAAAAAAGATAGTAGTTGAAGTCGGCATAAGGATATACCACCACGTCTGGACGTTGACGGATGGCGGCCAGGATACCCCACAACTCTTCTTGCACGGAAGCACTGGTATAAGGGATAATCAGGTCTTTGTACCGGCGCCCGTTGGATACGCGCTTCAGGAAGGCAGCCATCCGATTGGGAAGCCAAATCTTCTTTCCATTATACTTTTGAAATGCAGGATCCAGCAGGTGGAAAAAAAACTCGACAGAGTTGAGCTTGGCCCGCAGCTGCATTTTTCTAGATACAATCAAAATCTTGTGCCGGGTCGTCATACTTGCTTGATCGGAGGATGAAATGTTGGACGAGGAGGGATCAGCAGTTTAGGTGGATTGATAAGAAATGGTTTCTATTAGGTGACGGGCTCTTTCATCATTATGCTAGAGGAGTCATCTGTACATCTGGGATGCCGGGCAACCGATCAGAAAGCCGGCCCCGGAGAAGGTTGCCTGCCAGGAAACGCAGTGCGGAGAGAGGGTTTCGGGACAAGGCTACTTGGAAAAAATCTACAAACCCGCGCAGATCTCCCATCTGCAGGTTCACCAACGCCGTATCCATGACCAGTCTTACTCTCTTGAATTCACCGGCGGTGGCAGGCACCTGCTGACGGACAGCCTCCATCCAGACTTGGGTTGGCTCTGCGTCTAATGGCAGCTTGTTTTCGACGCGGTATTGCGCGAAGGCGCGCGGGATGGCATTGGAATAGGTGGTACGTGGCTGGTAAATCAGCGAGTTGGGGATGAGTCGGCGGCCGTAGAGAGGTTTGTTGATGTTCAGACAAGGCGCCGCGGTCAGTTCCATCAGCCGAAGCCAATGGTCAACATCCATCCCCGTCCGGAGATAGGTATTATAACCACCCACTCGGAGTGACCGTTCCCGGAGGAACATGCAGGCAGGATCTGTGAATGTGCGCCAATTCCCGACTAAGTCTTGCCAGGTTTCCAAGAGATATGCACTATCAGGACGCAGCGGTGCATGGAAGGGCTTTCCGTGCACCGTCAGCCAGTATCTCATGCAGCTGACGAAGGCTACTTCCGGATGTGCCTCATGCATTTCAAATTGCAGAGACAAGCGAGATGGATGCGAACGATCGTCGGAGTCCTGACGTGCAATATATTTCCCATGTGCCGCCTGGATGCCCAAGTTCATAGCGGCAGGATATCCGCCATTGACAGGTGTTTTGAATATGCGCAGCCGTCCGCCTGCAGCATCCGCCAGGTGGGTAAGGATACGGGGGGATTCATCAGTAGAGCAGTCGTCCACGGCTATGACCTCGAAGCGACCTTGAAAATCCTGCCCCAACATACTCTGGATGCACTCTTCAATCAGCGCAGCTGCATTGTAGACCGGTATGACGACAGAGATATCCATTAGCTGACCCATTGATTAGCCAGGGCACATTTCTGCCAGGCATACAGATGCCAGACCGCCTGGTGGGAATGATGCTGATGGGAAAAGTACCCTTTTACAAAGGCAGTGACTTCTTGGGCGTCGATGAATGTAGCACCAAAGAATGGCATCTGACATGTAGTCGTAACGACATCTTCTTTGAGTAGACCACGCAGCAGATGCCGCATCGGCAGCGTGAACCCAATCTTTCGCCGGAAAGACTCTCCTCCCGGATAGCAGGAGCGGAAGATCTGTTTAAGGGGGCGCTTGAGGTCGGTTTCCTTCTGAATTGTCGGAAGGTAGGTCTTTGACAGGTCAATGATATCCCGGCTCAGATAAGGGACCCTTACTTCAACAGAGCTGGCCATGCTCATCATATCAACCTTGCGGAGTACCATCTGCAGATAGCCGTAATAGTCAGCACGGGTGACGATGCTGGAGAGATTCTCATCGCCAGATGTGTTACCAATACCAAACACTTCATTGCATGCAGCAGAAAAGTCATGGCGCCCAAGCAATCGATCCAACGCTGCTGGGTGAATGGACATCTGCGTTTCCCGGTAGGCTTCCGCAGGATTGGATAGATATAATATGGTGTTCGAGGCACGCGGACCTCCCAGTGCCTTTCGTGCAGCGGAAAAACCTTTTCGGAGCACCCGCGGTGCGTGAAACATCCAGCCATCCCGAAAGAAAGCCAGATGTCGGTTATAGCCGAAGAAAAGTTCATCACCCCCATCGCCTGACAGCATTACGGTCGCACCTTGCCGGGCAGCACGGCAGATGAAAAATGTGGGAATGGTGGAGAAATCCCCACAGGGCTCACTCATGTACCGAAAATGGTCATCGACTGCTTGCCTTATGTCTGATTCGGTATAGTCAATGTTCAAATAGTCTAGCTGGATGATGCGGGAGAGGGCATTTGCTACAGACGACTCATCCAGCGATACATCATATCTATTTCGGAAGGTATAGCCGCGGAGGTCTGGCTTGTGATGCTTGGCAAAGGCGTTGATGACTGGGCTGTCGACGCCACCACTCATGAATGCGGCTACAGGCACATCGGCCACCAGCTGGTCTATGATAGACGCATTGATGTGTGCTTTCAGCAGAGCATGCTCACAGTCGGGGCCTGCACCGGCATCTCTTTGATAAATATAGTATCGCTTTTGTTGGATAACAAGTCCAGTGGCGATATCCAGGCATACCATCTCGCCTGGCATCACCTGGCGGATGCCTTCGAAGATCGTATCTGGCGCCAGCATATAGCCGAGCGCAAGATAGTCGGTGATGTTTCGGGGTGATAGGCCTCGGTTTACTCCAGCAGGAAGATGTAGGAGCTGATTAAGCTGAGAGCCGAAAACCAAGGGGCGGCCCGGGTGATAATACAGAGGCTTGATTCCAGCCATATCACGTGCCAGCCAGGCCTGGCCGCGGCTATAGTCAACCCAGCAAATGGCAAACATGCCATCTAACTCGGGGATGATAGAGGTAAAGTCCTGTTGATGGAATAGGTGAAAGAGGGTCTCGGTATCTCCATGGCCTTTGCAGTGGCTGACCGCAAACTTCTGCCGCAGCCGGCTATGGTTATATACCTCCCCATTGAACAGCAGCACTTGTTGCCCATCCCTGCTAACCATTGGCTGGTTTCCGGTCTCACTGAGATCCTGAATGGAGAGTCTATTAAAGCCAAAAAGATGCGTATCTCTGCGGTGCACACCACAGGAGTCTGGCCCGCGATGACGACTCAGCTGGAGTGTCTCGCGGAAGGCTGTCTCATCAATGTTTTCTGGGCCAATATAGCCTAAGAATCCGCACATTGTAGACGTTTACGCAGTCATGCGCTCAACACAAAAGATACAAATCGAGGACATCAAATGTACTCTCTCCGTTTTGAAATTACAACCATAGCAAGTTTATCCGTACCAACTAAATCTCAGGCTTTGATTTATACCAGTCATGGTTTTATCTTAGCGAATAAACAAACTGCTGCGCAGTCTACCCACCTTGCCTTTTTACTACCTAGGACTGGCAGGTAAAAAAAATGAAGATCCTCGTCACCGGCACTGCTGGGTTTATTGGCTACCATCTCGCAGAAATACTGCTTTCAGATGGTCATGAGCTAGTCGGCATTGACGCGCTCAACACATACTACGACGTGATGTTAAAGCATGCCCGTCTTCGTACCCACGGCATCGATTCGGCTGGCATGATCGACCGCCAGATACTGTCCAGCAGCAGTCACCCGGGCTATCGTTTCTTAAAAGCAGACTTGGCAGATCACGACTTTATTGTATCCTTCATGCAGGAGGAGCGATTCGACTATGTCGTCAACCTAGCCGCACAGGCAGGCGTAAGACATAGCCTCGAAAAACCCCGGGACTATACTCATAGCAACATCGATGGCTTCCTCAGCATCCTTGAAGGATGTCGCCACTCCGAGGTCAAACACCTTGTCTATGCCAGTACTTCCAGCGTATATGGCTTGAATAAGAACATGCCCTTCGACGAGCGCAGACCCGTAGACCACCCGATGGCTTTATACGCCGCCACCAAAAGAGCCAACGAGCTCATGGCTCACTCCTACAGTCATCTCTTTGGCATCCCTACCAGCGGCCTTCGATTCTTCACTGTCTATGGCCCCTGGGGAAGACCCGATATGGCATTGTTCCTTTTCACCAAAGCCATGCTACAGGGTCAGCCGATCAAAGTCTATAACCATGGCCGGATGTTGCGTGACTTCACCTATGTCGGAGACATAGTCGAAAGCATACGCAGGCTTGTGGTGAAGCCCGTTGGCCCCGATCCGGACTGGAATCCCTCCCATCCCACTAGCTCCAGCTCCAGTGCCCCATACCGGATATTCAACATCGGCAACGCTGCCCCCGTGCCTCTGATGGAGTATATCCAGGCCCTCGAGGATGCGTTGGGGGTCAAAGCCGACATGCAGTTTATGGACATGCAGGCCGGAGATGTTCCGGAAACCCATGCCGACACCAGAGCCCTGGAGGAATATGTCGGATTTCGCCCAGCTACACCCATACAAGAAGGCGTCCGTCGCTTCGTAGAATGGTATCGTGCATACCACATCTAACGAGGTGGCTTCCATCAGCATCATGGCTTGCCATCTCTGCCAGCTGTAATTCAAAAGGGAAATGAAGCATCCCCTGCAACATGAGCAATGAATCTCCACTGCTGACATGAAACCTATCACATACATCCTCTTGGCGATGGCAGCCGTGGCAAGTGGAGCTGCTCTATATGTTCAAAAGGACCGCCTCCTGCCGGCCAGGCCCCAGCACCAAACATCTTCAGATACCAGCATCCAAGGCATCTTAGCCTCCAAAGGTCCGTACGACACCAGCTTTGTCTCTCTGGACAAACGCCCCGTGCCCGTCTGGTTCGAAGATGCCAAGTTCGGCATCTTCATCCACTGGGGCCCCTATTCGGTCCCGGCATGGGCTCCCAAAGGCAGTTATGCAGAATGGTACCAGCGATGGCTCAAAGAGAAGAAGACATACGGAAACGTACAGCCTCATGCCAAGGAAATCTGGCAGCACCACGCCGATGTATACGGCAGTGACCGCAGCTACTATGAGTTCGGAAAGGATTTCAAAGCCGACGACTTCGACCCTACCCAATGGGCCAGGCTCTTTGAAGAGGCCGGCGCCAGGTATATGGTGATCACTTCCAAGCACCATGATGGCTTCACCCTGTGGCCCTCCAAAGAGGCCGACCGCAGCTGGGGATTTCCCTGGAGCAGTCAGACGGCAGGGCCCAAACGCGACCTGCTGGGCGCATTGAAACGTGAAGTCGATAAAACCCAGGTGAAATTCGGGATGTACTACTCGTTGTACGAATGGTACAACCCACTCTATGCGCAACAGGATAAGTCAGCCTACGTGTTGACGCATATGCTGCCACAGATGAAAGAGCTCATCGAAACCTATAAGCCCTGGGTCTTCTGGACAGACGGGCAGTGGGAACATTCCAGCGCTACCTGGCGGAGCAAGGAGTTCGTCTCCTGGCTCTACAACGAGAGCCCCGTCAAAGACAGGGTAGCCATCAACGGCCGCTGGGGGAGTGACATCGACAAGCTCAAAGGACCCTATCTAGGCAACTTTATCTCCACCGAATACGACGGTGTCGGGGCCCTGGAACGCCCCTGGGAGGAATGCAGGGGCATCGGCTATTCCTTCGGCTACAACCGCAATGAAGACATTGAAGACTACAATACTGCGCAGACCCTCATTCTCATGCTCGTCGACATCGTCAGCCATGGTGGCAACCTCCTGCTCGACATCGGCCCCGACGGCCATGGGAAGATACCCCCTGTGATGCAAGAGCGGCTGCTGCAGATCGGCGACTGGCTCCGGATCAACGGCGAGGCGATCTATGGATCTCGTAAGTATGATAGGCCTGTGCAATGGTCGGCCGGCCGCCACACCGATGGCGCTACCTATAAGAAAGAAAAAAAGCTGTCCTACCTCGGAGGCGATTTCATCCTCAAACAGACCGTCGACCCCGACCCGGGCCAGGCCGTGAAAGAGGTCTTCTTCACCCAAAAAGGAGACACCGTATATGCCATCCTGCCGTCATGGGGCAAAGGTGGAAAAATAACCCTGCGCGACTTCGACATGAAAGGCCGCCGAGCGGTGCTGCTGGAGACTGGCCAGCCGCTGGGGCAGTCTCAGAAGGGCGGCGACACGGAACTCTCACTCCCCCCTTTCAACCCCGACCGCATCCGCAGCCGGCATGCCTATGTAGTCCGCATCTCCTGAAGCGCTTCCCCTCTCGTGCTCCACTATGGCTCACTGCCCGGTGATACGGGCATCCCCGTATATTCGTTGGCTATAGCAGAACATGTCCACCCTCCCGCTTATTAGCCTGACGCTGATCGCGCTTGTCTGGCTGATCTCCGTTGTCAGGCTTCCGACCTTCCTGGCTTTTCTGCTAGTATCGGTCTGCCTGGCCCTGACATGCGGACTGGATGCCGCTTCCACCATGAATGCCGTACAGAAGGGCATGGGCTCGACGCTCGGCTCGATCGTGCCCATCATATTGACGGGAGCCTGGCTTGGAGGCATCGCCGCACGGACAGGCGCCACGAGCGTCCTGGCAGAATCCATCGTGTCGAGATTGGGTACGCGACGACTTCCACTGGCATTCCTCCTGACGGGCTTCCTCGTGGGCATCCCCCTTTTCTTCGCCGTAGGCTTCTTTCTGCTGGTACCCATCGCGCTCTCCGTCGCTCGAATCCATCGCCTGCACCCCCTCTCCATCGGGATACCGCTGCTGGCATCACTGTCCATCGCCCAGGGATACCTCCCGCCCCACCCCTCCTCCTATTACCTGGTGACCCATCTGCCGGGGGCCGACATGGGGCGTACGCTCGGCTGGGGCATCGTGGTCTCGATCCCCGCGATGCTGGTGTCGGGACTGCTCTTCGGCCGCTATGCGTCGAGGGTCGACGCCCAACCCATGAACCTGGCACCCCAGACCCTGCCGGAGCGTAAGCCGTCGGCCGCGGCGGCCTTTTCCCTGATGTTGCTACCGGTGTTCCTGATTGGACTCAAATCCCTCATGGGCAACCGCCTGGTCTCCTATCCCACCCTTGCCCGCACCATCGATGTGACAGGTGAACCGGTGGTGGCACTGATGCTTTCAGTACTGGCCGCCACCGCCTGGCTGGGCCTGCGGAACGGTCATCGATGGAGTGAGATGCAGCAATGGCTGCACGAAGGGGCGAAGGATATCGCACCCCTAGTCTTCACCTTTGCCGGCGCGGGTGCGCTGAAAGAGGTGCTGGTGCAGTTGCAGCTGGGCGAAACGCTGTTCGCCATGTTCAGCGAGTCTGGCATCCCCCCGCTCGTAGCCGGATGGTCGGTGGCGGCTCTCCTCCGCATTGCCACTGGCTCCTCCACGGTGGCAGGCATCACCACGGCGGGCCTCATCCTACCCATCCTGCAGGCTTCTGGCACCGACCCCGATATGATGGTTCTCGCCATCGGAGCGGGCAGCATGGTCCTCTCACATGTCAACGACTCAGGCTTCTGGCTTTTTAAGGAATATTTCGGTACCAGCCTGCGCGACACGCTGCGGACATGGACCGTCATGGAGACCCTGGTGGCGCTGACCGGACTGGCAGGTGTGATGGTGCTTGACAGGATCCTGCACGGCTAGGGGGCCTATGCAGACACTACCCCGCGGCGGGAATGTTCGTGGCCGGCACCTCATCCTGCCCCATAGCGGCCTTCTTCATGCGCCGGGCCGTCTCGTGGCCCAGATAGGCGTCGATGCGGTTCTCGGCCAGGTAGATCACGGGGGTCAGCAGGAAGGCCATGGTGAACTTATAGGTGTAGTTGACGAGGCAGATGGCCAGCACCTTCTGCCAGCTCCACCCATTGCCGATCTTGAAGGCGATGAAGAGGACCACGAAGCTGTCGATGAACTGCGAGACCAGCGTCGAGCCCGTGGCCCGCAGCCAGATCCACTTGTCGCCCGTGACACGCTTGATGCGGTGGAAGACGAAGACGTCCACGATCTGGCCGATGAGGAAGGCCGTGAGGCTTCCGAAGATGATCCACATGCCCTGTCCGAAGATGGCGGAGAAGGCGCGCTGCATGTCGGGGATGCCCTGGTCCTGCTTGGAGGCCACCCACCAGTCGGGCGGCGTGGTGCCCATGGCGAAGTAGAACATCACAAAGGCGTATCCAATGAGGGCGACAGCCGTGTAGGAGATGCGCTTCACAGCGCGGGGACCGTAGTATTCGTTGACAATGTCGGTCACGATAAACTCCAATGGCCATAGCAGCACACCGCAGGTGAGTGAGAACGAAAGTCCCGTCTCACCCATGATCGTCATGTTGACCGGATCGATGCCCAGCAAAGCCTCTAGCGAGAAGATCTTGCCGCCGATGCACTCGGCGATGAGTGCGTTGGCCACAAAGAATGCGGAGATGATGGTGAAGACGCGGGCAGGGCGGTTCTCCAGAAGCTGCTTGACCATGGGATGGGTTTAAAGTCCTAACATACGGATAAATCCCGGGAGAAGACGGCCGCAACTGGAAACAGCATCTGATCTCCATGCAACGCCGTTCGAACCCGCGTGTCTCATGATAGAAACAGCACAGAAATTGCACCCTGTATACGTGCATGGGAACTGACGACCTGGAAGCCCTCTTCAAAGATGCCTATCAAAGGCATGCCGCGCCAGTACCGAATTCGGCAACCTCACCCTGCGGGATCGGAAAGGAGGGATCTCGCTCTGAAGGGGCAAGACATCCGGTACATTTGAAAAAAAGGGCGACCTCCACCTAGGGCCGTCCCTTTGCTTTCTGGATTCCACTAGAAGCCGTCAGCGGTAGACCCGGACGTAATCGATCTCATAGATGGCACTGTTCAGATTGGGATCCACAGGACCTCCAAAATTACCACCCATGGCCAGGTTCAAGAGGATAAAGAAGTCTTTGTTGTACGGGATGGATGGGCTGTTGGCCACCGTGTGGAAAAGCTGCCCGTCGACATAGAACTGCAGGCTGCTGGCCATCCAGTCGAAGCGGTAGAGATGGAACTCCGTGGTGGCATTTTGGATGAGGGTGCGCCCTACCACGGCATTGCCGCCCGATTTGCCTGGATAATGAAGGGCCGCTACGATGCGGTTGAGGTCGGAGCCGCGGTGTTCCATGATGTCGGCCTCCCCGCAGGCTGGCCAGCCGACGGTGCCGAAGTCGCCGCCCATCATCCAGATGGCCGGCCAGGTGCCGACGCCCGCGGGCACCTTCGCGCGTACTTCCACCCTGCCGTACTTGAATTCATACTTGCCCTTGGTGAGCAGTCGGGCCGACGTGAAGGGACTGCCGCTCAAGTTCTCTCGGATGGCCTTGATCTTCAGTACACCGTTCTCTACGGAGGCGTTCTCGACGCGGTTGGTGTAGTACTGCACCTCGTTGTTGCCCCAGCCGTTGGCACCGGTGCCGATGTCATATCCCCATTTTGCCGGATCGGGCGCGCCATTCTTGTCGAACTCGTCGGACCATGCCAGCGAGAGATTCCTGGGGGCTACCGTGACAACCACATCCTTGGAGCCAGTGACCGACTTGCCGGCGGTGTTCTTTGCCGTCACCTTCACGGTGTAGGACAGGGTTCCCACGGTGGTATAGCTGTGCTGCACCTTCCCATCGGCCGCATCCTTGAGGGTGCCATCACCCATCTCGAAGGAATAGGTGGAGGCATTGGTGGCCTGGGCGACGAAATCGACCTTCCCGGAGCCATCATTGCTGACATTCGCTGTGATGACCAGGTTCGAAGGGGCCGGCTGCTCGACAGGGTCTGAGGTCGATGGCTTCTTGCAGCTGTTGGCGGTGCTCAAGGACGTAAGGCCCCAGGATGCGATGAATAGTATTTTGAACATGCCGCTCATTTCACTTTGAGTTTCTGATACCAGGCCAGTCCGTCCGCCCCGATGGTACGCAAATGCATCTGGGTGGCAGTGAGAGAGAGAATTTCGTAGGTCTTGCTACCCAGTCCAATGCAGACCAAACCCTTGTCAGGCACCGTGAACTGTATCCGAGTAGAATTGGCGGGTGTACTCGCCGAGGTGGCATCACCGAAAGTAAGGTTTTTCACCCCCTTGGTGGCGATGGGATACTGGCCCTCTCCGCCGGTGAGTCCGTAGTAGCTCACGGCTGCTCCGATGACGAAGGTGGTGCCCTTGTTGTCGACATCCATCGTCACCTGTCCGACACCCGTCTTGGCGATGGTGATCTCGTCGTCGTAGAACCCATCGGCGGCCCGGCTGTTGGCACCTGCTGCATACCAGATGGGGGCAAACCCGTCCGAGGGCCCGACGCCGAAATGGCCGTCAGATGCCTTGTCACTCATCCATACCTTGGAGCTTCCGCCCGTGAGGTTCTGCAGGATCGCGGCGGGTATCTGGAAGGCGACGAAGACCTTCACCTTCTTGGAGAGGTTGCTGACGGTACCACCGGTACCCACCGCACTCACTGTGATGGTGAATTCATTAACGCCGGGCATCCCGTATTTGTAGGTGAAGCTTCCGGAGGGTATCATCTGCACGTTGCCGTCTCCGAAGTCTATCTTGTAGGTGAGGGCCTTGTCGGCTTTGGCGGAGATGGCCACACGCCCCGTACCGTTTCCGTTCGGGTTGGTGGCGTCGGCGCCTTCGACGGTGGCCGTGAGCGTGAGCCCGGTTGGTGTCGTGATGTCGCCGAAGGCGTACTCCGTCTTCTCGCAGGAGCTGAGGAAGGCTGCAGACAGGAGGAGCAGTCGGGAGAGTCTTTGGATGAAGTTTCTCATATCTCTGTTTTATTCCGGTCAGTTGAATCGGATGTCATCGAAGTACCAGGTGAAGTTCGAGGTGCCGTCGCCCACGGTGCCGAGGTCGAAGATGAGTACGACCTTGTGATAGCTGTTGGCCGTATTAATGGCACTGAAGTCGAAACTCAGATCCTCCCACTGGTTGGCCACAGTCGTGGTCACCTCTTTCTCGAAGGAGATGCCGCCGTTGGTCGCGTTCTCGACTTTCAGCAGCAGCTTGGCGCCCACGCGGGGAGAGTAGACTTTCACCCTCATCGTTTTGTTGGAGGGGAATGCGATGGCAGAGGGAAGATCGATGAAGCTGCCGCCCCATATCTGACCACCCGGGCCCTTTACCATCTTGCCTACCTTGTTGGATGTGTTGATGCCGGTCTTGAAGGGATTGTTGACCACGGAGGCATTGCCGCCGTCGAAGTTGAACCAGTTATAGGTCAACGTCGATGATTCGAAGTCGAGCGGTATCTGCAGTACATCGGCGGGTTTGACTTCCTGGCGGATGTCGTCGAAGTACCAGGTATAGTTTGCTGACCCGTTGCCGGCCGTACCAAGGTCAAAGATCAATACGACCTTCTGGTAGCTCTCGGCGGTGTTGATGGCGGAGAAGTCGAAGCTCAGGTCCTCCCATTGGTTCGCCACCGTCGTCGTGGCCTCTTTCTCGAAGAAGATGCCGCCGTTGGTCTGGTTCTCGACCTTCAACAGCAGCTTGGCACCCACGCGGGGAGAGTAGACCTTCACTTTCATGAGTTTCTTGGAGGAGAAGTCGATCGGGCGGACGAGGCTGATGAAGGATCCGGCCCAGACTTCGGGTGCACCCTTGACCATGCGGCCCACTTTCGAAGATGTGTTGATGCCGCCGCTGGAGGGGTTGTTCTCCACGCTGGACACGCCCCCGCCGAAATTTACGAAGTCATATGCCAGGCCTGATGACTCGAAAGTCAGCGGCAGCACAAGCTCGTCGATGGTGTTGGTCTGGCGGAGATCGTCGAATAGAAAGGTGAAGTTCGGGCCGCCGGCGCCCATGGTACCCAGTTCGAAGATCAGCACGACGTTGTTGTAGGAATTGGCCGCATTGATGGTGCGGAAGTCAAAGACGAGGTCCTCCCACTGATTGGCAACGGTAGTGGTAACTTCCTTTTCGAAGTTGATCCCGCCGTTGGCCGAGTTCTCAACTTTGAGCAGAACCTTGGCTCCCACACGGGGTGAGAAAACCTTCATGCGCAAGACTTTGTTGACGGAGAAGTCGATCGGGCTACTCAGGGTGATCAGACTGCCGCCCCATACCTGACCGGCGCTCTTCACCATGCGTCCAACCTTGGCAGAGGCGTTGATGCCACCCGGGCTAGGATTGTTGACGACCGTTGTGCTGCCACCGTCGAAATTTATCCAGTTGTAGGTCTGCCCGGCCGTCTCGAAGTCGAGCGGCAACAAAAGGGGCAGGCTGATGGTGATCTGCTTCGTCACGGTCGTGGTGGCCGCACCGCCGCTGTAAGCCGTCACTTTTATGGTGTATGTTCCGGGCTTCGCATAGGTGTAGGTGACGTTTTCACCCTCCAGGAACGACCTGGGCACCTCGTTGGGATCCTCGCCCCACCAGATGCGGAACATCGTCTCGTAACTGGCCTTGGCCGTGACGTTGTACTTGAAAGCGCTGGAAGGGTCCACGGTAGCGGTCACCTCCATGTTCTCGGGTGCCCGGAAGGAGACCGTGAGTTTCTGGATGGCCTCGGTTGTCTTGCCATTCACCTGGACACCCACGACCTTGACGTCGTAGTTTCCTTCGGCATACTTTCTTTTCACGTTTCCGCCCGACTCGACCTTGGCGGGAGCCGTCGTTCCGTCGCCGAAGTATACATTGTAATAGGCGATGCCCTCACCGTTCGGATAGATGGTGACCATGCCCGAGTTATCCTGTGTGATGTCGAACATCGCGGTAAGCTTGGCAGGTGCGGCTCCAGCTTCTGCGAAGGCGGTATCCTCGTATGAGACCTTCTGACAGCCTCCCATGAGTATGAGGGGAAGCATCAGGGCTGGGAGGTATTTTCTTATATTCATTTGTTTCGGTTTAGCGGTTCGCGATCAATACCCGGGATTCTGGTTGAGGCCGGAGATGTCTACCTCCTGCTGTGGGATGGGGAATACCTCGTTGCGACCGACCTTGAAGCCGGTGATCTTGGCGGCTGCCTGGCCTGTCCGGACCAGGTCAAAGAACCGATCACCCTCCATGGCAAGTTCCAGCCTACGCTCATCCCAGATGGCCTGGCGAAGGGCGGCACCCGTTGCCGTGACATTATGCAGATTGTCGCCGAAGGCACGCTGACGGACGCGGTTGAGATAGCCTTGTGCCTTGGCATCGTTCGGCGATGCCGCGCGGTTGAAGGCTTCTGCTGCCATCAACAAAACGTCGGCATAGCGGATGGTGCGGTAGTTGTTCAGCCAGTTGAGCTCGATCTGACCCGAGGTCTCTCCCTTGCGCGGATGGTACTTGTGGTTGTACAGCCCGGTGTTGCGATAGGGTGCCACGAGATAGGTGATGTTCATGGCGGGGTTGGCGTTCTTATAGGCCTCGATGTTGAGGATTGTCGCATCCTTGCGCGTATCACCGGCTGCATAGGAGGCGGCCAACTCCTTGGTGGGGAGGTTGATGCTCCAGCCGGAGGCGTAGGGACTGGTGCCGCCGAGGTTGCGCACCCCGCACATCTGTACGGCAAGGTTACCCTGTCCACGGCCTGGGTTCGACCAGTCGTAGAAGGGACTCACATTGGAGTACTGGATCTCGAAGACCGACTCGGGACCGTTCTCGCCTGCCTGCAAAAAGAGGTCGCCGAACTTCGTTACCAACGAGAAGGGACCGTTCACCACGTTCTCGAGCATCGCGGCGGCCGCGTCGAACTTGTTCTGATACAGCAGCGCCTTCCCGAGCAGGGCCTGGGCCGCCGGGCGCGTGATACGACCCTTCTGCACGTTCACGACAGGCAGCATGCGAATGGCTTCGGTGAGATCCGCTTCGATCTGCTTGTAGACGTCTGCCTTGGGGGCGCGCTGGAACTTGCGGGAGTCGCTTGCCGTCAGGCGCTTCTCCGTGAACAGGGGGACATCGCCGAACATGCGTATCAGCTCGAAGTAATAGTATGCCCTGAGGAAGTAGACCTCTCCATACAGGGCGTCCTTGCCTGCGAAGTCAAGCCTCACCTTGTTTTCATGCAGGTAGTTGGCGCGGTTGATGCCTTCGTAGCAAGACCTCCACGCTTCTGTCAGGTAGAAGTTGACAGGGTTGACCTGATAGTCGTCTATCTGCTGAAGGCCGATCACATCGGTGGCATTCTCACCGCCGGTGACGGAGTTGTCGGAGGCAACGTCTCCGATGACGGGATTGGCATAGAGCCACTGCAGAGGGCTGTAGGTACCGATGGCCATCTTCCGGTAGTCGTCGGGGGTCTTGAGGTAGTCTTCGGAAGTGATCTGGAAGTCCTCATGCGGATCGTAGTCCACAAACTTGCTGCAGCCCGTCGCGACGAAGAGGATCGAAGCCAGCAGGAGTGCGTATATTCTTTTTTCCATGTGATACTTTGAAAAGGTTTCAGAATTTGAGGTCAAGGCCGACGGCATAGGAACGGGCCTGGGGATAGGCCCCCCTGTCGAGGCCCGTATCGAAGATGCCGCCTGAGATCTCGGGATCGAAGCCAGTATACTGTGTCAGCGTGATGAGGTTGCGTGCCTGCACATAGAGCCGAAGCCGGCCGATGCCGAGGCGTGAGAGGCCCTGTGACGGCAAGGTATACCCCAGTTGCAGGTTCTTCCATTTAATGAAAGAGCCGTCCTCCACATAGCGGTCGGATGCGCGGGTGTTATTGTTGGCATCTATGAACGTGTAGCGGGGCGTATTGGCGTCGTTGGTGCTGCCCACGCCCGTCCAGCGGCCCAACACGCTGCGAAACTTGTTGGTCATGGCGAGATTGCGCTCATAGGCGCGATACACGTCATTCCCGACAGAGGCATAGAGGAAGGAACTCAGATCGAAACCGCGGTACTCGATGCTGAGCGACCAGCCCATTGTGAAGTCGGGGAACGGATTGCCGATCTGCGTGCGGTCGTCCGAATTGATGACACCATCGCCGTTGACATCGACAAAGCGGATGTCTCCCGGCTGCGCACCCGGCTGGGCCGCATGCTTGGCGATGTCGGCGGCATTCTGAAACAGTCCATCCGTCTTATATCCGAAAAAATATCCGGGTGCAAATCCTTTCTCGAAGCGGGTCACACTCTGCGAGGGGATGCCGTAGCCGCCACCGTTGATCAAACCGTTGTTGGTCTCGGTGACGAGGTTGTCGGCATGGGTGTAGGTGAGGTTCGTAGAGATGCGGAAGTCTTTGCCGAACTTGTCGGTGTAGCCGAGCGTCACCTCATAGCCGGTCGTCCGGGTGGTGCCGATGTTGGCCACCGGCAAGGCGGCCGTGCCGAGGTAGAGGGAGAGGGTCGGGGTGAAGAGCAGTCCGCTGATATCGCGACGGAAATAGTCGGCCGAGAGGCTCAGCTTGTCTTTCGCAAACCGAAGGTCGAGGCCTCCATTGAGTTGGGCCTGCTTTTCCCATTTCAGGTCGTCGTTCCGGAAGGAGGCAATGGTAGCGCCTACGGAGGTAGGTTCGTTACCAAAGGTATAGCCAGCGTTCTGGCCCACGTTGTACGCGTACAGCAGCGTCGAGATCCGCTGATATTGTGGGTTCACGTTCTCATTGCCCGTGACGCCCCAGCTGCCGCGCAGCTTGAGGAGGTCGATGCCCTTGGCCTTAAAGAACTGCTCGTTGGAGACGACCCATCCGAGGGAGCCGGAGAAGAAGTCGGCGAACTTGTTGTTGGCCCCGAAGGCGTACGAACCATCCCGGCGCAGCGTCGCGGATGCCAGGTAGCGACCGTCATGGTCGTAGTCGGCGCGACCGAAGTAGGAGAGGTTCCTGCGCTCATATTGGTAGGAGCCCACGTCGAGACCATTGGTGGTTGCGATGCCCGTGGCGGATGAAATGTCAGCGAAGGCCCATGAGTTGAAGGGCACATCCTGACGCGAGCCGCTGAGGTTGCTGCCCGTGACCTTGGCCATGGAGAACCCGGCGACCAGGTCGAGGGCCCCCTTGCCCCCCACGGTCTTGTGGTAGCCGGCGAAATTCTCGAAGGTGTAATTGAAATACTGAGTGCGGTACTCGTATACGTTGTTGTGCGCTCCCGGCCGGGGTGTGCCGTCGGCATAGAGGGTGGAGTTGATATGGGCGGCGCCGTAGTAGGACAGCGGCGTGAAGGCCTTGCCTGAGACATCGGCATTCGTGTATCCGAACCGGGAGGTGAGCTTCAAGTCCTTCATTGGTTCATATTGCAACTCAAGCTTCCCGTACAATTTGTTCGTGAGCCCCTGGTTGTAGCTGTCCTGCAGCTGAGTGAGGGGGTTCACGATCTCCGAGAGGATGCGGGGGCTCGTGCTGTAGGCGCCATAAGTACCCGGAAAGTTATTGAGTACCGGTACGGTGGGGTCGAAGTTCAGGGCATTGGATATGACTGAGTTGATAGCGTTCTCCGGAATACCCGAGTTGCGGATGTTGGTATAGGTGGTATTGGATGTGAACTTCAGCTTCGATGTCAGATCGAACACCAGGTTGGCGGTGCCATTGAGGCGATTGAAGTACGATTTGTCACCACCTCCGACGATGCCTTCCTGTGTCAGGTAGCCGCCGGACAAGAAATAGGAAACACGGTCGCTGCCACCTCGGGCGGACACGGTATGGGTCTGCATCGGGGATCGCTTGAAGATCTGGCTCTGCCAGTCGGTCCCGACACCCAGTGCGGCGATGTTCTCGAAGGCGAGCTTCCCGCCCGAGACCATGCTGCCCTCGTTGAGGATGGAAGCGTATTCGGTCGCATTTAGCACGCCGACCTGGTTGAGTACTTCCTGCATGGCGTAGTTGCCACTATAGCTGAACTCCGTCTTCTGATTCCGCCGTCCGCTCTTGGTGGTCACCACGATGACCCCGTTGCCGCCCTTGACACCGTAGATCGCAGTAGCCGCGGCATCCTTCAGAACATTCATTGATTCAATGTCGGCGGGGTTGATGCTGTTCAGATCGTCGAGGGTCTGGATAGATCCGTCCACTACCACTACGGGATCCGTGCCCGTGTAGGAGGGAATGCCCCGGATGAGCACCGTCGGCTTGACGCCGGGAGAGCCGGTCGACACCACCGTCACACCCGCTGCCCGGCCTTGCAGGGCGTCTTCGGCCCTGACCGGCTTCAGCTTCTCGATCTCGGCGCCCTTCACCGTAGAGATGGCCCCCGAGACACGGGTGAAGCGCTGTACGCCATATCCTACGACCACTACATCTTCTAGGATCGTGGCCGAGGGCTGTAGGACGAAGTGTAGGGTCTCCTGGGCGACTGGCAGCTGTGCCGACTCGTAGCCAACCGATGTCGCTGCCAGAAAACGATCCTCTGGACCTACAGTGATCGTAAACCTTCCAGACGCATCGGTCGATGTGCCTGTACGGCCTCCGACCACACGTACAGAGGCCTCGCCCAGCGGCTTTCCAGATGGGTCCGATACGGTCCCGGCTACCTGCCGCAGTTGAGCCTGCGCCGACAGGATACCGAACAACAGGACCAACAGGACCTGCCCTCGATAGATAGGTATTCTCATATGGCAATTGATTTGATTATAACCACTGATTGACAATTGCAATATTAAATGGTATGGGCAATCATGATGTGGAAAGAACTACATCATGACTACATCAATATGGTAATATAGATTGATTTTCAATATATTTTTATTACATCCATAATACATCATATCCCAGACCACCCTACCTTTATGGAGATTTTCGACATGGGGCCAACGATGTCATACCACCGTCTTTCGTTGAATGGAAACATCCTTTGGGGGGGGCTTTTGCTGTTGGTGGTGGCTTCACTGACCCCCTTTCTGGTGAAGGGGCAAAACACGATCGGCATCCCCCGGATTGCCAATTTCAGCAAGGAGACCTATCGGGGAGGGACGCAGGTGTGGGATATCGGCCAGGATGCGTCGGGGAGGATGTATTTCGCAAACGCCGAGGGGCTGCTGACCTTCGACGGCGGATATTGGAAGCTGTATCCCCTCCCGAATCGGACGAACATGCGGTCACTGGCTATTGGCTTAGAGGGAAAGATCTATGTCGGCGGACAAGGGGAGCTGGGCTTCTTCAAAGCCGATGGCGCCGGAAGGCTTCAATATACTTCACTCCTTACCTTGCTCCCTGCCGCTGATCGGAGCTTTGCCGACATCTGGGATATCGAGTTGATGGGAGAATCCGTCTTTTTCAGAGTTTCCGACAGGGTTATACTGGAGTATCGCGACGGGGGTTTCACCAGCTACCCCGCTGCTACCGCCTGGCTGCACTTACAAATGGCGGGCGGAAGGCTCTTCGCACAAGACCGAGACAGGGGATTACTTGTCCTCAAACGGCAGCGCTGGGTCCCGCTGACGCAGGCAAGTCTCCTGCACAACCGAGTCGTGGCGGGCATCTTGTCTAAGGAGGATGAGGCTCCGCTCCTCATCACGACCGACGCCAAAGCTAGCCAGATCCGGAACGACAGCCTCCTTCCAGCCCCCGAATGGAAGGGGCAGGCAGCAGGAGATCGCATCTTCCGTGCTTTCACTATAGGAAGGGACGCCATTGCTTTCGCCACCGTATCCAAGGGCTGCATCATTACTGACAGGAATGGGAGATTCATCCAGCATATCTCCCGGGCGGAAGGGCTTCAAGACAACAACGTAATCAGTATCTTCCCAGACAGAGAAGGCAACCTCTGGACAGGACTCAACAACGGCATCAGCTGTATTGCCTACGCTGCTGCCATCAAATATATCACGCCAGACCTTGGAAACGAGCTATCCGGCTACTCGGCACGGATCATCGACCACCACCTCTATGTGGGCACTTCCGACGGTGTGTACCAAGCCCTACTGGAGAATGAACGCCCGGAGCTCTCCTTCTCCAGGTCCGCCTTCCGGAAGGTTGGACAGACGGATGGCCAGACCTGGCGGATCGACGAACTGAACGGCGCTCTGCTCATCGCGCACACCTTCGGCATCTTCAGCCTGACACCAGGACAAGAGACCGCAAGCCGCATCAGCAGCGATGCCGGTTGGATCTTCGTACCGACAAGCCCCGTAAGTCCGTCGCCAGACATCCTCGCCGGCACCTATTCCGGACTCAAGCAAATCGGATACGACGGCCAGCGATTTACAGACAGAGGAAACCTTAAGGGGACATATGAATCTCTTCGATTCCTCATCCAGGACAACAATGGCATCTTATGGGCATCCCATCCCTACCGGGGCATCTACAGGATAAGACCCGACCTGAACCATGGCAGCTACGCAGCTGAGCTGATGACAGAAACCAGAGGGCTTCCTTCGGCCCTCGGCAACCATGTCTACAAGGTTCGCAACAGACCTGTATTCGGGACTCAACAAGGTGTCTATGAATTCGAATCGAGTACAGAACGGTTCCGCAGATCGGCATTCTTCGACAGCCTGCTGGGCACCCGCGAAGTGCGTTACCTGCAAGAGGATGAGAAGGGCCGTATCTGGTTCTGTTCAGGGAAAAGGATCGGCATCATCTACCCCGAAGCAACCACTCGACGATTGCAGGTTCGGATGGTGCCCGAACTGGACGGAAAGATCCTCTCCGGCTTTGAGAACGTATACCCATACGATGACCGGAACGTATTGATCGCCTCAGAGAAAGGCATGGTACACTTGGACCTGCAGAAATACCTGCAGGGTGGTCGTAGGCCAACACCCATCCTGAGTAGGGCAGTAGCCTTGGGGCCGCAGGACAGCATCCTCTATGATGGGCATGCGCCTACTCCAGGCACAGATGAGGCAGCCGCCGAAAAAACCTTACTCCCCTCCAATTTCGACGCCTTCCACTTCGAATACGCCTCCCCCACCTACGAGGCGTCAGAGACCGTTGAATACAGTTACCTGCTGGAAGGATACGACCCCGATTGGAGCGAATGGTCTACACGTCATCAAAAAGATTACACGAACCTGTCCGCAGGCGAGTACCTGTTCCGAGTACGGACACGCGATGACACCGGGCATACGCCCGAAGCGCAAGGATTCGCATTCACCATACGACCACCCTGGTATATCGGATTCTGGGCCAGGATTGCATATTGTATAGGTGGACTGCTAGCTGCATACGGGCTGCATCGCTATCAGCGAATGCGACTTGAGAGACAACGCAGGCGCTTCGAAGAAGAACAGCGGCGGATGCTGGTACCCCACCAGTTGGAAATCGAAAAAAACGAGAAAGAAATCATTCGGCTGCAGAATGAAAGACTGGGACAGGAAATCATGCTGAAAAACCGAGAACTGGCAGACACTTCCATGCACCTAGTGGAGCGCAACGAGGCCCTTGCCAAGGTCAAAGACTCCCTGCAGAGACTATACCGACACAAACAGGACGACCACGACATCAAAAGGACCCTGCAGCTGATCGGCGAAATCGAACGCAACGACGACAGCTGGAACCGCTTCACAAGCCACTTCGACGAGATCAATGGCAACTTCATGCGGAACCTACGGCTAGCCCACCCCAAACTCACGGTCACCGACCTCAAACTCTGTACCTATCTGGAACTCAACCTCTCTTCCAAAGAGATCGCGCAGCTTGCCAACATTTCTGTTAGAGGCGTCGAAATCTCTCGCTATCGGCTTCGCAAGAAACTCGGACTAGACACCGATAAATCTCTACCCGAATTCCTTGAACGCTTCAAGCAGACCTAGCCATTCAAGGCGGCCAGAAAACTGGAAGCAAATACCTCAAGTTCATTCAGGATCTTCAGAGTGCCTTTCGGAGTCTCATCAGCCGCACGCCATGGTGCGGGATGTCCACACGTATTCCATCCGAAGCTCTTCCCATGTCTTGCTGCCGCCATAGATCCCGCACGGACCAGTCACCCGGGAGCTGGATGTCCGCCAGTCGAAGCGTATACGAGGTGGGCTTTTCATCTCCCCACCTGAAATAGCTCTGAGGGATCCTGCCATACCCCGCCGTATGAAAGAGACCTATGACCCAGGAGCCGTCCGACATGGGCTTGAGCCAGGTCTGCACCCCCAGGGTGTCCGAGACTAGCCTCGCTGCACTGCCGAGAGGGTCCTGGTCGACGGCGATGACCTCGTCGTTCGTCAGCAATGCGAGCGTGAAATCATCCAGCTGCTCGATAGGGCAGCCGATGAGCATGGGGGCCGACAAAAGTGCGAAGAGGCTGACATGGCTGTATTGCTCGTCGGGGGTGAGTCGCGTGGGATGCATCTCGGGCCCGATGCTGACATTACCGAGGATCATCATGTCGGGGTCGCTCCAATGGCCGGGCCCGGCGTAAGGCCCCCACCGGTCGAGCGTGAAGGTGTTCATGTACAGGCTGTGCCAGCTGTCGCGGATATCGGGACCGGTGCGGTACATGTTCGAGGTCCGCGCCCAGTCGCGTACCTTGTCGAATGGCGCGATGTTCGAAAGGCTCAGTACAAGGTCGCGCCCAGCATTTCGCAGGGCGCCAAACATCCGATCCGCAGAGGTGACGTCCATCCGCCAGTCGTACTTGAGGAAGTCGAAGCCCCAGGCCGCCATCTGCCGGGCGTCAGACGCTTCGAAGCGGTGGGGTCCGATGCGCATGAAGGGCTGTCGGTCCTTCGAAATCATCTCGTGGGTCTCCCCACCCGTTGGGTGGTCGGAGGAACCGCCCGGATATCCCGCATAGGTTGAGATATAGGGCGTCGAATAGATGCCCGCCTTGAGGCCCATCGCATGGATGGAGTCGACCATCCCTGCCATGTCGGGGAATTTGGCATTGGGCTGCAGGGCATGCGACGAGCCGCTGCGGACACCCTGCCAGGTATCATCGATGTTAACGTAGGACCAGCCATGGTCGGCCAGCCCTTTATCTACCATCGCCCGGGCGGAGGCCAGCACCTTGTCCCGGTCGATGCGATGGGCCCAGGAGTTCCAACCATTCCATCCCATTGGCGGCGTGAGGGCGATGGTTTCGCCAATGCAGACGCGAACCGTGGCCGTATCACGCCCGTGGTCGTTTGTTACCACCAGGCGAAGCAGATGGTCACCGGTGGCTTCGACCCTCCCGGTGATGACACCGGTGGCTGCATCCAGCGTTAGCCCTTGGGGCAGGCCGGTCGCATGGAATCGCATCGGCCGCCGGCCAGTGGCGGAAATCCGGTAAAGGAAGGGATGTCCCGGCCTGACGCCGAAGACACGTGCCGACGTGATGCCCGGCCGTTCGAAGGGCGGAGGTGTCAGGATATACCGATCCCCTTCGTTCGGCACCGGCTGCGGCTCGGCATCGCCCGACATGGTGATCCGGGCATCTACCCAGTTGGCATAGGTCCGTTTGTTGTACACGCCACCGACGTCGTCCAGTACCAACAGGCCAAGCCGCCGGAGGCCGCGGATGTCGATATCGACCGGTACGGATGCGGCACCCAACCGCAGCGGGCCACTCTCGAAGAGTACCTTACGATCGCCCAGCACGAGAAAGCGGACGGGGATCTCGGGATTGCCTTTGTCATCGGCGCCTACAAGGGCCTGGAAACGTAAACCCCGTTGATCGAGTTGAAAGGGCAGCACGGCGACCGACTGCAGCCCGAGGCCCCGCAAATGACGCACACCCGCAATGCGCATGGTGTCGCCAGAATAGTTGCGCCCGGCCTTCACGGGACGCAACCCCTCCGAGAACAGCTGCAGCGGAAGCTCATCGAGCCAGGTGACGCGCTGAGCGCCAGCTGCCAGGGTTACGCAGAGCAGGATCCCGATGGCGGGCAGCCGCTGCATCAAAGACTTTTTCATGACTTGTCAGATTGGATCGGGGTGGCCTTAGGATAAGCAGGTAAGATCAATGGAATCAAACTAACGGGAACGATCATGCGCATCATGACCAGACGTATGGAAGATCAAGAGCAGTAAGAAGACGGCGGTGAGGTGAAAGGCTGTCCCCTGCGTAGCAACAGCCCCGCCCCGCCACATGAGGAACCACTCACCCGCCACGGTGGCGAAGCCACCGAACCAGAGCAGCACGGCGCCTCCATAGGCATAGATCGAAGGTGCTGAAGCCCGCTGAAACAACGCCACATCGGTGGTGCGGGCCTGCCACATGCGCCAGGCACCCAGCCAGGCGAGGGCTCCGCAAGCGATCTCCCAGATGATGATACACAGATACAGCAGGTGGTGCACCCAGGGTGCCTCGACGCGTCGCCAGCGCAAGGCCTCGCCAGAGAATAGATCTTCCATACGGGTGACCTCTCTTACGAAAGCCAAGTTCGTCGGATAATCGACGACGTTGGTGAGTCCAACGATCAGCAGAAAGGCTCCCGCCATCCCGGAGAAAAGGATCTTGATGTCCCGATTCGCATTCATGTCGATCATCGTGTCTTTCGGCTCAGCGGACGACGTGGTTGACCCTGCGTACGGCCTTGTCCTGCGGATACGACATCTTGAGACCTTCCAGCGTCACTGCTTGTGTCTCATGCAGCAGGATCACGGGCAGTTCCTTGGTCGTAGGAATATGCAGACCGTTGAGTCGGGCATCTCGTACATCATCCATGACCAGGGCTGGACGGAAGTCTTCTACCCGGTAGCGCAATGTCACGTTATGAAACCGGATGCCCTCGGCATGCCGCAGGTAGAAGCCCCAGGCGGGCAGCTCACCGAACATCGAGAACTCAGGGTACTGGGCACGGTTCTCCGGCACACGTCCAAGGTCTTCTAGAGGAATGCGTGCTACCGACCTGTCACCGCCCCCACCATAAGTGATGTCGATGTCCTCGAGCAAGACATCCTGCACGGGGAAGCCAGGAAGTCCCGTGATGGAGGAGGGCACGAGGTTGTAGGGGAGAAAGGGATGGCCGTAGATATGATAATGCGAGGGACGGATGGGCATCCGGTCAAATCCTGGGTTGAGGTGGTCGGGAGGCCCCTCGATGGGATAGCCCTGATCGGGCTTGAGGAGGGGTATGTCGGCTGTCACATCTGCGATGCGGACCTTGCGGAGAATGCCCGGACTTCCCTCCGTGTTGCGATGGCCACGACGGATGAAGACGGCGTTGCCTGTGTTGCGGGCCCGGACATGTCGGATGTCGATGTCCTCGACAAGGCCACCGTCGACCGCTTCGATGGCGATGGCGGAGCGGTAGGTGTCGAAGACGGTCAGGTTGCGCAAGGTGATTCGCCGGAAGCCACCGTGGCTTGCCGTCCCCAGCTTGAAGGCGCTGGCGCTGGAACGGACGGTATTGCTGTCGATGTACACATCTTCGCAGCCGAGGCGGGGATCTTCTGACTTCAGGCAGATGCCATCGTCGGAGGAGTTGATCATGCAGTTCGTAATGCGCACGCGCCGCGAGTCAGTGACGTCTAGCCCGTCGTTGTTCCAGTAGGCTGTACTCTGCACCGTGACCCGGTCGATGACGACGCTGTCGCAGTCGCGGTAGTCCTGTACCCAGTCGGTGGAATTCTTCAGCGTCACACCCGTGACGCGGACATTCCGGCATTGAAGGAAGAAGATATTCATGATACGTCCACCGGGCCGTTTGTACAGCCAGATGCTGTCTTGCTGGACTTCTCCGCTGCGCAGCCTACGGAACAGGTCAAGCATATACTCCTGACCCTGCCCGTCGATGACACCTTGCCCTGTGACAGAGATATCTCGCACACCATGGGCAGAGAGAAAGCCACGCATCCAGGGCAATTGGTTGTACAGGGTCGATTTGGGATTGGCCAGCAGCCTGGCGCCCTTCTGCAAGTGCAGCTCCACGCCCGACTTCAGCACCAGTGGCCCACTCAAGTAGTTACCGGGCGGCACCACCACACGCCCACCGCCCCGGGCAGAGACTCGGTCGATCACGGATTGGATCACGGCGGCGTTATCCGTCTCCCCATCAGCGACAGCACCCGCTTTCACAATATCGGCCAAGCCCTGTGCCTGGACGTACGAGGATGTTGAAATGAAACCTATCATGCAAAGGAAGGCGACGATTTGTCTCATACCGTTGTCAAAAAGATTTGTCGGGATCATGCATGCGGGAAGGACCGGCTTTTTTCTTCCACTCATCACAGAAAGACCTGAAGCGCACATATGAAGATATGAATTCAGGCGAATCGCTTCTGGGGCTGGCTAAGTCTTCTGGAATCCATACCGGAGGGAGACCACTACCCCGCTGCCGGCAGCCACGATGCCGGACGAATACGGCCTGTAGCGGCGATCAGAGATATTCTCCCATGCCACCACAAGGAAAGTCTTCTCTCCCACCCGACACTCCCCCCGAAGGTTGAACACATGCCATGCTGGGCAATAGGGCCTACCCAGTGCATCTTTTGCGTAGATATCTGCCTTCAGCGCTTCTGATGGCGGCATCTGCTCGGGTGGAACGCTGGACTGGTACATCACCGAAAGCTCGAACGTGAAACGCCGGTGACTTTGCCTCCACTCCATACTGCCATGAAAAGGGGGTGCATGCCGCAACGGCACTTGCACGTCTCGGGCATCATCCGTCTCCTCGCCGCGGATCCAGTTAGCATGGGCGATCCACACCAAGTGCTTCGACAGCTTCCAGCGGGATGAGAGCTGCAGACCCCAGACCCTTGCTTGCGAGGCGTTCTGCAGGGCTTCCACCCGGCTCATCACACCCGCGAAGGGGATACTGTCGCGGCCACTGAAGGTGAAGGGCCGCCGGACAATGGCATCCTCGAGGCGAGTGCGGAAGGCATGACCTTCCACCCGTATGATGCCTGGCACCTCGTACTCGGCACCCACCTCTGCATTCCACGCATACTCTGGCTGAAGTTCTGGGTTCGGCACCGTCACATACCCCGGTACACTCTCAAAGAGCTTACCCACATCGTCTACATTGGGCATCCGATAGCCTGTAGAAAGACTGCCAGTGATGCGCCAATATCGGGCAGGCTTGCAGACAACGGCCAGATTGCCGGTGAGTCCTCCCTGTCGCAGCCTTACCTCTTGAAAGGGAAAGCGAATAAACACCGTGTCGAATCGAGCGTCGAGCCGGTTGTAGGCATATCGGAGCCCTCCCATCAATAACCAACGCCCCCCGAAATCGCGTCGCAGGCTGGCATATGCGCCGGTAGTACCCCATAGGCTGCCATCCGGATATCGGCTAACATGGGGGCTCACCAGTCCGGACGAGATGTTCGTCAGCACACCTCCAGACCCCACACGGTTGTGTACCGCCTCGAGGCCATAGCTGAGCACGAGGGAGTCCCAGCGCCGATACGCGTCCCAATTGATGCTGAGGGCTTTCACATGCTCTGACTGCACATACCTAGAAAGGCTGCCCCGCGACCTTTGAATGCGGCTCTCGGCATAGTCCTGAAAGGCAGCCACCATACGGGACGCATCATACAAAATATTTTTTCGGCTATTAGTGAACGTAAGCGAGTGCATCCGCCATAGCATAGGTCCATATTCCCACTCGGCAAAGCGGGGCATACCATTGCTATATTGCAGCAGCCTGTCGTAGCGGGGTGTGGTGCCGGTACCTGCGTAAGTGAAGGCGTAGAGGAGCTCTGACTGGCTGCCTGTCCGCATGGAGATCTTCTGTAGCAGATTGAGCTGCCCATAGCCAGAGAAACGCTGCAGCTGAGGCTTTGGGTTTTGAAAAACGCTGTCGACGCCACGGATTTGCGATACGTACTGGCGGCGCAGGTAGCTGTCGGGGCCGCCACGGCTACCCATACGCAGGTCTCCGAATTGGCTGTGGGTGACGGAACTCACCGCAGCCCATCTTCCTTTACCGTAGTTCAGATCTGCATGCCAGGTGCGCTCCCCGTTGACGGTCGCATGACGGACAAGGGCGTTACCTGAAAAGCGCAGGTGTGGACTGTCGGAATAGATGGGCTTGAGGGAGTGGAAGTCCATGACCCCTCCGATGGCGTCACTCCCATAAAGGAGGGAGCCGGGACCGAATACGACCTCCCCATCCTGCAACGAAAGGGCATCTATACTGATCACATTCTGCAGATTGCCACTACGGTAGATGGCATTGTTCATGCGTACACCATCTACCACGATCAGCACCCGATTGGTGGCGAAGCCGCGTATCATAGGACTGCCACCACCCTGTTGACTCTTCTGCACGAACACGGCACCTGACTGGGCAAGCATGTCTGCCGCCGTCTGTGGGTTGCGAAGTCGGATATCGCGGGCCGAAAGCTTCTCCACGCGGTTCGGCAGCTCGTCGCGGTCCACCTCCCATTTATTGTATGTAACGACGACCTCGTTCAACTTACTGAACGAAGTGTCTGTGCCCACCTGTGCTCCAGCGTCTGACATAGTGATCAGACAGACAGGAATGCACAGGATGGCACAGGCCATTCTTATCATGATCTTAAAATTTTTGCCTAGAAAAATGGGCACGAGCTTCGCGCCCTGCTATTCAAGAATACCGACGATAGAACGGCGGTGGCTGAAAGACCGCGTAGGGGTGGCCAGCAGAAGTCCGGCAAATGGCATATCCAGGGAAGGCTTCCACCAGCACAGCTATCGAAAACGTCATCTCATGGGCATGGGTATCTAATTCTGAGACAAGGCCCAAGCAAGGGAGCAGGATTCGCTGCAGCAAGGTAGATCCAGATCCCCTGCCTTTTCCACCATTGTGGGCAAGGGCCTCCTGCATCCAGGTCTCGTCATCGTCGAAGAGGCCTCGCAAACGGATGTGGCTACCTTCCACCGTCAAGGATGATACATCAAAGAGACGACCTTGAAGGATAGCCTCCTTGCCGGGCTTATGCCATCGAACCTCATCCCGATGGACAAGCACAGTCATATGTCCCTCCACCAAAAGACGCCCGCCCATCAGCTCCCGGATAAAGACCCTTCCGATGAGCAGGACTGCCGAGAATACCAACGGCAAGACGGCCGTGAATAGCAGAAAGAGGACTCTCGATTTTTGAGGGACTGGCATCTAGAAACTTTCGAACCCCAAATATACCCAATTTGCTGTCGTGGCATGCAGTACTCCAGGCACGGTAATATCTCGAGGACTCATCATTCATAATGTAGACTCTGAATGGTGCAAAAACTATGGTACCGCCTTGAACCTGAGAGAACAAATTTGCCTCAAGGCATCTTACATTTGTGAATATCAAAACCAAGTAAAAGCTTATGAGACTCTCACATTTCTTGATCCTTTCCTTGGCATGCAATACCCTACTCGCCCAAGAGGATACGACAGATACATTCGACTACAGCCAGTTCGGCGATGCTCAGGGTGTAAAGCGTTACTGCAACCAGAAAGTACTCAATCAGACGCCGACGCGCATCGTCAGCATCGGCTACGAATACCTGGGAGAGTTCCACATGCCTGGCATCCCGGTCTCGGCCATGCTACCGGCCCTTCGTGACTTCCACGTCAACCGAGTCGGTTCCATCCGAGCGCAGGTGAACATCCCGGTCGTATCAACCAATCAGGTCATCTGGCAGCTGGGGGCCAGCTTTTGGGGCAGCCGCTTTGCCCTTGACAATCAGGGTAACGACCTCTTTGCCAAGGTACTGAATACGCATACCATGACCAGCGTCGGCATCAACACAACCATCTTCAAACCCCTCAACGAGAAAAACTTCATCATCCTTCAGGGCAGCCTGGACGCCAACGGCATCTTCCACGACATGGGAGATGTCAGCGGCAAGGCACTGACGGTGAGCGGCACGGCGATCTACGGTTGGAAGACTTCCGAAAAGAACATGATCGGCACGGGCATCGCTCGCACTTACCGCGCCGGACAAGTCATCCACGTGCCTGTATTGCTGTGGAACCGGACCTTCAACGACCGTTGGGGTATGGAGCTGCTGCTGCCTGCCCGAGGACATATCCGCTACAACTTCTCCACATCCAGCATGCTGCAGGCAGGTTTCGAACTCGAGGGCAACCAGTTCTGGATGAACCTGGCCAATAGCCCAAAGGGCATGATCTATCTGCAACGGGGGGAGCTGAAACCCCGGATCATGTGGGACAAAAAACTGGCCGGGTTCATCTGGCTCAACGCACAGGCAGGGCTCCGATACAATTGGCGCTTCGATGCCATGAACGAATACAAACCAAAGTACCCAAAGAACCGCTACTTTACTTCCAACCTCGGCAACCCGGTGTATTTCGCGGTGAGCCTGAGCTTCGTCACACCCTGACCCGGTTTGGCATCGTAAAAAAGCCGCACGTCGCAGGGCTTTTTTGCCGACCTGTCGATCATTTAGCGACCTGACGCGTCCACACATCGGTCCGGCCGATCAAAGAAACTCCGATATACCCACGCACTTCCAGGGTGTTGGGGTTGGTCATACGGATGGTGCAGGAATAAGTGCTGCCATTCTTGGGGTCGTAGATGTTGCCCTCGTCCCAGGTGTTATTATCCTTGTAGACGAATCCCCAGACGTTAATCAATCCCAGCAATGGGCGGGTCCGTGAAGCCTCTTCAGGGTGATTCTTGTCCACCTTGGGCTTTCCCGTCTCGGGGTCATTGGGTTCTTTCAGCCATACGACGCGGCCCTGATACTTTTCCCCATTTTTGTAGATGCGGACCATGGCCGTACCCTCGCCGGTCTTCCATACGCCCACGATGGCATCCGAGTTTGCGGGGTCTGTCGTGAAGGATCCGCCGAACAGGATGGCAGCAGCACTGGCGATGATGGGAATTAGAAACCTACGGGCCAAGCTTATTCTATTTCCAGGTAAGAAAGAGGTTGGATTCATATTCATTTACATTTTCAGATACAAATATAAAAAAGTCAATTGATTTAAGACAATGTACATAAGGGTGAAGACTGCAACATCTATTAAACTTTAATATACCCCTAGATTCCAGTAACTATTAAAATTTTCATTTGAAAAAAATCCCTTTTTCACACTTTATGTGCATTTTTTCTTGACCAAACTTTAGAGCGGACACATATCGCCGATATGGTGTCTCGCGCCCCAAGGCTGGATAAAAGCATTAACAGCAAAGTGAGTAGGAAAATGCTAATTTTATTCGATTGGAATGCGTAATAATAATTTCCCAATATTGCCACCAGTAAATAATAGATTCAAAGCAAATGGAAACTGATCAATACTCGGAATAATATGTTCTTTATAAATAATTTTTCCCTCCCTTAACCAGCCGGATAAATCATTCAGAGCTTCCGCCGCTTTGTCAAAGTAATCCAGCACTATGATACCTGTTAAAGTACCCCGTGCAGTAATAATCTTCATATAGTTTGAAGGTCCCTGAATGGTCTTATTATTATACTGACTAATTGCACCACAGATAATGATACGACATCCTCGTCCAAGGTTGGTTAGTGCTGCATCTAAAATATTCCCTCCCACATTGTCAAAAAAAATATTTATCCCATCGGGTAAATGTTCCTTCAAAGCAGCAGGTAAATCAGATGTTGATTTATAATTAATCACTACATCCCATTTCAACTCATTTTTTAGAAAAGCACATTTATCATCTCCCCCGGCAATTCCTGCCACCCGACATCCTTTGATACGAGCAATTTGGCCTACCAAGGACCCCACCATTCCAGCAGCACCGCTGACCAAAACTGTTTCACCCGGTTTTGGATTTCCTTTATCTAGCAAACCAAAATAAGCTGTTAAGCCTGGCATACCCAAAACACCTAAGTACCAACTAAGTGGTGCGGAATTAATATCTACTTCCGTGAGGTACTCACCATTAATCATTGCATAAGTCTGTACCCCCAACAGCCCCGTCACCATCTGCCCAACTTTCCAATTCGGATGGCGAGAATCGATGATTTCGCCGGCCGCAAATGCGCGCATTACAGCACCCAGTTCAACACCAGGTACATACGTAGTGCCCTCATTCATCCAGCCCCGCATGGCTGGATCAACTGATATATAATGAACCCTTACTAACACTTCTCCTTCCCCCGGCTCTCTAAGAGAAACTTCTTCTCTCCGGAAATTAGCTTCAGTGGCCAGACCTATGGGGCGGGAATCCAGTACATAACGTGTATTCCACATACAAATACTATTAGTTAATAAAATTAACTAATTTCATGATTATATGATCCCAATTCAGAAATATCTTATAAACTTTAATGGTGGGCAGTTATTTTTTAGAAGTTGTGGCACGGGACCCGTACTAATGCTCTTGCATCCCTCCCCCCAACATTCAGGAAGGATGGAAGGATTGATTTCATTACTTGCAGAATATTTTCAGGTAGTGGCGCCCGATACACCCGGATATGGGTATTCTGATCCTTTGTACCCAGCTGCTGAACAAATAAGTGATTATTGCCCTTTTATCGAAGCGATCCGTGAGCATCTGAAAAGTACTTCTTTTCATTTGTATGGAACTGCTACAGGTTCACAATTAGCAATTGCCTATGCACTTGCTAATCCAAAAAGGGTACAGCAATTATTTCTGGATAATGCTGTGCATTTTGACGAAGATATGAGAAAGCAAATTTTAGAGCGGTATTTCATATCACTCCATCCGGAAAAAGATGGTTCACATCTAGTCCGACTTCGCGAGATGGTAGAAAAAAGTTGTTTGTTCTTTCCCTGGTTCAGTACCGATGAAAAACATCGAATTTCTGAGAAACTTCCCCCAGATGAAATCATAGAAAAAATGATGCAGGATTACATTTTGGCAGGACCTGATTATGCCAGGGCTTATCGTGCTGCTTTTCAACATGAAAAAGCTGTGCATGTTCAACAACTTACCGTACCTACAATTGTGTTCAGATGGCTGGGAAGTCCTCTACTACCTTATATTGATCAGCTAGTTCGTCATCCATTGCCTGAGCAAGTTCGAGTCGTTACAACACCTGTAGAAACAAAAGCAAGATGGCAAGTAATGCGACAGACAATTGTCTCCACCATTAATTCTCTTCAATAGGTTCTGCTTACAGATGATCACCTAGCCATTTACCAAAACTGATTGCCGGGGTTAGCAACATTCCACCACAAAATGCCTGACCACTGGTTGCTGCAGCCCCCAGAATTTCTCCTGCAGCATATAAATTATTAAAAGTTTGCCCTCCCTCTCTCATAACTTGCAATTGATTATTTACTTGTATTCCGCCAAAGCTTATTAAGGCATAGGCATATACTAAAACAGCAAAAAAAGGCGGAGTATCTAGTGGGTGTTTAAGGTATGTCCTTCCCCACGAAGAATCGAATCCTGCAATGCAAGATTCATTGAATTTATCTACTGTCTTCTCCAAAGCATCTGGTGGTAAGCCTGTCTTGAATGCCAGTTCCCTCAGAGATGGGGCCTGCCAAACTGCTTGCTCCCTATAACTTTCTTGCACCATTTGATCGGTTGTCCATTGAGGTACTAAAGAATCTCCGTCATACAATGCGCGTTGGTCAAATAAAACCCAGCATTTTTTCCCGGGCTGCGATAATATAGCATGCTCTCGCTGATCGACTGACCAGTCATATTCATTCATAAAACGCTCTCCACGGATATTGACGTAAATTTCACGCTGTTTTCTATCTATGCTATTACTCATTCTTGCCCATGCTTCCCAAAAATTAATCCTGCCACTTCCCGGCTGAAGCTCAATTCCGCCAAGTGTATACATTTGCTTTTCCGCGCCCTGAAATACAGCACCTATTTGAAGTGCAGCTTTGATTCCATCACCTGTGGAAGCAGGATTAGCTGCAGACATCAATCTCGAGGTTCCAGGAGTACAATTCTCAAAAAAGGTGGGACAGGAAGCATACCCACCGGTGGTGAGTAAATAATGATGCGCTGTAAGGATGAATTCCCTGTCATCTTGTTCTGCTATAATACCCACAACTAAATTCTTATCAACAATGATCTGCTTTAATTTACATCTAATGAGTAAACGTATGTTCCCTTTATGAACTTGCTCATTCCATAAGGGTAACAATAAACGTAAAATAGTTTGTCCAGATTCTTGCATTTTCGGATGGATATCCTCCTTTCCAAAATAGGTTCGTGCTATAGAATATGCTTCATGTCCGTAAATAATAGCAGGAGTTCTATCGTGAAAAGAATATCCCAATTCTGTCAACCAGTCAATGGTGGAGGAAGCAAGATCGACTGCCTTACGAGTGATAGTTGGATCCATGGTATTCCGACAAATTCGTACGATATCACTATAATGACTGTCAGGTGTATCCTGAATACCAGCATATGATTGTCTTTGGGTTGAAGCGCCGCTTATGTGCCCAGCAGTAAGTGATAAAGTACCACCCACCTTGTCCATTTTTTCCAGGACCACAACTTTTTTTCCCCTTTGAGCAGCCCTGATAGCCGAAGTCATTCCAGCTGCACCAGCTCCTATAATCAGAATATCGTCCACAAATAATAAATTATTCGAATGAAACTCTTTTAATTAAAAAATTAACTATTTAAATATCTACGGGCATAATAAATGCGGTTTTTGACTTGCAAGCTTTGATAATGTTTTACTATCACTTGAGAGACTTTCAGCCGAACCAGATAACCCCAATATCCTTATTTATTTTAATGTCTAGTGATATAATCGAAACTATTTGACTAAAACCAAAAAAAGATTTGAAACGAAATAAAAAAAGGCAGAACAAATAATTCTATTCTGCCTTGCGGTGAAGTGGAGGCTACGACCCATCCAACCAATAGAGTCTAATCTATTTATTTATATCACTTTAACTTATTCAAATACAATACCAGTAAGGGTTTCTGGATGGTGATTCGGGATGAAGGGGGAACCGATTAGGTTCCCTCGTAAATCACTTGATAGGAATAATGGTGGAGCCTACGACCTATCGAACCAATAGGATCTAAGCCATTTATTTCTAACGTTTTAACTCGTATACGAATATATACAATTCCCCTTTTAAGCACCAATACCTAACTACCTACATCAAAGATCGATTGTTTAATCGTATATAATCAATTGCGAACCGAACCTTGGTTCTTGATTAAAAATAGATCTATATTTTTTATCTATCACCTACCTTCTTTAATAGTCGCCATATCGCATGAAGTGCTCAATGGCTCTAGGCTAGTGTATTGACCCCCTAAATGACTGGACAGAATTGTAAAAACAATTAAGTCAGTAAATTTAGAAACATGTCAAAAACCAGAAGGAGTTTCTCGGCTTCAGAGAAACTAGCTATCATTAATGAAGCAGATCAATTTGGTGTTACCGCCACTCTTCGTAAACACAACCTGTCTCCTACAGTATTTAGACGGTGGAAGGAGAACTTTAACGAAGGCGGGGTAGCTAGCCTTAAGTCCTATGCTAGGCTGCGTAACCCGGATGTAGACGCCCTGGAAGAGCAGATCCGGGTATTAAAAAACATAGTGGCCAAGCAATCTATTGAACTGGAGTTCAAGACTGAGCTTTTAAAAAAAAGTCAATCCCTAGTGCAGCGTCGGTCGAGGTAATCAAGCAGTTTGAATCACATCCCATGGTAAGCAAGCAAGATCTTATGAACTGGTCAGGAGTGCCCCGTAGTAGCTTCTACTACAAGCGGGGAGATGGTCTGCGGGGCCTTAAACCCATTTTAATGACCGTTACCTCAGATGGAGAGCTGATCGATAATACAGCCGTGGTAAAGGACGTAGAATCGATTCTCCAACAGGAGTTCTGCTGCTATGGGTACAAGAACGTCTGGGATGAGCTGAAGCAATAGGGATATATCATCAACCATAAGAAAGTCTACCGGCTGATGAAGATCCATAACCTGCTGTTTAACCGCAGAATTGGCTCTATTGGTGTTCCCAGACAGTTTGTTCGCTTTAGGAAGATCCGGGCGGAAAAGCCGCTGGAGCACCTTTGCATGGATATCAAATACATCCATATCCACGGAGCCCAGCGTAATGCGCTGCTGTTGACTGTTATTGATGCGTATAGCCGCAAGGTCTTGACTCACATGCTTCGGTTTAACATCAAAAAAAGAGATGTGATAGTGCTGCTATCCCTGCTGCTGATGGAATATAGGATTGAAAACATAACGCTTAGAAACGATAACGGCTCACAGTTCATTGCCGGAGTGGTAAGGCAGTTTTTAAAAGAGAAGGGCGTGAATCAGGAATTTACCCATGTGGCTACTCCCGAGGAAAACGCTTACATCGAAGCCTTGCACAGCAATGTTCAGCGTGAAGTGGTAGAGCGTTATGATTTTGAATCCATCTACCATGCACAGATGATCTTCAGCCGCTATTACGAGTGGTACAACAATCATCGTAAGCATGGAGCACTGGGGAAAAAATCCCCGGAGCAGTTCTTACTCCAGTACGCACAAACAAATCAACCTTGTAAAACAGAAAAAATACCCGAAATTGTCTCAAATCCTAACCCCGTTTTGTCCAAGAATTAAGGGGTCGATACACTTTCATGCTCAATAATCCTATAAACATGTTTTACATTGATGTATTTGGAAGTGTTAATTATTCTGTTCGAGGAAATGGTTTGTTCAACTCTTCCTCCACCAGTTGTAGGATATATAAACAACACCGAATTATCACGGACAGGCCGATTGATGCAAATGAATTTTAGGTTCATCACATTACTCCTATGCAATATGGCACTTAGATTCCCAGATAAAGAAAAGGAGTCGAATTGTTGCTCACCTTTGCATAAAGCTGATACGTTCCATTCGAATTTAGAACTGGTATTGGGGTAAAATACCACCAATTTTATACTCTCTGCCGACTGATTGTATACCCTGTAATTGAAATTAAAGGATTGAATATCAGGTTTACAAGAAGGAGACAGATGATCTAATTCAACATTCCTGATGATCATTTTACCACTATCGGTGATATTGAGTATGACCTGATATTGACCTTTGTTGATATCTGCCCTCCAGTACCCCTCAATTGGCGTTGAAAAAACAGATAAAGGAAACTAAATTAAGAAAAGTAGTGATTTCATTGTTGAATGCGCAGTTTAGCCTGTTCGATAAGATATTTTTTACATGAAGGTGTATAAGCAGTAGCCATTTGTACAGCTTCAATTTCCATCGGATGTTTAGCATATGTTTTTTCTTCGAGCAGCTTGGAGTATCTCTTTTCAAAATTCTTTTTATAAAAAGATTTTTGTTTTTGATGGACTACTTCATGAAGTATTGTATCTATCAATTCATCTATACCAGCATGATTATTTACATATACCTTGATCTTATTTTGAAAAGAAGAATAAGTACCATGTAATTTTTTATGTGGATAGTAGGAGATTTCAATGTTTACACTTTTTCTTTTTTGATCCGCCCCTTCATATGGAAGATTGAGCATACCCCATCTTACTACTTCATAAATAAATGCTTTCTTATTTACAGCCAATTCATATTTCGGATGAGGCTTAAATAAATTAAAACTAGATTTATCACTCTTTGAACTTTCACTTTTCCAAAGCCAGATAAATAATAGAATTCCAAAGTAAAAAAAGAAGAATCTTTCCATCGTGCTCATACTATCAATCCAATTGATAATTTGTTCCAACATATATTAAAATATTATCAATTCAGGTTAACCAAGTGAAAGCGTTCGAAATTAAATGCTGCCACTGGGTTTTTTTGTGAAAGCTTTGCATATTCACTTTTCATTAAACAATCTTTGATCTCTTCAATAGGGAGGTGAATGCAGGATGATAACTCACGAACAAAACATGTATTCGACTCCTCGACCATCAGCGCAGACACCTGTTTCAATTCCATATAATAGGCTTCTGGTACTTCTGAAATAAACATGTTAGTACAGAAACATGGTATTTTATATTTATTTGCAAATTCATAGGCATAGCACCAGATAAAAATATTTTTACTTTTTGATCGAAGAATTTCTGTTTCCCTCTGATCCAAAACAAAAGTCCTTCCTGAATGAAATTGTCCAACAGAAAACAATCCACTAGGTGAGCCATGACCCATCGCTATGATACTATCATGTGTTTTGATTTCTTCCGGGATATCAGTGTCAAAATCGCTTGATCTGATTACAGTGCTGTTATCAAATTCATCATGAATAGGCAAAAGAAAATCAGTTGACTGGTCTAAGGGATGGAGAATAAGTGTTTTCATCTACTGGTTTTTATTCCCAAATCCAATTGGATTGCGGGCGGGTGATTTCAAAGAGATTTCCTGGGAACATATATCATGCAAAAGGTCAATTGGTCTTTTATTCTCGAGTTGACCAATTTTCCGCATGAGCGTATATTTCTCGAATACATTTTCAATGGAGGCTCCAGTGAGACTGTAGGGTGTGCACAGTTGCTTGATCTCAGATTCATGGAGAAATGAAAAGCGACTAGCAAAGATTTTATGCTGTGTTTGCTTATCCGGTTCAACCATATTGATTTTAATGGTCATCCTTCTCATTACTGCAGAATCTACGTGATCAATATGATTACTTGTACAAAGCATTACCCCTCTGAATTTGGATGAATCGGTTTCTTTGAGAAAAATACTGGTTGCGGTACTGACCATAAAATCTGCTGCTCTCTCAGCCGCAATCCGTTTTGCAACCAAGCCTTCAAATTCATTGATGACAAACCAAACAGTCTTACCCTGTTTAGAAAACTTATCGCAACATTGATAATACTCCTTGAACATACCAGCATAAGCAGCCTCGGTCATGCCAACGTAGGGGTTTTTCAATTGATGGCCTACTTCATAAATAATTGCTGAAGATTTCTTGGCTAGATTCAAAATGGTCTGAGTTTTTCCTGTTCCACTCGGACCGTCAATCAAGACCTTAACAGATTTAAAAATAGGTTCGCCTTTGGGCTGATTGTGGTAAACCTCAATGATCTTGTCAAGGGAATGAACTTGAGTTTCAACAGAAGGATTATAAAATACCTCTTTGTTTTCGATTTCTTCAGGGAAGATCAATTGTCCGTATTCAAGATTAACCTTGCCAGACTGTTCATCCAATTGCAAGCCAAGGTGTTCGCAAGCAAAATCAGAAAGTTTCATTTCATCAACGCTCTTGAATTCCTTGGTAGCAAATGTGATGAGGTTGTTTTTCACAAGTGCATTTCTACCATTCATGATATCTTTTGAGATCAGGTAATATTTTTTTTCAATGCGTTGAAGGATACGTTCTGCATCTACTGACCGGTTGGGATAATACAAGTAATGGGCCGCCATGATGACGAACAAAAATTTTTCATTAAGGTCAAGTTCATACTTGGATATCCATTGCAATTCGGGCAAATGAAAAGACTGTTCAATAGATGTATGCAACTTAGTTTGGAAATCTTCACTTTCGATGAGATCTGATCTCAGATCACTGTACAGAGAAATGGTCTTTTCAAGAAGAGCGTGGAAATTATCGACTACAATGGTTTCAAGAAATTTAGTGTCGCCGGTAAGGATTGTTTTATAGGCAGATTCAGAAAGGATAAATTGACCTTCCTTTTTCTCCCAGCGGCTGATTTCTCTGGATACCAGGCCATTCTGAATCAGCATACTAATGGATTCGTATATAGTCGGGACTGGATCAATACAAGGAATTTTCAACCATTCAATGATATCTTTGAGGGAAAGTGATTCATCCCCATAGATTTTTCGATAGGCAAATGCTGAAAGTAGAAATGCCTCCATTTGACCAATCTTAAAAAAGGTCTCAAGAAAATTGAGGTCGGTCTTGGCTTTAAATCCCTGGAATTTGAGAGAAGATCTACCTTTCCCTTCAAGATATACCTGGCCGATGCTTTTGCAGAGGATGCTGTTCAGATTTGCTTTCATTCTTTAGTTTTGAAAAATCATGTTCAAGAATCAATTAAAAAATTGATCAGGGTTTCTTTACCCTTTCATTGTAAGTTGATTATTCTGGCCCAATGGCCTTCACAGCCGCTCTTTGAACCGACAACAACATAGTTTGGACTCCCCAACTGGTGCCATTCTCTATGAGAAACAACAGACCCATCCTTCAACAAGTAAAATGTCTTGTAACCATTCTTATTTCTCACATTGTGTGCGATACGCATATTATGCATACCAGCATTCAACTTCCTGTGTAACCGACTTACAAATCCAGTGTTCCCATTAATTACTGCTAGCTCCTGTTGCATTTTTTAAATTTTACAAGTTTATAATACGCTGATAATCAATAATCATTTAAGACAAGCCATTGCGATTAATCTGACTGACTTAAAATCCCAATGCCATTGATCAGCATTTGTCTCTAATAAGGAGACACCAACTTGAATGGAAATGTGAAAATTTAAAACAAGAAAATTTTAGCCCTCTAAAACTAACCCTTAATACTCCTGATTTTATCCAACTGCTCTGCTACGCGTTTCTTTATTTCCTCCTGAGTCAGTTTCTGCATATTATTACTGATACCTTCCGATTCTACATTTTTTAACCCCTCTATTTTCTCAGGATTGTTTATTAAAATATCATACGCAAGTATATCCGAAAGTATAGTGGCACGAGAATCACTCTCTTCAGTATCTGCTTTTACCTCCTTTGTCAAATTGACTAAAAATATAAATGAAGAGTTATTAATTGATAGTGACTTGTAAATATTTATCAAGCTAGAACTATCAGAGTTATTTATATTGACATCTTTTTCTGAAAGTAAATCTTGATAAGCACGATGAATACTCAAGTAATAATTTTTTTGCCAATTTGTTATTTTCTTTTTTTCACTAAAACCATGCGTATTTTCTATAATAGCTGAATGACGAAATGGATAGTTATTGAATAAATCTGTCAATTTATAAATTTCCTCCTTTAAGACTTCATCCTTGAAATTAGATAAAAAATATTCTCTCTCTGTATAGCTCAACTTGAGAAAATATATATCAAGAAATTTATCGTAAAGTTTATCATTATAATAATAGTAATACATATTATTAGTTTTTCTTTTTTTGTTTTAATTTGATTCCCATAAAATCTCTTAATTTCTTGAGGCACGTCATTTTATGATATCTTAAATTTTCAATCCTTACTTCACTATATTCAGCTATAAAACAAGTCTTCATTTCTGAATATTCATAACCCTCTACATAAAAACGCAACAATATATTTGTACAAAAGGTATCATGCCCTTTGAAAGCCTCTTTAAGGAGATTTCCTAATTCATAATCTTCAATATCTCTTAAAGTAGTTGAAACATTTTCTAAAGATTCAATAATATAATCATATGGATCATGTACACCTCCCCTATGGTTTCTTTCTACGTTTAAAAGCGTTCTTTTTAAACATACAAATATATAGGAGTATATACCATCTTCTTTTCTATATTCTGGAAGGGCTTCAACATTAGTACTAATAGATTTAACCCATAATTTTGTCAAAACAGGGTTGAATATATCATCAAATTCTATTTCGGGGAACTTCAACAACCATCTTTTAAAGTGATTTTTCCAGTTGTCATACTTTTTTTCAAGCATATGATTATAAATGTATTCATATGCGTTCTCTCTCTCTTTTAGTGATGCCTCCCTATCTCTAAATTTTCGCCATTGTATTATTAGCATAAATATTTACTGAAAGGTTATATCAAGCTGAATTAAGTGCTAAGCCCTGAAGTTAAAGAATCAATTCAAATCAGCATTCGAAATAACATCAGATATACATTTCGTAACCTCCAACGAATGATTTTTAACGTAACTCAACTTAAAATACTGTGTTGCAGAAAAATATTTTACTAGATATTAAATATAATTAATTCTTTATTACATATTTATAAATATTTATATTATATATATGTTAAAAACCTATAAAATAATTTGTGAAGATTCTCACATTTTAAAAGTCCAAAGCCTCTCCCGTGTAAATAAAGCGAATGAGGAAGGGAGACACTCAGGGGAAAATGATACAGGGATATACATTGAACAACAATAGATGTATCATGGGTGATCCCGCCGATACTCTAACCCGAGGACCTGTTTGTATCGTGAGACTGCAGGGTCCCGTTCGGTGGTTTGAATCCACCCACTCGCTTTTTTAAATACCGCAGGCAACTTATTAACATATTCAGAAAGATTAAATAACAGTAAACTAGAAGATTATGAAAATGAAACACGCCCTTAAGAAGAAAAATGTGTTGATCGGAAACATCAATACAGAGTTTTACCGTCTCAAGAAGTACAATACGGTAGATATTTTGAATGAGAATACACGTCCTTACCAACCAAAAGAGACACTGAAAAAAATACGGGTTCTGACCGATGAACTGGTGGAGATCAAGACCAGGATTCAAAAAACCAACCGACCCATTCACCACAAAGTGTTTCGATTGAGTGAATTGAAAAACCTGGTAGAGAAACTGAAAGAACTCTCCTGCGACAACGGAAAAGTTGAAGAGTCTTACAGTTACAGAGGAGATAAATACGTTGTGAGTGACATCGGTATTCAGGAAAGAGACCGGATTGTTGAAGAATTGTCTCTTGAAATTGATGAGATTCAGGATGAACTGGACCAGTGGAACCATGTGGCAGAATTGGTTGATTAACATCATAAACCGGGGGGAGAGCGAGTAAAAGTGATTTTACTGATCTTAAGAGATAATTTATTATCTCGAGGGATACAGGTTGCAATTCTTGATGTTGATTACGTACAGTAAAGTCAAGCGTCATGGATTTAAATCTTATCATACAAAACTTAACATACTCATTAAGCTTTTACAAGCTTAAACCCCGGTTTTAAATTTAAAAGAGTAAACATGATACTTCGTCCCTCACAATGGATCAATATCGGATGGATTATCTTCGGCATCGCCGGTATAATGTGGATCATCCCTCCGGTCATTGCCCTGTATAAGGTCCTTGAATTGAACTGTTGGACCTATTCCATCGATAATGAATTCATCACCGAGAAAAAAGGTGTCTTTTCTGTCGACCATAGGGAACTCCAGATCTGCCGGATTAAAAGCATGCGATTTGAAGAACCCTTTCTGATGAGACTGGTGGGGATTGGGAACCTTTATGTGAAAAGTTCTGAAACCTACCACCCTGAACTCAAAATATGGGGAATCCCAAAGGGATCTGCCATCTGGAATGAACTCAGGAGAAGAACCGGAAACCAGCGAAAAAGGAATGGCGTGAAGGAATTTGATCTCTATAGTCTGTAAACTACAATTGTACATATGAACCAGACAATTAAAAAAGGAAAAAAGTCAACAGAAAAAGACCATCACCTTGTAAAAGACCCGATTCAGTTCTTCATTGAGAACAAAAGAGATGGTGTATGGGGAAAGAATAAGGAAAAATGGAAAACCCATTTCCGACTCCAACTCAAGGTTCTGAAACTCTTCATTGACAATCAGGCGGATGAAAAACACTTGGTGTCATTTGTATACCGACTGGGTCTTGGATACTGGGGAGTAGGAAAACAAAGTGGTATTCCCTCCGGAATTTTGTCTCTGAATGCGGTAACTTCAGAGAACACCAAGAAAACCGATGACCACTTTATTGGTGCCCAACTGATTGGGAAGACAGTTCATGAGGCCTATGAGGCCTGTGATTTCAACGAAGGCCATATGGTTGATCATTGGTTGTATGAAAACCTCTGGTTGTGGATGACCATCAAAGTCACCCAAGAAGAACACAGGAGTGGTATTTTAAAGACAGTTGATGGCCTTGAACTGAAGAAGAGAATGGAACACTATGTGAACGTATCCCCATTGGTAACCTTGAAAAAACGATAAACACCATGTACCTCTCAAAGTCGGATTTTCAGCTGGCAACATCCTGTTCCCAGAAACTCCTCTACAAGAAAAGAGGCTACCCTACAGCCCATGATACGAATGAGTACATGCAAATGCTCGCACAAAACGGATACCTTATTGGGCATATGGCTAACATGTTGTACCCGGAAGGAATCGAGATCACCGGTAATTCTGCCGAGGCCATTGAAGCCACCAGAATAGCACTGGAGCAGGAGAATTGTATCTTGTTTGAGGCAGCTATCACAGCCGGTCAAAAACTGGTGCGGGTGGACATCCTGATCAAGAATGGCAATGAACTTCATCTCATTGAAGTGAAATCCAAAAGCCATGACACAGATGACGATGCGGGAGCTCAAAGAAAAAAACTCGAAAAATACATTCAGGATGTAGCCTATCAATACCTGGTACTTTCAGAAGCCTATCCTGAGATGAATATTCGCGCTTCTCTCCTGATGCCCGACAAAGCCAAAAGAACAACCATTGATGGACTAGCCGGATGGTTTTCGATTGAAAGAGATACAGTGGAAGATGACAGGGAAAATGAAGAACTCCCGGCTCAACAAAGACCCAGGTTCAGAAAACCAACTGTACGATTCCTGTATGAAGATCATCCTGAGAGAGCAGAACAGGTAAGCAGATTGCTGCAAGAAGGTATCTTGTCAGAAAGAGATGTTACAGAGGAGGTATTGAATTTGCAGGTTGCAGTAAGGGCCAAAGCAGAACAACTCATTCAGATCATGAACAATGACTCAGCTGAGGAAACCTTCTGCATTACCAAAAATTGCAAAACTTGTGAGTTCCGAACACCGGAAGAAACATTGAACGGATTTGGAGAATGCTGGGGTGAAATGGCCACTACCAATCCTCATATTTTTGATCTTTATTATGGAGGTGCTCTTGGCAGTGCAGCCAATGGATTTTATCTGGATGAGTTGATTGCAGAAGGGAAAAGCTCTCTCTTTGATATCGATAAGGAACGATTGAAAAATGCAAAGGGTTTTTATGGAAGCAGAGGAGAGCGTCAATTGATTCAGCTGGAATACACAGAAAAAGGAGAAGAATGGAAATCTGAGGAGCTGAAGAACATGAGTGGTAAGTTTAGTTATCCGATTTTTTGTGTTGACTTTGAAACCTATCTTGGGGCAATTCCTTTTCACGCCGGTATGAGACCTTACGAATTACTGGCTTTCCAATGGAGCCTGCACACCATCGAAAGAGAAGGTGCTGCGCCTATCCACAGGGAATGGCTGCACGATGGCGATGGTTTTCCCAATTTCGACTTTGCCATTGCGTTGATGGAAGCAATAGGCGACAGCGGGACACCCTTTATGTGGGCTACACATGAAAATACAGTCCTTAAAACCATTCTTGATCAAATGGATATTTACGGATATGAAAATGATAGGCTTAAAGAATGGATCGTCAGAATGACACATGACCGTACAACAAAAAGAGAAGGCAGGCTCGTCGACATGAACAGGATGACACAAGACCATTATTTTCATCCCGACATGAAAGGACGTACCTCGATCAAGAAAGTGCTTCCGGCAATATGGGAGAACTATCCCTATCTCCATGAATTACCACATTTCTCCGACTATAAATCCACAGATAGTGAAGGGATGATCATTGATCCCTATGACTTGCTCGCTGTCCACGGAGAAGAAGAAACAGGTGACGAAGTGGTAAAAATAGGAACTGCGGCTATGCGAGCCTATTACCGAATCAGATTTGACAATAGCCTTACGGATAATCAGCGTGAGGAAATTAGAAAGCAACTAAAATCCTATTGTCAGCTAGATTCACTCGCGATGGTCCTAATTGCACATCACTGGGGAATTAAATAAATTGATTATGCAAAAATTAGAGGAAGTAAAAATTAACGCTTACTTGAGCCCACATCCACTAGATGATGATAGTTTTTTGGAGGAGGAATGGATTTCTTGGCTACCTGGATATATAAAAGGGGAAACAGAGGATGGATTACCATCTTATTTAAGTGATAGCAATATTGCCCTGTATGTACGGATTGAAAACTTTACTGTTGACTTGTTTAAGAGTGCGCTATCAAGAATGTGGCCCTTACTAAAGGAATACCACTACAAGTCGTTAAATATCAGTATTGATTATTCGAATTATAAGATGAGTTCATCTCTTGCAGGTTATCAATATAAATATTCAAATCCAGGTAAGGGAATTTATTTCTTTTCAGTTGATCAGAAATTACTTAGTTATTATTCCGCTTTCATTGATAAAAAGGTTTCATCATTGCCTGAAATGAATCTGTGGGAGCATGAATTGATGCACGCAATTGATCATTGGAATATTCTGAAAGCATCTTCTTTGGCACACTCAAATATTCCATTAAATAATCTACAATATTATTTTATAAAATACAGAGAAGAGGGAATTGCCAATTTACTTGATCTTATGGATGGGAAAATAAATGGCATCAATTCAAGGACTAAGGCAAAAGAAGTATTGGCCAACAATTATGCTAAGATTAAGATGGAATTATCAACACTTGAAAAGACAGATGATAAAATTCGCTCTGAGATATATTCAGGATATGACTTTTATGAAGTAGGGCCATGGATTATGCTTGATCTGGTCAACGAGATTTTTTCACTCACAGATGATGTTAGTATTATGGAAGTTGAAAGAAAGATTGCAAATGGAGAAGAGAATAGTGAAGAACTTAAGTTTGAGATCATCAGACATGCTTTTCTTTTTGATACAGATATGTTCTTGAGTAGGCTTGATAATTATTGTGAAGCATAAATACAGAATATAATAATCAATTATTATAAACTGTGAGAGCATTCAATACATTTGATTAATCCTAATAAAAAAACTTCATATGAGTATTATCATCTATCTCATTGCAGGCGTATTCATTGGAATCCTTATAGGCTGGTTTCTTGCTAAATCTTCGAGATCCAATTCTATGCAAGAAGCAACAGCACTTCTGATACAGGATAAAAATACCTCTATTACCGAGCTTCAGACTGATTTGAAATTGAACAGAGAGAACTTGGAACATAAAAACAATCAGCTGGCAGAGCTGAAAGCAAGTAATGACGTGCTACTTGAAAAACTACAGACCCAGAAAGCAGAAATGGAAGCGTTGGGAAAGAAATTTAATCTGGAATTTGAAAACATCGCCAATAAAATACTTGAAACAAAATCAGAGAGGTTCACAGAACTGAATCAGAAGAACCTCAAAACCATTCTCGAACCTCTCGGACAAAATATCACAGCGTTCAAAACCAAAGTTGAAGAAGTGTATGACAAGGAGTCTAAAGAAAGATTTTCGCTTGGAGAAAAAGTGAAGGAGCTGGCCGAGTTGAATAAGGTTATAAGCGAAGAAGCCCATAATCTGACCAGGGCTTTGAAGGGTGAGGCCAAAACACAGGGAAACTGGGGCGAGATGATCCTTGAGAGTATCCTTGAAAAATCCGGACTAGTTAAAGATCGAGAATATTTCATGGAACATCAATTAGTGGATGAAAATGGGAAACCGCTTATATCAGATTCTGAAGGGAAAAAAATGAGGCCTGATGCTGTGATCAAATACCCAGACAACAGGTCAGTTATTATTGACTCAAAGGTTTCACTGAATGCATTTACTAGACTGATTGCAGCTGCGGATCCCGATGAACAAAAGAAAGAGATTGAAGCGCATGTAACTGCAGTGAAAACACATATACTTACACTGAGTAATAAAGGATATGATGACTATGTCAATGCATTGGATTTTGTAATGATGTTTATACCCAGTGAACCAGCATATATCGCAGCTTTACAGGGAGACTCTGAGCTGTGGAATTTTGCCTACGACAAGCGAATTTTGCTGCTTAGTCCAACCAACCTAATCACTTCGCTGAAACTGATTTCTGATCTTTGGAAGCGGGAATATCAAAATCAGAACGCCATTGAAATAGCCAAGAGGGGGGCATTGTTATATGATAAGTTTGTAGGTTTTGTAGAGAACTTAAATATTATTGGAAAAAAAATCGAAGAAGCCTCTGCAGCATATCATGATGCCAAAGGTCAATTGAACAGTGGGAAAGGTAATCTTCTTCAGCAAGCCACCGAATTAAAGAATCTTGGTTTGAAAACGAAGAAGGAGTTACCAGAGAAGCAGAACGCTTGAATTGGTAAATACAACTATATATGTAGCAATAGCAGAAGTTTTTGCTTTAAATTATGATGTTTGCTTTACGGTTGCTTTTGATGATGTTTTTATGAATGCAGACCATAAATTATTAATAAATTGAAAAAATATTATAAACGTAAAAAAAATATCACAAGTTTATTGCTCACATATGTAATCTAAAAGGCGGAAAGTGATGTTCGCTTCAGCAGCAGTTTTGTGTTGTCAACTAGGCTCAACTCAGTGTTAATATTAAATGTCAGTATTATCGCTTCCATGGTGCATTTTTTACAAAGCTGGTATAGATGTTTGATATAATTGTAAGTACCCCGTTTCAGTTCCAGCTTATTAGTTAGTGTAGGCTTCCCCATATTTCAACCAGTCGGGTTTGGAGAAATTTCCTAACTTAAATGGTTTAAACATGAAACGGAAGAACTTTTCGGAGGCACAGATTGTCTCCATTCTGCAGATGCAGGAATCCGGCAGATCGGTTAAAGAGATCTGTCGTGAGCATGGTATCAGTGATGCCACATTTTACAATTGGAAGGCTAAGTACGGAGGCATGGAAGTTAGTGATGTAGCCCGCATGAAAGACCTCCAGGAGGAAAATGCCCGGCTA
>VGFQ01000012.1 GCA_016868815.1 Bacteroidota bacterium
GAGGTTTATCTTAGTCCCCGGACGGTGGAAACCATCCGTCAGAACATGAAAACAAAGGTGGGCGCCAAAACCATCGCAGGTCTCGTGATGTATGCGATGCGAAATAAAGTGCTCGATTGATCTCAGGGATTCACAATGCCATGTCTGATGGCATACATCGCTAATCCTACCCTACTCTTGATGTCAAGTCTTGTGAAAAGACTGTCTCTAATGGTATCAATACTCCTTGGATTCATTTTCATTTCTAATGCAATCTCTTTGTAAGTCATTTCTGAACAGGCATATTTAAGAAAGCCTATTTCTGTATCATCTAACATGACTTTGTTTAGCAATGTATTTCTGTCTGATGAATCCCTGAATAAACCTGCCAGTTTACTACTTGTATTTGCAGAATAGTAAAATCCATTGTAATGAACATGATTTATTGCATTGATCATTTCATTAGGATGTACATCTTTCTTTAAAAATCCCCAAACCCCAGCTTGTAATAATCTGATTAGAGCAATCTCAGAGTCATACATTGTAAGCATCAACACTTTAATTGAAGAGAAGTTTTCTTTTATCCATATAGCTGTATCGTAACCATCCATTTCCGGCATGTTCATATCAAGTAAAATGACATCAGGTATTTTATTGCTTCTAATTAATTGAATGAATTCTCGGCCATTTGACGCTTGCGAAATCACCCTACAGGAGTCTGATTTGTCAATCAATGTTGCCAAGGCATTTCTCAGTAAAACGTGATCATCTACAAGGCAGACCTTAATTATATTATTTGAATTCATATATTTAATTATAAGGTAATTCTAATATGATACTTGTTCCATTAGGGTTTTTACTTTGAACAAATAATTTTCCATTTAACATTGACGATCTTTTTTTCATATTCGAAATACCAGAAGATATTTTATTATTTGAAATTTCGTTTTCCGTAATATCGAATCCTATACCATTATCACTAATTGAAACAGTTAAATCACTATCTGTATAATTCAACTTAATTATGATTTGAGTACATTTTGAGTGCTTAACTGAATTTCTAATTGATTCTTGTATTATTCTAAATATCATCAGTTCCTTTTCCCAAGAGAGATAAATGATCTTTCCTATGATATGATGATCTAATGTCATTGAACCAATCTTGTTTATATATTTTATTTCATTTTCGAGTGTATGAAGTAAGCCACATTTTCTTATCATTTCACCATCTAAAGACTTTGACAAATCATTAAGATCAGCTAGTGATTTTGATATCAGAGATATAGAGGAATTAATAATCTCATTATTTCGAGCACTATTAGAATATTCTTTTTTTTCATAGAAAGATGTCAGATATAGTTTAGATAATGTTAAGCTCAGGCTTATATTATCATGTATATCTTTCGATATTTTATTGAATGTTTCCTCTTGTATTTCAAGTTGGGCTGACAAAATATCTTTTTCATATTTATATTTTATTTCATTAACAGTGTTTTCATGTAATAATTGTTTTTTTTTCGATTCATAAAATACAAAAAGCATTATAAATAAAATAAAAATAATAATAATTGTACTAACAACCGATACAATTAAAGGGTCAGTCAATTGATTTTGCATCGAAAGGATTTATAAATAATTATATAAAAAAATAAATATATAAGTGATGCGTGGATGTTATAGTAAATCATCATTGTATTATTATCAATATTTTTATATATCAATAAGTATGTCGATGGAAATGTGCTTGCGTATAAAAAAATTATTCCAAAAAGAGAAATGAATTCAGATTTATAATATCTATATGAGTTTATGTACTTATTTCTAGATTTTAATAGCAGTATAATTGAGTAAATTAATATAATTGGCATTTGTAGATATAAATATAAATATTGAAAATATATTTTGTCATATATGTGCATAAACATAAACGTATAGGCACAAATCACACCCGATCCAATATATATTAATACTTTTCTAAATATTTTTAATTCAATTGAAATCGATCTTAGATATAGAAAAATAAATATAAACTCTGCGAATAAATACATATTAAGTATGTAAATACCTGTCTCTATATAATTCATTTCTTTATTATATAAAAATGAATTCAAATTGATTCGGAAATACTTAAATATTGGAATAAAAATGTATTGAATGATAATATGAATTACACATGCAATTGATAGATATGTAAGATATATCAGTGGCCCTAAGTATTTATAATATTTGATTGAAAACGTGATTATCATCAATAGCATGCATAATTGCGACAGTAATAATATTTGATTTAGTAGGATCATTTCTTTCAAGTCAAAAAAAATTCTGATTTTAAGTGTTAAAGTAAAATTAGATCGCTAATAAATTTTATAATTAGAAAAACAACTTTTATTCAGTGTAAAACACAGTTTACAATTGCAGATTTCTCCCGCCACGTAAAAACCCTATATCCCGCCTCTATAAAAAGAGCATTTCTACGATAGGAGGTTTCTAATAATTGATGTAATCTTGCAATTACAAAATCATACATATCCTTGTAAAACACCTTGTTATGGATACTATTCCTGGTGGAGGCCTTTCCTCCGAACAAATACGGGTTGCTATCGCAGATGACCACATCCTCTTCCGGACAGGCGTAAAAACCGCATTGTCGATGCAGTCTGACATCCGGATCGTCGCGGAAGCAGACAATGGAATGCAGCTCCTCAATCTTCTCAAGCACATCAACCCAGACGTCATCCTGCTGGATATTCAAATGCCCATCATGGATGGCATGACGACCTTGCCGGAAATCAAGCGGTTGTATCCTGAGATCAAAGTGGTCATGCTCACTATGCATAATGACCACTCCATGATTTCTAGGCTCTTAGAGCTCGGAGCCAACGGGTACCTGACCAAGAACTCTGACTCCGAAGTCATCTATGAAGCCGTCAAAACCGTCTTCGAGAAAGAATATTACATGGATGCCCTGACCAATAAAGCACTCATCGATGTACTCCGCGGGCGGACCGTGCGCCCAGTATCCACTCCCGACGAGGCCCGGCTATCCGAAAAAGAAATCACTATCCTTCGCATGATTTGCGAGGAAAAGACGACAAAGGAAATCGCTGACCTAGTTGACCTCAGCCACCGAACTGTGGAAGCCATCCGAGATCGGCTGAAAGATAAGACCGGTGCGAAATCTGTTGCCGGACTTGTCATGTACGCCGTTAAAGCTGGTATCATACCCGGACGCTGACCGTCTTCAACCTTGCACCATCTTGTTTGTTTATAGAGGATGCCTCCTCCCCGCATCCCCATCAACCTCTTCTGGTTTAGAAGAGACCTTCGCCTGCACGACAATGCCGGTCTGCTCCAGGCACTCCGCTCCGACCGCCCCGTCCTGCCGCTGTTCATCTTTGACCGCCAGATCCTGGACCAGCTGGAAGACCGAACCGACCGGCGCGTAGAATTCATACATCTTGCCCTCACTGAGATCCACTCCCAGTTGCTCCCCCTGGGTGCCAGCCTAGAGGTGCACTATGGCAAGCCAGCCGACGTGTTTCAGCAACTCATCTCGGCATATGATATTGGTACCGTTTTCACCAACCATGACTATGAACCGTATGCCATCCAACGCGATGCGCATATCGCAGGCCTGCTGCGTGACCATGGCATCGGCTTTAAAACGACGAAGGACTGTGTCATTTTCGAACAATCGGAAGTGGTCAAAGACGATGGGCTTCCATATACCATCTTTACGCCCTACAGTCGAAAATGGAAACTGACCCTGGGCAGCCAGGGGCTGCCGCAGTACCCATCCGGGAAACACCTCTCCCGATTCCTGCAAATCCCTCCCCGCACCATCCCCTCGCTGCCACAGATGGGCTTTCGGGCAGCCAGCCTAGCTTTTCCCTCCCCACAGGTGCGGGACTCCATTCTCACCCATTATGCAGAGCGTAGGGACTTCCCTTCTATCGAAGGAACTTCCAAGCTTGGCGTGCATCTGCGCTTTGGCACCGTCAGCATCCGGGAAACGGCCCAGCGTGCACGCAAGCTTAATGAGACCTTTCTCAACGAACTCATCTGGCGGGATTTCTATCATATGATCCTCTGGCATTTTCCCCAGGTGGGGCAGGGGAAGGCTTTCAAGCCAGTTTATGACAGGATCCCCTGGCGTCACGATGAAGAAGGATTCAGCCGCTGGTGTGAGGGAAAGACCGGGTATCCCATCGTGGATGCCGGCATGCGGGAACTCGCTGCCACCGGCTATATGCACAACCGCGTGCGCATGATCACGGCTAGCTTTCTGACCAAGCACCTGTTGGTCGACTGGCGATGGGGGGAGGCTTGGTTTGCTAAGAAGCTACTGGACTTCGACCTGGCTGCCAACAACGGCGGCTGGCAATGGGCGGCGGGCAGCGGCTGTGATGCTGCCCCTTACTTCCGGGTGTTTAATCCTAGCCTGCAAACGAAGAAATTCGACCCACAAGGAATCTATATCCGGCGGTGGGTGCCCGAATGCCTGGAGCCCTCCTATCCCCGCCCCATCGTGGCGCATGAAGTCGCCAGGGCCCGCTGCCTGGACGTCTATGGCAAGGCCCTGAAAGGAGCCTAGCTCCTCATAGAAATACTTCGAAGGCACCTCCCTGCGGGGCTGGGTGTAGCCGGCTTCCGATTTCTAACATTCGCCAGACGGCCGCCCGGCCTTCGGGCCCCAGCTGTAGGCTATACGCGGTCACATAGAGTTCAATATGCTGGCGTATTACCGCCTCGTCCATCTCCTGGGCATGCGCCCGGACAAAGGCCGGCAGTTCCGGATAGTTCGACCATGCATATTCTAGGCTCCGACGAATCACCCGATCTGTCCTTGCCATCAGTGCACGTGGCCACTCCCTGCGCATAACAATGCCGCCCAGGGGGACGGGCTGCCCCGTCTCTGCCTCCCAAAAAGACCCTAGATCGGCCCATGCCACCAGCCCTTTAGACGCATAGGTGAAGCGGCTTTCATGGATGATCACACCTGCGTCGACCGTGCCGGAGCAGATGGCATCTTCTATGGCATGGAAAGGGAGAAAGACTTTCCGAGTGGCCTGCGGGTAGGCCATACTGAACAGCATGTGGGCGGTAGTATGTCGTCCCGGTATGGCGACGGTCAGTTCTTCCAGCCCTCCATCCTCCGGGCGCTGGCCGCGCGCCGATACCAGCAGTGGCCCCACCCCGCGCCCCAGGGCGCCTCCTGCCTCCAGCACACAGTGAGAAGATACCAAAAGCGGCAGCACCCCGTAGCTGACCTTGCAGATATCTGTCTGACCCGCCAGGGCCCATTGGTTGAGGGTTTCGACATCTTCGAGCCGGTAATCAAAGCTTAGCCCCTCGGTGTCGACTTTGCCATGCACCATGGCATCGAAGATAAATGTATCGTTGGGACAGGGCGAGCAGGCAAGGGTGAGTTTCATCGTATTCCGTTTTCTGGCAGCACCGCGAGGCATTGCTGCAGGGCAGCCCGGGCGGCCTCCAATGCCTCCGCAATGCGCCACTGGCTTTTATCGCGCTCTCCGATGCGGTTGGAGAGACCTCTTATCTGTAAAAAGGGCGTTGTAGACATCAGGCAGGTGGCATGGAGCGCCGCTCCTTCCATAGACTCCACATCGGGTTGCAGCCGTTGTACCAGGGCTTCGATCCAATACGGCTCGCTGCTGACGCTGTTCACTGAGACGCCCTTCACCATGGGCAGTGCGGCAAGTTCCCATAGCCATTGATGCGGGTTGACGAGCCACCCATCCAGGTAGGGAGGTTGGTGTGGGTCCATCCCTCCCATCTGAAAGGCATCTTTCCATCCAGTGGATTCCTGCACGCCAAGGTCTGCCTGCGTCTCTCGCAGGATGCCGACGGCCGTGCCTAGCGGATGCTTGTGGATGTTGAAACTCCCGCCGAGGCCGACCTGTACCACCAGATCTGGCCGCTCGGAAGGAATGCGAGCAGCCAGGCTGCAGGCGGTATGCAGCAATCCGACGCCGGTGAGCCAGTGGGTCAGGTGATGGGGGCCAGTGGACAAGGATGTCGCCCATGCATCGGGTTTTAACCCCTCCCATTCCAGCCGGGTGGCAGTTGCTATAGCAATCCTCATGGAGCGAATGTCGCGCATTTTGTAGGCTTGCGGCAGGGAGTGTCCCTTTTCATTTCCTGCGGCAGTCCGTACTTTTGCGCCTCGGCAGGCAACCAGCCATCCCATACATGGTTTACCTCACGCGCATCGAGCATTTCAATGCAGCCCACAAGCTGTACAATCCTGCCTGGACGCAAGAGCGCAATGAAGAAGTCTTCGGCCGCTGCGCCAATGCCAACTGGCATGGCCACAACTTCGAACTACATGTCACCGTGAAGGGCCAGCCTGACCCCGAGACAGGCTTCATCTTCGACGCCAAGAAGCTCAGCCGGCTGGTCCATGAACATGTCATCGACCTACTGGACCACCGAAATCTCAACCTGGATGTCGCTTTCCTGCAGGGCCGCATCTGCTCCATCGAGAACCTCGTCACAGCCATCTGGCAGGAGCTAGCACCCCGCCTGCCGCCAGGTGTCCACCTCTACCGACTTAAACTGGTGGAGACCCCCCACATTCATGTTGAATTTTTCGGCGAGTAATCGCTGAAAAACCTGAACCATTCCACATTCGCCTTGTTATTATAATCCACGCCTGTCTATTGACGGGCCTTTGGTTAAGCCTATCCGAACATGGGACAAAAAGTGACCGTCTGCCGAACAGAGCATTTCAATGCAGCGCATCGCCTGCACAATCCTGCCTGGGATGATGCCCGCAATGCAAAGGTCTTTGGGAAGTGCAACCTACCCAACTACCATGGACATAACTACGAGCTCATCGTCAAGGTGACTGGAGAACCAGATGCTGAGACGGGCTATGTCATGGACATGAAGGCACTCTCCGACCTCATCCGGGAACTGGTGACGGATCAGTTCGACCATCGAAACCTGAATACAGATGTTGAAGTATTCCGTCAGCTGAATCCGACAGCGGAGCATATCGCCATTGTTATCTATGACATCCTTCGGCCCCACCTGCCCCAGCACCTGGAGTTGAAAATCATCTTGTACGAGACCCCGCGCAACGCGGTCGAATACCCAGCATAGGCCCGGTATTCTTATCATCTCAACTTTTGAAAATATCCTCATGGCATACAACCGTATTGAGCAGTACGAAGACAAAGTGACTTCCCGCCTCATTGAGAATTATAGGGAATCCCTCCACCTGCTGGGAGAGGATGCGGAACGGGAGGGGCTTCTCAAAACGCCCGAGCGGATGGCCAAGGCCATGCAATACCTCACGCAGGGTTATCACATGGATCCCAAGGCGATCCTCAACTCCGCAAAATTCCACGAGGATGTTAGCGAAATGATCATTGTAAAAGACATCGAACTCTATAGTATGTGCGAGCACCACATGCTTCCCTTCTTCGGTAAGGCGCATATTGCATACATCCCCAACGGATGGATCACCGGACTCAGCAAGCTAGCAAGAGTGGTGGACGTCTACAGCCGCCGGCTGCAGGTGCAGGAGCGACTGACTTCTCAAATCCTGCATGTCATCCGGGAGACGCTGAATCCTTTAGGGGTGGCCGTGGTGATTGAGGCATCGCATCTGTGCATGATGATGCGCGGGGTGCAAAAGCAAAACTCAGTCACCACCACTTCTGCCTTCTGGGGTGAGTTCGAGCGGAATGAGTCGCGCAGTGAATTCATCCGGCTGATTGGCTCAAAGCTGCATTGAGCCGGTGATAGGCAGCCTCTCTTTTTTTTATTACTTTCATAGGCTTAATCTAATCTATGATCCAAGCCTATCTATTCCCGGGCCAAGGCTCTCAGTACCCGGGCATGGGGAAGATTCATTACGACCGCAACGCTTTTGCCAAGCGGATTTTTGACCAGGCCAATGAGATCCTTGGGTTCCGCATCTCGGATGTCATGTTTGGAGGCAGCGCCAAAGACCTACGCAGCACCAACGTGACCCAGCCTGCCATCTTCCTGCATTCGGTCGTCGCGTTCAAGAGCATCGAGCATCCTTCACTGCACATGGTGGCTGGCCACTCATTGGGGGAGTTCACTGCTCTGACGGTCAACGCCACCCTAGCATTTGCGGATGCATTACGGCTGGTATGCATACGGGCAGAGGCCATGCAGAAGGCTTGTATCAAGACTCCTTCTACGATGGCGGCGGTGTTGGGGTTGGAAGATGCCCGTGTGGAAGAAGTCTGTGCAGCCATCCGGGAAGAGACTGGTGAGGTGGTGGTCCCTGCCAACTACAACTGTCCAGGACAGTTGGTAGTGAGTGGAACGATGAAAGGCATCGAGATAGCCTGTGAGCGGCTAAAGGCTGCGGGCGCCAAGCGGGCTCTCAGCCTGCCGGTGGGTGGGGCTTTCCACTCGCCACTCATGGCACCGGCCCGCGAGGAGTTGGCCGCCGCCATCCATGCGACCCCCTTCCATCGGGGAACCTGCCCAGTATATCAAAACGTTGTTGCCAAAGGCGTGACTGAACCGGATGAGATCCGTCAACATCTGATAGACCAGCTGACGGGGCCGGTCTTATGGACGCAGACCATCCGGGCCATGGTCCACGACGGAGCGATGCGGTTTACGGAAGTGGGCCCGGGCAAGGTCTTGCAGGGACTGTTCGGTAAAATCCATCCGGAGGCAGTGGTATCTGGCGTTGAGTAGTTTTTTAGAGTTCTAGCGACCCGTTCATCCATTCGGGGTCGAGGCTTGCCCCCTGTCTGTGATAGAAGCGGATGGCAGGCTCATTCCAGTCGAGTACCTGCCAGGTGATGCGTGACCATCCCTTTTCCCTGGCTTCACTTTTAAGTTGTTCGAACAGCAAGGTGCCAATCCCTTTTCCGCGCATCTCTTCGGTGACGATGATGTCTTCTAGGTACATGGCTTGTCCCTTCCAAGTGCTATAGCGGATGTAGTACAGGGCGAAGGCTATGATCTCTTCCCCGCTGGCTGCGGCAGGGGTTGGACGGGCGGCTACGAAGGCCCACCAGACGGGATGGTCTCCAAAGCCGCTGTCTTCGAAGTGTTGCGGGTCTACGGTCACGGCTTCCGGGGCTCGTTCGTAGGTGGCCAGCTCACGCACCAATTCCAGCAAGCGGGGACAATCCCGGCGTTCTGCTCTTCGTATCCGGATGTTCATCTTTATTTTTTTTGCGGCGATGCCGGGTGGTCTTCCGCCCATTTCTGGAAAAAGGTCTGTCCTCGCGCGCCGACGACTCGGTCGACGATGCGTCCGTCGGGTGCGATGAGTATGGAGACGGGCCTGGTTTGAATGTCGGCCAGGATGTCGGGCATCGCGGTGAAGGTGCCGACGGGCAGGCTCATCAGGTTTTCCTGCAGGTAGGCTTCTACGGTGGCAGGGACTTCATCCGACAGGGCGATGACGGCTGTGCCGTGGCGGCTTGCCATGCGGTGGACATTCTCGAGTCCTGGCATCTCACGGCGGCAGGGCGGGCACCAGGTCGCCCAGATGTTCAGGATCACCCATTGCCCTTGCCATTCGGAGAGGTGGTGGTTTTGTCCGGTGCGGCTGTCGCGGAATTCGACCGAGTGAATGTCAGTTCTTGACACGGCCTCCAGGAGGTCCATGGGACGTTGGTAGTTTCGTTGCAGCGTCAGCAAGGCCCATGCGGCGATTAGGAGGGACATGACTCCTCCGCCCAGGCTCCTCCATTCCCTTGCATCGCGTGGGATTGCCCATCTGCGAGCATATCCTCTTTGCACCATCGATCCCAGCTGGTAGAGGAGGATGCCTCCGACAGCAAGGCGCAGGATGAGCAGGATACCTGGAGACATGGGAGTCAGCTTACGTCGGTCAGGATGTTGCCAGTGACTGTTCCAGGTCTGTGAGGATGTCTTGGATGTTTTCCATGCCGACGCTCATGCGGATAAGTCCGTCTGTGATGCCATACCGGAGGCGATCTTCTCTGGGGACGCTGGTGTGGGTCATCGAGGCCGGGTGGCAGAGCAGCGTGTCGCAGGTGCCCAAGGAGACGGTGCGCGTGCAGAGTTTGAGACGGTTCATGACTTCGATCCCGGCGCTAAGCCCACCTTTCATCTCAAAGCTTAGCATGGCCCCGGGGTGTCTCATCTGTCGAAGCGCCACCAGGTGGTCGGGGTGGTCGGGCAGGCCGTTGTAGTTAACTTTTGCTACGGCAGGGTGCTGGTGAAGCCATTCGGCCACTTCCATGGCGTTATGGCAATGCCTTTCCATGCGGAGTTCCAGTGTTTTCATGCCATTGACCAGCAGCCAGGACTCCATAGCGTTGCTGTTACCGCCGAGGAGGCGGTGCGTCTTAGTGGCCTGTGTTTGCATGAATGTGACATCACGGCCGAGGAGAATCCCGCCGATGATGGTGCCATGGCCGTTGAGGAACTTGGTGGTGGAGTGCACGACGAAGTCGGCCCCCAGCCGGAAAGGCTGTTGCAGATAGGGGGTGGCGAAGGTGTTGTCGCAGGCGACGATGCGCCCGTGGCGATGTGCGATTTCAGACAGCACTACAATGTCTACGCATTGGATGGTGGGGTTGGCGGGTGTCTCTAGGTAGACCATGCGGATCGATGGGTCGCGTGATAAGGCTTCTTCTGCCCTTTGCGGGTTGCGGAGGTCTTCGATGACCGCTTCCATGCCGAGTCTGGGCAGGAGCCGGTTCATATAGTCTTGTGTCCCGCCGTAGAGGGAGTAGTGGGAGAGTACTTTATCTCCTTTGGAGAGGTTCGATAGCAGCAGTGTGGAGATGGCGGCCATGCCGGAGGCGTGTAGGATGGCAGCTGCTTGCAAGGGTGCGCCGGAGCTGTCTGTCACGCCGAAGGCCTCCATGGCCGCAATTTTACCTTCTGCCTCTGTCATGTTGGGATTTCCCCAGCGGGTATAGATATAGCCTGGTTCCAGGCCGCTGAAGCGGCGCATGCCCTGTTCGGCATCGTCGAAGACGAAGGTTGAGTTCGCATAGATCGGGGTGAGGTGTGAGTGCTGGGGGTCGTTCTCATGGCCGGCATGGATGGCCAGCGAGCTGAACCCCTGGAAGGGAAATTGAACGGATGCCATAGGTGGGTTTTGTGTGTCAGGTATAGGCCTGCATTCTATCGGATTTTGACTGGTCGGGGTATATAGGTCCGCGAGGCGCTTTCAGGCTCAATAGGCCCATTTGACCCAGGTGGCGCCCCAGGTGAAGCCACCTCCGAAGGCTGCTAGGACGAGGTTGTCTCCTTTGTTGAGTTGTTTTCGGTAGTCCCAGAGACATAGCGGGATCGTGGCGGCGGTTGTATTCCCATAGCGTTCGATGTTCAGCATGACTTTATCTTGCGGGAGCCCCATGCGGTTGGCGGTGGCGTCGATGATGCGTTTGTTGGCCTGGTGGGGTACGAGCCAGGCGATGTCGTCTGACTCCAGGTTGTTGCGTTGCATAAGTTCAAAGGCGACATCTGCCATGCCGGTGACGGCGAACTTGAAGACGGACTGTCCTTCCTGGTAGATATAATGTTCTTTGTTGGTGACGGTTTCGATGCTGGGGGGTCGCAGGGAGCCGCCTGCCTTCATCTGCAGATGCTTGGCGCCGGTGCCATCACTTTTCAGGATGCTGTCGAGAATGCCGTAGCCTTCTGTGTTGGGTTCGAGGAGGACGGCGCCCGCGCCATCTCCGAAGAGGATGCAGGTGGTGCGGTCGCTGTAGTCCACTATCGAGCTCATCTTATCAGCACCTGCGACGATGACTCGTTGGTAGCGGCCGCTTTCAATAAGAGCTGCACCTGTCGTCAGCGCATAGACGAACCCAGAGCAGGCGGCGAGGATGTCAAAACTCCATGCATTGCGCATGCCGAGCTTTCCGCAGGCTAGATTGGCAGTGGACGGGAAGAGCATGTCGGGCGTCACGGTGGCGACGATCAGGCAGTCGACGTCGTCCGGGCCGATGCCGCGCTTATCAAAGAGTCGTTGTACAGCGGGCACAACGAGATCGGACGTGGCTTTCCCCGGCTCCCGAAGAATCCTTCGCTCGGAGACGCCGGTACGAGTCCGGATCCACTTGTCGTTGGTGTCGACCATCTTTTCCAGATCTGCATTAGTGAGTTTGTCTTCCGGGACATAGGCCCCGATGGCGGTGATGGCTGACGTTATCTTGGTGCGCATGGCTGAGAGGAATCGAATAGGGTACAAATGTATCGATACCTTGTAAAATGACTATCATATGGCCATATCCCTGTTGTGTCTTTGGGGAAATGGCGGTATATTTGGAGGCCTATGATTGCCTATCTGAACGGTGTGCTGACCTACAAGTCGCCCTCCCTGGTGTATGTCGAAGTCAACGGGGTGGGATATGAAGTGCAGATCAGCCTGAACACCTGGGGTCGTTTGGAGGCTCTGGAGACGGTGAAACTGCTGATTCATCAGCTGTTCCGGGAAGATGGGCAGACCTTATACGGGTTTTTCGATGCGTCTGAGAAATCGATGTTCCAGCAGTTGATCAGCATCAGCGGTGTGGGTGCTGCCACCGCCCGAATGATGCTCTCAGCGATGCGTCCGGAAGAAGTGGCGGAGGCGATCCTGCGCAACGACAGCCGCGCCCTGGAGCGTGTAAAAGGCATTGGACGGAAGACGGCTGAACGCATTGTCCTCGAGCTGAAGGACAAAGTGCAGAAGCCTGTGGGCGGCATGCCTTCCCAGGCTGCCTCGCCGATGGATGCGGCCTTCCACGATTCGCTGCAAGCCCTGGTGGCCTTGGGCATCCCCCGGGCCACGGCCGAGGCGGCGGTCCGAAAAGTGCTCGCATCGATGCCCGGAGAACGAAATCTGGAAACCATCATCAAACAATCCTTACTGCATATTTGACCGGACTTCTACCACATTTCAATCGGTGCAAATACATTGAGAAGGCTTCCGGTCATCATTGCACTCACTTGCCTGTCCGTGTACGTCCATGCACAGGGGTGCATGGCTATGGCCAGTGGATCCCTTAGTGTAGGTTCTGTCATTCTCTACTCCTTCCAGGATACTGTACCGGGCAATGATACGTTGAAATATCCCATCACCGACCGTCGGGCTGTCCGGGTCACAGACCCGCAGAAAAGAGGCTTCGATCTCAGGGATCCTGCTAACCTCCGCGACTCTGTCGCCTACGACCTCCCCACGCGCACCTATCGCATTTACGAAAAGGTCGGTACTCGCTTTTATCGCACTCCGACCGTCCTGACCTTCGAAGAATACCTGCGCTGGCGGTCCGGACGCGACGAGAGCGAGTATTTTCGCGACCGTGCCGCGACCATCGGATTGCTCAACAGGCATCATCAGAAGCCCAAGCTGACAATGGGAGAAGGTCTCTTCAACCGTCTTTTCGGCAATGGCAAGATCGACATCAAACCACAAGGGGAGGTCAACCTGACTGCAGGCTACCAGGGGCAGAACATCAAAAACCCCACCCTGCCAGAGCGGGCACGCCGAAATGGAGGCCTTGATTTCGATATGGCGGCGAACCTGAATGTGATGGGTAACATTGGCGACAAGCTCAAGATGCCCATCAGCTACAATACGCTTTCTACCTTTGACTTCGAAAATCAGCTCAAGCTCGACTATACCGGGAGCGGTGAAGATATCTTCCGGAAAATAGAGGTGGGGAACACCTCCTTTGCCTCCAAAGGTACGCTGATCCCAGGGGCACAACAACTGTTTGGCTTCAAAACCCAGATGCAGCTGGGTCGGCTCTGGCTGACGACGATTGTCGCCAACCAGCGTTCCCAACGCCAGTCTATGGCTATGCAGGGAGGCTCTAGCACCCAGCCCTTCCAGGTAAAGGCCGATGAGTATGAAGAGAACCGGCACTTCCTGATGGCCCAGTATTTCCGTGATAACTATAACAAGTCCATGCGGAATCTACCCATCATCAATACCCAGGTACAACTGCTGCGACTAGACGTCTGGGTAACCAATCGCACCGGTGCCACCACCAACACTCGAGATATCGTCGGCCTGATGGACCTCGGCGAGCAAAAGCCCTATCTCCAGCCACCCGTCATCCTCCCCTCTGCCGGCTCTGCCTTTCCCACCAACGGGTCGAACGACCTCTATCGCAAGCTGATCGCTAACCCTTCAAGCCGGAACCCTGCCCTCATCGGTAACTACCTTAACAGCCTTGGACTGCAGCCCGTGCAGGACTATGAAAAGACGTTCGCCCGCAAGCTCGACAGTACCCAGTATGCCTTCAACCGGCAGCTGGGTTTCATATCCCTCAATATCTCCCTACAGCCTGATGAAGTGCTCGCCGTAGCCTTCCAATATACCGTCAATGGCAGAGTATATCAGGTTGGTGAATTCTCGCAGGATGTACCGGTAGACTCCTCCTCGGGCGTGCAGAAGGTGTTGTTCCTGAAGTTGCTCAAAGCCACCTCTCAGCGGACGGCCCTTCCGATCTGGGACCTGATGATGAAGAACGTATACTCCGTCGGCTACGGTCAGCTGGAACGGCAGGACTTCCAGTTCAATGTCCTCTATCAGGAGCCGGGTGGTGGCGAAAAGCGTTACCTGCCAGAAGGCGACAAGGCAGGTGTCCCGCTGCTGACCTTACTCAACCTAGACCGGCTTAACAATCAGAACGACCCACAGCCCGATGGCGTCTTCGACTTCGTAGAAGGATATACGGTCAACTCGCCCCTCAGCCGCATCATCTTCCCCGTGCTAGAACCGTTTGGACGCGATCTCGAAGCGGCCTTCTCGACCAACCCCACCCTGAGGGAGAAATACCTCTTCTATCCGCTCTATGACACGATTCGGGCCATCGCCTCGACATACGCCAACCTGAACCGCTTTGTGATGAAAGGCCAGTCGAAGTCGTCTGGCTCTGGCGGAGAGATTTCCCTCAATGCATTCAACGTGCCGCCAGGCTCTGTCACCGTCACCGCTGGAGGCCGCACGTTGACAGAGAATGTGGACTACACGATCGACTATGTGTCCGGGACGGTCCGCATCATCAATGATGCCATCAGCAAGTCTGGCGTCCCCGTGAATGTGCAATTCGAAAACAACGCCACCTTCGGCATCCAGCAGCGGACCTACTTAGGCATGCGCTGGGACTATATCTTCAACCGAAACTTTTCTATAGGAGGTACGATGGTACGACTGGGAGAGCGCCCCTTCTTCACCAAGATGGAGATAGGCTCCGACCCGATCCGAAATACCATGGTCGGCGTCGACCTCAACTATAACAACGAGATGCCTCGCCTCAACAAATGGCTTGGCTACCTGCCCAATTACAAGCCGACCGGCAGCTCTACGATCTCTGCCATGGCAGAAGCCGCCCGGATGATACCTGGCCATGCCCCTCAGATCGGCAAAGGCGCGGCAGGACTGATCTATGTCGACGACTTTGAAGGTACTAGGGCTAGCATCGACCTGCGCTTCCCGATCGTCAGCTGGACGCTGGCATCCACTCCCAAAGAGGCCACAGACCGGAACGGAAATATTATATTCCCCGAGTCGCAGCTCTTCGACGACCTCGGCTATGGAAAAAACCGTGCGAAGCTCGCCTGGTACAATATTGAGCCCATCCTCCAGGAGAAAAGCAACCCGAACAACCCCGTCAGAGGCAATATTCTAGATCTCTCTGACCCAAGGGTGCGGAGCGTCTCGCAACAGGAGATCTTCCCACAGCGTACGCCTGACTTTGGACAGAACCAGTTGGTGACCTTCGACATGGCCTACTACCCGAAGGAGCGGGGACCTTACAACTATGACACACGCAGCATCGATGCCAATGGCCGCTTGCTGGAGCCCCGCCGGCGCTGGGGTGGCATCATGCGGGCCGTTGACCAGACAGACTTCGAGACCGCCAACATCGAATTCATCGAGTTCTGGATGCTGGACCCCTTTATCAAAGCAACCAACCCGGTAGGCGGCTCCCTGTACTTCAACCTTGGAAATATTTCGGAGGATATCCTGAAAGATTCACGCCGCTTTTATGAGAACGGGCTCGCCACCCCCAGCATCCCTTCTGCCACCACCCGCTCCAACTGGGGTACTTCACCCCTCAATCCGATTCAGGTAACACAGGCTTTTAGCAATGATCCGGCAGATAGGCCCTATCAGGATGTGGGCTTTGATGGGATGACGGACACCACCGAGCAGCGCATCCGCAACCCATACCTGGCCGACATCCGTAACGGCTTTGGGGCAGGCTCCAAAGCCTTCCTGGATGCGCGTACAGACCCATCCTCTGACAATTTCCGCTACTACCGAGATGCTTTCTACGATAAGTCGAATACCGGCATCCTCGGCCGTTACAAACATTTCAACAGTCCGGAAGGGAACTCTCCGGTTGCCACAGCCGGCTCCAGCGTTGCATCAGCCTTTACGATGTACCCGGACGGGGAAGATCTGAACCGAGACAATACCCTCAATGAAGCGGAAGAGTATTTTCAATACCGCGTCGACATACGTCCTTCAGGCCACCCAGCCATGCAGGTAGGACAGAACTTCATCACAGACCGGAAGGTCGTCAACGTCCCCCTGGCAGACGGCACCCGTCAAGATCAGCTCTGGTATCAGTTCCGGGTGCCTGTCGCTAAATACGATCGAAAAGTGGGGCAGATCCCAGACTTCAAGTCGATTCGATTCATCCGCATGTTTATGACCGATTTTGAGGACTCCGCCGTCTTACGATTTGCCAAACTCGAACTCGTGCGCAACAACTGGCGCCGTTTCACCTATGCATTTGACACCAGCGGCCAGTACCGATCGATCGACCTTGTCGGGCCCACCACTTTCAATGTCACGGCGGTCAACATCGAAGAGAATGATAAGAGAGACCCAATCCCTTACCGGATCCCGCCAGGGATTGAGCGGGTGCAAGCCTTGAGCAACGGCGGCATCAACATTCTACAAAATGAGCAGGCCCTCAGCATGTCGGTCTGCAACCTTCAGGAAGGTGATGCAAGAGGGGTATTCCGCAATCTCAACCTGGACATCCGCCAGTATCGCCGTCTCTCCATGTTCATCCACGCCGAGAGCCTCAAAGGACAGACAGCTATTCGAGACAAAGAATTGTGGGCTGTGGTCCGCATCGGTAACGACTTCATCAACAACTTCTACGAGCTGCGATATCCGCTGAAGCTGACGGCTTTTGGCAGCGCCGACCCGAAAGATGTCTGGCCCGATGTGAATAGCCTGGACATCTCCTTGACCGACTTGGTACAACTCAAAACGGAACGGAACCTCAACAACAACAACCCAAACGCCATCTACCGCAGGCGGGTGGGAGAGAAGATCTACGGTATTGTTGGCAATCCGAACCTGGGGGAGGTCCGTGGCATCCTAGTGGGTATTGAAAATCTCCGGGATGCTAGTGGCGGCCGGCCCGTCTGCGCGGAAGTATGGATCAACGAGCTAAGGCTTTCCGAGATCGACCAGTCGGGCGGCTGGGCAGCCGTCGGCCAGGTAAACATGCAACTCTCAGACCTGGGTACGGTCTCCCTCTCCGGAAATGTCCACACCCGTGGCTTCGGCCAGCTGGAGCAACGCGTCATGGAACGCTTTCGCGACGATTTTACTCAGTTTGATGCTTCTGCGAATCTGCAGCTTGGCAAGCTGTTGCCTAAGGGCTTGGGGCTACAGATCCCCTTCTTTGCCAACTTCTCCCACGTCTCCAGCACGCCTCAGTTCGATCCATATGACAAAGACGTGCTGCTCAGGGATAAAATTCGTGCCTTTGGCACCAGAAGCGATTCGATCCGATCTGAGTCGATAGACTTCACCAGCATCCGGACCATCAACTTCAACAATGTCCGGCTTTCGCCTCCTCAGGATGGGAAGGCAAAGCCCTGGAGCCTGTCCAACTTCGACGTCAGCTATTCCTATACCAGCACCCGGCAGTACAATCCACTCATAGAGTTGAATGAGGTGACCCGTCAACTTGGTGGCCTCGGGTACAACTACGTTAGTCAGGCTAAGTATCTGGAGCCATTCAAGAAGCTGCGCATGCCTAAGGCGAAGGTGCTCGACGCCGTACGTGCCTTCAACATAAACCCCACCCCCAATCTCCTTGGCTTCCGATGGGATGCGCGCCGGCAGTTTGGTGCCATCCGTCCGCGCAATGTCGGCGGTGGGCCCTATAAGATCCCGGAGACCTATGACAAGTATTTTGTGATGGACCGCGTGTATAACATGCGCTGGGATCTCACCAAGACCTTCAACATCGACTTCAAGGCTACGAATAATTCACGCGTCGACGAGCCCTCCGGCCGCATCGACTCCAAATTCAAGAAAGACACGCTTTGGCGGAATACGCTTCGCGGTGGACGCAACACCCTCTACAATCAAAGCCTGGACCTGACCTATAACCTGCCTACCAACCTCTTGCCGCTGCTCGACTGGACGACGGCCAACCTGGCCTATCGCAATACCTATGGCTGGATAGGGGCTTCCAGGCTCGCAATAGAGTTAGGCAACTCCCTTCAAAACAGTCATCAGAAAGGAGCTACCCTAGAATTGAACTTCCAACAACTCTACGCCAAGTCGCGGCTGCTGCGGGCGGCAGCAGAGCCCGCGTCGGCAGAAGCGCCGCCTGCCGTGCAGCCGGACCCTGCAAAAAAAGAGCTCGATACGGCCTCCACCCGAAAGGCCCGGAAGGCCGCCCGAAAGGCAAAGAAGATGCAGGGCAAGCCAACCGCCAAGCGCCGCCTCCCCAAGGCCACGGCCCAGCCTCTCGCAGCAGACACCACGTTAGCCCGGAAAGCAGTCAGCTCCCAGCAGAAAATCGACCGTATCAAAGAAAGAAAAGCACGAAAAGCAGCTCGGAAGGCGAAAAGGAAAGAAAAGAAGCTTCAGCGGCTCCAGGAGCAAAAAGAAGTAACCGTCAGCCCGTTTGCCCGGGCCATCCTCGGCGTGCTGACTTCCATGAAGCGGGCCGGCCTCACGTACAATGAAGGGGCTACAACTTTCTTGCCCGGATGGACCGACAGCACGCGGGCCTTGGGCAACAACTTCCAAAGTATGGCGCCGGGGATGGGCTTTATCATGGGCCGACAGCCCGACAGCAACTGGCTGAAAAATGCAGCCTCCCGTGGGCTGATTAGTAAGGACCCCATGCTGAACAACATGTTCCGCCAGACCTATGAACAGCGGCTGGGAATCAATGCGCAGCTAGAGCCGGCCCGCGACCTGCAGATCGACTTGAACCTTGACCGCACCCTCAGTAAAAACTACACCTCCCTCTTCAAGGATACGGTTGGCACCGGTCAGTTCTCCAACCTCAGCCCCTATTCGGGGGGGGGATTTTCCATGACCTACGTATCCTTTCAGACGCTGTTCCGGAAGGTAGACCCAAATGTTGTCAGCCAGACCTTCCAGGAATTCGAAAGAAACAGGCTCGTGCTCTCCAAGCGCCTGGGGGAGGCCAACGGCTATAGCAAGACGGCAGGGGTGGATGGATATTACAAGGGATATGGCCGCTATGCGCAGGACGTGCTGATCCCTTCCTTCATCGCAGCCTATACGGGAAAGGACCCAGGTGCCGTCGGCCTACTAAAGACGGGCGCAGGCGACTATGTCCGCTCCAACCCCTTCAGCGCTTATCTGCCCAGGCCTAACTGGCGACTAACATACAATGGACTCAGCCGTCTGCCGGCCATGGAGCAGTATTTCACCAATTTCAGCCTCACCCATGGATATACCAGCTCGTTGGGGATGAATAGCTTCAACTCAGCACTGCTCTTCCTGGATGACCTCGGCTATGGTTATCCTTCGTTCATCGACTCCGTCTCGGGCAATTTTATACCATACTTCCTAGTGCCCAATGTGACCATCCAGGAGCAGTTTGCTCCTTTGATCGGGATCGACTTCTCCACGCCCGGGCAGTTCTCAGGAAGATTGGAGTATAAGAAGAGCCGGAACCTGAGCCTGAGCCTAGTCGACTTTCAACTCAGCGAAGTGTTGTCTACAGAAGCCACCCTCGGCATCCGATGGCGCAAACGCGGATTCCCCCTGCCGTTCACCATCCGCATCGGCAAAAAAGGGCCTGCCAAAGAGCTGGAGAATGACATCACATTCACCTTAGACGTGAGCATTCGAGACGACATGAACTCCAACAGTCGCCTGGACCAGTCCAACGCCTTTGCAACCGGAGGCCAGCGGATCCTGACTATCCGGCCAACGATCGACTATGTCTTAAGCAACCGCATCAACCTCCAGCTCTACTTCGACCAGAAGCGGGTCAATCCATATATTTCCAGTTCAGCGCCCCTTGTAAACACACGGGGGGGCGTACAGGTACGGGTGAGCCTGGCACAGCAGTAGCCCTTTGATATTCATTTCTTCAGGTAAAAAGAGTTGGCTTGTGCCGTGCATGTCATGACGATTTCGTTGATGCATACATGTGCCGGCGTGCCGGCGCAGTAATGCACAATGTCTGCGACATCCTTCGCGACGAGGGGCTCATATCCGGCATATACGGCCGATGCCTGAGTGGCGTCTCCTTTGAATCGGACGAGTGAAAATTCAGTCTCAGCAGCCCCCGGGTGCACCGCAGTCACGCGGACCCCGTGTCTGAGGAAGTCTGCCCGCATCGACTTGCTGAGTGCATCCAGCGCGTGCTTGGAGGCACAATATCCATTGCCTTTTTCATATACTTCTTTGCCGGCGATGGATCCGATGTTTAGAATATGCCCGCCGGGTTTGCGGAGCAGTGGCCACACAGCCCGCGTCACATACATCACACCTTTGACATTCGTATCGAGCATGGTATCCCAGTCATCCAGGCTGGCTTCTTCGAAATAGTCGCGCCCCAGCGCCAGCCCGGCATTATTGACGAGTACGTCGACTGCTCTCCATGCTGCGGGCAGCGATGCGATCGCGTCAAACACCGTCCGCCGGTCTCGTACGTCGAAGGGCAATGGCCATGCCGTACCCTCTTTTGCATTGTTGATATCTTTAGCCAGTGCTTGCAGCCTATCTTCACGTCGTCCTGTTAGGATGAGGCGATCGCCCGAGGAGGCAAACGTGTTGGCGATGGCATGACCGAATCCAGAAGTGGCGCCGGTGATGAGGATTGTCCTGTTCATATGTGTGATTACTGGATGAGGGTGGATGTGCCTTTTCGGTAGATGGTATTCCCCAGGTAGTCGCTGCTCTGTACCTGCCGTGGAACCCGCGCCTAAATATTCATAGCTCATTTCTCCGCCGGATATATATCTCGCCTCTGCAGCAACCCCGAGCAGGCGTAAAAAAAAATATGAATATAGTGGGGTATTTCTTCAACGCATATTTATCTATCGGAGAGGAAGGAAGTCAGAAATGCAACCAGCTGCTTCGGGCATTCTTTCATGCCCATGTGGGCTATATCTGCCCAGATGGCCTTCTGTGCAGTGGGCAACCCTGCTATTTGGGGCAGGATTTCTTCTAACGGTACGGCCTTGTCGAGTGCACCGGCGAGGAAGCCTGCCGCCCAACGGGAATCTTGCAAGTACTGCTGTCTGTCGGGGCGGTCCATCATGGCCCGGTAGTGAGCGATCAGCACCGCTGGGCTCGCCCATTCTAGCGCGTGTTGGAGGTGTTTCTGGATGATGGATGGGTGGGCTGCTGCAAAGGCAGGGGCATAGAGGGCCGGGATGGTCTCTCGGAGAAAGGCGGCGGCCCCGTATGTCTCCATAAATCGGATGCTGCGGACTCTCTGGGTGCGTTTGCTCTCACTGTCGGGCATGGCGGTAGAATGCAGCAGTACCAGGCCATGGATCCGTTCCGGATGTCTTTCTGCAAAGGCGAGGGACAGATACCCTCCCATGCTATGTCCGAGGAGGGTGCAGGCATGGATCTTCGCGTCTGTCAGGGTCTCCAACAGCTGGTCAGCCATGTATTCCAGGGATAGATATTCGTCGTGAAGATAGGTCCATTCCTGTCCATCGCAGCCTGGCAGGGTTGGCACGATCACCTCGGCTGTTTCGGAGAGCTCGTGCAGGATGTTGTCCCAGATGCGTCCATCTTCTCCAAAGCCGTGCAGGCCTACGAGCCAAGGTCCTTCGCCGAGACGGCGGTAGGTGAGGGGTTTGTGGGATGCAGCTGCTTGGCCCATCTATGGTCAGGGGATAGGCTGCATGAGCCGGTAGGCCCTCCATCCTTGCCATAAGACCAGCGGAAAGAGGGCCGAGTTCAGTTGTTGTGGCAAAAAATTCCAGCCGACTGCGATGAGTATGGAGAGGAGGAAGACCGATTGAAAATAGCCCCTGACAAGCTTTGTGTGAGAGGAGCGTCGAAAAGCAGCGATGAGATGGGAGGGTAAAGCCCAGGCGAGGTTGAGGTTGTCTCTACAGGATGCATGGTCTGTACCCGTCCACATGAATACTAAGAGCAAGCCTAACAGGCCGGTGGTGAAAAAAAGGAAGAAGTCGGCAACTGACAGGCATCGTTGCGCCCATTGCTGCCTGCTCATCGACAGCAGTACCATGCAGGCCAGTATGGCGGAGAAGGCCCATAGAGTAGGTGAGCTGCGTGTCGGCGCCGTCGCTGCCGAAATCTGGCGGTCGAGGATGACTTTCTTTTCTGAAACAATCGTGCCGCTGGCATCTTTTGAGCTGTCGATGGCCTTTTCCAGGAAGTCCGGGAGAAACATGGCTTGCGCGTTGGTCATCGGCTGGTCGATGCGCGAGCCTAGGAGGATGTCGATGCCGAGGGCTGACCAGTGTTGTTGGTTTTTGTCAAGATAGACATGCAATTGGTTGCGGAATGTCTGGCTGCTGTCTTCAAGGATTGGGCTGGTATGGATGGAGGTCGCTTCCTGGCCCAGGATCAGGTCGCGCAGCCGTGTCGTACAGTTATCATAGAGAAAGTCGTACTTGTAAAAACGATTCTCTGGCCGGAGGTTTTCTGCCAGGAAGGACTGCATCTTTTTATCTCGGCCGGGGTGCAGTCGTAGCACCTGCTCGGTGATGCCCCTTCCTTCGACCACATAGGCATATTGGAAGTAGGTGAAGGATTCCTGGTCGAGGAAATAGAGCAGTTTGCCCCGGACGAAATGAAGGTAGAAGTCGGGGTCACTGAAGTTAAACACCCCGAAATTATATACGATGTCGGTACCTGCACTGCTGTCGATGATGCGCAGGGCGCTGTGACCGAAGGTGGAGTAGAGCTCGGCACCTGGGCTGCAGGTCAGCAGGCTGATGCGGAGCCCTGAGTGGTCGGGTTGCGGTTGTGCCCTGCCGGGTTGTCCTATGCCCAGGAGGAAGAGTGCGATCAGCAGACGCATACTTAAATGTAGCAAATTAGGGGTATGTATTTTGCTGGCCTTCGGATATGCCGGCAGAGTCATTAATTTCACTTCTTGAAGCCGTTTCCATGTTCCTACTTCCGCAAGCCTGTCTTCCATGGTGCATCTTCCTCATCCTCACCGCCTTTGCCTGTCGGAAGCCGGAGAGAGATGCTATGCCGGAGCCGACTCCTCCGCAGGCGCCAGATCCCACGACCCTTAAGGGCCCAATGGTCTTCCAGTCGAATTTCGAGGCAGGCTGTTCCATAGTGCCGTATGGGTCTGTCAACGACCGGATCATTGGCAAGGACAATAGTTTATCGACGCTGAGCGACTGGGATATGCTGGAGACGACGGTGCTTTCTTCCCGGCCCTACTTCAACTACAATGGTGGCGACAGCGGTCTGCGGGCTGCCAGACTGACGCCAGATCCCCTTCAACCTGCCAATCGCGTCTTGCACTTCCGTCTGCACAACACCTGGTTGGATGGGGGCTCCTACCGGGGTCGGGTGCAGTATGAGTTCTACAATGTCCGCAAGGGCTACAAAGAATATTTCCAGTCGGTGCGCATATTCCTCCCTGTGGCTGAGTTTGAAGCCTTGCGCAAATACCCTGCCTCCATCAGCTGGCTGACCATAGTGGAGATCTGGAACAACATCACCTGGAGCCAAACTGTGCCCAACCGCTATCGGTTGACTTTGGGGATCGGTAAACTGGTGCCGACGGAGAGTGACCTGTGTTTTATTTTGGATGGGCAGGACTGCGAGCTTTTTGCCGATGGCAGCCAGAAGTACACAACCCTCTGGACGCGACAGGCCCCGACTGTCAAGGTGCCTGTCGGCAAATGGTTCACGATGGAGTTTTGGTTCAAGGAAGGCAACCGAGAGAACGGTCGGTTTTGGATGTCTATTCAGCCCGATGGTGGGGCGCGTCAGATTGTTTTTGATGTGACTCATTTCACGCATGCCAGCACCGATCTGGCGCCGGATGGCCTGACGCATGTCAATCCAATGAAGCTATACACTTCAAAGCCCTTGATGGACTATCTCCGCCAGCAGGGGCTCTCACTGAATATTTACTGGGACGATATCAGGCTCTGGGCTCGCTAAATTATTTTTTTAACGGCTGTAGTTGGGGGCTTCCTTGGTGATGACCACGTCGTGTGCATGGCTTTCCTTCATGCCGGCATTGGTGATCATGATAAAGCGAGCTTTTTGCAGGGCTGCGATGTCGGGAGCCCCACAATAGCCCATGCCTGAGCGAAGTCCTCCGGAGAACTGCGCCACGACTTCGCTGAGGTATCCCTTGTAGGGTACCCGTCCTTCAATTCCTTCCGGCACCAACTTCTTGGTACCCGCCTTGGCGTCCTGGAAGTAGCGGTCGCTGCTGCCCTGCTGCATTGCGCCAATTGATCCCATGCCGCGGTATTGTTTGAATTTGCGGCCTTCGTAGATAATGGTTTCTCCGGGGCTTTCCTCTACGCCGGCGAAGATGCTGCCCATCATGACAGCGGATGCTCCTGCGGCAATAGCTTTCACCACATCTCCCGTATATCGGATGCCACCGTCGGCTATGAGGGGGATTTGCCTTTTCCGGAGGGCGCCGGCGGCTCCTAGGATGGCGGTAATCTGTGGCACGCCTGCTCCTGCCACGATCCTTGTGGTACAGATGGATCCAGGTCCGATGCCTACTTTCACAGCATCGGCGCCGGCGTCTGCCAGGGCGATGGCACCTTCGGCGGTGGCGATGTTGCCAGCGATGATCGGTAGGTGTGGAAAGCGCTTCTTCAGGGCTTTGAGGGCGTCTATGACTCCTTTGGAATGGCCATGAGCGCTGTCTAGGCAGACGATGTCCACCCCATTCTGCTGCAGCGCAGCGGCTCGCTCCATGAGGTCGGAGGTGATGCCCAGGGCGGCGCCTACGCGGAGCCTGCCGAGATGGTCTTTGACGGCATGCGGGAAACTTTGCTGTTGGAGGATGTCCCGATAGGTGATCAACCCGATGAGTTTACCATTGCGGCCTACCACGGGTAGTTTCTCGATGCGGTGTTTCTGCAGGATCTTCTCTGCTTTTTTCAGGTCGGTTCCTTCGGGTGCCGTTATGAGTCCTTCAGAGGTCATGACGTCGGAGACTTTCCGGTGCGTGTCGGTCTCAAACCGAAGGTCCCGATTGGTGAGGATACCGACCAACTTGCCCTGGTTATTGACGATCGGGATCCCTCCGATGCGGTTTTCGCGCATCAGACGTTGGGCGTCTCCGATGGTGGCGTTTTCCTGCAACGTCACGGGATCTATAATCAGCCAACTCTCGCTTCGCTTCACCTGCCGTACCTGTTCGGCTTGCGCTTCGATTCTCATGTTTTTATGGAGGATGCCGATACCTCCTTCGCGGGCCAGGGCCATGGCCATCTGCGACTCTGTGACTGTATCCATGGCGGCCGAGAGGAATGGTACTTTCAGGGAGATCTCTCTGGTGATGCGGGAGGTAAGGTCGATCTCTCGAGGGAGTACTTCGGAATAGGCGGGGCAGAGGAGGACATCATCAAACGTGAGGCCTTCCCCGAAAAAGCGCTCGGCTATCTCGGCCGGGAGGGATTGTTTTTTAGGTGCCATCGGTAAAGTTACGCATTGGTTCAGTTATAGCTTACCATAGGAGGCTGGTGTGGACAAACTTGTCAATGCCTGCCTAATGGGAAGGTCCTGTAGCGTTTTCCCGGAAGGGCTTCCAACAGGCCTGATAATTCCAGCGCCAGCAGGGTCTTGGCAGCTGCCTGGGGAGTCATCTCTATTCGCTGGCAGAGTTCATCGATGTGTATTCCTTCTTGTTCCGTCACTGCACGCAGCAGAAGGCGTTCTTCTGGCTTTAACTCTGGGAAGAGTTGTGTCTGTATAGATGCCTTTTGGGGGGGGGGTACGTCCCAGTTCAGCAGTTGCACTAGGTCGCCAGCCTCTCTTACGAGGTGGGCGCGATGCTCCCGGATCAGGCGGTTGCATCCCTGACTTTTTGGATCACAGACCCTTCCTGGCAGTGCCAATACTTCACGATGATATCCATTGGCCAGGTCTGCCGTGATCATGCTGCCTCCTTTTTCGCCTGTCTCCACGACGACAACAGCATCTGAGATGGCGGCTACAATGCGGTTGCGTCTGGGAAAGTTCTGTGCGTCGGGCGGTGTATGGCTTCGGTATTCGGTAAGCAGTCCACCCTGTCGGGTCATCTCCCGTGCCAGTGGCTGGTTCACTGACGGATAGACCCTGTCTTGTCCATGGGCCATCACGCCGAGGGTCGCTAGGCCACATGTGAGTGCCTGGCGATGCGCCAAGGTGTCGATTCCATAAGCCAGCCCGCTGACGATCAATGGCTGAAAGTCGGCCAGTGCGTCGATGAATCCCGTCAGCCAATCTTTGCCATAGGCGGTCGGTGCCCTGGTGCCTACGATGCTGATGGTTCGGGCTTCGTTGAGTGAGGCTTGGCCTTTGAAATACAGGAGCACCGGCGCGTCCGGGCAGTGGAGTAATCGCCTGGGGTAGGAGGGATGTCCTTCTGCGACGGCCTCTACGCCGCTTTGTTGTAGGAATTGCAGCTCTTTTTCAGCCCGGCGTAAGTCCCGATAACCACGGATAGCGCTGGCCCTGACCGAACCGATGCCCGGTATCCGCTCCAGCTCGGACCGTCGGGCACGAAAGATTGCCTGTGCGGATCCAAGGTGTCGCAGCAATGCGCGGGCATGTACATCCCCGATCTGAGGGACGCACGTGAGGGCGATCAAGTGGAGCAGTTCTTCTGTTGGCACCCTGCAAAGTATGTTGTAGGGGAGGATGCCGGGAGGGCCATCCCACGATGGGGCGGGTTATTTTTCCCTGTGGGAAGGAGCAGAATTCCTTAGAACCCAAGTATGCGCAGTTCTGTGCGGCGGTTTCGGGCTCGACCTTCTACAGTCTGGTTGAGTGCGACGGGCCGAGATGCTCCATAGCCTTGTGCGGAGAGTCGTTCACGGCGCACCTGGCGGCTGGCCAGGTAGTCGACTACGGCCAGTGCCCTGCGTTGCGACAAGGCCAGGTTATCTGCGGTTGTGCCGACATCGTCTGTATGCCCTTCGATGCGCACCTGCAGGGTGGGGTTTTCCGTGAGCAGTTGCACCAGCAGGTCGAGCTCTGTCGTAGAGCTGGATGCCAGGAGTGAAGAGCCGGTGGGGAAGTAGATGTTTTTCAGTTCGATGACCGCGTCTTTTTCGATGGGTCGAAGGGGGATGTCGAGCAAGAAGGGTGTAGCAGGGGAGGTGAGGAGGGGGAAGGAACCTGAATGGAAGAGGTAGCCCTTGCGGCGGACATGGAAGCCGTAGGCGGCATTTGAGGGCAGCGTGATGAGGTAGTTCCCTTCTTCGTCAGTCTGTACCTGATGCAGAAGGCCGCCTTCGGCGAGGTCTGTCAGCTCCACGGAGGAGGGCAGACCTTGGCGAGTCTTTGCATCATAGACTCTGCCCTGCACCCATGTGGTGGCCTTAGGGGCGATGCCTGGACGCATCTGGAAGGAGTAGAGGTCCAGGCTGCCCCGGGAGTCGGTACGTTCGCTAGCAAAATAGCCTGTCCGCCCATCGGCTGCCACGATGAGGCTTCCTTCATTGCCGATGGTATTGATCGGGTATCCGAGGTTGTGGACGGTATCCCAGGTTCCATTCCATCCTCGGTGGGTTACGAAGAGGTCATCACCCCCATACCCAGGATGGGTGTCGGAGGTGAAATATAGGGTACGGCCGTCTGCATGCAGAAAGGGGCAGGATTCATTGCCGGGCGTATTGACGGGGGCACCGAGATTTGTAGGCTCACCCCAGGTGCCGTTAGCAGTGCGTTGGCTTACCCATATGTCGTTCCCCCCCATTCCTCCGGCCCTGTTGCTGGCAAAGAAGAGGAAGCGTTTGTCGGGCGACAGAGAGGGCGCCGACTCCCAGGCCTCTGTGTTGACGAGTTCACCCAGGTTCTGAGGGCGGCTCCAGGAGCCTTGCCGGGTACGGTACGACATGTATAGATCGCAGCTACCCATCCCTTCCGGAAAGTTGCAGCCAGTGAATACTAGCCATTCGCCGTCTTGCGATATATTTTGTGCGCCTTCGTTCAAATTTGTATTGATGTTGCCACTCAGGCTTTGGGCTTGCGACCAAAGGCTATCTGCCTGGTGGGCGACGAGAAAGTCTTCGTCGACTCCGCGCAGCCTGCGGGTGAAGATGAGCGTCCTGCCATCGACGGTGAGGGAGGGGTAGTATTCAGGGAAGGTCGTGTTTACGCTGTCGCCTAGGTTCTTGGCGTCAAAGACATAGCCGGAGCTGGCCATGTGTTGGGCGAGACTGTCTCCCAGTTGAAAGCAGCGGCGTCGGTATTGCGCAGCCTTGCGGGCGCCTTCTTCTATGTCGGGGAATGCCAGAAAGCCGTCCAGTGCCCGCAGCGCCTCGGCAAACCGACCTGCACCACCCAGGTTGATGGCATAGGGCAGCCGGTACTCCCGGCAAAAAAGGCTGTCGAGGGCAAATGCCCGTTCATAGGATTGGACGGCAGCTGTAAAGTTGCGCAGCTCTCCCATCAGTCCTGCCTTGGTCAGCCAGGCTTCTACAAAGCCGGATTCCAGGGCGATGGCCTTCTCTGTGGTGGACAGTGAACCCCTGAAGTCTCCTTCGGCCGCCAGGCCCAACGCTTGCTCGTACAGTCCCCTGGCCTTGCGGCCTATCTGGGACGGTTGATATCCTTGGCCATGGAGAGTCGGGGCCAGCAGCAGGGCGGTACAGGCAATGAGGGGGATACGACGCTTCATGAGGTGGGGGTTGCCAGACTGTCCACGAGGCAATGGTTCCTCAAGGTATATGGATGTATTTGTGCATCTGAAGGGACAGGCGCCAGCGGGGATGGGATTGGATATACTCCAGCATGACGGGCAGGAGTAGGTCTTTTCGGCTCCATTCCGGTTGTAGGAACAGTTGGCAGTCGCCCTGCACGGCCAATGCCTGCTGCTCCGCCCATGCCAGATCTGAGCGGTGGTAGACGACAACTTTCAGTTCATTGGCAACCGGAAAGACAGCTGGCAGCGGGGCTTTGAATTTCTTGGGAGATAGGCATACCCAGTCCCACGCTCCAGTCAAAGGATGGGAACCCGAAGTCTCCAGGTGGGTGCGGATGCCTGCGAGTTGTAAGGTTTCTGTCAGGCTTAGCAAGTCATGCATGAGGGGCTCGCCTCCGGTGATGACAGCCGTGGTGGCGGGGCTTGCCTGTACGATGGCCATGAGTTCTTCGACGGTGCGGCCTGGATGTCGTTCTGCATCCCAGCTTTCTTTCACATCACACCATACGCAGCCTACGTCGCATCCTGCAAGTCGGATGAAATAGGCAGCCCTGCCAGTGTGTGCGCCTTCCCCTTGTAGGGTGTAGAAATGCTCCATCACCGGAAGGCGGCGTTGGAGTGCTACAGGGCTCTGTGTTTGCAGCATATCCAGAGAGGTGCTCATGGTTTAGGGGTGCCGGCAGCTTGGGGCGGCCTGTGTATTAAGTCTTTTTGTGGGTGCAGGAATACCAGGTGTTTTTGAGTAGGGCGGCAATCGTCATAGGTCCGACGCCGCCGGGTACGGGGGTGATGTAGCTGCAACGAGGCGCGACAGACTCGAAGTCGACGTCGCCCCGGATGGCGAAGCCTGCCTTTCTGTTGGCATCCGGTACTCTGGTGATGCCTACGTCGACCACGACGGCCCCTTCTTTCACCATGTCGGAGCGAAGGAAGCCGGGTTGCCCCAGGGCGGCAATGATAATGTCTGCCTGCAGGCAGATGGCAGGCAGGTGTAGTGTGTGCGAATGGCAAAGGGTCACGCTGCAGTTGCCAGGGTAATCATTGCGGCTGAGCAGGATGCTCATCGGGCGACCGACGATGTGACTGCGTCCAATCACCACGGCATGTCGTCCTTTTGTCTGTATCTGGTAGTGCTCCATCAGTAGCAGGATGCCATAGGGTGTAGCTGGCAGAAAGGATGGCAGTCCCAGGGCCATGCGGCCCATCGACTCGGGATGAAAGCCATCCACATCTTTTTCCACCCGGATGGTTTCTATGACTTTATGCTCTGAGATATGTGCAGGAAGGGGTAATTGCACCAGGATGCCATCTACCTCCGGATCCTGATTGAATGCTTCTATCCGATGGAGGAGTACAGCTTCAGGGAGGTCTCCTGGCAGCTGCAGCAGCGTGGAACGAAAGCCGACTTCCTCACAGGCTTTCACCTTGGATGCCACGTAGGTCTGGCTGGCCCCATTATCTCCGACCAGGATGGCCGCCAGATGCGGTGTCTTTCCACCTCCGCGGAGGTGATTTTCCACGCTGGCAGCTAGGCTATCCTTCACCGACTTGGATACGAGTTTCCCGTCCAACAATTGCATAGTGCAAAGGTATCGACGTGGAAAATGCATGCCAAATGCGTGGATACAAGCAGGGAAGCTCCTCGGTAAGGTTTGAGTTTTGCAAGGATGCGTCAGATGGTTGTGATGTTTCTCATTGGTGCTGCTGCCGGGCTGCCTGTCATAGGGCAGGGGCTATCCTCCCTTACACTGTTTGGGCACCCTTCGACGGCTGCGGTAGCTGATATGCCTGCAGATGCTTTTGGTGTGGCGGCGCAGCTCGGGGCGAGGGGAGCAGAGAAGGGGGTGATGGCAGGCCTTCGGTGTGTGCGGCTGGCGGTGGAGGGGGCCCCTTCGATTGTACAGGGGGTCTTGGCCTGGCAAGTGGGTACTGGTACTGGCGTTCTGCAGGCCTGGCATGCTGGTCAACCCGACTTGCGCGAGCATTCCGCCTTGCTATCCTATAGCTTGCCTTTGACCACTTCCTTGCATACGGGCCTTGGCCTTGGCTATGCCCGACAGCGTACACCCCTACACCCTTCTTGGCAGCGCCTGCAGGTGCAATGGGGAGCTGTCTGCCGCGTGTATGGCGGACTCCGGATGTCTATACGGGTAGCGTTATTCCCTCCGTTGGTTTCCGCTCATCCCGTCTTCCCACTGCCTGTTGCCATGGCTGCAGGGCTAGGGTATACGTTCTCTCCACAGCTGGCGTTGGCAGCCGAGCTGTTGCGTGAAGGTGGGCGTGTTCCTGTGCTGACGCCCGTCTTGTACTATCGACCGGCTCCTTCTGTGACGCTTCGTGTTGGCGTTCGGACCGACAATGGTAGTTTTTCGCTCACCATAGCCTATCGCTTTCGGCGGTTCGGGATCGACGTCGGTGGCCGGCAGGTCGGGCTGCTGGGATGGTGTGGCGATCTCGCTCTGGATTGGCGGCCGGAGGAAACAGCTGCTTTATGATACGGCGCTTGTCCATCGGCTTCTTTTTTGTAGTTGTTATCACTGCCTGCTTGCAGGGTCAGGAGACGGTTCACCTGGAAGAGCATCTGCAGGAGCGCGTTGCCTCCCTCTCTGAAGAAGAGGGCCTGGCGGATGGCGGGCAGGATTGGGAACGGTTGATGCGTCTACGCCGTCGTCTCGACCTCAATCGCATCGATCCTGTCGAGATGGGAGACCTGTTGGGTCTGACTCCTTTACAGGTACAGGCATTCGAAAGCTATCGAAGGCTTGTCGGTCCAATGGTAGATGGATTGGAGTTGCAGGCAGTCCCGGGCTGGGACGAGGCAACCGTCCGGAGGGTTCTTCCCTGGGTCTATGTCGCAGCGCATCCCTCTCTGCCCACACTGCTGCACAACCAATGGCAGGCAGGAGTGCATACCATTCTATGCCAATCCAGCCTGCAGTCGTCCCATCTGCAGGAGCAAAAAGAAGCCGTTCAGCGCGGGCAACCATTTCTGGGCAGTCCGGTGCGCCTACTCTTGCGCTATGGTTTTGTGTATGACCGGAAAATCCGTTGGGGGATCACGCTGGAAAAAGATCCCGGTGAGCCGCTACTAGCCCAAAAGCCCGCAGCAGGCTTCGACATGCTGGCGGCTCATGTGGCATGGAAGGGGTCTGGGGTCATTCGGACACTGGTGCTGGGCGACTTCCAGGTGAATTTGGGCCAAGGGTTGGTCATGTGGCAGGGGATGGCATACCGAAAAACCTCCGACGCCATGCTGATCATGCGGCAAGGAGAGGTTTTCAGGCCCCATACCGGCACGGATGAACTTCGCTTTCAGCGGGGGTTTGCCCTGGAAGTGGGCAGGGGACGCTGGCAGCTTGCTATGTTTGCCTCCACACGTGGCCTCGATGCACATCGGGTGACCGATACCGGGAGCGGACAGCCTGCCTATGTCAGTTCTCTGCTGACGACAGGACTTCATCGAACTCCCCGGGAACTGCAGCAGCGGCAAGCCCTTGGACTGTCAGGCATAGGGGGCAGACTGACCTATCATCATAGACGGGGGCGCATCGCATTCAATGGATGGGGTGGACGGTATAGCCTACCATGGAGAAAGGAGCCTTCGATGTACAACCTCTTTGCTATGTCTGGTCTGCATTTTTCAAATATGTCTGCAGAGGTTGGCTATTCTCTCCACAACATGTATCTCTTCGGCGAGGTTGCTGTAAACGGTTGCGGGGGTGTGGCGTATATACAGGGAGCAATGGCCAGCCTGCATCCCCGGCTGGACTTGGCATGGCTGCACCGTAGGATATCCCCCCGCTACCATACCCTTTATGGGAATGCATTCACTGAAGGCGCAGAGCCGACGAATGAAGTAGGCAGTTACCTGGGTATCAGCCTCCGGCTGCCCTTGGGCTGTAAGGTAGATGCTTGGCTGGATGCTTTCCGTTTTCCATGGCTTAGATATCAGGTTGACAGGCCTTCCAGGGGCCAGTCTGCACTCCTCCAAGTATCCTGGTTGCCTGACAAACGGACAGACATTTTCCTGCGATGGATGCGCGAATCCAAAGGTCAGCACGCTGTCGGGGTGTCGGGCCCGATGAGGGAAGTGCTAGCCTTTACCCGGTCTGCCATGCGCTTCCAGTACAGCCATCGGCCCGGACCTGCCTGGCTGGTTCGGGTGCGAGTCGAAGGCACCACAGTGCGGGCGGGGCAGATGCCGGAACATGGATTCGCAAGCCATCTGGACCTCCAGTACCGACCCATCTCATGTCGTTGGCGCTGGATGGCGCGCCTGGCATATTACGAGACAGGTGGCTATTCCTCACGCATCTATGGCTTTGAAAATGACGTGCCGTATCGCAATGTGCAGTCTGTCTACCATGGCAGAGGCTTTCGTTGCTATGGTATTGCCGAATGGAGAGGTGGGCGACAGATTTCCTGTGCGGCCAAATGGGGTATAACGCTGCGGGGAAAGACACAAGGGATGGATATCCGCGTTCAGATGCTTTTAGTACTCGGGTCAGAGGGCGGCGCAGTTGCCAGACGGGATTAGGCCTGTGCGGTGGGGCCACCGAAGTGCAAGGGGAGTTGAACTTCGCCGATATCTTTGATGGCACCGTTCACCTGCTCATATTTTTCAATATTGTCGGCCAACGCATTCATGAGGCGTTTTGTATGCTGAGGTGTCAGGATGAGGCGTGCCTTCACACGGCTTTTGGGCGTGCCGGGCATAACATTGACGAAGTCGAGCACGAATTCTGAATGGCTATGTGTGATGATAGCCAGGTTGGCATACTGTCCTTCCGCAATGTCTTCAGATATTTCTATGTTCAGCTGATTGGGATCCTGATCTGCCATGGGTTTCATGTTGGCTGCCAAAGGTAGGATAATTGTCCTTCCATCATAGCATGGCGTTGTCAGCAAAGCTGTAGAATCCTTCATTTCCAACAATGATATGGTCTAGCAGCCTGATGTCAAAGAAACGGGCAGCCTCCCGCACTTTTTGGGTGAGCTCTTTGTCGGTTTGGCTGGGTTCTAGCCTGTCAGAGGGGTGATTATGGCAGAGGATGATACCCGTGGCTTCTTCTTCCAGCGCCTTCTTCATGATCAGACGGATGTCTACAATGGTTGCGGTGATGCCGCCCGAGCTAATCACCTCTACATGCAGGATCCGATTCCCTTGGTTCAGATACACAACTGCAAAGACTTCTTGGCTTAAGTCTCGGAACCTTGCCTGCAGGTATTGACCGATATCCCCGCTGCCATTGACCTGCTGGCGCGGCAGGCAGGCAGCAGCCATCCTTCTACGACCCAGTTCCAGGGCCGCTGCAACAGCCAGTGCCCTGGCCCAGCCCATGCCACTTATCTTGCTGAGGTCGGTTACCGAGCGCCTTCCCAGTTCCGCCAGACTCTCCTTGCTATGCGACAATAGCGATCTACATAACCCCAGAGACTGGGGGTCTGGATTTCCTGGCTGCAAAACGATGCACAGCAGTTCTGCATCGGAGAGGGCGGAAGGCCCGAGGATACGAAAGCGCACCCTCGGATCATCTGAAGCCTCCCAGGCCCGTTGCATCCTATGACTCCCTTCATCCGTCATGCCTTGGCACCCAGCTTTCTCTGGGAGGTGGATGTGTTTTGAAATGTGGGTTATTTGAGTATTTCCGTTACCACCCATTTGATACCTTCACCGTTCATTCCACAAACACATGGAACGTATTGGACCATCGATTAAAATTTTTTCCGGCACAAATTCCCGCTACCTCGCAGAGCGGATTGCAACGGAGTTGGGCACAACCCTGGGAAAGATCTCCATCCAACATTTCAGCGATGGGGAGATCTCTCCCACGTACCTCGAAAGTATCCGCGGCGATTATGTTTTCCTTGTGCAAAGCACGTTTTCCCCCAGTGATAACCTCATGGAACTGCTGTTGATGATCGATGCAGCCCGGAGGGCTTCTGCGAATAAGATCATCGCTGTCATCCCCTATTATGGGTATGCGCGTCAAGACCGAAAGGACAAGCCCCGGGTGGCCATCGGGTCGAAACTGGTGGCCAACCTGCTTACCGCGGCCGGGGCGGACCGTGTCATCACCATGGACCTCCATGCCCCCCAGATCCAGGGATATTTCGACATTCCCGTCGATCATCTCGACAGTTCAGCCATTTTCATCCCATATATTCAGAATCTTGGCTTAAAAAACCTTACTTTCGCGGCCCCAGACGTGGGAAGTGCGAATCGCATTCGAGAAATGGCCAGCTACTTCAACGTGGAAATGGTCATCTGCGACAAGCACCGGAAGCGTGCCAACGAGATCGCTAGCATGGTCGTGATTGGAGATGTGACGGACAGGGATGTAGTGATCATCGATGACATATGCGATACGGCGGGGACTTTGACAAAGGCGGCCCGGCTCCTTAAAGATAAAGGTGCTGCCAGCGTCCGGGCGGCGATCACACACCCTGTCCTCAGCGGCAATGCCTATGCCAACATAGAGGCAAGCGTCCTGAAGGAACTCGTCGTGTGCGACACGATACCGCTCCGAGGACATTCTGCCAAGCTGCACCAGCTGGGTGTAGCCGGGTTGTTTGCCACGGCCATCCGCAACTCCTATGAAAACAAAAGCATCGCCAGCCTCTTCTTACACTCTCAGATGAAGAACAAGTGATGCGCATTAAACATCGTAAATCCGTTAATTATATACAATGAAAAGTGTTACCATCGAAGGACAACTGAGGACCGCAACGGGCAAGTCAGCCACCCGCCAATTGCGCTCTCAGGATTTAGTGCCCGGTGTTATCTACGGGGGTGCCAAAGAAATTAACTTTTACGCCTCAGCCGCGGCCTTCAAGCCGCTGATCTACACGCCGGACTTCCAGCTTGCCGAGGTTGTGATCGAAGGACAATCCTATACCTGTATCCTCAAAGATCTGCAGTTCGATAAGGTCTCCGACCGACTCGACCATGTCGACCTCCTGGAGCTGGTGGAAGACAAAAAGGTCACAGCTGACATCCCGGTGAAATATGTAGGTACCTCCGTGGGTGTAAAGGACGGCGGTAAGCTGGTGACCAAGATGAAATCGCTGAAGGTGAAGACTCTTCCCAAATACCTTCGGGAAAACATCGAGGTGGACATCACCAACCTCGATCTGAACGGGAACATCCGGGTGGAAGACGTGAAAGTGGAGCATTATGAGATCCTCAACTCGCCCCGCATCCCCATGGCCTCCGTGACGATGACCCGTCAATTGAAGCAAGAAGAGGCTGCTGCCAGCAAGACTCCCGCCAAATAGTAAAACCGTAAGGCCTTCGGCTACTCGCCTGGGGTTGGATGAGACAGAGCCCATCTGCCATCCCATCTTGTGAACTTCGATGCTATGTCCACATACCTGATTGTAGGACTGGGCAATCCTGGAGCTGCGTATGCAGGAACCCGCCATAACATTGGCTTCGATGCCCTTGACGGGTTCGTAGCTTCTCACAAAGGCGACTTCACCCTGGAAAGACACGCAGAGAAAGCCCATATCCGATGGAAGGGACGCACCATCGTCTGCATCAAGCCGACCACCTTAATGAACTTAAGTGGCAAGGCGGTGAAGTATTGGCTGGATAAAGAGGCGGTCTCCCTGGAGCATATACTGGTCGTTGTAGACGAGATCGCCCTGCCGCTATCAAAGCTGCGGCTGAACGTGCGTGGAAGCGACGGAGGGCATAATGGCCTGAAAAGCATACAAGAATACCTTGGCACCCAATGCTATGCACGCCTTCGATTGGGCATCGGCAACCAATACCCAAAAGGTGGTCAGGTCGACTTCGTCCTCGGGAAATGGACAGCCGACGAGTCGCCCATCATCGGCAAAAAGCTCAACCAATGCCCAGAGATCATAGACAGCTTCATTTTCCATGGCGCCGACCAGACAATGACGCGTTACAACAATTTGACGTTCAACGCTTGAATTTTTATTCGATACCGACTAATTTAGCCCACAATGCTATAAATGCTCTTTTTTCGTTTCTCCTGGAAGAGGATTTTTAGCATCTTGATCTGTACGCTTACTGATAAAACGGACACAACATGAAGATTTTCTGCGTTGGCAGGAATTATGTGGCTCATGCGAAGGAACTCGGGAACGAGGTACCAGAGGAACCTGTCATTTTCATGAAGCCGAAAAGCGCTCTGCTCCAGCCCAATACGCCCTTCTACTACCCTGAGTTCACCAATGAGCTTCACTATGAGGCCGAACTTGTGCTCCGGGTGAGCAAGAACGGCAAATACATTCAGGAAAAGCACGCTTTCAGATATTATAACGGCATCACGCTGGGGATAGACTTCACAGCTCGCGACATCCAAGACACGTTGAAGAAGAAAGGCCTGCCCTGGGAGAAGGCAAAGTCTTGGGATAATTCCGCTGCAGTTGGCAAATGGGTTGAATGGAAGCCAGAGCTGACCGGGAAAGTCCCCGAAACCCTGTTTTCCCTGTCGAAGAACAAAACGGTTGTTCAGGAAGGCAACAGCCAGCACATGATCTTCAACTTCAACCGGATCATCTCTCATATCTCCCAATATTTTTCCCTAAATATTGGCGACCTGATCTTTACCGGAACACCCGCTGGCGTTGGAGAATGTGTGGTGGGAGACGAGCTGGAAGGATATCTCGGCACCGACAAGCTCCTGGAGCTGGTCATCCGCTAGGTATTAACCTCGCATGTATTGTACGGCCTGGCCCTATGTTTAAACAGGCTATCCCTTCTCTACTATTCAACGAAGGATCTAATCCCATCCGGCAGCCGTTGTTCATGCTAGGGTTTTCCTGGCCAGCTCATTTGGTTGCTCTGGGCTGCCTCTTCTGCGGGATGCGTTAAAATGCGTATCATGGATCTGATGTTTTCATCCATGCTGAGGGTGGTAAAAGCTGCGCGCCAACATCCGGATGCGGCTGCCGTGCTGGAAGGGATGCAGGTATACCAGTATGCAGAGGTATATCATTCCGCTGTCCGGATGGCAGAGCGCTTGCTGGAGGGTCGGGCAGATCTCCAGGAGGCATGCGTGGCCTATCAGGTACCTCCTGGCTTTGGATATGTTCGCACCCTGTGGGGCATCTGGCTGGCAGGGGGCATCGCCGTACCCATCAGTCTTTCTCACCCGCTGCCCGCCATCGAGCAGTTGTTGGAAGATACGGGGGCAGAAGCCCTGGTGGTCTCTTGCGATCAGGCGGTCCTGCTGCAGGAGACGGCCTCCCGCATGGGCATTCGGTTGATATGTGAAGGGGAACCCGAGGGAAAGGAGGGCATCGAGCTTCCTGTCATCCATGCGGATCGGGCTGCTATGATCTTATATACCAGTGGTACTACGAGCCGGCCCAAAGGCGTCGTACTGTCGCATGCCAACCTGGAAGCACAGATGCGGGTACTCATTGAAGCCTGGGGATGGAAGCCTTCAGACCATATCCTCTGTGTATTACCGTTGCACCATGTGCATGGCATTGTGAATGTGGTGGGGTGTGCTTTGTTTGCCGGTGCCCGTTTGGAATTTCTGCCTTCCTTCTCGCCTCAGGCAGTCTTCGATGTCTTCCTGCGAGGTTCGGTGAATCTATTTATGGCCGTGCCGACGATCTATTTCAAGCTGGCCAACCATTATGACTCCTTGCCCCTTACGGAGCAGCAGCGACTGACGGAGAGCATGCGTCGCTTTCGGCTTATGGTCTGTGGCTCTGCCGCCCTACCGGTATCGGTGATGGATCGATGGGAATCGATCAGTGGTCAGCGATTGTTGGAGCGCTACGGGATGACTGAGATAGGGATGGCTTTAAGCAACCCGTTGGATGGAGAGCGGCGGGCTGGAACGGTCGGCCAGCCCCTCCCGGGCGTCTGTGTCAGAATCGTGGATGAGCAAGGGCAGGACCTCCCTCCGGGTGCGCCGGGAGAGATCCTAGTGCAGGGGCCTAATGTCTTTCGATCCTACTGGCAAAGGCCGGAGGTGACAGAGGACGCTTTTACCAAGGATGGATGGTTCCGCACGGGTGATGTCGCGGTGCTGGAAGACGGCTACTATCGCATCTTGGGTCGCCTTTCGACCGATATCATCAAGTCTGGTGGCTATAAAATATCCGCACTTGAAATTGAAGAGTCGCTGCGGGGGCATCCTTTGGTCAGCGACTGTGCGGTGACGTCGTTGCCCGACGAGGAGTGGGGGGAGCGCATCGTGGTAGCACTGGTGGGGGAAGCTGGTCTGTGCGTTGAAGAACTGGATGGCTGGCTGCGGGAGCGACTGCCGAGATACAAGCTTCCCCGTCAATACTTGCTGGTGGCGGAGCTGCCCCGGAATGCAATGGGAAAGGTGGTCAAGGGATCTGTCAAGGCATTGTTTTGACCGTCCGTAGCACGCTAAGCATTCACGAGCCTGTACATAGACGAGTAACTGACCGCATATGAAGATCTACGGTGTAGCTTTTTTGGCAGCTTGTTTTTTGCTGGGGCAGCTTATAGGAGAGCTGCTGGGTCTTGTCTTTCAGTTCAAGGGTAATATCGGAGGGGTTGGGTTTGGCATGCTGTTGCTGATCGTATGCGGGGATGCTGCCAAGCGCAGAGGTTGGATCGGAGGGGAGTCAGAGTCTGGCATCCATTTCTGGAATGCGATGTATATCCCGGTGGTTGTGGCCATGGCCTCCACTCAGTATGTGGGGGCGACCCTGAGCGGTGGCTGGCTGTCCTTGGCCGTTGGCGTGGGGGGGACACTGGCTTGCTTTCTCTTGATCCCATGGATGGCCCGGCTTGGTGGTAAGCGTGGATCCAACAAACCCGAAAGTCCTGAAGTATGAATGTGTTCTCTGACCTATTGTCTCGCTACGATCTTGTCACGGCCTTTCTTTTTGTGGGGTTGGTGATGTGGAGCTCCTCTTTCCTAGCCCGAAGTTTATTCCGCAGCCGCATTCCGGGGGCGGCCATTGCCATTACGATGGGCTTATTATTGGCTGGTCTGGGGGAGAAAAAAGGGTTGGCAGACTTCCCCGTCTTGGCTGGCTTGTCGCTCTTGGGTGGTTCCATGCTGCGCGATTTCTCCATCGTCTCTACGGCTATGGGCGCCAGCATGTCACAGATCCGTAAATCCGGAGCGGCGGGGATTGCCTCCATTTTTGTGGGCATTCTGACCGCCTTTGGCTTTGGTGCCGCCACGGCCTGGTGGATGGGGTACACAGATCTGCGCAGCATTGCCACCATCGGCGCCGGGGCCTGTACGTTCATTGTTGGGCCGGTGACGGGTGCAGCCTTGGGGGCTCCGGCTGAAATGATTGCGCTGAGTATTGCGATCGGAGTCATCAAGACGGTGGTGGTCACGGTGCTCACGCCGCTGATAGCCCGCTGGATCGGGCTGGACAACCCGCATACGGCCATGGTCTACGGTGGGTTGATCGGTACGACCTCGGGTGTGGCGGCGGGACTGGCGGCGACGGATCCCAAACTGGTGCCATATGGGGCATTGACCGCGACTTTTTACACGGGCACTGCCTGCCTGCTTTGTCCCAGCCTGCTCTATTTTCTGCTGACGATTTTCTTGTCCTAAGTTGTTTGGTTTCCTCCAAGGGGTATTTCTGATGCGGTCGTCTAGGCATGTGCTGGGAATGCCTGTTTCCATTATCTCCCGGGGACAATGACTTTGAGGTATTTCTGGATCCCAATGCCGATGCCGAGTAATATTTTGAGGTTTAAGTTACACTGCGTACCACCAAGCCGGTTAGGAATACTAAGCCATCTGCATAGGTCTTCAGGACCTGGTCGATGCCATACTCCATCCGGAGGTAGTCGGTCTTTCGGTCGAAGGCTGGGTCGGTGGGATAGATATTGCAGAAACAGGCGTATCGGCGAAGGGGCATCGCCGTCTAGGATCTCACGTTGCAAGATTTGCCATCCTTAGAGAATCAGCATGGAGTCGCCATAGCTGAAGAAGCGGTACTTATCCTTGATGGCTTTCTTATATGCTTCCATGGCTAGGTCGTATCCTGCAAAGGCGCAGGTCATAATCAGTAGACTTGTCTTGGGCAGATGAAAGTTGGTCACTAGCGCGTCTGCAATGGAGAAACGATAGGGGGGGTGGATGAAGATGTTGGTCCAGCCTTCGGAGGGCTTAAGGAGTTTTTCTGCAGTAAAGGAGGTCTCCAGGGCTCGGATGGACGTGGTACCTATGGCACAAATTCGGCTGCCTTCCATCTTGCTCTTATTGACGATCCGGCAAGCCTGGTCGTCTATGCGGTAATACTCAGCATCCATCTTATGTTTGCTAAGGTCTTCCACTTCGATGGGTCGGAAGGTGCCCAGTCCGGTGTGTAAGGTCAGCTCCGCAAAGCGAATGCCTTTGATCTCAAGTCTTTTGATGAGCTCGATGCTGAAGTGTAGACCTGCGGTGGGAGCGGCCACGGCACCTTCATATTTGGCATAGACCGTCTGGTAGCGGATCTTATCTTCCTCATTGGGCTTGCGTTTGATTAGCTTGGGAAGTGGGGTCTCTCCGAGTATGGCTAGGATCTGCCTGAATTCCTGATCGTTTCCCTCGAAGAGAAACCGGATGGTACGGCCGCGTGACGTGGTATTATCGATGACTTCAGCCACTAGGTCATCCGTATCTCCGAAATAAAGCTTGTTGCCGACCCGGATCTTCCGAGCGGGGTCTACGATGACGTCCCAGAGACGGTTCTGCTTGTTTAGTTCCCGCAGCAGAAATACTTCGATGCGTGCGCCCGTCTTTTCTTTCCGTCCATACATGCGGGCAGGAAATACCTTGGTATTGTTGACGACGAAGACATCTTTGTCGTCAAAGTATTCAATGATGTCGCGAAAATGGCGGTTTTCAATATTGCCTGTGTCGCGGTGTACCACCATCATCCTGGCATCCTCCCGTTTTTTAGCAGGATTTTCAGCGATCAGGTTTAAGGGGATGTCGAAGCGGAACTGGGACAGTTTCATCTGTACATTTTTTATATCCCCGCTTCTAGAAACAGTACCTCACACCTGTGACATCTTCATCACGAATCTGATCTTACGGCATCAGATACGTTTCTTGGGGGTCTTTTGAAGCGGCAAAATTAATTCAAAAAAATACATTTGGCAACGCTTTATTTCCTTGGATATCCAAAATTGCCAAGGCTCTCTGGAAGGGCATCCAAAAGTTGGCGGGTGCAGGGGTGAACAGGTCTTTGAAACACGTCCGATACCAACCCCGACTCTGCGATTTCTCCCTGGTGCATCACGAGGACCCGCTCGCACATATGCCGCACCACGGCCAGGTCATGCGAGATGAACAGCGCAGTAAAGCCAAGCTCCTTCCTCAGCTCTGCCAGCAGGTTCAGGACCTGCGCCTGTACACTCACATCAAGGGCCGAGACAGACTCGTCAAACACGATGAATGCGGGCTCTAATGCCAATGCTCGAGCGATGCCGATGCGTTGGCGTTGCCCTCCGCTGAACTCATGCGGATAGCGGTCGAGGTGCTCTATGCCCAGTCCGACGCGTTGGAGCAGTTTGCCGGCTTGGTCACGTCGCTGGGACTCTTCAGACAATCGTCGGTGAACTTTCAGGGGCTCTGTGAGCATGCTGCCGATGGTCAGCCGAGGGTTTAGGGATCCATAGGGGTCTTGGAAGACGATTTGTACGTCTTGACGCAAGGCCCTCAGTTCCCGGGATGGGATCCCTGTCAGATCCCTTCCCCCTAGGCGGATGGATCCGGCTTCGATGGGCAAGAGCCGCAGCAGTGCCCTACCCAGGGTTGTCTTCCCGCAGCCGGACGGTCCAACCAGTCCCAGCATCTCCCCTTTGAAGATCTCCAAGGACACGCCATTGAGGGTCCTAGCTCTGTGCCGGGTGTGTCGGCTTTCATGGCTGACGACCAAATCCTTTACCTCGACCAAGACATCTTTGGGTTGTTGACTGCTATTGATGGGGGCTCCATTTGCCTGAGCAGCTTTCGGCATGATGGCATGGACGGGATCCGTGCCCAGGTAGTCAGATACCACGGGCAGTCGCGTGCCAGGCAAATGCCGGACGGGGCGGCAGGCCAGCAATGCCTGAGTATAGGGATGCGTTGGGTTTCGGAGGACTTCTGCTGCCGGCCCTTGCTCTAGGATTTGACCTTGGTACAGCACCATCACATCATCGGCCAGGTCCTCTACCAATGCGAGGTCGTGGGTGATAAAGAGTAAGCCCATGCCGGAGGCTTGTTGCAGGTCGCGGAGGAGTTTCAGGATGGCCTTTTGCACGACGACGTCGAGCGCGGTCGTGGGTTCGTCTGCAATGAGCAGATCGGGCTGGCAGGCGATGGATATGGCGATCATCACTCGTTGCTTTTGACCGCCACTCAACTGGTGGGGGTATTTGCGGGCGAGTGTGGCGGGAGCGGGCAGTCGTACTTGTTCGAATAAGTCGAGCGCTGCCGAAAGGGCCTTCTTTGTAGACATCCGCAAGTGGTGGCGGAGCATCTCTGATACTTGTTCTCCGCAAGTCATCAGCGGGTTGAGGGATGTCATTGGCTCCTGGAAGATCATGGAGATCCGGCGCCCGCGGATTTGCTGCATATCTGTTTCTGGCAGTCCTACAAGTTCCGTGGCATGCTCTTCACGCGCCGGCCAGAACCGCATCGAGCCTTTCAGCGAGGCACTGGTTGGAAGTAGCTGCTGGATGGCCAGTGCCGTCAGGGATTTACCGGAGCCGGACTCACCTACGATGGCGGTCACCCGGTTACGGGCCAGGTTGAAGGAGATGCCATCGATAGCGGGGCGGGTGGTGCTGCCTGAAGGCTGAAAGCAGACCTGTAGGTTTCGGACTTGCAGCAGGGGAGCCGTCATGGTCAGAAGCGCAGATGGCGAACTGTCAGTCCGTCGTTGATCAGCTGTTTGAGTGATTCAATCCCAATGCGCAGGTGTGTATGCACATATGTGAAAGTAACTTTCTGATCGCTCTCTTCGGTCTTAACGCCTTCTGGTATCATGGGCTGGTCGCTGACCAATAGCAAGGCTCCTGTGGGGATGCGGTTGTAGAAGCCAACGGAGAAGATGGTGGCAGTTTCCATATCGATGGCGTAGGCCCGGATCTTTTGTAGGTAGTTTTTGAAATCTTCATCATGTTCCCAAACCCTGCGGTTGGTCGTGTACACAGTTCCGGTCCAGTAGTCGACTTCATGCTCCCGGATGGTGGTGGAGATGGCTTTCTGTAAGGCGAAAGCTGGTAGGGCGGGTACTTCTGGCGGGAAATAGTCGTTAGAGGTGCCTTCTCCCCGAATGGCGGCAATGGGCAGGATGATGTCGCCGAGCTTATTTCGTTTTTTGAGACCTCCGCATTTACCCAGAAAGAGGACGGCCTTGGGCTCGATGCTGGTGAGCAGGTCCATGATGGTAGCAGCCGTCGGGCTTCCCATTCCGAAGTTCACGATCGTAATGCCTTCTGCAGAGGCGCAGGGCATGGGCCGGTTGCGGCCTATGACTTCCACCCCGTGCCATTCGGCGAAGAGTTCTACGTAGTGTGTGAAGTTGGTCAGGAGGATATACTTGCCGAAGGCTTCAGAAGGCATGCCGGTATAGCGCGGCAGCCAGTTTCTGACAATATCTTCCTTCTGGATCATGGCAACTCTCTTGATCTAATAAAGGATGAAATTACTAATTAGATTGCATGCATGCTACGAATGGAGTTTACGGCTCATGCTGATATACGCATCCGAGCAAGGTCTAACGGGACACAGGAGGTCTTCGATGTCATTCGCAAATCTTGGGTGCGCTACACCCCAGAGGAGAGGGTCCGGCAGCATGTCATCCGATTTTTGACAGGGCCCTGTGGTTATCCGGCCTCCATGATGTCCGTCGAGCGAGAGATCCGCCTGGGCGAACTGCGCAAGAAGTTTGATCTACTATTATATGATCGGGTGCACCGACCCTGGATGATGGTGGAATGCAAGGCCCCGGAGGTACCGCTCACGGAAGCTGTCTTGATGCAGATCCTTCGATACCATATGGCGGTGCCGGCCCCTTTCCTGGTGATGACCAATGGACATGAATGCCTAGCCGTAGACATCGGCGACGGGCAGGTCCATTGGCTGGAGGCCTGGCCTTTATATCCCTGACCGCGCGTTGGCGTTATGGGAAGATACCCAGCTGGGAATAGATGGTGCCTACCTTGTTGATGGCTACTACGAAGCCAGCCGTACGCATATCCTGGATGTCGGGATTGGACCGCCAGCAATCTACGATCTCGCGGGTGGCGACAATCATCGTCTCTTCCAGTCCGCTGTAGACAAGGTCTACTTCATCGGGGCCATGCACAATGGCTAGGCGCTGCGTGTCATCGAGTTTTTTCCCTGTAAGTTTTTCTATCTGGTCAACGATGCGTCCGTTTTGGTTTTCGTTGAACCGTTTCTCCAATCTTCCATAGCGCACATGGCTGAGGTTTTTCAACCATTCGAAATAGGAGACGGTGACCCCGCCGGCATTCAGATACATGTCTGGCACAACAAGGGTTCCTTTCGCGATGAATACTTCGTCGGCCTCCGGAGTGAGGGGGCCGTTGGCAGCTTCACCTATGATGGGAGCTTTGATGCGGGGTGCATTTTCTCCGTTGATGACGTTCTCTAGGGCTGCCGGGATGAGGATGTCGCAGTCGAGCTCGAGGGCGTCTGCATTGTTGGTAATATTCGTTGCACCTGGGTACCCGAGGATCGAGCCTGTGGCTTTTCTGTGCTGGAATACGGCTTCCACATCGAGCCCTTTGGGGTCGTGGATGGCCCCTTCATATTCTGCCAGTCCGACGATGCGTGCGCCTGCCTCTTGAAAAAACTTGGCGCTGTGGTATCCTACGTTGCCGAGGCCCTGGACGACCACGCGCTTGCCATCGATGCCGGTCGAGAGCCCTACTTTATCCATCAGGTCGGGCATGCTGCAAACCTCACGGATCCCATAGAATACACCTAGGCCGGTGGCTTCCCGACGTCCGCGGACGCCTCCCTGGGTGATGGGCTTTCCTGTGACGCAGGCCATGGCATCCACCTCACCCGGGTTCATGGCCATGTAGGTGTCAAGGATCCACGACATTTCACGCTCGCCCGTGCCGTAGTCCGGTGCGGGCACATCTTCTCCTGGGCCTATGAACTTCTTTTTCACCAGTTCTGTGGTATACCGGCGTGTGATGCGTTCCAGGTCATAGGCGGTGTAGTTGCGGGGGTTGATGGAGATGCCACCCTTTGCGCCGCCGAAGGGGACATTGACGATGGCGCATTTATAAGTCATGAGGGCTGCCAGTGCCATGACCTCATCTAGGTTGACCATATCGCTGAAGCGAATACCACCCTTGCAGGGGAGCTTGTGTTGGGAATGTTGCACCCTGTAGGCTTTCACGACTTCGATGCGGTCGCCGATTTTGACCGGAAAGTTCATCCGGAGTACAGAGTTGCACTGTTTGATCTGTTCGAGGGTACCTGCGTCGAAGGAGGTAAATTTCGCAGCCTTGTCGAAGCTCTTGCAAACAGCGTTGAAGAAGCTATATTGTTTTGACATATTTATACATAGATGATGGATGAGGGATGTTCGTCATTGTTTATCTTTTTCAAGCCTTGAGACACGCCGGTCGATGCGCAGCAGGTATACGATGAGTCCTGTCAGGATGGTAGCCATGACGGCAACGACGACATAGATCTTACCGTTGCTTCGCAGGGTATCTGCCATTTCTACGGGTGCGGGAGCACCCTGCGACTTGGCCGTCGTGGTGCCGGTGACTACGCCCACGAACGCCATCCAAGCCTTACGAATTTTATTCATGTGATCCATTTTTCTGTTCTAGTGCATAAACCCTAACCCTCAGGGTGGCAATCCATACGCCCAGAAGGGTCCAGCCGATGACGGCAGGATAGAAGACAACCCGCATGCGTGCATCGATGTCATTGAAATTCAGTGCTGGGTTCCCTTCCTGTCCCGGGTGTAGGCTGGGCAGCAGCCGGGGCACAATCCAAATGGATGGGAAAAGCATGGCATAGGCAAAGATGTTGTAGACGGCAGATACCCGGGCCCTGCGTTCCGGCTCAGGCATTGAGTCCCTAAGAACGAAATAGGCAAAGTATGCGAGGAGTGCCATGGCGGCTCCGATCAATTTAGGCTCGCGGACGATCGATCCGAAGGAGGCATAGGCTGGATTGTTAGGGTCAGCCCAGGTATAGGCGGCCCAGATGGCACCGGTCGCATATCCTAACATGCCCATCCAGACACCTATCTGGGCATATGCCCTGGCCCGGGTGTCATAGGCTTCCTGCAGGGTCCTGAGGTAGCGGATGCTGTGTACGACAGATGCAGTCAGCAGAATCATCATGGTAAACCACATACATACATGGTAGTACAGATTGCGAATGGTCTCCTGCAGCTGGGGTAGCCTGGGGACAGGCAGTAAGAGTCCCCCAATGATGTCGTAGGCCAATAGGATGATGCAGAGGTATTTCCACCAGGCGAGGCGCATCTTCGTAGGTATTATAGCAAAGTTAACAGGCCAATTTATACTTTATTGGGCCAGCCATTTTGGCGGGGCAAAGTTAGGAGCCTTTCCTCAATCCTTCCACAGGAAGGGAAAGAGGATCAGGGAGAGTACGGCTACCGATATATCCAGGGCTAAGAGGAGCATGACAACTTCTAATGGACTTGACGTGGCGAATGATTCTCCCAACACGGTCTTGGAAAGCCGCATCAGCAGCAGCAGTTGTGGGAGGATGAGGGGAAAGCCCAGGATCGCCATCAGTGAGGCTTGCTGCAGCGCCTTGGTGGCAATGGCTGCCAGCATGGTGAAGACCAATGATAGTCCGGCTGAACCCAGCCAGCTGATGCCAAAGAACCGCAGAGCCTCTGTGGTAGGGTCTCCCATGAAGGCCAGGAAGAGGAGGAGGGAGGCCGTGTTCATCACCGTCATGAGCAGGAGGTTGTAGGTCAACTTCGCGGTCATGAACTCTGCCGGGCTGACAACCGTATGGAAGTACAACATCCGTCCCTGGGATTCCTGGAGGAAGGACTTGGCTACGGCGTTGATGCAGATAAAAAGCTGCGTCACCCAAAATAAGGCCATCCATATGTCGGCTTCGGGCTGTTCGATGGTCAGATAGAGGACAAAGATGGTGGACAGCACATACAGGAGTACGCCGTAGAATGCATGTCGTTGACGCAACTCCAGCAGGATATCTTTTTGGATCAGCAGCCAGACAGACTTCGTTCTCATGTGTGGACGGTTGGCTTAGGGCTGGGGAGGGTCTGATGGAGGGTCGTTACGGAAACAAATCCGACAACGGGGCTCATAAAGATTTTTTTCTCCGATCAGTACCTGCTTGTCGCCCCCGGTGATGCGGTAGGAGTAGTGGGCGATCGAGCCGCAGCGCTGGCAGATGGCATGGAGTTTGGTAACATAATCTGCCAGAGAGAGGAGTTGCGGCATCGGACCGAAGGGTTTGCCTAGATAGTCCATGTCGAGCCCTGCCACGATCACCCGGATGCCTCTGTTGGCCAGCGCTTCACAGAGATCTACGACGGAGGGGTCGAAAAACTGCGCTTCGTCAATGCCTATGACGTCCACTTCACCGATATGTTGTATGATTTGCTCGCTGTGTGCGACAGCGATGGACTCAAACCATTGTTCGTCGTGGGAGACGATTCGTGCTGTGTGGTACCGGTTGTCCATGGCCGGCTTGAATACCTTACTGCTGAGGTTAGCGATCCGCACTCGCTTCATGCGCCGGATCAGTTCTTCGGTCTTACCTGAGAACATGGACCCGCAGATCACTTCGATCCAACCGCCCGGGCCTTGTCGGATATGGGGTTCAATGAACATCTTGGTGCGGAGGAATGATCGTAGTATTGTTGTATCAAATACCGGATAACCGAACGGCAAAAATATCCATTTCATATGGAAAGGATTGAGATTCTTGTTGACATACTCAGGGATCAAATTCGAAAAGGAGCCCCTAGGGAAAGCGTGCTGTGGACGTTGGGGATGATCCGGAACGAAGTCTTGCAGATGGCTTCTGCCCCTCAGGAGACGGTTGCTCCTGTTGGCGAGGATAACCGTAGATCCGTTCAGGATGCGGATGCCAGCGGGGCTGATGCATGGATGAAGGCTCTAGAGCCCTTGGACAATCAATCGGGTCAAAGGTCCTCAGAAGTCCAGGCCAGCCCTATGCAGTTGTCGGACCTGGAATCATCCAACGCCAAACCCATGGCATCGGCTAAGTCTCCGGTGCAAAGTGGTAGCATGGTAGAGGTCAATCAGGTCATCGCCATACCGGCAGCCTCTCTAAACGATACGCTGCGGCAGGATGAGTCGGACTTGGCTCATCACCTGCGCCCGGAGGTTTTACTAGACCTGCGACAGGCCGTCGGTATCAACGATCGTTTCCGTTACATCAGTGAACTTTTTCAAGGCGATGCGGCCTTATTTGACCAGGCCATCGGAGTGCTCAATGACATATCTGACTTTACGGAGGCTATCGAATGGATCGATCGGTTCTTACTCGTGGCGAGGAACTGGAATCCGGAAGACGCCCTGGTCCGCCAGTTTTATGGCTTGCTTAAGAGCCGGTTTGTATGAATGTAACGCAAGACTGACTCGGTGGCACCGGCTTGGGATTGTACATAGCGTGCGTTTCCTTGTCCAAGCTCGGTACACAAGGTTTGATTGGACAGAAGCTCACTGATCTGGCAGTACAGGGTTTCTGCATCTCCCACGCTGTAAGCGCTCTTTAACGATAGGAGGTCATAGGCTTCTCTGGACCGTTCATACTGAGGGCCAAAAAAAACGGGGATACCATAGACGGCCGCTTCCAGGATGTTATGGATACCGCTGCGGTTGAACCCACCGCCGACATAGGCAATCGTCGCATATTGGTATATGCTGGAGAGCCATCCGAAATTATCCACCAACAGGCATCTGCCTTGCAGCTGCGTCGGTGTGGGGTTGTCAAGCGATGTGCAATTAGAAAAACGGAAGGTGCCGGGGATTCTTTTCTCCAGGTTGGAGAGTCGTTGCTCATCGAACGCATGTGGTGCGATCAGGATGACTAAGTCGGGCAACAGGTCTGCCAGCTGAGCCAGCAGCCGTTCGTCATCGGGCCAAGTACTTCCTGCCACCAGTGTCTGCCGGCCTTGTATAAAGGCTGCCATCCAGGGCACGGGCACCGGAGAAGAGGCGATGGAAAGTACTTGGTCGAAGCGTGTATCCCCGCTCACTTCGGCCATCGCACCGAGCCCTATTTGGTTGAGTAGCTGCCAAGATGATAGATCTTGAACAAACAACCTGCTATAGTATGCGAGCATTTCTCTCCAAAAGCCGCCGTATCGTCGGAAAAAGGGTTGTGTGGGTCGGAATATGGCAGCGATGGATAAGGTAGGAATCCCACGCTGGGAAAGTTCGGAGAGGTAGTACTGCCAGTGCTCATATTTAACGAAGATGGCCAGGCTAGGCTTAACCTGTGCCAGAAAATGGCGGGAGCGGTGTCGGCCATCCAGGGGTAGATAGCATACCAGGTCTGCAACCGCATAATGCTTGCGGATCTCATAGCCTGAGGGCGAAAAGAAAGTGAGCAGGATCCGATGTTGCGGAAAGGCCTGTCGGATGGCTTCCAATACCGGCCTCCCCTGTTCAAACTCCCCCAGCGAGGCACAATGCATCCAAACGACCGGCTCCTTTGGGTGGTTTCGAAGGCTTGCCAATGGCTTTTCCGGATGCGTTCGGCCCCTCACCCAGGCCTTTGCTTTGGGGTTTACCTGAGCTGCCAGATGGATGAGGATGCCGTAGGCAGCGAGAAAAAAATCATAAAGAAGTAGCATCTTGCTCAGTAGGCCATAAAGCTACGCGCATTCTCTGCAGCAAGGGCAATTTTCATAATTTTGAAACTTCAAAATATTGTCTATGAGGCCAGTACAGATGGTTGACCTGAAACAACAGTATCTTGCCATGCAAGCTGAGATAGACGAAGCCATCCGCAGGGTACTCGACAGCTCTGTCTTCATCGGTGGCCAGTCGGTAGAGGAGTTCTCACAACACCTGGCTGCATGGACCGGCTCCCGGTATGTGATCCCCTGTGCGAATGGAACGGATGCTTTGCAGATTGCTTTGATGGCCTTGGGACTCGAGCCCGGCGATGAGGTCATCACCCCTTCCTTTACATATATCGCCACCACAGAGGTGGTCGCCCTTCTCCGCTTGAAGCCCATCTTTGTCGATGTAGACCCCAGGACTTTCTGCATGGATGCCAATGCATTGGAGCGGGCGATCACGCCCAAAACCCGTGCCATCGTGCCTGTCCACCTCTATGGCCAACCGGCGGCCATGGATGAAATCATGACCCTGGCGGATCGACATGGGCTCTATGTAGTCGAAGATAATGCCCAAGCCATCGGAGCCCGATACCGTTTCTATGACGGCACAGAAAGACAGACCGGCACAATGGGTACCATTGGGACGACCTCCTTTTTTCCTTCCAAGAATCTAGGTTGTTATGGCGATGGAGGTGCGATCTTTACCCAAGATGCATCGCTGGCAGATCGGATGCGCATGATTGCCAATCATGGCCAGCGCATCCGCTATTATCATGATTTGGTGGGATGCAATTCCCGACTGGATGCCATCCAGGCCGCGATCCTCGATGTCAAACTCCGGCGGCTAGAAGGGTACATAGTGTCCAGACGTCAAGCCGCAGCTGCATACGACGAGGCATTCAAGACTGAAGACCGGATCCTGACTCCATGGGTGGATCCGCGGGGTACGCATGTCTACCACCAATATACCCTTCAGTTGGAAGGGGTTGACCGCGATGAACTTCAGCGGTATCTTGCGGACCGATCCATACCAACTATGATCTATTACCCTGTCCCGGCGCATCGTCAACGTATGTTCACCCAGCTGGGTGCTGGGGGGGAAGACCTGCCCGTCACCGACTGGCTGACGGGTCGTGTTCTTTCTCTCCCCATCCATACAGAGATGGACGCCGAGCTAACGGAAAGGATTGCGACAGCGGTGCTCGACTTCATCCACAAAAACTGACTTCATGAAAATCTCCGTTGTAGGTACAGGCTATGTGGGCCTAGTATCTGGTACTTGTTTCGCTGAAACGGGTAACTATGTGACGTGCGTAGACATCGATCCCAAAAAAGTTGATAAACTCCGATCTGGCCAAATCACCATCTTTGAGCCGGGCCTCGAGAAGCTCTTCCTTCGCAACCTCAAGGAAGGTCGCCTGCATTTCACGACGGACCTGCAGGAAGGAATCCGCGAGGCAGAAATCATCTTCCTGGCCCTGCCCACCCCCCCGGGAGAAGACGGATCGGCAGATTTGAAATACGTACTTGGAGTGGCTCGAGACCTTGGCAAGATCCTTGACCGCTACGTGGTGGTTGTGGACAAGAGCACCGTCCCGGTAGGTACTGCGGAAAAAGTGCGTTCCGCCATCACCGAATATTTTCAAGGTGAGTTCGACGTTGTCTCCAACCCGGAATTCTTGCGGGAAGGAGTGGCGGTAGATGATTTTATGAAGCCGGACCGGGTCGTCCTGGGAACGGATTCCGAGCGCGCCCGCAAGCTCATGTCTGAATTGTACGCCCCTTATATCCGTTCCGGCAATCCCATCATCTTCATGGATGAACGCTCTGCAGAACTCACCAAATATGCCGCAAACTCTTTTCTGGCCACCAAAATTTCGTTTATGAACGAGATCGCCCAGCTATGTGAGCGCCTGGGCGCTGATGTCGACCTGGTGCGCAGGGGCATTGGTAGCGATGAACGCATCGGTAAGCGCTTCCTGTTCCCGGGTATAGGCTACGGGGGGAGTTGCTTCCCCAAAGACGTACAGGCCTTGGTCAAAAGCGCTATAGAGGTGGGCTATGACTTTCAGATTCTGAATGCGGTGATGGAGGTCAATGAAAAGCAAAAACTGCATCTTTTGCCTTCCATTCGTTCCCATTTCGGAGGAAAGCTCAGGGGAAAGCATTTTGCCCTCTGGGGACTGGCCTTCAAGCCCAATACAGACGATATTCGCGAAGCCCCAGCCTTGATCATGATTGACGCCTTGCTCGCAGAAGGGGCCAGCGTTTGTTGTTTTGACCCTGAAGCCATGAATAATGTCAGGGCGGTGTATGGTGATCGTATCTGCTTTGCCGAGAATCCCTATGATGCCCTGGCGGATGCAGATGCACTGATCATCGCTACCGAGTGGAATGAGTTCCGCACGCCCGACTTCCTCCGAATCGTCAAGCATTTGAAAAACAGGATTATCTTCGACGGCCGCAACTTATTTGACGTAGATGCCATCAGGGACCTCGGGTTCCATTATGTCAGCGTAGGTAGATCGGCATCCCTGCCCATCGTAAAATAGCATTATGGACAGAAAAAGAGTACTCATCACGGGGGCTGCTGGATTTCTGGGATCACACCTATGCGATAGATTTATTCGGGAAGGATGTGATGTCATCGGGATGGATAACCTGGTCACAGGGGACCTTCGCAACATCGAGCACCTGTTTCGCCTCAAGGAATTCGAATTCTATCACCACGATGTCTCGAAGTTTATCCATGTGCCTGGCCGCATAGACTATATCCTGCATTTCGCCTCCCCTGCTAGCCCGATCGACTATCTGAAAATCCCGATTCAGACCCTAAAGGTGGGAGCATTGGGAACGCATAACTGCCTTGGACTCGCCAAGACAAAAAATGCCCGGATTTTAGTGGCCTCTACTTCCGAGGTATATGGAGACCCACTCGTGCATCCCCAAACGGAGGAGTATTGGGGAAATGTTAACCCTGTGGGTCCAAGAGGTGTATATGATGAGGCCAAGCGCTTCATGGAGTCCATCACCATGGCCTACCATACCTTTCATGGATTAGAGACCCGGATCGTCCGGATCTTCAACACCTATGGGCCAAAGATGCGGCTGAACGATGGCAGAGCCTTGCCGGCATTCATCGGGCAGGCACTGCGCGGAGAGGACCTGACCGTATTTGGCGATGGCAGCCAGACCCGTTCTTTCTGTTATGTGGACGATCTGGTGGAAGGCATCTATCGGCTCTTGCTCTCGGATTATGCCTATCCCGTTAACATCGGAAATCCTATTGAAATTTCCCTGCTAGACTTTGCCCGTGAAATCATCTCCCTGACTGGCACTGACCGGAAGATTGCCTTCAAGCCATTGCCAGTGGACGACCCCAAACAACGCAAGCCAGACATCAGCAAGGCAAAAAGCCTGCTCGGCTGGGAGCCGAAGGTAGACCGCTCCACGGGCCTCCGCATCACCTATGAATATTTCAAATCCCTGCCCCCTGAAGACCTTTACCGCCAACCAAAGGAATTCAACTTTAGCAGATAATTATGAAAATCTACCAAGACCTTCTCGACGGGAAGGCTAAGCTGGGCGTTATCGGTCTTGGGTATGTTGGTCTGCCCATAGCTCTGGAGTTTGCCAAGCGCGTTCATGTGATCGGGTTTGATATCAACACCAAACGCATCTGTATGATGCAGATGGGCATCGATCCCAGCAAAGAGGTCGACGAATCCGAATTCAAAGGCCGCAATATTGTCTTCACGGATAACATCGACATGCTCCGAGAAGTCCGTTTCTTTGTTGTGGCGGTCCCTACGCCGGTGGATGGCTTCAACATCCCGGATCTGAAGCCAGTCCTAGGGGCTTCCGAGACCATAGGGAAAATCATCAAGACAGGAGATTACGTCGTCTTTGAATCCACTGTATATCCGGGTTGCACTGAAGAGGACTGCCTGCCAATCATCGAACGCCTGTCAGGGCTCAGGGTCGGAACTGACTTCAAGCTGGGGTATTCTCCGGAACGCATCAACCCGGGCGACAAGAAGAATACCCTTCGGAATGTCGTCAAGATCGCGTCAGGCAGCGATGAAGTGTCTACTGAGGAGATTGCTAAGACATATGAATTGGTTGTAGATGCTGGCGTCTACCGGGCCCCGTCTATCAAAGTAGCTGAAGCAGCCAAGATCGTAGAAAACACGCAGCGCGACCTGAATATAGCCTTGATGAATGAGCTGTCCATGATCTTTGACCGAATGGGCATCAACACCTACGATGTGCTAGAGGCAGCCGGTACCAAGTGGAACTTCCTGAAATTCTCGCCGGGGCTGGTGGGCGGGCATTGCATAGGTGTGGATCCATATTATCTTACACATAAGGCAGAAGCGCTGGGATATGACGCGAAAGTGATCGCCGCTTCCCGATTTATCAATGACAACATGGCCCGCAATGTGGCGCGGAAGGTCATCCAGCATGTACTCCGAAACGCTCAGGATGCGAACCACGCCCGGGTGTTGGTGAAAGGAGTAACCTTTAAGGAAGATGTCAGTGATATCCGAAATTCCAAGATCATCGATACCGTCAAAGAGATACAGTCTTTCAACATCGCTGTAGATATTGTAGATCCATTTGCCCAACCAGATGAGGTCGAGTATGAGTATGGACTGAAGCTAGCTATAGAGGATGGGCGTGATTATGACGCGGTGATCATCGCTACAGCGCACTCGCCCTATAAGTCGCTCCGCCCCGAAGAATTGTACGCCCTATGTAGGCCATCGGGGCTTATCGCAGACCTCAAAGGGATTTTTAAAGGACAGATCAAGGAGCGCGACTACTGGAGCCTGTAATCGAAAATATACACAGATGCAGAGGAAGCTGTTGGTCACTGGGGGGGCAGGATTTATTGGTTCTCATGTGGTGCGGCGGCTGGTAGCACGCTACCCTTCTTACCAGATTCTCAACCTGGATGCGCTTACCTATGCCGGGAACCTAGAGAATCTACGCGACGTGGAGGCTTCCCCCAACTATCAGTTTGTACATGCGGATATCACAGACGAAGCCGCCATGGATCGGGTATTTGCCGATCACGTCGCCGACGCGGTCATTCACCTAGCAGCGGAAAGTCATGTCGACAGATCCATCCTCGATCCCCTGTCGTTCATCCGCACCAATGTGCTTGGAACGGCGGTACTCCTCAATGCAGCCCGCAAACACTGGGCTGGGAGAAGCGATGTGCTCTTTTATCATGTCTCTACAGACGAAGTGTATGGAAGCCTGGGGGATATCGGTTTTTTCACGGAGGATACGCCCTATGATCCCCGATCTCCTTATTCTGCCTCCAAGGCTTCTTCCGACCATCTCGTAAAGGCCTATCACCATACATTCGGGCTTCCGGTGGTCATCTCCAACTGTTCCAATAATTATGGCTCGCATCAGTTTCCGGAAAAGCTCATCCCGCTGATGATCCATAATATTGTGCAGCGGAAGCCTCTGCCTGTCTATGGAGAAGGACTCAACGTGCGTGACTGGCTATGGGTGGAAGATCATGCCGCAGCGATCGACATCGTCTTTCATAAAGGTAGGCTTGGGGAGACCTACAATATCGGAGGTTTCAACGAGTGGAAAAATATCGATCTGGTACATCTGCTATGCCGGATCATGGATCGTAAGCTGCAGCGGGAAGCCGGTGACAGCGCATCCCTGATTACCTATGTCAAAGATCGGGCAGGCCATGACAGACGCTACGCCATTGACGCTTCCAAGATCCAATGCGAGCTGGGCTGGAGTCCTTCCCTGCAGTTTGAAGAGGGGCTAGAGCGGACGGTTGAGTGGTATCTTGCCCATCCAGAATGGGTGGAACACATCACCAGTGGCAGCTATGCTGACTATTACCAACGGCAATACATCCATCGGTAACGACGATTGATTATGAAAGTTCTTACTACCGCATTCCCGGGCGTACTTATCATTGAGCCGGTCGTCTACCACGACAATCGGGGTTTGTTTCTGGAAGGATTCAATCATCATCGTTATCAGGAGTCTGGCATCCCATTCGAATGGGTGCAGGATAACCTTTCCGCTTCTGTCCGGGGCGTCGTCCGGGGACTTCATTTCCAGAAGGATCCTGCCGCACAAACCAAGCTGGTGCAGGTGGTGCACGGATGCATCCTAGATGTCATACTAGACATCCGATTGGGTTCTCCTACGTTTGGTAAGCATATCAGTATTGAACTAGATGCACAACTTCGCCGCCAAATATTAATTCCCAGAGGCTTTGCACATGGTTTCTCCGTGCTCTCCCAGACAGCGGAGGTGATGTACAAGACGGATGCGTATTATAGTAAGACCTATGAGGCAGGCATCCTGTTCAACGACCCGGATTTGAAGATCGACTGGGGGATTTCTGCGGAGGATTACCTAGTCTCTCCGAGGGACAGGGCTATGCCCCCCCTCTGTAATCTTGGATATGCTTTCGAATGAGTCAGCACCACCCGCATCGTATTCTGGTCACAGGCGCTGACGGCCAGCTGGCTCAATGCATCCGGCTGGAGGCTGTACATCATCCCGAACACACCTTTCGTTTTGTCACACGTGCAGACATGCCCATCGGCGACCCGGAAAAGGTCCGGGCCGTTTTCTTAGCATGGGCTCCCACCGTCTGCATCAACTGTGCCGCCTATACTGCGGTGGACAGGGCGGAGGTCGAAGAAACAGAGGCTCTCCACGTGAATGCAGTGGCGGTAGGCATCCTGGCGGCTGCCTGTCGGGAGCAGCGGGTACAACTGATCCATCTCTCAACTGACTATGTGTTTTCGGGAAATGCGCAGACTCCCTACCGGGAAGACGATCCGACCGAGCCATTGGGGGTGTATGGTGCCTCCAAGCGGGCTGGGGAGGTCCTTGCCCAGCAAGAGGCCCCCGAGAGCCTGGTCATCCGTACTTCCTGGGTTTATTCCGAAGTCGGGAAGAACTTTTTGCTGACGATGGTCCGTCTGATGTCTGAGCGAGATTCAGTAGGTGTCATCTCAGACCAGTGGGGCTGTCCAACCTATGCCCGCGACCTGGCAGATGCATTGCTTCGCATCATCGATGGTGGACGCTTCACCCCAGGGATCTACCACTATTGCAATGAGGGGGCCATCACTTGGTACCGTTTTGCGACGGCCATCCGAGACCTGCTGGGCAGCGCTTGCGAAGTAAGGTCGATTCCGACCCATGAATACCCCACCCCTGTTCGTCGGCCAGCCTACAGTGTCCTGGATACGCGTCGGTTCCGGCAAACATTTGGGATCATGCCCCCACCTTGGCTGGTCAGCCTGGAGGTTTGCCTTAGCCGGCTTAGGCATGCGCAAGGCTAAAGCCTACGGCGTTTCCATACGGTTCGGGTATCTTTGCTAAAAGCGACTCCAATGCCCCTCATACGTGCTGCCCTCACTGATCCTGACTATGGTTTCGATATCTCTGACGAGTGCGGACATACCCTGCGGATGGATATCCCCGTCGATCAGGGCGGCGGTGGAACAGGCTTCCGACCCATGCAAACTTTGCTGGCAGCGCTTTGCGGTTGCAGTGGGGTAGACATCGTAAGCATCCTCCAGAAACAACGGCAGTCTATGACAGGGCTGGAAATCGAAGTCGACGCGGCTCGTGCGACCGGAGGGGATGTAGCACTCTGGGAGACCATCGATCTTCATTTTCATATCACTGGCGAAGTATTACCGGATAAGGCCTGGAGGGCTGTACAACTCTCGATTGACAAGTACTGCTCTGTGGCTGAGACCCTTCGAAGGGCAGGTGCCCGGATTGTCTGGCAGCTGTCAGTCAATGGCCGTCTTGTGCCAGCAGAAGTTTGACATGTAACCTTCAGAAAATTGTTCATCCATGCCCAGATATCCCGAGACAGAAGCCGTCAGGATCCAGACGCCGCGAACCGGTGAGAAGGAACACGCTACCCCGCTTTTTTTAACCAGCAGTTTTGTCTACGACTCAGCGGAGGATATGGTGGCCGCCTTTGCCGATGAGAGCCTGAAGCTCAACATTTATTCCCGGTTTTCCAATCCAACAGTGGATGAATTCGTTCAGAAAGTATGCGTCCTGGAAGGCGCTGAAGACGGGATCGCCACCGCCACCGGCATGGCGGCCATTTTCTCCACGTTTATGACCTTTCTATCCAAGGGAGATCACATCTTATCCGCTTCGGCAGTCTTCGGTTCTACGCATGCGATCTTGACAAAGTACCTTCCCAAATGGGGTATTCAGCATACCTATTTCTCCATGACCGATCCCGGCTCGATAGAGGGACTGATCCGCCCGGAGACGAAAATGTTGTATCTGGAAACTCCCTCCAACCCCGGGCTTGACATCATCGACATCGCCTACCTCGCTGGCATCTGCCGTGCGCGGGGTGTGCTGCTGGTCGTAGACAACTGCTTTGCCACGCCTGTCGTCCAGCGGCCCATACCTTTAGGGGCAGACATTGTCATCCACTCTGCCACCAAGTTTATGGACGGTCAAGGCAGGGTACTTGGCGGCGTCGTCGTAGGTCGGAAAGAACTCATCGAGCCCCTGTATCTTTTTGTCCGGAATACTGGGCCTTCTATGAGCCCCTTCAACGCCTGGGTACTCAGTAAGAGCCTCGAAACGCTCTATATCCGCATGGAGCGGCATGCAGCCAGCGCCCTCCGCATCGCCACTGTATTGGATGAACATCCTGCCATCACCCGGGTACGCTATCCTTTTCTTTCCTCCCATCCGGCCTATGAGGTTGCGATCCGCCAAATGAAAAATGGAGGAGGCATCGTCACCTGTGAACTCAAAGGTGGCATCGAGGCGGGCAAGCGTTTCCTCAACCGGTTGCAGATGTTATCCATAACTAATAATTTGGGCGACAGCCGGAGTATTGCAGCCCATCCGGCCAGCACCACCCATTCGAAACTGACTGAGGAAGAACGCCTCGCGGTGGGCATCACCCATGGCCTGATCCGTATATCCGTCGGCCTGGAACATCCTGAAGATATCCTGGCCGATATCCTGCAGGCGCTGGCAGTGCCTTGATCCATCAATCAATGGAGACCATCCAATTCTCTCAGCTTAGCGCTGCTTTTGAAGGCTGCTTTGGAGCTCCCCCTCGTTTGTTCCGTTCGCCCGGCCGCATCAACCTAATTGGGGAACATACGGATTACAATGAAGGCTATGTCTTGCCGGCAGCCATCGGGCGCTATGTCTATGTTGCAATGGCCCCTCGGGATGATGGCTTGATACGGCTGCGGTCGATGGATTTTCCAGAGGCCTATGAAGGGCATGTCGACAACCTGGCGGTCTGTGACATATCCTGGGCCAACTATGTCCTTGGCATCCTCCATGGCATGCAGGCGCGTGGGCTTTCCTGTCGGGGCTTCGACGCTTTTTTTGCCGCTGACCTGCCCGTAGGGGCCGGCCTTTCCTCCAGTGCAGCCCTCTGCTGTGCAGCAGCCTTTGGCCTGAATGCCCTCTTTGATTGGCCACTCCACCGGCTCGAGATGGCAGAGCTGGCCCAGGGTGCTGAGCATCGCTATGCAGGCGTGTTGTGTGGAATCATGGATCCCTTTGCCAGTTTGTTTGGCCGGGAAGGGCATTTCATACGCCTGGACTGCCGCTCGCGGGCGCATACGTACATACCATTTTTGACGGAGCACTATCAGCTGACACTGTTGAACACAAACGTCAAACACCACCTGGCCTCTTCTGCCTACAACCAGCGAAGGCAGGAATGTGCGCAGGGACTGGCATGGATTCAGGCTCATATGCCGGCAGCCTCTTCCCTTCGTGAGGTAACGATGGAGATGATCGATCGCTATGTGGCGGTAAGGGACGAAACCACCGCCCGACGCTGCCGGTATGTGGTGGCAGAAAACCAGCGACTGCTGCAGCTCTGCGAAGATCTGCAGCGCGGTGACCTTGCCGCGGCCGGCGCCAAGATGTATGAGACACATGCCGGGCTGAGCCAGCAGTATGAAGTCAGCTGCCCGGAAGCTGATTTTCTTGTCAGCCATGCACAGACAGCGCCAGCCGTGCTGGGCGCTCGGATGATGGGAGGTGGTTTTGGGGGTTGCATCCTGGCATTGGTAGCCCGAGAAAAGGCGGCAGCATGGGAGCAAGACCTGGGAAATCGCTATGAAGATGCCTTCGGGAAAACCCTTTCGACGTTGTCGGTTCACCCCGCCGATGGCACCAGCGAAATGCTTATCTGATATATTTCATATTGCGGATGCTTGTATTTTACCATATATTGTTTGGTATGCAAGGCAGTAAATTTCACATGCTCATCCTCCTGTCGGGGCTGATGGGTCTCACAGGCTGTAAAGACCTCGGCAAGATGTTCTCACAATCCGGCGAAGAGCAAGAAAAGCGCAGCGCGCTAAAAGGATATCCCTCTGATGAAGATTTTACCGATAGCCTGGATGGAAAGCCAATCAGGATCTATGAGTTGCGAAACAGTAGTGGCACGCGTGTCTTGCTGAGTAACTATGGCGCGCGCGTGATAGGGGTATGGCTCCCGGATGCGAAAGGAGCCATGACAGATGTGTGCCTGGGGATGGGCAGCTCGGCCGACTACCTAAATCCAGGAGCTAAGTTTTTCGGGTCTGTTATCGGTCGCTTTGCCAACAGGATCGCAAAAGGAGGGTTTACACTTGACGGGGTCTACTATACCCTCGATCAGAATAATGGGCCCAATAGCCTCCACGGCGGGCGCACCGGCTTCCATAGCAGGGTATGGGAAAGTGCTCAGGTGGGCAGCGATAAGATCATTTTCAGCCTTGTATCCCCTGATGGGGAGGAAGGCTATCCTGGGAACCTGCTGGTATCTGTGACATACCAAATGATGGTAGACAATTCGCTGAACATCGAGTACGCGGCTACTTGTGATGCGCGTACTGTGTTGAATCTAACCAACCATGCATTCTGGAACCTGAACGGAGAGGGTAGTGGAGATATCCTGGGACATGAGATGATGATTGCGTCTACCCGGTTTACGCCCATCGATAGCAATCTAATCCCTACCGGTATAGAACCTGTTGCAGGCACGCCCCTAGATTTTTCTACACCGGCTCCCATTGGGCAGCGGATTGGACAGGACCATCCACAGCTCCTGCATGGCAAAGGGTATGACCATAACTTTATCCTTAACGGGCGTTCTGACTCCCTGCCCCGGTTGGCAGCCAGGGTACGGGGCAACAAGTCGGGTATAGTCATGGAAGTCCTCACAGATCAGCCTGGCATCCAGTTCTACAGCGGCAACTTCATGAAAGGAGCCCAAACCCTCAAGAGCGGTGCGAAGGATGACTTCCGGACAGCCTTCTGCTTGGAGACCCAGCATTTCCCTGACTCCCCCAACAGGCCTGAGTTTCCGTCTACCGTCCTAGAGGCGGGGGAACGGTTTCATAGTACTACCCTCTACCGTTTTCGGATAGAAAAAGCACCCTAGTCTCCAGCATCCTGGTGAAGTATAGCCAAGGCCGCCCGTATATGGAGGGCCTTTGTCTTTCTGTATATTCCTATCTTGAATGATAAACAGAAAGTAGATGGCTGATGTTTTGAGCAGGAGGGAGCTACTTTGCCACACGGCCTTGCTGGCAGCGGGTTCTGCCCTCCCCGAATCCTTGTGGGCCTTGGCCGCTACGGCCCGGCGCAGTCGCATCATCGACATCCACCAGCACCAGCATTACCATGGCTGGACGGACGAGCAGATGATGGCGCACCAGGACGCGATGGGCATTGGACGTACCATCCTGCTGCCAGCGGGAAGTCCGGTCGAGACGGCTTCCACTCATTTTGGAAAGTCGAATGGGCTGGCTGCCAGGGCTGGCGGGAACGCGGCCTGCTATGCTTTCGCCCAGCAACATCCCGACCGATATCTTTTTGGCGCTTGTGAAGTGCCTGACCTCTCGGGTGCTGTGGCAGAGATAGAGAAGTACCTCAAGCTGGGTGCCGTCGTCATTGGCGAGCTCAAGTTTGAGGTGGCCTGCGATGCGCCGGAGATGCAGCGCATCTATCAACTTGCCCAGGCATATGAAGTGCCCGTCCTCATGCATTGGGAACATATGAAGTACAACCTGGGGTTCGACCGTTTCCATCGTATGCTGGAGAAGTATCCCCGGGTGAACTTTATTGGACATGCTGTCACCTGGTGGGCCAATGTCGACAAAAACCATCTCGACCAATCAGTCATGTATCCAAAAGGGCCAGTCTCACCGGGTGGATGGACAGACCGGCTGCTGCTTGATTATCCAAATCTTTACGGCGACCTCTCGGCTGGCTCTGGTCTGAACGCCATCCTGCGAGACCTCGAACAGGCCCGCGACTTCCTGGAGCGGCATCAGGACAAGCTGCTCTACGGGAGCGACTGCGCGGACCTGCATGGACAGGCATCACAGGGCTGCACAGGCGCACAGACACTGCAGAAGATTCACGAACTTGCCACCTCGCGCCGCATGTTTAAGAAAATACTGTATCAAAACGCTGAAAAACTGTTCAGGCTGTGAATCCACTCATCTCCCCCCGTCTGCATCTGTCCAAAGCCTCAGTGCGTATTGCAGCCATCGTGGCATTGGTTGGCTTGTGCTGGATGCTGGCCTGCGAGGACGGGTCAAAGGCTGGCCGGTATGAAGGACCTCGTTCTGCAGAGGCGTCTATGGCTACATTCCGCTTTGCTGACTCATCTATCCATTCGGAGGTATTTGCGGCAGAGCCTTTTGTGGTGGATCCCGTCTCCATGGAATTCGATGAAGAGGGGAACGCGTGGGTTGTTGGTATGCTCGACGCCTATAAGCCTGACAGCGTCAAAGGTCGGGGTCGCATCGTGCGACTGGCAGACCTCAATGCGGATGGGCGCGCGGATACGGCCATCGTTTTTGCCGACAGCCTGCGGGAGGCTACGTCTGTCCTCCCCTGGCAGGGGGGATTGTTCGTGGCCGCAGCACCGAATATTCTCTTTTTTCGCGACAACGACGGAGATGGCCGGGCAGAGCAGAGAGACACTGTCTTTTCCGGCTTCTTCAACCGCAATGAAGAAGCACAGATCACCAATCTGCGGTTTGGTGTCGACAACTGGATCTATGCCAACAATAACGGGCAGGCAGGGGATATCTCTTACCGGAAAGGAAAAGATACGGTAAGGCTTTCTGTCAAAGGATGGGACTTCCGCTTCCGTCCCGATAAAGGTCTCTTTGAGTCGTCTACCGGACGCGGACAGTTTGGACTTGCCATGGATGTCTCCGGACATCGCTTTTATACGCAGAATACCGATCATATCAGTCAGGTTGTCTTCCCGAAACGATATCTGGACCGCAATCCCCATTTACCTAAGTCGCTCCGACGGGCCACGCTCAACATCTCTGATCATGACCCCCTCATGTTTCAACTGACGCCAGCCCCCTGGTGGAGGGCCGAACGCACCCGACAGCGCAACCAGAAGTCTAGAGAGCATGGATTGCCGGAGAAAGAGTTTGCGGAAGATCACTTCACCGGTGGCTCAGGTGGGACCATGTACACCGGTGCGCTGCTTCCACCTGGCTATTACGGTAGCCTATTTACCGGGGATGTGGCCGGCAACCTCGTCCATCGCGATCTGCTGCAAGACATCGACTCTCCCTACCTGCGGGCCATCAGGGGTCCATTGGAGCAGGATCGTGAGTTCATGGCAACGACGGACTCCTGGGTCAGGCCTGCCAGCTTTACAGAAGGGCCGGATGGCTCATTGTTTATGATCGACATGTACCGTCAGCATATTGAAACGCCCCTGTCCATTCCCGCCGACCTCCAGGAAGGGATGGACTTCGATGCCGGTGATACCTACGGACGCATCTACCGGATGGTTGCCAAAGGATCTCCCGCCTTACAGATGAAGCCTTTGCAGCTGCGGAACAAGCCATCCAAGGAATTGCTGAGCCTCTTATCCCATCCCAGCCAATGGTGGCGCCTCACCGCCCAGCGGCTGTTGCTAGAACGCAAGGACCGGACCATCATCTCCGCGGCCAAGGCCTACTGCCGTTCGCATTCAAGTGCTATGGGCCGTCTGCATGCACTTTACGTGCTGGAAGGGCTTGCGGCGATCGATGATGAGTTGTTGCGTGCCCTCCTGAAAGATGCCAACGCAGGTGTCCGGGAGCATGCCCTTATGCTGTCAGAAGGTCGAAACGAATTGCTGTCTGACATATACCCCCTTGTTGATGACATCTCTGGGCGCGTTGTCTTCCAGGCAGTGCTGAGTCTTGGGTCGTTCTCCGGAAGGGATGTGTGCCATACGCTGCAGCGCGTCCTATTGCGCAACGGTGCCAGTCCCTGGTACCGCATGGCTTTCTTCAGCGCGGCAGAGGGATCAACTGTGGACATGTTAGAGTCCATCCTGGCAGCTCCTGGCTTCTTCCAGGCCCCTCAGGCCTGGCAGGAGGACTTTTTGAAGGAGGCGGCCTGCATCTTCCGAGACCGGGAGAATCCCTCTGAAATCTCAAGACTCCGAGCCTTGCTGGACCCATCGGCTTGGAAGGGGCCCTCATCTCTACGCGACACGGTCCTTGCCACTCTGCAAGGAATCAAATGATGATCTATGCTGGCAAGGCTGCGAGAGGGCAAGTTGGATAGAAGGCAATGGCTGTCGACGTTGTTGCCTTTTGCAGGATGTTCGCTGGTGATTGCCTTTTCCGGCTGTAGGCATGGCGGGGAGCGGTCTGATGCGGATGTCCGCAAGAAGGAAGGGCCTGCCGACTGTACGGACTTACAAGGTCTCTCTGAAGATGACAGATCCGCTCGTGCGGCACTTGGGTATGAGGAATCTGCCTCTGACCCCGAGCGCCGGTGTGGCGAATGTGCCCTGTATATACCTCCCAAAGAGGGGGGATGTGGTGGTTGCATGCTTTTCAAGGGACCGGTGTTTGCAGAAGGAAGCTGTATTCAGTTCCAGCTACGGCCTGCCTGACGTTCAAGTTTTCGTTCATGCATGACAGATAGTCGTCACCTGCCGGTCAGGGTACGGCAATGCGTACGGTTATCCATTTGCGGGTCTTATAGCCACCGTGGTTTCTGGGATAGGTGAGTATGATATCTTTGGTCTCCCTGTCTTCAAGCATGGAGAAATGGGAGATGTCGAGTCGACCCTGGCTGCGGTCGGGCTCCTCTTCTCTGTCTAGCTCGAGGAGGCTGCTGCGATAGAGTCGGGCGCTCTTGGGGTCTATTTCTGCCATAACCAGCGGCCACCTTGGCAGGTTGCCTTCCGGGTTTTGGGCTGTCAGATTCCCAAACCAGAAGACCCTGCCGCTCGAGTGTCGGAACAGGTTCGACATGGCAGAGGGGGAGAAAAAGGGTGTGCCGTCGTCGAAGGCGAAGGGTTCAGGTTTGGTCCAGCTGCGTCCTCCGTCACTGGAGAGGGACTGCCATTTGTATCCTGGCATGCGATAGCCAGACTTATCCTTGACATCATTGCTGCCGCGCATCACCAGGAGGATACGGCCATCGGGCAGTTCGGCGAGGGTGGGCTCAATCATGCCGCGGCTTGACCTTTTGGGGTCGGCCTCTACGCGATCTCCCATGCTCCATTCGATGCGGTGGTTCTTGGTCCATCGGCCCATAAGGATGATCACATCTGTATATGTGTACCCGCCGCCGGGGTTGGCGAGTTTACCATCAGGTCCCTGCAGGGTGGCCTGTGCGGGTACTAGGATCCTGCCTGCACGGGTCACTAGGGGGATGCAGCCCAGGTCCCCCAGGAAGATGGAGTTCTTTCCGATTTCGATGCCGGGTAAGGGCTTTTTCGGATCTTTCCTTCCTTTGAGTATGATGGGGGTCTCATGTACCCAACTGCGTCCACCGTCGGCCGACACGCGGTAGCGCAGATAGTAGTTGCTCAGGGCAATGGGCGGCTCGTTGATGGCGGGGTCGAGGTCGGGTAGGTCGAGTGCATTGACTATGGTCAGCAACCGGCCTGTCCGCTCGTCCAGGACTGAGGTCACCGGGTTGCGGCGATAGCCTTTGGGTAGGCCATCCATGTAGTTGGGCGTCATCGGTTGGAGCCGCCAGCTGCGGCCGTTGTCATCGGATACACTGTCGCCGGAGCGCATGCGGGTGCCAGTGGGTTCCAGATAGATGCCGGAGGCGCCGGAGCCCGACCCGAAGATGGTGGCGTGTAGGGCAGGCATCTCAGTTGTGACCAGGCGGCTTCGACTCTGCGCAGGTAGCGGCAGCTGTGCCAGGGCCTCGCAGTGGTTGCCAGCTGCCAGCAGTAGTCCCGCAAGTGAAGCCGCAAAAGGGGGTGTAGGCATAAGCAATCAACATATACCGGCATGATGAGCCGGTGGATATAATATTTATTTTGCAATCAGGTCCTTCTCGCTGAAGGCTATACGCAGCTCACCGAACATCGTGGTGATCCATAGCTCACCGGGAGTTCTTTCCAAGAAGTAGGGATATGAAACCTGTGTTCTTAGTCGGGTCACCTTGGCCATGACGATGGGTTCGCTCCAGCTGCGGCCATCGTCGTTGGAGAAGCTGACGGAGAGTTCTTCGCGGTGGTTGCTTTGGAAGACTTCTGCCCAGTTCTGGTCGCCACCGCGCAGCGGGTAATTGGTCTTGCCTTGCGGCATACTCTGGTTCCAAATGAGGATGAGTCTGCCGCTTTTCAGTCGCTTGAACATCGCGGGAGCGGAGCTGGCTGTCAAGGGGGTGGAGCGGAAGCTGTCCCAGGTGAGGCCTTTATCTTTGGAACGGGTCTCCCAAAGAGATCCCCAGTTGGTGCGCATGTACATGAGCAGGCTTCCATCTTTCATTTCTTCTAGGGTGGACTCTGTCACGCCAGAGTGATGGCCGACGCCGCCCAAGTCGATGACATTGCTGCGTTTCCATGATCTGCCTTCATCGCTGCTGGTATAGGTGAGGACTGTGTGGTGGCCGGGGTTATGGCGCATCATCATGGTGGTAAAGACAACATTTCCGTCTCTGGTCTCGATGATGTCTCGGATGGCCCCTGTCCAGTCGCGGTGCATCAGCTGGGGTTCCTGCCAGGTGCGGCCACCGTCATTGCTGCGTACAACATAGGTGGGCAGCACGGCGCCAGGCATATCGTGGGTTTCATTATTCCAGTTGAATACTGATTTTTCTTTGTCGTTCATAAAGGCCAGGATGAGGGTGCCTTTACGAGTGCGGATGAGGGCGCGTTCGTTGCGGATTGAATATTTCGAGGTGTCTCTGAAAATGGGGTAGGTTGTCCAGGTCTTTCCTTCGTCTTGACTGATGAGGCATTTGGTGGTGTCGACCGTCAGGATGGAGCCGTCGGGCATGTTGACGAAGGGGCCCATACGCAGCCCGGTTAGCTCGCGGCTGGCGGGATGGATCCAGATGGCGTTGGAGGTAAACTTGCCTGTGCGGGTGTCGATGGTGTCTTTCAAGGGGGGGGTCTGGCCTTTATGGATGTAGGCCTTCCCCCGGACGGGCAGTAAGAGGGATAAGGACATCCCTACATAGAGGATCAGAATGGCATTTTTCCCTTTCATGGTAATCGTTTTTGATGTGATGGATTTGTTTTATCAGGGTTAATGGCAATGCATGATGAAGGTGTTATGGGAGATCATCGACCTATGAAATCCTTTTCACGCAGGGAGAGGCGGAGTCCTCCGAACATGGTCGTGATCCATACTTCACCAGGGCTTCTTTCGAGAAAGTAGGGATAGGATACCTGCGTGTTCGGGAGTGTGACTTTTGCGATTACGATGGGGTCGCTCCAATGTTTTCCCTCATCTTCGGAGAAGCTGATGGATAGCTCTTCGCGGTGGTTGCTTTGAAAGACTTCCGACCATTCTTTATCGCCGCCGCGCAGCGGGTAGCTTGTCTTGCCCTGTGGCATGCTCTGGTTCCAGATCAGGATGAGCCGGCCGCTTTTCATTCGTTTGAACATGGCAGGGGCTGAGCTGGACATGATGGGGGTGGAGCGATAGTTCGTCCAGCTAATCCCTTTGTTGGTAGAGCGGGTCTCCCATAGGGATCCCCAGTTGGTCCGCATGTACATCAGAAGGCTTCCATCTGTCATTTCTTCGAGCGTTGATTCTGTCACGCCCGAGTGGTGGCCGATACCGCCGAGATCGATGATGTTGCTCCGCGTCCAAGACTTGCCTTCGTCGCGGCTGGTGTAGGTTAGAACTGAGTTCCTACCAGGATTTGAAAGCAGCATCATACTCGTGAAAATGACATGGCCATCTTTTGTCTCAATGATGTCTCGTACGGCTCCGGTCCATTCGCGGTGCATGAGCTGTGGCTCCTGCCAGGTCTTGCCGTTGTCGTAACTTCTCACCACATAGGTCGGCAAGACGGATCCGGGTGCGTCGTGGGTCTGGCTATTCCAGGATCGGCGATGCTCTTTCTCGTTCATAAAGGCGAGGATGAGGGTTCCCTTGCGGGTTCGGATCAGGGATCTTTCCATGCGGATCAGGAACCGGGAGCTGTCTTTGAAGATGGGGAAAGATTTCCAGCTCCGACCTTCATTCAGACTGACCAGGCATTGGGTGCTATCGATGGTGAGGATTGATTTGTCGGGTAGGTGGACGAAAGGCCCCATGCGCAGGCCGGTGAGTGCCCGGCTAGAGGGATGTATCCAAATGCCATTGGAGGTAAACGGGCCCTTGCGGGTGTCGATGGTGTCTTTAAGGACCTGTGTGTGGGCAAGTGGTTTGCGCTCCTTTGTCATGGCAAGCAGGAAGAGTGGGAGGGTCAATGTGGCAAGCCAGTTGACTAAGGGGGGTATCCTATTCATGGCTGGCTTTTCTCTGGCTTACCATTGCATCCAGGAGTTTTTCCGCCATGAGCGCATGGCCTTGGTCGTTGGGATGCATCCCATCTAGCAGCAGGCTCTCCAATGGCTGCCTTCGGTATTTAAATTCGCGACGAAAGACCGAGGATATATCCAGCCAGCGTGCGCCTGTGCGACGGGCGACCTTTCGGGAGGCCCGTCGGTATCTTTCCAGTCTGCGGGCATGAAAGCCTGCGTAGCAAATTCCTGCAGGGTTAGGTCCTAGGATGATGGTTCGCCCGCCTATAGAGTCGATGGACTTAACGAAGCTGGACAAGCATTGCTGAAATCGGTCTAGTGAGATGCGAGATGGCGTTCCCCTGCCTTTATCCTGCCAGGAGTCGTTGATCCCAAAGGCCACGATGAGCCAGTCGGGTTGCTGAGAAAGGACATCGTACCGGAACCGGTCGGTGCCATGTGCGATCCGGTGGAAGGCATTGTCGGCCAGCGTGGCTGCGTGGCTTCCGCCTTTGCCAGCATTGTGTATGCGGGCTGGAATCCCTTCGTTGAGTATCCGTGCTGCCAGTCTTTCGGGATAGGGTTGCTGTAATGCCTTCCTGGGTGCGGTGGTGGATTTGCCCAGGCAGACGACCACCAGGCTGTCGGCCAGCAGCGATGGTTCCATCGTCCTTTCTTTCGCAGCGGGGATGGCTGCCGAGAGGGCTATGACGGCGAGGGCTGCCGGGACGAGGGGTTTCATCTGCGCCAGTTGTGCATGAAGGGGGCGGTCGCGTAGGGCGCTGCGATCACCCCATTGTCCGCCAGCTTTTCTTTAATGTTGAACATCCAGTTTCTGGGCAGGTCTGGTAGGAGCATCTCTGTCATGCCTTTCCAAAATGCAGCCTGGAGGCTCATGGCGCTGTCAATATCTCGCTGCATGCCGGCCTCGCAGAGTGCTTTTAAGAGCCGGATAAAGCAGACGCCTCCGCCGGTGACCAGCCCATCACAGCCCAGCAGGAGCGAGGCGTCGTAGACAGACTCATCGCCCTGCATGATGGTGCCGGGGCGGGAGGCTTTGTCTGGGTAGCGCCGAAGAAGTTCGGAGAAGGATCCAAACTGGCAGGCTGAGTCTTTGACGCCACTGACGGCCGGTAGTTGGAGGATGCGGTCGAGGGTGTCCGTGGCGACGGGGTTGCCGGTGGAGCCGGGGGCGTTGTAAAAGATCAGGGGCAGGCGTGTCGACTCCGCGGTACGGGACACATGCGTCAGCATGCTTTCCGGATCCGGGAAGCGGTAGTAGTAGGGGGAGGTCGTCACCAGGTAGTCAGCCCCTAGCTGCTCTGCCCGCCGGGCGTAGCTGAGGGTTCGGCGGGTGGAGGCTCCCGATACAGTGACCAGCAGGGGCAGACGCTTATTGACCTGCTCGCACGCTACTTCTATGGCCGCTTCACGCACCGCGTCCAGCAGGGCAGCCCCTTCTCCCATGCTCCCGAGGATCATGAGGCCGTCGGCCCCATCTTCGATGCAATGATCGATGAGTCGTCGGAATGAGGGGATATCCAGGTCTTCATTGTCCAGGAGCGGCGTGGGCATGGCAATGACCAGGCCACCAAGTCTTTTCTCCATGAGGGTTGTCTTAGGTGATGTATTGTTCCGTACCGAATTTAACACATATGTCCGACATATGTACGGAAAATTCGGAGCTCCTCACATTTTATCCAGGAAATACCAGAGATGGCTTTCCATTTTATTGCGGAATCCGGAGGGATTCCCGTGTTGCAGTTCCTGGATGAGGTCTCGGTGGGTGGCCCGATGGGAGGGGGGGTGAAGGTCTTTGCGGGAGGCATGAACCTTGTCGACAATGTCGAAGATGGGGTTGAGCATGTTTTGGAAGCGGATGATGGTATCGTTTCCGGACATGCGGTAGAGTTGGGCATGGAATTCAACGTCTAGCCGCAGGCGCTCAATGCGGTCGTTGCTTTGTTCCTCCTGTGTGGCGATGTCCTCCAGTCGTTCAATGTCTTCCAGCGTCTTCCGGAGAAAGACGAAATGTGCCAGCCCGATTTCTATGACCAGTCGCATCTCGAACATATCGCGCATGGTCTCCCCATCCAGGAGTTTCGGGTCCAGCACCCGTTGCAGGTTGCCGAGTACGTCAGGGCGTGTCAACATCATACCCCGGTTCTTGCGAGACTCAATGATACCAAGCGTCTTGAACCTGGAGAGTGCTTCCCGAACAGCGGTACGGCTGACCCCCAGGGCCCGGGCGATCTCCACTTCTTTGGGAAGGTAGTCGCCCGGCTTGAAATGCCCCTCCTTGAGGTATTCCTCCAATCGGTTCTCTATCTGATCCACCTGGGTGAGGTGCTCGATGGGTCTGAGACGGGTCAGGGGCATAGGCTGCATGTTCTGGTCTGCACGTTAAATATCCATTGAAATTTTTTTCAAAAAAAGTTGTTTGCGTATAACAATTTCGTAAGATTGTTATATGTATGACATATCATAGCATTCAAACCCATAATCACATCATCATGAGAAAGGTATGGTTCATCATCCTGCTGACTTTTTCCTATGCGGGACTGACGATGGCCCAGACGGCTAAGGTCAGCGGCCGGGTCACGGCGCAGGACGGGACGCCGGTATCTGGCGCCAGCATTGTCGTCAAAGGGGGCATAGCCGGTGCACAGTCGGCGCCTGATGGCACGTTCAGCCTCAATGCCAGCGCCAAGGATGTGCTAGTCGTCACTGCGGTAGGCTTTGAGTCCAGCGAGGTGACAGCCGCCTCGGGCGTATTACTAGAGGTCGTACTCCAGCCTGACAATGCCAAGCTCAGCGAGGTGGTGGTCGTGGGATACGGCACCCAGTCGCGCCGCAATGTGACGAGTGCCATCTCCAAATTAGATGGCCAGGTCCTGTCCAATACCCCCCGGGCAAACGTGGGGACAGCCCTGCAGGGAACCGTCTCGGGCCTGCAGGTGGTCAATGCAACAGGCAGTCCCGGAGCCACCCCACTCATCTTGCTGCGCGGCGGCGCCTCCATCAACAGTCCGGGCGCCCCTCTGGTCGTCATCGACGGGATCATCCGTCCTTTCAACGACATTGCCGCTCAGGACATCGAATCTGTTGAACTGCTCAAGGATGCTGCTGCCACTGCGATCTATGGAGCCCGGGCCAACAACGGGGTCATCCTGATCACGACGAAGCAGGGCAAAGCCGGTACTGCTCAGGTGTCGTATAAGTATACGGTAGGCTTCAACCGGAACCGCGAGGGCTATCAATTCATGAATGCACGGGATTACATCTATTACAACCGGCTGGGCAACCTCAACTCCGGCCGCACCCTGGCACAGGTGGACGCCACCCCCGGGTATGGAGTGTTGACAACGCCTGCATATCTGGCATCTTTCGATATACGCCGTTTCTCTCCCACCACGGCCTCACTTCTCCAGCAAGGCTGGGATACGGTGAGCGACCCCTATGGAGGTGTACTTATCTTCAAAGATTACAGTGGAGAGGTGGAGAGTGTCCTGTTTCGCAATACTCGTACAGACGACCATTACGTCAATGTCGCTGGTGGCAACGACCGTGGTAAGTACTACGCCAGCTTTGACTATTTCACTGAAGATGGACTGATCATAGGCACCAGCTATAAGCGCTACTCCGCAGATCTGAACGGATCGTATAAGATCCGTCAGAACCTCGAGTTGAGCAGCATGGTGAACATGTCGACGTCGTCGCAGTACGGAACGTTGGCATCCGAGATCAATACCCTATATCGGACACGTGCCATCTGGCCGACCTTCAAGCCCTGGCTCGATACTGAGAAGACCATGCCCAACCCGGGCAATGGTTCCTCCGACGGCAACCCCGTCTACTGGCTGGGCAAGATTAACCGTCGCAACGAGGTGAACCGCATCACGGCCTCTACAATCCTCAAATGGGACCTCACCAAGGATCTGTATATCAAGGCAACTGCATCTGCCTATCTGTTTGAGAATATCGATGAGGCCTCTACCAAGGCAACCCAAACTTACACCCAGATGTTCGCCGTGCCACAAGCCTTCAATGTGACACGTCCCTCCCGCGCTAGCTTCTCTAGGGCTTTCCAGGCCCAATACAACACTTTCGCCAACTATTCCAAGACCCTTGGCAAAGGGCATAACCTGAATGCCATGCTGGGTGCCGAGTTCTTCGATACAAGGGACTTTGATATGCAGGCTTCAGGTACCAATGCTCCGACAGACGAAATACCGACGGTCAACGCGGCCACGCTCTTTGCAGCGGGGAGCAACTACTCAAACAAATCACAGTTCCGCATCGCATCCACCTTTGGACGCCTCAACTACGACTTAGACAATCGACTTCTCGTCTCGTTTGTCTTTCGCCGCGATGGCGTCTCGAGCCTAGCGGAGCAAAATCGCTTCGGTGTCTTCCCCGGCATGAGTGCTGGCTGGAACCTCCATCGGGAGTCATTTTTCAAGAATAGCGGCCTCTCCAACTTTATCAACACCTTCAAGCCGCGCGTGAGCTACGGGGAGAACGGCAACGTGGCCGGGCTGGGCCGGTATGAAGTGCAGGGTACCTACGGGGCACAGTCACTCTACAACAATACCGGCGGCTTCCTGCAGACAACCCTCTCCAACCCGAACCTGCGGTGGGAGCGGAGTAAGACGACGGATATAGGCCTTGACCTAGGCATGTTCGGCAACCGCGTCACACTCATCTTTGACTATTTCGACCGCGTGACGAGCGACCTGCTGACCAACCTGGCACTCCCTGACTATACAGGCTTTGGATCCGTCCGCACCAACCTGGGCTCCTACCAGAACAAGGGCTATGAGTTCACCCTGAACGCGACGATCCTGAGCATGCCTAACGGCTTCAAACTCGAAGCTGGCGGAAATGCCACCTATGTCAGCAACAAAATCCTGAAGCTTCCCTTCAACGGCAATGACTTGAACCGCCAGGGCGGCTTTCAGATTTGGGATCCTGCCAGCTCCAAGATCATCTGGGTGAGTGGCCTGCAGGAAGGGAAGCGGCTCGGAGAGATCTTCGCCTTCAAGCAGCTCGGCATCTTCCGCGATAACGCAGAGATCGCCAAAGTAGCAGCCAACCGCTGGGATCAGGTGGCCCTCATCGGAGGTCCTTCCCGCCCCGGCAACAACAAAATCACGCCAGGGGATGTCAATTGGCTGGACGTCGACAAGAACGACACCATCGACTCGCGCGACCAGGTCTATATCGGGAATATCTTCCCCAAATGGACGGGCGGCTTCAACCTCAACGCCAGCTATAAGGGTCTGACCCTCTACACCCGCTTCGAGTTCGCCACGGGCCATACCATCTACAACGATTTGCTCGCACGGACGCTGGGCAACATGCAGGGCACCTTTAACTACTTCGTAGAGAACAAGTCGGCATGGTCGCCTACCAACCCGGTATCTGACCTACCCAAGATCTACTATGCAGACCAGGTGGCAGCCCCCCTCGGGAAGAAAAACTACACGCGCATCAACAATGCCAGTGCCTTTTTGAACAGCAACAACTCGCGTATCTATGAGAAAGGGGACTACCTGGCCCTTAGGGAGGTGACCCTCTCCTACGACCTGTCGAAGTCGATGCTGGCGCGCACCAAGGTGGTCAGCCGTGCGCGTGTCTATGTGAGCGGCTCCAACTTACACTACTTCACCAAGTACTCGGGTCGTACACCGGAGCCCCCCGTAGAGGGCGGTGTCATTAGCGGCGTGGACAGAGGCATCTATCCCCTGCCCCGCACCTATGTGCTGGGATTGGAAGTATCTTTCTAAGCATTGCGCCACATCCAAACCAAACCTAAACATTGTATCATGAGACATATCATCAAACATCTGACCCTCCTGGCCATGGCGCTACTGCTGGCTGCCTGTGCCAAGCGGCTCGACTTGGCACCCATCAGCAGCGTCGGCGAGGGCAACTTTTGGCAGACAGGCGACCAGGTGGAGGCCTTCGTCTCCGGCCTACATTCCCGTTTCCGTACCCACGTGCAGCGATTCCTCTACCTGGGAGAGATGCGGGCAGACATCCACGGCACCGACCCCGGCACCAATTCCGCCTTCACCGGTGAATCCACGGCAGGCAACGAACGGCTCTGGCAGAACACGCTGACCCTCGACGCGCCGGGCGTATCCGGCTATGGCGGCTTTTACTCCAACATCAACCAGCTCAACCTGCTCATCTCCAAGATGAAGACGAGCACGGTCATGACCACCTCCAATCGAAACTACTACCTGGGCATAGCCCATGGCATTCGCGCCTTCTACTACTTCCAGCTCTATGTGTCCTGGGGAAAAGTCATCATCACCACAGAGCCTACGCAGGAGTTCGACATCAGCAACCTCGCCAAGGCGGCCTCTTCGGAAGCGGACGTGCTAAAACTGATCAAAGATGACATTGAGACGTCCCTCACAAGTTTTGGCAGCGACTATTCCTTCCGTCAGGGTAAAGGCTATTGGTCTAAGGCCGCAAGCCTGATGCTCAAGGCGGACTATCACCTTTGGCTGGCCCACCGGGCCGGAGGCACCGCGGGTGCAGGCACCGCCAAGGCTGCGCTGGTCGATATCCAGACCAACATCCCTGCATTGTCTCTTCAGTCCAACTTCGGCAACATCTTTGCGACCACCAACCGCGGCAACAGCGAAGTCATCTTCGCCAGCCGCCACCTGCTGAACGAAGCGACGCTGCCCGTCCAGCAACACACCCCGCAAAACGCCTTCATCATCAACTTTCACGACTCTGCCCAGCGCCGCCGCTTCGACGCCACCGACAACTGGGGCGGCCCTTACTTCTTGTCGATGCGTTCCTCGACCTTCCGTCGTTTCAACGACCGCGACACCCGGAAATGGGCAACCATCCAGCCTTGCTACACGCTTTCCGGAACGACCTACCGGCTGTCCGGGGTTTTCCCATCTAAATACAAGGGCGAACAGGCCGCCGGTGTACGCGCCTATACGAACGACTATATCATCTACCGCCATGCCGACCTGCTCCTGATGTTGGCAGAGGCCAAAGTGCTCCTGGGCGAGAACCCCGCTGCCGAGATCAATGCCGTACGCCAGCGGGCCTTCGGTGCAGCATACGTGGCTGCCACCGATGCCTTCCCCAATAAACCAGGCGACAGCAATGCCAAGGATGCCATCCTGGAAGAGCGCTACCTCGAGTTCATCATGGAAGGCAAGCGCTGGCTGGACCTGCGCCGTTTTGGCGACAGCTATGTCTTCCGGTTCACCAACATCAGAGCCGCGGAGGCATATAAAGTCCTTTGGCCCGTCGACAGAAATACACTGACCAACAATAAACTGCTGGAACAAACCCCCGGTTATCCTAAATTCTAATTTGGTTTGAATGCGCGTGGCAGCCGATGGGCTGCCGCGCTTTTTTTAGTGAGGGCTTGCTATGCAAAAAATATCCTTTGTGCTGAGCCTCTGCCTGGCAGCCTTGCTGCCGTTTTGCTCAACCGTGGGCACTGCCCAGACAGCAGCCACGGACGCCCCCTTTCAAAAAGTGCTGCAGCTGCCGCCCGGCCCGGACAACCCCCGCAACAGCGAATGTGCCTTCATCACATTGAAAGATGGCTCCATCCTGATGGTCTACAGCCATTTTTATGGCAGCTCCTCCAGTGATTATGGTACGGCACGACTGGCCTCGCGTCGCTCTCACGATGGTGGCCGCACCTGGTCCGCGCAGGACAAGGTGGTCGTAGCCAATGAGGGGGGCATGAATGTCATGTCTGTCTCCCTCCTTCGGCTGCAGGATGGGCATATCGCCCTTTTCTATGCCCGTAAGAATGCCCATGCCGACTGCATCCCGATGGTTAGATACTCTTCAGATGAGGCAGCCACCTGGTCTGAAGCCAGGGCCTGCATCACCGATGTGCCAGGATATTATGTCCTCAACAACGACCGAGTGATTCAACTGGAGGATGGCAGGCTCCTCATGCCGGTGGCCATGCACCAGTCGCCCACGGAACCCTGGCAGGACCGTGGCCGCATCTTCTGCTACCGCTCAGACGACAACGGACAGAGTTGGCAGCGGAGCGCCCAGGTGGCGAACCCCGATACTGTGATCACACAAGAGCCCGGTGTTGTCGCTTTGCGCAATGGGCATATCCTCATGTTCCTGCGCACCAATGCCGGCGTGCAGTATGTCTCGCGGTCCAGGGACGGCGGTGTCTCCTGGTCGCCTGCCAGCCGCAGCAAGATCGTATCGCCGTTGTCACCCGCCTCGATCAAACGCATGCCGGATGGCCGGAGGCTCGTGATGGTCTGGAACCGCAACGATGGCAGCGATCCGGAAATCCGCGGCAAGAGGACCCCATTGACGATTGCCGTCTCCGACAATGAAGGCCGTCGTTGGAAGCATGTCACGACCCTGGAGTCCGACAAAGATGGATGGTACTGCTATATTGCGATGCATTTTACGGCCGAAGGACGACTGCTGCTGGGGTATTGCGCCGGAAGCCAGCGCCGCAAGACGAGGCTTGCCCAGACAGACCTCGCCCTGATTAACCCGGACCGACTGATGTATTGAACCTGCGAGCGCCACCACATGAAGCACCCCGTTACCATTGACTCCGGGAAGCCCGGTCCTTCTCTCCTGATTACTGCGGGCGTCCATGGCGATGAGTATGAGCCGCTGATGGCGGCCTTTCGACTGATGGATGGTCTGGGGGGCATGTTGTCGTCTGGCAAGGTGACCGTCGTAGCCGGAGTCAACGAGACAGCTGTGCGGGCACACCTCCGGTGCGGCGCTGACAGCCTGGACCTGGCCCGTACCTGCCCGGGGGATGCCCTTGGCTCACCTACCCAGGCAGATGCCTTTGCAGTGAGTGCCCTCATCCGGGCAGCGGATGCGCTGATAGACCTCCATACGGGTGGGCGGATCTTCGACATCCATCCCATGGCGGGATATATGGTACATCCTGAACGGTCTGTCCTGGCTGCCAACCGGGCCATGGCCCAGGCATTTGGCCTTCCGTTGATTTGGGGTACTGATCCTGCCCCCAATGGCCGTACCCTCTCCATTGCCAGGGATGCCGGCATCCCTTCCATCTATGTCGAATATGGCGGTGGCTCAATGGTCAGGCCCCATATCGCCGAAGCTTATGTACAGGGCTGCCTTCGGGTCATGTCTTCCTTTTCCATGCTCCTGGAGCCGCTGCCCCCTGCCGGACCGCCAGACTTTTGGATAGAGGATGCCGCACCCAATCAAGGGCATCTGCAGTCGAAAATGCCGGCACCCTGTGCGGGCATCTTCCTTCCGGCGGTGGCCCTGGGAGACTCCATCACGCAAGGGGACCTATGGGGGCATATCCTCGATGTCCACACCGGGCAGCGCCTTCCTGTTCAGGCTGAGGATACGGGGCTGGTCTTATTCCTGCGGGTGGATGCTGTCGTGTCGGCCGGTGACTCCCTCGGGGGCATCTGTGCTGTGAATGCCAAAACCATCTATCGCCCATGATGCAGGGAAAGTCTGTCATCCTCACCGGAGCTGCCGGTGGTATCGGCCGGGCCATCGCCCAAAAGTTTGCGGCGGAAGGCTGTCGGCTAACCCTCGTCGACATGGAAGAGGCTGCCCTCCACTCGCTGGCAGAAGTGCTCAAGGCACATCCCGGTGCCGATGTTTTGGTGTTGTCCGGCGACTTGGCCGCTCCTGCCTTCCTACAGCAGGTGGCCCATGAGGCGGTCGCGCGTTGGGGACGCATCGACGTCTTGGTCAACAACGCGGCCTGGCGGCGACTCGGTAGTCTACGGCAGATCAGTCTGGATGATTGGCAACGGACGATCGATGTTTGCCTCACTGCGCCAGCCTTCCTGGGAAGGGCTGTGGCGGAGGTCATGGAACGCACAGGCACGGGCGGGGTCATCGTGAATGTCTCCAGTATGATGTCTGAGCGGCCGGCAGGGAATAGTCCGGGTTATATTGCCGCTAAGGCAGGCCTGGAGGGGTTGACAAGAGAGATGGCCGTCACCTATGGCCGCAGCCGCATACGGGCTGTCTGTGTACGGCCTGGGTACATCGACACGGGCCTCAGCCACGACTATGAGACAGACACTACGGCCCGCGGGTTGACCGACCGGCTGGGGGGCTATCTGACAGACGCCACTCCCCTGAGCAGTCCGGGGCAGCCGGAGGAAGTGGCAGAGGCCATCTGCTGGCTGGCTTCACCGGCAGCCGCTTTTATCTCCGGCACCTGCCTGACCATCGACGGAGGATTCACCCATAACCTAAACAGCTATCCGCTCAAACACCAGCAGTTCCCCGATGAGTACTAGCCTGTGGACGTATGAGCCTTATCTCGTGCCGGTGGAGCCGTCTGCCCGGGTCATCCTTGGAGAAGGGCATACCCCCTTGGTGAGGTCCAAGCGCATCGGACCCGGTTTGGG
>VGFQ01000013.1 GCA_016868815.1 Bacteroidota bacterium
GCAGGGTGTCTCGGCATGGTAGCCGTAGGCGTCGGAGGGGCAGATGCGGTGGATGTGATGGCGGGGCTTCCCTGGGAACTCAAGATGCCCAAACTGATCGGCGTGAAGCTGACCGGTCGTCTAAATGGATGGGCCTCTGCCAAAGATGTGATCTTATGGGTAGCCGGCCAACTTACCGTGAAAGGGGGCACTGGCACCATTGTCGAATACTTCGGAGAAGGTGCTGATAGCATCAGTGCCACCGGTAAAGGGACCATCTGCAATATGGGTGCCGAGATCGGTGCCACCTGCTCGGTCTTTGCCTATGATCCCAAGATGGCCGACTACCTCCGTGCCACTGGACGGAAAGAGGTAGCCGATATGGCAGATGGCATCCAAGAGCACCTGAGGCCCGATGCAGCCGTCTATGCCGACCCCGCCCGATTCTACGATGAATTGCTGGAGCTAAACCTGGACACCCTGGAGCCGTATCTGAATGGGCCCTACACGCCAGACCTGGCCACACCGATCTCGAAAGTCCGAGAGGCGGTCGAGCACAATGGATGGCCAGCCAAGCTGGAAGTCGCGCTTATCGGCTCATGTACGAACTCCTCTTATGAAGACATCAGCCGCTCTGCCTCGATCGTAAAAGATGCCGTCGCCAAAGGACTCAAGGCACATTCCGAGTTTACCATCACGCCCGGCAGCGAGCAAGTACGGTTTACCATCGAGCGGGACGGCTTTATCCGTCAATTCGAAGAAGTCGGCGGCGTGGTATTGGCGAATGCCTGTGGCCCCTGCATCGGGCAGTGGGCACGCCATATCGACGACCCCAACCGAAAGAATACCATCATCACCTCTTTTAACCGAAACTTCGCCAAACGCAACGATGGATTCGCTGGCACCCACGCCTTCGTCGCTTCCCCTGAACTGGTTACGGCCATGGCCATCGCAGGCACCATCGCCTTCAACCCTCTGACGGACACCCTCACCAACGAGCAGGGTGAACAAGTCAAACTCAGCGAGCCGACAGGCTTCGAACTGCCACCCCGCGGTTTTGCCGTAGAAGATGCCGGCTACCAGGCCCCTGCCGCAGACGGCCGCGGCGTACAGGTGGCTGTCGCGTCCGACTCGAAGCGGCTGCAGCTGCTTGAACCCTTTTCGGCCTGGGAAGGCTCCGACCTCAAAAGCCTCCGGCTGCTGATCAAAGCCAAAGGCAAGTGTACGACAGACCACATCTCCATGGCAGGCCCATGGCTGAAGTTTCGTGGACATCTGGACAATATCTCCAACAACATGCTCATAGGCGCAGTGAATGCCTATAACGATAAGTCCGACCATGTGAAGAACCAGCTGACAGGTGAATATGGCACCGTCCCATCCACGCAGCGCGCCTATAAGGCTGCCGGCATCGGCACAGTCGTTGTCGGCGATGAGAACTATGGCGAAGGCTCCAGCCGTGAGCATGCCGCCATGGAGCCCCGCCATCTGGGCGTACGGGCCATCCTGGTGAGGAGCTTCGCTCGCATCCATGAGACCAATTTGAAAAAGCAGGGAATGCTAGCCCTCACCTTTGCCAACAAGCCGGATTACGAGAAGGTACAAGAAGATGACCAGATCGACATCCTTGGGCTCACAGAGTTTGCCCCGGGCCGCCCACTCACGCTCGTATTACACCATTCGGATGGTAGCCAGGACATCATCCGTGCCAACCATACATATAATGACCAGCAGATCGACTGGTTCCGGGCCGGTGGCGCACTCAATGTGATTCGAAAAGAGTCTGCCCAATAAACGATGCGGCTATCCACTTCATGCCCTTCCTCCTCGGAAAGGATGGCTTTTTCTTTTCAGAGGTAGCAATGTGCCTTAACGGCGGCTTTGAACGCCGGCAGTGGCAACTTGTCGGCCGCACGGCTTTCAACCTCGGATCTATTTAAAGACTTGCGGCGGCGAGGTTCTTGCTCCACTCCATGAGGCGCGGGCCCCGGGCCCAGTATCAGGATCTCACTGACACCTGTCAGCGACCCGGTGACCTGCCGGAAAAACATGCGCTCTTTCTGGTGCTGATTGTTCTAAATGCGTTTTTCCGGCTGGAGGGTATGACGAAAAAGGCCGGTCTTATCGGTCGACTCTCCCTAAAAATACAGATGCGAGCGGATGCCGGATTAAACCGTATACACCACCCATGTACCCTTCACGTCGACATAGAGCACGACAGCTTTTGCCTGGTCTATCCAGATCCCATAGCGGTGGGTATTGTATACCTTTTTCATATCGGTCGGCACGGTATTTTGTTCCCCGAAAAGATAGCGGCATCGACCATCCGTTTCCGATGACTGCCATCATTTCTCCTGCATAAGATTGGCGGATGCATCGCCGTACGACCCCTGCTGCTAGGCAGAGCGCTGCCCATGGATTGCTTACCTTTGTCCGTGCCATAGACTGATTGAAGCATGGAACTCAGCAAGACCTTTTCTTTCCAAGAAGCCGAGCGTAAATGGTACGACCACTGGGTAGCCTTCGGCCATTTCCACAGCACGCCCGACGAGCGGGTGCCCTATACCGTCGTCATCCCACCGCCCAACGTGACAGGCATCCTGCATATGGGCCATTGCCTGAATAACACGATCCAGGACATCCTAGTGCGGCGTGCCCGCATGCTCGGCTACAATGCGTGCTGGGTGCCCGGCACCGACCACGCCTCCATTGCGACGGAAGCAAAGGTGGTGCAGATGCTGAGGGAAAAGGGGATTGCCAAGTCTTCCCTCAGCCGGGATGCCTTCCTGGGGCATGCATGGCAGTGGAAGGATACATACGGAGGCATCATCCTCAGCCAGCTGAGGCGACTGGGCTGCAGCCTCGACTGGGAGCGCACGACCTTTACGATGGATCCTGACTATTATCGTTCCGTCATACAGGTCTTCAACGACCTCTACGCAAAGGGAAGCATCTACCGCGGCAAACGGATGATCCACTGGGACCCTAAGGCTAAGACGGCCTTGAGCGACGAAGAAGTAATCTTCCGGGAAGTCCAGTCAACACTCTACCACCTGCGCTATGCCATCGAGGGGGCAGCGGGCACGCCCTCGGACAGATACATCACCATCGCCACGGTACGTCCGGAGACCATCCTAGGCGATACCGCCATCGCCGTTCACCCCGACGATGACCGCTACAGTGACCTTGTCGGCCATTATGCCCTTGTGCCGCTAATCGGCCGGCGCATCCCCATCATCGCAGACGAATATGTAGCGATGGACTTCGGTACCGGAGCCCTCAAAGTGACGCCGGCGCATGACATGAACGACTACCAGCTGGGGATGAAGCATGGCCTGGATGTAGTTGACATCCTGGAAGCGGATGGGACGATGTCTGAGGCTGCTGGCATCTATGCCGGCCTCGACCGCTTCGAAGCCCGCAAACAAATCATTCCCGCGTTGGAGGCAGCCGGCAGCCTGGAAAAGGCGGAGGACTACACGCATCAGATCGGTTTCTCAGAGCGGACGGACGTCGTCGTGGAGCCCCGCCTCTCACTGCAATGGTGGCTCAAGATGAACGACCTCGCCAAGCCTGCCCTGCAGGCAGTCCTGGACGACCAGATCCGGTTCCATCCTGCCAAATATAAAAACCTCTACCGCCATTGGATGGAGAACATCCGCGACTGGTGTATCAGCCGCCAACTCTGGTGGGGTCATCGCATCCCTGCGTGGTATGATGCGGAAGGGCGCTTCGTGGTGGCCATGGATGAGGCAGATGCCGTCCGGAAGTTCCGCGAGACCTTTGGCGTGGAAGCCCCCATGCTGCTGCAAGACGAGGATTGTCTCGACACCTGGTTCTCGTCGTGGCTATGGCCTTTCGAAGTCTTCCATGGGCTGTCAAAGCCCGGCAACACAGAGGTATCCTACTACTATCCTACCCATACGTTGGTCACAGCCCCAGAGATCATCTTTTTCTGGGTGGCCCGTATGATCATGGCGGGATTCGAATACAAAGGGACCATCCCCTTTCGGGATGTTTACTTTACCGGCATCGTGCGCGACCGCCAGGGCCGGAAGATGAGCAAGCAACTCGGCAATTCCCCAGACCTGCTCGCGATGATCGATCAAATAGGCGCCGACGCCGTCCGCTTCGGCATTCTCATCTCCTCCCCAGCCGGCAACGACCTGCTGTGGGATCCCGCCACCAACGAACAGGGCCGACATTTCACGCACAAGATCTGGAATGCGCTTAAGCTGGTGCGTATTTGGATGGATAATTCGGACCAAGAGGCTAGCCTAGCGCCTCGGACCGATTGGCCACACCGCTGGTTCCGTGCCAGACTCGACGAAGCCGCTGCCGAGATCAACCGACTGATGGGGCAGTACCGCCTCAGCGAAGCATTGAAATCCCTATACTCCCTGATATGGGACGACTTCTGCAGCTGGTACCTGGAATGGGTAAAGCCCCTGCCAGGCCATTGCCTGCATGAAGAAGACCTAGAAGCCACGACCTCCTATTTCGAAGAGCTGATGCAGCTGTTGCACCCCTTCCTGCCCTTCATCACAGAAGAGGCCTGGCATCTGCTGCGGGAACGAAAGCCTGGCGACGACATCTGCGTCAGCCGCCTTCGGACCCTCGAGAAGGGTTCCCTCTCAGAGGCAACATCCCTGCTGCTTGCGCATGGCATCCAGCTGAAAGAGGCCATCACCGCCATCCGAGATGCGCGCAACAAAGCCAAGCTGAAGTCGAAAGACATCATTGTGCTCACCTGCCTGACGGACGACCACGAAGCCTATGCCGACATCCTGCAAATCCTCTGCCGGCAGGTCAATGCCAGCAGCCTACAGTTCTCTGACATGCCCGCCGAAGGAAGCATCCCTGTCGTGCTGGGGAAGGATCGCATCTTCCTGCAGGCAGAAGGAGCGATGGATGATGGAAGCCAGGCAGAGGAGATGCGCAAGGAGTTGGCATACCTCAAAGGATTCCTCGAGTCGGTCGAGAAAAAGCTCAGCAACGAGCGATTTCTGCAGCATGCCAAGCCTGAAGTGGTGGACATAGAACGAAAAAAACGCGCCGATGCCATAGACAAGATCCGCACGCTGGAGCAAAGCCTGACCGGAAGGGGATGACCCTCCATACGCTATGAGCAGACAAAGAATCCTATGCCATGGACATCCGCAACAACATCCTCGAGACAATCGGCGATACGCCCCTAGTACGTCTCCACCGCATCGTTCGTGACTGGCCCTGTGAGGTCCTGGCAAAAGTCGACTATTTCAACCCCGGCAACTCCATCAAAGACCGTATGGCCTTGAAGATGGTAGAAGTGGCAGAGCGTGAAGGAAAACTCAAGCCCGGAGGCACCATCATCGAATGCACCTCCGGAAATACCGGCATGGGGCTGGCACTGGCAGCGATTGTTAAAGGATATAAGTGCATTTTCACGACCACCGACAAGCAGTCGAAAGAGAAGGTCGACATCCTCAAGGCCGTCGGGGCAGAAGTCATCGTGTGCCCGACGAATGTGGAACCGGAAGATCCCCAGAGCTATTACTCCGTTGCCCGGCGCCTGGCAAGGGAGATCCCCAACGCCTTCCACTGCAACCAGTACGACAACCTGGCCAACCGACTTGCTCACTATGAAACGACAGGCCCTGAGATCTGGCGCCAGACAGAGGGGACGGTCACCCACCTGGTTTGTACAGCCGGGACAGGTGGCACCATCACCGGCATCGCGCAGTATCTAAAAGAACAGAACCCTGCCATCCAGGTATGGGCAATCGATGTCTTTGGATCTCTACTCACGAAATACTTCCGTACCGGCGAGGTCGATCCCAACGAAGTGCATCCCTACATCTCAGAAGGCTTTGGAGAAGACTTCGTACCCGAGAATTATGACATGTCTGTCATCGACCACTTCGAGCAGGTGACCGACAAAGACGGGGCCGTGATGGCCAGAAGGCTGGCAAGGGAAGAAGGACTTTTCTGCGGCTACAGCGCCGGCAGCTGCCTGCAAGGGCTTGCACAGCTTAAGTCGAGACTTCGCGCCGGAGACAGGGTGGTATGCATCCTGCACGACCATGGCAGCCGCTACATTGCAAAAATCTACAACGACCAATGGATGATGGAAAGGGGCTTCTTGGAGGTGAAGACTTTCCGCGACATCGTCCAGGGCCGCGGCAACCATCAAAAGCTCATCACCTTGCACCCCAGCGAAACGGTAGCGACGGCTGTCGAGCGCATGAAGAAATTCGACATCGAACACATCCCCATCTTTCAGGATAGGGAGCCCATCGCAGCGGTCAGCGAGGCAGGACTCTTCCAGAAAGTGTTTTCCAACCCCGATATCCGCAATGCCAGGCTCGCAGAAGTCTTGGAGCCGCCCTACCCAGTGGTCGACTTCCTGACCCCTGTCGAGCGACTCAGCACCCTCATCCATAAAGAAAACGGGGCCGCACTCAGCAGAGACGAGGCCGGCAGCTATCAGATCGTCACCAAATACGACATCCTGCAGGCATTGGCCCGCTGAGCCCAGCCTGGCGGTAAGCGGCTCATCTTCAGCCGACAACAGGGAGTAGATCCCGTGGCAGGCATTCCCGATACGTAATTGTACGTATGCGCGTCCAGGGCTGACATCGTATTTCCCCCAAGGAGGAGATCGCAATAATACTCCTCATAAAACCATAGAAATCAAGTATTTCTGCTCTTGTTCACGAAGATGCAACCGTCTATTTTTGTGTCAGAAGTTGATCGAAAGGGACGGAGGCAGAAACCCAACAATCCTAAGAAAGACCAACCATCCGAAAAGAGATTCCAATTCCTATGAACGCGGTTTCCGCACCCACGGTCAACTTCTCATTCACATCCAAGATCTTAGAAAACCTGTCGACAGATCCCATCCTTGAAAACTGATCCATCCCTCTGAGAAACCAAGCGATCCAATCATCCAAAACCCATTCAATCCCCTCCTGTGAAAACCGAGTAAGCCTGGTGCTTACGACATCCGTACCCTAGTGAAACCTGGCAACTTTTTTGCCGTCACGATCCAATCCTACCAAAAACCAGTTCAGTCAAAGTAAACCATTGACCCTGACAACTGAAAAACCGCCAGCAAGGTTCTCAAACCATCCGTTGTGGCACCTCTGGCCCTCGCATCCATATCCTGGATCGCAGCAGGTTGTTGACTGAACAAAAGCATTCCCGGAGCGCGTCTCCGGGAATTTTTTTTGCATGAACCGAGAAGCCCTAAGACTTCCGGATGCGCATGACCTCGTAGCAGTATGAGGTCAGGTCGTCCATGCGGGTCCCACCTTTTTCCTTATTTTCGTTCTTTGTTCCGGAAGGGCTGCCTGTCCACCTCCCGCAAGGTGGCTGAGCCATCTAAAAACGACTTCGATGCCAATGGAATTTCCACAGGAGTTTGAAGCCGGCCTGCCAGGCAGCAATGCGAAGGGTGACAGCTCAGGCAGCTGGTTTCGGAGGATCAAAAAAGGCATCAGCACTTCTACGGCCGATAAAAAAGAGGCACCGGACGGTCTATGGACGCGTTGCCCCCAGTGCAAATACACCTGTACCACGCTGGAGTTAAAGGAGCACCTCTATGTCTGTCCTTCCTGCCAGTACCATCACCGCATCGGAAGCCAGGAGTATTTCGACCTTCTATATGATGAGAAATCCTGGAAGGAGCTCTTCGACAATGTCTTCTCGATAGATTACTTGGACTTCAGCGACCTGAAGCCATACCGGAAGCGGCTGGAAGATGCTTATTTCAAAACCGGCTTGCATGATTCCATCTCCGTTGCAGAGGGAGTTGTCAAAGGCCATGCGCTGGTGACCTGCTGTATGGACTTCAACTTCATCGGTGGTTCCCTGGGCAGCGTGATGGGTGAGAAGATCACAAGGGCAGCCGACCACTGCCGGGCGCACAAGATCCCATTGCTGATCATCAGCAAGAGCGGTGGTGCCCGCATGATGGAAAGTGCTTTCTCGCTGATGCAGTTGCCCAAGACCCTTGGCAAGCTAGCCTTACTTGCCGAGGAAGGCGTACCCTATATTTCCCTATGCACAGACCCGACCTATGGGGGAACGACTGCCTCTTTTGCCATGATGGGCGATGTCAACCTAGGAGAGCCTGGTGCGCTTATAGGGTTTGCAGGCCCTCGTGTCATCCGCGAAACAATCAAGAAAGACCTGCCGGAAGGCTTCCAAAGTTCAGAGTTCGTTCTGGAGCATGGCTTCCTCGACAGGATCGTGCCCCGGAAAGAGATTCGCGACACCCTGGCGACCTTAATGCTGCATTTCCGAAACTGACCTCCCGGGCACCATCCACCGGATAATCTTTCGCATGGACATCAACAACCGGTCCGCCAATTACGCGTACGCAATAGAAGACACCTATGACGCAGGCATTATGCTGACCGGCACGGAAGTCAAAGCCCTCCGGGAGGGGAAGGCTAGCTTCAACGATGCCTTCTGCATCGTCGACCATCGGGGAGAAGTTTGGCTGAAGAACCTGCACATCGCCGAGTATTCCTTCGGCAGCTATGCCAACCACCCCCCACTCCGCGACCGAAAGCTGCTGCTGAAGGGTCGTGAGATCCGCAAGATCGGCACCCGGCTGAAAGACAAGGGCTATACGCTGATACCCTTACGCATATGGTTCAACGAGCGTGGGTATGCGAAGGTCCGCATCGGGCTCGGTAGGGGTAAGAAACTGCATGACAAGCGGACCAGTATTCGGGAGCGGGAGGCCAAGGTCGAGATGCAGCGGCATCTGAAGCGGTGACGTAGCGGATCAGAAAAGCTCTTGCTGGGAAGTGTCAGACTTATGCACCCATTCGAAGGTGGTGCTCTTGGAGAAGTCTGCCAGCTTACTGCCAACCGCCTTCCAGCCCATCACTTCGATGAAGTCGTGCAGCCGGACTTTCGATATCCGTGCCTGCGTACCCCGGCCCGACTTGATCACTACGACCGGCTTTTCCATGGTAGTCACAGCCTCCAGGCGGTTGCCTTCGGCCTCACGGATGAACTGGAAACGGTTGTTGACCGTCAGGGTCTCGATGCGAAAGCGTTTGACGTTGAACTGCTGCTTCTCCTCGTCGAGGTAGATGGCGGTGACGGTCTTTTCGAGGTCAAACTTCTGGAGCTCCACAATGAGATCTGCATCGAAACGCTGGGTGAGCTCCGTCTCGCGGATCTCATAGCTTCCATCGTGAAAGAAGGCAATGAGTTTTTCATCCGGCTCAAAGGCTCCGAGGTATTGCCCTCTCTCCTCTTCATTAAGGCGGCCGAGCTGGTCGTCGAACCAGATGCGCCGAGCCCCGAGCGTCGAGCGGCCTGCTTCTTTGAATTTAATATTGCGGATGGGATACTTGGTGACCTGATTGCCTACGGCGGTGCGCGCTTTGATGTCCAATTCTTCAAAGTAAAAGTCGAACGACTTATTGCGTGCGGAGCAGTTCGGACTCAGCAGGACACTCACCACTTCTGCCTCCCCGTTGGGGTTCACGCTGAGCCAGTTGACCTTGCTGCGATCAGCCCCCTTGGTGAGGTCATACTCTTTGTCGCGCGTGATGGCAGTGACATTGAAGCGCTTTGCAAAAGAGATGCCGGTACCAGCATCGGTGTAGACCATATTATAGGTCATGCGTTCGTCGGACTTGTTGAATACAGCGACGTGTATGATGTCTTTACCTACGTATACTTTATCTCCAGCCTTTACAACCTTCAGGATGCCCCGGCGCGTAAAGACAATGATATCGTCGATGTCTGAGCATTCGCAGACGAATTCATCCTTCTTGAGGCCAAGTCCTACGAAGCCTTCCGCTCTGTTGATGTACAGCCGGGCGTTGGCGATGGCGACCTGCCGTGCTTGGATGGTGTCGAAAGGGCGCATCTCCGTGCGTCGCTGGCGGTCGCGGCCATAGCGCTCTTTGAGGCCTTCAAAAAACGATACGGCGTAGTCTACGAGATTCTTCAAATGATTGCGGGTCTCGCGTATATCTTTTTCGATGTCTTTGATCTGTCGGATGAGCTCATCGATGTCGAGGCGGTAGATGCGGCGGACGGGCTTGTCGGTGAGTTTGAGCACATCTTCGCGGCTCACATCCCTACGCAACTGGGGGCGATGGACCTGAAAGGCTTTGCTGATGGCCTCGAGCACCTTCTCCCAGGTCTCATGCTTTTTCTCCAGTTCCTTATATATCTTTTCTTCGAAGAAGATCTTCTCCAGAGAGGTATAATGCCATTTGTCTTCCAATTCTTCCAGCTGTATCTCGAGTTCACGGCGGAGAAGCTCGCAGGTGCTGTCGGTAGAGATGCGCAGGAGCTCTGATACGCCCAAGAAGACGGGCTTATCTTCATGGATCACGCAGTTGTTGGGTGCGATGCTGACTTCACAGTCGGTGAAAGCGTATAGCGCATCGATGGTAATATCCGGGGTGATACCAGGTGCCAGTTCGATGTGGATCTCGACGTCGGCAGCCGTATTGTCTGTGACTTTTTTGATCTTGATTTTCCCTTGGTCGTTGGCCTTGACGATGGAGTCCATCAACTGTGTAGTTGTCACGCCATAGGGCACATCGCGGATGACGATGTTCTTCTTGTCGATCTCTTCGATGTGGGCCCGGCAGCGGATGCGGCCTCCGCGACGTCCGTCGTTGTACTGACCGGCGTCGATCATACCGCCGGTGGGGAAGTCGGGATAGAGTTCAAACTTCTTTCCTCGGAGATGTTTGATGGAGGCGTCTATGAGTTCATTGAAGTTATGAGGGAGTATCTTAGTGGAGAGGCCTACGGCGATGCCGTCCGTCCCCTGGGCGAGGACGAGCGGGAACTTCATCGGCAGGTTGACGGGCTCTTTCTTGCGTCCGTCGTAGCTGAGCTGCCATTCGGTGGTCTTGGGATTGAAGGCCACCTCCTGAGCAAAGCGGCTTAGGCGGGCTTCGACGTAGCGGGGGGCTGCCGCGTCGTCTCCGGTGCGGATATCCCCCCAGTTGCCCTGGGTATCTATGAGCAACTCCTTCTGGCCGAGGTTGACCAGTGCGTCCTGGATGCTGGCATCGCCATGGGGATGGTACTGCATCGTCTGTCCGATGATGTTGGCGGCTTTGTTGAGACGGCCGTCGTCCATTTCTTTCATGGCATGCAGGATGCGGCGTTGGACGGGCTTTAGACCATCGTCGATGGCCGGTACGGCCCTTTCGAGGATGACGTATGAGGCGTATTCCAGGAACCAGTTCCTGTATTGTCCATGCACACCGGTATCGATGGCAGTGACTTCTGAGAGCTTTTGTTTTGCGTTCGCCATGTGTCGCGTGTGATGGGTGCGCTATGGCTGCTGTGAGGCCTGGTTTTCGGAGGATGGCAGTCTGACTTCAAAGTCGCGCATGTGCCCGAGCTTCCCTTTGGCTTCCAGCCTTCCGTCCTGTATCATAGCTTTGATACGCCAGAGGAGATAGGCGTCGCCGGTCGTCTCTGTTCCTTTGATAAGGAACTGTGAGATCACGCGTGATGTCTTCTGCCAATCGGAGGTGGCATGGCGGCGCAGGTCGACATCATAAAAATCCAGCCCTTTTGTCGCCAGCTTCTTCCCGCCTTCCAGCAGCCGTACGCCTGCCGGTTCGGTGCAGTACCGTTTCCAGTCTTCAGCATCGGTATCGAACTCCCCGCTCGTGATGGGCCTTGCCAGCTTGCGTGCCTTGAGGTATTCGCGTGGGGGGATCTCGCTCATCCATTTGGGGTAGAAGACGCCTCCTCGCGTATTGAGGAAGGGAAGGTTGTTGAGATAGAGAATATGTACGCGGCCCTGGAATGCTTCGAGTTGCGACATAAGCCAGTAGTAGCCACATACGTCGTGCTTATTCTGGGCAGCCCAAATCCAGACGGTTTCCGTTTCTTCCCCTGCCAGCTTTTCCTGAAGCCGTGCTACGACGGAGGCGTCGTCGACCTCTTCGCTGTCGGCCTTGTCTTCGTAGTCGCCGCCGGCCAGCACCTCACGCCACCAGTGGCGGCGTTGCTCGATGCCCTCAGAAGTATAAATATCCGCCAGGGGGCCCACGGCGTAGTCGTCACGAACCAGCAGGATGTCGCCTGCCAGCTCCCATTCCATCTCTTGCGCCTTCTGCAGCACTTCCACGTCTGCTGCGTTGAAAACAATGTGCGTCATCCTTATCTCTATTCTGTGTAGCCATCTTCATTCGACCGTATCCAGCTCTATGCGGAGGTTGGAGACGATGAATTCCTGTCGTTCGGGCGTATTCTTTCCCATGTAATATTCGAGCAGGTGTTGGAGTTGCGCATGTTGCTCGAGAAATACCGGCTGCTTGCGGATATCTGGGCCGATGAATCGTTTGAATTCGTCGGGGGAGATCTCTCCCAGTCCTTTAAAGCGGGTAATCTCTACCTTGGCACCCAGCCGGGAGACGGCGCTGCGCTTTTCCGTCTCAGAGTAACAATAGACGGTCTCCTGCTTATTGCGGACGCGGAAGAGGGGTGTCTCGAGAATGTACACATGACCGTCTCTGACCAGGTCTGGGAAAAATTGCAGGAAGAAGGTCATGAGCAAAAGGCGGATGTGCATCCCGTCGACGTCTGCGTCAGTGGCGATGATGATGTTGCTATAGCGCAGGCCTTCGGTGCCTTCTTCAATGTTGAGAGCATGCTGTAGTAGGTTGAATTCTTCATTCTCGTAGACGATCTTCTTGGTGAGTCCGAAGCAGTTGAGGGGCTTCCCTCGGAGGGAGAAGACAGCCTGCGTCTCCACATCGCGGGACTTGGTGATGGAGCCACTGGCGGAGTCTCCTTCGGTGATGAAGATGGTTGTCTGCAGCTGTTTACTGACGTATTCCTCCCTGCCTCGGACCGGCGGCTCATCATTGAGGTGCATGCGGCAGTCGCGCAGTTTTTTGTTGTGCAGGTTGGCCTTTTTGGCGCGCTCGTTGGCGAGCTTCTTGATGCCGGCCAGTTCCTTTCGCTCACGTTCGCTCTGTTCGATGCGGCGCTTAAGGGCTTCTGCGACCGACGGGTTCTTGTGGAGGTAGTTGTCGAGCTCCCTGCCGAGGAATTCGGAGAGGAAGTTCTTCATGCTGGGGCCGCCTTCATAGACGGTCTGCGAGCCCAACTTCGTCTTAGTCTGTGATTCGAAGACAGGCTCCTGTACCCTGACAGAGATGGCGGCTACGATGCTTTGCCGGATATCGGAAGTGTCGTAATCTTTCTTGAAGAATTCTCGTACGGTGCGGACGAAGGCTTCCCGGAAGGCAGCCACATGGGTGCCACCCTGGGTGGTATGCTGGCCGTTGACGAAGCTGTATAGGTCTTCTCCGTAGTCGTTGTTATGGGTAAAGGCGACTTCTATATCCTCCCCCCGCAGGTGGACGATGGGATAGCGGATATCTTCTTCATTGGTCTTGCGCTGCAGCAGGTCGAGCAGGCCGTTCTTACTGACGAACTTCTTGCCGTTGTACTGGATCACGAGTCCGGCGTTGAGGTAGCAGTAGTTCCACAGCTGGTTCTCGACAAATTCCGGTATAAAATGAAAATGGCGGAAGACGCTGTCGTCCGGGATGAAGGTGACGAGGGTGCCGTTGTTTTCGTCTGTTCGGTTCTCGCGGTGGTCTTTGAGGAGGATTCCTTTTTCAAATTCAGCCGACTTCGCCTTGCCTTCCCGGAAGGAGGTGACTTTGAAGTAATGACTCAGGGCATTGACGGCCTTGGTGCCGACGCCGTTGAGGCCGACACTTTTTTGAAAGGCCTTGCTGTCGTACTTGGCGCCGGTGTTGATGCGGCTGACGACTTCTACGACTTTCCCGAGGGGGATGCCACGTCCGTAGTCACGGATGGTTATGGTGCGGTCTGAGATGGTCAGGTCTATCTGCTTGCCGAAGCCCATCGTGTGCTCGTCGATGCAGTTGTCCATGACTTCTTTGAGAAGCACATAGATGCCATCATCGGCCGAGCTTCCATCACCCAGCTTTCCGATGTACATGCCTGGCCGGAGACGGATATGTTCCCTCCAATCCAGGCTGCGAATGGAGTCTTCCGTATACTCAAACAACTTCTCCGTGGCCATTCTTCATCTCTTTTCCCGATGATATGCCTTTGCAGGCTGACTGCCGCAAAGCTAAGCAACGAAACATTCCGGCTTGTGTGTAAAGATACGGCTTTGCGAGGGGCGCTCCTGTTGGGTTGCCTCCCTGCGTACGATAAAAGACCTGTTATTTTTTCCGAAATAAGCCGGATATTTGCAAGTATAATGCATGAATTATGGATAAGAGAATCTATACCCTCCTTTTCATCTTTGTCATCTATTTCCTAATTGCCATCGGGATGCTCTTCTTCGCCCCGGTGCAGCAGTTCCTCACCGCCATGCTCTTTGGCCTGACCGGCTTGCTGTTGTTTTTCGGGGCTTTTGGCCTCTGGCTGCTAGAGCGGAGGGATTAACTTCATTGGGCATTTGCCTGACATGTAGAGGCCCCGCGGCAGTCAGCTGACTGCCTGCGGGGCCTCTTATTTAATGATTGCGGCGTTCGGGCTTAGAGGCTAAGGCTCCAGCCCTCACGGTATTCGCGGCGGACGTATTGGTTGGCTTCTTCGAAGTTGGTGATGCGCATCTTGTCTGCATCCCAGAGAAGCTTTTTGCGGCCAAGGTATTTGTCGTCCCAGCCTTTGAGTTTGGGATTCTTGATATAATAGCTCCGCAGTGCCAAGTTGCCGATGAGGATACTCTCGGTGAAGGGCCCGGCGAATTCGAAGGGCGAGCTGGTGACTCCTTTCCCATAGCCTTCGATGCAGGCGTTGACCCATTGCACATAGTGTCCTTCGGGGACGCGTGCCAGACTTTCTTTCGGTAGGTTGGTGGTCGCCATGAGCTTTGTGGGTAGGAGTCTAGGATTGGCACCATAGCAGTCGGCCAGCAGCTTTCCCTTGGTTCCTTCGAAGAGGACGCCGCCGTCCCAGTTGCCGAAGGCTTCTTCGGGCAACAGCTCGGCGGGGCGCATGGGCAGCAGGCCTCCATCGTACCAAGACACGTGAATATTCTTGCCGTTGTCTTTCCGTGGATAGGTCAGGTGGATGATGGAGGATGGCGGGCAGCTATCGGGGTTGGGGGTATCATTCCACATCTCTCTCCAGAGGGTGGCGACGCTGGCCTCTACTTCGGTGGGGTAGTCGATCGGCAGGCAACGGAAGACAGGATCCATGATATGGCAGGCCATGTCGCCCAGGGAGCCGGTACCGAAGGCCCACCAGCCGCGCCAGTTGAAGGGCAGGTAGGAAGGGTTGAAGTCTATCAATTTAGCAGGCCCGATCCATAGATCCCAGTTGAGGTCTGCGGGTATGTCGTGCTTGCCGGAGGGGGTAGGCAGCCCTTGGGGCCATACGGGGCGGTTCGTCCAGCACTGGACAGAGGTCACTTCACCGATCAGTCCGATGAGTTCCTGGGTACGTCGCACTCCGTCGCCGGAGCCTCCCTGGTTGCCCATTTGTGTGATGACTTTATACTTCTTTGCTGCCTGCGTGAGGATGCGGGCTTCGTAGATGTCATGCGTCATAGGCTTCTGCAGGTAGACGTGCTTGCCGAGCTGCATGGCAGCCAGGGCGGCGACGGCATGGGTATTGTCGGGCGTGGAGACGGTGACGGCGTCGATGGTATCCTTGTGTTTGGAGAGCATCTCGCGGAAGTCTTTGTATACTGCGGCCTTGGGGAAGTTCTTCACAGAGGTACCGATCTGGCGGTGGTCAACGTCGGCGAAGGCTACAATGTTGGCCTTCGGACTCTTGGCGCACTCTGCGAGGTCGCTGGCCCCTTTGCCGCCGGCGCCGATGCCGGCAATGTTCAGCTTGTCACTGGGAGCGATGTGACCTTTCCCGAGGACGTGGCGTGGCACGATGCTGAATGCAGCAAGGCCCATTGATGCGTCCCGGATGAAATGGCGGCGGGGGTAGTTTTTTTTCTTCGACATGGCGTGGGTTGTTTGGGTCTATGAAGGATCTGTTGTTCAGCTGTGCATCAGGAGTCGTAGCGGACGCATTCCCGTTCATCTTTCTCGTCGTAGGCGAGGCCATATTGGGCGAGGACTTCCTTGGGTGCACCGTTCCACTGGTTGGGGGCATTGCCGACATAGCCAATGTCTTTATTGCCCATCTGCGTGGAGTAGAAGCCAGAGGCGGTGAGGTTGCGCATGAGGTTAAAGAAAGCGACACCTTGTGAGACTTCCGGTTTTGCCTTCTTTGGATATGCGATCTCTTCGACAATCGAGATACGCTGCTCTGCAACTAGGTCGGTGAAGGGCTTCTCAAAGCGACGGTGGCTGTGGAGGTCGAGCCATCGAAGGCCTCCCCGCATAGGCGTCTGGTGGTCCGGCATGTCTTTCACGATAAACTCTATGAAGGCTGGAACGCCCGCGTCGGTAGCGCTGCCGCTGACTTCATCTTTCGGGATGATGATGTCGGCCAAAATAGCGATGGTCGCCATCTCATGCACATCGAAGAAGGTTTCTGCGGACAGTTTCTGGTAGTGGGCGATCTCTTCTGGCTGACGGTCTACGCCGGGAGTGGCACCGCCGTTGGTGTCGGCCGTTGCGGGGCTTCCTTTGGAGGCAGGGGGGGTGCCTGGCTTGCAGGCGTCGAGCAGCGTGGCTGCCCCGAAGGAGCCGATGGCGAGTGTCTTGAGGGTCTCTCTCCTATCCATGGGTTCTTGCTTTTGGTGGTGGGGGCTTTGTCAGATGTTTTTGCGTTTCATCTCGTCTACGATATATTCAGAGGCACGCATGGAAAGCGCCAGGATGGTCCAGGTGATGTTCTTATCAGCCTGCGAGACGAAAGGACCTCCGTCGACGACGAATAGGTTCTTACAGTCGTGCGCCTGATTCCATTTGTTGAGGGCGGAGCGTTTAGGATCATTGCCCATGCGGACAGTGCCTGCCTCGTGAATGATCTTGCCGGGCGACTCCAGCCCGTAGTTGCTGTCAGCCCCGTCGTCGCCCCAGGTGATGACGGCGCCCATGGCATGCATCATCTCGCGGAAGGTCTCCTTCATATGCCTTGCCTGCTTGATTTCATGCTCGGTATGCTTCACATGGAAGCGGAGGACTGGGATGCCGTATTTGTCCACAACCTCGGGGTCTATCTCGCAGTAGTTGGACTCCAGCGCAATGGCTTCGCCCCGGCCGGCCATGCCGACGCCGGCACCGAAGAAATAGCGGTAGTCCTCTTTTAGGGAGGCTCCGTAGCCGCCGGATTCTTTCTTTTGTCCATTGACTGGGAAACTGCCGTTGAGGCCTTCCATCCCCCAGCCGAAGCCGTAGGCGGGCTGGCTCATGCCGCCCCAATATTCGATATGATAGCCACGGGGGAAGTCTAGCTTCTTGTTGTCACCCCACCAAGGAGAGTAGACATGCATGCCCCCGACGCCGTCTTCGTTGTAGCGCTTGCGTCCGAAGAGTTGAGGCAGGATGCCACCCATGGCGGCACCGGTGGAGTCGTGCAGGTATTTGCCGACGACGTTACTGTTGTTGGCAAGCCCGTTGGGGTGGCGGGCGGATTTGGAGTTCAGCAGCAGACGGGCCGACTCGCAGGCGCTGGCGGCCAGCACAACGGTACGGCCGAAGACCTGGTATTCGGCCATGTCTGTCTTGCTGACATAGGAGACACCGATGGCAAGTCCTTCCTTATTGGTCAGTACTTCACGAGCCATGGCATGCGGGATGACATCGACGTTGCCCGTCTTCAGGGCCGGCTTGACCAGGACGGAGGATGCGGAGAAGTCACCATAGACGGTGCAGCCACGATTACACTGAGCACAGTAGTAGCATTGTCCGCGTTCGTCGTTAATCGGCTTGGTGAGGACCGAGAGTCGGGAGGGGATGACAGGTACGCCTGCTTTTCGGCCGGCGTTCCGGATCATCAACTCATGCAGCCTTGGCTTGGGGGGTGGCAGGAAAATGCCGTCGGGGTCATTCTCGAGTCCTTCGTTGGTGCCGAAGACGCCGATGAGCTGGTCGATGCGGTCGTAGTAGGGCTTCACATCTTCATATCCGATAGGCCAGTCGTCTCCCAGGCCATCGATGCTGCGCCGTTTGAAGTCCTTCGGCCCAAAACGAAGGGAGATACGGCCCCAGTGGTTGGTACGTCCTCCGAGCATGCGTGCCCGCCACCAGTCCCACTTGGTACCCTGGGTGGTGGTATATGGTTCTCCATCTATCTGCCAACCCCAGTAGCTGGCGTCGAAGTCGCCGAAGGGCCGGAAGCGGGTGCTAGCGCCACGCCGGGGCGAATCCCATGGGTTCTTGAGCTGTGTGACATTTTTTGCAGGATCGTAGAGAGGGCCTGCCTCGAGGAGGCATACTTTGAGGCCAGCCTTCGAGAGCATATAGGCTGCCATGCCGCCTCCGGCTCCGGATCCCACGATGATGGCATCGTATTCTTTCTGCTGTTTCTTTACTGAGAAGTCGGGCATGCTAGACCGTGTTTGATGGTTCAAAATTGAGCCAACAAAATAGGGAAATTGCATGGAAAGCTGATCGACTGTAGAAGTCCTTTGGCAGATTCTGCTGGTTATAGTGCCACATGTCTGTGGTGTAGGTGGGTGAGGATGCTTCCAGCCGCCGGCATGCCGGTAGCGATGAAGGCGGGCAAGGCATTCTACTTTGGAGAACACTTTCATAAACAGGACTTGTGCACTATTTTGTAGCTCCATAAGTTTTGTATCGAGCAACAAAAAATGCCGTCCACCGAAAAACCGTGGGTGGCGATACCTACAGACTAACCTCTTTTGAGCCGACAGTACCATGGACAGCGAGCATATTTTAATTGTGAGCAGTGAATTCCCGCCCGGGCCTGGCGGCATTGGCTTTCAAGCCTATTCGCTAGCAGTGGCCCTGCACCGCGTGGGCCGACGCGTGACGGTGCTTTGCAATGCGGATTATGCTAATGCGCTGCAGGTGTCGGCCTTTGACACGCGGGAGCCCTTCCGAATCAAGCGCTTTCGACGCAATGGAAGGCTCACTCCTCTGCTGCGTTGCCTGGACCTACTGCAGATGTTGCGAGAAGTGCGTCCGACGCATGCGATTGTGACCGGTCGGTTTCCGATCTGGATGATGCCGCTGATGGCCATGCACCGACGAGGCCCCGTAAGGCATGTCATCATACATGGGCATGAGGGGATCCTAGGCACGTCTTTCATGCGCTGGATGACGGCCCGGACGCTCCGTTTCGCCCATCAGATCTACCCAGTTTCTCAGTTCTCTGCCGGCAACCTGCCCCCCAGCCTGCCGCGGGGCATTCCCGTCCATATCATCCCCAACGGAATTGATACGGCAGCGCTGGGCAAGTATCCCCGCGATGATATCCGGGGGCGGCTCGAAGGCAACCCGGTACTGCTCACGCTCGGCCATACTTCCCCCCGCAAAGGGCAGCATCGCGTCATCCGGGCCTTGCCCGAGCTGCAGCGCCGCTTCCCAGATATCCGCTACCATATCGTCGGTCGGGATGTCAACAACCATGGGCTCAAGCAGCTGGTCAGCGCCCTGAATGTTGAACACCTCGTACAGTTCCATCCACCCGTGTTCCCTCATGAGAACCTGGGGCTATACTACACGTCAGCAGACATCTTCATGCTCCTAAGCGAAAACCAGCCCGATGGCGATGTGGAGGGTTTTGGCATCGTTGCATTGGAGGCGAATTTTTTTGGCATACCCGTAATAGGTGCAAAGGACTGCGGTGTGGAGGATGCTATCTCGCATGGCAATTCCGGCTGTCTGGTGGATGGCGACGATGCGCAAGAGATCTCAGACGGAGTGGCCTTCCTGCTGGAACAGACAGACATACGGAAGAGCACAGTCGCTTGGGCCTTAGCGCACGACTGGTCGCAGATTGTCAAACGATTCCTGCCATATCTGGGAGGAAGCCTAAGAAGAATCTCATAAAAATGATTGCCCACACTCACCATGAGCCACCGATTGCCTGATAGCATGCGTAAGCTCGTCGTTGTCTCGCATACCCCCCATCAGCGGGATGGGGAAGGTCGGATGGTCGGATGGGGGCCTACCGTTCGTGAGCTTGACTTTCTGGCGGGCAGCTGGGAGGAAGTAGTCCATGTGGCCTGCCTGGAGCCAGGCCCGGCGCTGGCAAGCTCCCTGCCATATACATGCAGCAATATCCGCCTGGAGCCCATCCCTATCTCTGGCGGAGAGCGTTGGCGCGAAAAGCTGACGGTGCTGACGCAGGCACCGGCCATCCTGCGGATCGTACGCCGCGCGGTCATCGGTGCGAGCCATGTCCAGATACGTGTGCCGATGGGCATCGGGCTCTTTCTGCTTCCCTGGTTTGCCCTACGTCGAAAAAGCCAGTATCAGCTTTGGGTCAAATATGCCAACAACTGGGGACAGGCAGATCCTCCTCTGGGCTATGGCCTGCAACGGTGGTTTCTGCATAAAGGCTATGCTTCTTGCCCTGTCACCCTCAATGGACGATGGCCGGGGCAGCCCGCTCATTGCCTATCGTTTGAGAACCCCTGCCTCTATGATGCGGACCTCGCCGCAGGGGCTGCCACGGCCAAGGGAAAAGTCTTCCAGCCACCTTTCCGGCTGGCTTTCACCGGCCGTCTGGAGGAAGAAAAAGGAGTGAAAAGAATCCTCGATGCGCTGGACTTTCTGGGTCCGGAATGGATTGATCGGGTAGACTTCATCGGCGACGGACCGCAGTCAGCCGGACTTCAATCCGCCGCCGCCAGGCATGGGCAACGAGTGCAGTTCCACGGCTTTCGAGCGGCATCCTTCGTGCACGAAGTGCTACAGGCAGCGCATTTCTTCGTGCTGCCGACAACCGCCTCCGAAGGGTTTCCCAAGGTCGTAGCAGAAGCGGCCTGCCATGGCTGCATCCCCGTCGTGTCGGATGTGAGCAGCCTGCCGCAATATGTCCACAACGGAGACAATGGCTTTGTGTGGTCATCGGCTTCTGGGAAGGGCTTCGAAAAAATACTGGCCCAGGCGCTGGAGACCCCGCGGGCTCAGCTGCAAGAGATGGCGATGGCAGCACACCAACTTTCTAAGCAGTTTACGATGGAGCGGTATCTGCACAGACTGAAGGCAGACGTCTTTGGAGTTGGACGGCAAAGCGCTGCGGATGATAGACGCCCAACCCATAGCTGATCAGATATGTGTGGCATAGCAGGATATATCGAACGAAGGATGCAAGCGGAACCCGGAGCCGTCTTGCAACAGATGTGCGATGCCATCGCCCATCGGGGACCGGATGCCCATGGCTATTGGTCTGATGCGGAGCAGGGTGTCTACCTCGGCCATCGAAGGCTTTCGATCATCGACGTCACGGAGGCAGGCAGTCAGCCGATGCGCACACCTGATGGGGGACTTACTCTGGTCTTCAACGGAGAGATCTACAACCATCGCAGCCTGCGCGGGCGACTTGACCAGGCCGCCCGGATCGACTGGAAAGGTAGCTCCGACACTGAGACACTGCTGTACGCCATCGAATTCTTGGGCATAGAAGAAACCCTCCGGAGCATCCGCGGGATGTTTGCCTTCGCCTTGTGGGATGCCCGCCGGCAGGAACTCACTTTTGCCCGCGACCGCATCGGAGAGAAGCCTTTATACTACGGGCTATGGGAGGGTAACCTGCTGTTCTCCTCGGAGATGAAGTCGTTCTTCGCTGTGCCTGGCTTTCGTGCGTCGTTGGACATGGAGGCCGCATCGCTTTATTTCCGCTACGGCAGCGTGCCGGAACCGCATTCCATCGTACAATGCATCCGAAAGCTGCCGGCCGGCAACTGGCTGACGATCCCATGCAAAGTCCGTGAAGGGCTGGAACTGACAGCGCCCAGGGCCTACTGGTCGGTAGGAGATGCCATTGCCAACAACCCGATAGAGCAGAGCCTGACCTTGCCGGAAGCATCTAGGCAGCTTGACGAACTGCTACACCAATGCATCAGCGAACAGTCAATTTCTGATGTCGATCTGGGTGCGTTCCTCTCGGGTGGCGTAGACTCATCACTCGTCTGTGCCATCCTTAGGGAAAAGATGAACACTCGGCTGAAGACGTTCACCATTGGCTTCGAAGTTAGTGGCTATGACGAGTCAGAACATGCCCGGCGAGTTGCAGCATACCTAGGGACAGAGCACCATGAGATGTTCTTCGGCAAGCGGGATGTGCTGGACATTGTACCATCTGTGGCAGATATCTACTGCGAGCCCTTTTCCGACAGCTCGCAGCTACCGACGATCCTTCTAAGCCGGTTTACCCGTCAGCATGTCACCGTCAGCCTCTCCGGTGATGCAGGCGATGAGCTCTTCGGTGGTTATTCGAGGTACCGATATGCCGACCGCATGCGCGGACGTATCGCACCGATCCCCTTCCTACTCCGGCGCGGCATCGGCCATGTACTAGGGTCTCTGCCCATCGATGGACTCGCAGCCGCCCTACAGATGATGCGGCTGACAACTAGCAAGCAGCATGTACCAACGCTTTCCTGGATGCAGAAGCTCTCCGGCATCTTTGGCAGCGAGGGCGTGACAGACATCTATGATGCGCTCATGACGCATTGGAAGAAAGGCTCCATTTGGACGGCCCATACCCAAGAAGGCAAGCTATACCCGAACCCGGCGCTGGCAGGTCAAGAAATGCCCGAGCTACAACGCATCATGGCCAGCGACCTCCTTGGCTACCTATGCTATGACATCCTCGTGAAGGTCGATCGGGCCGCCATGGCTGCCAGCCTGGAGACACGCATCCCGCTGCTGGATCACCGGATTGTTGCGTTTGCGCAGCGCCTGCCGCTGTCGCTCAAACTGGCCGACGGGCAAGGCAAGCCCGTCTTGAAACACCTGCTGGGGAAATATATCCCTGCCGAGTTGTACGAAAGGCCCAAGAGCGGGTTTGCCGTGCCGATAGCATCGTGGCTGCGTACCGAGCTGAAAGACTGGGCCTCGGACCTGCTCTCCCCTTCCGGACTGAAAGACCTCCCCTTTCTAGATGCAAACCTCGTACGAAAGCACTGGGACCGCCATCTGCATAACCATTACGATGCCTCTACACAGCTGTGGGATGTGTTGGTATTCATCCAATGGTACCGGAGATATGCTAGTCACTTGCATGCATGAACGAAGTAACTGAGATACCTCTTTTGATATTAATGACTCCCTTATAGATGATCGCTGCTGCTGATATGACCACCAAGCGCCTTTTGTTAATCGGAGATATCCGTGAGGGGCGTGCACCGGAGACCGGCGAGCAGGTCAAAAACCAACTGTTATCTTCATTCCTACGAGGCCATCATCGACTAAAGACCATCGACACAGAACATTGGAAGCGGCGCCCCTGGGTGATCCTACACATCCTAGCGGCTGCATGGCTGGGGCGCTATGATACGGTCATCCTCTCTGCGTCTAGCGGCTCTGTGCACACCCTGTTGCGCGCGCTCTCCTTTTTCCCCGGTGTCTTAGCGAGGACGCTCTACCTGGTGGTGGGCGGCTATCTGCCCGCGGGTATCCGCGAAGGCCGGTTCCGGGTAGGCACGTATACCGGTCTGAAGGCCATCATCGTACAAGGCGAAGGGCTTCGGCGGGAGCTGGCAGCGCTGGGCGTCGGGTCCCCCGTCTATGTGATGCCCAACAGCAAGCCCGTCAAGGCACTGTATGGCGACAGCAGCCGGTATGCGACGTCTTCGACCCGATTCCTCTTTCTGGCACGCATCTCCGAGCCGAAAGGCGTAGAGACGGTCTTCGAGGCCTTGGAGCACCCACTGCTTCGAGAGCGGGCTGGAATGTTCACGGTGGACTTCTACGGCCGCGTGGAAACAGGGTATCAGGCGACGTTTCTGTCGGCGCTCCAGCGGCATCCTTCCTGCCACTACCAGGGCTATTGGGATGTGACGCACGACGCGGAAGGTGCCTACCAGCAGTTTTCGGAATACCATGCCATGCTCTTTCCCACGCATTGGAAGGGGGAAGGATTTCCGGGCGTTGTGATTGATGCGTATGTCGCCGGGCTGCCGGTGATTGCTTCCGACTGGAATATAAACCGGGAGGTCGTATCAGATGGGGTGACCGGCAGGATCATCCCTCCCAAGGATCCTGCCGCGCTGGCGGCAGCGATGTCTTCAGTTATAGATGACCGTGCGTCCTGGACCTTGATGAGTGCGGCTTGCCATGCGGCGGCCCGGGCCTATGATACCCCTGTGGTACTGGCCAGACATTTCTCTCCTTTATTGTGATCCAGAGGGGCTTTTCCGTTGTCAGAGGGCTTCATAAACGGACCGGGAAAAGTTTTCTAGGGAGGGATCGCGTGCCCCCATGAGCAGCAGCACGCTGTAGCCGGAGAGGTGGGGCCGGACGGCTTCTGCCAGTCCATTTCGGTCGGCCAGGAAATAGGCCTTGGCACCGGCGGCCTGCAGGTCGTGGATGAGGTCGGCCGACGAGATATCCTTCACGGCAGTACCTCCTGCGTAGAAGATCTCAGACATCCAAATCTCATCCTGCGGGCGCAGGACGGCGGCGATCTCGCGGACGAAGTCGGCCCGCAGAAAACGGGTGGGACCGTAGCCGTGCGGCTGTAGCCAGGCCACCACTTTCTCCGCCAGCGGTTGGCAGGCCTGTATAGAGCGGGCACATTTGACGGGGTTATGTGCGTAGTCGTCGACCACCCATACCTGTCCCTTCTTCCCAAGAACCTGATGGCGGCGATGGATGCCCTCGTAGTGCTCCAAGGCGGCAGCAGCGGTAGCCAGGGGTACACCGGCCTGATGTGCAGCTGCAGCGGCGGCCACGGCATTTTCCATGTTATGGGTGCCGAGGGTCTGCAGGCGAAAGTGGGTTTCTGCGATGCGGAAGCGGAGGGAGAAACCCTGCTGCTGGTAATCGTGTGCCACGTAGGCGATGCCAGGGCCTTCTGCGAGGCCGAAGTCGAAGCCCTGTCCAGAGGAGAGGGATGCCGACAGTGTATGGCTGCAGTTAACCATGAAACGGGTGCTATGGGAGCGGAAGATCTTGAAGACCTGCTGGAGCTCTTCTATCTCTTTGTGGTCTTTATCGATGTTGAGGAGTACACCGATCTCTGGGTGGTATTGTACTATGGAGCCGTCGCTCTCATCGGCTTCTATGACCAGCCATGCTCCAGTTCCCACACTAGCATTGCCGATCCGTCCCTGCCGGATGAGGCTCGTGAGCCCTGCGCCGGTGATGACGGATGGCGAGAGACCGGCATGCAGCAGGATTTCATAGGTCATCGCGGCGGTAGTACTCTTGCCGGAGGTACCGCCGATGGCGATGGTGCGGTAGCGGGCGGTGAGCAGTGCCAGCAATTCACTTCGCTTGAGGACGGGGATGCCGAGTGCCAGCGCCTTCTGGTATTCAGGTACGGTTGCTTCGATGGCGGTGGAGACGATGACGCAGTCGATCTCGTCTGTGAGGGCCTTCCCGTCCTGGCAGTGGCAGCGAATGCCTGCACGCTCGAGTCTGTCGCGGATCTCATCTGGCTCTTGCTCCTGAAAGCTGCGGTCGGAGCCGGAGACGGTACGCCCCAGCCCCTGGAGAAATTGTGCCAGCGCACTCATGCCCGACCCGGCGATGCCGATGAAGAAGTAGTGCCGGTACCTGTCGATGCCTGGCTGATCCATTGGAAAAACCGCTTATTTCGCGGGGCGCAGGCGGAGGACCATGCCGCCGTCCACTCCGATGTATAGGTATCCGTCGGGGCCCTGTACAACGTTACGGACCCGCCAGCGGTTGCCTTCAAAGATGCGCTCTTCCTTTTCCACCTTGCCGTCGCGGATCACCAGGCGGTTGAGGTGTTGCAGGGCCAAGGCGCCGGTAAAGACGTTACCTTTCCACATGGGGAAGCGATCACCGGTATAGACGACCAGTCCACTCGGACCAATGGAGGGTTTATAAAATTTGAGTGGCTGCTGCAGCCCGTCTTTTTCAGAGAGGCCGTTGTTGATGAGCTTGCCGGAATACTCCGTGCCATAGGTGATGATGGGCCATCCATAGTTGTTGCCAGGCTGGATGACATTCAGCTCATCACCCCCCTTTGGACCGTGCTCGCTTTCGTAGAGGATGCCGGTGGCTGGCTCGCGGAAAAGTCCTTGTGGGTTACGGTGTCCGTACGTCCAGATCTCTTTCTTCGCGCCCGGGGTATGGTAGAAAGGATTATCGGTCGGGACGCTGCCATCGTCGCGGACGCGGATGACTTTACCGAAATGGTTGCTGAGCGACTGTGCAGAGTCGCGCAAGACGGAGCGTTCGCCGATGGTCAGGAAAAGGTAGCCATCATGGAAGACCATACGATCGCCGAAATGCAAGCTGTTGCGGAAGAACGGATCGCAGGTAAAAATGCGCTGGACGTCTGTCAGGCGGTTGTCTTGCAGACGGAACCTATCGACGGACGTACCATTGAGGCTGTCGTGGATAGCGGAGTAGGAGAGATAGATCCATCCGTTGCGTTTGTAGTCTGGGTGCAGGGTGATATCAAGCATGCCGGCCTGCCCTTCTGTGAATACTTTGGGCACATTCTGCAGGAGTATTTTGGTACGCCTGCGAGGGTTGACCCTCCATATCTTTCCTTCGTTGCGGTCTGTCACGAGCAGGTCGCCGTCGGGGAGGAAGGTCATTCCAAAAGGGATGGTAATCTCGGTGGCGACGGTATCGACGGTTAGTTCTACTAATTCTGTCTTCACTACTCCCAGCTGCTTTTGGGCGCAGGAAAAGAGGGAGACAAGGCAGAGGTGGCCAGCGATGGCTAATATCCGAAGCGCTCCTATGGTGCCATTCTTCATATGTGCTTGCATTTGCAGCAAGTTAGGCAGAAATCTCAAGAGCGTTCTGGGTCTCAGGAGGGCTTCAGCGCCATCCGTAATCAGTCGTTTATAACTAAGTCATGACACAGGTTTTGTCGGTGCAGAGGATGTCGACCTCTCCAAGGCTGAATAAGCCCTTATCCAAGTACTAGATGACCTGACCGACGATCGGTTGAACACGGGTTTTTGACAAATGGGTCCCGAGGCAGCAGGGTAGCATCGACAATGCTTCAATCTGAATTCCCTACCTTGGACAACTTTTAAAGTACATTCCATGAAACTCCCTACCCTCCTACTCCTCTGCTGCACCTGCCAATGGCTGTCAGCGCAGCCGACCCTCTCCCACCCTACCGGCATCCTCACCGAAGGCCTTGCCGAGAATAGCGGTGTCTCGCCCGCGCGGCTCGCCCGCATCGATACGTTCATCCAACATCATGTCAGCAGCGGCCAGCTCAACGGTGCCACGATGGTCATTGTTAGAAGAGGTCACATCGTCTACCACCGGGCCTTCGGCATGAGCGACATGACCAAAGGCACACCCATGCAGAAGAATGCCATCTTCCGCATCGCCTCCATGACGAAGCCGATTGTTAGCACCGCCGTGATGATGCTACTGGAAGAAGGGAAGTTCGGGCTGGACGACCCGATCTCCAAATACATCCCCGAATTCGCCAACCCCACCATCCTGAGCCGCTTCAAGGAGACGGACACTACCTGGATAGACATGCCCGCTCGCTCAGAAATCACCGTGCGGCAGCTGCTGAACCACACGTCCGGCATTGGATATGCCCAGATCGGATCGGCCGAGGCGCGAGCCATATATTATAAGCATGGCATCAACGGAGGCATCGGCACCCCCGGCTCCAGACTCTCCGACATCGTCCCCAAGCTTGCCAAGCTACCGCTCTTCCATCAGCCGGGTGAGAAATGGCTCTATGGCATGAATGTCGATGTACTAGGATACCTCGTAGAAATATGGAGCGGACAGCCACTGGACCGCTTCTTGCAGGAGCGCCTCTTCCATCCCCTCGGCATGAAAGACACGCATTTTTTCCTACCGCCTGAAAAATTTTCCCGCCTGGTGCCCCTGTACCGACAAGAAGAGAACCTGCGGCTGAGGCTGCAAGACTCTATGATCCAACTCAACGGCGACTTCTCCCGTGACTTCCCCAAGACACCCGGAGGAAAGTTCTTCTCCGGAGGCGCCGGCCTCAGCTCCACCGCCGCTGACTATGCCGCCTTCTGCCAGCTATTCCTGCAGGGAGGTGTCTACAACGGTGTCCGCCTCCTCTCCCCTCATACCATCCGGATGATGACACGCAACCAGATAGGCACGCTTACCATGGGGAATCCCAACGACCCCAACCGCTTCGGCCTCGGCTTTGGCATCTATACGGAACGAAGCGAGGCGCAGACAATCGCCCAGGAAGGCAGCTTCGACTGGGGAGGGATGTTCGCCACGCATTTTTGGATCGATCCAAAATCGGATCTCGCCTGCGTCTTCCTGCGGAACATCTGGCCCCTGCGCAACGGAGAGATACAGGCAAGGCTGAAGAACATCGTCTACCAGGCGCTGACCGACTAACCTGCGCCTTGGCAACGACGGCAGAAAACATCCTCCGCAACCTCCTCGACTGCCTCGACCTCGAGGATGCAGAACAACGCGTGCGCTATGCCTCCGAGCCAGGCTATCTCCTCAAAGGGCTGCGCATCACGCGCCGAGGCATGGGCTACCTCGATTATCCGGAAGTCTCCTTCCGCCTCCCCTTTCCGGCCGACGCCTCCCTGTTCCGAGACAGCATGCCTGTCGAATGCTTTTGCGCTGGCGAGGCGCCGGTGAAAGGACAGCTGGTCGAATTCGACGGCCGGCAAGGACTGCTCCGCCTCTTCACACCCGACTTCCCGGAATGGCTGGAAGAGGGCGGCCTCCAGCTCCGCGCCATGCCCGACACCCGTACCACCGGACTGCTCAAGGCAGCGCTGCAACGCATCCCCGCAGACCGCCGGCTCGCCCGCCTCTTCGACCGGATCCATGGCCTGGAAGCTTTGCAGGCAGCGGTTGCCGACAGCTTGCCAACAGCACACACCTTCCTCAACCCCACCCTCAATGCCAGCCAACAGATGGCCGTACACGCCATCTGCTCCGATCAGGAACTGGTGGTCATCCACGGCCCCCCGGGCACCGGCAAGACCACCACGCTGATAGAAGGCATCCGGCAGCTGGCGGCCGCAGGACAAAAATTAATCGTCACCGCCCCCAGCAATGCGGCAGTCGACCACCTCGCCAGAGGCCTCCTGGAGCGCGGACTGCGGCTGTTGCGCGTCGGCAACACGGGAAGGATAGACCCTGCCGTCTTCCCCCATACGCCCGAAGGCCGGCAGGCCGGGGGAAGGGAGCAAAAGGAGCTGAAGGACCTGCGCATCCGGGCGGAACAGTTCCGACGGATGGCCATGAAATACAAGCGCAGCTTCGGAAAGGCAGAGCGGGAGCAGCGCGACCTGCTCTTCAAAGAGGTCCGCACCATCCGGGAAGAGATCCGTCGCCTGCAAGACTACCAGGAAGAACGGCTCTTCCAAGAAGCACAGGTGGTGGCCGGCACCCCCGTTGGGCTGCTGGATGCACGGGCCGACCGTTATGTCTTCGACACCCTCGTCATAGACGAAGCGGGTCAGTGTACATCGCCTTTCGCCTGGTGCGCGCTGCCATTGGCAGGCCGAGCCATACTGGCAGGTGACCCCCTGCAACTGCCGCCCACCGTGCTGAGCAAAAAGGCAGCAGCACTCGGCCTTGCACGATCGATCCTGGAGTCAGCCATCGAAAACGGTTATTCATGCACGTTACTGGATACGCAATACCGTATGAAGCCTTCAATCGCCGCATTCAGCAGCCAGCAATTCTACGGCGGGAAATTGAAAACATCGGAGCAGCTACAGGATACGGGCGTGCACATTACCTTCATCGACACGGCCGGCGCCGGCTTCGAAGAGCAGCGTGGGCCAGAAGGCAACAGCCTTTGGAACGAGGGTGAGGCAGGGCTGGTCTTGCAGCTAATCAACGCGGAGGGACTATTGCCTTTTGAGACGGTGGTGGTCACGCCGTACTCCGCGCAGGCAGAGGCCTTGGGGCCCATGCTTCCGGAGGGCATGCGCTGCAGCACGATTGACAGTTTCCAGGGGCAGGAGATGCGGCATGTGGTTGTGTCGCTGGTCCGCAGCAACATCGAAGGAGAGATCGGCTTCCTGAAAGACTACCGGCGGATGAACGTGGCACTGACCAGGGCGAAAGATGCACTCTTCGTTGTCGGCGACAGTGCCACGGTGGGGGCTGACGCGTTCTATGCCGCCTTTCTCAGCCATGTAGAGGCGCAAGGCCACTATCGGACCTCGTGGGAGTTTGTCAAAGACTGATACAATACCCGGACAGGATCTTCATCTGTATGTATCAACCGGATAAGAAACTTGCCTGGCAGGGGAACTATCAGCCAGTACGTTGAAAGCTGTGGCACCTGGGACGCCTAACACATTAGCTGGCTTGCAACCTTCCCTCACCAGAGCCCTCCCACGCCGGCCTGCCACATCGCCTTCTCGAGGGCCGGAATGCGCTCCTGGAGCAAGGTTTCTCCCTGCTTTTTCAGCAGTTGCCACTGCGCATCATATTCTTTTTTCAGGTCCAACGAGGGCTGGTTGATGCGGGGGATGTCGCTCTCCGTCTGGTTGAGGAGGAACATGTAGTTCGCGGTAAAGCGGTTGGGGAAGTTTTCTACGTCATCGTAGGCCTTCGACTTGCGCTGCACCATCTCTTCGTCCCAGGCTTTCAGATCCCGGAGGAGTTGGTCGGCCATCTGGAGGATGGCTGCTTTGGAGGGTTCGGCACGCAGCGACTTGACGAGTTCGGCCAGCCGCGACTGTTTGGAGTGGAGGGTGTTGACGAGCTGGTGCATGTCGGTGACCTGCTGCTCCAACTGGCTCATCACCTCATCGTAGCGGGCGTAGTCGGCATCGCTGACGGGATAGAGGGGATTGCGTAGGATCTGTGCCTCGGTGGAAAGGCTGCGCCCATCGGCAGTCCGCAGCGTAAAGGTGTAGCTGCCGGGCCGGGCCTTGTGGCCGTTGAAGCTGCTCTCGATGTATACGTTGGGGATGCCGGGGAGGGTGCGATGGCGCATGTTCCAGACGAAGCGGTTGAGGCCTGCCTGGCGTGAGAGCTGCGGGTCTCGCGCCGGGGCGCCGTCGTAGCGCTGGTATAGGCTGTCGGGTCTGGAATGGAAGCGGCACAAGAGGTGGCCCTGCGCATCGCGGATGTCAAGGGTGAGATGGGTGGTGTCGTTGAGTGTCGGAAGCTGATAGTAAATGACGACGCCGTTGGCGGGGTTCACGCCGCTATATGCCGAGGCGCCGCTGAAGCCGGGGTCATTGCCGTTGAGGGGGCTGCCGCCAGTGGCCAGGTAGGCGTCTTCGGGCTGGTAGAGGGCGATGGAGTCGGCTGTTGGATGGTACTGCCGCAGCAAGCTGAGGTCGTCGAGGATCCAGAAAGAACGGCCGGAGGTGGCGGCGATGAGGTCGCCCTGGTGTACGCGGAGGTCGGTGATGGGGGTCACGGGGAGGTTGAGCTGGAAACGCGACCATTCGGCCCCTCCGTTCCAGGAGATGAAGAGTCCCAGCTCGGTGCCGGCGAAGAGGAGTCCTTTGCGAACCTGGTCTTCACGGACTACGCGGGTGAAGGCCCCTGCGGGGATGCCGTTGTCGATACGTGTCCAAGACTTACCGTAGTCGGTGGTGCGATAAAGGCCGGGCCGATGGTCATTGAATTTATACCGGGTGGTGGCGATGTAGGCGGTGGCCTTGTCGTGCGGCGAGGCTTCGATGGCGTTGATGAGGCATTCCGGCAGTCCGGCGGGGGTGACATTTTGCCAGGTGGCGCCACCATCGCGTGTGAGGTGCACAAGCCCATCGTCGCTGCCCGTCCAGAGGACGCCTTTCTCATGTGGCGACTCCAATACGTAGCTGAGGGTGCCGTAGTTTTCTGCGCCGACCGCCTCGTTGGTATAGGGCACGCCAGGGCGTCCCTGTTTGGTTGTGTCGTCGCGGGTGAGGTCAGGCGATGCCTCGGTCCAGGTGCGGCCCATGTCTCGTGTGCGGAGTAGCCGCTGTGCGCCGTGGTAGAAGGTGCCCGGCTCATGCTTCGACCATATGATGGGAGCGTTCCAGTTGAAGCGGTAGCGGCAGTCTTTAGCGTCGCGGCCCAGGTACTGGATGGGGGCGGCCATGATGTTGGTGGAAGCGTTGGCACGGGTGTCGAGGATTTCGATGGTGCCCTGGTAGCTGCCGCCCATGACGAGATGGGGCGAGTCAGGGTTGAAAGCCAGGAAGGCGCTCTCGCCGCCAGCGGATGCCGCCCAGCTAGTGGTTCCGATGCCATAGCCGCCGAACTCGCGGTGGGCGATGGAGAGGGAACTGTTGTCTTGCTGGCCGCCATAAATGCGGTAGGGAAATCCGTTGTCGACGTTGATGCGATAGATCTGGGCGGTGGGCATATTGGACTGTGTGCTCCAGGAGCGGCCACTGTTGAAGGTGATCACCGAGCCGCCGTCATCGGAGAGGATCATGTTTTTCGGATTGGCGGGGTTGATCCATAGGTCGTGGTGGTCGCCGTGCTCTGTGTCGAGCCGCTCCCAGCTACGGCCGCCGTCTTTGGACCGCAGGGCGGGAGCGCTTAGGACGTAGACGGTGTTCTCGTCGACTGGGTCTGCGAAGACCTCTATGTAGTACCAGGCGCGCTGGATGAGGCGGTGGTCACTACTGATCCGCGACCAGCTGTCGCCAGCGTCGGTGGAGACAAAAAGCCCGCCTTTCTCTTGCTCAGAGTCGCTTTCGATGAGGGCGTATACTTTTTCGGGGTTGGATCGGCAGACGGAGACGGCCATCTTACCCATCTCTTTCGGCAGGCCGCGAGTGAGGCGCGTCCAGGTCTCGCCACCGTCGACCGACTTGTAGAGGCCGCTGCCGGGGCCGCCGGAGGTGATGCGCCAGGGCTCGCGGCCATGCTCCCACATGACGGCGTAAAGCACGCGGGGGTTGGTCAAGTCCATCGACAGTTCGGCACAGCCGGTGCGGTCATCGACGTAGAGAATCTTCTTCCAAGACTTGCCTCCGTCAGTACTCTTAAAGATGCCGCGCTCTTCGGAACGACCGTAGAGGGCGCCCTGTGCGGCGACGAACAGGGTGTTCTCATCCCGTGGATGGACGACGATACGGGAGATATGCTGCGTCTTCTCTAGGCCGAGGTTCGTCCATGTCTTGCCCGCGTCGGTTGACTTGTAGACGCCATCGCCATGATGTGTCATGACGCCACGGATGGCATGTTCGCCCATGCCGACATAGACGACGTTGGCGTCGGTGCCGGCAACCGCGATGGCGCCGACAGAGCCGGTCCGGAAGTATCCATCTGAGATGTTCTTCCAAGTGATGCCCATGTCGTCAGTCTTCCACAGCCCACCGCCTGTAGTACCCATGTAGTAGGTGAGGATATCCCCCGGCACACCGGTGGCAGCATTGGCGCGGCCACCGCGGAAGGGGCCTATGGAACGCCATTTGAGCGGCTTGAAGGCATTGTCGAGGTCTGGCTTAGGCGGTACAGGCGGCGATGATGATTTCTTCGGTTGAGCGTTGCCGTCAGTGACAGCGGCGAGGAGCAGGAAGATGACCAGCCATCTCATGAGCAGGATGTTTAATTTATTTCGCGATAAAGATCTTTGTACAGGACGGACATCCCCTTGTAAGGAACATCGTAAAGCCTCACATGCCGGGTAAGAGCGGGCGGCCGACTTCGGGCAGGAATGGCCAGGGCATACGGATTAGGATCAGCACCAGGGCGATGAGGAACAACCAGAATGCCTTTTTGTATTTCACTGCATCCGCCAGTGGCTTTTTTGCCATGCCATAGGCCAGGGTGACCAGCAGGATGGCGATGATCATGTTGACGGGGTGTTCCAACTGGTAGTATCGATAGAAAGGATTCTTCATCATCGACACGCCTTCAGGCCGCTCATGAGACAGCAGTCCATAGCGGCCCGCCAGCCATTGGTACAGGCCCAGCAGTAGAGTGAGGTGCGAGGCGATCATGGTGAACAACCAGATCTTCCGGTCGCCGGCGGAGAAGGTTCGGCCCTTTTTCCAACCGGTATAGCTGTTAAAGGTGCTGAGCACGAGCAGAAGGAGAATGACCCAGCGCAGCAGGTTGTGCAGGTGGAGGAGTCCGGTTTCCATTTGTTGGAAGTTTGTAAGTGTCGTCTAAATTATGCCCTGGGGATGGATCGCTCAACTATTTTTTCAGGAGATCCACGCAAAGAGCCGGAGGGCTTCGTCTGGCTGGAACAGCTAGGTGCCGGGGTTCATCGTGGCAGCAGTGCCGCAGGCTACGCCCATCCGGAGAGCTTCGGAGCGGGAGCGGCCCTCTTGCAGCGACCAGGCCGGCTATCATGCTGTCACCGGCCCCGACGGTGCTTTTATAGGGTACGACCGGGGCGGGGTTGAGGATGACGGTGAGGATCATCGTGCGGGATTTCCCGGTGTCTCGCTGGCTTGGAAGAGGCTGTCGACAAAGGCCTCTCTGTCAAAGGGCAGCAGGTCTTCCATCTTCTCCCCTACCCCTATGAAGCGGACGGGAATATGAAACTGGCTAGCGATGGCCAGGACGACGCCGCCTTTGGCGGTGCCATCGAGTTTGGTGATGGCCAGCCCTGTTACCTGTGTGGCGGCGGTGAAATGCCGGGCCTGCTCGATGGCGTTCTGACCGGTGGAGCCGTCGAGGACCAGCAGTACTTCCTGCGGGGCCTCGGGGATGACCTTCTGGATGACGCGGCGGATCTTGGAGAGTTCATCCATGAGGTGGGCCTTGTTATGCAGGCGGCCGGCAGTATCGATGAGTACGATGTCGCTGCCGCGTGCCAGCGCGCTTTGGACGGTGTCGAAGGCTACGGAGGCGGGGTCGCTGCCCATCTCCTTCTTGACGATGGGTACGCCCGTCCGTTCGCTCCAGATGGTGAGCTGGTCGACGGCGGCCGCCCGGAAGGTGTCGGCCGCACCCAGCAGCACCGACTTGCCAGCAGCCTGGAAGTTATGGGCAAGCTTCCCGATGGTGGTCGTCTTTCCGACGCCGTTGACGCCCACGACGAGAATGACGAAGGGCTTTCCGCCGGTTGCCGCCAGAGCATAGGCGTCGGCGGCACTGCCGGAGCTGTCTGATAGGAGGGCGGCTGTCTCCTCCCGCAGCAGTCGCTGCAGGTCGGAGGGCTTAGCATCCTTCTCGCGGCGCAGCCGGGCTTGGATGCCTTCTATGATGCGAACCGTCGTGTCGATGCCGGCATCGGCGCTGATGAGGGCCTCCTCTATCTCCTCCATCATCGCCTCATCGATGGCAGTGCGGCCTGTGACAGCACGTGCGAGCCGGCTCAGGAAGCCTTCCCGCGTCTTGCCCATCCCGGCGACGAGGCTGTCGCGCTCCTTCCTTCCAAAGATCCTGTCGAAAATTCCCATCTGGTAAAGTTCAGTCTTGGATGTCGAATCGCATGAGGTAGTCTTCGGTCGTCTGATCACCGAGGACGAAATGGGCCGTCTCAAATATTTCAAAGCCTCTGGAGCGGTAGAAGCCGATGGCCTCCGGGTTCTGCTGCCATACTTGCAGCCAGACGGTCTTATGGCCGGCAGCCCGGGCTTCTTCGATGGCAAGGGAGAGGAGGGTGCTGCCGAGGCCGGCTCCCTGAAAGCGCCGGAGCACATAGATGCGTTCTACCTGCAGGCATGGCCATCCGGATGGCAGGCCCTTAGGCAGCCGGTCACGCCGAAGCTTCAGATACCCGGCGGGTTCGGCACCAATGTAGGCAAGGTGGAAGGTGGATTCGGGCGCTGCAAGCTCTGCCCGGAAGCGGTCGAGCGTGAGGTGCGCATCGAGATAGCACTGCAGGTCGAGGGGGTTTGTGCGACCACCATAGGTTTCCTCAAAGGTGGTGCGGGCCAGGGCCGTGAGCAGACCCACCTCAGAAGGGGTTATCTGGGAGATGTAGGGGGATGGCGTCTCCATCGTCATGAAAATGAAAAAGCTGTTCCATCGATGGGTGGAACAGCTCTGTCAAGCCTGGACATCGTAAGTACAGTTACTGGGCCAGGAATTCCTTGATTTTATCCTTGTGGATAATGGTCTCTTTGAAGGTGTAGGCGCCCGTCTTGGGACTGCGAACGGCTTTGATCACCTTAGTCCAATTCTTGGCCTCGGCGGCCGCCTTCTGGTCTTTTGTTTTGATGGCTGTCTTAGCTTGCTTGGCCATGGCTTACTTTATTTCCTTGTGGAGAGTGACTTTTTTCAGCATGGGATTGTACTTCTTGAGTTCGAGCCGCTCAGGAGTGTTCTTCTTGTTCTTGGTCGTGATATAGCGACTGGTGCCTGCCAAGCCGCTATTCTTGTGCTCCGTGCACTCCAGAATCACTTGCACCCGGGCCCCTTTCTTAGCTGCCATGTGTAATGGTTTATTGAGGGTGTAATATCAAATATGCATTCCGGCTGCCCGCAGCTCTTTCACTACTGGGTAGAGGCCGTTCTTATTGATGGTCCGGATGGCATCCACTGACAATTTTAGCGTGACCCATTTGTCTTCTTCAGCAAGGAAGAAGCGCTTGGTTTGAAGGTTGGGAAGAAAGCGGCGCTTCGACTTGATATTCGAATGCGAGACCTTATGGCCCGTGACCGGCTTTTTTCCTGTGACCTGACATATTCTGGACATAATCTAATACTTTTTGGGAGTGCAAAGTTGTGAAAAAAAATCGGTCTGGCAAAAAGAATCGGGGATTTTCGCTGCCAGCCCTTGAAATCTTATCGCCGGGTCTCTATTGCCACCTTTGAAGATAGGTGGTGGCCTTTACCTTTACCGGATGGACGTCGGCCGCTCTGGCGGTGTAGCCTTGCAAACATACCACCCATGAATAAGTTTCAGGAGGTCTTACAGGGAGAGAAGCCGGTGTTGGTCGATTTTTATGCCAGCTGGTGCGGCCCCTGTCAGCAGTTGGCTCCGGAGTTGAAAAAGCTGGCCGAGAGGATGGGCGACCGCATGCGGGTCATCAAAGTCGATGTCGACAAGAACCCGGATGCTGCCTCGCATTATGGTGTGCTGGGCGTGCCGACCCTGATCCTTTTCCGCAAGGGGGAGCTGCTATGGCGCCAGAGCGGTGCAATGAGCGCCGAGCAGTTGGAGCAGATCGTCAGCGGGCTGACAGGATAACGCTGTGGGATACCGGTGAGGGCAGTGGCGGAGCGATTAAAAGGTGTTTTTCCGCTATTTTTGCGCCCGAATCCAACCCAATCCGATTTATGGCATACGACGTCATCGTCCTTGGAAGCGGCCCGGGAGGCTACCCCGCCGCCATACGCGCTTCGCAACTAGGCCTGAAAGTGGCTATCATTGAGAAAGAAAGCCTCGGAGGCGTCTGCCTCAACTGGGGCTGCATTCCGACCAAGGCCCTGCTGAAGAGCGCCCAGGTATATGAGTACATGAAGCACAGCGCCGACTATGGCATCCAGGCTACAGGCCTACAGCACGACTTCAGCGCAGTCGTCCGACGGAGCCGCGGCGTGGCCGACAAGATGAGCAAGGGCGTCCAGTTTCTCATGAAGAAGAATAAAATCGATGTGGTGATGGGCTTTGGCAAGGTCGTCGGCAAGGGAAAAGTGCTAGTCACCGCAGCCGATGGGAAGTCGCAGACGGTCGAAGGCAAATACATCATCATCGCCACAGGAGCCCGGAGCCGCCAGCTGCCGAGCATACCCATTGATGGTAAAAAGATCATCGGGTATCGCGAGGCGATGGTACTACCGCAGCAGCCGAAGAGCATGATCGTCGTCGGCAGCGGCGCCATCGGCATCGAGTTCGCCGACTTCTACAATACCATGGGCACGAAGGTGACCATCGTGGAGTTCATGCCCCGCATCGTGCCAGTGGAGGACGAAGATGTCAGCAAGGAACTGGAAAAGCTGTTCCGGAAGAAAGGCGTCACCATCCTGACCTCCAGTGAAGTAACCGCGGTGGATACTTCCGGCAGTAGGGTGAAGGCGACGGTGAAGGCTGCCACGGGCGAGACGATCTTAGAAGCCGACGTATTGCTCTGTGCAGTAGGCATCGCCTCCAACATCGAAAACATAGGGCTGGAAGAGACGGGCGTGAAGGTGGAGAAGGGCCGCGTGCAGGTCGACCGCTACCAGCAGTCGAACATCGCGGGCATCTATGCCATTGGCGACTGCTCCCCCGGGCAGGCCCTGGCGCACGTCGCCAGCAAGGAAGGCATCACCGCGGCCGAGCACATCGCCTATATGGAAAAAAAGCTCTCGCACCAGCCTGAGGCGATTGACTATAACAACGTACCCGGCTGCACGTATTGCAGTCCAGAGGTAGCCTCCGTCGGCTATACGGAAAAGGCAGCCCGTGAGGCGGGCTATGAGGTGAAGGTGGGCAAGTTCCCCTTCATGGCCAGTGGCAAGGCCAGTGCGGCAGGCAGTACCGAAGGCTTTGTGAAGGTCGTCTTCGACGCGAAATATGGGGAGTTCCTCGGTGCGCATATGATCGGGGCCGGCGTCACCGAGATGATTGCAGAGGCCGTCACGGCCCGCAAGCTGGAGACCACTCACCACGAGCTCCTTAATGCCATCCACCCTCACCCGACGCTGAGTGAGGCATTGAAAGAGGCGGTGGCAGCGGCTTACGGCGAGGCGATAGACATCTGAATCTGCCTGTCAACGTTGCACAATCATGGTTTGCTCCTCCCTCCCCAGCCTGAGCCGGTAGATGCCGGGCGGCAGGTGGGGCAGGTCCATCCTTCCTGCGCCCATCTTATGCTGCAAGATGAATTGTCCCTCGCTATTGAATATCTGCACCTGGGTATCCGAAGGGATCCCTTCTATCTGGATATATCCGCAGGCGGGGTTGGGATAGAAGCGTGGGCGGGCAGCCTGGGCAGCCGTCAGGTTCCAGGGTTCGCCGGCGCCTTTGGAGCCGAGTATGCCCTTTCTCAGGCCATAGAACTGCTGGCGCATAAGGGCTGCCTGTCCGCGGGTGAACATCAGCAGGGCCGCGTCGTCGGATAGGTCCATAAAATTCATGAACATGTCTCCGTCGGGCCCGTTGGCGCATTCGCTGCGGAGCAGGGGGAAGGCTGGGATGCCGCGGTTGCCAGCCTTCTGGCGGGGGGTGTCGTCGATGCCATCGTCGCCGCAGGGTGTATCGCCCCAGAGGTGACGGAGCCCCAGCCAGTGGCCGGCCTCATGGGTAAGCGTGCGTCCGAGGTTCCAGGGAGGAGAGAGCCGGCCGCGGCTGCCGAAGACGTTATAGCGTATGACGATGCCATCTTTCGCGGCAGGGGCACCCGGGAAGCTGGAAAATCCCAGCAGGCTGGAGGAGAGGTTCCCCACCCAGATATTCAGGTAGGATTGAGGATCCCAGGGGTCACTTCCTCCTGTCTGACTGCTCTTGATGCGGTCGTCGTTGATCCATAGCAGTGCCGAGGTCTGCTTGCGCAGGATGCCGGTGGTGGGCCTGCCTTCGGGGTCGGTGGTGGCCAGGACAAAGCGGATGCCGGTGGCAGCAGACCGTGCGGCGAAAACGGAGGGCACCTGGGTGAAGTCTGCGTTGCGGCGGTCGAAGTCGGCGTTGATGGATTCGAGTTGCGAGAGAATCTGGTTATCAGATATGTTCTCTTCTGGCATGCGCCAGAGGATATGTACCACTACGGGGATGGTGATGACAGGTGGCAGGGTGGACGGGTCAGATGCCGTCTGGGCAGATGTGCTAACCGCTCCGATCGATGCGGATGCACAGCGCTCCTGGGCGGATGCTGACATCCAGACTATCCCGCATAGGACAAGCCCGAGAAACAACCTCATTCTGTACGTTTTGGGTAAGACTGAGGTCTTTCAACAAGAAGTTGGATGGGGTCTTCAGGGAGATTGGGGAGTCGTTAGAGGTTACAAAATATGCCTTCCGCATCAGAACTGCAATGCCTGGACGCCAGCCCTGAAAAACCTAATTTTGAGATATGCAGATGCATATCTTCCGATGGATTCCTTGGCTGGCCTTCCTCACAGCCTGTGGCGGTGGTGGCAGCCCTGCGTCTGAAGGCGACGCACAGACGTCCTCGCTTGGCACGCCTCCAATTTCCTATTCCGTCGTCAACGCCTACCCCCACGACACCGCCGCCTTCACCCAGGGGCTGGAACTATACCAGGGACAGCTATATGAAAGTACCGGGCTCTCCGGCCGGTCGAGCCTGCGCATCAACGACCTGGCCACCGGCCGCGCACGGCAGCGCAAAGACCTGGCGCCTGCACTCTTCGCCGAGGGACTCACCATCTTCCGCGACACCCTCTATCAGCTGACCTGGCAGAACCACGAGGTGCTGCTCTATCGTGCCAAGGACCTCTCCTTCATCCGAAAGATGCCCTGGTCGGCCGAGGGATGGGGCCTCACGCACGACAGCAGCCGGCTGTACATCAGCGACGGGAGCGATAAGTTGTACGTCGTAAACCCCTCCGACCTGAAGCTGCAGCGCGTCCTCAGCGTGTACGACTATGCAGGGCCCGTCAATAACCTCAACGAGCTGGAATGGATCGATGGCAGCATCTATGCCAACCGATGGCAGTACGACCATATCGTGCGCATCGACCCGGCAACGGGTCAGGTGACAGGTCGCTTGGACCTGACAGACTTGCTGAAGCGCAACACGCCGTCCAACCTCTCCTACCTCTCCCAACCCGGATCTACGGGAGAGGTGAACGGTGCCGTCTTGAATGGCATGGCCTGGGATGCCGCGAGGGGGCGTCTGCTGGTGACGGGCAAGCTATGGCCAGCCATCTTCGAGCTCCAGATCGATCCCTAGCCATCATTTCAGATACATTGGAAAGGCTGAAGGAGAAGGCGCCACCCGTTGGCGATGGGTCATTTATGCGTTATTTTCGTGCAACTGACACGCAATCCTTGTAATATGAACATGGTGGATTCATTCGAGAAGATCCCTGTCCAGATCTTCGACAACGACAAGCAGGCCTCCGCTTCAGTGGCGCAAGTAGTGGCCGCGCTGATCCGCGAGAAGGCGGCATCGGGGCAGCATTGTGTGCTGGGGATGGCCACCGGCTCGAGCCCGAAATCACTATATGCCGAGCTCGTCCGGTTGCACCAATATGAAGGGCTAAGCTTCCGCAACGTCATCACCTTTAACCTCGACGAATACTATCCGATGGAGCCGGAAGCCCTGCAGAGCTACCATCGCTTCATGAAGGTCAACCTCTTCGACCACATCGACATCGACCTGGCAAATGTGCATATCCCGGACGGTACCATCCAGAAGGAGGATATCCGGGAATACGGCGCCACATACGATCGGATGATCGAAGAGGCCGGTGGCATAGACCTCCAAATTCTCGGCATCGGCCTCAACGGACACATCGGCTTTAACGAGCCCGGCTCCAGCCGATACTCAACCACCCGGCTGGTGGCGCTCGACAACTCGACACGCCTGGCCAATGAATATGAATTCCCAAACATCAGCAAAGTGCCCCGCCTGGCCATCACCATGGGGATCCGGAGCATCCTCAGCGCGCGCAAGATCGTGTTGATGGCATGGGGAAACCATAAGTCGACGATCATCCGAAAAGTACTGGAGGGGAATGTGACGGATCAGGTGCCCGCTTCGTTCTTGCAAGAACATGGCGACTGCACCTTCGTACTCGACGCAGGCGCGTCACAGGAGCTCACCCGCATCAAGCAGCCCTGGCTGACAGGCGTGATCGAATGGGATGAGAAGACGATCCGCAAGGCTGTCTGCAACATGGCGCTCTCCCTGGGTAAGTCGGTGCTGATGCTCACCAATGAAGATTACAACAACAACGGCCTGAGCGACCTGCTGGTGATGCTTGGCCATTCATACGACATCAACATCCGCGTCTTCAACGGTGTGCGCGACACCATCACGGGCTGGCCAGGTGGCAAATACCAGGAGGAGCTGCCGCGGCATCCGGAGCGACGTTTGCCGGAGCGCAAGCGTGTCATCCTCTTCTCCCCACATCCGGATGATGACATCATCTCGATGGGAGGTACTTTCATCCGTCTGCACGAGCAGGGGCATGAAGTGCATGTGGGCTACCAGACGTCCGGCAATATCGCTGTGAGCGACGAGTTCGTCATGCGGCAAATCGACTTCGGTGTAGAGTTCGACACCAACTTCGGGATCGACCAGAGCCGCGCCAACCGCATCTGGAAAGATGCTAGTTCGTTTCTAAAGACGAAGCAGTCACATCAGAAAGACACGGACGACATCCGATCTATCAAAGGCATGATTCGCCGCACCGAGGCAAGGGCTACCTGTCGCTATGTTGGACTATCAGACGAGCAGATACACTTCATGAACCTGCCATTCTACGAGACGGGCCTGATTGAGAAGTACCCGCCTTGCGAAGTGGATGTAGAGATTCATATGGATCTAATCCGAAAGGTCCGGCCGCACCAGATTTTTGCGGCGGGTGACTTCGCCGATCCGCACGGCACCCATAAGGTCTGCTTCGACCTCATCATGGAAGCCCTGCGCCGGCTGAAGGAGGCAGGAGACCCGTCGGTGGCCGACTGCTGGCTATGGCTCTACCGGGGTGCCTGGGCAGAGTGGGACTTGTGGGAGATCGACATGGCCATCCCTATGAGTCCAAACCAGGTGGCGCAGAAGCGGCATGGCATCTTCATCCATCAGTCGCAGAAGGATGGCGTCGTCTTCCAAGGCAGCGACGACCGAGAGTTCTGGGAGCGGGCGGAGGCCCGAAATGCCAGAACGGCGGAACTGTATGACCAGCTGGGGCTGCCCAAGTACGCCGCCATGGAAGCCTTTGTACGGTGGAGCTACTAAGGCGGGATGGTGGTTTGGAGCGAACTGGATATTTCGCTAATTTTACTTTTCCATCAAGTGTAGGCCCCGTAGCTCAATTGAATAGAGCATCTGACTACGGATCAGAAGGTTTCAGGTTTGAATCCTGACGGGGTCACTGGATCAAAAAGGGGTCACGCAGCGCGTAACCCCTTTTTGATAGAATTTCCCTGCAAATAATAGTTTACAAGCCTCAACCCTGCGATGCCGATCATACATACATGGTACTCAACACAGGCTGAGGCGACCAGCCCAGCTCTCTTCGGGCTTTTGCATCTGAGAAGGTAAGATGCCGGCGTAGCTTTTCGAGGCGGTAGGTATTGATGGGGAACCCTGGGAGCCGATCGCCCAGCCAGGCGAGGCCGTCAGCCAAGCTATTGGGGATGGAATGAACATTTCTGCCGAGCTGCGCTGCCAGCAGACTGTCAAGCTCAGCTAGGCTGGGATGATGGCCGTCGGTAAGATTGTACGTTCCAGCCTTGCCGTGGAGGGATGGTATAAACCGGGCAAGATCCGTAGCGTTGACCATCGATTTCCGACCGGATCCCTCTCCGATGCGGAAATAATAGCCACGGCGGAGGGCTTGGACCATAGCCCCCAGGTTGCCCGGGGCACCCTTGCCTGCGATGAGCGGTATGCGCAGCATCAGCACCTGCACACCCCAGGCTGCACCCCATTGCTTCAGGAGCTGCTCCGCCGCTATCTTGGAGTCGGCGTAGGATGAGCCCCCAAGGATCGGGCTGTCCTCCGAAATATCTGTACCGCTCTCGAGGCCATAGACAGCTACTGTGCTGAAATAGATCAGGGTATTGGGCCGTACGGCGTGCTTGTCCAACCCTTCCAGCAGATGCCGAGTGCCTTGGACGTTGACATCAAAGAAGGCCTTTGATTCCTTGTCGGTCTTCGGAACCACGTGGGCCTTGCCCGCAGCATGTACAACCATGTCAACAACCGGCAGGGATGGGATAGTAGAAGAAAGATCCGTACAAATATGATTCCCTGGGGCCCTACCGACTGTCACCACTTCATGCGACAGACTGAGCTCCTGATAGAGAAAATGCCCCAGGAATCCGCTAGCCCCTGTGAGCAGGATGCGCATGGTGGTTATTTTTGGAGAGCCGAGCATTCAGCCATGCCCGTACCTTGTCAGGCCAGTGCTTGTCCATACAAGGCTTTTCTATTAGCATGTAAAAAATGGAGGCCCCAATCAGCATGACAGGCAAGAGCAGTAGGCTCTGCAGCAAGAGTCCCAGATGGTAAGGCAACGTCTGGGTCCATTCAGCGGTCAGGGGGATCACAACGATAAAAAAAGCATAATGAAGCAGGTAGATCGAATAGCACATACCACCTATGGTATACACTGGCTGCCAAGTGAAGAAAGTATTGAAAAGATGACCCTTGAATACGGCAATGAAGAATAAGAAGATGGAAAGGTTGAAGTACGCATTGTATTCGGGATGGAATTGAGGCTTGTAAAAACGAAACATCAGCCACCAGGAAAAAATTCCCATGAGGTCGAAAGCCAGATGCCTGGAAGAAAAAAACCTAGGGTAAGAGAGAAATAGCCAGGCAAAGGCCGTTCCTATCAGGAAGTTGCTGAGATAGACGGGCACGCTGTGCGCCAGATGGGCTAACTGACTGAGATGGACAAACCGCCTGAAATAAATAGACCCCACCATGAGCACCAGCATTAGCATCAAACTCATCCACCGCTTTGTTTGCATAAAGAGCACCCAGAATAGTAAAGGGACGATAATGTAAAATTGAGCTTCCGTCTCCAGACTCCAGGTCACTGGATTGATCGGATTGGAAATGCCGAAGGCAAGAACGTGGCTATAAAAAATACCCGCCAGCAGGCTGAGCCAAGGCTGCTCAAGGTCAGGCATGGAAGAAATCATCCGAAGAAAGAATAAAAGAGTAAGGCTGATCAGAAATGGAGGCTCTAACCGCTTGAGACGCCTGAGAAAATAATCTCCTACATCGACCCGCTTGTGCCCGAGCAGATAGTGCTTCAAAAAAGGCAGCGACAGGATAAAGCCACTGATGGCAAAAAAAACCTTAACACCCAAATCGAATCTACGAAAATACCATGAAAGTTCAGGGATGGAGACATCCATCATCGTCAAACCCTGACCCACCGGCGGGAACGTACGACCATAGGTAGTATTCAGGTGAAACAATACCACCGTCATGATAGCGAAGAACCGGAGACCATCGATCTCTGGAATGAAGACCCCCTGGTTGGTCGACCGCCGCAGGTGGCTGAGCATTTTCATCTACAAATCCTTTTATTCATCCTACAGCCATGTGATACGCACAAGCCACAGACTGGTGAGTGCCTGCCCAAAGAGCGCTGATCCCTTCGTTGATCTCCAAAGTAACCAACAGCACCAGGAAACAGATGGTCTGTACCAGCCCATACAGCAGGAAGCCGCTGAAATCCATTTCAGCCCATAAAAAAAGTACTTTCTGCGGGTAATTCCTAGATATCTTCTTACACAAATCGCAGGATATAGCCCTTCTAAACGTCCGGAGACCCCTCCGCACAAAAAAACGAAAAGAGGAATGGATTCCGGCAACCCCTTTTATTTGTTCAAGGATGTTTCTATTTTTCGGTCTAACGCAGGGCGGCAGGCCCATGGGAGATCATAGGCAGCCTCCATACGGGTTGCCAGACGAACGGCATGCACATAACAACAGATATGGAAAAAGACCCCAAGAAGCTGATTTCTTCCCGATTCAACCGGATCATCCGGGAAAAAAAGCTCTATGACCTGCTGCGATATAGTTTATCCCATTTTGTCCTTGATAAATTCCTGGACATAGGATCAGCATTCAAACAGCTGCAATTTTTTAAAAAATACAAGGTATTCCTGTTTATCATGTCCTGTGAAAAGCAGCGGCAAAGGACGGAATACCTCTTTGACTATTACAAGAACCAGGGCATCGACTTCGTCTTCTATTCTGACTACAACGATCTGCAGAAGCATGTACTAAAGACCTCCCATTTCAAAAGATATACCAGCAATGAGATCAAGCATGTCAACTCGCTGAACTTCGTCGCCAACAACCTTGATCTGTTCGACGCGTGGGACTATATCTTTTTCATCGACGATGATACGTTCGTCAACCTGCCTGCCCTCTTTCAATTCATCCAGGATCCCAAGCACAACCCCAACGTCGTCTATGGCCAGCAAATAGACCGGGAAAGAGACCCAACCAACCCGATCTTCAAGATCTACCCGAAACTGGCTTTTCTGAGCGGCGGCGCAGGAAACCTCTTCCCGAAACGCATCTTCAAAATCAAAAAAAGGTTCAAGAACTTCACCCTTGGTTTCGCCGACGTCACACTGGGCCTAAACCTTAACCCATCTCTCATTGCCCATTCCCCCCTCTTCAAAAACGACACCCGACAGCGGTTTGGCATCGAAGACAGCGAAATGCCGAAATACGTTAGCTTTCACTATGTCAAGACAAAAGAGCAGTTCGATGCATATCGTACCGCCTGCCAGGCTTAAGTTTTCCATCCCCGCAGATAATCCTCCGCATGCAAAAAAGCATGCGCAGCATGCATAAAGATTCAATATATAAAGTCGGCGATCTTTGGTTGGCAATGAATGCAACAATTGCAAGCCACCCGTTCCGGCGTTGGGGGTAATTTTATAGCTGGATACTGGAAATAAATGATAGTTTTGAGGACAGGGCATAGGAACACCCCTACAATTCTGCACCATGCATTCTTTCGCAGATAAAAATAAGGAAAAGGTGGCCCAAAGGGTTCCCAACCGATCCACAAAGAAAGCCGCAGCCTCCGTTAATCAAAGAGAAGAGTCGCAGCACATCCGCACGGCATCCGCTTCTGCCAACAAAGGGTCCAACAACGTTCAGCTGAAAGCACTGCTCGAGAAAGCCAATGGATCGACTGCCGTCCAGCAACTGGCATCGATGCAAGAGCAGGCCGATGCCAAAGGCAATAAAATCGCCCCTCAAGACCTCCTGCAAGGGAAGTTCACCCATGCCGTCACACAAAAGAAAGCCAAGCCCTCGGGCAGCAGTGCGACGAAAACGGCCTTACCCAGTCAGCTGAAATCTGGGGTAGAGCAGCTCTCCGGCCAGTCGATGGACGACGTACAGGTGACCTACAACAGCGACCAGCCAGCCCAGCTTTCGGCCCATGCCTTTGCACAGGGGACAGACATTCATATAGCCCCCAAACAGGAGAAGCACCTGCCCCATGAAGCCTGGCACGTGGCGCAGCAGAAACAGGGAAGGGTAAAAGCAACCACCCAGATGAAAGGCAAGGTCCCGGTCAATGATGATGGCTCACTGGAGCGGGAAGCTGACGTGATGGGCGCCAAGGCATTGCGACTGGGAACTGCCATTCAAAAGACCCTACAGACAAAAGCCATCAGCAGCCAAGGCGTTGTACAAAAGGTGGGCATTTTTGACAAGCTCTTTGGCAAGAAGAAAGAAGAAGATGCGAGCCAGCCTTCGGTGGGGACCGAGGCCGCAACCCCTGCCACAGAAGCGCCTACCACCTCAGAACCTACCCCGGAGCCCAGCCTACAAGAAAAAATACAGCAGAACCGGGGATTGATAGAAATGGCAAAGCATGCGCAAGACATCCTGGGAAATGCACCCCTTTGGGCCGATATATCGAAAAAGCCCTCCAACACCGAAGAGACCATCTTGTCCGCAGGTTCCGTGACTGGCGCGGCCACTTCCGCCATTGGCTCCGCCATCAGTGATGAGGCGGTCGGGGGAATCGTCTCCTCAGTAGGCGCTGAAATCAGCATGCTGTTCTCATCGGTCAAGATGGCCAATAAAATATACGCTGCATCGAAAGAAAAAAATATCATAGCGGGTACAGAAGCAGCACGGGAACTGTTAAGCACCCTGAAGTCTGGCTTCACGTTTGCGCAGGAAGTCCTTAAAAACGTCAACGCGGCGGTGCCAACCGCCTTAGCAGCAGCGATCCCAGGCCTGGGCATCGCCATATCTGCGGCCAACATCGTGGTCAATGCGTATAATGGACTGAAAGCCAAGTCGGCAGAAGCAGAGATGCTAACTGTAAGCAATGCGTATCGGCAAGACCTGGCCAAGTTGCTGGGACGCCCACCCGAAGCCAACAAGATGTTGATGCGGCCAGAGAAGCGAGGTAAACTGGGTCAGCGACAGGAATACCTTCGCCTGACGCCAGACGCGAAAGTGGTCATCAATAACATTAAGAAGTCTACAGACCCAGAAGGGGAGTTCAACAAAAGAAAAGCCTTCTACTCGATTCCTCCGAAGGTCACATTTGCTGAATTCTGCGATGCGGTAGAGAAATACGAGCTGGGCAGTAAGATACAAGAGATCAACCAGAAGCGTAAAGTCTACTCCGGCAGAGAGATAATCAAAGACCTAGTCTCCATCGCCGGGGACATCGCAGCTTTCTTCCCAGCAGATGGAGGAATCACCGCAGCCGTACTCAAAGGAGTATCCGGTGCCGCGTCAGCTGCAATGGCAGGTGGCAAGGCCATACAAGGAATGGCACGCGACAAAGGCATGCTAGGAGCAGACGCCACCCGCTCGTCAACGGTAAAGCATGCAGAATATGTAAATCATGCCAAGACAATCTACACTTTGCTGGCAGGCGCAGGCCTGAAGGACAAAGAGGATGACGCCATCACATCCACAGACATCGCCAAAGCCAAATCTGCAGAGCGCCTTTTGGAAGCAACTGGCGCAGCACCCGACATCGTTTACCGTACAAACTATAAGAACCCAGCCTCCTTGATGGAACAAGTAACTACGATTGTCGAAGCCATGAAAAAAGGCAGGTAAGCCATGAACCAGGCATACATACAGGCAAAGGAATGGGCAGAACTGGAACAAATGAAATCGTTCCTCGACAAGATGGGGCTGCCATCCCTGGCAACCCCTCAGTCGGACCATAACCCCGTCAACCTCCTCAGCATCCAGCTCTCCGGGCAGCTGCACTTACATGTCATCTTCATCCCCCTGCCGGCAGAGACCTTCAGCGAGGTCAGCCTACTTCAGTTCTATGCGCTGGTCAAAGAAGGGATCGATGCCGAAGACATCGCCACCCTCCGACTGCTGAATCGCATCAATGAGAAACTGCCACTGGGAGCCTTCCTCGTAAATGCCGACCAAGAGCTGGTGTACAAATATGTACTGGCGAAAGATAAGACCAGCATGCTCAGCGAAACATTCTTCATAGAACTCCTCACCTCCCTGGTACCGCCCTTGGAGGGACAGCTGGCCCTGTTGGGAAGCTACCTCAGCGGTCAGACACCCCTGTCAGCGGCCCTGGAGTCCCTGGAATCCTGAGCCACCAGGGCAAGTACTCCCACCGCCAAGCCCCATACGGGTGGCCCCACGTTCGATGGCATGGCAGGCATGGAGCCTACACCCCTGCGCCCCTGCCCCACCCGCTTAGCATGCACTCGCCTGGTTAGCCGGAAAAAACCGATCATTGCCATGGTGAAGACCATTAAACGATGGATATATAAACTGCTGGGACAGGATAGATACCTGCAACTGCTGGGCACGTTGTTCCCCCTGAGCTATCGGATGGGACTTTTAGCAAAGGACCCCATCTACGACTTCCATTATTATGTCAGGCATTTGATTCGTCCCGGCTTCACCGTCGTCGACATCGGCGCCAACATGGGATATTACACACAGATCTTCGCAGAGCTAACAGGCCCCAACGGAAAGGTCATTGCATTTGAGCCGGTACCTCCTTTTTTCAAAGCCATGAAGCGGGTGGCAGACAAATACCCCCATTGCATTGCCCATCCCTACGCCTTGGGCGAAGAAGAGAAGGCCATCACCCTCAGTGTCCCGAACGATCACGGATACCTGCGTACGGGACTGGCCAGCATAGAGGGAGGAGGACAGGAAGGCGGAGATTTTTTTCATTTTCCGGCAGAGATGTCCAAAGGCTCCACCTTGCTGGCCGGTGAGCAGCGGATCGACTACATAAAATGCGACATCGAAGGATATGAGACCGTCGTGATTCCCGAACTCCAAGAAATCATAAAGAAGCATCGACCCATGATACAAATCGAGACATATGGAGCACAGCAAGACTTCATCCTGCCCCTTCTGAAATCATGGGGCTACAGCCAGTTTTCACTGCATCAGCATGCACTCATTAAAGATCTGCCGCTCGATAAGCATTTCGGAGACTTTCTCTTCATCTTCGAATCATCATAGCCCTCACATAAGAAGGCCAGGCAGCAAAATGTCCTCCACGAATAGCCCAATACTCCGCTAAAGACAAATACGTAATCCAACAATAGATCAGCTCGTCCATCAACTGCATCTAGCGCGTCATATCATGAATGCAAGGGCAAAGATGAATTTGAAAATACCATCAATGATCTATTGTCCTGCTGTATTCTTTCCACCCTTATCTTCAGTTTTACAACATGAAAATTGCAGGCCGACAGTTCGGCTGCTGGATGGTTGGTTTTATCTCTCTACAGCAAGCGGAAGCTTAGACCGGAGCATCCTTTATGACATCACCAGAGCAAGAGATGGCACGCATCCTGCTGGCTGATACGGTATCACACACTGTTTGTTACTGACGGGTTGGATATGGTTCGGACTGCTCGCCAAAGGAAGGGGAAGCCGGGGGTGGTGAAAGCCAGGCCACGCAACTATGTCTTGCGGCATGGTACGCATGAAGTATATCTGCTGAGCATACACGATGAAAAGTCCTTGCTCACACGGTTAAACTCAAGCCTTCATGTAGGTGACAATTTCCACATGATGGCCTTTCAGCGAAACGACATCCTCTATCCATATGGAGGGTGTAGCTTTTGGAATTCGCGCGATTTTTCATACACCACCGGCCCACAAGAGGTGACTGGGAGTTCTTGACAGGTGTCACTGGTCTACTGAATGAGCTCAACTGCCATTTCTATGATGCGGCGGCAAGTGTGTCCTATATGATGGGCAGTCTCTCATCTTCGCATCATCTCTATGCACGGAAGATTCTGCTCGATACGGTGGACAGGTATGACTTCCATCAACGGAGTTGGGCATCGCTCGGTCGCACCAGTAGGGCATACAAAGAATGTAAGGCATGCTAGGGACAGGCCAGTCCTCGCTCTTTTGATATTTGTTTTCATGGTTTCAGAATTTAGGTTATACGAATACAGACCAGGTCCTCCGGGATGCCTGCTCTTCCTAGCCGGACAGTGAATCTTTCGTTGGGGCGGCTGCACAGCATGTAGTGCTGCTGTAGCAGATGTATTTATGGACATCACAGATGCGGGGATGTTTAAAAATGAAGTCTGCAAGGCGCGTCACGATGACAGAAGTTGGCTATCGATCCCTTACATTTCTCTGATTTGGCCGTAAGGGGTATATTGTGCAAATGAAGATGCGGTTCCGCAGTGCCGGGGTATTTGTATGGATGGCGTTGGGATGGGTTGCAGACCATCGACAGCACCCGGATCCGGTAGTAGCCATGCTGCGGCTTCCTGAGGGATTCCGGGCGGAACGACTCCACAGTCCGCGGATGGCAGGCCAAGGTTCCTGGGTCTCCCTGACTTTCGACGACAAGGGGCGCATGCTGGCCTCCGACCAGCACGGCTTCCTCTACCGGCTGGTGCTGCCACCTATTGGGGCCGACACCACGGTGGAGAAGGTTCGCTCGGAGCGCATCGAATTACACTTGCCAGGTGACACGACCAGGGCCTCCCGATTTCTGGGTCACTGCCATGGGCTGGCCTATGCTTTCCAAAGTCTCTACTTCGTCGTGAACGACAAAGACGACAAGGTCAATACCCGGCCCAGCGGCATCTACCGGATCCGTGACACAGACGGCGACGACCAGTTCGACCGCATCGACACGCTCATGGTACTCCAAGGACACGGCGAGCACGGGCCCCACAGCATCGTGCCTGGCCCTGACGGGAAATCGCTCTACGCGGTGATGGGTAATTTCACCAAGATGCCCCCCTTGGCCTCTTATGCAAACCTGCCCGTCTGGAAGACTGACAACCTCCTCCCGCAGGTGATGGACCCTCACGGCCACGACAGCCACTCTGAGCTTCACGGTGGCTGGATCGTGCGCTTCGACCCGGAAGGGAAAAAGTTTACACTCTTCAGTTCGGGCTTTCGCAATCCCTTCGACCTGGCCTTTAATGAAGATGGGGAGCCCTTCACCTTCGACTCCGACATGGAGTGGGACATGGGTACGCCCTGGTACCGGCCCACCCGCATCTGCCATGTCACCAGCGGCAGCGAGTTCGGCTGGAGGCACGGCACGGCCAAATGGGCGCCCAGCTATCCCGACAACCTGCCACCGCTGCTAGACATCGGGCAGGGCTCTCCGACCGGCGTACTCAGCGGTCGGGACGCGCAGTTCCCGGAGCGGTACCGTAAGGCAATTTTCGCCTTCGATTGGACCTTCGGTCTCCTCTATGCCGTCTTCCCGGAACGTGAGGGCGCCCATTACAAGGCCCGCGCCGAGGAATTTCTTTCTGGCACGCCGCTGCCACTGACGGATGGAGCCATAGGCCCCGACGGTTCCCTGTACTTCCTCACAGGCGGCAGACGGATAGAATCGCACCTCTTCCGAGTGTATCATGTCGACCGTGAGCGTTTCGGCCCTCCTCCCCCAGCCCCTCCCCCCAACGCAGCACAGCTGTTGCGCAGGAGGCTGGAGGGCTTTCACGCAGGTTCGCATCCCGAAGCTGTCGCCACCGCCTGGCCCGCCCTGAATCACCCTGACCGCTTCATCCGCTTCGCGGCACGTGTGGCCCTCGAGCACCAGCCCATGGAAGCATGGAAAGGACGTATCCCTGGCGAGCATGACCCCATGCGGATATCGCAGGCCTGCATCGCAGCAGCCAGGATGGACGACCGGGCAGGCCGTGACACCCTGTTCCATGCCCTTGCCGGCATCGCCCTGAAAGACCTCGACCAGCAGACGCGGACAGACTATCTACGGGCCATCGAACTTTGCCTGCTGCGCCTCGGAGAGCCGCTGCCATCCACCCGCCTGCGACTGGTGCGCACCCTCGATGCCCTATACCCCTCCGGGGAGGGACTCACCGACCGCACGCTTTCCAAGATTCTTGTACACCTCGAGGCTCCAGGTGCCGTAGAGAAGACGATGCGGCTGCTGCGTACCGCCAGCGACCAGGGGATGGAAGCAGAAACCGTCGCAGACCCGGCAGACCTCATCCATCGCAATCCGAGATATGGCATAGCCATCGCCCAGGTGCTCGCTCAGGTGCCACCCCTACAAAAGACCTGGCACGCCACCGTCCTGAGCCAGGCCGGCAAAGGCTGGACGCCGGCGATGCAGCAAGCGTATATGCGGTGGTTCGACAGCGCTTTCCGCCACAAGGGCGGCTATAGCTATGCAGGATTCATCGAAGGCATCCGCTCCCTCGCCCTGGCGCATGTGCCAAAGGAGCAGCTGTCAGCCTACCGAAAGCTCTCCGGAGAGTCCGTCAGCCAAAACGCCTCGATGGGACTGGCGGCCGGCATGCGGCAGCCCAGAGGGCCAGGAAAAGACTGGACGGTGAAGGCCGCCATGGAAGAACTCAAAAGTGGCATTGGACGGCGCGACTTCGACAACGGAAAAGCCATGTTTGCCTCGAGCCTCTGCGGCTCCTGCCATATCATGCGCGGGTCGGGCGGGGCCGCAGGCCCTGACCTCACGCAGACAGGCGGCCGCTTCACCTATGCCGACATGCTTACAGCCATCCTGGAGCCCAGCCGGACGATCTCAGACCAGTATGGCTCTACAGTATTTTATCTGAGAAAGGGAGGATCACTCACGGGAAGGATTATCCGAGAAAAAGAAGACGCATATGTGATTGCACAAAACCCATTTGCCATTCAGGTGACGCGTGTGTTGCCAAAAAAGGAGATCATAAGGACGCGCATTTCGACCATATCGTCGATGCTGCCAAACCTCGTCGACCGACTGAACGCCGAGGAACTCAAAGACCTATTGGCATATCTACAGTCAGGCGGAGACCCAACCCATGAGGTGTACAAGAAACCCTGAGAGGCATCCGATTGGATACGACACATGAAAAAAAAATATAAAACCACCTGCCTGGCAGTGCCCTGTTTAATCATGCTGCTGGCTTCAACCCCTGATGCCCTCAGGGCGCAGGACGACAGGCCCGGCCGCCAGCATGGATTTAAACGCCTCTTCGATGGCAAGGGCTTTGGCGAATGGTCGGGGGACACAGCCGTATGGCGGGTGGAAGGTGGGACCCTCGTAGGTGAGGTGACGCCGACCCGACAGATCCGCACCAACTCCTTTCTGATCTGGAGGGGTGGCCGGCCGGCCGATTTTGCATTCGAGGCAGAATACCGCATCAGCGAACACGGCAATAGTGGCGTCAACTACCGCAGTGTGGAGGTTCCGGGGATAGCCTTCGCAGTGAAAGGTTACCAGCTCGACATCGACGGCGCCAACACCTACACGGGACAAAACTACGAGGAGCGGGGCCGTGGCTTTCTGGCCATGCGGGGGCAGCAGGCCGTCCTGGAGGCAGGTGCCAAGCCCCGGGTCACAGGATCCATGGGTGACGGGGAAGCCCTGAAGGCGAAGATCCGGAGCGGCGAATGGAATACACTCCAGCTGGTGGTGCAGGGCAACCACATGAGGCATTACATCAACGGTGTACTCATGAGCGAGGCGACAGACAACGACCCCTCAAACCGAAAGATGGAAGGGCTACTCTGCCTGCAGGTACATACAGGCCCTTCCATGCGGGTGGAGTACAGAAACCTGCGCCTGAAGACACTCCGGAAAAGATAAGAATGGCCCCTCGACATCGTCATATCCCGTGAACCAGCGCACAAAAGCTAAGATTTTTTGTTCCAACCTACCGTTCGAGCTGCCTTCTGCAAGTAGAGCGGATAGACGCCTGAAAAAGTCATCCGACGTATCTGGGCCTTACCCTCAACTTTCACCGTTGCCATGTCCTTTCCGTGAACAAGTTCATCGATGAGCTGGCGAAGGGCCAACCGATGGTGGAGATCCTGCTCAGATGAGGTTGAATGCACACCCAACGGCGATCTGCGTGCCTGGTCGGCATCCCCTCACCATATTCTAACCATCAGGCTATCGGGGCGATACATGGGGTCTCCTGGCCGAACGTCGAAGGCTTCATGGAATGCTGGCAGGTTGGCAAAGGGACCGTTGACGCGGTATTTAGGAGGCGCGTGAAAGTCAGTCTGTATGAGGTTCCGCAGGTATTCTTCGCGGGTATTTTCTGTCCAGCCCAGAGCATATCCCAGAAAAAATCGTTGTACGGGGGTGAAGCCGCGGATGCTGCGGTTTTCGCGAAACTCTTTGGTCTTCCGATAGGATTGTAGTCCGAGTACGACACCCCCCAGATCGGCGATGTTCTCTCCGGCGGTTGCTTTGCCGTTGAGGTGGAGGCCAGGCAGGGCTTCTATCTCGTCGAACTGTCGGATGATGTCATGCGCACGGCGTACAAAGGCTGCTTCATCTGCTTTTGTCCACCAGTTTTGGAGGTTCCCCTTCTCGTCGAATTTTCGTCCGTCGTCGTCGAAGCCGTGAATGATCTCATGGCCTATGGTGGAGGCGCCAGCATATCCATAGACGGTGGCATCGTCGAGTTCTTCGTCGCGTAGGCCAGGCACGGTGAAGATGCCGGCGGGCAGAACGATCTCGTTATTAGAGGGGTCGTAGTAGGCATTGTAGGTCTGAGGGTACATGCTCCATTCACTCCGGTCGACGAGCTTTCCCAGCTTGCCGACCTCAAAATTGTGCCACCAGCGGCTCGCTTCTATCACATTCCGCACCCAGCTCACGGTGTCGATGTGCATGCCCGAGAAGTCTTTCCACTGGTCGGGGTATCCAACTTTTTTCTTCATCGACGCGAGCTTGACGAGGGCGTGCTGCCGGGTGCTGTCGCTCATCCATGTGAGCCCGGCCAAGCGCTCCTGAAGGGCCAGGCGGATGTCTTCCACCAGCTGAACATAACGTGCTTTAACGTTCTCGTTGAAATATTCTTTGACATAACGCTGTCCCAGGAGTTCTCCCACTGCCACCTCGGTGGAAGTGATGGCCCGCTTCCACTGAGGCTTGCGGGCCCTTGCGCCAGTAAAGAGGCGGTTGAAGTCGAAGGCCGCCACTGCTATCCTTTCCGGAAGGGCGTCAGAGAGGTCTTGCAGCAGATGATAGCGCAGGTATGCCTTCCATGTCTCTATGGGCGTGGAGGTGAGGAGTACTTCCATGGATGACAGGTATTCTGGCTGTCCTACGATGGCAGAGTCGATGGACTTGATGCCATTGGCCGAGAGGTATGCCGGCCAGTCAAAGCTGGCAGCGAGCTTGGGAAGCCCTGTCAGGGGATGCTTTTGGTAGTTGGCATAGGGGTCGCGCAGGTCTTCTAGGCGGCGGCTGGCCTTTGCCATGCGGGTCTCCAAGGCCAGCATGTTGGTGGCAGCCGCTGAGGCCCGGCTGCTGTCGACGCCCTGCAGCATGAGCATGCGGGCTATGTGGGTGCGGTATGCCTTGCGGATGGAGGTATTGGAGCTGTCGTCTTTGAGGTAGTAGTCGCGGTCTGGCATGCCCAGCCCTCCCTGCCAGATCGTATACGACATGCGCTCGCTGTTCTTCAGGTCGGGATAGACCCATTCGCTGAAGAGTACATGGGAGCCGGCTTTGCGCATATCTGCTACGATGGGGGCGAGGGCACTTACATCGTTGAGGGCATCGATCCGGTCGAAGAGGGGCTGCAGGGCGGTGAGGCCGTCACGCTCCGTCCGGAGGCTGTCCATGGCCGTCTTCCAGTAATCCCCGATGATCTGTTCAGGGCTGCCGGCTGGGGCTTTCCTTCCTGCCGCTTGCTCGCAGATGGTGCGCAGGCGGGAGAGGTTTTCTTCGACGACGAGGTTGGCCATACCCCAGGTGGACTGATCATCAGGTATGGGGTTGCGGGCTATCCATCCGCCATTGGCATAATGGAAGAAATCCTGGGAAGGGGCGGTCGATGTGTCGGTACGGGCATAGAGGATGTCGTACCGAGCGGCATCTTCCCTGCGCCCCTGGCAGGCAGCGATACCTATGCAGACTGCCATGAGCAGGTGGGTTCGCAAGTTGGCCATTTTGATAAGTTTATGCCATTAAGTTACTGAAAGGATCCAAAAAAGTATGACCTTCCGAAGTGCCTCAACTGGGGCATTGCGATGTCCGATGCCGCCTAACACTTCTTCCCCTGAACCTGAACATTAGATGTATGAACCCACAGATCCTGTACCGGACTGCCCTGAGCCTGCTTTTAGCGGGGGTTTGGCAGGCTGCCGCCCTGGGCCAACAATCCTCTCCGGTGGCGCTGCGGATAGAACCGAGGACGGAATACCTCCACAATCCTCTCGGCCTCGACAGCCGGCAGCCACGCTTTACCTGGCGTATGGAAGGCGGCGTAACCAGCTTGCAGCAGCGCAACTACCGCATTGTCGTCGGCCGCGACTCGAACGACCTGAAGGCTGGCCGCCGCCTCATTTGGTCCAATGAGACATCGTCTGCCTCCCAGCAAGCCATCTATGCCGGCCCGCCTCTGACATCCTTCACCACCTACTACTGGAGGGTATCGGTGATCGACGGGGCAGGCATCATCCATCAGGGTCCCCTCGCCTGCTTTGAGACGGGCATGATGGAAGCGTCTGACTGGAAAGGAGCTTGGATCAGCGATGAGGGGTCGGTGGACCTCCGGCCCGCCCCCTATTTTCGTAAGACCTTCGTGCTGCAGAAACCCGTCCGCTCGGCAAGGGCCTATCTAGCCTGCGCTGGGCTCTTCGAGCTCTATGTCAACGGACAGCGGGTTGGCGACCACCTGCTCGACCCCGCCTATACTCGCTTCGACCGTCGCAATCTCTACGTGACGCTGGACGTCACCCAAGCCCTGAAAGCGGGCGGGAATGCCGTAGGCGTGGTGCTGGGGAATGGATGGTATAACCACCAGTCGACCGCCGTCTGGTTCTTCGACCGGGCCCCCTGGCGCAACCGCCCCAGCTTCTGTGCCGACATCCGCATCACCTATGACGATGGCACGACGGACCTCATCGCCACCGACAAAGACTGGAAGACGCAGACGGGGCCCATCGTCTTCAACAGCATTTATACGGCCGAACACCAGGACGCGCGGCTCTCCCTCGGACCCTGGAGCCAATACAATTTCGCTGACAGCAGCTGGAAGAATGTCATCTTTCGTTCTGCCCCCTCCAACCAGATCTTGGCGCAGACGATGCACCCGATCCGGAAGGTCGAACCGGTACGCACCGCCTCGATGCGAAAGTTCTCCGACACCCTCTATGTCTTCGACTTCGGAAGAAACCTGGCAGGCATTACCGAACTCCGCGTCCGCGGGCGCCGAGGGACCGTCATCCACCTCAAACATGGAGAGCGGCTCTATCCCAATGGCCGCGTCGACCAGTCGAACATCATCGTGCATTACCGACCCAAAGACCTGAGTGACCCCTTCCAGACCGATGTCTATACCCTCGCTGGCGACGGGGAAGAGCGCTTCGCTCCACATTTCAACTACAAAGGCTTCCAGTATGTGGAAGTTAGCACCAGCGAGCCGCTGGCATTGCAGCCAGGCGACCTGCAGGCCTGGTTCATGCACAGCGATGTGCCAGCGGTGGGACGCCTCCAGTCGTCCAACCCGACGCTGGATGCCATCTGGCGGGCCACCAATGCCTCCTATCTGTCAAACCTCTTCGGCTATCCGACCGACTGCCCACAGCGGGAGAAGAACGGATGGACGGGCGACGCACACATCGCCTCGGAGACGGGGCTCTACAACTTCGACGGCATCACGGTATATGAGAAATGGATGGCCGACCACCGCGATGAGCAGCAGCCAAATGGCGTCCTGCCCTCCATCATCCCCACCGGCGGCTGGGGCTATGAATGGGCCAACGGGCCTGACTGGACCAGCACCATCGCCATTATCCCTTGGAATTTATATTTATTCTATGGCGACAAACGCGCGCTTTCCGAAAACTATGAGCACATGAAGCGATATGTCGACCACATCACGGCAGTGAGTCCGGGCGGGACGACCACCTGGGGGCTTGGCGACTGGGTGCCGGTGAAGTCGAAGTCACCAGTAGAACTCACCTCGACTGCCTACTATTTCTACGACGTGACGATCGTCTCAAAGGCGGCAGCCCTGCTCGGGCGGAAGGCAGATGCCATCGCCTACCGAAAGCTGGCCGATCGCATACAGGATGCCTTCCATGCCAAGTTCTTTCATGCCGACAAGAACCTCTACGGCTCAGGCCTGCAGACGGAGCTGAGCGTGCCACTCCATCTAGGACTGGTGCCGGAAGGCCTCCGTCAAGCTGTGGCTGACAACCTGGCGCAACGCGTCATCGCCGATGGCAAACACATCGACGTGGGACTGCTCGGCACCAAGTCGCTGCTGAATGCGCTGAGCGATTATGGACATGCTAACCTGGCCTATGAGGTGGCCTTGCAGGAGAGCTATCCCTCCTGGGGCTGGTGGATCCGCAACGGGGCAACCACTCTCTACGAGAACTGGCCCATCGACGCGAAGTCAGACATCTCAATGAACCATATCATGTTCGGGGAGATCGGCGCCTGGTTCTGGAAAACCTTGGCAGGCATCCGTCCGACAGAAGAGCATCCAGGTTTTGCTACGATAGAGGTAGCTCCCCATTTTGTACTGAACCTTCAGCACTTCGATGCGGAATATCTTTCACCTCGAGGGAAGATCCGAAGTGCCTGGCAGCGAAAAGGGGAAGTAATAGAATGGATGTTATCGGTACCTCCGAATGCCCGAGCCACGGTACGGCTGGACATTCAGGTGGGCGCAGACATCGAGGTTAATGGGAGAAAAGTGTCATACCGGGAGGCGTTCTGGCTGGGGGCCGGGACGCATGTCCTCCGCCTGGTACAGGCGGGCGGCCGCCAGCCAGAGCCTTGAGGAATCATTAGACAGAACCAAAGTGGGTCCGTTGCGTTATTATTCTTTCGTCGTTATAACTACTTCCTGCCATGCCAACCGTTAACCGGATCGATGTTCTGTACGACCGGCTGCTGTCGTCCGACGTGAAGCAGCGGGGTGAGCGACTCATCCTTGGCATCGCCATCACCAGCTATCTGGTACACCTGGGCTTGATCTTGATGAACCGCAATGGATGGATCGACATCCAGTCAGAGTTATTAGGCAATCCCATTGCTGCCACCTATACGCCGTTTTCATTTATCCTGGTATATGAGGTATACCTGCTGATCTTCTTCTTACCCAAGTCTATCTCTTATTACATCGGTAAGCAGTATGAGATCATCACGCTGATTGTCATCCGAAGGATGTTCAAAGACATCGCCAATCTGGAGCTGTCGTCTGACTGGTTTCGGAGTACTTATGACCTGCAGTTTACTTTTGACGCGGCGACCTCGCTGGCCTTGTTTATGTTGATCCATCTCTACTACCGAAGGGTGGCGGAACGCGAAGTGCCAGAGGTGAAGGGAGCCCACCAAGAGGTCAGCAAGCAGCACTTTATTATTTTGAAGCGGGCGATTGCCGTGCTGCTGGTACCGCTCCTTGTGGGGCTGGCGTTATATACGCTTACAGACTGGATTTTGTCGTTCGTCAGCGACCGGCAGCATGGGATGGATGCCTTCAGAAACATCAACAGTGTCTTCTTCGACGAGTTTTTTACAATACTTATTATCGTCGATGTACTCTTGCTTCTCGCTTCCTTCTTTTATACAGATGAGTTCCACCACATCATGCGCAATTCCGGCTTTGTCATCTCCACGATGCTGATTAAAGTCTCTTTTTCCGTGGATGGGCCTGTCAACAATGCGCTAATCCTAGGCGCAGTGGTATTCGGACTGCTGATCCTGGTCGTGCACAACCGTTTTGAGCGGAGCTCGCCGTCCTGAACGGGCTTGATTGCATTTATCTTCAGCCCATAAGCTTCTGTTCGAGTGCTTCGAGAGGTATGCCTTTGGTCTCAGGCATGCGGGTAAGCGTCCAGGCCAGCTGTAGGACCATCATAGCAGCTAAGAAGGCGAAGATGGGCCATGGGTTTTCCTTGAGGAGTCCGTTTTCCTTGTCCAGGAACACAGGGGTGATCAGGGTGATCAGGGCGGCAAAGACCCAGTGGGTGCTGGCGCCGAAGGCTTGACCGCGGGCACGGATGCGGTTGGGGAAGATCTCGGAGAGGAATACCCAGATGACGGCGCCTTGTCCGAGGGCATGGGAGGCAATGAAAAGGAGCAGGAAGGCCAGCAGAAAGCTTGAGCCGGCACTGGACTGGAAAGCATAAGCCACCATGGAGAGGCTCAGGATATATCCGAGGGATCCGATGACCATGAGGGTCCGCCGACCGATGCGATCGATCAGCCATAGACCTACAAAGGTAAAGAGCAGGTTGGCGCCTCCGATGTAGATAGAGTTGCGGAGGGAGTCGGCTGCAGCGAGGCCGGCGCGTTCGAGGATTTCAGGCGCATAGTAGAGGATGAAGTTGATGCCGGACCACTGGTTGAAGAAGGCGATCCAGAAGGCCAGCCAGATAATGCGTCGATGGCTTGGCTGAAAGAAGGTGCCTGCCACCGTGCTGCCAGCCTCTGCCTGGATGCCGTGGGTGACGGTAGCGATGAGGGCTTCAGCGTCGACGACGCCTAGGCGCTGGAAGACTTCCCTGGCGGCGTTTTCATCGTGACGGGCGGCCAGCAGCCAGCGGGGGCTTTCAGGGATGGTGAGGACCAGGCCGGTGTAGAGGAGCGAGGGGATGGCCATGACCCCCAGCATCCAGCGCCAGTCATTTACCCCGCCGACGCCGGCCAACAGATAGTTGGAGAGGAAGGCCACCAAGATGCCAAAGACGATGTTGAACTGGTAGAGGGCTACGAGGCGGCCGCGCATGGCAGGCGTAGAGATCTCGGAGACATAGGCGGGCGCGGCGACGGAAGAGATGCCGATGCCCAGACCGCCGAGGAAGCGGAAGAAGGAAAAGCTGTAGGGGTCTGCCGCGAGGGCCGAGCCAAGGGCCGAGACGCTGAAAAGGATGCCGATCCATAGCAGCACCTTCTTCCGGCCATAGCGGTCTGTCGGCACGCCACCGAAGAGCGCCCCCACCACCGTCCCCCAGAGGGCCATCGACATGATAAAAAAACCATGGAACCAGGGAGAGATCTCTGTCGTATGCCAGAGGTTTTTGATGGGCTGGTTGGCGCCCGAGATGACGACGGTGTCAAAACCGAAAATGAATCCGGCCAAAGCGGCGATGAGGGAGATGCCTAGGACGGAATCGTGGGCTGAGGGTGCGGAGTTGGACATCAGCAAGTTGATTGGTATCAGGATGGAATGTACGGAAGTCAGATGAATCAAAGACCAGATGGCGATGGCTGGATTTTTTTCGAATGCCGATGGTTACCGAATTTTACAGTGGGTAAGTGTGTACGGCATGAATGGCATACAGCATCTCCTCAGCACCGGCCTTCGGCCACTGGATCAACGGCTCGCCCAGCGCGGGCTGGGTATCCGTCTCATGGAATTTCTACTGTCTTCGCGTATGACACCCTTGCAGCAGGCGAGATATCTAGACATGGATCGCGACCAAACGGGACTAGCGCTGGACATCACAGAGCAAGGCAGAGAGGAGACCTCACCGCCATCCGATGCTCCGAAGTAAGAATGAGATCCGGGATCAGACCAGAGATGGGCCTGGAGCGGCTATGCAAGCAATTTTAAGGGGACTTTTGACGTTAGGGAATGGGGGCTGTCTACACAAAAGGATGAGATGACCATGCAGGTGGATAAGAAACCTATATCAGATATTGATTTTGGCATGATTCCTGCAAAACAACCAGTTGTGATTCACTCCGATCCAAGCTTCACGAAATTCTTACTGGCGTTCATTGCAATGTTTTTCCTGAGCCTCTATGGCTGGACATCCCCAGGGATGTCTTCTGGAGCAGAGATGACTGAACCCAAGCCCATGGATCATTCGGATAGCGTAAGCCGAATCCCATTGCTTGATTCTGCTTCATCTATTTTATTGCTGGATGCGGATGAGTCGCCGGGAGATCTGTTTGCAACACCCCCTGAAATTCAAGTTTTCACCATCTGTATGAGTCGATTCGCCACGCTCATCGTTGAGAATGTAAACGCTACCCTCAACTTGTACAAGCAAGTAATATGGAATATGGGGGATGGCCAGCCAAGTATCACTCAGAATATTCCAGCAAGCTGGCCAAACCTCAATAATACCTGGATGAACTTGCAATACAAATATGCAAACTCAGGCAATTTTACCATCACCCTGACCCTCATACCTTATAGTGGATCAAACGTCATTGTTACTAAGGCTGTCGTCGCAAACCCACTACCTCCAGACGTGACAACCCTCACGCCTGTCAAATTCTGCCTCGGCAGCACAGCTTCTCCGTTGAGTGCAACAGGCACATCTGGGAACAACGTTGTTTGGTATACACCAAAACCTGCACCCGCTAGTGGATACGACAGAAGTAGCACTCCGCCTACCCCGAGCACAAGTGTAATTGGCAGCAGTCAGTTTTTTCTGGTCGGCCAAGAGAATCCATCCACTACCTGCGAAAGCAATTTAACTAGAGTCACCATTGAAATTGTAGATGCCCCCACCGGCCCTCCCCTGACTTCCAGTCTTTCTTTATGCGTAGGAGGCACAGGCACCTTGTCATCCTCTGTCACCAACCCCAACCCGAGGAATTTTGAAGTGAAGTGGTATGACCAAGCGTCTGGCGGTACCCCTCGGCCTAGTGTACCTAGCATACCCCCCAGCACCACGACCTATTATGTAAGTCTGAACAGCCTCACTGGATGTGGCGAAAGTGGTCGTGCCCCTCTCACGGTCACCATCAACCCTACCCCGGCCGCACCATCCATTCCCTCTTCCATCCCCCAGCCGGCGGAAATATGTCAGGACTTTCCCATCACGCCAGCACTACTCAATTCTTATCTGACGGGCCTCTCGGGGGGGAATACGTTTCTCTGGTATGCATCCGCGACCGGCGGCACCGGAACGACGACTCCGCCCACCATCCCCACCACAGGCGGACTGTTAACGCCGAACAGCTATTCCTTTTTTGTCAGCCAGCGAATGAGCACGGCCCCAAACTGTGAAAGCAGCAGGACCCCTTTACAGGTACAGATCAACCCGCTGCCGTCTGCGACCCTTAGTGCAGGTGCTGTGATCTGTCAGGGCGCAAGCCAAACCCTGGAGATGAGAGGCGCCAGCGGCACGGCAGGCTATACCTTTAGCTACAGGCTCAATGGAACAGCCACCACCATCAACTCTGGAAATCTTTCCGGCAATGCCTCGGACCCTGCGGTGATCACTGTCCCAACCGCAACCGCCACCACGTACACCTATGAACTGACAAGGGTAGAAGACGGTAAAGGATGCGCCAAGAGCCTATCGGCCTCGACCGCAGTCTTCCGAGTCAATGCCACACCCCGTGCGACCCTGGCCGCAAATACCCCCATCAGCGGTGGGGAGATCTGCACCGGGAAGTCCGCGACGTTCACCTTTACGGGCTCAGGCGCCTCCAGTGCGGCCGCGTATACCTTCAGCTATTCCATCGATGGCGTAGCCCAGACGCCGATCACCACTTCAGGCAGCAGTGCCAGCATCGCTACCCCTGCCATCAACTTTCCCAGTGCCGGCAGCAAGAGCATCACCCTCAGCAGCATCCGCTATACAGACGTTGCCACTTGCTCCGACAACACGCCTCAGACCCTGCCCATCACGGTCAACCGCTTGCCGGGGGCCCTCGCCTCGATCGACGGCGGGGCCACCTCTCCTTTGCTGCTCTGCCAGGAAACGGCAAGCCCTACGGTACGGTTCACCGGAAACACCTCGCTGGGTCCCTACACCTTCACCTATAAGCTGAATGCCGGGGCAGACCAAACCGTGACGACGGTCGGCACCGACCCATCACATACCTTTCCCATCCCTACGAGTGCTCCAGGCAGCTTTGCCTACACCCTGCAAAAAGTGGTGGACAGCAAAGGCTGTGAGCAGTCTCAGACGGGCAGTGCCACGGTCCGCATCGTCGCGAACCCAGATGTGACCATCACCGGCACGACGGCCGTCTGTCAAAATGAAACCAGGCCGACGATCACCTTCCAAGGCGCCAATGGCATCACCCCCTATACTTTCACCTATGCTGTCAATGGCGGACCCGATCAAACAACCACCTCCAGCGGAGGCAATGTCGCCACCATACAGGCTGACACGAACATACCCGGCACTTTCATCTATGCGCTGAAGCAGGTCTCTTATACAGACGGCATCACCTGCTCCAAGACCCTGACGACCACCGCCGCAGTCACCGTACATGACCTACCCTCCGCGACCCTCACGGCCGCAAGCCCATCGATCGTCATTTGCCAAGGCCTGGCAGCACCACAGCTCCGCTTCTCAGGTAGTGATGGCCTGGCACCCTACACCTTCCGCTACCAATTGAATACAGGCATCCTGACAGGTACCGGCAACCCCGTCCTGGTGAATGCCTCTACCGCCGTTTCCGGCAACTTCCGCTACCAACTAATGGAAGTGAGGGATGCCCGAAACTGCTCACAGCCCCAATCGGGCACGGTGGATGTGACGGTCACGCCGAAGCCAGACGCCAATGCCGGCAGTACCAAGTACATGGCATTGGGGACGAATGTGGCCCTAGATGGTAGCGCCACAAGGGGTACGGGGCTGGTGTTTGCTTGGTCGCCGGCAACCGGACTAAGCAACCCGACACTCCCGAACCCAGTCGCCAGCCCAACAGCCACCACCCGCTATCTGCTGACAGTCACCTCCAGTGGCGGCTGCATCGACACTAGTTCGGCCTTGGTGACGGTCTTGAACCGACCCATCATCCCCAATACCTTCACCCCCAATGGCGACGGCATCAATGACCGCTGGGAGATCTTGAACCTGGGGACCTATCCGGATCCCGTCGTGGAAATCTACAGCGACCGTGGGCAGCTGATCTTCCAGTCGTTCAGCAACTACAAGCCCTGGGACGGCACCTACAAAGGCAAGCCTCTGCCCGTCGGCACCTACTATTTTGTCATCTTCCCCAAGTATGGCATCGACCGGATCGCCAGTTTTGTCACCCTCCTGCGTTGAGGCGGCGGGCGATCTGATTTGCGCGTACCTTCCCCGTCGAAAGCCTGAGGCCTTCGAGTCCGACACTGTATACCCGCTGCCATGTCCGAAACAATGTACCCCTGGCTGGTGCCCTTGATCCTTTTCGCATGCTGGATCGGGCTCTTCCTGTTGCCTGGCATCGTGGCCCGCATCGTATATTTTCAGTTCCCTTTCAGCGAGGAAGCCCGGTCAAGGGATGCCATCCCTGCCCTGTTCTGGACACTCGTCACGGGCACGTGCATGGAAGTGGCCTGGATATGGATCCACCAAAGGCTGACAGGCCGTTGGATGAGTTCGGCCGAGCTGGCCTTTCTGCTGACGGGAACCTATGAAGATGAGGTCTCCGGACTCATGATCCAACATATGATCGACCAGCGCCTGCAGTGGATCTTCTTCGTCATCGTTCCGCTGGTGGCTGCGGCGGTCTTGGGATGGCTAGCCCGGCAGTTGGTGATCTGGACGCGCGCGGACATCCACATCCCTCTGTTGCGGTATTCCAACCACTGGTACTATATCCTATCCGGCCGCATGCAGGTGCAAGGGGGGCGACTCGTGGCGCTTCCCTCAGATGTCAACTTTGTACGGGTAGAGGTGCTGACCCGGGAGGGATCCTCACATGTAATCTATTCCGGCCAACTGATTTCGTTTCAGCTGTTGTCGGGCGACCGGCTGCACTCCATCCAGATCCGGCATCCGTACAAAAGCTTCCCAGAACGGCCGCTTGCAGCTACCACCAGTCCCGAGAGCACCCATGGCTTCGAGCCGACAGAAGCCTATGAGATGGAATTCCTGTACGATGATGTGATCGACCTGAAGCCTTTCTATTACACGCTGAAGGCGGGGCAGAGGCAGCCCTCTCCCCTCGCCTAGTGCTGTGGCCATCTGGCCCACTGGAGGCATATGGCAGTCGATGCCTACGCCCATGCCAGCCCATATGTCTGATGCGTGATGGAGGCTGTAGAAGACCCTCACCCAAGCGGTTGACAGGGCCCAGGCCCATACCACCAGCGAACCTGCCGAGGGTGCTGCCAGCAGCAGAGAGATGGCCAGGGCGGTCGTCCAGGCCTCATGGCCGGAGGGGAATGCATAAGGATCGTAGCGGCGGTAGGCTTTCCCAAACGACCCGGCAGGCCGCCCGCCGGACACGCCTCGAGTCTCTAAAGCCCCACTTGCATCGTGTCAGTACCTCACGGCCTGGAACTTCCATCCCGGCTGCCATTTCTGCATCTCTATTTCATCATCCCTTCGCGTGAGACCGCAGCGGAGGTAGTTCTCATGAAGTCGGGCAAGGGCCTCCCGGTCGAGCTCGACGCCGAGGCCGGGACCGGATGGTACCGGCAGGCTGCCCTCTTGAAAAGACATTCGGCCACCCACGATGATCTCCTCCGACTGCCAGGGATAGTGTGTGTCGAGGGCATATTCAAGTTCCGGCAATGCCGCTCCGAGATGCGTCATGGCAGCGAGGGAGATCCCCAGGTGGCTGTTGGAATGCATGGAGAGGCTCCGCCCGAAGGTCCGGCAGATGGCGGCGAGGTGCATGGAGGCGGTCAGGCCGCCCCAGAAATGGTGGTCGCTCAGGATGATGTCTTCGGAGCCGAGGCGTATGGAAGAGGGGATCTCTTCAAAAGAAGTTGTGCACATGTTGGTGGCGAGGGATATGCCCAGTGCCTTGCGCAGTTCGGCCATGTCAGTCTGTCCGCGGACCGGGTCTTCGAGGTACTCGATATGCCCTTTGAGCATTCTTCCGCAGCGAAAGGCCGTCTCTTTCTTCCATACGCCGTTGGGGTCGATGCGCAGCGGGACGTCGTCTCCGAAGGCCTCGTGCAAGGCGAGGACGGCTTCCACCTCCTGCTGCGGCTCGAAGACGCCTCCTTTGAGTTTGATGGATTGGAAGCCGTAGGCCTGGCACATCGCCTGAGCCTGTCCTACGATGCCTGCCGGATCGAGGGCGGCTGCCTGGCGCGCCAGATCCCATCCCGCTGCCTGTGGGTCTGTGCCGAGGCCGAGCGTCCCACCGGCGCCTGCAGGTTTGTAAAAGAGGTAGGCAGCATAAGGGACGGCATCGCGCATGGGGCCTCCGAGCAGGTCTACCACTGGCCGGGAGACGACCTTGCCGATGATGTCTAGGCAGGCCACTTCAACCGCGCTGAAGACATGCACGAGCTTGCGCTGGTCCCAGGGGGCGAGGCCTCTTGCCTCTGGCGCCTCCTGCCCAAACTGCTGCTGCAGCCGTTGGCGGATGTGTTGGAGCTGGAAGACGTCCATACCGGCCAGGCAGGGGCCGGCGGCCTGCAGAGCCCCCGTGACGGCGGCGCTGCCCGGCACTTCGCTAAGGCCGGTGATGCCATCATCGGTAACCATCTCGATGATGGTGCGGAGGGCATAGGGCGCATGGAGCCCAGCGGCATTGAGGAGGGGAGGGTCTGCGGTCGCGATGGGTGTGACGCGCAACTCGCGGATGCATGGACCCGGGCGCCCACTGATATGCCCGGGGCTAGTCATTCGATGCCGGACATTTGTTCGAGCAGCAGCGCTAGTCCACTATGGTCCCATTCGCCCCCACCCCTGGCGAGGATGGCATCCATCTGCGCAGCCACCAGGGCCGAACCATGGAGGGGGACGGCATGCTCGCGGCCGGCTTGCA
>VGFQ01000014.1 GCA_016868815.1 Bacteroidota bacterium
TGGTCTTGGGCATGTGGGGTTGTTGGCAGGGTTCAGAAGGCCTGAGTGTCCTTGTTGGCGAGTTGACCGCAGGCGGCATCAATGTCGCGGCCACGGCTCCTGCGCAGGCGTACGTTGACACGGTTCTTCTCCAGCTGTGCCATGAAGGTGGCCGTCTTGTGCTCGTCGGGCTTGCGGAAGTCAGCCTTGTCTATGGGGTTGTATTCGATGAGGTTGACTAGGTCGGCAGGCACTTGTCGGTATAAGCGGGTGAGTTCTTCGGCATCGCTGGCGCTGTCGTTGAATCCGTCGAAGAGGATGTACTCCAGGGTGACCTTGGTGCCCGTCTGGCGATAGAAATGGATCAGTGCGTCCACGAGCGACCGGATGTTGTTGGACTCATTGATCGGCATGATCTCATGGCGCTTCGTGTCGTTGGCGGCATGTAGCGAGAGGGCTAGATTGCAGCGCACCAGGTCATCGCCTAGCTGCCGGATCATCTTGGCGATGCCGGCGGTGGAGACGGTGATGCGGCGGGGGCTCATGCCCAGCCCTTCGGGCGATGTGATGCGCTGGATGGCAGCCATCACGTTGCGGTAGTTGAGGAGGGGTTCCCCCATGCCCATGAAGACGATGTTGGTGAGTTTGCGTTCATGGATCGTCTGACATTGACGGCCGATGTGCACGACCTCATCAACGATCTCATCTGCATGCAGGTTGCGGCGTTTCTCCATATAGCCGGTTGCGCAGAAGCGGCAGGTCAGACTGCAACCTATCTGGGAGGAGACGCAGGCCGTGAAGCGTTCAGGGGAAGGGATCATCACGCCTTCCACGAGGTGGCCGTCGTGGGTGCGGAATCTCGACTTGATGGTGCCATCTGTGCTGTATTGCGTAGCATCAACCGTCAGTGCCGGCAGGCTGAAGCTATTGCCGAGCCGTTCGCGCAACTCCTTGGAGAGGCTGGTCATATCGGCAAAGCTGTGGGCGTGATGCTTCCATAGCCAGTCCCATACCTGCTTTGCCCGAAAGCGTTTCTCTCCGGATGCTTCAAGGAATTGTGATAATTCTTCGAAGCTGAGCTCCCGGATATTCCGGTTTGCCGCTGCTTTCATCGTGTAAAGATAGTTCATGCCTACCGGGGGCTCGGGGAATCCTTGCCTAGGCCAGGGGGGCAGGCTTGGGCGATGTTGTCAGGGTCTGGCGAAGCGCTGCAAAAACGCGTCGCGGGAGAGGGTTTCTTGTTCGCCGGTCGCCAAGGTCTTCAACCGCACCGTTTGCTCAGCGATCTCTTCGGCACCGAGGAAGGCTACGCAGGGTATATGTCTTCGTTCGGCGTATTTGAACTGCTTGTCGAAGCGGGCCGCCTCTGGATACATTTCACAGGCGGTGCCTTGCTGGCGGAGTGCCAGCAGCAGCTGCCAGGCCTGCCGCGCTTCGGCCTCTCCCAGATGGAAGAAGAGGACTGCCGGTCCTGCGGCAATGGAAGGGGGGAACATCCCTTTCTCCTCTATGACATCGCAGATGCGGTCGACTCCGAAGGAGATGCCGATGCCGGGAATGCCGGGGACACCAAAGAGTCCGGTGAGGTCGTCGTAGCGACCACCGCCTCCGATGCTGCCCATCACCGCCTCCAGGGCTTTGACTTCGAAGATCATGCCGGTGTAGTAGTCTAGGCCACGGGCCAGCGTCAGGTCGATCGTTAGGGGGTCGGAGCCGTCCGGCCTGCGGAGGAATGTCAGCAACCATCGCAGATCGGTGAGCCCTTCTTTGGCGTGAGTGCCCAGGAGCGCTGCCGTGGCTGTTAATTTCTCCTCGTTGTCGCCTTCGATGGAGAGGTATTGACGGATGATGCTGCACTGTGCGTCGTCGAAGCCTTTCCGGGCGAGCTCTTCCATGACTTTTTCGAGGCCGACCTTGTCGAGCTTGTCGATGGCCGCGGTGATATCCGTGAGTCGTCCACCGCCGCAGGCTTCTGCCAGGGCCGCCAGGATGTGGCGGTGGTTGATGCGTATCTGTACCGCTATGCCCAGACGCCGGAAAGCCTCTAGGTAGATCTCTGAGAGTTCGGCCTCATAGAGCAGGGACGGGCTGCCGACAACGTCTGCATCACATTGCCAGAACTCCCGGTAGCGGCCTTTCTGCGGCTTGTCGGCCCGCCATACCGGTTGCATCTGGTAGCGCTTGAAGGGGAATGACAGCTGGCCGTGGTTCATCGCTACGAATCGGGCAAAGGGGATGGTGAGGTCGTACCGAAGAGCACGCTCGGTGACGGCACGGCTATTTTGTCCTTCCAGCACCTGGTGGAATCCTGCCATCGCCTGGTCGTGCTTGCCAGGATTGTCGAGACCATTGTTGAGGATGCGGAAGATGAGTTTGTCGCCCTCTTCGCCGTATTTCCCGAGCAGCGTGTCTAGGTTTTCCATGGCGGGCGTCTCCAGTGGCTGGAAGCCAGAGCGTTCGAAGACTTCTCGGATGGTCTGGAGTACGTACTGCCTTTTCCGCAGTGTCTGCGGGGGGAAGTCGCGCGTGCCTTGGGGCAGGGTGGGCTTGATCATCTTTTTCCTAAAGGTTTATCAGTATGGGCTTCCACCAGCCGAGTGCAGGCATCATCGACGAGTTGAAAGACATCGTGGTAGCCGGATTCCGGACCACCCCAGGGGTCTGGGATATCTCTATCCTTTCCCGGGTGGAGGACATTTAGCAGCAGATCGACCCGTGCCGGGTCGAAGCGTCGGCCTGCGATGCGCCGGATTTCCAGAAGGACGTCACTGGCCATGGCGTAGATGTGGTCGAACCGTTCAAAGTCGTCTGCCCGGAAACGACGCGACCGTTGTTGACTGATGTCAATGCCATGGAAAAGCGACACTTTTCGGGAGAGCGGGTGTGGGGGTTGCCCATCGTGGTATCCATTGGTGCCGGCACTCTCGACAGTCCATAGCAGCCCCACCCTCCAGGCTTTTTCCTGAAGGATGCCTTCTGCGATGGGGCTTCGGCATATATTCCCTAAGCATACCATCAGGATCCTCATGCGGGTGTTAATTACCTATTTGTAAAGATACAATATGCTGCCGGCCTGTTTATGGAAAATGGCAGCCTGCGCATCATTTGTGAAAGACCCAGCGCCTTGGCAGCAAAAAATATCCCTATTTTGCCCTTACATCTTAATATGGCCATGGAACAACCTGAAACCACTCCTGAAAAGCCGAAGCGGACGCCTTCGATGGCGATGGTCTATAACCTCTCCATGGGCTTGCTTTGGACTTTCATGGGCGTACTTTTCCTGGGCCATGAGCGATTCGGCATCCCTTTAGCGGTAGGTCCGGGCCTTTCAGGCTTTTTTGGTGGCGCCTGTATCGTGTACGGTCTACTCCGATTATGGCGCGGGATCCAGTCGGCTATCAGGTAAAGCAGGGCGTAACACACATCCAAGATGAGGTCCTATGTGTACCATATCATCCTTTGCCTCTTCGGCTGTCTCCTCAGCGGCTGCGAGACGGGGAAGAGGCCAAGATATGTCGCAGGCGATGATACCCTCACCTCCGGGACCATTCATGTGAGCATCGACGAGTCGTTCCGTCCAGTGATGGATTCTCAGATACAGGTCTTCATGTCGCTTTACCCGGAGGCGCGCATCGTACCCCATTACAAGCCGGAGGCGGAGTGCCTCAAAGACCTGGTGAACGACAGCACCCGGCTTGTCATCATCACCCGGGGGCTCAGCGAGTCGGAAGAAGCCTTCTATGAGGATACCTTGCAGTTCCGACCCCGCTTTGGTTCTATCGCACGGGATGCGATTGCCGTCATCGTCAACCACAAGAGCCGCGACAGTCTGTTCTCTGTTTCCGATATCCGTTCGATGCTGAACGGCAGTTCCGGCAGCAGGTATCAGCAGGTGATGGATGGCACGGTGGCGACGAGTACTGTCCGCTATCTCTTGGACTCTGTGCTGCGGGGTCAGCCTTTCGGGTCATCTGTCGTGGCCGCCCGCACCAGCGAGGGCGTCATCGAGTACGTCTCAAACCATGCCGATGCGATCGGCTATATTGGCGTCGAATGGATCGGCAACCCGGAGGATACAGCCCAGCTCAGCTTCCAGCAAAAAGTGCGTATAGCCGCTTTGCAATGCGCCAACTGCGAGGAGGAGGTCTACGTCCGCCCGTATCAGGCCAACATCGCCCTTGGCCGATACCCACTGACCAGGGAATTGTATTATGTGTTGAAAGAAAACTTCTCAGGACTGGGTCGGGGCTTCGTCAATTTCTTGAAACACGAGAAGGGGCAGCTTATCTTCAAACGTGCCTATTTGGTACCTGAATGGAAGTCGCTACAGGTCCGCCGAGTAAACCTGAAAGAGTCAAGTTAGCCCGATAAATCCCTATCTTTATCTCTATCCTCAATCGAAATGATACGTATGATCCCTTTTCGTTTCCGCCTCCTCGCTTCCACCTTGGTATTATCCCTGAGCCTGGCGGCCCAATCCGTCCCTGAAGCCCGCAAGCTGCTCTACTATGAGCGCTTTCAGAGCGCCCGTGACATGTTGCAGAAACTGGTGGCGGCAAACCCTGCCGACGCTGACGCGGTCTACTGGCTCGCTCAGGCAGAGTTCAGCCTGTACAACCCCGCCGCCGCCAAGGCAGTCCTGCAAAAAGGGCTAGAAGGGGCCAACGCCGCTCACCCGCTGCTGCTGGCAGGCATAGGTCAGGCAGAGCTCAGCGAAGGGAAGAAAGACGATGCGCGCCAGCGCTTCGAGACGGCCCTCAGCCTCAGCAAAGGCAAAGACATCGCCGTGATTGCAGCCATCGGACGGGCCAACCTGGAGAAAAGCGGAGATGCAGCCTATGGCATCGAGAAGCTGAAGATGGCCACAGCCATCTATGACGCGCAGAAGAAGGGCAGCAAAGCCCCCGAGGTGTTCATCCTCCTCGGCGATTCCTACCGGAAACTCATGGACGGCGGCAATGCCGTCACTTCCTATGAAAATGCCCTGCTCGCAGACCCTAAACACGCCGCCGCTAAATACAAGATCGCCAAGGTATATCTCACCCAGGGCAACGAGCAGCGGGAAATATTTCTGAAGAACTTCGAGGAGTCCGTTGCCCTAGACGCCGCCTATGCTCCGGCCTATTACGATCTCTACGTATTCTTCTTTTCCCGCGACGTGTACAAATCCACCGCATATTTTAACCAGTACAAGTCCAATGCCGATTCAGGACCGGCCCTCGATTACGAAGAAGCCAGCCTGCTATATGCCTCCAGCGAGTTCGACAAAGCCATCGAAAAAGCCCAGCAGCTACTTTCTGCCCAGGGCGATATGGCCGATGCACGTCTCTACCGTCTCCAGGCCTATTCCTATGAAAAGAAGAAGGATTCGGTGAAGACGGTCGAACTGCTGGAGAAGTTTTTCTCGGTGGCCCGTCCCGACCAGGTCTTATCCGACAACTTCGTTGTTATGGCCCTCAACTGTGCCAAGTTCCCCACCCGTCAGGCGCAGGTAGATGAGTATTTTGGAAAGGCCATCGAGGCGGATACGGCCCTGAAGAACAAAATCGACTATACCCGCAAGGCGGCTAATTTCTTCAAAGGCGTGAAGAACCAATCCAAAGCTGCAGAATGGTTCACCCGCGTGCTTATAGTCAATCCCAAGCCCGGGAAGGCAGACCTCTACAATGCTGGCTTTGAAAACTTCCGTGCCGGGGAATTCCAGCGGTCCGACAGTGTGTTTAAAATATATGCTTCCAACTACCCGGAAGAAGTCTATGGCTATTACTGGAGCTTCCGGGCGCTTTCCGTCATAGACTCCACTATGGAGCAGGGGCTTGCCATCCCCGACTGCCAGAAATTCATTGAACTGGCCGAAAAGGACCGGCTCAAAAACAAGAATACCCTGGTCACAGCACTGGGCTATATGGCTGGCTATACCGCCAATCTCAAAAAAGACTTCCCAGGCGCCATCGCCTTCCTAGAAAAGCTGCTGGAAGTGGACCCTACAAATGCCGATGCCGCCAAGAACAAAGAGATTCTCCAAAAGGCCGCCAGCCGTGCGCAGCCCTCGGGTGCCAAATCGGCTGTGGAGAACCCACCCGTCAAGCCGGGAGGGAGCCGACCATAAATCATTCAAAAGCTGCATGCTGACCGGGCCCGGACAAGGATATTAGATCCCTGTCCGGGCCTGTTTCTTTCTATGGCTTTCTTGTTTTTCAAGCAGGTGACTGTATTTTTGCGCCATCGTTAGAAACCCCATGCCAGCTATCATTCTCCTGCAGTCTCCAGCCCTCCCCGCGGTGGCGGAAAGCACCTCCGGCGACTACTTCCCCATCGGCCTGCAGATCCTCTTCGCCTTCCTATTCGTGTCGGTGATGCTGACGTTCTCCCACCTCCTCGGACCTAAGCGTAGGACCTCCGACAAGCTACAGACCTTCGAGAGCGGCATCGAACAGCAAGGGAATGCACGCCAGCCCATGGCGATCAAGTATTTTCTCGTGGCGATCCTGTTCGTCCTCTTCGACGTGGAAGTCATCTTCTTCTATCCCTATGCCGTCAATTTTCGGGCCTTGGGATGGGAGGGTTTTTGGGCAGTCGTTCTCTTTGTCTCTTTATTTCTGGCAGGATTCATCTACATCATTCGAAAGAAAGCGCTGCAATGGGAGGACTGATGGCTCGGAATCACAGAAACGCGTCAAACCTTCCAACCCGTGGGTTGTTATGTCTCCGACAGTCTTTAATAGCATCCTAAACCGCATCCTATGGCACGCCCGGTAAGGTTCAACCTCCACGAGAAGAGCACCAACGACTGGGGCATCAACCAGGCATCCATGCCGGAAGGGCATATGGGTGATGGATTCTTTGCTACCTCCTTCGACAAGGTCGTTGGCTTAGCTCGGAAGAACTCCATCTGGCCACTACCCTTTGCCACCAGCTGCTGCGGCATCGAGTTCATGGCCACCATGGCCTCCACCTATGACCTTGGCCGTTTCGGCGCCGAGCGACTAGGCTTCACCCCACGGCAATGCGACCTCCTTATGGTCATGGGTACCATCGCCAAGAAGATGGGTCCCGTGGTGCGGCAGGTGTACCTACAGATGGCAGAACCCCGGTGGGTGATCGCCGTCGGCGCTTGTGCCTCCAGCGGTGGCATCTTCGACTCCTATTCTGTGCTGCAGGGCATCGACCAAGTCGTGCCGGTGGACGTCTATGTCCCCGGCTGCCCGCCCCGCCCCGAAGCCATCATCGACGGCGTGCTGCGGATACAAGACCTAATCCACAACGAGCCCCTACGCCGGCGCAACGAAGAATCCTACAAGGCCCTGATGGAGTCGTACGGCATCGAATGACGCAAGACCCTTCTAGATGGCTATGACACTCACATCAGATATTGTACGCGAGAAGCTCACCGAGAAGTTTGGGGACAGCCTGACCGAATGGGCCCAGCCGCATGGCATCCTCACCTTCTGCGTCCCGCGGGATATGAACCTGAAGGTGTTGAGTTTCCTGTACGATGACGAATCGCTGGCCTTCCGCTTCCTCACAGACCTCACCGCCGTGCACTATCCTGACCGGGCCGGGGAAGAACTCTGTGTCGTCTACCACCTGCACAACCTCGTCGCCAATCGCAGGCTGCGCATGAAGCTCTACGCCCCGGTCACCCAGCCCGACGTCTACACCGCCACCCGGATCTTCTCCTCGGCCAACTGGATGGAGCGGGAGACCTACGACTTCTACGGCGTGCATTTCATCGGGCATCCTAACCTGAAGCGTGTCCTCAACGTCGATGAGATGGACTACTTCCCCCTGCGGAAGGAGTTCCCCCTCGAAGACCAGACACGGATCGACAAGGACGATGAGATGTTCGGCCGGGGATAAGACACCGGGCGCTAGCCCACCAAATCATGATATGTCAGAAACGAATCATATCAAGCTGCCCGAAGGATCAATAGGAAGGACGACCACCACGCTCAACCTTGGCCCGACCCATCCTGCCACACATGGCGTGTTCCAGAACATCCTGGAGCTCGATGGCGAGCGCATCGTGAAGGCTGAAGCTACGGTCGGCTACATCCACCGGGCCTTTGAGAAGATCGCCGAACGACGCCCCCTCTACCAGATTACGACGCTCACAGACCGGCTGAACTATTGCTCCGCCCCCATCAACAACATGGGTTGGCACCTGACCTGCGAGAAGCTGCTAAGGATACACACGCCGAAGCGGGTCGACTACCTCCGCGTGATCGTCATGGAGCTGGCCCGCATCACCGACCACCTCATCTGCACATCCATCGTAGGGGTCGATGCCGGCGCCTTCACTGGCTTCCTCTACGTGATGCAATTCCGCGAACTTGTATATGAGATATATGAGGAGATCTGCGGGGCCCGGCTGACCACCAACATGGGTAGGATCGGTGGCTTCGAGCGCGACTTTCCGCCGGCCGCCTGGGAGAAGCTGGAACGCTTTCTCAAAGAATATCCCAAGGCGCAGAAAGAATTGGAGACCTTGCTCGTTCGCAACCGCATCTTTTACGAACGGACCCGTGGCTCCGGCGCCATCAGCGCTGAGCGGGCCCTGAACTACGGGTTCACCGGCCCCAACCTCCGCGCTGCCGGGGTCGACTACGACGTCCGTGTCCATGAACCCTACTGCAGTTATGGCGATTTCGACTTCCGCATCCCCGTCGGGACGACGGGTGATAATTACGACAGGTTCATGGTCCGCACAGAAGAGATCTGGCAGTCGCTCTCCATCATCGAACAAGCCTATCGCAAGATCCAGGATATGAATGGGCCCGACGCCAGCGTCTACCATGCCGAGGTGCCGGAATATTACCTCCCCCAGAAATCAGAGGTCTACACTAAGATGGAAGCCCTGATCTGGCATTTCAAAATTGTGATGGGAGAGGTGGACATCCCCGCCGGGGAAGTCTACTTGGCCGTCGAAGGTGGCAATGGAGAGCTTGGCTTCTATCTGATCAGCGATGGGGGCCGCTCGCCCTACCGGCTGCATTTCAGGAGGCCCTGCTTCATCTATTACCAGGCCTATGAGGAGATCGTTCAGGGAAGCATGCTCAGTGATGCCGTCATCACCATGAGCTCGCTCAACCTGATTGCCGGCGAGATGGATGCCTAAGTTTTTGAAAGGCAGGCCTTTCCAGCATTGGGATGGCTAGGCCAGCAAATGAAAGAAACGAACAGCATGTCGAAATTCACAGAAGAGATGAAGGTTGAAGTCACCCGGATCATGGACCGTTATCCGGAAGGAAAGCAGAAAAGCGCTCTGATCCCAGTGCTGCTGATGGCACAGGATGCGTCAGAGGGCTGGCTGAGTCCGGAGGTGATGGACGAGACCGCGGCCCTGCTAGGGCTCGAGCCGATCGAAGTATATGAGGTTGCGACCTTTTATTCGATGTTCAACCTGCAGCCGGTCGGCCGGCATGTGTTTGAAGTCTGCCAGACGGGACCCTGCATGCTTAACGGCAGCGATGCGCTGATTGCGCATATCCAGCACCGCCTAGGGATCGGTGTCGGGGAGACCACCCCCGACGGACTTTTCACCCTCAAGACGGTCGAATGCCTGGGTGCCTGCGGATATGCTCCGATGATGCAGCTGGGCAAGCATTACCGGGAGCATCTGACGCCCGAGAAAGTGGATGCCCTCATCGAAGCGTGCAGGAACATGACTATGGCCTGAAGGAGGTCTGGCGAAAGCCGGCATCCTGGAAAAAGAATAATTATGGGAAGAAAATTACTCTTGGAAAAAGCGGACATACCCGGGATACGCAGCTATAACGTATATCGGCAGCATGGCGGCTATGCCGCCGTGGAGAAAGCCTTGCGGATGACGCCCGAAGAAGTCGTGGAAGAAGTAAAAAAGAGCGGCCTCCGCGGCCGGGGAGGCGCCGGTTTCCCTACGGGCATGAAATGGAGCTTCCTCGCAAAGCCCGCGGGAGTGCCCCGCTACTTGGTCTGCAATGCCGACGAAAGCGAACCCGGCACCTTCAAAGACCGCTATCTGATGGAATTCCTCCCACACCTGCTCATTGAAGGGCTCATTGCGGCATCCTGGGCACTAGGGAGTCATCGCACGTACATTTATATCCGGGGCGAATATGCCTGGATCGTCGACATCCTGGACCAGGCCATTGCAGAAGCCAATGCTCATGGCTGGCTGGGGAAGAATATTCTGGGCAGTGGGTTCGACTGCCAAATCTATGTTCAGCGAGGCGCCGGTGCCTACATCTGCGGGGAGGAGACCGCCCTCATCGAAAGCCTGGAAGGGAAGCGCGGCAACCCCCGCATCAAGCCGCCCTTTCCAGCCGTCAAAGGCCTGTGGGACTGCCCCACCGTCGTCAATAATGTCGAGACGCTGGCGGCGGTGGTGCCCATCCTGCAGCTGGGAGGCGAGGAATATGCTAAGACCGGCATCGGTAAGTCGACCGGCACGAAGCTCATCTCCGCCTGTGGGAACATCAACCGGCCCGGCGTCTATGAGATAGACATGACCATCTCTGTGGAAGAATTCATCTACAGCGATGAGTATTGTGGAGGCATCGCCGGCGGCAAGCGCCTCAAAGCCTGCATTCCTGGTGGCTCCTCCGTACCCATCTTACCGGCCAACCTGCTGCTGCGGACCGCCAAGGGGGAAAAACGGATGATGACCTATGAGAGCCTCTCCGATGGCGGCTTCCAGACGGGCTCTATGATGGGCTCGGGCGGTTTCATCGTGCTCGACGAAGACCAATGCGTGGTGCGCCATACGCTCACCCTCGCCCGTTTCTACCGCCATGAGAGCTGCGGCCAGTGTTCCCCCTGCCGGGAAGGCACCGGCTGGATGGAGAAGATCCTTCACCGCATGGAGCATGGCAAAGGCAGGATGGAAGACATCGACCTGCTCTGGGATATCCAGCGGCGTATAGAAGGCAATACCATCTGCCCGCTGGGAGATGCTGCTGCCTGGCCCGTGGCGGCCGCCATCCGCCATTTCAGAGATGAGTTCGCATGGCATGTAACAGCGCCCGAAGAATGCCTTCGCCGCAACTACGGCCTCGCGCAATATGCCGATGAATTAGTATCGGCCTGACCCCCACCCTCCGGCCTGGGGAGACCTTCCCCTGGCCAAGGAAAAGAGAAACTGACTATGGCAGAAGAAGTGAAGATGCTGAAAGTCACGATCGACAACATCCCGGTCGAAGTACCGCAGGGCTCTACCATCCTGCAGGCCGCCCGGTTGATCGGTGGAGACGTGGCGCCCCCCGCCATGTGCTACTATTCCAAACTTAAGGGCAGCGGCGGCAAATGCCGTACCTGCCTGGTAGAGGTGAGCAAAGGCAGTACGGCAGACCCGCGTCCGATGCCTAAGCTGGTGGCCAGCTGCCGGACAGGTGTCATGGACGGGATGGAAGTGAAGAACATCACAAGCGACCGCGTGCTGGATGCCCGCAATGGCGTCGTCGAGTTCCTGCTGATCAACCACCCGCTCGACTGCCCCATCTGCGACCAAGCTGGCGAATGCCATCTGCAAGATCTCAGCTATGTCCATGGCAAAGAAGGTACCCGCTACGAGTTCCATCGCCGTACCTTCGACAAGCACGACCTGGGCCCCTATATTCAGCTGCACATGACCCGCTGCATCCTCTGCTACCGCTGCGTGCAGACAGCCGAGCAGGTGACCGACGGACGCGCGCATGGGGTGCTCGGCAGGGGAGACCATGCCGAGATCGCCACCTATATAGAAAAGGCCCTGGACAATGACTTCATCGGCAACGTCATAGACGTGTGCCCGGTGGGCGCGCTGACCGACCGCACCTTTCGCTTCAAGAACCGGGTGTGGTTCACCAAGCCGGTAGATGCCCACCGCGACTGCCCTACCTGTAAAGGCCGAGTAACGCTCTGGCAGCGAGGCGAGGAAGTCCTGCGTGTCACCGCCCGGAAGGATCAATGGGGGGAAGTGGAAGACTGGATCTGCAACACCTGCCGTTTTGAAAAAAAGAAAGCAAGCGACTGGATCGTGGAAGGGCCCTCCAAGGTCGACCGGCATTCCGTCATATCACAAGGTCATTATGTGGGTCTGCAAAGGCCGACAGAGATCTTCTCTGCCGTCCATGACGGCCGGTCCCCCAAGCTGCTTATGGATATTCACTCCATCAGCGAAGTCAACCGTCCCGAGGTCGCCTTGAGTGCCATCCCCGGCCCCGCCACCTCCGCCACCTTCGACACCGACAAGAAATCCTAAACCTGGCTGCATGCAATTCCTATCCATAGACACTGGATTATTCCTGGAAAAGCTGACGATGGTGGCTGTCGTGGTCTTTGCCCTGCTGGGCATCGCCCTTTATACCACCTTTGCAGAAAGAAAAGTGGCAGGCTTCATGCAAGACAGATACGGCCCTAACCGGGCAGGCCCCTTTGGCCTGCTCCAGCCACTGGCTGACGGTGTCAAACTCTTTTTCAAAGAAGAACTCATACCCTTAGCCTCCAACCGCGTGCTGTTTATCCTCGGGCCTTTCGTCGCCATGTTCACGGCGCTGATCACAGGGGCCGTCGTGCCCTGGGGCAGCGAGCTTGAGGTCTTTGGTAGGAAAGTATCCCTTACCATCGCCAACCCCGACATCGGCATTCTTTATGTTTTCGCCGTCGTCAGCCTCGGCGTCTTTGGCATCATGATCGGAGGTTGGGCCTCCAATAACAAGTTTTCCCTGCTCGCCGCCATCCGGGGCGCCTCACAGATCATTTCATACGAGTTGGCCATGGGCCTCAGCCTGATCGCTTTGCTCATGGTCACCGGCACCATGAGCCTGTGCGACATCGTACAGCAGCAGATGACCGGCTCGTGGGGTGGACTACTGGGTTGGAATATCTTCGTGCAGCCCCTGGGATTTCTTATCTTCCTGACCTGCGTCTTTGCCGAGTGCAACCGGACTCCCTTCGACCTGCCAGAAGCCGAGAGTGAGCTCAACATGGGCTATCATCAGGAATACTCCTCTCTCAAACTCGGCTTTTTCCTGTTCGCCGAGTATGTGAATATGATCGTTTCCTCCGCAGTCGTGTCTACACTCTTCTTCGGCGGCTACGATATCCCCTTTGTAGACGAAGCCAGTCTAGCAGTGCAGATAGGTGCCAACCTGACCGCCATCCTTGGCACGCTGATGTTGCTGGCCAAGATTGTCTTCTTCCTGTTTTTATTCATGTGGATCCGCTGGACCATCCCTCGCTTTCGATACGATCAACTCATGCAGCTCGGCTGGAAAAAACTCCTGCCATTAGCCCTGGCGAACATGCTAATCACCGGTGCTGTCATCCTGTTGATGAACCGTTGAGAAAAGAGGGAGCAGGCAGCTCTCTATGCGACCAACATACAATGATGAACGATGGTGCAACCGCTGACAAATAGAGCCAAGCAGGTGGATGCCAAGCCCCTGAGCTTCCTCGAGAGGCTATACATTCCCTCCATCCTCCGGGGGATGGCAATCACCTTCCGGCATATGTTCCAGAAGAAGGCGACCGTGCAGTACCCAGAAGAGAAAAGGCCCTTCAGCCCCGTCTTCCGGGGATTGCATGTGTTGAACCGCGACGAGGAGGGAAGAGAGCGCTGTACAGCTTGCGGCCTCTGCGCCGTCGCCTGTCCGGCGGAGGCCATCACCATGGAAGCGGCAGAGCGCCAAAAAGGGGAGGAGCATCTATACCGCGAGGAGAAATACGCTGCCAAGTACGAGATCAATATGCTTCGTTGCATATTTTGCGGGCTCTGTGAGGAAGCCTGCCCCAAAGATGCCATCTATCTCTCGGAGACCTTTGCCCCTGCCAACTTCACTCGCAAGGGATTCATCTATGGCAAGCCTGACCTGCTGATTCCTGACCCAGTAGGTGAGCCAGAAGCCTACGCGCAAGCCCAGGGCCCCAACGAAGGCCGCCAGCCCTCGTCGGCAAGAACATCATGACGCATACGGACGCACATGAACACCTCTCATCTGCTCTTCTGGTTTCTGACGGCCCTGTCGATCCTCAGTGCTCTGATGATGGTCACCAGCCGAAATCCCGTCCACAGCGTATTGTGGCTGGTTTTGGTCTTCTTCTCGATATCGGGGCACTACATCCTGCTGAACGCTCAGTTTCTCGCCATTGTGAATATGATTGTATATGCCGGCGCGATCATGGTGCTGTTCCTGTTCGTGATCATGCTGATGAATACGCAGTCGGACGCCGAGCCGCACCATGGCAACCGGATGCGGCTGGCCGGCACACTGGCGGGTGGAAGCCTGCTGCTGGTGCTGGTGGCAGCCCTTCGCGAGTCTGAACTCCGCTCGCTGCAGGTGTCTGCGCCGGAAGGCAACATCGGCCTGGTGGCAAGGTTGGGCTCGATCCTATTCACAGACTACGTGGTACCCTTTGAGCTGAGCTCCGTCCTCTTCCTCAGCGCCATGGTCGGTGCCGTGATGATCGGAAAGCGCCATTGACATGAACTAGCATCCCCCACGAATTCGCATCCCATGCCTATCAACTACTACTTATTCCTCTCCCTGGCCCTCTTCAGCATCGGCGTGGCGGGGGTGTTAGCCCGGCGCAATGCACTCATCGTCTTTATGTGCATCGAGCTGATGCTAAATGCTGTCAACCTCTTGTTAGTGGCGTTCTCGCGGATGCATCACACTGCGGCCGTGTTGCTGGATCCCACTTCCAAGGCGGGAGCGGAGGCCCAGATCCTGGTTTTTTTCATCATGGTAGTCGCAGCGGCCGAAGTCACGGTCGGACTCGCCATCATCGTCATGTTGTATCGGAACATCCGTTCCGTCGATATAAACTTCCTCAATCGCCTCAAGTACTGAGCGGTCGCCTATCGCTTGGAGCCCTGCAGGCCGTCTGTCAACTATAAAAGGGGCAAGTCCCCAACACATATGATCCGATTTATCTACCTGGTGCCTTTGCTGCCGCTCCTAGGCTTTTTGCTCAATGGCCTTGGACGGAAGGCCTTTTCCCGAAAAGCTGTGTCTGTGATAGGTGTGGGAACGGTTCTCCTGGCCTTTGGGATCTCTCTTTCCCTATTCTTCGAGACGCTCCCGGAGGGTTTTCTGCCTCAGACGGTCAAACTGGCAGACTTTATTGACACCGGCCGGGTAAAGATCCCCTTTTCTTTGCTGGTCGACCGATTGTCTGTCCTTTTCCTGCTCATCATCACCAGTGTCGGCTCGCTCATCCATCTCTATTCCACGGCCTACATGCAGGAGGAGGCGACGTCAGACTATGCCCGTTATTTTTCCTATCTCAACCTGTTCGTCTTCTCCATGCTGGTACTTGTGCTGGGCGCTGGGTTTGTCACCATGTTTATCGGTTGGGAGGGCGTAGGTCTCTGCTCCTACCTGCTGATCGGCTTCTGGTTTCGGAATCCTGCGTACAACGACGCAGCCAAGAAGGCTTTTGTGATGAATCGCATCGGAGACCTAGGCTTCCTGCTGGCCGTCTTCTGGATGCTGGCACGTTTCGGTACGGCCGAGTTCTCTGGTGTCTTTGAGCAGGCTCCGGAGGCTACAGCCGCCGTATTGACCGGTATCACATTGCTGCTGTTTGTAGGGGCGACTGGCAAGTCGGCACAGATCCCGCTCTTCACCTGGCTGCCGGATGCCATGGCGGGTCCTACGCCTGTCTCGGCACTCATCCATGCAGCAACCATGGTCACGGCCGGCATCTATATGATCGCCCGCAGCCATGTGCTTTTCAACCTGGCGCCGATCACACAAACGGTGATCGCTGTGACAGGGCTGGCTACTGCCCTGTTGGCCGCCAGTATTGCCCTTCGGCAGCACGACATCAAAAAAGTGCTTGCCTATTCTACCGTCAGCCAGCTTGGCTACATGTTTCTAGGGCTGGGTGTTGGCGCCTATACGGGTGCCGTCTTCCATGTCATGACCCATGCCTTCTTCAAGGCCCTGCTCTTCCTGGGCGCCGGCAGCGTCATCCATGCGATGCACCACGAGCAGGACATCCGCCGCATGGGCGGCCTCGCCGCTCGGATGCCAGTGACACATCTAACTTTTCTGTTGGCATGCCTGGCCATCTCCGGCCTTCCGCCTTTCTCCGGCTTTTTCTCCAAAGACGAGATCCTTATGGCTGCCCTCGCCAAGCATCCTGCCTATTACCTCTTCGGACTGGCCGGTGCCTTGATGACCGCCTTTTATATGTTCCGCCTCTATGCCATGACCTTTCGGGGTGCCTTCCGTGGTTCAGCCGAGCAGGCAGCCCACGTGCATGAGAGCCCGATGGCAATGACCCTGCCGCTGATGGTGCTGGCCGTCTTCTCTGTCGCCGGAGGCTGGCTGGGAATCCCTGAAGTCATCTGGCCCGGTGCACACCGGCTCGCTGCATACCTGGCGCCCGTGCTGGCAGGCGATGATGGGGAAGCCTTGAACGTCGCACACCTCAGCCATGCCACAGAGTGGGCCCTGATGGGTGGCAGCACGCTGGCGATCTTGGCCGTGGTGGCCTTTGCCTGGAGACGGTTTTCCCAGTCACCCTCAACGGAAGAGAAGCCTTCCACAGGCCTTGCCGCCCTGCTCGACAATAAATGGCTGCTGGATGAATGCTACGCCTGGCTCGTGGTACGGCCGCTGCAGGCGATATCCCGCTATCTCTCCGACATCCTAGAGCGCAATATCATCGATGGTTTGGTCAACGGCATCGGGCGTGGCGTGCAATACATCTCCCGGCAGCTGCGTCTGCTGCAGAGCGGGCAGGTGGGCTCCTATCTCTTTATCATGGTTTTCTGTATGGTCCTCTTCTTCATCGTGCAGATGTTCTGGAAGCCTTAAACTATCGGCTATGCTAACGGCATTCGACAACTTCCCTGCCCTTCTGATATGGCTACCGCTGCTGGGCGCGTTGCTGGCCTTCTTCCTGCGCAGGGAGGGAGTAGCCGGCCGTTGGGCCCTGTTGTCTTCGTTGATCACCTTCGGAGTCACAGTCGCCAGCCTGTTCTTCCAGGGCGCGCAGCACTATGCCTTAACACAGGTGAGTTATGTCTGGCTGCCCGACATCGGCAGCAGTTTTACCTTGTCGCTTGATGGCATCTCCTGGATCCTCTGCCTGCTCAATGCGGTTTCTTTTCCGTTGATTCTTGCGTTCAGCCTGGGGAGCCCCCGCGACCGGCCGCATGTCTTCTACGGCCTGATGCTGCTGGCGCAGACCGGGCTGAATGGTGTATTCCTCTGTATCGACGCCCTCGGCTTTTACTTTTTCTGGGAGCTGGCCCTCATTCCTGTCTACTTCCTTGCCTCCCTCTGGGGCGGTGAGCGGCGGGTGCAGGCGGCCTTCAAGTTTTTCCTCTACACCTTTGCGGGCTCCGTGCTGATGCTGGCTGGCATCCTCTGGATCCAGATGCGCACGGCCGATCAGAGTTTTTCCCTGGCAAGCTTCTACCGGGCAAACCTGGACCCTGCAGAGCAGGCCTGGCTATTCTGGGCTTTCTTTCTGGCATTCGCCATCAAGATGCCCATCTTCCCTTTCCATACCTGGCAGCCCGACGCCTATGAGCAGTCGGACAGCCCTGTCACGATGGTACTGAGCGGTGTCATGGTCAAGATGGGCGTCTTCGCGCTGATGCGCTGGCTGCTGCCGCTGTTTCCCGATGCCTTCAAACGCTTCGATGAGTGGGTCATCCTGCTCTGCATCGTCGGTATGGTCTATGCCTCCTGCATAGCGATGGTGCAGGACGACCTCAAACGGATGGTGGCCTACTCCTCTATCGCCCACATCGGACTGATGGCAGCGGCCGTCTTTACGGTGCAGGCAGAGGCCTGGCATGGGGTCTTGGTGCAGATGTTCAACCATGGCATCAACATCATAGGCCTGTGGATGGTAGTTGCACGCATAGAGGCACAGCTGGGTGTGCGCAAGATCTCTGCGCTCGGAGGGTTGGCTCAGAAGGCCCCGTCCCTGGCCATCCTGCTGACGGTCATCGCCCTGGCCAACATCGCACTGCCGCTCACCAATGCCTTCGTAGGAGAATTCCTTATGTTCAACGGCCTCTATCGGCACAATCCCTGGTATGCGGGGGCTGCCGGCCTTAGCATCATCCTCTCGGCCGTCTACATGCTGAACATGATCCGAAATGTCTTCCTGGGAGGCACGAACACAATGACGGAAAACTTTGCAGACATTTCGCTGCGGCATCGCATCCTCCTGTCGCTGATCGTGCTGACGATCCTTTTCTGCGGCGTGCATCCCGAGCCGATGCTGTCGCTCGTAGAGCAGACCTCCGACTTGATCCTGAAAAGGGTGCTGACCCGCTAAGGACCGCATATAACAGATAACAACCTGAACGGAACGTATGAATGCAATGATCCTATCGGCACTCTGGGGAGTGGTCATGATGTTCACAGGCTTGGCTACGCCCAGTGCCCGCATGCATGGCCGTCTGGCGATACTGGGGATGACCTTGCTCACTGGGGCGGCATGGCTGGACTTTATAGGCTTTTCCCTGCTCTCCGACTCCACGGCAGGTGGCATGCTGCTTTTCGGCACCTATGAGAGCCTCTTCATTCTGCTGATGTCTGGCTGCGCCTTGCTCTACCTGCTGCTCTCCGTGGAGCCAATGTCTGAAGGCGGGTCTCCAATCTCAGACCCACTGGCCTTGCATTTCTTTGTGATGACCGGCATTTGCATAGTGGCAGGCTACCGCTCCCTGTTGATGTTGTTTCTGGGGGTCGAGATTCTATCCATTCCCCTGTACATCCTCTCTGCCAGCGACAAAAAGAACCTCCGCAGCAATGAAGCCTCTCTGAAATACTTCCTGATGGGGGCCTTTTCTACCGGCCTCATGCTCATGGGAATCGCCCTGATCTACGGAACCCGTGGCTCCTTCCACCTCGATGCACTGAACATCGGCCTGGAGGCCCTCTCGCCCCTGATGACCGCAGGCATTGTGCTATTGATGGTGTCGATGGCTTTTAAAGTCTCTGCAGCCCCCTTCCATTTCTGGACACCGGATGTCTACGACGGCACGCCGACGGTGTACACTTCCTTTATGGCGACGATTGTCAAAGGGGCGGCCTTCTTCGCCTTCTTCCGGCTCTTCCAGGACGGCCTCGGACGTCTTCACGAGCACTGGCGACTTCTGATGGCCTTTCTCACGGCAGCCACGCTGATCATCGGCAATGGCACGGCCGTCTTCCAGCAGAGTGTGAAGCGGATGCTGGCCTATTCGAGCATTGCACAGGCAGGCTTTATGATGCTGGCCTTGTTCGCAATGAACCAGACGGCCCGTACCGGCATCGTGTTCTATGCCGTCGCCTACAGCCTCTCGACCATTGGTGTGTTTGCCGTACTGGCTCGGATGAAAGACCACAGCTTTGAGGCCTTCAATGGACTGGCCGGGCAAAAGCCCTTGCTGGCCCTGCTGATCACGGTCTTCCTGCTTTCCCTGGCCGGCATTCCGCTGACGGGCGGCTTCTTTGCAAAATACCAGATGATCGCGGCCACTTTCCTGGAAGGGAAGATGATTTGGATGGCTGTGCTAGCGCTGCTTTGTGCCGTGTTAGGCGTCTATTACTACTTCCGCATCATCCAGGCTATGTACTTCCGTTCCGGTAGTAGTATGCCCCCTGCCATATCCGCCGACCTACAGGCGGTGCTGGTGGTCACCGCTCTATTGGTGGTGGCATTGGGCATCCATCCCGACTGGCTGTTAGGTATGCTCTCCTATTGATGGGGACAGGAGGCGGATTTCCTATGGCGGGGGTCTTCCTTGTTTATGAAGCGCTTCCGGGCTAGGTCCGCACCGCAGTATTTCCTCCCCCTTCGAGTGTCAGGCTATGCGGGGTATTCGTTTTCCAGGCGCCGCGGGTGAAGTCAGGGATGTCGACCGCCTTGGATCGGGCTTTCGCAGAGGTGTCGCTCAGCGGCACAATGCAGCTCCAGGCGGCCGCATCGTAGACGTCTTGATCTAAGGGTAGGCCATTGCGGAGGCAATCGATCAGCCTCCAGTCCATGATGAAGTCCATGCCGCCATGTCCTCCGATGTTCTTGGCGATCTCACCGATATGCCTGATGATGGGCGGAGTGTACTTGGCCTCCAGCTCCTTCACCTGTTCCTCCTTCATCCAGGCATGACCCAGGGCGATGCGTTGGGGGGCAGGCCATTTGCTGACCATACCCTTGGTGCCACTCAGCAGATGTATCCGAGAGTAGGGGCGGGGGGAGGATACGTCGTGCTGCAGCATCATCGTTCGGCCTTTGACCGTGCGGATGGTCGTATTATTCATGTTACCCCGATACGATTTTCCCTTATAGGCCTTGAAGAATTCGTCTTTGGCGGCCATCTCGTCAGCCAGGGGGGCCAGCGTAAGGTCGGCCGTCGTCATGCTGACGAGGTAGTCCATCCGGTCTCCCCTTCCAATATTGAGGCACTGGGCGATCGGTCCCAGGCCATGTGTGGGGTAGAGGTTTCCTTGTTTGTTAATGTTGGCTTTGAGTCGCCACATGTCGTTGTACCCGCCTTTGTTGAAGAGGTAGTCGTGGCTGAGGTCGTGTATGTAGGCTCCTTCGGCATGCAGCAGTTCTCCAAAAAGCCCGTTGCGCGCCATGTTGAGGGTTAGTAGTTCGAAGAAGTCGTAGCAGCAGTTCTCCAGCATCATGCAGTGACGGCGGGTCTTTTCGGAAGTCTCCACCAGCTGCCAGCATTCTTCTAGTGTCTGGGCGGCTGGCACTTCGGTGGCGGCATGCTTTCCGCTGCGCATGGCATAGACGGCCATGGGGGTATGGAGGTGCCAGGGCGTGCATATGTATATCAGGTCGAGGTCGTTTCGTTCACAGAGGGCCTTCCATCCTTCTTCCCCGCTGTAGGTGGCAGCATTGGGCAGGCCTGCCTTTTCGAGGATGCGGTTGGCTTTCTCGGCCCGCTCCGGCAGCTTGTCGCAGAGGGCTTTGATTTCTACGCCTGCTAAGTGTGACATGCGCTCTACGGCGCCGGGCCCTCGCATGCCCAATCCGATGAAGCCGATCCGTACTTTGTCCATGCGGGGGGCTGCATAACCGCACATATTCTCTGTGGTAGCTGTCAGAGTCTTCGGCTGACCCTGGGCGGGGATGCTTCCTGCAAGGGCGGTGGTGCCGATGGTGATGTCCCGGATAAATTGTCTTCTGTTGGTGGCCATGTGGATGTATGTTTTAAGACGTCTTAAGTTAAGGTAAAAATGGTTGCAGCGTCAAAGGTTCAGCCACCAGTTCAGCTTAAAGACGATTGCCCGGTCCTTTTGCTGCAGGAATGGGTTGGAAAAGTAGTTGTCGGTGTAGACGAGGAAGAGATCGCTCATCGGACGGAACCGCCATTGCAGCCGGCTGTTCACATTGAAGTTGTTGTTCTGTGTGTTGAGTTGCACAAAGGTGGTCCAGAAGACACTGTTGGAGAAGTTTACTTCTATGCGCGGTGCGATCAGCAGCAAGTCGGTTTTCCCGTAAGGATGGGGGAAGCGCAGGCGTGCATGTTCGGCATAGAGGGCGAAGTTGCCCCAGGGCTGGGCGCGCCAGGTGAGGGTGGCGGCTAGCTGTGTGAGGTTTCCGTTGAAGAAGCCGCCGACATTGCCCTGCAGCTGCATGATGAAGAGGCGACGTCCGTCGGAGGAGTATTCGATACCCCCCTGCCAATGCTCGTAGCGGCCTGGTGGCAGTGGTGGGTAGCCGCCTCCGGTGAAGTCTGTATGCAAGGGGAGGTGGTTGCCAACCCGTGTCACCTGCAGGGAAAGGTTGGCGGTGCTGCGGAAGACATTTTCCCAAGATAAGCTGGCGTTCGACTCGTTGGGCGTCATGTCCCTGTTCCAGACATTGAAAGCTTCCAGCTTCCAGCGTGTCTGAACAATCCGGCGGCCTTCCGGGAAGCGGCGCCAGGTGAGGGTGGAGTAGTTCTGCCGAAAACCTCTTCGTATAATATTGCCCGTGAGTGCGTCGTAGTTTTCTATCCGGCGGTTGAAACCCATATCGGTATGATACTTGTCGCCCACGTCGCTCCAGTCTATAATCAGCTCCAGCGGTTTGGTGAGGTATCCGAGGCCCAGGTCGACATAGCGGTCGTTCATACCTTGTCCGGGCTTGAAGGAATGGTGCCAGCTGGCCCAGGCGTTCCATTTGCCAGCCTTGTCGACGAAGTCGTACTGTAGCCCGGCGTTGCGGCCGAAAGCCTCGAGGGGGTCTTCCCAGTCCTTCCCGCCGGTGAAGCCTTGGCGGTTGAGAAAATATCCTTTCACTAGGGAGCGCGACTGCACGCGGGTGTTGAAGCTGGCTGCTGTAAAGTTCTGGGCAGCGTAGGCGCCTCTGGCCAGCGTCTGCATGTTCATTAGTCCGATGCGGGTACGTTTGTCGATGTTTCCGGAGAGGCGCAGTCCACCGATGATCGGGATCTGTCGGCCTTGCGGGTCGAGTCCGATGCGGCGGGAGTAGAAGGGTTTGATCGGCGGGATGCCGTAGTTGGAAAAGACGTCGTCGTTCTCCAGGAAGAAGGTGCGACGTTCGGGGAAAAAGATATTGAAGCGGGTGAGGTTGGTGACCTGGCGGTCGACTTCTATCTGGGAGAAGTCGGGGTTCAGCGTCAGGTCAAGGTTGAGGGATGGGGTCACGGAGACTTTTCCGTCGAAGCCTGCGTTGAAGCGCCCGGTCGTCGGCTCACCGGAAAGGGTATTGCTTCGGACCCCACCGGTGGTGTATGGGATGAAGGAGATGTTGGTGCCGGGAGGTGGGGGTGGCTCCTGCCAGACGAGGGCTCCTGAGTAGCCGAAGTCGAAGAAGTTGAAGTTGGTCGGCATGTGCGTCCAGGACGAGTACTGGTTATTCTTGAGGTCTGAACGTAGAAAGTTGATACCCCATACGGTTTTGTCGGCCCGGTAGCGCAGGGTTTTGAAGGGGATAGCGATCTCGGCCGACCAGCCCGTGTCGGTACGTCGAGTGGCAGAAAACCATTTGTTATCCCAGCTGAAGTTGAGTTCGTCCGAGGTGCTGGAGGCCGTCACCAGGTCTTCGGACTGCACATTGTAGGGGGTGACGGAGAACAGGAAGCCATTGGTGCGTTCGTTGACAGGGTCGAGGGCGATGCTGAAGGCATCGCTGTCATAGAGTCCGTTGTCTCGTTTCAGGGTCTGCGCAATATAGGGTGTCGTATCAGAGGCATGGATGAAAAAATAGAGGTATTCTTCGTCGAAGCAGGCTTGTACGGTGGTGCGGCGCTTGGCCATCTGCTTGTCATTCGGCCATTTCTCCCGGAAGTTGCCAGCGGGGAGGGCTGCCTGCCAGGCCTGTTCGCCGGCTATGCCGTCGATCCGGATTTTTGCCGGGGTGCGGGCGACCGAAAGGCGGAATCTATCTTGGAATCCGAGCCCATCGGCGGATTGCGCGGCCAGCATATATGGCAGAAGGGCAGTGATCGCTATGCAGGCCGGTATGCGCATGTGACGCAAATATCTGTCAATATGGGGGGACCTTTCAAGCCATTTATCCCCTTCGTTCGAAGATGGCAAGGCCTACCCGCGGGCTGCTCCGCGAAATAGTTCTTAATTTGGTAGGATGCTCTACGGCTTCGCCAAGGTCGTGATGTGGGCGACCTTTCACATATATTTCCGACGGATCGCCTTCGCAGGTCGGGAGAAGATCCCAAGGGACAGGCCTGTGCTGTTCATCTCCAACCATTCCGGCCCTTTCCTCGATGCGATGCTGCTGGCAGTCTTGCTGCGACGCCCCCTTTATTTCTACGCGCGCAGTGACATCTTCCGAAAGCCTTTGGCTAACTGGATCTTGCGCACCTTCCGACTTTTACCTATCTACAACGCCGGCTTCGCCAAGGAAGAACTGCACCGCAATGAGGAGACCTTTGCAGAGGGTCAGGCCGTCTTGCTGGGTGGCGGCCAGATCCTGATCTTTCCGGAAGGGCAGGCAAGGCTTGAGCGCAACCGGCTGCCCTTCAAGAAAGGTGCCACTCGGATCGCCTTACAGACAGAGGCCGAGGCTGATTTTTCATTGGGGCTGACGGTGGTGCCCGTCGGCATCAACTACAGCCGGCATGCCTTCCGTTCGGATGTGCTGCTTCAGACCGGCGAGCCTACCTGTGTGTCCGACTATGCCGAGATGTATCGGGAGAACCCGGCAAGGGCTATGACGCTACTGACACGCGACCTGGATGCCCGCTTCGACCCTACTTTTTTTTATGTACGGCAAGCCGAGCGCACCGCCCTCATCGACCGGCTCCTGGAATTATACCGCGAGGAGGTCTTCCATCCTGGTGATGCCCTGCGGGGTGTGCCGGTGATAGAGATGGAGAAAAAGGTCTGTGCGCTCGTGAGTGACCTGGAGGATGCAGCGACGGCGGCCCTTACCGCCCAGCTGCAGCAGTATGACCGGCTGCTGGTGACCCATCGTTGCCAAGACGCTTCGGTGACAGGCAGCTACCGCGGAGCGGTTTGGTATTTTCTGTTGCTGCTGGCAGGGCTGCCCCTCTTTCTGGTGTGGTGGCCTATCAACATGCCAGCCCTGCGGTTCTTTCGCTGGGTCGCAGACCGCACGGTAACGCGGGTCGACTTCTACCCCAGCGTCCTGACGGCCGTCGCTGGCTTCGGATATCTGCTCTGGTGGATCCTGCAGATCACCCTGGCCGCATGCATATCCCATCCCTCGGCATGGGCCATCGCCCTGCCCGCGCCACTCATCTTATACATTGGCATTCGATGGTGGGAGACGGCTACCCTTTTTGTTGGCCATCTCCACTTCCGACGGCTGGCTCTCCAGCAGCCTGCGGTCGTAGCCACCCTCCGACAGCTCCGGGACCAGGTCGCTCTCTGGAGGCGCGGTTGAGCCCTATCCGTGCGCGATGCAATCAAGGTCCTTATCCCTGTAGGTCGGGCCTTTTTTCCTTTGTCCGGCGCAGGGATTCTTCCTGCCGCCATTCTTCGATCTTTTTGTGGTCTCCGCTGACCAGCACATCGGGTACCTTCCGGTCACGGAAGTCTACAGGCCGCGTGTAGACGGGCGGTGCCAGCAGGTTGTCCTGAAAACTGTCGGTGAGGGCGGAGGTCTCGTCGTTGAGTACGCCGGGCAACAGCCGGCCGATGGCGTCGGCGACGACGGCGGCGGCGAGCTCACCGCCACTCAGGACGTAGTCACCGATGCTGAGTTCCATCGTCACCCATCCGTCTCGGACGCGCTGGTCGATGCCTTTATAATGCCCACAAATCATCAATAGACGCCCCTTCAGTGACAAGCGGTTGGCCGTTTGCTGGTCAAACCGTTCCCCGTCTGGCGTGAGATAGATCACCTCATCATAGGCCCCTTCGGCCGACAATGCCTCGATGGCGCGTACAAGGGGCTCGCACATCAGCACCATGCCGGCGCCGCCCCCAAAGGCATAGTCATCGACCTGCCCGTAGGCATTCACGGCCCATTGCCGCAGCGGGTGTAGGCGGATGTTGAGTAGGCCCTTCTCCCGGGCCCTTTGCAGGATGGAATGCGAGAAAGGGCTTTCTAGGAGTTCCGGGACAACCGAGATGATATCAATGACCATGCTGCAAAAGTATGGAAGCGCAACCAGGCAGGGGCAACCTCTCATTCGCTAACTTTAACCTATGAAGTGGATAGATATTCTGTCGCTGGCCTGGCGTACGGTCCGTGCCAACCGGCTGCGTACCGGCATCACCGTGGCCATCATCGCCTTCGGCATCATGGCACTGGTCGGAATCATCACAGCCATAGAGGCGATGAACATCAGCCTGCGCGATAGCTTCTCTACGATGGGGGCCAATGCCTTCAGCCTACGGTACCGCGAGCGGTCTCTGCGTATGGGTGGGCCACCCAGAAGTGAAGTGACGCAGACAGACCTCCGCAACCGCCGCCGGCAGCGGGCCTCTAACCTTGGTCGGGTGATCACCATCGAACAGGCCAAGGCCTTTCAGGAGCGGTATGTCTTTCCCGCAAAAGTATCCATCGGCGTCTTCGGCGGTGGCGGACAGACGGTCACCTATGGGGCCTTGAAGACCAATCCTACGGTCCGCATCCAGGGAGGCGATGAGAACTACATCCGGCTGACGGGCTATGAACTTGGCGCGGGGCGCGACTTCAACCGGCTCGACGTACAGAGTGGCCGCAGCGTTTGCCTCATTGGGAACGATATTGCCGCCAAGCTCTTCGGCGACCGGCCAGAGCGGGCGGTCGACAAGGTCATCCGTGTAGGCGGCAACAAGTACCGCGTGATTGGCGTCTTGAAGGAGAAAGGCTCCAGTGCATTCCTGCGGGCAGATGACATCGTGGTCTCCACCTATACCAACGTGCGTCGCTTTTATGGCAACCGCAACATGTCTTATAGCATCGCAGTCATGGTGGATGATGTGTCCAGACTCGACGACGCCATCGGAGAGGCGGATGGCACTTTTCGGCCTATCCGAGGGCTTTCTTCTTCAGAGGCTAGTAATTTCTACATTGACAAAAGCGACAGCCTAGCCCAGACCTTCATAAGCCTGCTCGCCACCGTCTCGGCAGCGGCAGGCGCCATAGGCTTCATCACCCTCATCGGTGCTGCCATCGGCCTGATGAATATTATGTTGGTAGCTGTTACGGAGCGGACCAAAGAAGTGGGGCTTATCAAGGCCCTCGGGGGTCGGCGTGCTGCGATCCGACGTCAGTTTCTCTTTGAATCCGTAATCATCAGCTTGCTGGGCGCTGTCATCGGCATCCTGCTGGGCGTGGTGGTCGGGAATCTGGTAGGCTCTTTGTTGGGCACGCCCTTCTTCATCCCCTGGAAGGTGGTCTCGGCAGGTATTCTCATCTGTTCGGTGGTGGGCCTGATGGCCGGCATCTACCCTGCCTGGAAGGCTTCCCGCCTGGACCCCATTGCCGCCTTACGCTACGAATGAGGTTACACTTCAGAGGCTACCCCGCAAGGTAAAGGCCCCGGTGCACTTCCAGGAAGTTGCGGGGCCTTTGCCTTGCGGGTAGGTCAGCTGAGACCTAAGCTATTTTGGGTCCAGGGCGTTCCGTATGCGTTCGGAGAGGTCCTGGAGGTGATAGCGACTCATGCTGTCACTGGTACGACTGACGGCAGCCATGATCTCCGAACGGAGCGATGCCAAGTGGGCCCTTGTGAGGGAGCTCACGTCGCTGCGTCGCATGTCGGGTGAAAGGGAGATGGTGAACCCGCCCATGGAGCTCGGTGGTGCGGGAGTACCGGCAGGTGCAATCAGGGCGATCATGCGCTCCACGTAGGCCTTTTGCAGGTTTCTGCGGAGGTTCTCAATGCGTTTGCCTGTCGCCAGCTCGCTAAATATCCCTTTGCGGAGGTCTGCATAGAACTCATCGATGGCATAGGTGTTCGGAAAGCGGTTGGCCGACTGCACCATCCTGTCTAGCCTTGCGGCGGAGAGCATAGACCCGAGGAGGCTCTCTTGCAGGGAGCCTACGGTGTTGGAGAGGGGGGCACTGATGCGGTCGAGGATCTTGGCATCTGTCAGCCAGACGGGCGTTTCGAAGAGCTGCCGGTGCAAGAAGACTACAGCGTCTTTCTGGTGCTGGCGGGGGGTGGCCTCGAAGACGGCGCCTTCCTGTTCGACCGACTTCCAGGTTTCATAATAACCACCCACATTGCGGGCCACGTGGTTCATATACCGGTTAAACTGGCCTACTACCTGGCTGTACATTTGAGCGAGGTTCGACCAGTTGTCGGCATCCTCCCGCGTCCATTGCATGAGGTTGGGTACGATGCGCTTGAGGTTACGGATGCCGTATTCAGAGGCTTTCATGGCATTGTCGCCCAAGTCTTCGCTCTGCGTGCGGGGGTCCGACGTATTGCCCGATTCGTAGGTGCCGAACCATATGCGGGGATTATCGCGGTAGCGGGCCACGAATTTCTGACTGAGTTCATTCTTTTCGGATGCCTCATCAGTGGCCTGTACGGGGCCATAGCCCCATTCGATGGCCCATTTGTCGTAGTCGCCGATGCGCGGGAAGAGCCCCTTCCGGCCAATGCTATCCTCCGGTTGTGCGACGTAGTTGAAGCGGGCATAGTCCATGATGGAGGCTGTGTGCCCGTTGGCTTCCACCCAAGCTTTGTCGCGCAGTTTTTCGACCGGCGTCATGCTGCTGGAGCCCATGTTATGACGTAGTCCTAGCGTATGACCCACCTCATGGGAGGACACGAAGCGGATCAGGTTGCCCATCAGGTCGTCGTCGAAGGTCATATGGCGGGCACCGCTGTCTACTGCGGCTGTCTGGACGAAGTACCAGTCATGCACCAGCTTCATGACATTATGATACCAGCCGATATGGCTTTCGATGATCTCACCGCTGCGGGGGTCATGGACATTGGGGCCATAGGCATTTTGGATGTCGGAGGCAAAGTAGCGGATGACGGAGTAGCGGGCATCTTCCAGGCTCATGGTGCTGTCCTTTTCCGGCCAATCTTGGCCTATGATGGCGTTTTTGAAGCCGGCCTTCTCAAAGGCCTTCTGCCAGTCGTTGACGCCCTGAATCAGGTAAGGCCTCCATTTCTTAGGGGTGGCGGGGTCTATGTAATAGATGATGGGTTTGGCTGGCTCTACCAGTTCACCGCGTGTCCAGCGCTCCCGATCGGCCGGCTTGGGCTCTAGCCTCCAGCGGACGATGAAACGGGACTCATAGACTTTCTGCTGGTCGTCGGAGTAGACGGTATAATCATCCCCAAAATAGCCGACGCGGTTGTCCATCGGGCGTTTGCGCATGGGGGTCGACGGCATCAGGATGAAGGAGGTGTTCGTCTCTACTGTGATCGAGCCGGCAGCAGAGGCGGCGGGGATGCTGGAGCTGCCTGGAAAGGGGGAGGGTCCCATGATAAGTCCACCACCGGCGCTGGCGGAGTAGGTCTTGACGGTCTGCACCTCGGTGTTGATGGGGAAGGTGCGGATGGATTCGATGTAGGATCGGTCGGACGTCAGTCCACCCAGGTTCAGTCGGCGTTTGATGGACTGGCCGAGGGAAACGGGCATATTGTCTCCTTTGAGGAATTCAGACATGTCTAATACCACCCCGGAGGAGTCTTTGCCCAGCGATTTAACATCAAAAGCAGCAGCGATGGGGTCGAGGTTGGAGTTCCGGACTGCCTTGTAAATGGGCTGGGTGGAGTCATTGGCCACGTTGATCACAGTGATCACTCGGAGGAAGGTTTTATTATCGGGCCCTTTCTCCCAGCGGATGACCTGCTGGTTGGCCAGCTCTCCACCGTAGATGCCAGCACCACCCACGACCTTTGAGAAGCGGGTGATGGCCATAATATCGCGGCCAAAGATGGAGTCAGGGATCTCGAAATAGTATTTGTCTTCAATCTTATGGACGGTAAAGAGACCCTTTTTGGTCAAGGCTTTCGGGGTGATGACTTCTTTGTACGGCTTGGGTCCAGGGCGTTGGCTTGCCGCACCAAGGCCAGGGCGGCCAGGCGACTGCGGCTGGCTGGAATCGCCCGCGGTAGGGCGAGTGGGGGCTGGCTGGCCAGGGCCTTCTGGACGTCGGTTCTGGGCGGCCGCAGGGCCAATAGTGGACATAAACAGAACCGAGCCTATGAGGAGGCTGCCAAGGTGAAAATTGGAGTTCATATCTATTGTGGGCTTTTAAGGCGGCGAAGGTATTGAAAACATAGCTTGAACACTTAGCAGCATCGTACAGGTTGGCTGGGGAAGGCGGGGTTTGAAAAAAGGCTGCCTGGCATCCCTTTTGGTGCAGACATGACTTCCCGTTTCATGAAGGCTTCATCTCGTCGTTGAAAAAATTATATCCGCAGGAGTGGGAAACAGAACATTTTTCATTAGAATTGTGCCCCAAGACAAAAATCAATTACTGGCGTTATTCAAAACTAAACATTAAGTCATGGCTGAAACAAAGACTGCTGCCAAGGCAGCTGCATCGGCTCAAGCGAAGAAGGGCGGTAATCTCATTTCCTGGTTGGCCCCATTATTGTGCATTATTGCGGGCTATATTATTTGGCGTTTCATCCTTGGCGCCGACAGCGGTTTTTCGAAGCCTGACCTAGAAGGCGGTTTCTGGCCCAGCCACAAAGGGCCCAAGGGTGCTTGGTATCGCATGTACGAGGGTGGCATCATCGTTCCCCTCCTGATCGGCTGCTTCTTAATGGTGGTCGTGTTCTCCATTGAGCGTTTCATGACGATCAGCAAGGCTACGGGTTCGGGTGTTGTCTCCGAGTTCGTCCGCAAAGTGCAGTTCCACCTGGCCAACAAAAATGTCGATGCAGCCCTCGCCGAGTGTGATAAGCAGAAAGGCAGCGTAGGCAATGTTATGAAGGCTGGCCTCCGCAAGTATAAGGAGATGTTGGGCGCTGATGGTCTCGACACCGACCAGAAGATCGCTGCCATCCAGAAGGAAGTAGAAGAAGCTACGGCCCTCGAGTTGCCGATGCTGCAGAAGAACCTGGTGTTCCTGTCCACGTTGGTATCCCTGGGTACTCTGATCGCTCTGTTGGGTACAGTCATGGGTATGATCCGCTCGTTCTCCTCGCTGGGTGAAGAAGGCGGTGCCGGTGCTGCCTCCGAACTGGCAGTCGGTATCTCTGAGGCCCTCTATAACACGGCCCTGGGTATTGCTACCTCTTCCGTTTCCCTGGTCATGTATAACATCTTCACAACCAAAATAGACGCGATCACCTACGGCATCGACGAGTCTGGCTTCACGCTGACCCAAAGTTTTGCTTCATTGCACAAATAAGCGGTCCGCCATTTGTGGAATCCGCGTGGAAATGAATCATAACTCTTAAAGTCGGAATCATGCCAAGTGTCAAAATAAAAAAGCACTCCCCGGAGAACGACATGACGCCATTCGTGGACGTGGCCTTCCTGATCCTGACCTTCTTCATCTTGGCAACGAAATTCAAGCCGGAAGATGCCGTAGAAGTCAAGACGCCGGGATCTGTTTCGTCCATCGCCGTGCCGGAAAAGGATGCCTTCATGGTTACGGTCGACAAGACCGCGCGCGTCTTTGTATCGTTGGATAATGCCCAGTTTAAACAGGTACTGATTGAGAACATCAACACCACCCGCAATCTTGGATTGACGCCAGCCGAAATGAAGGTCTTCATCGATGCTCCCAGCGTCGGCGTACCTTTCAGCCAGCTCAAAGGGTTGCTGCAACTCGATCCAGAGGCGATGAAAAAGGTCGTACAGCCAGGTGTCCCCTGTGAAGACTCCACCGGCGGCGAGCTCAACTACTGGGTCAGAGATGCCTTGGTGGCTTATTCCGGCAGAAAACTCAACCTGCTCATTAAGGCCGACAACGACACTAAGTACCCCGCCTTTAAGAACGTGCTTAACGCCTTCAAGCTGAACGACCAAAACAAGTTTCTGCTAATCACGGCCCCGGAGGACGCCCCCATGGGTACCCCTCTCTTCGAGACCCGACAGAAGCAGATCAGCGGAGAGGCTACCAAGTGATTTTTACCTGAAAAGAAAAAAACACAGATTATGGCCAGTATGGATACCGGTGGTGGCGACGAGGGCCACAAGAAGGGACCAGGTGTCAAAAAAGCCAAGAAATTGTCCACCCGCGTCGATATGACGCCCATGGTTGACCTTGGCTTTCTCCTGATTACCTTCTTCATCTTCACCACGACGATGGCCCAGCCCACCGCCATGAACCTGTTCTTGCCGAAGGATGTTCAGAAACCTGAAGAACAGAATAAGGTGAAAGAGTCCGGCGCCTTCACGATCATCCTCGGCAAAGAGGATCAGATTTATTACTACGAAGGCCTCGACCCTACCAAGCTTCAGGCCTCCAACTTCAAGGGCATCCGGGAAGAGATTCTGCGTAAGAAGCAGACCACCAACTTGGAAGACCTCGTGGTCATCCTAAAGCCGACGCCCGACGCTACCTACAAGAATACGGTCGACATCCTCGATGAAATGACGATCTGCGAGATAAAGCGCTATGCGATGGTCGATGTGGCCCCGCAGGAGTACCAGCTCGTCAAAATCACGGAGGCTGCCGCCGGCATCAAGTGAGTAAGGGTATATGCAATCCAACACAGAGAAGCATCTAAAGTAAAAGTAACGACATGGATGTGAACAAGATTCTAAGTGCAGACTTCTTAGATCTCGTCTTCGACGGGCGCAACAAGGAGTATGGCGCTTATGAGCTCCGCCGCAATTACAACAAGCGGCTCACACGGGCCATGCTGACCACTATCAGCCTCGCGCTGCTGCTCGTCCTTGTCTCCTTTATCCTCAAAACGGTATCTACGAACAGAGGCAAGGTGGAAGTGAAAGAAGTTCAGCTGGAAGAAATCGTGCAGGAGAAGAATGAGCCTCCACCACCTCCTCCGCCACCCAAGCCACCGGAGCCTCCCAAGGTCGAGATGACCAAGTTCACGCCCCCCAAAGTGGTGAAGGATGAGGAAGTCAAAGAAGACGAGAAGCCCCCGGAAATCGAAAAACTGGAAGAGACAAAGATTTCTACGGTCAACCAGGAAGGCACAAAAGATGAAGGCATTGTAGCCCCTCCCATCGATGATGGTGGAGTCGTAGAAGCGCCTAAGCAGGATGACGAGGACAAGGTCTTTCAGAAGGTCGAAATCGACGCCGAGTTCCCCGGTGGAACGTCTGCATGGACCCGCTATGTGACCCGTGAGATCGAGCGCAACATCGATGAACTCCAAGACGATGGTAAGTCCGGTAGTGTTGTGATCCTCTTTATCGTTGACAAAGAAGGCAACGTAAGTGAAGTACGGGCTCTGGCCTGTAGCGAAGCTGGCGTCGCCAACTGCCTCGGCCCCGGCACCAAGCTGGCAGCGATTGCCGTCAATGCCATCCGTAAGGGACCGAAATGGAAGCCCGCTGTGCAAAACGGCCGAAGTGTAAAGGCCTACCGCCGCCAGCCGGTCACCTTCAAGCTCGCAGAAGAGTAGTCAGCATCTACGCATTTCCAACATACATCAGGCCATCCACTGGGTGGCCTGATTTTTTTGACTGTCAGGATGGGTCCTTAGTAAGTCTTGCGACTTCATACGCCGGCAATCAGTCTCCCGATCTATGTTTTGACCGCCAGCCTGCTGGAATGTTGCATCTTAAAGAGCAGTATCCATTCGATCTCGTTTCGGTGGTTGTCCTGCAAGTTCGGGGCGTCTTTTTCGTCTGATCCAATTGACTGGCAGACAATGGCAGGGCTCCGCCCGTCGCTGCCTCTTCCTCTAGGTTTTCAATGACAGTAGATTGTGTCAGTGTATCGAATGACCTTTGACGCAAGGAAGTGGGGCGCTGCATTGAATCACTCAAGGTCTGTCCAGACTCGTTACATTTGAAGGAATTACCTTCTTCTAACCCTTATAAATTCCCATGCCAACATGCAAGTTGGGCAGGACTCCGCTCCTCGCCGCCCTTCTCGTTGTCGTATCCCCGCTCGCTGCGCAAAAGCAACAGCACGCCCCGCAGCGACCCAACGTGATCTTCATCTTGACGGATGATCACCGACACGACTTCATGGGCTTCACCGGCAAAGTGCCCTGGCTGGAGACGCCCAACATGGACCGCATGGCGCGCGAAGGTGTCTGGGTGCGCAACGCCAGCGTCACCACTGCCCTCTGCTCGCCATCACGCGCCAGCCTGCTCTCGGGCCAGTATGCCCACACCCACACCGTCGTCGACAACTTCTCACCGCTACCGGCCAACCTGCGATTTTTCCCCGAATACTTGCAGACGGCTGGCTATCAAACCGCCTTCTTCGGCAAGTGGCACATGGGCAACCAGGGCGACCAGCCGCAGAAGGGCTTCCACCATTGGGAGAGTTTCCGCGGACAGGGGGTCTACTACAATCCCGTCCTCAACATCGACGGCAAACGAGTGCAATACGGTGACAGTACTTACATCACCGACCTGCTCACTGACCACGCCATCGACTGGATGAATGCGCAAGACCCTCGGAAGCCATTCTTCTTTTACCTCTCCCACAAAGGCGTGCACGATAACTTCCTGCCTGCCAGACGGCATGCCGCGAGATACAAGGGGAAGCCCATCCAATACCCTTCCACCATCAACCTCACCGCAGGCCCCAGTAGCCGCATGTTCGGTGATACGCTCACCCATCCCAGAGCCATCATGGCGGCTCGCGATACCAACTTCAACATCCGCGATATCCCGGACTGGGTGTGGCGTCAACGCAACAGCTGGCATGGCGTCGACTTCCTCTATGATGGCACCGTCGACTTCGACGACACCTATCGTCGTTACTGCGAGGTCTTGCTGGGCATCGACGATAACATCGGCAAAGTGCTGGAAGCACTCAAGGCCACAGGTAGAGACAAGAACACCGTCGTCATCTACATGGGCGACAACGGCTTCCTATGGGGCGAACATGGCTTGATAGACAAGCGTAACATGTACGAGGAGAGCCAGAAAGTGCCCATGCTCGTGCATGCCCCAGGCCGTTTTCAGGCTGGCACCGTCCTCCGCCAGGTCGTACAGAACATCGACATCGCCCCTACCATCCTCGACTTGGCCGGGATGCCAAAACCCCCGCAGATGCAGGGAGAATCGATCCAGCCGCTGCTCCGCGGCGAGCTGGTCGCCTGGCGCGATAGGGCCTTCTATGAGTATTTCTGGGAATTCAGCTTCCCCCAGACGCCTACCACCTTTGGGATGCGCAAGGGTCGGTACAAATTCATCTGGTATCACGGCATCTGGGACCTCTCCGAATTCTTTGACCTCGAGAAGGATCCCGAAGAAAAGAACAACCTCTACCGGCACCCCGCCTATCAGGCACTTATCCGCGAATACCGCGATGAACTCTGGGACTGGCTCGAAAAGACAGGCGGTGCTCGGATACCGCTTAAGCGCATCCTCGAACGGCGCGGAGACCACGGTTTCAAAGGACTCAACTAAAGGTATTTTCATACTGGACAGAATGGTTTCGGCACCAAAAGATGCTCACCACCATGCACACATATATCATACTATGGTTTTGCATCTCCACCAGCCTGCTACAGAAGGCATCCGCCCAATCGACGATACCTGACTGCGAACCTATCACTTGGCTGATGCCCCGGCTGATGACACCTTCTGCCATCAGGGTGGTTGAGGCCGACCTCGACTGCGCATATCCTGCCAACGACGGCACCTATAGATTGCTCAGAAAGAGAACCTGCCCATCCACTGCCTTAGCTTTGATCCCGATTATCGTATGACAAATCCTTCCGCCACATGCGTATCCTGAATCGATTTCTTGGCCTGTACCTGCTGTTGCAGGGGTGCATGCAGGGCATCGCCCAGCCTGCTGAGCAACCCGTACGTGTCCTCGTGACGCCCGATGTCGGCAACTGGCAGCAGTTGGTGGGACAGCCAGTGCGGTTCCGCATCAGCGTACTGCGCAACGGTTCGCCGATGCGCGATGCCCGCATCGTCTGGCAGGTGGGTCCCGAGCGGATGAAGCCCCTTGCAATCGACAGCACCACGTCGGCCGACGGCAGCCTCGTCACGCCGCCCCTCTCGCTCAGAGAGCCAGGTTTCCTGCGCTGCATCGCCAGCGTGGTGTCGGATGGGAGGAGCTACCGCGGCCTCGCCACAGTGGGCTATGACATGGAGAAGATCCTGCCGACCGTCCACCAGCCGGCCGACTTCGACCGCTTTTGGGGGGATGTGAAAAAGGAACTGGCGACCCTGCACATCGACGCAAGGCTGCTGCCTCTTCTCGAGAGGGGCTCGTCAGCCACGGCCGTCTATCAACTCAGTGTGCAGAACCTCAACGGCTCCCGGATCTATGGCATCCTCTGCGTGCCGAGGAAGCCGGGTAAGTATCCCGCCATCCTGCAGGTGCCCGGGGCAGGGACTCGCCCTTACAATCCCGACCTGGAGCTGGCCGATAAGGGGGTCATCGTCCTCACCATCGGCATCCATGGAATACCGGTGACGATGGATCCCTCGGTGTACCGAGACCTAGACGTGGGGGCCCTTCGCGGATATTATTTCTCGAGCATCCACGATCGCAACCGGTATTACTACCGACGCGTGTATGCCGGTTGTGTGCGGGCCATCGACTACATCTTCTCCATGCCGGAGTTCGACGGCACTAACCTCGGTGTCAGTGGCAACAGCCAGGGTGGTGCGCTAAGCATCATCACGGCCGGCCTGGATAAGCGCATCAAATGCCTGGCGGCCATACATCCTGCCTTATGCGACCTCACGGGCTATCTGCAGGGACGTGCCGGCGGCTGGCCGCATGTCTTCTACGAGGGTGGTCCGTTCTATAGTCCTAACCCGTCCATCCGAGAGACGGTGCCGTACTACGACGTCGTCAATTTCGCCCGTACCCTCACCCAGCCGGGATGGTACACATGGGGCTTCAACGACGAGACCTGTCCGCCCACCTCCATGTACGCCGCCTACAATGCTGTCAAGGCGCCCAAGGAAACCTACCTGCAGGTGGAGACGGGTCACTGGATATATCCCGAACAGCGGTCTCGGATGAACGAATGGTTGCTATATCGACTCAAATGAAATCCGTATGAAAAAGATCTGCACGATGATTATTGCCATCTTAGGGATGGCTACCGGTCATGTACAACCGAAAGTCGACGGTCGCTTCACTCTGCACAATCCCGGCGGAGATGCATGGAAGGCAAAGGTCGTCTCCATCCCCTGGGAGGGTTTCCGTGACCGGTTCGGCGTGACGGATACGGTCAGTTTCCGGGTGGTCGATGTCCGGACGAATGCTGAGGTGCCGCTGCAGCTGGAACGGCTGGGTAGTAAGGATCCTATCCACCTGCTACTGCAGGTGGATATCGTGGCCGGTGGGAGTGTGTCATTCCGATGCGAGCCCCGTCCCCGCAAGGTCGTGAAGGCGAAGACCTATGGCCGCTTCGTGCCCGAGCGGAAGGACGACTTCGCCTGGGAGAACGACCGCATCGCATTCCGTGCCTATGGCAAGGCCCTGGAGTCAACGCCCAAGGAGAATGCCCACGGGTTGGACGTATGGGTGAAGCGCAGCCGCGAGATGGTGATCAACGAGCGCTATCGTCGGGGCGACTACCATCGCGATAACGGAGATGGGCTGGACTACTATCATGTCGGCTACACCCTGGGGGCAGGCAACATGGCGCCCTATTTCCGCGACTCCGTCTGGTATCCGGGCAACTTTACGCGCTGGGAGGTACTCGACAACGGACCCTTGCGCACCAGTTTCAGGTTGCACTACGAGCCCGTGGTGATGGATGGCCGGCGGGTGGCATCCACCAAGACCATCTCGCTGGATGCCGGTACTTACCTCAACCAGATCAGTGTACAATACGACGTGGAAGGCCTCGACACACTGCCGGTTGTCATCGGCATCATCACCCGAAAGGACCCCAGCGTGATGTACATCGACGAGCAGCGCGGATGGGCTTCTTATTGGGAGCCGACGGATCCGAAGAACGGCACTACGGCTGTGGCCGTGCTGGCGGGCGTACCCATTCGTGCACGCGTCACATCACAGCAGTTGCTGCTGCAGTTACGGATTCCGACGGGACGTCCTTTTACGTATAGGATGGGAGCCTGCTGGGATCGGGAGGGCACCTTCACTTCCGCAGCCGGATGGAATGGTTGGCTGGAAACCCAGCTTTCGAAAGAACCGGTTCAGGCAGGTGCCATCGTCAGCTATCGTTGAGGCCACTATATTTTCATTTTTGAGACGGCCGCCCAACTGGCAGGCATCTCCAATGCGCGCATGCATCTGCATGTCGTTCTTTGAAGCCTGGAACGCTCCATTCTCGGTACTTTTACCCCATGGACGGCTTTGCTTCTTGGGATGATACGATCGTGGCGCTGGCCACGGCGCCGGGCGTGAGTGCCATCGGCGTGGTGCGATTGAGTGGGTCAAGGGCCATCGACATTGTGGATGGGATGTTTCCTGCAAAGAATCTTACGGAGCAACTCGCGAACACTCTGCATGTGGGGTATCTGAAGGACGGTGAAGAGTTGGTCGACGAGGTAGTGCTGTCGCTTTTCCGGGGTCCGCGCTCCTATACAGGCGAAGATGTGGTGGAAGTTTCCTGCCATGGCTCGCCTTGGATTCAGGAGCGGATCATGGCTGCCTGCATCGCTCGGGGGGCCAGGCTTGCACGTGCCGGCGAGTTCACGCAGCGGGCTTTCCTAAAGGGCAAGCTCGACCTTACGCAGGCAGAAGCGGTGGCCGACTTGATCGCCTCGAACACAGCTGCTTCCCACCGGACAGCCATGCATAATATGCGTGGCGGCTTCTCGGCCGTGCTGAGTGATTTGCGGGAGAAACTGATCGAGTTCTCGGCACTCATCGAATTGGAGTTGGACTTCTCGCAAGAGGATGTGGAGTTTGCCGACCGGACGCGGCTTACCGAGTTACTGGAGCGTATATACATGACCGTGAGTCGACTCGTCGAGTCGTTCCGTCTTGGAAATGTGATAAGAAATGGCGTTGGCGTGGCCATCGTTGGCAAGCCCAATGCGGGGAAGTCGACCCTGCTGAACACCCTGCTCAACGAGAACCGGGCCATCGTCAGCGAGATTGCCGGCACCACGCGCGATACCATTGAGGAAGTGCTGAATATCGACGGCATCCTGTTCCGTCTGATCGACACAGCGGGCATCCGAGAGAGCGGCGATGTCATCGAGGCCATCGGCGTGGAGCGAAGTCTCGAGAAGATGCGTACGGCCGACCTGGTACTCTGTCTGTTCGATGCAGCAACAGAGACGTTGGGTGGGTTAGAATCATCGTTGGCCTTGCTGCGGGAGGCTAATTCCTCGTACCTGCTTGTAGGCAATAAGAGCGACCTCTTCGACGAGGTGTCCCTGGCCGAGCGTTTTCCTGGCTTCGATGCGCTGTACATTTCTGCGAAGGCCCATCACCACATCGGGGTATTAAAGCAGCAGATGGTCGACCGCGTGCTGCAGGGGCGGGTGAATGTCGAGAGTACGTTCGTGACGAACGCAAGGCATCATGCGGCCCTGCAGCAGGTAGCTGCTGCGGTGGCGGATGTTCAGCGGGGTATGGCGGATGGGCTGCCGGGTGATCTGCTTGCGTTGGAGATCAGGAGGTGTTTACACTACATGGGTGAGATCACCGGGACAGTGACGAACGAAGACCAGTTATATTATATCTTTTCGAAGTTCTGTATCGGAAAGTGAAGTTGTCAGAAACTTGTTTACTATTTTGATGTAGTATCACCATCACGAATCCCCATCTTCCAGTTCAATTTCAGTGCTTACACGGCTCGCTCCATGTCACGACCCATATCTTTGGCTAATCCGCGCATTTGAGTGATCCCTAGCAGACGAAGTCCGTTGTTTTTCCTGTTCTGCCAATCACTAGGAAGTTCGTGGCACGACTTCCATATACGAGTGATGCTTCTTTTTTCATCCACTACCGAAAGGCCGCCTTCGGTTCTCCATTCGAATGACGTACTTTAGTTCATAGACTCGTATGTCATGTCGCGCTTCTTGACGGTCACCTTCGTTCTGCTAATCGCCTGTAGCCTCGTGCTTACTGTCGGCATCCTAATCCCTGCCGGCATGTTCTGCCAGATCACACCTCATTTCCAGGGTACACCCACCCGCCTGCCATTGTCCGTGCCCGGGCCGGAGGACATAGCGGCAGACACCCTGCTGGAGATCGCTTTTATCTCTGTCGATGACCGCCGGGCCGCCATTTTATCCCGCGGCGCTACCCGCGACGCCATCCTCCTCTACCAGCCCGCGGCCGACACGGTCGGCCTGCGAGATATCACCCCTCCCTCCTTACCAGACTTCCACTCCCATGGCCTCTCCCTCTGGCGAAGCCCCGAAGGTCGCCTCCTGTTATTCGCCGTCAGCCACCGACAGCAGGATGGCTCCCATGCAGTCGAACGCTTTGAATGGCGCAAAGACAGCCTCGTCCACCTCGAGTCCATCGTCGACCCTCCGCGGATGAAAAGTCCCAACGACGTCGCCGCCGTCGGCGAACGCAGCTTCTATGTCACCAACGACCATTACTATCCGCTGCCAGGCCTCGCCCGCACCCTGGAAGACTATCTCCAGTGCGCCATCTCCTACGTGAACTACTTCGACGGAAAAGCCGTTCGGACGGTGGCAGAAGGCCTTGCCTATGCCAACGGCGTCAACCTGTCACCCGATGGCTCCACCGTGTCTGTGGCCGCCACCACCGGCCGCAAACTGCTCACCTATGCCCGGAACCTTTCTGATGGCAGCCTGCAGCTGAGAGGAGAGCAAAGCCTGGAGACGGGTGTCGACAACATCGACGTGGATGTGCGCGGCGACCTCTGGATCGGCTGCCATCTGCAGCGTTTGCCCTTCGTTGCCCATGCAAAAGACTCATTGCAGAAGTCTCTCTCGCAGATCCTGCACCTGCGTCCCAACCCTCAAGGTGGATATGCCACCAGGGAAGTGTTACTCAACGACGGAAGGGAATATTCAGGCTCTACCGTCGCCGTGCCCTTCCGGGATCGCTGGCTTGTCGGATCCGTCTATGAACCTTGCCTGCTCGTCTGCAAACCCTTGACGGCCAATTCCTAACAACCTTGTCAATTCCATTGTATGTACAAGCCTAAGTTCCTGCACATCCTGTTACTGCTCGGTTTCCTCTGGCACGGTGGGCCCTCGAACGCGCAGGTGATCCACCGCAGCTTTCTCTTTGAGATTGCCCCCTTCCCCTCCTGCCATGCCTCCACACTGGCAGAGACGCCCGAGGGCATCGTGGCAGCCTGGTTCGGCGGCACACACGAAAAAAATCCAGACGTAGGCATCTGGGTCAATCGCCTCGAACAAGGTGGGTGGACAGCCCCCGTCGAAGTGGCAAACGGCGTGCAGAGCCCTACCCTCCGCTATCCTACCTGGAACCCTGTGCTCTTCCAGCTGCCTGGCAAGGAGTTGCTTCTCTTCTACAAGGTCGGCCCCACGCCCTCCCAATGGTGGGGCATGCTTAAGCGCTCGACCGACGGCGGCCGGAGCTGGTCAGCAGCGGAGCGCCTGCCCGACAGCATCCTGGGACCTATCAAGAACAAGCCCGTCCTCCTGGCCGACGGGACCCTGCTATGTCCCACCAGCTCCGAACACGACGGCTGGCGCGTTCATTTCGAGATGACCCGCGATGCCGGCCGCAGCTGGACGCGCACCCCCGCCATCAACGATGGGCGTGCATTCTCCGCCATCCAGCCCAGCATCCTCTTCACGCGCGACGGCCGGCTGCAGATTCTCTGCCGCAGCAAAAATGGCGTCGTGCTACAAGCCTTCTCCTCCGACAATGGCCGTTCCTGGACACCCCTCGAACGCACGCCGCTGCCCAACCCAAACTCAGGCACCGACGCCGTCACCCTCCATGATGGCCGACAACTGATTGTCTACAACCATGTCACTAAGAACTCCTTGCAATGGGGCGGCAGCCGCTCCCCGCTGAACATCGCTGTTTCTGAAAACGGACTCGACTGGAAGCCCTGGCTCGTACTGGAGGAAGAGCCCAAGATGGAGTTCTCTTACCCGGCCGTCATACAAGGCAGCGACGGCCGCATCCATATCACCTACACCTGGAAGCGGCAGCGCATCAAATACGTAGTGCTCGACCCGAAGGGCTGAGGATGCACGCGCCTGCATAACCATCATACGTTTGCTGCCTTGCCCCCCCTTTTTGACATGCACACGCACAACCGGGAACAACGTTCCGGGGTGGTGAGGATCTGCAACATCTCCTCAGGGTTCGATCATGCTCAGGACGACTCGCCGGTGTCGATGGGGATGCATCCCTGACACATGGATGTGGATAAGGCCTTGCAAGATTTCCAACTGCTGGAGGCAGCTGCGGTAGGCCCACAGGTGCTGGCCATCGGTGAGTGTGGTCTCGACAGGATCTGTGCGACGTCGATGCCCCTGCAGGTGCATTGGTTCCGTCGACAACTCTCGCTCGCGGAGCAGCTTCGCAAGCCCATTATCATACACTGCGTCCGCACATATGATGAGGTGCATCATATTCTGAAAGAAGAGCAAGTGACCGTACCCGTTGTCTTTCATGGCTTCCGCAAAGGTGTTGACCTTGCCCATCGGATACTGGATGCGGGATCTATGCTCTCGTTCGGGTGGCATCCATCTCAATTGCCTGTCGGAGAGGTGTTCTGCGCCATGCCGATCGTACGTATATTTTTGGAGACTGATGATACCGCTGCGGATATCGATGCAGTCTATGCCTCTGCTGCCTCTTTACGGGGGCTCAGACTTGAGGACCTCGCTGCATCGGCATGGGCCACTGCCCTCTCTGTATTTGGAGAAATATTGACAACATATGGATGATATCTCATGGCTAACACGCACGAGCCTGCTGATTGGCGAGGAGGCGTTGCGGGTACTCACTTGCAAGCATGTGATGGTGGTGGGTATGGGCGGTGTGGGCTCTTTCGCAGCCGAGTTCATCGCCCGGGGCGGTATTGGCCGCATGACCATCGTTGACGGAGATGTGGTAGACCCTACCAACCGCAACCGGCAGCTGCCAGCCCTGGCGACCAGCCATGGCGTGCCTAAGGTGCGTATCATGGCGGACGGCTCAAAGCCATCAACCCCGAGCTCGACCTGCATGCTGTCCAGTCTTTCGTAGAGCCCTCGATGGTGCAGGAACTGCTAGCCCTTCGACCCGACTTCCTCATCGACGCCATAGACAGCATCACCCCCAAGGTCACCTTCATCCGCCTGGCTGTGGAAAGCGGTATCCCGCTGGTCAGTAGTATGGGTGCCGGCGCCAAGCTCGACCCCACGCGCCTGTCTGTCGTCTACATCTCGCGTACCTACAACTGCCCCTTCGCCCAGCAGATCCGGAAAAACCTGCGCAGCCATGGGATTCGTAAAGGGGTGACCGTCGTCTTCAGTCCGGAGGCACCCATCCGCGAGAGCCTTATGCTGACCGACGATAAGAACTTTAAAAAATCCGCCTATGGAACCATTTCTTATATGCCCGCCACTTTTGGTGCCGTCACGGCCTCAGTGGCGATCCGGTCGTTGACAGGGCTTGCTTGATGCAAGGATGCATGCCATAAGTCAGCTGCTGGCTTATTGGCTTTTGTGATCAGCAGGTAAATCAGTCAGGGCCTGAACTTTCCATAGACCGACCGAGTCATGATACAGCAGCCTACATCTATAGAAGGATGCGATCCTCATGCTGCCTTGAGCGGGAGGGATCATTTCTTGGGTTTCCCAACGGGCACCTTTACTGCGAAAGTTTTTTTGAATCCACGCCAGCTGACTTTTATTATAAATATAAAATACATGTGACTGGGCATCTTGTATGCCTATGTCTTTGTACATCCATGAGTATAGCAGCCTGGCTTGCGGGTTGTCGTATATTTCCATACTCAACTGCGCGGGGGCATAGTATTTTTTTGATGTATCTGTTTCCCATGTCTTTTCTTCCTGATCTATGCTGGCCAGTACCTTCCACCAGTGCGTTTGTTCCTTGTAGCTCAGAACCCCCAATGCTATGGGAATCACTAGGAATGCCATCCATGAATAGGCTAGAGAGACCCTCAGTAAGGCCTCATAGACCTTAAAAGCACTCGTACGGATGGATTTTTCAAAGATGGCTGCCGCAAGTATGGCTACATGCAGATACGGATAGTAATAGCTCCTGCCAGATACCAGTAATACCAGCAGGGAGGCACCCAGCATAAGCCTGCCAAAGGTCCCGCTCCAAAAGAAGACGAGCGGTAGCAAGAGGATGAGAAAGGGTGAGCCCTGGATGAAGTATTTTGTGAGTAAAGAAAAATCTACGCCAGTAAAATGTGTCTCTCCATCACCAGGTCGCGTCAGGTAGATGTCCAGAAATTGAAGAAGTTGTCCGCCGGACAATAGAAATGCCATCCCAATGGAAAGGCCAGCCGCCATGAGATAGTCCCCAAGCCGATGTCGGCCTTGCAGCAGAAAGTATCCCAGTAGGATGCACCCATAGACACCTCCCAAGGGATGGTTGAGCCCCGCCAATACGACAAGCCCTCCTGCCGTGGCCCATTTCAGCACCCTGTTGTCCAACCGCTGGAGACAAAGCAGCATGAAACTCAGCGCCAGGATGGAGAAACATTCGGGCCTGTACATGTACACATATCCTGACAGGGCATAAGTCAGTGGAATGAGTACCGGCCATCCATCCCCTTCTATGGAACGCTTCAGCAGGACATGCCAGATGACAACCGTTGCCAGCAAAGTCGCGGTGCCCAACAGGATGAAGCTCCAGGTGTTTATGCCGAATGTCCAGAACCAGGTGGCGTATAAGAAGTCAGTTGTATTAACAGTATAGACAGGTCCCTGGAATTCCCATACGAAGAGGCTATCATCGCCTTTGCCCATCATATAGGAGAATACGGGACTTAACACCCAGGGGCCATCGGTAGACAACATGGGATAGATGAGGTTTAGGACTGCCCTACATGCAATGACTACTATTGACAGATACAGGAAAAGCCGATGTTTCCCGGCTGTCGCCATCGAACGAAAAGTGGGCTGGAAAAGCCACTGGCTGCGAAAAAAAATATTTGTCATGGACTTCCAGAATGAAGTGGTACATATTCTAAGAGGAGGTCGAAGCAGTAACAATCTGAGGTCTTATCGCAAAGGATAACCATGGCATCACAATAATAAAAACAAAAAAAACAGATTACAACTTCACCGACATCCAACGCCCATGGGTAATTTCCATAATTTACAGAGAACACATCCATCTAGAAGACACTCACATTGTTCCTCTTTCCATGATCGTCCTGGCAGCGCCCAATGCATTTAAAAATGCCCTGACAGCCGAGGCGGCGACCCACGCCATCGAACGGGGTATCCTGGCGGCAGACCCTTCGTATGTCTGCATCCCGCATCCCATCGCCGACGGTGGAGATGGTACAGGCGAGTTGCTCATAACGCAGCTGCATGCGACCTGCATCGAGGGCATGGCTACAGGCCCGATGGGGCAGCCTGTTCCTGCTTCTTTTGGGTGGCTGGAACACGATCAGACCGCCATTATTGACATGTCTACGGCCAGTGGCATCCGGCTGCTACAGCAGGAACAGCTCAACCCCTGTCTGGCGACCTCTTTTGGTACGGGTGAATTGATCCGCCATGCCCTTGATATGGGCGCCCAGCGCATCCTGCTCGGCATGGGCGGCAGTGCCACCGTGGATGGCGGCATGGGCATCTTGTCGGCCCTCGGCGCTCAATTCCTAGATGAGGCGGGCGTTGCATTGCAGACGCCTGGTGAGCTAGAAAGGCTCTCCCACATCGATCTCTCCCATTGGGATGTCCGAATAGAGGCAGCCCAGATATCCATCCTCTGCGATGTCCATAACCCACTGCTCGGACCCGAAGGTGCGGCCGCCATCTTCGGCCCCCAGAAGGGTGCCACACCGCAGATGGTGCAAACGCTTGAGGCAGGACTTTCCCGCATGCGGACAGCGGCTATGGCGCTCACCGGTCGCGATATGTCTGATGTCTCCCATGCCGGCACAGCCGGTGGGGCCGCTGCCGGGCTCTATGCCCTCGCCGGCGCCATGCCCGTCAATGGGATCGAGCACTTTCTGGACATCACCGCTTTCGATGTACGCTTAGCACGCTGCGATATCGTCGTCACCGGCGAGGGCAGTCTAGATGCACAGACAGTCCATGGAAAGGGCCCCTTTGGAGTAGCCTTGCGTGCGAAAAAAATGGGCAAGCCTGTGATCGGATTGGCAGGCCGGATCGATGATTCTCAAGGCATCTTAGCCCCCTATTTCGATCTTCTGCACAACATCAACCCAATCCCTACAGACCTGCCGACGGCACTGCAGCATACGGCTCAAAACCTGGAGGCAGCCATGCTTTCCATACTCAATACTTTCAGGCCGTGAGCAGATAGCCGCAGCAAGACTTTGATCTTAACGCGCGGTATCTCATACCCTTTCATATCCATCATATGTAAGAGTTTTCCGAGGCCGAACGACTCTTTGCCGACATCAGCCGTGGTAAGCTCTGTTTCGAATGTAGGTGATGAGGCAGATACCATCTGGCCAATACTATCCTTTGACGTGCGTAGTGACAGGGAGCAAATAACTTTCCCTTAAATGCTATTGCTCAGACCCTATCGGGATGTGGGTGCTGCCAAGGATTTCGATACGTACGTTGGAGTAGGCTGGTCGCTTCTGCGTCGCCTGTCACGATCCGACGCTGAGGGTCGTAAGAGAGTCCTCGGCCCAGCTGCATGGAAAGATTCGCAAGGATGCAGCTGGCGGTAGAGATATGTCCTTCTTCCAGATTTGATACTGGATTACCGGCGTTGTCTATGCATTGTAAGAAGTCGCGCATATGGGCTCTGGTAGCGGAGGCCACATGCAGTTCGATGTCCTTCTCAGTAATATCCTCCGGGTATTTCTCCCGTTCGTAGAGGGCCTCCCCGTGGAGGCGCGCTCCCTTGCCGACGGGGATTAAGTCGTAGCGAGTGGTGCTGCCGCAGAGGGTTCCTTTCTCGCCATAGATCTTGAAGCCCCAGGGATAGTCGGGATCAGGCGCCGCGCCCCAGCTCTTCATTTCCCATGTGCAGTGAAGGCCCGGGTGTTCGAAGACGGCCGTCTGGGTATCGGCGATGTTGCTCTTACCGGTGTGAGTGCCGTAGATGCCTCCACTCGCGTGGATGCGGGTAGGCCATCCGAGGCCGAGCATCCACCGAACGGCATCGTACATATGTACGCACATGTCGCCGGTGATGCCATTGCCATACTCCATGAAGGCGCGCCACCAACCGCGGTGTGGGAGGCCGTCAAAGGGTCGTAAGGGGGCAGGTCCAGTCCACATCTCATAGTCGAAATATTCGGGTACCGGCTGTACAGACGGATTGGAGCTGTTGCGCATGTGGTAGTGGCAGAACATTTCTGCATGGTATATCTTGCCCAGAAGGCCGCTGTCGATGTACCGCTGCTTGGCCTCTACCAGGTGTGGCGTGCTGCGCCGTTGGAGGCCTACCTGTACTACCCTGTTATATTTACGGGCTGCAGCCCGCATCGCCTCCCCTTCAAGAACGTCTACGCTGATGGGCTTCTGCACGTATACATGGGCTCCCTGCCGCATGGCTTCGATGGCTTGTAGTGCGTGCCAGTGGTCGGGTGTACCGATAAGAACGATATCTGGCTTTTGTTCGGTTAATAGTGACTGGTAGTGACTATAGGTGGCGATGGGGGAGGGATTTTTGGTGCGCTGCTGTATGAGTTGGACGGCCCCTTCAAGTTGATGCCTGTCCACGTCGCAGAGCCCTACGACCTCGATGGGGGATACCTGTATAAGCCGTAGGAGGTCGCTCTTACCGTACCATCCTGTGCCGATGAGGGCGACGCGTCTCCGTTTATCGTCTGCAGCCCAGAGGATATCTGCGTGCTGGAGCCCTGCCAGGGCCATCAGCGAGCTGGATTGCCGGAGAAACCGTCTCCTATTCATATTGTTCTTTTATTGGAAGGTATGCAAAATGACCTTCAATGGGTATTGCTAGCGGATGTCTAAAGCTTAGCGCCGGCGCAGGTCTTCCGGTCGTATGACCTCTTCATGTGCCACTTTGCCGTGCACGTCATAATGTGTGAGTACCAGTACAGGTATGTTGGAAGGGTGCAGCAGTCGAAGCCCTAGGAAGCCGCCGGCGACGCGCAGGAAGCGGTGTTCCGGGCGCTGGTCATTGGGTGGCCACCCTTGCGCATGGAAGTCGCTCACAGGTCCGGAACCGAACTCCCACAGGCCGGTGGCACTGTCGCGGGAGACATACTGCCAGTGCCGATCGCCGTTCACCACCAAGGCTCCTTGGGCCGCAAGCATGCGGCGTGCCCAGTCGCCTTCATGTCGGAAGGCCGCATTGGCATGGTTATCCATTTTTGTGGCGCGGTCGGGGCCAACGATGGGGGTAGGGGAGAAGACGACTTTGAAGGTGGCGGTGGAGATCGACATGGTTTCCTCCAGCCAGGCCTTCTGTACCTTTCCCCAGATGCTTTTGGCGGCTCCGTCGGGCATGTCGTTGGGGCTTCGGAATTCGCGTCCTTCCAGAAACCAGAGCTGCAGGTCTCGGCCGAGGCGCAGGGTGCGGTAGGGTGTTGCACGCAAGGGGACGTTCTCTTTCCAGATGCGGACGCCCCCCCC
>VGFQ01000015.1 GCA_016868815.1 Bacteroidota bacterium
TCCCCCTTACGCTTGCATACTGTAAAAACCTTTGAAGGGGTGGAAGCCTGGAGTTGTTCCGGCACGCCGGTCGACTGCGTGAAGATTGCCGTCGACAAGGTCTTGCACCGCAAGCCCGACCTATGCTTGAGCGGCATCAACCACGGTGCGAACCATTCCATCAACGTCATCTACTCCGGCACAATGTCAGCTGCCATTGAGGCCTCGATCGAAAACATCCCCTCCATCGGCTTCTCCCTGCTGGACCTGAGCATGGATGCTGACTTCAGCGCCGCACGTGCCTACGCCCGGCAGATCGTGGCATCTGTACTTTCGACGAAGCCCGACAAGCACCTCTGCCTGAACGTCAATATCCCCAACGTAACAGAGAAGTTGATCCGCGGGATACGGATATGCCGGCAGGCGAACGCCAAATACGAGGAAGAATTCAAAGAACGCGTAGATCCGGCCGGCCAGCGCTATTACTGGCTGACGGGCAAGTTTGTGAACTTCGACAAAGACAAAGACACGGATGTCTGGGCTCTCCAAAACCAATATGTCAGCGTGGTACCGGTACAATTCGACCTGACGGCACATGAGTGCCTAGCACGCATGAAAAAAGTTTACGGATGGTGAGCTTCCGGCGTGATCAGATAGGGTTCGGTCTCCTGCTGGGACTGCTTACCCCCGTCCTCAGCTTCTTCGGATATTACCAGTGGAAGTTCGGCACCTACGAACTCTCAGAATACCTTTTCTACCTGCGCACCAACCGTCCACTGGTGACGGCCATCACCATTCCCTGCCTGGTGCTGAACATTGCCCTGTTCACCTATTACATCAACACGAAGCGTGATGAGACGGCCAAGGGAATCTTCGCTGTGACACTGCTCTACGCGTTGGCCTCCTTGGCATACAAGTTTTTCGGTTGACCGTCTCGCTGCTGGGCTATGTGCTTACGGCCCCATCGTTAGAGCCAGTAAGACAATGGCCAGTAACAGTGCAAAGATGATTGTTATTAGAAACAGACCCATGGATACCGCGCCAAAGATCATGCCGATGAGTTTCTCTGAGCCCATTTTTTGGGCCTTCTGCCCTTTGATGAGGGCTAAAATGCCTACTGGCAAAGACGCCAGGAAAAGGAAGAAGCCTACCACCGGGATCCATAGAGTTAAAAGACTTACCAGCGAGATGATCCCCAGGCTCAAGGATTGCTTAGCCAGCCGATCTGCCTTCTCAGGATCATCTTCTGCCCCTGCAGCCGTACGCCCTTCCAGCCAGCGTTGCAGTCGCTCGGCGAGGCGGGCCGCCAATGGAACCCGCGGCCTCTGACGAGCCACCTTTGAGACCTGCAGCTTCGGCGAAGGAACAATGACAAGGATGGGAGATACGGACAAAGTGCCAGCGGGCAGAGGAGTAAATAAAAACAGGGATACTGCCGCTATCAGTGTGAACTGCATAAAAGCCCTTACGGGCAGGCGCTCCGTTCTCGCATATCGACTCTTCACATTTTTATTTAAGTAAATGTACCCACTACAAAGAATCACCCTATAGATAAATATTCACTGAGCAGAGATGGACGGGACTTCCTAGCCCAGGAGGGTGAGGATGCCGATCAGAAAAAGCAGGGCAAAAATCATCACCAGTGCAAAAAGACAGACGGAGACGATGCCCAGCACCAGCCCTGCAGTCTTCTCGGAGCCCAGGTGCTGGGCCTTGAGGCCATTGACAATCGCCAGCACACCCAAGGGCAAGATGCTCAAGAGGAGGATGCCACCCACGCCGGGCACCCAGGCAAGCAACAAGGCAGACACTGCAAGGATGCCATAGGTCAGTGAGCGCTTCGCCAGCCGCTCCGTCCTGGCCTCATCCACCACCTTTCGGAATAGGTTGCGCATCGCATGCCAGGCATGGAGCCTTTCCCGAAAACGGCTGTGACGAGACATCATCCCCTTCCTGCTGCGAGGCGCCGACAACGATTTCCCCTGTGCCGGCGGAACGATGACCATACAGGTGGGACCTAAAGGGGCGGGCAGCGGTGTAGCAATCGTCTCCGAGTAGCCGGCATACAGAAGGGCCAGTGCTGCACAGAACCGAAGGAAGGGTCGAGCATGTTGCATGAACAAGACAGAAGATGATGAAAGGCGCTGCACCAGCAGGGCAGGATGAAGATGCATCCCTTCGGCCATCAACGCTTTTCCACCAGCGCTTTTCAGGCGACACCCTGGTGTGCGCTTGATTGGACTACCTTGCAAGGGAATCCGTTGGAATGCGATACTATCTCATCGCCGGGGAGGCCTCTGGAGACCTTCACGGCGGGAACCTCATCCGGGCCATCCGAGAACGAGATCCACAGGCTGAGGTCCGTTGCTGGGGGGGCGAGCACATGCAGGCAGCCGGGGCCGTGCTGGTGAAGCACTACCGCGACCTTGCCTTCATGGGCTTTCTCGAGGTGGTCGCACACCTCAGCACCATCCTCCGGAACCTGCGCTTCTGCGAGCAAGAATTGCTGCAATTCCGGCCAGACGTGGTCATCTTTATCGACTATCCCGGGTTCAACATCCGCATGGCCTCCTTCGCCAAGCGGCAGGGGATGCGCACCGTCTATTACATCTCTCCGCAGGTATGGGCCTGGAAAGAAGCCCGCGTGAAAACCTTGAAGAGGTCGATCGACCGCATGCTGGTGATCCTTCCCTTCGAGCAGGACTTCTACCGACGCTGGGGCTGGGAAGTGGAATATGTAGGCCACCCCCTGCTGAAGGAGATCGATCGGCGACGTTCGGAGCGCTTAGAAGGCAAGGTCAGCCTGCCCTCCAGCAAGCCGCTGGTCGCCCTGCTGCCCGGCTCTCGCAAGCAAGAGGTACGCCTCAAGCTGCCGGTGATGATGGAAGTAGCCAGCCGTTTTCCGCAATGCCGCTTCGTGGTGGCACAGGCCCCTGGCCTGGAAGATGAAAGCATCCTTCCCTACTGCCGAACGTGCCCGCAGGTAGAGATCAGAAAAGGGGATACCTACGGGCTGCTCCTAGAGGCGGATGCGGCGCTGGTGACCTCCGGCACAGCCACGCTGGAAGCAGCACTATTCGGAGTGCCAGAAGTCGTCTGCTATAAAGGAAGCCAACTCTCCTATTGGATTGCAAAGTGGTTGGTGAATATCAAATACATTTCCCTGGTGAACCTGATCATGGACCGAGAAGTGGTCAAGGAACTCATCCAGGATCGCCTCACCGCCGACAGCCTCGCAGAAGAACTGTCGAAACTCCTGCAGGCAGCACATGCCGCGAGGATACAGTCGGACTACACCTTCCTCCGCCAACGGCTTCGCAACGAAGGCGATGCCTCCGAGCGGGCGGCCGCCTCCATCGTGGCATTGGCAGGCAAGGGATGAGTCGACAGCCAAGCGCCTGGCATCTTGAAGGCTAGTCCAAGATCAGCCGAACGATAATCACCACCATCGCACACAAGAATAAGAGCAGCGAGATCCGGTTGATGCCGTGCATGTATCGGATCCACTGGGTGTCAGGAGCTTGGGGATCTTTCTTTCTGAGGTAGAGATACTCTGAGATCTGACGGAGGATGCCCATAGAAAGTTTATTTGCCAAATGATAATTGCAAACCTACGCCGTTTGGGTGACTCTCATCATTGCCTACCTTAAGGTATGGAATCCCTCACACACATTGCCCGGGGCGCCTGCATCGATGGGGTCCTGCACGGTCGCATGATCGGGAGAGCGAGCATGCTATGTGGGGCTGCGATCCAGGGCCTGTCAGATATGGACTTTTTAGCAGGCCATTGGATGGATCCACCGCATGAGCTACTGGCTCATAGAGGCTTCACCCATTCCTTTCTCTTCTTTTTGCTGTCGGCACCAGATACTGTGCATGATCCGGACTGGCATCCGTCGCTTCCAGGACAATCTGGAGGCGCTCCAACACAACTTCCTCCTTCGGGGCTACTTCCAAAAAATCCCCCAGGCCTCCCGCAACCAGCATCAGCCCTTTGCAGCCGAAGCCGGGTTGCGAAATGCGGAAAAAAAGCCCCCCCCTCCTAACCAAAGAACACCTTCCCTGTTTCAGTCAGAGGGCATTTTAAGATCTTTGCCCCGCGAAAAGGAGGACCTAGCATGTACGAAGAGAACGATGACATACTGCAGCAGGTAACGACTTCGGAATACAAATACGGCTTTGTCACGCAGATCGAGTCCGACGACGCACCCAAGGGGTTGAGTGAAGACATTGTCCGTTTTATCTCTGGCAAAAAGAACGAGCCCGAATGGCTTCTGGAATGGCGCCTCAAAGCCTATCGCCACTGGCTGACCATGGAGGAGCCGACATGGCCGAACGTGGACTACCCTCCAATCAACTATCAGGATATTATTTACTATTCCGCTCCAAAGCAGAAATTGGCCCCCAACAGCCTCGATGAGATAGATCCCGAATTGCGGCGCACCTTTGAGAAGTTGGGTATTTCACTGCAGGAGCAGAAACGCCTCACAGGCGTGGCCGTTGACGCTGTAATTGACAGCGTCTCTGTCGCCACCACCTTCAAGGATGAGCTCGCCAAGCAGGGTATTATCTTCTGCTCGATGAGCGAGGCAGTCCAGGAGCATCCGGAGTTGATACGCAAATACATCGGCTCGGTAGTGCCAACGACCGACAACTACTTTACTGCCCTCAATTCGGCCGTCTTCAGCGATGGGTCTTTCTGCTACATCCCCGCGGGAGTGCGATGTCCGATGGAGCTGTCGACCTACTTCCGCATCAACGCCGCCAACACCGGTCAATTCGAGCGCACACTCATCGTGGCCGAGGCCGGCAGCTATGTCAGCTATCTAGAAGGGTGTACCGCACCCATGCGAGATGAGAACCAGCTGCATGCCGCCGTCGTGGAGATATTTGCCGGGGAGAAGGCCGAAGTCAAATACTCGACCGTACAGAACTGGTATCCGGGCGACAAAGAGGGTAAAGGTGGCATCTACAACTTCGTCACCAAGCGTGGCCTCTGCCAGGGCGACCATTCCAAAATCTCCTGGACGCAAGTAGAAACGGGCTCCTCCATCACTTGGAAATACCCCAGCGTGATCCTGAAGGGCGACCATTCGATCGGTGAGTTCTACTCCGTCGCCGTCACCAACAACTTCCAGCAGGCAGATACAGGCACCAAGATGATCCATCTGGGGAGCCATACCCGCAGCCGCATCGTCTCAAAAGGTATCTCGGCGGGCCGCAGCAATAACAGTTACCGAGGCCTCGTACAAGTGGCCCGCAAAGCCGATCATGCACGCAACTTCTCTCAGTGCGACTCTTTGCTGCTGGGCGACAAATGTGGCGCACACACCTTCCCCTACATCGAAGTCAAGAACCCCACCGGCATCGTTGAGCATGAAGCCACCACCTCCAAAATCGGTGAAGACCAGATCTTTTATTGCAACCAGCGCGGTGTAGATACAGAATCGGCCGTCGCTCTTATCATCAACGGCTTCGCGAAGGAGGTGATGAATCAACTGCCGATGGAGTTTGCCGTCGAGGCACAGAAACTCCTTGCCATCAGCTTGGAGGGAAGCGTGGGATGACAAGACGTCGATTGAAAGGTCTTAAGCATATATCAAGTCAGCAAGAATAGACTCAAAAGTCTTTTCAGATATCAACGAATCGATGCATCAACCAACAAACTATGCTGAATATACAAGACCTGAGGGCGGGCATTGAGGAGATGGAGATCCTACGGGGCATCATCCTCCAGATACGTCCCGGGGAGGTGCATGCCATCATGGGCCCCAACGGCTCAGGCAAGAGCACGCTGGCATCAGTGCTGGCAGGTCGGTCCGACTTCGAGGTCACAGGTGGCTCCGTCGAGTTCATGGGAAAGAACCTGTTAGAGATGTCGCCGGAAGATCGAGCCCGCGAAGGCCTGTTCCTCGCCTTCCAATACCCGGTGGAGATTCCCGGCGTGAGCACTACCAACTTCATCAAGACCGCCGTAAACGAAGTGCGCAAGCACCGCGGCGAAGAACCCCTCGACGCTGTCGCATTCCTCAAACTGATGAAGGAACGCATGAAACTGGTGCAGATCGACCAGTCGCTCCTCAGCCGTTCTCTCAACGAAGGCTTCTCCGGCGGAGAGAAGAAACGCAATGAGATCTTCCAGATGGCGATGCTCGAACCCAAATTGGCCATCCTTGACGAGACCGACTCCGGCCTGGACATTGACGCGCTGCGCATCGTTGCCAATGGCGTCAATCAGTGCCGTGGTAAGGACAACGCCTTCCTCATCGTCACACACTACCAGCGCCTGCTGGAATACATCGAGCCCGACTACGTACACATCCTCTACAAAGGCCGGATCGTACGCTCCGGCACCAAGGAACTAGCCCTCGAACTCGAGGAGAAGGGATACGACTTCATCAAGACCGAACTAGAGACGGCCGACCAGGCCCAGCAGTAAACCAATCTGATGTCGCAAACGATCATCGACAAGATCACAGAACAGCAGTCAAACCTACCGGGCAGGGAGGGGTTCCTGGCAGAGTTCACTGACCGCTCGATGGCAGAGTTTCGCCGGCTGGGCATCCCCGCCGTGAAGCATGAGGAGTGGAGATATACCCGAGTGAGCGGACTCTTCAGGCTGGAGATGGGCTTCGGGACGGGGACATCCGTGACCGCAGCAGACATCGACGCACATCGACTGCCGGATCACGAGGAGGCCACCGAGCTGGTCTTCATCGATGGTCGGTTCGCACCTGCCCTCTCGAATATTCGGCACAATGAAAAGGAGCTGGTGGTAATGCCGCTGTCGGACGCCGCAACCGGTGAACACGCAGATAAGATACGCGCACACCTGGGTCACAGCGCCGCCTATCACCCTGACGGAATCCAGGCCCTTAACGCAGCCTTTGCAGGTATAGGTCTCTTTGTGATGGTGCGCAAGGGGTTCGCCACGGAGAAGCCTATTTATATTTATTGTATCGCCGACAGCCGTACAGGCTACGTCTTTGCCCAGCCACGCACGCTCTTCCTAGTGGAGGCGGCGACACAAGTGATGGTCGCTGAGCACTATGTCACCCTCGGCAGCGGCGAAAGCTTCACCAACGAGGTATTCGAACTCTGCGCCGAGCAGGACGCCGTTGTCGAATATGTCAAGATACAAGATGAGGGTCCGATGGCGAGCCATGTGGGGACTACGCATGTGCGCCAGACAGGCCGATGCCTGACCAATGCGGTGACGATCAGCCTGAGCGGTCGCATGGTGCGCAATAACCTCAACATGGTCATGGAGGTCGAGCATGGCGAGTCGCACATGCATGGCCTCAGCCTGTTAAACGGAGAGACACTCGTCGACAACCACACCATTGTCGACAACATGCAGCCCCACTGCCAAAGCAACGAGCTCTATAAAGCCGTGCTGGACGAGGCTTCCACGGGCGTCTTCAACGGCAAGATATTCGTCCGCAAGGACGCCCAGAAGACCAATGCCTATCAGTCGAACAAGAATATCCTCATCGGTGAGAAGGCTTCTGCTAACACGAAGCCGCAGCTCGAGATCTTCGCCGACGACGTGAAGTGCTCACATGGCTGCACGGTGGGGCGCCTCGACGAGGAGGCCATGTTCTACCTCCGGGCACGCGGCCTCGGAGAGGCGTCCGCCCGGGCGCTGCTGCTACATGCCTTTGCAGCCGACATCCTAGACCGCATCGGACACGAACCACTGCGTCGCTATGTCGACCGACTCGTATCACAGCGCCTTGCCTACGACATCCATAATGGCCAGTGAGGAAAACCATAACACTTTCGACGTCCGGCGCATCCGGGCCGACTTTCCCATCCTGCAGCGGACGGTGAAAGGCAAGCCGCTCGTATATCTCGACAACGCCGCCACCACACAGAAGCCAACCGCCGTCATTGACGCGCTCACGGCCTATTACACCGGCTGCAACGCCAACATCCACCGCGGCATCCACACGCTGGCCGACGAGGCCACGGCTGCCTTCGAGGCCACGCGCGAGGCAGCTCGTCGCTTCATCGGCGCGGCGTCGACCGAAGAGATCATCTTCACCCGTGGCACCACAGAGTCCATCAACCTCGTAGCCGCCAGCTGGGGGCGCGAGCACATACGTGAAGGCGACGAGATCATCTTGTCCACCCTCGAGCACCACTCAAACATCGTCCCCTGGCAGATGGTGGCCGAAGAACGGGGCGCCCGCATCCGCGTAGTGCCGGTGGATGAGGACGGTGCCTTCCAATATGAAGCGTTCCTGAAACTGCTCTCTACCCGCACGCGCATCGTGTCCATCGTCCATGTCTCCAATGCGCTGGGTGTCGTGCAGCCCATCGAAGACATCATCCGCGCCGCACATGGGGTGGGGGCGCTGGTGCTGGTCGACGGTGCCCAGTCGGCCGTCCACCTCGACATAGACGTGCAGCGGCTCGACTGCGATTTCTTCGCCTGCGCCGCCCATAAGATCTATGGCCCGACAGGCGTCGGCATCCTCTACGCGAAACATAGCATACTCTCCACGATGGCTCCCTACCAAGGGGGGGGAGAGATGATCCGGGAGGTGCGTTTCACGGGCACGACCTACAACGACCCGCCCTTCCGCTTCGAGGCGGGCACGCCCAACATCGCCGACGTGGTGGCTTTCCGCGCCGCCATTGAATATGTGGAAGCCATCGGCAAGCCAGTCATTCGGGCCCATGAAGAGGCACTGCTGGCACAAGTCTCAGAACGCGTCCTAAAGATCCCCGGCGTGCGAATCCTCGGCGACATCCCCGGTCGCATCGGCGTACTGTCGTTCACCGTTGATGGAGTACATCCGCAGGACATCGGCATTTTGCTCGACAACCAGGGCGTAGCCGTACGTACTGGGCACCACTGCACCCAACCCCTCATGCACCGCTTCGGCATTGCGGGCACCACCCGTGCTTCCCTCGCATTGTACAACACCTCGGAAGAGATGGACTTCTTCGCCACATCGCTGGAAAAGGTCGTACGCATGCTCTCATGAAGATGGAGACCAGGCCTTCCATACGAGCCATAGAAGAGGAGATCGTGGAAGAATTCGCGCTCTTCGACGACTGGGAGTCGAAATACGAGTACATCATCGACATGGGTCGGCAGCTCGCCTCTCTCGACACGTCCTACAAGACAGATGCACACCGCATTCACGGCTGCCAGTCGACCGTCTGGGTGGCTTCCGAGTACCTCGACGGGCGCATGCAGTTCCATGCTGACGCCGACGCGATGATCGTCAAAGGCCTCGTGAGCATGCTTATCCGTGTACTCTCCGGCCAGACACCCGACGACATCCTGAACACCGAACTGGAATTTATCGACCGCATCGGCATGACCAGTCATCTGGCACAGACACGCTCCAACGGACTTCGAGCAATGGTCAGGCAGATGAAGCTCGACACCGCCGCCTGGAAACTCAAACAGCAGAATCCTTAAGAAAAGACATGGACACGGAAGCGCTGCGCGAGCAGGTGATCGACAAGATCCGGGAGGTGCACGATCCCGAGATACCTGTCAACATTTGGGATCTGGGACTTATCTATGAAGTCAACATCCTGCCCATTCAGAACGTGCAGGTCGTGATGACCCTGACAGCACCCAGCTGTCCCGCCGCGCAGACACTCCCGCATGAGGTCGACCAGAAGATCCGCGAGATCGAAAGCGTGAATGATGTGCATGTGGAGGTCACCTGGACGCCGGCCTGGACGAAGGACTTGATGAGTGAGGTCGCGAAGTTGGAGCTGGGCTTCCTTTGATTTGCCCTCTTGACTGTGGTTCCCTATCTTCACGCTCCTAAGCGGAAGTAGCTCACCTGGTAGAGCGACAGCTTCCCAAGCTGTAGGTAGCGGGTTCGAGTCCCGTCTTCCGCTCCCCTCCCCCCTCAGCGCCCCTTCACAGGGGCGTTTTTCAATTTTTCTCCTGCCTTTCGGCTGCCCCGGCACCGATCGCTGCAATACTTCACCTCCGCCCATACCTTCTCCCATTTCTTGCGCCAGGTGAAGGGCCTCCCGCAGGTCTGACAGATCTTTTCGGGCAGGTCTGATTTGCGTACTTGCCGCATGGAGGGGTTAGGGTTTTGGGTCGGGGTTGAGACGCCGGTTGAGGATGCCCATCCCCACGGAGAGGCCCGGGTAGATGATGAATTCCTTCATGGTCCAGGTCATATCCTTCACCCGTTTGGAGACCATCCCAAACCAGTCGTGAAGCCCAACACCCGTGACGATCGTCAGCAGGCTGAGGTGGATGAAATGCCAGAGGTACGACATCCACCGGTCTTCGATCCAACCCAGGTGCAGCGTGCCCAGCAGATAGACGGAGATGGTGGTGGCGAACTTGATGACATGGCGGACCTTTCGGGGGATCCAAAACAGGTCCTGCTCGATGAAGCAGAGGGACAAAGCGGCGCAGATGACAAGGAGTCCGCCAACCCAACAGGCGCGCTGGCTTTCATTCCGTCGCATCGGAGGCAGGTTTAAGGACGATATTTATGGAATAGCGCACCCAAAGATGAGAGATCGTCCCATAGATGAACATCTTGAAAATATAATGATGGGCGATTTCAAAATACGCATCCATGCGCAGCATCAAGGCACCCAGGTCCACACAGCGAAGGATGTTTACCACATGCGCGATGAGGAGTCCTACGGTGCCATAGATGAGTTTCCGTTTCCAGGTGTCCGGCACGGGCAGGGTAAAGCTTATGTAGAGAACGAGGAGCCCGAGGCCGTTGCAATTGTCAGCGATGCCGATGATCTCGCGGGTCGGAGATTGTATCCGCTCCCCTTCGATGTAAGTTGTTTTCATATCTCATGCTCCCTGAAAAGATCGGTACCATGTAGAAAGTTGAGTACCCAGGTGGTCTGCCGACCCACACTGCGTGTGGGCGGCTCATCCAGCGTACGAGGTGTCCGCCACAGGAAGAGGTATAGTGCCTGCCAGGCGATGAAGAGCACCAAGGCCCGGACGTGAAACTGTCTGATCGCAGGGGGGAAGGGGTCCCGCATGTCATTCATGCGATCCAACAGTCGCTGCATGCGCATTTAGGCTTGAAGGATGGACACGACTTTCTGCATCTCAGGTACCGTTCCCACGCTCAGCCGGAGCCAGCTGCTTTTTTCTTCGAAGGTCCGGGCGCCAATGATGTTGGCGGATGTCAGCAGCTCCGGAATCTTCCGGGCGTAGGGCTGGTTGTCGAAATACACGAAACTGGTGACGGAGGGAATATAGGGAATACCTGCCTTTTGCAGCCCCTGGCAGAAGAGTTCCTTCGCCCGATGGTTCTCGCGTTTGACGAGTTGGACGAAGTCGGTATCGGTGAGGGCGGCCATGGCGCCGGCCATAGAGACGGCGGAGGGTCCGGCATTGGGCCATGCAGACAACTCCGCAAGCTTCTTGACCGTGTCGGGCTGGGCAAGGATGTAGCCCACCCGCGCGCCGGCCATGCCGAAGACCTTGGAGAAGGTCTTGGCGATGAGGAGGTTGGGGAATTCGTTGATGAGGTGGGCAACGGAGGGGCTGTCATAGTACTCGGTATAGGCCTCATCCATCAGCAGGATGCGGTCTTTGGCGACCTTGCGAACGAAGGCTTCCAACTCAGTCTGGGTCGCTGTGGTGCCGGTGGGATTGTTGGGATTGCAGAGATAGACCATCCGCGTGTCAGCGTCCATGGCATCGGCTAGTTGCTGCAAGTCGTTGTGCTTGGAGTATGTTAGTGGAACAAGTTTGGTTTGCAGGCCGATCTTGCGGGAGGCCGTCATCCAGAGTTTGAAGGTGGGCTCGGAGGCTACGACATTACCCTTTCGGAGGGCGGCCCAGGCACAGGCCAGTCCCAGAAGTTCGGAGGAGCCGGCTCCCAGGATCACATGTTCCTTGGTGTGGCCTGTGAGCGCGCCGATGCGTTCCCGCATCACACCGTTCATATCCCACTGATAGCGATTGGATTGATTTACGAAGTCTGTCATCGCCTTGCGGGCCAGCGGGGAGGGTCCGTGAGGATTCTCGTTGGAGGATAGTTTGATGAGGCCAGCCGGAGGGATGCCCTTGGCTTCGACCCATTGGCGCTGGGCCGGTGTCAGTGCGAAAAGCTCGCGCGAAAAAGAGAAGGCGGAGACGGCAAGAGCCGTCTGACGGAGGAGTTGTCGGCGCTGCATGGATATTTCTTATTTTGGTTGGGATCGGTATGATGTGAAAGGCTCCCTATAACGCTCGACAGCGAAGTATAGGGAGCCCGGAGCAAAGCGTCGAAGACGGGATACCTCAGAACTTCAGCGTCGCTGGCAGATACTTCGCTATCAGGTCCTGATAGTAGGGTTTAAGTTCCTGCCAGTTCGGCGGCGTGGGGTTCTTGGAGTAGAGGTCGTAAGGGTTGAAGAGGTTCACCCACTTGAGCATCTCTCGGTCATGGTGGTCGAGCAGATAGGAGTACTCTCCTTCGCGATGCCAGGCATAGAAGGAGTGGTAGCGGAGCATGTAGAGGCCGGGCTCGGGGATGTAGTCCTTCATCATCTGGTAGACGTACTCATCATGCCCCCAGGACATGTGCACATTTCTGAGTCCGCAGCCCTCCTCATAAACACCCAGCCGGGTGTGGAAGACGGGATTCTGATAGTCGGGGTTATGCTGGAAGAACTCGGGATAGACGATCTTATCGGAATAAGCGCAACCGACGGGGAAGGTATCTCCGACCACAGCCCACTGGGGTTCGCCGAAGAGACAGAGGACCTTACCCATGTCGTGCATCAGTCCGGTCAGGACCATCCAGTCGGGATGGCCGTCTTGGCGGATGGCTTCGGAGGTCTGCAACAGGTGCTGGAACTGGTCGAGGTCGGTATCGGGGTCGGAGTCGTCCACGAGCTGATTGAGGAATTCGAAGGCATCCCATACAGGCATCTCCTTGCGGTTGAAGGAGAGGTACTCGCCCTGTTTCTGGCGGACGAAGTCGTAGGTCTGGTAGGTATGGTTGAGGCGGTAGAACTCTCGAACGGTGTCGCGGCCGGGTTCATCGTAGTTGCGGTATTCCTCGGTCGACTTGGCGGTGGCTATGGTACCCGGTTCGGGGTAGCGCTCCAGAACGAAATCTTCCCACTCATCGAGACTCTGAAGGGGATTGATCTCGGAGGGCTTTAAATTGGTGGTATCCACTGACATGGGATATGATTTGAGGGTTGACATATATTTTTAAGACAGGCATAAAAATAGGTTTTTTTATTGGCCCGGGAAACGGTATTTTGACCATCTAACTCAATCGTTCGGCTTATTCATACCAACATGAGGCTCCATCCCACTGACTACGCCATCATAGCCCTATATTTCGCCTTCGTCATCGCCGTGGGCTTCATCATCAAGCGGCGCATCCGCTCCAGCAACGACTTCCTGAACAGCGGCCGCAATATCCCCCTCTGGATCACCAGCCTGGCCTTTATCTCAGCCAACTTAGGCGCGCAGGAGGTACTAGGGATGGTAGCCTCGGGCGCCAAATACGGCATCATGACAGTGCACTTCTACTGGGTGGGCGCCATATTCGCCATGGTCTTCCTGGGCGTGTTCATGATGCCCTTCTATTATGGCAGTAAGGCGCGCAGCGTGCCTGAATACCTCTCGATGCGATTCGACGAGAAGACAAGGGGACTGAACGCCATCACCTTCGCGGGGATGACGGTCTTCTCCTCGGGCATCTCGCTGTTCGCCCTGGCAAAGCTATTGGAGATCACGCTGGGCTGGGACTTCGACATCTCCATCTGGGTGGCGGCCGGCATTGTGATGGCTTATACCTTCCTGGGTGGACTCACCAGCGCAGTGTACAACGAAGTGCTGCAGTTCTTTTTGATCGTGCTGGGGCTTTTCCCGTTGGTGGTGGTATGCCTCGATGATGCGGGCGGATGGGCGAACATCAAGGCAAACCTGGCGCCTCAGTATACCCATGCCTGGGAGTATCTCGACAAGGCCGACCGCAACAGCATGGGGATCAATGCCATGTCGCTCATCTTCGGACTTGGCTTCGTGATGTCGTTCGGATACTGGTGCACCGACTTTCTGGTGGTGCAGCGGGCTATGATCGCACGCAATATGAACGACGCGCAGCGGACGCCCATCCTAGCGGCCGTCCCCAAGATGCTGATGCCAATCATCGTAGTGCTCCCGGGCGTGGTCGCCATCGCGCTGATGCAGCCAGGGATGCAGTCGGGGCCTGACGTATTCCGCATCCCCACCGCTCCGGATGGAGGGTTCGACTATACGATGACACTACCCTCGCTGCTGGCGCACTACTATCCTAGCGGATTGCTGGGCGTCGGCATCACAGCCCTGCTAGCCAGCTTCATGAGCGGCATGGCGGGCAATGTGACCGCTTTCAACTCGGTCTTCACATACGATATCTATCAAAGCTACTTCGTGAAGCAACGGTCCGACAGGCACTATCTGCTGGTCGGCAAATGGGTGACCGTCGTGGGGATTCTCATCTCTATCCTCACGGCCTATGTGGCCCAGAGTTTTAACAACATCAACGACTTCCTGCAGCTCGTTTTTAGCTTTGTGAACGGGCCGCTGTTCGCGACCTTCGTCCTCGGCATGTTCTGGAAGCGGGCGACCGGGCACGGCGCCTTCTGGGGACTGCTGACGGGCACGTTGGCGGCAGCCGCCACACATGGCCTGACGATCGCAGAGGGCAAGGGCGGATGGATCTCTCCGACCTTCACCATCGGCAGCGGGATGGCTCAGGCCTTCGCCGTGGCCTCGGTCTCGTTCATCGTCAACTTCGGTGTAACCATCATCGTGAGTTTGCTGACAGCACCCAAGCCTGACTCGGAGTTGCGTGGCCTTGTCTATTCGCTGACCGAGAAGCCCTCCACGCATGGACTTCCATGGTACCGCAAGGCTTCTTCGTTGGGACTGCTGCTCGTGATTTTGACCCTCCTCCTGAACTGGATTTTCTACTAAAAGAGATCAGATGCAAACGAGATTCACCGACCTACGCTTCATTATTGGACTGTTCTTCACGCTGATGGCTGGCATCGTGCTTGCGAGATATGTGACGGGCACGGGTGCAGTACTGAACCTATGGTCTGGACTTGCGTTTGGAGTGTTTGGCGTGCTCATGATGGTCGCGGCGAAGGTGGAGAGGGATGAGGGTTGAATATCCCCATCAAATATTGGATTCATACCCCGTCTTTTAAACTTTCAAGTCTATCAGGGCATGACGCATACTAAGCGATGATGTACTGATTTGTAGAACTGGCCCTAATTCAAAAACATCTCATCCACCAGAATCAGCCTCGGCTTTTGGGACTTTCTGTCTAATGGAGGCTTCGCGAGGATCTTCAAGCATGACACCAACCTTGGATTAAAGGAGGCTTCTGCAATCTTCAACAGCTTCTCCTTTTTAACAGGTCTCTCGGGCCGGATGGTGGCGATGCGATTCAGGCGCTGTTCATCCTCACCACCCCAGACCTCTATCACCTCTGGCGGATGAATACCATTCTCCTCCTCCACCATGTAATGTAGTCCGAAGGCGGAGAGAAGGACTGGCCTCTTGAAGAAACAGATCAGCCCCATGTCATATTTCCGGGCTCCCGCCCAGAAATTGGCCCAAGCTGGATTGTTAGCCCCGAAAACCCCAAGCTTCGCATCAAAGAAAGTCTGTGGGCCCGCAGCCAGATGCACGTTGTTAAGTGGGAAGAGTAACCGTAGGCTGTCGGGCACGATCCCATTCTTCAGGAAATCATACTGCACAGTGTCGCTACCGTACCAGCCCGACTTGAAGGCCCGCGCCATGATGCGCGCGTTGGAGGTAAGCTTGATCGCTTGTTTGAAGAGAGCAGACCTTTGACTGTCAGGGGTGCTTCCATCCAGCGTATAGCGGATCTCGACCCCCGGCACCGGATGTCCAAGTTGTACATCGACGGTATCCCGAAAGACCAAAGTCGAGTTTCTCACCTGTGGCGGATTCAAGGTCAACATGCCCATCCCGTCGGATCCGCTACCCCCGACGAAATCGATGCCCGGAAATACCTGCCGAAGTCGAGAAAGATCCTCTGCAGACAGCGCCGTGTTCCATGCGGTGACCGTTTGCAATCGGCCAAATGCGGGCACTATGTCCTTCAGCCCTTCGAAAGTGACCTTCGTGCCCGATAGAGACAGCGTCCTTAACTGTTTCAGTCCAGTGAGTGATCGCAGACCACGGTCGCTTACATTTGAAAAATTAAGCTCAAGTCGCCGCAGGTTCTCAAAGCGTCCGATCACGTGGAGGTCTTCGTCGCCGACAGGCAACTTATTCAACTTTAGGGCCACGACCTGTCGGCGGATTTCCCCCAGATCCTCCAACTGCTTCACCCCATATCCATCACGACGATAGATGCTGACCTCCAACGCTGGGGAATTCTTTGAGAGATGGGAAATATTCCGATCCTGGGTGTTCAGCTTCGCGATCAGCCCTTCTTCGGCAGCCGAAAAATCGTACAGGTAGGCAGAGTCTATGACAGGAAGGAAATATGATGCAGCCATGATCCTGAAAGTATCGTCTTCCGGCAGCGTGATCAGCTTTTTATTGAAACCGCTCCCATGCTCTACCCACAGCGACAGCAAGGCAATCTCAGCCGATGTGAGCTGTGCATTCCCTTCGGGAGGCATGTGTTTTTCCTGTTCGATCGGAAGATGAATCCGCTCTAGCATTAGGCTCGCCGCACCATTACCGGGAATGAATAAGGGACCTGACTTACCGCCTGCGAGTAGGCCCAAACTGTCTGTCAGCAATAGCTCGCCTTTGAATTTATTCTGGTTGTGGCAGGTGACACATTTCCGATCCAGTATAGGCTGAATGACATCGGTGTAGACAACCGCCTGATCGATTGATACCGGCTTTCCATTTATGTTCTGCGCCACTGGCTGCAAGATGAATCCCTCACCATGTGTCAGGGTTGCGCCAAAATGACCCGTCAACAGAAGCAGCCCAGTAATCGAGATTGCGACGATCGTCGAGTATACCCTTCGGTATAAAATTTCCCCGGAAAGCAGACAAAGTGCCGAAGCGGCAAAGAACAAAGAAGCGCCTGTCCATCGATGCCAGTACAACGCATCGCCTGCATAGCCGTCCTCACGTGACAGGAACAGTCCCATGACGACCGTGATGCCGGCTAGCCAGGTGCCCGCAAGCCACATGATCTTGCCGAAACGTAGGAAGCCTTCCGACCGCCCAGGGTCGTTACGGAAGCCGAACAGCGGCCACCAGGCCGCGATGCCCAGCAGCACGAGCGGGAAATGCAACAGCATCAAATGCATCCGGCCGATCGGCTGCAGCCAGTAGGGCAGAACTAACCGATCTGAAAATAGGAGTAGGAATCCTACAAAGATATTGAGCACGACCAGTCCCTGCCCTACCGCCTGTTTAAGTCTTTGATGCATGGATGACTATGGAAGGTGAGAAAAAATATAAATTTCAACTGAGGATGTCGTCGACGACTTTGCCTGCTACATCTGTCAACCGATAGCGTCGGCCCAGATGCTTGAAGACGAGTTTTTCGTGGTTCAATCCCAGTAGATGCAAGACGGTGGCATGGAAATCATGGACATGGACGGGGTCGCGTGCGATGTTATATCCGAATTCGTCCGTCTCGCCATACACGATACCGGGCTTGACTCCTCCGCCCGCCATCCAGATGGTGAAGCAGCGGGGATGGTGGTCGCGGCCATAGTTGTCGGCTGTCAGCGTCCCCTGGGTGTAGCTGGTGCGACCAAACTCCCCACCCCAGATCACCAGGGTTTCATCGAGCAGCCCCTGTTGTTTCAGGTCGGTCACCAAGGCGGCGGATGCCTGGTCCACATCCTTGGCCTGGCTTCTGATCTCGAAGGGGAGGTTCCCATGCTGGTCCCATCCCTGGTGGTACAGCTGCACGAAGCGAACACCCTTTTCCGAGAGTTTCCTTGCCAGCAGGCAGTTGGCAGCAAAACTACCCGGCACCAGGCAGTCAGGCCCATAGAGCTTGACGATGCTATCAGGCTCTTTCGAGAGGTCCATGACCTCCGGCACCTCCGTCTGCATGCGATAGGCCATTTCATATTGCCGGACACGGGCTAGGATCTCTGGATCTCCAAATTCTCGATAGGCTTCGCTGTTGAGATGGGCGAGCTGGTCGAGCATGACTCGTCGCTCCTTGCGGCTCATGCCGTCGCGCAGATACAGCACCGGATCCTCGCCATTGCTGAACTGCACACCTTGATGCACGGAATCGAGAAAGCCGTTCGACCAGAGTTTCGAATACACACCCTGGCCATTACCAATACCGCGCGACAGCAGGACGGTGAAGGCCGGAAGGTTTTTATTTTCATTTCCCAGTCCATAGCTGAGCCAGGATCCCATGCTAGGGCGATTCCCTTGCTGCGCGCCTGTCTGCAGAAAAGTCAATGCCGGATCGTGGTTGATCGCCTCTGTATACATCGACCGGATGATGCAGATGTCGTCGGCGATGCGGGCGGTGTAGGGCAGAAGGTCGCTGATCCAGGCCTGCGACGGTCCATATTGTTTGAAATCGATGAAAGAACCTACCAGTGGGAATGAGGCCTGGAAGGCAGTCATGCCGGTCAGGCGCTGGGTGCCGCGGACGGAGGAAGGGATCTCCTGCCCCTGCATCTCCCGGAGCTTCGGCTTGTAGTCGAAAAGCTCCTGTTGGGCGGGTGCCCCGTTCTGAAATAAATATATGACGCGCTTCGCCTTCGGCGCGAAATGCGCGATCCCGTCCGGAAGCCCGTCTTCCTCGCCGCCCAAACCGCTGAACAGGTCAGGTACCAACAACGAACCGAGGGCGACGCTTCCAATACCCAGGCTCATCGTGGACAGGAACCTGCGTCGATTCATGTTGAAGCCGTGTTCCAGCCATTCCTTTTCCATCGTTCCGTGTTTGCTTGATTTTTGAATGGTGTGACTATGACTTTGTGATGGTCTCTTCCAGGTTATAGATGGTTGCCACCACCCGCATCATGGCGGCCAACTCGGTCATATTAATCTGTTGGGGAAGGGGATACTCTCCAACGTCCAATGCCCTGGAGGCCGTGGCTGGCGTGAGGCTGGACAGCGTCTGAAGATAATATCCGTGTAGCAGTTCCAATTCCTTGGGTCGGGGCTTTCTGCCGACAATGAGTCGATGCGCTTCCGTGATCCGTTGTTCCATCGGGGCCGATTGCTGCAGCAGTCTGGCGGCAAGCACCCTGGAGGCCTCCAGCACGGTCGGATCATTCATCATCACCAAGGCCTGAAGGGGGGTGTTGGTTCTGAGTCTTCTCATCTCGCAGATGTCGCGGTTGCTCGCATCGAAGATGGCCATGGAGACAGGCGGCACGGTGCGCTTGATCAGCGTATACAGGCCACGCCGGTAGAGTTTCTCGCCATGGTCCTGCACGTAGATGGACAGCAGCCCGCGGCCGGAGGTGGCCCCTTCCCAGAGGCCCGGGGGCTGGTAGGGTTTCACGCTGGGCCCACCAATGCTGCGGTTCAGCAGTCCGCTGCTCGATAACACCAGATCGCGAATGAGTTCTGCATGAAGTCGATACCTGGGTCCCCTCGCCAGCAGGATGTTGTCGGGATCGAGGGCCAGCTTTTCCTTCGAGGCCACGGAGGACTGCCGGTAGGTCGCGGAAGTGACCATCTTTCTGACGAGATACTTGATGTCCCAACCGTGTTCCATGAAGTCGACCGCCAGCCAGTCCAGCAGCGCCGGATGGGAGGGCAGCTCGCCCTGCATCCCGAAATCGCCCGTCGTCTGGACGATGCCTTTGCCGAAGAACTCCTGCCAGAGCAGGTTTACATAGACCCTGGCCGTGAGCGGGTGCTTACGGTCGAATAGCCATTGGGCCAACCCCAGCCTATTTTTGGGGAGGGCCTTGTCGAAGGACAGGATCGCGGCAGGAGTTGCTGCCTCGACCTTTTCGCCGGGAGCATCGTAATTGCCTCGGATGAGTACATGTGTGGGACGTACGGTGTCTATGTCGCCCATCACCGACACGATCAGCGTACCGGTATCGGTCTTGTGGATGAAGCGCAGGACGGATGAAACTTCCGCGTCCGTGATCTCCATCCGCGGATTCTTGGCGTACGTTTCGGGGCCGCCGATGACGGATTCGATCCCCACTTCCCGGACGTTGTTGAAGAAGGCATAGAGCTGATAGTATTCGCGCGTGGAGAACGGATCGTATTTATGGTCGTGGCAGTGGGCGCATTCCATGGTCACGCCCAGGAGTCCCTTGCCGAAGAGGTCTGTCCGGTCGGTGACATAGCTGCTTCGGTATTCTTCCTGGATGACGCCTCCCTCCTCTGTGATCTTATGGTTGCGGTTGAAGGCTGTGGCCAGGACCTGTTCGCGGGTGGCGTTCGGCAGCAGGTCGCCGGCCAGCTGCCAGGTGACGAACCGATCGTAGGGGATATTTCTGTTGAACGCATCTATGACCCAGTCGCGCCAGGGCCATTGCGTGCGGTAGCCATCATCCTGAAATCCGTAGGAGTCGGCAAAGCGAGCAAGATCTAGCCAGTGGATGGCCATCTTCTCTCCGTAAGCCGGTTGCTGCAGGAGCTCGTCCACCACTTTCTCAAAGGCCGTCGGTGTGTTATCAGCCACGAACCTGTCCATCATCTCCGGGCGAGGCGGAAGTCCGGTGAGGTCGAGACAGACGCGGCGAAGGAGTCGTTCCTTGTCGGCAGGCTCATTAGGTTCAAGACCTTTCAGTTCGATTTGTGCGAGGACGAAGCGATCGATCTCGTTGCGTGGCCAGTCTGTTCTTTCCACATTTGGAAGGGCCATCTTCCGAGGGGGCACGAAGGCCCAGTGTTTTTCATAACGCGCGCCCTGTTCGATCCAGCGTTCAATCAGTCGGATCTCGATCGGACTGAGTTTGAGGGGAGACGAATGCGGGGGCATCACCCGGGCGGTATCGGTAGCGCTGATCCGCAGGAAGGCTTCCGACAGTTCGGGCTTGCCGGCGACGAGTGCATGGGCCTGGGGGTGTTCCTTAAGGGCCGCGAAGGCGCTGACGGGATCGTCCATCCGCAGGCCGGCCTTCCGCTTGTTGGCATCTGGCCCATGGCAGGAGAAGCATTTGTCGGACAGGATGGGACGGATATCGAAGTTGTAGCTGACGGTATCAGGAAGATCGTTGGAGGCCAGCAGGCCCGCTGAGGGTCGGAGCCAGTAGATAGATATGAAGATCAGGATACTTACCAGAGCGAGACTGATGGATAGTACCTTCCGGTAAAAACGCATACGCGTGTATTCAAGATTGCGTGTTGAATGTATGAAATTTTGGTGACAGTAACGTGGTTACCAACTGACCGAGTAGGCCTTTGTAGATAAGTATTTCGAACGCACTTCTCTACCCAGACGCTATGCCAGCTGGTTAACTATCTGCCACTCGAGATAGCACAGGAAGCCGATAGCACTTACCTCCCCGAAAAAATAAATCAGGCCCGAAAGCTGCATCTGCCCGAAATGGGAGCCCACCATCGACAAGGTCCATAGGATATATCCCAGGTTTGCCATGGCGAGACCTCGCAACACACTCCTCCAACCACGCGTCAAAAATAAGAGAGATAGAACGGATGCCAGAAAAAGCAGTAAGGCCCATGCAGATAATCCAAGGAGTACACACACAGGCAAACCGAAAAGCTCAGGCAGATAGCGAGCGATGAGCCATAGCAGAAAAGCACTGAGCGCCGCACCGAAGCAATCGATGCGCACTATGGACCGGGGGCTATTGAGGCCTACCGCAATCCACCGCTGAAGCATCGGCCTGTATTTTCTTGCAACATGAACTCGCCATTATAAACTAGCGACACTTACTGTGAGCGCTGTCAGGATTGGCTCCCCTCACGCAAGCCGGATGCTCAGCTCCACTAGCTGCTTCTCATCGATCGTCGAAGGCGCGTCCAGCATCACATCCCGTCCGCTGTTGTTCTTGGGGAAGGCGATGAAGTCACGTATGCTCTCGCTGCCACCGAGGATGGAGCAGAGCCTATCAAAGCCGAAGGCGATGCCGCCGTGCGGTGGGGCGCCGTATTCGAAGGCGCCGAGCAGGAAGCCGAACTTGTGGAGTGACTCCTCCTCGCTCATGCCCAGGGCGGCGAACATCTTCTCCTGCAGTTCGCGCTGGAAGATGCGGATGGAGCCGCCGCCGATCTCGTTGCCGTTGAGGACCATGTCGTAGGCATTAGCCTTGATCTGTGCGTAGGGATGCGAGAGGTAGGCTGCGGCATCCGGGATCGAAGGGTCGTTGCCGATCATCACGGGGATGTGGTCGGGTTTGGGTGAGGTGAAGGGATGATGGCGGGCCACCCAGCGGTTGTCGTCTTCGCTGTATTCAAAGAGAGGGAAGTCGAGCACCCAGAGGAGCTTAAACTCGTCCTTGCGGCGCAGTTCCAGCCGCTGGCCCATCTCGAGGCGTAGCTCGCTGATGGCCTTACGGGTACGCTCCTCAGCGCCAGCGAGTATGAGGATGAGGTCACCCGCCACGGCGTGGCAGGCATGGGCGATGGCCTTGAGCCGCTCTTCTGTATAGAATTTGTCGACCGAGCTCTTGAAAGTCCCGTCGGCATTGCATTTGACCGTCACCATCCCCTGCATGCCGATCTGGGGGCGCTTGACCCAGTCGGTGATCTCGTCTGTCTGCTTGCGTGTGTATTCGGAGGCGCCGGGCACGGCGATGGCGAGGACCGTCTCGGCGTTGTCGAAGACGTTAAAACCAGCGTCTTCGATGAGGGCGCGGTGGTCGGCGCGGTCGGTGAAGACGGTATCAGGCTTCTTGAGGTTGCAGAGCATCATCTCGAAGCGGATGTCGGGCTTGTCGTTGCCATAGCGCCACATGGCCTCTTCCCAGGTCATGCGGGCAACGGGCTCGGCGTAGTCGATGCCCCTCACGTCGATGAAGATGCGCTTGACGAGCCCTTCGAACATTTGAAGGATGTCATTCTGTTCGACGAAGCTCATCTCGCAGTCGATCTGTGTGAATTCGGGCTGGCGGTCGGCCCGCAGGTCCTCGTCACGGAAGCATTTGACGATTTGATAGTATCGGTCGTAGCCGCTGACCATGAGGAGCTGCTTGAAGGTCTGCGGCGACTGCGGCAGCGCGTAGAACTGTCCGGGATTCATGCGGGAGGGGACGACGAAGTCGCGCGCGCCCTCTGGCGTGGACTTGATGAGGAAGGGCGTCTCTATGTCCATGAAATGGTGCTCATGGAGGTAGTTGCGGGCGGAGCGGTTGACGGCGTATCGCAGTTCGAGGTTGCGGCGCACGGCGTTACGGCGCAGGTCGAGGTAGCGGAAGCGCATCCGCAGGTCGTCGCCGCCGTCGGTGTCGTCCTGGATGGTGAAGGGGGGTACGGCAGAGCGGTTGAGGATGGTATAGTCGTTGACCGTCACCTCGATGTCGCCCGTGGGGAGGTTGGGGTTTTTATTGCTGCGTTCGATGACCTGGCCGTGGACCTGGAGGACGAACTCGCGTCCCAGGGGTTCTGCGTCGAGGCGTTCGCCCATGCGTTCGCCGAACACGAGCTGGGTGACGCCGTAGCGGTCGCGCAGGTCGACGAAGGTGATGGCGCCGAACCTACGGACGGTCTGCACCCATCCCGCCAGCGTGGTCTCCTGTCCGATATGGGCGGCCCTCAGTTCGCCGCAGGTATGCTTCCTGTACATGGTCGTAGAATGTGGACGGAACGAAACAGAACGAGGCGTTCCCGGTGCGCAAAGATAGCCGATTGGCGGGATGCGAGCTGCCAGCCTCAGGCCTTGCCGTCCGGGTTCACTTCCTGCTCGATGGCCTCGGCCGTGCGGGCAGCCATCTTCGCCCGAAACGCTTTGTTCGGTGCCAGGATCAGGTAGTAGTAGGCCAACAGCAGGAGACCCGCCGTGAAGGGGATGACCGATGCCTGCCGCAGGCCGTACGGTCCCCATAGGTTTGCGTCCCACCCGTAGAACTCTCCGATCATCCAGGTGCAGTTGGCCGTGATCCAGAGGGCGACGGTGACATTGTGGAGCAGTTCGGAGAAGATGCGCCGCGTCTGCCAGGCGATCAGTACGGCCACTGATATCGTGGGGATGATCATGAGCAGCGCGGGGATCTTGAGGTTGAGGGCCCAACAGGCATCCTTGATCAGCCAGAACAGGATGTGGAGGTTCTCGACCCTCCGGAAGCGAAAGGGGATGCTGTAGATGCGGGCGTCTGACATGATGGGGTATTGAGTGCTTTGGTTATCCCCGAAAATATCGAATTGAAGCATATCCGGACCAACCTTTTTCAAACGAGTCGAAGCTGTCCGCATGGGTCAAATATGCAGACACCCCCACCGCCGGTCGACCATCAGTCCCAGCAGTGAGGGTGCGCATGTCAGGATGCAGCGATCACTTTAGCCGGATCACCTGCATCGACTTCTCGCGCACCAGCTTATTAAAGGCTAGCACGTCCTCGTCGAGCACCTTCTTCCAACGGGCAAGCTCCACGTCAGCCTGCGCTGAGAGGTCGGCGAAGACCTCGCGTGCCTGGCGGCTGGGGGCCATATTGCCGCTGTTGGCAAGGTCGAAGACGCCACTCAACTTGTCGTTAATGCGGATGGGATAGTTCAGCACGTCCTGTCCACTCTTGGCCTTCGTCTGGTGCAGCTTCTCCTCGACGGCCGTGATGCGCTTGCCGATGCTGTCGGCCATGGCCTTCACCTCGGCGGGACAGTCGGCGCCCTGGCGCGATACGAAGTCGATCATCTGCGCCCTCAGGCTACGGATGTCTTTTACCGCCTTTTGCACCTCGTCGAACTTGGCCTGCACCTGGCGAAGGAATTCGAACTGCGCCTCGTAGTCGGCCTGCGAGACCTTGTAGTTGGGATCCGCCAGCACGGTGAAGCGCTTGTCGACGGAGTCCTTGCCTACGCGAATGCGGACGGCATACTCCCCCGGAGGAGCGAGAATGCCGGAAGGCGTGCCGTTCCACAGGATCATCCCCTCGGCCCGGTCGGACGCAGGATAGGAAAGATCCCAGCTGAAGCGATTGAGGCCAGGGGAAAGCTCCAATTTATACTCTTTCGAACGGGTGGAATAGGTACGCACTTCGCGGCCCTTAGGGTCGTAGACGGTGACCGAGGCCCGGGTGCTATCGGTCACCTGCGCGACGTGGAAGTTGATCTGAACGCCGCGGGCTGGGTTCTGGCCGGCATTGACGGGCTTGGGCATATACTCAGCGTAGCGGCTGTTGATGAGGGGCATGCGGTAGACGGGATTGACATCATAGGCATGCAGGCCTTTTGATAGGATGTCGGCATCGGCCTGCTGTACCATCGTGAGGTCGTCGATCACCCAGAAGGCGCGGCCCTGGGTGGCGACGATTAGGTCGTTGTTTTTAATGGCGAGGTCGGTAATAGGCACGACGGGCAGGTTCTGCTGGAAAGGCTTCCAGCGGGCGCCATCGTCGAAGCTGACGTACATGCCATATTCTGTGCCCGCATATAGAAGCCCGGGGCGCCTGCGGTCGGCCCGCATCACGCGCGTGAAGTGCAAAGGGTCGATGCCGTTGGTGATGCGCGTCCAGGTCTTGCCGTAGTCTTCTGTCCGATAAATATAAGGGGTGAAGTCGTCGCTCTTATACCTTGTACCTGTGACGTAGGCAGCGCCCTTCTTAAACGGATGCGGCTCGATGGCATTCCACATCATCCACGGGGGGCAGTCCTTCGGGGTTACGTTCTCCCAGTTCTTCCCACCGTCGCGGCTGACATGCAGGAGGCCATCGTCGCTGCCGATCCAGAGGAGGTCCATCTCGAGGGGGCTCTCGGCGGCGGTGAAGATGGTGCAGTAGTATTCGACGGAGGTGTTATCCTGTGTGATAGGGCCACCGCTGGAGTGCTGGCGGGCCTTGTCGTTGGTGGTGAGGTCGGGCGAGATGCGCTCCCAGCTGGCGCCTTCGTTCTCGGTGACGAAGAGGGCATTGCCGGCACAATAGAGTCGCTTGGGATTATGCGGCGAGAAGAAGATGGGAAAGTTCCATTGGAATCGGTATTTCTGCACGTCGGCGCCGGCGCCCATGGGGTTGTCGGGCCATACGTTGATGGCGCGATTCTCGCCGGTGCGGTGGTCGAGTCGCGAGAGGTAGCCGCCATAGTTGCCGCCGTAGACGATGTCAGGGTTGGTGGGGTCTGCCACGACGTAGCCACTCTCGGCCCCGGCCGTCGGTTCCCAGTCCTGCTCGGTGATGGCCATGCCGTAGGTGGCGGAGCGGATGCGGAAGGTAGAGTTGTCCTGCTGCGCCCCGAGAATCCGGTAAGGAAATGCATTGTCGGTGGACACGCGGTAGATCTGCGAGGTCGGCTGGTTCATGTAGGTACTCCAGTTGTTGCCGCCGTCGAAGCTCACCTGAGCGCCGCCGTCGTCGGCGACGATCATGCGGTTGCCGTCTTCAGGGTCTATCCAGAGGTCGTGGTGGTCGCCGTGCGGCGTGCGCATGGACTGGAAGCTCTTGCCACCGTCGCGGCTGCGCATGAAGTTGACGTTCGGGCAATAGACCAGGTTCTCATTCTTCGGATCCACGAACACCTTGCTGTAATACCAAGCGCGCTGGCGGATGTTGTTGTCGTTGCTCTGCAGCGACCAGCTGTCGCCACCGTCGGCGCTCATGAAGAGGCCGCCGTCGGCGTTCTCCACGATGGCGTAGACCTTGTCGGTGTTGGAGGGGGCGACGGCCACGCCAACGATGCCCCAGACGCCGCGGGGCAGCCCTTTCTTGCCGGTCAGCGACGTCCACGTCTCACCACCGTCGGTGCTCTTCCAGAGGCCGCTGCCTTCACCGCCACTCTCGAGGCTGTAAGGGGTGCGGATCAGGCGCCAGGTGCCGGCATAGAGGACGGAGGGGTTGCCCGGCTCCATGACCAGGTCGCTGGCGCCGGTCTGTTCGTTGACGAACAGCGTACGCTTCCAGGTCTTTCCGCCGTCGGTCGTCTTGTAGACACCGCGTTCGGCGTTGGGACCGAAAAGATGGCCCATGACGGCCACCCATACGACGTCGGGGTTGCGGGGATGGATGACGATGCGGATGATATGCCGTCCGTCGCGCAGGCCGAGGTTGCGCCAAGTCCGGCCGGCGTCATCGGAACGCCACATGCCGCCGAGGCCTTCGGCGACGTTGCCGCGCATCGTGTTCTCGCCCTCACCCACGTACAGGATTTGCTCGTCGGAAGGCGCCACGGCCACGGCACCCATCGTGCCGCCAAAGTGCTTGTCGGAGATATTCTTCCAGTTGCTGCCGCCGTCGGCCGACTTCCAGACGCCGCCGCCGGTGGCACCGAAATAGAAGGTCGTGCGGTTGCGGAAGCTGCCCGCGACCGCGCCACTGCGGCCGCCGCGCCAGGGCCCGACAAGCCGGTAGCTGACTTTGGAAAGCAGGAGGGAGTCTGAAGAGGCGAAGGCCGTCGGCATCGCTTCCGCTTTAGGGGCCTTACGCTGGGCAGCCGCGGGCAAAACGAAACTGATCAGGAGCAGGGGGAGAAGAAGTGTACGCATGGGATAGATATGATTGTACAAGGTACAAATTACAGTGGATTGCTACGGAGGGTTGCAATGTGGCTTAGCAAGGGCATGAAAAAGCCCCCGGATCACCGAGGGCTGGGGCCAGGAACCCAGTCGTGCCCTAGTCGTTGCATGGCCTAAGAGGGTACGGATATCAACGGGTGGGAAGGGCCGCTGGGGATGGCTCGTTTCAGACAGTCTTAAGGCGTTGACGGACGCGCTGGCGGTGCGACTTGCTCACTGGGATCGTGATCCCGCGCACCACGACTTCGCCCTCCCGAAGGTCATCGACGCTGGATAGGTTGACGATATAGGAACGATGCACTTTCATGAAGTTCATGCCTTCTACACGAGCTTCAATGTTTTTGATGGTATTGTGTGTGATGTATTTCTTGTCAGGCGTGATAAAGCGGACATAATCCCCCAAGCTTTCTATATAGAGGATCTCACTTCTCTCGAGCTTCTGCAGGCGGCCATCGACTTTGATGAAGATCCGCTCGTTGGGAAGGGGAGAAGGCTCGCCGGCGGTGGCAGGCTGCAACTGCTGCAGCGACTGAAGGAACCGCTCATACGTGAATGGCTTGCGGAGGTAGTCGGCCACCCGGTATTCAAAAGCATCGAAGGCGTACTCCGTCTTGGAGGTCGTAAGGATCACCTGCGGCCTTGTATCAAGCCGGTCGAGCATTTCAAAGCCGCTGATGCCTGGCATTTCCACGTCCAGGAACAGCAGGTCGGCCGGTTGATGGCAAAGGTGCTCCAGCGCATCCTCCGCCTGCAGGAAATGTGCTCGGATGTCGATGATACCACTGCGCTGGCAAAACCGCTGCAGGATGTCTGCCGCGGGTTTCAGGTCTTCGACGATGATAGCGGTGAACCTCATGTCAGCTGCAGATTGAACTTTTGGAGCCTTGACTGTTCATGCCGAACGCGGGTCAAGGCCTCTTCAACAATGCTTTTCAAAGTATCAAATGCATTACGGATGACGGACATGTCCGTCTCGCGATGGCAAAGGTCTTCGAACTGCTGTACGGAATCCTGCACGGACAAGAGCCCCATATATCCAAACAAAGGCTTGGCATGATGGATGACCCTTCGGAGTCGGGCGGGGTCTGAAGACCGGCTCTCAATGCCAGCTAGGTCCATCGAGAGAGTGGCCTGGGTGGAGGAGATCCCGAACATCTGCTCGACCATCCGGGTATCGCCGGCATAGAGCTCTTCGAGAAAGAACCTGTCGAACCCTTCGGAAAAAACGAAGGCTTCCAGGTCGAAGGGGTCAATCATCATCTGATTGCAATTTTTCGGGTGCCGGATTCGTTCAATGTCCTACCGGGACAAAGAACCCGACAGGACAATGTGCATGAAAACGACAATCTTGAAGGCATTAGTATCCGTGCTGAGGACATTTTTAGAAAACGGCATCCATCCCGATCTGCCTGAGGAGGCTCGCAAACGCATCCAGCGCCTCAACCTATTCCTGCTCTATGCCCTAGCAGTAGCCCTCACACAATTGATTTTCAGCTATGTCAACCAACTCTTCTATAGTGCGATGGTCCACCTGGGGGCTGTCTTCCTGGTGACCGTTGGCTTCTTTCTCAACAAAGACGGCTGGGTCCGCGCTTCCAAAGGTGTCGGCATCCTCGCCGTCAACCTGCACCTCTTTACGATCAGCTATGTGGAAGGGCTTCGCTCCGGTGCCTACCTGGTGATCTTCCCGCTGCTCTTCACCCTGGTGTTTGTGATGGATGTGCGGAAGTCAAAGCTCGATGTCGCACTGGCCAGCCTGCTGACCCTGACCACCACCGGACTGATCTTTCTGACGGCGCCCTACGAGAATTTCTGGCAGCAGATCCCTTCACATCTCTATGAAGGGCTCTACCGTACCAACCTGACCGTCTCCCTGACCCTCACCGCCATCTTCGCCTTCATCATCATGAAGACGCTCGACAATCATGAGTGGAAGCTCATGGATGAAAAGCACTTGTCCGAGACCATCTACGACACCTCTCTCGACGCCGTGCTGATTGTCGAAACGGCGCCGGGGCTCGTGACCGGATGCAACCGCCGTGCCATGGAAGTTTTCGGCTTCGCACACAAAGGGCAGGCAGTGGGCAAGCAGGCCCTCGATCTGTTAGGGCCTAACATGGCGGAACGGATAGCCTCCTTCCGAGAGGGGGCGACGGGTCCAGCTGCCGCTTGGTACGGCAGCATAGAGCTCGCACGCGTCGAAGGCCCCTCCTTTCACGCCCATGTCAACATCGTACCATTTCAACACCATGGACAACTCTACTGCAAGGCCAGCATCCTCGACATGACGGAGATTCGCCTCGCAGAGCTGGAGACGCTGCGGGCAAGGGAAAAGGCGGAGAAGGCCAACAAGGTGAAGGCCCGCTTCCTTAGCATGGTGAGCCATGAGCTGCGTACGCCCCTCAACGGGATCATCGGCACCACCGGGCTGCTGCTGGAGGGGGAGTGCCTGGAAGCGCAACGACCGCATCTGGATGTGCTGAAGCACTCGTCTGAGCACATGCTGCAATTGGTCGACGACATCCTCGACTTCAGTAAGCTGGAGGCACAGAAGATGTTGCTGGAGCTGGCCCCCTTCCACCTGTCGTCCTTTCTGCAGAAGGCGGCGGCCCCTTTTATGAACACTGGCCGGCCAGAAGTGACCTTGCAGGTACTCGCCGGTCCCGGGCTGGATGCAGAAGCCTCCTCCGATGCGCTTCGGCTGAATCAGGTGCTGAACAACCTGCTGTCGAATGCCCGGAAGTTCACACTGGAAGGCAATATCACGCTGCGGGCCGACTGTGGCATCATGGACGCCCAAGGCTACACCGCCGTCCGCTTCTCCGTATCAGACACCGGCATCGGCATCGCCGCCCACCACCTACAGCAGATATTCGAGAGTTTTATCCAGGCAGAAGCAGAGACGACGCGGCGCTTCGGTGGCACCGGCCTGGGACTGGCCATCAGCCGGCATATCGTAGAGCTGATGGGTGGCCGGCTGCAAGTCGTCAGTGAGCCTGGCAAGGGCAGTGAGTTCTACTTTACGATCCCCATGCGCCTGTCCCGAAAGAAGCAAGCGTCCCTGCCTGTTGTAACCTCAGAAGCCCCTGCCCTGCTGACCGGACTGCGGGTGCTTATTGCAGAAGACAATGCCGTAAATCTGCTGGTGGCAGAGAAGATCCTCGCCAAATGGGGCGTCGTCACCCAGGCGGCCCATAACGGCATCGAGCTGATCGAAGCCTGCCGGAAAGGCGGACAAGACCTTCTGCTGGTAGACCTCGATATGCCCGAGATGGATGGCGCGAAAGCCGTCGCCATCATCCGTCAGACAGACCCGCATATTCCCATCATCGCCTTCACCGCCGCCGTCTACGACAACATGCAGGGCGACCTGCTGGCCAAAGGCTTCAACGACTTCCTACCCAAACCCTTCCGGCCCGAGCAGCTGCACCGAAAGCTTCAGGCGCTCACCGCCGCCACCGAAGCGCAGGCGACGGCCTGAGGGTACCACACTCAGCGACTTGCCTGTCCACGCGCGTCCTTGCCAGCAGCCATCGCATCCAGCTTTCTGCGGGCATCGTCGACTTTGCCCCGTAAGACTTTTACCCGCTCGAGCTGCAGGTTCGTCGGCGCCTGTTCGTTAGAGCAGACAGCCACATAGACCTCTGTGATATCCTCCCGCAGCCGCGTCTCATCCGCGAAGATGGAAGTCTGCTTCGTCGGGATCAGCTCCCCTCGCAGCGACTCGAGCTGGTCGACCTCGGCCTGCAGGGCTTTCTTCTTCCGTTCCTGCGGCACCTTGGCGAGGCTGTCTTTCAGCAGTTTCTGACGAGACATGATGTCCGCCACGATGGCCGCCAGGTCCTCATGCATCCGGTAGAGGTCCATCGCCGCCGCATGGCGCAGCCTGCGTTCCACTTCGGTGAAGGTGGAGGCGGGGTCGTGTACGATCCGGAGGGGCGTGGTATGTTCTTTCTGGACCAGTTTCACGCGCAGGGTGTAGTCGCCGGGCAGCACCTGCGGCGCGAAGAAGGCCGCGATATCGCGCTTCGTGCTACCGGAGGCCGTCTTGGGTGGCTGTATGCGCTGGTTCCAATAGACCTTGTTGAGGCCCTTGCGGGCGGTGCCGGGGATCGACTGTACGGTCTTGCCGTCTTTGTCGAGCACTTCGACGCGCACGCCACCCGAGCTGAGCCGGTCACGCAGGTAGTACTGGAAGGCCGGCAGTCCGGGCGGGTTGGGCGCCGAGTAGCCGCCGTTGACCGTCCCGCCCCCGCCGAACTGGCCGCTGGAGAGCGTGAGAGAGGGCATGCCGAAGAGATGGAGCTCCTTGTCGAGGAGGGCCTTGTCCATGACCCGCATCGGGGTGATGTCATCTACCACCAGGATGCCACGGCCATGAGTGGCGACGACCAGGTCGTGGGTGACCGGATGGATCTGTATGTCGCGCACCAGCGCCATCCACGGGATGTTGTTCTTCATGCGGAACCACTCGGCGCCTCCGTCGATGCTGGCGAATAGGCCCATCTCGGTCCCTAGGAACAGCAGGTGGCGGTTGACGGGGTCTTCCCGCATCTTGTGGGCGAAGCCCGTGAATTCGGGACTTTTTAAGAGGGTCCAGGTGGCGCCCATGTCGGTCGACCGCGCGACATAGGTGCGGTGGTCGCCGTACATGTGGTTGTCGAAGGTGGCGTAGACGATGTTGCGGTCGAACCGCGACGGCTCGACGCTGCTGACCCATGTCTGTGCCGGCAGTCCCGCCGCCGCCACGTTGGCAGCGACATTGCGCCAGGAGGCACCTCCGTCGGTCGTGACCTGCAAGTTGCCGTCGTCGGTGCCGACCCATACCAGGTCCTTGTCGAGCGGCGACTCGGCGATGGTGAAGATGGTGGTATGGTTCTCAGCGGAGGTGACGTCGGCGCTGAGGCCGCCGCTGTTCTCCTGCTCCTGTTTCTTTTTGTCGTTGGTGGTGAGGTCTGGGGATATCTTCTGCCAGCTGCGGCCCTGGTCGGTGGAGCGGTATAGATACTGGGCGCCGACGTAGAGGTGGCGGGGCTCGGCCTTGCCGGTGGCGATGGGGGTGTTCCAGTTCCAGCGGAGCTTGCCGTCGGTGCTGCCGGGCTGCGGACGGATGCTGACGCTCTTGTAGGTGCGCAGGTCGACGCGGTTGACGTCGCCGCCCTGCGACTCGGCATAGGCGATGTGCTCGTCGGTCGGGTCGGGCACCACCCAGAAGCCGTCGCCGCCGTAGAGTTCCTTCCATTCACCCACGCCGATGCCGCCGGGGGAGGCGGAGGGTGCCGACCAGCTGCCATTGTCTTGCAGGCCGCCATAGACGCGATAGGGCTTGCGCCGGTCGACGTCGACATGATAGAACTGCCCCACTGGCAGGTTCTGCAGGAAGAACCAGTTGCCGCCGCGGTCGAGGCTCATGAACACGCCGCCGTCGGTGCCTAGGTACATCTGGTCGGTGTTGTTGGGATTGATCCAGAGGGCGTGGTGGTCGGCATGGACGGAGGCGCCTTCACTGCCCGCTTCGGCGAAGGAATACCCACCGTCGGAAGAATAGGCGAAGGAATAGGCGGGGCGGTATACTCGCTTGGCATCCTTGGGGTCGACCACCAGGCTGCTGAAATAGAAAGGCCGGGAGACGACGTTGAGCGAGGCGCTCTGCTGCTTCCAGTTCTCACCGCCATCGGCGGAGATGTAGAGGCCTGTCTTCTCCGACTCCACGATCGCCAGCAGGTTCTGCGGGGCCGAGGGGGCGAGGGCCAGGGCCACCCGGCCGTAGGGCTTGGCGGGGAGTCCCTTCTCCAACGACTTCCAGCTGCGGCCGCCATCTGTCGACTTCCAGATGCCGCTGCCGGGGCCGCCGGAGTTGAAGAGGTACGGCAGACGCCGGAACTCCCAGGTGGTGGCATAGAGGACCTGCGGGTTGGAGGGGTCGATGGAGACGTCGGCGCAGCCGGCCTGCTCACTGATGTAGAGGATCTTCTCCCAGGTCTTGCCCGCGTCGGTCGACTTATAGAGGCCACGGTGGCGGCTGTCGCTCCACAAAGGTCCGGGTGCCGCCACGTACAGGGTGGCGGGGTTGGACGGGTCGATCGCGATCTTGGCGATGTGCTCCGTACTATCCAGGCCGATGCGCATCCAGTTCTCTCCGGCGTCGTTGGTCTTGTAGAGTCCGTCGCCGATAGACACCGAGTTGCGCATATTGCTTTCGCCCGTGCCGGCATAGACGACCTTGGGGTTCTTAGGGTCGATGGCCACCGCCCCTATGCTCTGACAGTACTTGTCGAACACAGGCTTGAAGGAGGCGCCTGCGTTGGTCGTCTTCCAGATGCCTCCGCCGGCCGTGCCGACGTAAAGGGTGCGGCCGTTATCGGCTGCCACCCCTTCGATCGAGGTGATGCGCCCGCTCATACTGCCGGGGCCGAGGACGCGTGCCTCCATCATGCCGAAGGTGGCAGAGTTGACAGCGACCTGGGCACGCAGGGAGAGCCCCGCCAAGATGATCGCTGCAAAAAGGGACAGCACGCGATGACTCATATTTATTTTCCACATAATATAGGGGGATGATTATGGTATATGAAAGGGATGATGTATTGGTCTCTTGGAAGAACAAGACACCACATAAATATCGCTGTAAAGAGATATAATATTCTCGTGGATATGCACCATTCCTCATTCCGATTGTCGGCATGCAAGCTGAACGGACTGGGACTGTAATCTTGCTGCACAAGCAAGTTAAAAATAAATAGAAGACGTCTGCCATTACTGGCAGCTGCCCTGGGGGTATGTGAGATGCGAAACAGGCTTACTTTTTCACCTCAAAGACACTAGACTCAATGGTGGGGTTGATCTCCACCTTCGAGATCAGCAGCGGGGCTGGGAGGCCACTGTTCTCCATCGACAAGGGAACTAAGATACCGAAGGGCTGCTTCTGGTAGTTGGAGAAGTTCTGGGTCTGGTCGACTTCCTGACCGTTGGCCATCACTTTACTGATGGTGCGGACGATATAGTTCGTCTTCGTATCGATCAGGTAGGTGGCGGCGCGGCCGCTCTTGCGGGTGAGCTTGAGCTTGTGACATTCTGTGCCGTCGACATCTTCCTTGCCGAGAAGTTCAACGCTGTGGCCCTTGGCAGTGTAGTCAAGCAATTCACTCTGGATGTCGAGCTGCTCTTTGCCTACTTCCAAGTCATCCTTCGTCATCGGCTCAGGGGCCGTCTGACCCATGAAGGGGAGGAAGTTCCAGCCGCCCTCAGTGGTCATGATGACGTAGCCGACCATATTCATCACGTTGATCTCTTGCTTCATGGCCTTATTATGCACCTGATAGACGGTGATGGGGATATCCATGCCCTGGGTGCTAACGGTCGCCTCCATCTTCATAGAGGTCACTTTCCGCCAGCTGTCCTTGCCGCCGATGGCGTCGAAATGTTTGTCGATGACCTCGTCGGCCGACTGGGCGATGGCGGATACAGACAGCGCCAGGGCAACGAGCATAGTAGCAGTTGACTTCATAGATCTGATTTTGGGGTGTATGTGTGTATTTTTTTGTTCGAGTCCTGCAGCAACAGCATCATTGCTCCGGCTTGAAGAACTTTTCATCAACCTTGGCGTTGACTTCGATCTTTTCCATATTCATAGCGGCCCCCATGCCTACTACGGTCGTGGAGTAGGCAAAGACATACCCCTCCGCGGTCTTTCGGTAATCGGAGAAGTCAGTCAGAACTTCTTGGTCGGGGTTGCGTTGTCCGCCGCCGGGGCCACCGCCGCTGCGCATCATGCCGCCACTACCCTTGGTCTTGGTGCGGAGGATGTAGAAGGTCTTGGGATCAAAATAATAGGTGATATCACGGCCTAGCTTCAGCGTCAGCTTCACGACATGGCAGGCACTGCCGTTGACATCCTCCTTTGGGAGGGCTTCTGCTTTGTGGCCTTTGGCAACATAGTCGAACAAAGGCCCCGGCAGGTCCATCTCCCCCCGCATCGCCTCTGCCCGTTCCGGCGGCATGGCTTCGAAGGAACCGCCACTGCGGGGGTTTGTACTCCAGCCTTCCTTGTCGGTCACCACCATCTTCATATTGCCCATGCCGAAGTCGATTTCCCGACGGACCAGCCGCCCTTGCACGCGCCAGGCTTTGTTGGTGACTTCATTCCCGTTGGGCATGACGGTGATACCCTCTGTGTAGAGGGATTGAAGGGCTTTCATCCGGTCAGCCCCACCCATGGCGTCGATGTGGGAACGGATGATGTCGTCGGCCGACTGAGCGCGACCGCTGAGAGCAGATGCCAGTAGGGCCGGTAAGAGGATAGACGCCAATCTCATGGACATGCGTTGAGAGTGATGGCGACAAAAGTACTGTTATTATCCATACCGACAGGCAGACTATACTAATGCTATGTTAATTCATTTACTTTCTGTTGCTTCCTTTACCGACCTTTTTAAGGATTAAAAATTTGGTGACCCTTACGGGCCTAATGAATATCACACATTAGAAATGGACAAAAAAATGGAATGGCATATTGGAGCTAAAAAATCTTAGATCGCTAGTTTAGCTTTATCGGAAGTAATCAAGCTTTTATTACCTAAGGGCTGCGGTCCGTACCTTTATTCGAAATATGGATCGCATGTCATCCCAGGTTATTACAGGCCGACTGGTGAATGTGTTGGACAGGACTGAATATCCGGTAGAGATGAGGGTCGCAGAAGGCCGCATCGCCTCCATTCAACGGCTGGCGTTGGCCGCTGCCGAGCTGCCCTTTATCCTCCCCGGCTTCATAGATGCGCATGTGCATGTTGAAAGCTCGATGCTCATCCCTTCTGAGTTCGGCAGGCTCGCGGTCGTGCATGGCACCGTCGCCAGCGTCAGCGACCCACATGAGATCGCCAATGTCTGTGGCAGGGCGGGTGTCGACTTCATGATCGCCGACGGCCGGCGGTCTCCCTTCAAATTCCATTTCGGCGCGCCAAGCTGCGTGCCAGCCACCCGCTTTGAGACGGCGGGCGCGACACTGGACTCGGCAGACGTGGCGGCATTGCTCGACCAAGACGACATCTTCTACCTAAGTGAGATGATGAACTTCCCCGGAGCGTTGAATGGAGACCCGGAAGTGATGCAAAAGATCGTCGCCGCCCAGCGCCGCGGCAAGCCGATAGACGGTCATGCCCCAGGCCTGCGGGGAGAAATGGCCCGACGCTATGCCGCATTAGGCATCTCTACCGACCACGAATGCTTCACCCTGGAGGAGGCACTCGATAAGCTCGCCGCCGGCATGAAGATCATCATCCGCGAGGGCAGTGCCGCCCGCAATTTCGATGCCCTGGCAGAACTCATCGGCACGCATCCCGACCGGACCATGTTCTGCAGCGACGACAAGCATCCCGACAGCCTGGTGGAGGGGCATATCGACCGCCTCTGTGCCCGGGCCGTCGCCCGCGGCATCGACCCCTTTCTGGTGATCCGTACGGCCTGCGTCAACCCGGTGGAACATTATAAACTTCCGGTCGGACAGCTGCGGGTGGGGGATGCCGCCGACTTCATCCTCGTCGACGACCTGGTCTACTTCCGGGTGCGGGAGACCTGGATCGACGGGCAGTGCGTGGCCCGCCACGGCCTTAGCCTCCTGCCCTCAGCGGCAGAAGTGACTCGGCAGGTCAACCGATTCCACTGCGCTGTGACCTTCCCATCCGACTTCCGCGTAGCCTCGCATGGACTGGCAACATACCCTTTTCCCGTCATAGGCGCCATCGACGGACAACTCATCACTGAAAAGCTCGACCTGCAACCCACACTACAAAAAGAGGAATGGATTGCAGACCCCTCCCAAGATATCCTCAAGCTGGCTGTAGTGAACCGCTACGCAGAAGCCCCCGTCGCCACCGCCTTCATACGCCACTTTGGCCTTCGGCAAGGTGCTCTCGCATCCTCCGTGGCCCACGACGCACACAACATCGTGGCCGTGGGCACCGATGATGCCTCCCTCAGCCGTGCCGTCAACCTCGTCATCGCCCATCAGGGCGGTGTAAGCTGTGTGTCCGGAGAAGAGGAATGGGTGCTGCCCCTACCCGTTGCCGGCCTCATGAGTGCTGAAGACGGATACCGCGTGGCCGCACGCTATACCGAGATCGACAACGCCGCCAAAGAGGCAGGCGCTACCCTCAGCGCCCCCTTCATGACACTCTCCTTCATGGCACTGCTGGTCATCCCACACCTCAAGCTAAGCGACAAAGGACTTTTCGACGGTGATGCCTTCCGGGTGATCGGCACCTGAACCATCCCGACCACCTATGCAGCGAGGGCTGCGGAGGGAAGAAAAATAATTATGAAAACGAAAGTCTGTGTGATCGGTGCCGGACCCTCCGGCATCACTGCCGCCAAAAACCTGTTGGACGAAGGGCTCGACGTCTCTGTCTTCGACTACGGGAAAGAGGTCGGTGGCAACTGGGTATATACCGACGAGGAAGGCCATAGCTCCGTCTTTGAGACCACACACATCATCTCTTCGAAGACCCTCAGCCAGTATGAGGACTTCCCCATGCCGGACAGCTACCCCGACTACCCTTCGCACCGCCAGCTGGCATCCTACTTCCAGGCCTATGCAAGGCAGTTCGGACTTTATGCCCATATCCGCTTCCACACCCGGGTGGAACACTGTCAACGGCTACCAGACGGCCGATGGCAGGTAGACATCTCCTGCGAAGGCAGCCGTGAGCAGCATGTGTTTGACGCCCTATGCGTCTGCAACGGACACCACTGGAACCCGCGCATGCCCTCCTACCCGGGACAGTTCTCCGGCCGCTTTATACACTCCCATGCCGTGAAGCGCTTCTCCGCCTTCGAAGGACAGCGCGTCCTGGTCATCGGCGGTGGCAACTCCGCCTGCGACGTAGCCGTAGAGGCCAGCCGCGTCGCGGCCTCGGTAGACCTCAGCTGGCGACGGGGCTACTGGGTGGTACCTAAGTTCATGATGGGCCGGCCGGCCGATAAGTTCAGCGAAGGCATCCGCTGGCTGCCCCGCCCGCTCTGGCAGACCCTGTCAGCTTTGAGCCTGCAGTTCCGAAACGGACGCAACACCCTCTACGGACTGCCGGAGCCGGAAGGACCCATCGGCTCCCACCACCCTACCATCAACGAAGACCTCTTCTTCCATATCCGACATGGGAAGATCCAACCCCGGCCCGACATCGAGCGACTCGCAGGCGACCACGTAGTCTTCCGCGACCACAGCTCCCATCCCTACGATACCCTCATCGCCTGCACCGGCTATATCATCAGCCATCCATTCTTCAATAAGGCATTCCTCGACTACAGCGAGGGGGCCGTCCGGCTCTGGCTGCGCATGCTGCACCCCGACATCGACAACCTATATTTCATCGGACTCTTCCAGCCCCTGGGATGCATCTGGCCAGGGTCCGAGCTGCAGAGCCGCATCATGGCCCGCCACCTCTCGGGCCGATGGAAGCGCCCCCGGCACGTAGGCGCCCGAGCAGACGCCGAACTCCGCCAGCCCGACTTCCGGCAGATAGACACTCCCCGCCATACCATCACCGTCGACTACCACCGCTTCCGCAAGCGACTTCTCGACGCCCTGGACAAATACAGCCTTTAAGCGGTGACCGCTGCTAGTGAAGACGTTGGCACACAGGCAGCCACCCCAGCCTTTGGCGGTCCGGCCTTTTCCCAGTAACTTGATACCAAAACGCAGCCATATGAACCTGTCACGCAGACATTTCCTCGGACGCACGGCCCTCGCCGTGGCAGGCAGTTCCCTCCTCAGCCAGGAACTCGCCGCCCTCGCCCGCAGGCGGAAGGGCGAACTCACCGGCGTACAGCTCTATTCGATACGAGCAGACATGGCAAAGGCCCCGCTAGAAACCCTCAAAGCCCTCCGTGCGATGGGATATGTGCACGTAGAACACGCCAACTATGTCAACCGCAAGTTCTACGGGTGGCCGGCACAGGAGTTCCGGAAAATCCTCGACGACCTGGGGATGAAGATGCCCAGCGGCCATACCGTAATGTCTGGCCGTCACTGGGATGAGACTAAAAAAGATTTCACCGACGCCTGGAAGTATACCGTCGAAGATGCCGCTGTGCTGGGACAGCAATTTGTGATCAGCCCCTCCATGGAGAATACCATCCGCCGAGACTACGACAAACTACGCGCCTTCATGGAACTCTTCAACCGAAGCGGAGAGCTCTGCAATAAGTATGGCATGAAGTTCGGCTACCACAACCACGACTTCGAATTCTCCGAGACCCTCAACAGCCGCACCCTCTACGACATCATCCTCTCCGAGACCGACGCCAAGCTTGTTATGCAACAGCTCGACATCGGTAATATGATCAACGGAGGTGCCAAGGCACTCGACATCATGCAGAAGTACCCCGGCCGCTTCGAATCCATGCACGTCAAAGACGAAATCGCCGCTGCGGGCGGGCACGAGCGCTATGAGTCCACCATCCTGGGCAAAGGCATTATACCGGTCAAGGAAGTGATTGCCCTGGGACGGAAATGGGGCACCAAGCATTTCATCATCGAGCAGGAATCGTACCAGGGGCGTACACCGCTCGACAGCGTCAAAGAAGACCTACAGATTATGCATGCCTGGGGGTACAAGTGAAAGGCCACCCTCCCCCCCGCAGGGACAACATCCACAGCTTTTCTGCGCATATCCTTCGCGGAAGTTTTTTTATTCACCGAAGCAGATTTCGTGACAGCAGGCGGAGCGTGCACAGCTGAGTCTGCACGAAAGGACGGGAGGGTGCTCCTCAGGCATGCCCCATCCAAAGGGCACCGCCGATGCTGGGTCGGGAAGCGCCGGTGACCGAGGACAGGGTGGTCGACTCCTCCCGCCAGCGGAGTATGCCAAGCAGCGCCATGATGAGTGCTTCCTTGTAGTTTGCGAGGGGTGGTTCTGCCACCTTAACGCTCAAAGACAATGGTACAAGAAAATCTTCGATACGGGAGACGAGAAACCGATTTAACGCACCGCCACCGGTGAGGAGGATGTCTTCCTGCAAGGGAGGAGGGACCGTGCCGTCAGCAATGACCTGCCGGACAGACACCGCGATTTGGGCAGCGATATGCTCCACATAGGTGCGACAAGCATCCCGAGTGGAGTGCTGCGCAGTCGCAAGCATGGGATAGACGATATCCGTACCAAAATCGTTGGCCAGCGATTTCGGATAGGGCTGCCCGTAGTATGGCAGTGCATTCAGGCGGCTGAGCAAATCTACATCCACCTGCCCAGTGGCGGCCAGCTGCCCATCCTCGTCGTAGGCCAGGCCTTCCCGTGCCACCAGCATGTTCAATACGCGGTTGGCAGGACAAACATCGAAGGCGCACTGGATGGTGTCGCCAACGGCGGTGAGGTTGGCGATGCCACCAAGATTGAGGAACCAGCGGATATTCGGGAACAGTAGCCGTTCCCCCATGGGTACGATGGGAGCCCCTTGTCCGCCCAGCGCCACGTCGATGACGCGGAGATCCGAGACAACCGGCAGGCCTGTTTCGGCTGCAATGGCCGCGCCACAGCCGATCTGCCCTGTCATACGGGGTGGCAGATGGAAGGTCGTATGGCCATGGGAGGCCACCAGGGAGATTTTGTACTGAAGTCCGTGATCAGCAATGAATGTATTTACCTGCTGCCCGAGGTAGTGGCCATAGTCGCTGTGGAGGATCTGGTAGTCGAGGGCGGAGAGGTGGATGGACGAACGCAGCCTTACACTCCATTCCTCCGGGTATGGCAGGCATGCGGCGGCCTCTATCTGATAGGACCATGCACGGCCTGAGACATGGAATTCAGCACATACAATGTCCAGCCCATCTAAAGAACTTCCACTCATCAATCCGATCGCGCGGTAGACCATCTTTCTAGATTATTGGAGATGGCGCCTGCCATCCGTTGCCACTGGTCTGATCCATTTTATTGGATTAAATTTGTGAAGGTGGATCGAAAATACAACAATCGAATGGTAGTCAATCTGAGCGAACAGCATTCACTGTTAAGCAACTGGATAGCCGAGTTGAGGGATACCGAGATGCAAAAAGACAGGATGCGATTTCGCCGAAACCTGGAACGGATCGGGGAAGTGATCGCGTATGAGATCAGCCGTACCCTTCCCTGGGAGAAACGGGAGGTCACGACGCCGCTTGGGATTTCACCCTGCCGGGTGCTGGCCGTACAGCCGGTACTGGCGCTGATCTTGCGGGCTGGACTACCCTTGCATCAGGGTATGCTCAACTACTTCGACCGAGCCGACAATGCCTTTATCTCCGCCTATCGAAAGCACCACCGCGATGGAGGCTTTCAGATAGAGTTGGAATATATCTCCTGTCCATCGCTGGAAGACCGTATCCTAGTGATCTGCGATCCGATGCTGGCCACCGGCGCCTCCCTGGTAAAAACCATCCAAATGCTCCGGGCTGAGGGCGAGCCGCGGGAAGTGCACGTCGTGTCGGCCATCGCGTGTACAATGGGGATCGACCACCTGCAGCGGGAGCAGCCGCAGGCAACAATTTGGTGTGGAGCCATCGACGAAGAACTCACCGCCAAAGGCTATATCGTACCCGGACTGGGCGATGCCGGGGACCTCTCCTACGGCGAGAAAATGCAAAGCTGAGCGGTGAGCCGGTTCAAACATGGAGAAAGCAACCATGAGATGGCCTAAACGGATCAGCATCTCAGCAGTGGTCCTCCTATCAGCCGCCACATATAGCCAAGTCCACATTTCACCTAGTTTTTCGCCCTATGTAGCGATAGAATTCAGCGCCTTCCGGCTCGGCTATTCCTATGACATCAACACGTCTGCCTTTTAGACAGCCAGCAAACGGAGGGGAGGCAATGAAATATCTCTCATCATGGTGAGAAAGCCCGTAGACCAGGCATTGAAAAAATTGCATTGCCCAAAGTTCTAGCAGGCAAGCCGCTATCCACTGACCGGCTGTACACTCCCTTCTCTTCAGCCGTGGGCCGTTCGTGGCCCGCTGAGACAGGGATGCCCTGCCCAAATAAAGCGATAGGGCAGCAGGGCATGCGCTCCTGCATAGTCGACCCCAATGCGGGGTGTGGCAACCACCTTGGCCTCCGACAGATAATCGTCTTCGAGTATGCAAAAACGAGGGGTGTCGAGCCTCAACCCTGTATGTTCTTTATGGATGCCCATAGCCTTTGACAGGCGGCCCGGGCCGGCACACAGCAGTCGGTCTGAAAGCCGGCCACTGCGGTGGCGCATGACCTCCAAGCCAGCCACAGGCTCTAGCGCCCGCAACAGCACGGCATGGGGGACACCTTCCCGGTGGGTGACTACGTTGGTGAGATAATGCATGCCGTAACAAAGGTATACATAGGCCGTACCACCCGTTCGAAACATGACATCGGTACGGGCGGTCCGACGGCCGCCGAAAGCATGGGAGGCCATATCAGTAACACCCTCATAGGCCTCGGTCTCTACGATGCGGCCAACCGTCGTGCCTTCACGGAAGGAAGTCTGGAGCAGCTTACCCAGCAATGCCCTCGCCACCAAACACACATCCTCCTGCAGGAAGAAGGATGGGGGGAGAATTTTCGGGGAACTGCCTCTGGCATGTTGGAATTGCATACTTTGTGAGTTAGGATAAATACAAATCAAAGAAACCTACAAAACCTGCTAAAAGAAATCGTCATAGCGATTCAAAGTTACTTCAAGGCACACCGGTTTATTTCGGAGCATCGCCTATGGCGGTGGATATGGATACCAGGCATCATCTATGCACTACTCTTCGCAATCAGCATGTACCTCTTCGGCCGGTCGGCGAATGCTGCCATCGAATACATGACTGACCTGCTAGGCATCAGCAACTGGGTGCAGTCGCTGGAAAGCAGTATGATCGGCTTCCTATTCACTTTTGCCGCCATCATCCTCTGGATGACGCTGATGTTTTTCTACTTTTCCCTCTTCAAATACATGTGGCTCATCGTCGGATCGCCCATCTTCGCATACCTCAGCGAGCGGACCTCTGCCATCATTGAAGGTCGGGAATACCCCTTCAATGGGCGACAGCTATTGCGAGACATAGCCAGGGGCGTCCGCCTCGCCCTGCGCAACAGCCTCCGCCAGGGTATCTATACGCTGGCGATCCTGCTGTTCTCGTTGCTGCCAGTAGTCGGATGGGCAACCCCTGTGCTCTCTGTCATCCTGGAGTTTTATTTCTACGGATTTTCGATGCTCGACTACAGCTGTGAGCGCCGCAGGATGGACCCAAAGGCCAGCATCGCATACGTCGGCCGCCACCGGGGCCTGGCCATTGGCAACGGCGCTGTATTTTACCTGTTGCATGCCATCCCCGGTTTGGGATGGATAATGGCTCCTTCCTATGCAATCGTCGCCGCCACCATCAGCATGTACGAAGTCGAATAATGCCTTCCGCCGGATAAGACATCTCCCAAGGGGATGGGCTACCTTTATACGCGATGGCTCCGACGTCTCCTGCTACGGTCTATCTCATCCCGACCCTGCTCTCTGAAGAGGGCCTGCCCTCAATCCCTCCCGAAGTATGCCAAGCGCTAGAAGCCTGCCGTATCTTCTTTGTCGAGCAAGAACGCACGGCCCGTCGGCAGATCCGCAAGCTCATCCCTGGTTTTACCATCGACGACCGCCGTTGGCATGTACTCGCAGAGGCAGAGATGCCAGAAGTCCGCAAGGCCTTCCTGGAGGCCCTGCAGGGAACAGATAGCATCGGCATCCTCAGTGAGGCGGGATGCCCCGGGATCGCAGACCCGGGGCAGGAACTGGTACGGCTGGCACAGACACGCGGCGCCACCGTACGGCCTCTTACCGGACCCAGTGCTATCTTACTGGCCCTGATGGCGAGCGGCTTGAACGGACAACTCTTTCGCTTCAACGGATACCTGCCCGTGCCGGCAGGCGACCGCATACAGGCCCTCCGCATCCTGGAGCAAGATGCCTGGAAGACAGGCTCTACGCAGATTTTTATAGAAACCCCATACCGCAATGATGCCCTACTCGACAGCCTGCTGGCGGCATGCCGTGCGGATACCCTCCTCTGCGTGGCCATCGCCCTCACCTCGGCGGCTGAGCGGATACAGACACAGTCGGTACAGGACTGGAAACGCCAAAAGCCTCGCCTGGGGAAAGTACCCTGCATCTTCCTCTTAGGCCGCCCTTGACGCAAGCAATTCAGGCCTCAAAGCCCATGCTGGCTGACCAGATAGACAAGCCCGGCCATGACCCCTGCACCCAGGTGAAGCTCCCGGGGGCTCACCGCCTCAAACACGTCTGAGGCTGCATGGTGCACATCGAAATACCGCTGAGAATCCGGCGTGAACCCAGAGAGGGCCGTCCCCAGTGGTCGCATGGGGCCGATGTCGGCACCGCCACCGCCGTTGACGAATTCACTGGCACCATAGGGCTGGAAGAGGCTCCGCCACGACAAGAACTGCTGATACTGGGCAGGCGTACCCGAGAAGCCGAAGCCTCTGGGGGTGAACCCGCCGGCATCGCTCTCCAAGGCAAACAAATGCTTCTTGCCATCTTTTTTGGCGGCCTCCGCATAGGCAAGCCCGCCGCGAAGCCCGTTCTCTTCGTTCATAAACATCACGGCGCGGATGGTACGCCTAGGACGAATACCTAGGGCTTTCATGACGCGTAAGACTTCTATGCTCTGTACACAACCTGCCCCGTCGTCGTGCGCGCCTTCTCCCAGGTCCCAGCTGTCGAGGTGGCCCCCGACCGTGATGACCTCGTCCGGGAAATCAGTGCCCCGGATCTCCCCTACGACATTATAGGATGTCACGTCTGGCAGCATTTCTGCCGTAGTACGGAACCAGAGTTCACGCACCTGTCCTGACCTCAGCTCTGCACTCAACTGCTCCGCATCGCGGGTGCTGATGGTGACAGCTGGTAGCTTCGGAAATGAGTCGTTATAACGGGTGGAGCCTGTGTGCGGGTAAGCATCCACATTAGAGGCTAAGGAACGGATCACCACCCCTACAGCCCCATACTTGGCTGCCATCGAAGGACCATTGCCGCGGTAGGCCCCCGCCTGCCCGTAGGCACGGAAGGTCTGGACCTGGGTGGGGTCCATCGGATAATTATAAAAGACAATGCGACCTGCTACACCCGGCCGGCCCAGCCGGTCGAGCTCGGCAAAATCCCGGACCTCTACGACCTGCCCTCGCACGCCTTTGGCAGGCGTTCCAACGGAGTTGCCCAGGGCTACGGCTTGCAGCGGACGCCTTCGTCCCGAGGCGAGATAGACATAAGACGACTCACCTGTCCCCCTCACCCAATGTGGCACTTGGCAGGGTTGCAGCCAGACGGTGTCGGCGCCTGCCTCCTGCAGCATTCGGGCGGTCTCCTGGACGGCCCGTTCAGCGCCCGGTGAGCCTGAGAGGCGGGGGCCTACCTGCTTGCAAAGGATTCGGAGGTTCTCATAGGCACGTCCATGGCGGAGGACTTCTTCGGCGATGCGTCGGATGGCCACCGAGTCGGATGGCTGTCCCTGCAAAGACACCAGCGGCGCCCATACAATCAAGGCTAATAACAGAAGCTGGAAGGATTTCATGGTATTCGGTTGGTTCAATGAGAGGTGCTGACGATGCTATCGACCACATAGACACTATAGCCTCGCCAGGGCAATGCGCCGAGGTATTCCTGGTAGTGGAGTGTATAGGTTCTGCCATTGCCCGACATCAGATCCCGGGCGACAGCCTCGTCCACGACGGAGAAGTCGAACTCATATGACTGGATGACACTTTGTGGGCGGGTGCGGAAACCAGACTGGATCAACTTCCCCTCATAGGTCTTGAAGACATAGCCTTTCCGGACCAGGAAGTTGAGCTCCCCTGTCTTGGTGCCTTCGCCGAAGACAAACACATACTTCCAATAGATATAGCCAAACAGTGCCAGCAGGAGTAGAAAGACGGTGGCAAAGAGGACTTTGGACATAGAGCGGATTTAAACACAAATTAAGAAATACCGCTAAATGATTGCTAAAACGAACCCTGTAAGCCCAACGGGTGTTATAAATCTCACAATACTGAAAGTGCCTTCGCCTAGACGACAATTATGAACATAGGAATAGTCTGTTATCCCACCTTTGGCGGAAGCGGTGTGCTGGCGACAGAGCTGGGCAAGGCATTGGCAGACAAAGGCCATCATATTCACTTCATCACCTACC
>VGFQ01000016.1 GCA_016868815.1 Bacteroidota bacterium
GTTCGGTACGTGGTTCATGAGGAAGGCGATTTTCTCACCGTAAGCAAGCGGCAGGCAGTAGCCAGTGGTGTCGGGGATGTTGACGGTGGTGGCCCCAGCGCGAATGACGGCTTCCACCACACGTGCCAGGTAGTCATTTTCTGTCCGGCCGGCATCTTCGGCGTAGAATTCGACGTCGTCGGTATACCGGCGGGCCCATTCCACGGCTTGCACAGCCCGCCGGAGAATATCTTCGCGGGTAGATTGGAACTTGGCCTTTATGTGGGAGTCTGAGGTGCCGATGCCGGTATGAATGCGGGCCCGGCGGGCATGGCGCAAGGCCTCGCCGGCGGCTTCGATGTCTTTTTCCACCGCCCGGCTGAGGCCGCAGATGACGGCATCCTTCACCACACGGGAGATGGCTGCAACTGACTCGAAGTCGCCCGGAGAGGAGATGGGAAAACCCGCCTCAATGATGTCGACGCCCAGGTTTTCCAGCGCCAGGGCGAGTTCCACTTTCTCTTTCGTATTCAGCTTGCAACCCGGTACCTGTTCTCCGTCTCGCAGCGTCGTATCAAAAATGTATACATCTTCCGCACTCATATGTAAAGTTTTCAGTAAGGCAATCTACCCCTTTCTTGGGGTGCCGAAAACACAAAAAGAGGCGTATTTTACACTCTACAAGATGGCTTCTAATTGCTAAGACGCTCATCTGTGCTAGATTACAGAGCCAACGGACTACGATGCCCAACCGATCCCCGGATGAGTTGTTCCAGTTGATTCAGACACTGGAAAAGGCGGAGAAGCGAAACTTCAAGCTCTTTATGAGTAGGAGTGCCGCCACCGACCGCTCGAAGACGTTGTTGCTCTTCGACGCGCTCGATGCGATGGATAGCTACGACGAGGAACTCCTGCTGCGCCGCCATCGCGGGATCAGCAAGCAGCAGATCTCCAACCTGAAGGCGAACCTGCACCGGCAGCTGCTAACAAGTTTGCGGGTGCTGCGCGATGAGGACAACATCGACATCCGCCTGCATGAGCAACTCGACCATGCCCGCATCCTCTATAACAAAGGCTTACACCAGCAAAGCCTGAAGGCTTTGGCAAGAGCCAAGGAGCTGGCCCGCAGCCATCACCAGCATACTTTTTTGCTGCAAGCCCTGATCTTGGAAAAAAAGATCGAGTCCCTTCATATCACGCGAAGCTTCAGCGACCGGGCGGAGGCCTTATCTCAGGAAGTCGAAGAGCTGGACGAGCGCATCCTCCTCATAGGCCGCCTCAGCAACCTTGCGCTGCGGCTCTATGGCTGGTATATCCAGAAGGGCCAGGTGCGCGATGCTTCCGAAGGAGCTAGCCTGCGGGCGTTCTTTTTCCAGCACATGCCCTCCGTATCACTAGAGACGGCTGGTTTTTACGAAAAACTCTACTTCCATCAATGCCAGGCATGGCATGGATTCATCACACAAGACCTGCTCCTGTATTACAGAAGCTGCCGGCGCTGGGTGGACCTCTTTACTGCCGAGCCGCATATGCGGAAGGTGGAGGCCCAGCAGTATATCAAAGGCATGCACAACCTCCTGAACGCTCATTTTACCCTCGACAATCCCGCCGGATTCTTGGAGAGCCTCCGGCAATTTGAAGCCTTCAGCGCCTCACCGGAGGCACAGACAAGTCTCAACACCAAGGTCCAGACATTCGTATACCTGCAGCTGGCCTCCATCAACCGGCATTACATGGAAGGCACCTTCGGGGAAGGGCTGTCGCTCGTACCTGGAATCGAAGCTGGCCTCGAAGCCTATGCCATGCAGATAGACCGACACCGTGAACTGGTATTCTATTACAAGATCGCCTGTCTTTATTTTGGCAGCGGCGACCGCGGCACGGCCATTCGATACCTGAAACGGATCATCGACGGAAAGGCTGACCTACGGGCCGATATTCAATGCTATGCCCGTCTGTTGCACCTGATCGCTCATTACGGAGAAGGCAATTTTTCCATCCTTGAGTCGCTCATCAAGTCGGTCTACCGCTTCATGGGACGTATGCAGAACCTCAGCGTTGTAGAAAAGGAAATCCTCACCTTCCTGCAACGAACTTTCCATAAAGATCCTCGTCGACTGAAGCCTGACTTGCTAGCCCTGCGTGACAAACTGCATGAACTGGAGAGAGATCCACATGCTCGGCGGTCCTTTCTCTATTTGGACTTCGTATCCTGGCTCGACAGCGCCATCCGGGAAGTGCCGGTAGAAGATGTTATCCGAGAACGATACCTCAAGGCCTCTCGCCAGAGTGCTGGTAGGCCCAAAAGCCGCTGGGCCCCCGCCCTTGAATAATTATAAAAAATCAGCCAATTTCCTTACTTTTGCTCTCCTGAAAACAGGCATGCCAGAATCCCCAAGGTTTAATGTCCTTTTATTTATCTGATAACCAGCACTTTATGGCGATCTGTGTCGTCATGACCCTGGGGGTGGTTCCGTATGTCATGGCTTCAGATATTACATGACACCTTTTAATGATGCACATGGCTCAGAAGAAAGACCAGCGCCCCAAGTCCAATTTTTCCGGCATCACCATCAGCCTCGCCTCTCCGAATTCCATTCTCGAACGATCCCATGGTGAGGTCCTGAAGCCAGAGACCATCAACTACCGTACCTATAAGCCTGAGCGCGATGGCCTCTTCTGCGAGCGGATCTTCGGCCCTGTGCGGGACTTCGAATGCGCCTGTGGCAAGTATAAGCGCATTCGTTACAAAGGTATCGTCTGCGACCGCTGCGGCGTAGAAGTGACAGAGAAGAAAGTTCGCCGCGAACGGATGGGTCATATCAAGTTGGTGGTACCCGTTGTGCACATCTGGTATTTTAAAAGCCTTCCCAATAAGATCGGCTATCTCCTGGGGATGAGTTCTAAGAAGTTGGAGAGTATCGTGTACTACGAGCGCTATGTTGTTATACAGCCTGGCGTCCGGTCTGACAAAGGCTTGCAGCCCGGTGACCTGCTATCAGAAGAAGAATACCTGGACATCGTGGAAGCCCTGCCCCGCGAGAACCATCACCTCACAGACGACGACCCGAACAAGTTTATCGCCAAGATGGGTGCTGAGGCCGTTCATGACCTGCTGGCCCGGATTGATCTGACCGGACTCAGCTACCAGCTGCGCAGCGCGGCATCTACCGAGACCTCCCAGCAACGAAAAGCAGATGCCCTCAAGCGACTCAGCGTCGTAGAATCATTCCGGGATGCCAATACTCGTATGGTCAACCGACCCGAGTGGATGGTCATGCAGCACATCCCGGTCATCCCCCCCGAGCTGCGGCCACTGGTCCCCCTGGATGGCGGACGTTTCGCCTCTTCCGACCTGAACGACCTTTATCGCCGCGTCATCATCCGCAACAACCGCCTCAAGCGACTATTGGAGATCAAGGCCCCCGAAGTCATCCTGCGCAACGAGAAGCGCATGCTACAAGAGGCGATAGACTCTCTGTTCGACAACAGTCGTAAGTCCAACGCGGTGAAGGCAGAAGGTGGCCGGGCCCTTAAATCCCTCAGCGACGTATTGAAAGGTAAGCAAGGCCGTTTCCGCCAGAACCTGCTGGGCAAGCGTGTCGACTATTCCGGCCGTTCCGTCATTGTCGTAGGGCCTGAGTTGAAGCTGCATGAGTGTGGACTGCCCAAAGACATGGCAGCTGAACTCTTTAAGCCTTTCATCATCCGCAAGCTCATCGAAAGAGGCATCGTCAAAACAGTCAAATCGGCCCGCAAGCTGGTCGACAGAAAGGAAGCTGTGGTTTGGGACATTCTCGAGAACATCCTCAGAGGGCATCCCGTTATGCTGAATCGGGCTCCTACATTGCATCGACTTTCGATACAGGCTTTCCAGCCCAAACTCGTGGAAGGTAAGGCTATCCAGCTCCACCCGCTGGTCTGCACCTCCTTCAACGCAGATTTCGATGGTGACCAGATGGCTGTACACGTGCCGCTGAGCAATGCGGCCATTCTCGAAGCACAGCTCCTCATGCTGGCTTCCCATAACATTCTTAACCCCCAGAACGGCACACCGATCACGCTGCCATCGCAAGACATGGTGCTTGGGCTCTATTACCTCACCAAGGCGAAGAAAAGCATGCCCGGCGAGCCCGTCCGTGGAGAAGGTATGCATTTCTACAGCCCGGAGGAAGTCATCATCGCCCACAACGAAGGCAGGGTCGACCTGCATGCACAGATTAAAGTGCGCGTGCCTGTAAGGTCAGAAAAAGGAGCGCTCGAGCTGAAAGTAATCAGCACTTCTGTCGGCCGGGTCATCTTCAACCAGACAGTACCCGCAAAGGTGGGATATGTCGACGCCCTGCTCACCAAGAAGAACCTTCGGGAGATCATAGGTAATATCATCAAGATCACCGACGTCCCGACCACGGCCCGCTTCCTGGATGCGATTAAAGAATTAGGCTTCCGCACTGCCTTCCGTGGCGGCCTCTCCTTCAACATTGAGGATCTCGTCATCCCGAAACTGCGCGAGACGATGATCGGGAATGCCTCTTCCGAAGTACAGGAAGTATGGGATAACTACAACATGGGCATCATCACCTTCAACGAGCGCTACAACCAAATCATTGATATCTGGTCGAGGGCGGATATGAAGGTGACGGAAATGCTCATTCAGGCGATGGCCTCTGACAAGCAGGGTTTCAACTCGGTGTACATGATGCTTGACTCGGGAGCCCGAGGTTCCAAGCAGCAGGTCAAGCAGTTGGCAGGCCTGCGCGGACTGATGGCCAAGCCTCGTAAGAGCGGCTCTACCGGCTCCGAAATCATCGAGAACCCCATCCTCGCCAATTTCAAGGAAGGTCTGAGCGTATTGGAATACTTCATCTCCACCCACGGAGCGCGCAAAGGCCTCGCGGATACAGCTCTGAAGACGGCCGACGCCGGCTATCTGACCCGCAGACTCGTTGACGTCGCCCAGGATGTCGTCATCACAGAGGAAGACTGCGGTACTCTGCGCGGCATCGCCACCAGTGCCCTGAAAGACAACGAAGACATCGTAGAGCCCTTGCTGGACCGCATCCAGGGAAGGACCTCTCTTCATGATGTATATCATCCGCTCACCGAAGAATTGCTGGTTGGTATCGGCGAGCTCATTGATGAGGATATCGCCAAAGCTATTGAAGACAGCGGTATCGAGACCGTCGAGATTCGCTCAGTGCTCACCTGTGAGAGCAAGCGCGGTGTCTGCGTCCGTTGTTATGGCCTAAATCTGGCCAACGGGCAGATGGCGCAGAAGGGTGATGCCGTAGGCATCATTGCCGCCCAGTCGATCGGCGAGCCCGGCACCCAGCTGACACTCCGAACCTTCCACGTAGGTGGTGTGGCAGGTTCCGCCTCCGTAGAATCTCAGCTGATTGCGAAATTTGATGGAACAGTGCAGTTCGACGGCCTCCGCACGGTCCGCTCTGAAGAAAAAGGCACCGAGATCGTCATTGGACGCACTGGGGAAATCCGGATCATGGACCTGCAAAAAGATAGGCTGCTTATCACCAACAACCTTCCCTATGGCTCCACCTTGATGGTCTCAGAGGGAAAGAAGGTGAAAAAAGGGGATGTCATCTGCACCTGGGACCCCTATAACAATGTCATCATCTCCGAGATCACCGGTACCGTCCGTTTCGAGAACGTCATCGAAGGCGTGACCTTCCGAGAAGAGGCAGACGAGCAGACGGGCCACCGTGAAAAAGTTGTCATTGATACCAAAGACAGGACCAAGATACCTTCGGTTATCATCGAAGCCAAGAAAGGCACTCCCAAGTCGTATAACCTGCCAGTAGGTGCTCACATTGTCGTGGAGGAAGCTGACGCCGTTGTGGCTGGTACTGTCCTAGTGAAAATCCCTCGAATCATCGGTAAGCTTCGGGACATCACAGGTGGCCTGCCGAGGGTCACTGAGCTCTTCGAAGCCAGAAATCCAGGTAACCCAGCCGTCGTCTCAGAAATCGACGGAGTCATTGCCTTCGGCGCCGTTAAGCGTGGCAACCGCGAGATCATTGTCCGGAGCAAGGATGGTATGGAGAAAAAGTACCTCGTGCCTATGACCCGCCAAATTCTGGCACAGGACGGAGACTATATTAAAGCGGGTACGCCGCTCTCCGATGGCCAGACAGCCCCGGGCGACATCTTAGACATCAAAGGCCCCTTTGCCGTTCAAGAATATGTCGTCAATGAGATCCAAGAAGTGTATCGCTTGCAGGGCGTGCGACTGAACGATAAACACATCGAAGTCATCGTCCGACAGATGATGAAGAAGGTGGAGATCGTAGACCCGGGCAACACTAGATTCCTTGAAGGAGATCTGGAAGACCGCATAGACTTCAACCAACAGAACGACTGGATATTCGACAAGAAATTGGTTACAGACCCGGGCGAATCCACCCAACTCAAAGCTGGGCAGATCGTCAGCCTGCGGGACGCCCGGGAAGAGAATTCAATACTCCGCCGCTCCGACAAGCGTCTGGTGGTCTTTGAAGACGCAAGGCCTGCCACTTCTCGGCCGGTTCTGCTGGGCATCACCAAGGCTTCTTTGGGCACCCAGAGCTGGATTTCTGCGGCATCCTTCCAGGAGACCACCAAAGTGTTGTCGCAGGCAGCCATCCAGGCCAAGCGTGACTCCATGATCGGCCTCAAGGAGAACGTCATCACTGGGCATCCGATCCCGGCGGGTACGGGCCTCCGTGAATTCGAGAACATCATTGCCGGAAGCAGGGAGGAGTATGAGCTTCTCCGTGCCACCCGTGAGGTGATGAGCTACGATGAGGACGAATAATCGGCTCCGCTCAGAGGACATGATAGGTCGTGGGGGCAATAATGTCTGTCGCTGACGACTGCCAAATGACGATTGTCTACCCGGAGTAGTCAATTTGAACAAATGAAGCTACCACAGACACTCATCAATATCGCACTAGCCCTCGCCGTAGCCGTGCTGTTCTACCTGCATATCAGTGGCCGCACTGCCACCCAGGCAGGCGCAGCACAGGTCGCGAACGGTCCAGCTGTCATCCCCAAGCTGGCATATGTAGACCTTGACAGCATCCAGATCAAATATCTGTACTACAAGCAGAAGATGGATGAGTTTGAACAGCGGAAAGAGGGGGCCGACCGCGAACTCAACAGCGCCTTCCAGAAAATTGAAAATGAGCGTGTGGCCTTTGCTCAACGAGGAAATGCCATCACCCAAGTAGAGGCTGAAAACTTCCAGCGTGAGTACACTAGGAAGATGCAGAACCTCGAGAACCAGAAACGCAACCTGGAGAATGACATCCAACAGGAAGGTGTGAAGACGATGGAAGACCTCAAGAAACGCATCAACGACTTCCTAGAGCGATATAATAAGGCACACTCCTACTCGCTCATTTTCTCCACCAGCAGCACAATCAACGTGCTCTTCCACAAAGACACGGCCTTTAATATTACAGACGATGTGGTGGCCGGTTTGAACGCCGCTTATTCCGTTACTGGCAAGGGTAAGAACCCCTGACATCCGCTGGAAATGCATACTTTAGAGTCCCCGAGGTATTGGGGCTCTCTGCATTCCACCCCAGACACTTACCCGACATGCCAGAATCCTCCTCCTTCAAACCCAGCCTGAGCTTACTGGATGCAACGATGATCGTCGCGGGTTCCATGATTGGCTCAGGTATCTTCATTGTGAGTGCCGACATCGTCCGGAACGTAGGCAGTGCCGGCTGGCTGTTGGCTGTCTGGCTGATCACCGGCTTCATGACCATCACGGCCGCCGTGAGCTATGGCGAGCTGAGCGGAATGTATCCAAAGGCAGGCGGGCAGTACGTATACCTGCGAGAAGCCTATGGCCCTTTGATGGGCTTTTTGTACGGCTGGAGCTTCTTTGCCGTCATACAGACAGCGACCATTGCGGCGGTGGGTGTAGCCTTTGCCCGGTTTTCGGCCTATCTAGTTCCAGCAGTGTCTGAAACGCATATCCTGGCAGATCTGGGTTTTGTAAAAGTATCCGCCGCACAACTGACCAGCATTGCCGTCGTCTTCTTTCTCACCTGGGTCAACACGCGCGGCATCCGAGAGGGCAAGCTGATACAGACGACTTTCACCGTCTCGAAGCTCTTGGCCGTCTTTGGCATGATGCTCTTCGGCTTTCTGCTGGTGAAAGACAGCCACTGGGTCACCAACTGGGCTTCGGGCATGGATGCGGTTCAGGACCTGGGCAGGGATGGCGATGGGAAAACACCCTCCGGCTGGACGCGCATCTCCGGCATCACCCTCCTGGGAGCAGTAGCAGCAGCGATGACCGGCTCCATCTTCAGTAGCGATGCCTGGAATAATGTTACGTTTATTGCTGGCGAGATCCAGAACCCGCGCCGCAACATCGGGCTTAGCCTCTTCTTAGGGACGCTCGCCGTGACGTTCTTGTATGTCACCACCAACCTGATGTACTTGTATGCCCTGCCCTTGCAGGATATTGCTTTCCCACCATCCGACCGGCTGGCGACGACCGCCGCTACACGCATCTTTGGAGAGAGTGGGACCTGGATCATCGCTGTACTTATCATGGTTTCTACCTTCGGATGTATCAATGGTCTGGTGCTGGCCGGTGCCAGGGTCTACTATACGATGGCCGGTGACGGACTGTTCTTCAAGCGGGCGGGCGAGCTGAATGTCAAGGCGGTCCCGTCCTGGGCACTGTGGGCACAGTTTATCGTTTCGAGCCTCCTTTGCCTGAGCGGTGGTTATGGGAACCTGCTGGATATGATCAGCTTTGTCGTAGTACTGTTCTATGTGCTGACGATCCTGGGCATCTTCCTCTTGCGCAGGAGCAGACCTGGGGCCGAGCGGCCCTATCGCGCCTACGGATATCCGGTCTTGCCAGGAATCTATATCGTCATGGGCCTTTCCTTTTGTGTGTTATTGTTGATATTCAAGACGACATATGCGGCCTGGGGACTGGCCATTGCATTGACTGGTGTTCCCATCTATCTGATCACCCAACGGGCCCGCAACTGAGTTGTATGGTGGATATCAGGAATGTATTTGAAGCTTTCCGGTCTGCCCGAGTGGGGGTAATCGGGGACGTAATGCTGGACAGCTACTACTGGGGCCATGTAGAGCGCATCTCTCCGGAGGCGCCGGTGCCGGTGGTAGACGTGAGGCAACAAGAGCATCGGCTGGGCGGAGCCGGCAATGTCGCCCTCAACCTCGCCGCCCTGGGGGCACAGGTAACCATGATTTCTGTCATCGGGGGTGATGAAGAGGGCCAGCTGCTGCACGGCCTCTTCGAGGCAGCGGGCATTGGTACGGCTCCGCTACTCCTCTGCCAGGACCGCATCACCACCCAGAAGATGCGGGTGATGGCCCGAAACCAGCAGATGATCCGATTGGACCGGGAACTCATTTCAGAGCTCTCGGATGAGTGGCAGGATCGTCTCTTTGATGCATTCTGCCAGTATATAGAAGAGCAGCAGCCCCGTCTTCTTGTCTTTGAGGACTATGACAAAGGTGTACTTACGGAGTCGCTCATCCACCGAGTTGTCGACGCCTGTCGGTCTCAAGGCATTCTGACGGCGGTGGATCCCAAGAGAAGAAACTTTCTCTCCTACCGCGGGGTCGATATCTTCAAGCCTAATCTGAAAGAGGTAAGGGATGGGCTGGGTATGCCCGTACAGGCTGACCATCTGCCCACCCTGGACCAAGCCCATGCGGCGCTATCGGGCCGGCTGGGGCATCGTATTTCACTGATCACCTTGTCGGAGCATGGACTCTATGTTGCCGAGGGGAGTCATTCGCATCACATACCCTCACATGCCCGTAGCATTTCTGATGTCAGCGGGGCGGGGGATACCGTCATCTCTGTAGCTGCCTTGGCCTATGCGGTGACGGGGGATCTGCTGTTAGCGGCCAAGATGGCCAACATGGCGGGAGGGCTCGTCTGCGAAGAGGTTGGTACAACCGCCATCTCTGCCGTGCGGCTGGAGGAGGAATTCCGGAAGTACAATGCAACGCGAACGGAGTGATGCAAGACCGCATGCAATACCTGGAATTTTCCAAATACGCGCATCGGCCATGAAGTCTGTAGCTGTGATCGTGGCAGGTGGGACCGGTAGCCGCATGGGTGCACCATCGCCCAAACAATTCCTCGAGCTGCAGGGGCGCCCCTTGCTAGTGCATACGGTGGAAGCCTTTGTGAAGGCATTACCGGATATTAACATCATCGTCGTGCTACCTTCCTCCTACTGGGAGGAGGGCGGGGCCCTGCTGGCCAGATACTTGCCTGAGGTGACCGTCTTCTTTGCAGAGGGTGGGCCGACGCGTTTCCGGTCGGTGCAGAACGGACTCGCGTTGGTGAAAGACCCTGCCATTCTCTTTGTGCATGACGCAGCCCGCTGCCTCGTAACGCCTTCCCTCATCCGAAGATGCCATGCATTGGCTTTGGAGAAAGGTTCGGCCGTGCCCGTAGTGCCTGTGCGAGACAGCATGCGTATAGTCAGTGACGAGGGCCATGCGGTCGCGGACCGGGAGCGACTGCGGGCTGTACAGACACCGCAGACTTTCCGGTCGGAGATTCTGTTGCCCGCCATGTCTCAGCCCTACGATACGTCGTTCACCGATGAGGCCACCGTAGTGGAGCGCTACGGGCATAGGGTAGAACTCCTGGAAGGTGAGCCAGACAACATAAAAATCACATACCCAGTAGACCTAGTGGTGGCAACCCAGGTGCTGGCCTCCCGTGTTATTGGAAGCTGACAGGCAGGGCTTCCTTGGACCCTGGGTTATACTTGTAAAAGCCTTCTCCACTTTTTACGCCAAGCTTTCCGGCGGCGACCATATTGACCAGCAGCGGGCAGGGTGCATAGGCAGGCTGGCCATAACCTTCCTGTAGGACTCGGAGGATAGCCAGGCATACATCCAGCCCAATGAAATCAGCCAGTTGCAGTGGGCCCATGGGATGTGCCATGCCAAGCCGCATGACAGTGTCGATGGATGCTACGTCTGCTACCCCCTCGTGCAGGCAGCGGATGGCTTCGTTGACCATGGGTATAAGGATACGGTTGGCCACAAACCCCGGGTAGTCGTTCACCACGCATGGCTCTTTTCCCAGGTGGCGGCTCCACGATACGACCTTTTCCGTGACAACCGGGTCGGTAGCATATCCGTTGATCACTTCCACCAGCTTCATGACGGGTACGGGGTTCATGAAATGCATGCCGATGACCTGCTGAGGGCGCTGGGTAGCTGCTGCTATGCGGGTGATGGAGATCGATGAGGTATTGCTGGCCAGAATGCAGTCGGAGGGGCAGGCTTCGTCGAGTTGTTGGAAGAGGCGCAGCTTAAGCTGGATGTCTTCCGTGGCTGCTTCTACGACGAGGGCGCTCTCCCGTACGCCTGCTGCCAGTGAGGTCGTTGTCCGAATGCGCGACATGGCATCTGATTTCTTCTCCAGTGTCAAAGCACCCTTTGCGACCTGGCGGTCCATGTTTTTCGATATCGTCGATAGCCCTTTCTGAAGGGCATCCGGAGAGACATCGATGAGGGTGACAGGGTACCCATGCTGTGCAAAGACATGGGCAATACCATTGCCCATCGTGCCGGAGCCAATGATGGAGACGGGTTGCATGGGTCTGGGTTATTTTTTCTTGAAGTCGCCCCGCTTCCAGGCCCGTATAAATTCATTCCAAGCAAAAGGGTTCATGAGATTCATCGGTGGTAACTGCCCGTTAGAATAATACCTTGCGGCATTCCGGGCCAGGGTATAGTTTATGGACTCTCGGCCGTCGCGAGGCATCGACTGTGAGAGGATGCGTCTTTTGGCCAGGTCAGTATTTTGTCGGGCCACTTCTATCAGGTCGTCCGGGACGGGGGTGTTGACGAAGTCTCTTTCGAATTGCTCCCTGGTAGGCCTGGGCTTGATGATGCTCGCCGGAAGGTACACGGTATCTGTGACCATCAGTTGTATGACGCTGAATGCATTGCCTTCCAGTTCGCGTGGGATGCGCGTTAGCTTTGGCTTGAAGCCAACTGATGTAAATTCAATCTCCTCGCCTTTCAGCACGACGATGGAGAAGACGCCCTGGTAATTACTGACTGTGCCTCTGCCGGATCCTTTGACGATGATTGAGGCGCCCGGCAGTCCACGCAGGCTGTCCGCCGTCATCACGACACCGTAGAGCTGTACGACGGAGTCCTGGAACGTCTCAAACTGGGCCTTCGCGGAGCTGGGGGCCAGCATCCATGCGAGGGCAGCATATCGTATGAGTGTGCGCATGCAAACGTTCACTGACAAAGGTAGTCCTCGGAAAGATAAACAAACACCCACTGTGATTGGTTAAGTTTGCGCCTTGTTAGAGGATAAATATATGATATGACGATACAAGACATCCTGGAAGCACTGGGGACCGTGCAAGAGCCTGATTTAGGGAAAGACCTTGTCAGCTTGCAGATGGTGCGGGACATCCGCATCGAAGGCCGTTCCATCGTCTTCACTTTGGTGCTGACGACGCCCGCCTGTCCGCTCAAAGAGCTGATGCGCCGCGACTGTGAGCGCGCCATCCGGGAGCGGTGCGGAGCGGATGTCTCCGTGGTGGTACAATTCACTGCCAGCACCAGTTCGATGCGGACTGATGGGAAGGCGCTCTTGCCGGGCGTGAAGAACATCCTTGCGGTGGTGAGTGGAAAAGGTGGTGTCGGCAAGTCGACGCTCTCTGCCAACCTGGCGCTGGCGCTGGCACAGGGAGGTGCGAGGGTAGGGCTAATGGATGCCGACATCTATGGCCCGAGCATGCCCATCATGTTCGGCATCCGCGGTGAGCGGCCGCTCATGACACAGGCGGATGGTAAGGATCGTATTGTCCCGATAGAAAAATATGGTATTTCCATCATCAGCATGGGCCTGTTGGTCGACGAGAAGAGTGCTGTCGTCTGGAGGGGGCCGATGGCCAGCTCTGCCATCCGGCAGTTTGTGACCGACGTGCTATGGGGTGATCTCGACTATCTTGTCATCGATATGCCGCCTGGCACCGGAGACATCCATCTTACGCTGGTACAGACCGTCCCTGTCACGGGCGCGATCGTAGTGACGACGCCGCAGGACGTGGCGCTGGCAGATGCCAAAAAGGCCATCGCCATGTTCGGCCAGGCGCAGATCCGCGTGCCCATCATCGGGCTGGTGGAGAATATGGCATGGTTCACGCCGGCCGAACTCCCGGAAAACCGCTATTATATCTTCGGAAAGGAGGGGGGTAGAAGGCTGGCAGACCAGCTGAATATTCCATTTCTGGGTGAGATCCCGATAGTGCAGGGCATCCGCGAAGGGGGCGACCAAGGGGTGCCCGTGATGATGGGAGAAGATGGCATTACCCGGGGGGCCTTCCAGCGATTCTCGGAGAAGGCCGTTCGCAGCATTGCCATGCGGAACGCCAACCTGCAGGCCACGCAGGTGGTGGAAGTCGTCTGAGGGTGAAAGAGTCTTCGGTCGGATGACTTAGAACGATAGGCTGAACCGTTTCTCCGGGTTCACCATTTTGCGGCTTTTGCGTTCCCCGCCGACAGTGATATGAAATATGTGGACTTGCTCCTTGCGGATTTCATAGAAACAGTCTGACAATACTTGCAGGGAAGAGGCTGATGGAAGCCCCGTGGCCTCCAGATAACACCAGGTGGCGTCGGGCCCGTGTTCTGTCCCGATGAACCGAAGGCTGGCGGCAGCCTTCCCGCAGGTGACCTGGAAATGTGCCTGCAGGTAGGCTTCTATTCGCTTCTGGTGCGCTTTTCTGTCGCCTTTGGAGAGGTCGACTTTTTCGTGGCTGACCCCTTTCAAGGCTTCCTCCAGGTCGTCGGTGAAGAATTTACAGGACACACCCATCGTGCCGGCCTTTTGGTCGTATTCGATCTCCGTAACACTCACATAGTATGGATGTGTGGCTGAGAGGATCCACATTTGAAGGATAAGCATCCAGGCGGGGAGGGCAGACATATGAAGCCGAGTCGTTTGCAAATTTCTTGATAATTTCATAACTTAAACCGATCTCATGTATGTGGCAGGATTTCTTTTTTTATCTGGCCGATGGATGGAGGCATATCATCTCTCCCGGCGCTTTGGATCATATCTTGTTTATCGCCGTTCTGACCGTCGTGCATGTTTGGGGCGACTGGAGGCGGTTGGTCATCCTCGTCACGGCCTTCACCATCGGACATTCGCTGACGCTGGTGCTCAGTGTGCTTGACCTCATCCGTTTTCGGGACGACTGGGTGGAGTTCGCCATCCCCTGTACGATAGCTGCCACTGCCGCCGCCAACTTGCTGGATATGCGGGCCCGCAGTGGCGATGAGCGGCTGCGTTATGTGATGGCATTCGCCTTCGGACTGGTGCATGGCATGGGATATGCGAATGCTGTCCGATTCATGCTGGGGGAAGGCCAAAGTCTTGCCGTTGGGCTTCTCGGCTTCAACATTGGCCTTGAAATAGGCCAGATTTTCGTAGTATTGTTTGTTCTTCTTTTGGGGAGTCTGGTGACCCGCGTGCCGGGCATCTCAAAGTCGTACTGGATGGTAGCCGTTTCATCCTGTGTCTTGGCGGTTTCTGTGTTCCTGCTCTCGGCCCGACTCCCTTTCTGAAATAAAATTTAAAAAATGAAGAAAAGGCTACTCCTTTTGACTCTTTCAGTAGTGGTTGCCGGCAACCTGCTGGCACAGGGCGACCACAACCCGGGTTCCAACCACGGCAACCGCTTCGAGCAGCTCGACTGGCTCTTGGCCACTCCGAATGAGTACCGAACTGCTAGCGGGGCCCCTGGTCCCAAGTACTGGCAGCAGCGTGCCGACTACGACATACGCGTGGATATCGACGAGGCGAAAGATCACCTCACAGCTTCGGAGACTGTCACCTATATCAACAATTCCCCAGACATCCTGAGCTATCTATGGCTGCAGGTCGATGAAAACTTTCACCATCCGCGGAGTGATAATAACCGAGACAATGTCGGCCGAATGCCCACCCGTATGACGAGCCGTCAGCTCGAGGAGATGAACGTAGACACCTACCTCGAGGGGTATGGAGTAAATATCACTCGGGTCGTCGATGCGGCAGGGCAGCCTCTCAAATGGACTGTGAACCAAACGATGATGCGACTCGACCTGCCCGTCCCTTTGAAGCCCGGGCAGAAGTTTGTCTTCCAGATCGACTGGAACCAACGGATCAACGACAAGGCGCTTGTCCGCGGCCGTGGTGGCTACGAGCTATTCCCTGAAGACGGTAATAAGCTGTATTCCATCACGCAATGGTTTCCGCGGATGGCAGTCTATAGCGACTTCCAGGGCTGGCAGCACCTGCAATTCTCCGGAGGTGCTGAATTCGCCCTGACCTTCGGGCATTATAAGGTCGCAATCACCGTGCCAGCTGACCACATCGTAGCCGCAACCGGCGAGCTCCGCAATGCTAAGTCTATTTTGACAGCTACGCAGCAGCAACGATGGGCGCAGTCACAGACGGCCACTGAGCCTCTCGAAATCGTCACGCTCGCTGAGGCCAACGAGGCGCTTAAGACCAAGAGTAAGGAAAAAAAGACCTGGCTGTTTGAGGCCGACAATGTCCGCGACTTCGCCTTCAACAGCTCCCGACGCTTCGTGTGGGACGCGATGCCTGTATACATCGATGGTAAGAAGGTCATGTGTATGAGCTTCTACGGTAAGGAGGCCTATCCCCTATATAAAAAATATTCTACGAAGGCGACAGCCCATACGCTGAAAGTATATAGCAAGTTCTCCATCCCGTATCCCTATCCCGTTGCGCAGTCGGTCGAGGCCGCCAACGGTATGGAGTACCCGATGCTGGCCATGAACTACGGTCGTGCCGAGAAGGATGGTAGTTACAGCGAGGCCATCAAGTACGGCGCCATCGGCGTGATCATTCATGAAGTGGGCCACAACTTCTTCCCGATGATCGTCAACAGCGACGAGCGACAGTGGTGGTGGATGGACGAGGGTCTCAACACTTTCGTGCAGTTCCTCACCGAGCAGGAGTTCGACAACAACTACCCCTCGCGCCGCGGTCCCGCACACCTCATCACCGACTACATGCGGCTGCCCAAGGATCAGCTAGAGCCCATCATGACTAAGGGTGACGCCGTCGCCAACGTGGGCGCCAACGCCTATGCCAAAGCCGCCACCGGGCTAAATATCCTGCGCGAGACGGTCATGGGCCGCGAGCTGTTCGACTTCTCCTTCCGAGAATATGCCCGTCGCTGGGCCTTCAAGCACCCCACGCCGGCCGACCTTTTCCGCACGATGGAGGACGCCTCCGCTGTCGACCTCGACTGGTTCTGGCGCGGATGGTATTTTGGGACCGACCCCGTCGACATCTCCATCGACAGCGTCAAGTGGTTCCGCCTCGACGACAGGCGGAATGCCGCCGCCTTTGAGCAAAAGGAGTTCGAAGGGATACACAAGATTCGCAACCGCGAGGATAAGTCGATCTCCTTCTATGTGGATACCGACAACACGCTGCGCGATTTCTATTGGAAGAACCCCGGCGCCGACATGAAGATGATCCAGGAGATGCAGCAGCGCGGGATGGAGTCGCAGAAGGACAACGAGAATGCCGGCCGCTGGGCCGATAAGCATGTGTACGAACTCACTTTCTCCAACCGCGGAGGCATGGTGATGCCGGTAATCGTCGAATGGACTTTCAAGGACGGCTCGAAGCAGGTCGATAGGATGCCAGTGACCGTCTGGCGCTCCAACGAACATCAGTTCAGCAAAGTCTTCGTAAAGGACAAGGAAGTGGCATCCATCCGCCTTGATCCCATGCGCGAAACGGCCGACATCAACGAGTCGAACGGCATGTGGCCAGTCCGTGAGATGCCCAGCCGTTTCCAGCTCTTCAAGGCCGGTCAGAACTTCAGCCGTGGCCAGGGCACCGGTACCAATGCCATGCAACGGGCGCAGGGAAGGTCGAACTGAGTCATTGGATCCTTTTCATACGTAGGGCCGCTTGCCGCAACGGGGTAAGCGAGGGGGCATTTGTCGAAGATGATAGCATCTATAACCCGATTTCTGGAGTTTGCCTCTGTATTCCTGAAGGATTGACTGCAATGGCAACGAAATGCTCGCTTTAATTGTCATTCGGTTGTCCGTCATACAGTGCATCCGCGGACTCCATCTTCCCTAGATCCCTACGATTCTGTCGGGATCTAAGGAAATGAAGAGCATCATCTCCCCATCGTACCTTTTTGGGAAGTGTGTAGCTTCATTCCTCTTGGTTTGCTGGCAAAATGGCATCCATAGGTCAAATCTCTATGAAGATCTCACGCATGACGGCCGTCATCCTGAACAGTCCTAAGTCTGCCCCTGAATACATCCTTGACCCGACACGCCCGGGTTCGCAGCGCCGCCCCCTTGCCGTACCCCGGAAATGGGGTAATATCGCATATAACACCACTGCCATGAAAGTATATGCACTGCTCGTATTCCTCCTGGCCTGCCGCCTGCATGCCGAGGCGCAGACCTTCACCGTCGAACTGCCTGCCACGGCGGGCAAGGAGGCGCTGGACGGCAGGCTGCTTCTCCTCCTCTCACGCGACGGCTCCGCCGAGCCGCGCTTCCAGATCGGCGATGACTTCGGCACGCAGCAGGTCTTAGGGATGGACGTCGAGGACTGGAAGCCCGGCACCACCCGCACGTTCACCTCTTCCATGTTCGGTTATCCTGTCCGTAGCCTCAAGGAGATTGCATCGGGTAGGTACCATGTGCAGGTCCTGCTGCACAAGTACGAGACCTTCCGCCGTAAGGATGGCCATGTTGTGAAACTGCCCATGGACCGCGGCGAGGGACAGCATTGGAATATCGCGCCGGGAAACCTCCACTCCAAGCCCGTCACCATCGACTTCAAAGGTGCCGCCGACGCTGGACGCAGGCTGATACTCACCGAGACCATCCCGCCCATCAAGGAACCCGAGGATAGCAAATACGTCAAGCACATTAAAGTGCAGTCCAAACTCCTCACTGAGTTCTGGGGCAGGCCCATGTATCTCGGTGCGCATATCCTGCTACCGGAGGGATGGGATAGCCATCCCGACGTGAAGTACCCGCTGGCGATCTTCCACGGTCATTTCCCCTCCGACTTCGGCGGATGGCGCACCACGCCTCCCGACCTGAACTTGAAGCCCGACACCAGCACCCGCTTCCGCATCACCGGCTACAACCGCATCGTGCAACAAGAGGCCTTTGACTTTTACAAGATGTGGACGGGACCAGCCTTCCCCCGCGTCATCGCCATCGAGATACAGCACGCCAACCCCTACTACGACGACTCCTACGCCGTCAACTCGCAGAACCTGGGTCCCTACGGCGACGCCATCACCTACGAACTCATCCCCGAGATTGAGCGTCGCTTCCGCGGCATTGGACAGGGATGGGCGCGTTTCACCTATGGCGGCAGCACGGGCGGCTGGGAGTCGCTCGCCGTGCAAGTCTTCTACCCCGACCAGTACAACGGCGCCTACGCCGCCTGTCCTGACCCCATCGACTTCCACCACTACATGACCGTCGACCTCTACAAGGATGACAATGCCTACGACCGGCAGGGGCCTTTCCGCAACACGCCGCGGCCGGGGTACCGCGACTACCTCGGGCATGTCAGCGCCATGGTGCGAGACATGAACCACCGCGAACTCGCCCTAGGCACGAAGAGTCGCAGCGGTGACCAATGGGATATCTGGGAGGCCGTCTATTCACCCGTCGGGAAGGACGGCTACCCGGTGCGCGTCATCGACAAACTCACGGGGAAGATCAACAAGGATGTCCTGGCCTATTGGCGCGAGCACTACGACCTCACGCATATCATCCGTCGCGACTGGTCACAGATCGGCGAAAAGCTCAAGGGCAAGATCCATCTTTATGTGGGCGACATGGACAACTTCTACCTCAACAACGCCGTTTACTCGGCTGAGGACATGCTGAAACAACTCAGAAACCCCGCCTGCGGCTGCGAGGTCGATTACGGCGACCGGGCCGAGCATTGCTGGAACGGCGACCACAAAAATCCCAACTACATAAGCCGGTTGCGATATCACCGCATGTTCATCCCCAAATGGGCGGAGGAGGTGAAGGCGAGAGCGCCGCAGGGCGCCGACCTCTTGTCGTGGCGGTACTGATCCGCCAGGTAGCGGTTATAGATGACCGTTATCCGGCAGGTGGCAGGGGCGATGAAGTTCAATTCCTCGTTCTGCTACCCCCGGTGCGTTCGATGTCGCGGTTCACCTCGAGCATATCGACGGGCTGGGAGAAGTCGCCCAGCAGCCATTTGGCGTAGTGGTCAGCCATTAGCCAGAAGAAATATTCGGTCATGTCGCCATAGGCGTGCCGTTGGCCGGGCAGCAATGTGAAGTCGAACCGCTTGTTGGCCTTTATGAGGGCGTTGACGACCCGGATGGTGTTGGCGGGGTGGACGTTGTTGTCGACGTCGCCCGTCACGAGCAGCAGGTGCCCCTTTAGGTTAGCTGCCAGTTCGGAGTTGCGTTCGATGTTGTAGAGGAAGGTGGTGTCGCCTTTGTCGCCCACCTGTTCCCTGACGCCGTGGTGTTTCTCGCTCCACCAGCGGTTGTAGATGTTGTTCTCGTGGTTACCGGAGGAGGAGACGGCCGCCTTGAAGAAGTCGGGGTAGGCCAGCAGGGCGGCGGTGGACATGAAGCCACCTCCGCTGTGTCCGTGAATGCCGACGCGGTGGATGTCGATCCACGAATGCCTGTCGGAGAGTTGTTCGAGCACGGCCTTCTTGTCGGCCAGGCCGTAGTCGCGCAGGTCGCCATATCCGTAGTTGTGGTACCATTTGGAGCGTGAGGGGTGACCGCCGCGGTTGCCCATGGTAACGACCACGAAGCCCAGTTGGGCGAGGCGGTCGATGCGGTCCATGCCGCGGGCGAAGGCCTTGTTGACGGCTTCCGTCTGGGGGCCGGGATACACGTAGGCGATGACGGGGTATTTGCGCGTAGAGTCGAAGTCGAAGGGTTTGTACACGACACCGTAGAGGTCGGTGACACCGTCGTCTGCCTTGGCTTTGAAAGGTTGTGGGAAGCGGTATCCGGCTTCCTGCAGTCGGGCCATGTCGGTCCGTTCGAGTTCCATGACGAGCCGTCCATTCTGGTCGTGCAGGCTGGAGGCAGGGGCCTTGTCGACGCGCGAGGAGGTGTTGATGAAGAAGCGGTTGCCGTCGTCGAGGGAGACGGCATGGTCGGCGTCGCCCGCGTTGAGGAGGCGCAGGCCGCCACCTTCGAGGCCGACGCGGTAGAGATGCAGGTAGTAGGGGTCTTCTCCGTTCTCGCGGCCGTTGCCGGTGAAGAAGAGGGTGCGCGTCTTCTCGTCGATGCCTTCAATGTCTTCGGCGTGCCAGGGGCCGGAGGTGATGCGTCCCTTCTCGCGGCCGGAGGAGTCGTAGAGGTAGAAATGTCCCCAGCCGTCGCGTTCACTCCAGTGGACGAGCTCGCTGCCGTTGTTGATCAGTCCGGGCCTACGTACTTCGATGTAGGTGTTCATGCGCTCCTCGATGAGGGTCCGGGCTTTTGCGGAGGCGACGTCCACATAGCATAGATCGATGCGGTGCAGGTCGCGGCTGGTGATGTAGCAGTAGAACTTATCGGCGTTGCCGAGCCATACGAAGGGGCGATGTTCTTCGTCGCGCTGGCTCTCTTTGGGTGGGGCCGACCAGAGGAAGACCTCCTGGTCTTTGAAGCGCTCGACGGGCACACGGCGCACCGTCTTCTCGATGATGTCGATCAACAGCAGTTCGCGTACAGGTGCTTCCTTCTCGCCGGGCATGTGGTACTTGTAGGTCTCGAGTGTGGGGCGTGGGTCGGCAATGTTGTGTACGAGCCATAGGTCCTTGACCTTTCGCATGTCGGAGCGGACCATAGCGATGCGGCGGCTGTCGGGCGACCAGTAGGCCATGGCGGGCTTTCTCTTCTTTCGGTCGCGTTCCTTCTCGACGTTTGTTTGGCTGTAGCCGTCGCCGTACGAATAGTACTCAATGCCGTCGCGGGTGAGTTGTATCTCGACGATGGTGCTATCATCCTCCTTCTCGCGGGCCTTTCGGAAGTTGGCAGAGTCCATGAGCCAGAGGTTGTATTCGCGGGCGAAGACGACCCATCTGCGGTCGGGCGAGACGGAGGCCCAGTTCGGTTTGGGCTTAGCCTGGGCGGTGTCTTTTCGTTCCGTGAGTTCTCGTCTTGCCGGGTCGTAGCTGAAGTAGAAGGTCTTCTTCTCCTTGGTGGGGGGTGCGCCTTTGCGGGTGCTGTCCTTTTTCTCCACCTCGAGGCTGCTCTTGACAGAGAACTGGAGTCTGTCGTCGTGGAAGCGGAGGTTCTCGATGCCCAGGTGTTCGGCGTCGAAGGGGTCTTTTACGATGCGGGTGAGGGCGGCGGCGAGGCTGTCATTGTCAAAGAGCGGCTGTCGGCTGCCCTTGGCGGCATCCACGAGCCACCATTTCCGGCCGGCGGAGGTTTCGTACATGTACCAGAAGCGGCCGGTCTCTCCGATCCAGTGTGGGTCGACGGCGGTGGAGAATAGCATCTTCTCGAGCCGTTTGGGCGAGAACTTGGCGGCCAGGGCGTAGTTGGCCTTTGGGGCGGGAGGTGCTTGGCTGAAGGCGGCCGATGACAAGAGCAGGGCCGCTGGTATGATCTTGTGGAGCCTCATGAAATAGGTGTAAGGGGTGAAATTAAGAAACGGCGGCGATTGGTGGAGTCCTTGTTCAGGGAGTGGTAGAATGGGTAACTTGTCTCCTCGAAAAATCCCCATATGAGATGGACGCGGACCTGGCTGGCATTAGGCGACTCCTACACGGTCGCGGAGGGTGTGCCCTTGTACGATAGTTATCCCTATCAGACCCTGCGCATGCTACGCCGGCGGGGAGACGACTGGAGCGCGCCCGAGATCGTCGCTCGGACGGGCTGGACGACCGACGAGTTGACGGCCGGCATCGCAGCGGCACAGCTGATGGTAAGATACGACCTGGTGACGTTGATGATCGGTGTGAACAACCAGTACCGCGGACGGGCTGTGGATGAATACGAGCGGCAGTTCTCGTCGCTGTTGCAGATGGCCATCGAACGCGCCGGCTACGAGAAGGGGCATGTGATCGTGCTGAGCATCCCCGACTGGGGAGTGACACCCTTCGCGGTGGAGCGCGACGTTCAGAAGATCGCCGCCGAGATCGACGCCTTCAATGCCGTGAACCGCGCCGTATCGCAACGGGAAGGCGTAGGCTGGCTGGATTTGACGGCCTCGACGCGTGCGGCCAAGGGCGATGCCAAGCGGTTCGCGAAGGACGGCCTGCATCCGTCGGGCCTCGAGTATGCCATCTGGGCGGAGGCCCTGGCAGCGCATGTGGAGGGTATCAGATAGGCGCGCGTCCAATGTCCCGGAGGCGCGGTAGCAGCAAGCCTGACATCTCGGTGTGGTAGGCCTGTGCCCTGAGGCCGGCGGCATCGGCGAAGTTGTTGCCAGAGGAGGCGTAGATGACGTCTCGGCTGACATTGACGAGGAGTCCGCCCTCGGGGGTGAGGGCCTTCTGCGAGATCTCTTTTAGACTTCCGCCCTGTGCGCCCACGCCGGGCACCAGCAGGAAATGCTCCGGAATGATCCGCCGGATGGTATCGAACTGTGTCGTCTGCGTGGCCCCGACGACGAACATCAGGTTTTCGGTCGTCCCCCATCCCGCGACGGTGCGGATCACTTCTTCATAAAGCATGGGATTCCCTTCACTGTCGAGGCTTTGCAATTCGAAGTCAGCCGCGCCAGGGTTGGAGGTGAGGCCGAGGACGATCCCCCATTTGCCTTCGAATTGCAGGAAGGGTCGGACGCTGTCCTCACCCATGTAGGGAGCGATGGTGACTGCGTCGAAGGGCAGTGTCTGCAGGAAGGCCCGAGCGTACTGAGAGGAAGTGTTGCCGATGTCGCCGCGCTTGGCGTCGGCGATCCGGAAATGTGTGTCGGGGATATGGGCGACCGTCTGTTCCATCACTTCCCATCCGCGGTATCCGAGGGCTTCGTAGAAGGCCGTGTTGATCTTGTAGGCCACGCAGTGGTCCAGCGTCGCATCGATGACGGCTTTGTTGAAGGCGAGGACGCCGTTGGCATCCCTGGGTAGGTCGGCGGGCATTCTTTGCGGATCGGTGTCGAGACCCACGCAGAGGTAGGAGCCCTTGGAGAAGATATGTTCGGTGAGTTGTGCGCGTGTCATGTCGGTATGATTTCTCGCCTTGTATTTGATATTTAATTGCCTTTCCGGAGGGCTTCGGCATAGGCATTGGGAAGGGGGCTTTCGCCGATGGCGCGGGCCACCTGCTCTATGTCATATTCGAAGCGGATGAACTCCACTTTGACGGAGTCGGGGTCGCGTACGGAGCTGCCAGGGTCGATGGTCAGTATGGTGTAGCAGCCGCGCGGGTCGCCATCCTTCGGTTTTCCGACGGAGCCGATGTTGATGGCATGCCGGTGGTATCCGTGCGCCGGCTCCTGTGTGGGGAGGGCGCGGTGAAAGGGCTTGTGCGTGTGACCGATGCAGAGAATGTCGGCCCGTGCGTCCTTGCAGATGCGCAGGAGACTCTTCTCGTCGCGGTCTTCGAAGAGGTATTCGGAGAGGTGGCGGGGACTGCCGTGGACCATGACGAGGTGGAGATGGCCGTCTGCCAGGCGGAATTCGACAGAGAGGGAGAAGGGCAGTGTCCGCAGGAAATTTCGCTGGGCGGGTTGGACGAGGTGGTTGGTGAAGGAGATCGATATCTTCCCCATGAGTTTCTCATCGTCTGTCTTGTACACGCAGCCGCAGTCGTCGCTCATACGCCCCACGCCATCGTCGTAGTTGCCGGCGATGGTGGGTATCCTCCGCTTGCGGATCTCATCGATCACTTCGTTGGGCCAGACGTTGTAGCCGACTAGGTCGCCCAGGCAGTAGATGGCATCGAGGTTTCGGTTGTCCATGTCTGTTGAACAGGCCTGTAAGGCGGGGAGGTTTGCGTGGATGTCGCTGAAGAGGGCGATGCGCATGGGACAAAGATAAAGCCGGTTGTGGCATGGCTTATGTAACCCTTTGGATAGGCCAGAAAGGGCAAAGCTGGTCGGAGTGGGCTGTCGACAGGAAATGGCAGAAGACTTCATAACACCGCCAGACTTCTGAAAAGCTATTATAGAGGGGCACGGGTGCGAGGCGGATCACGTTGGGCTCCCGCCAGTCGGCGAAGATGCCTTCGCTTGTAAGGCAATCGAACATCTTTTTGCCGTTGGCGCCGGTGAGCAAGGAGGCCTGGCAGCCATGGGCTTGGCGGGGTGTGATGCAGTGAAATCCTTTATCGGGGAATTTGTCCTCTATTTGATCGAGCAGGAAGCGCAGCCACTGCGAGAGGCGCAGGGTTTTTTCCTGTATCCTATCCCATCCGGCTTCTGCAAAAAGGTCGAGGGAGGCCTGCAAGCAGGCATGCAGGATGGGGGATGGCGTACTCACCTGCCAGGCCTCTGCCGTCGGGGAAGGTTGGTGCGCTTTAGCCATCTCAAAACGGGTCTGCGGGTCATTTCCCCACCATCCGTTGAGTCGAGGGGTCTGGGCTTCAGCATGGTGGCGTTCGTGGACATACGCCCCTGCCACGGCGCCGGGACCACCATTGAGGTATTTGTAATGGCACCACGCGGCGAAGTCGACGTCCCAGTCGTGTAGTGCCAGGGGGATGTTGCCGGCGGCATGGGCAAGGTCGAAGCCCACGCGGGCGCCGGCCTGGTGCGCGGCGTGGGCGATGGCGGCCATGTCGAAGACTTGTCCCGTGTAGTAGTTGACGCCGCCCCAGAAGATCAGGGCCAGGCTGTCGGCATGCTGGTCGATGGCTTCCAGGATGTCTTGCTCTCGTATGCAGTGCTCTCCGGGCGGCGGGCTTACTTCTATGATGGCTTGGTTGGGGTCATAGCCGTGCAGGCGGACCTGCGAGGCCATCATATACTGGTCGCTCGGAAAGGCCTTGGCCTCGCAGAGGATCTTATACCGATGCGCCTTGGGCTGATAGAAGGAGGCCATGAGCAGGTGCAGGTTTACCGTCAACTGGCTCATCACGGTCAGTTCCGTCGGAAGGCAGCCGATGATCTTCGACAAGACGGGATAGCTAAGCGACGGAAGCTCCATCCAGGGCAAATCAGCATGAAAGAAGGCTTCTACTCCCAACTGCGACCACTGGCCCAGGATTCGATCTACCTGCTGCCGTACTGTCACCGGTTGTAAGCCCAGTGAATTACCAAGGAAATAGACTTGCTGCCTGCCCTCCACCGTCGGGATCTGGAAGCGGTGGCGAAACTGCGCCAGCGGGTCTATGCGGTCCATCATTTCTGCACAAGCTGCAGATGCTTCGAATCCTGACATAATTATGTGATAGGGTTTATGCGCATCATCGGCATCCCGGCCAGCAGCAAATGCAGCTGTAAGCCTGGCTTCTGAGTCCCTGGTAAGTAACGAGACGAGAAATGTTTTGCAGGGGTAGCAGACACGCAATAAAGGTAGACAAAGCCCATCGATCAGAGATTGGGTGAAAATGCTCATCCGGGTGAACGGAATGGGTACTTGGTTGTTTTGAGGGCATGACGAGTCATCCTCCGCTAAGGAAGCAGGCCCAGGCCTTCCTGGAAGCCTATTATGCCGAGACGGGCCGGCCTGGACTGTCTGACCGCTTAGCGGCTGTAGAGGCGGAGATAGCCGCCACGGCTACGTATACACATAGCTGCGAGGAAGTTGAGCATGGTGCCCGCATGGCCTGGCGCAACAGCAACCGCTGCATCGGTCGGTTATTCTGGAAGTCGCTCGCCGTCGTGGACCGACGCGATGTCTCCACGGCCGAGGATGTGCATAGAGCGATGGTGGACCACCTGGCCATGGCGACGCAGGGAGGGCGCATCCGTCCTACGCTCACTGTCTTTCCCGCCCTGCGCCCCGACGGAAGCGTACCCGTCCGCATCTGGAACAAGCATCTCATCCGTTATGCCTTTCATCAGCTTCCTGACGGCAAGGGGATAGGCGATCTCGCACAGTCCGAGTTTACCAATATCTGCCGTCGAATGGGCTGGCAAGGGGAGGGGACACCCTTCGATATCCTGCCTCTGCTCGTCAGCATGGAGGGGGCACCCCCCCGGCTCTTCGAATTGCCGCAGGAATCGGTGTTGGAAGTGCCCATCTCTCACCCCGAATATCCCTGGCTGGCGGAGATGCGTCTCAAATGGCATGCCGTGCCACTGATCTCTGACATGGTGCTAGAGATTGGAGGCATCCGCTATCCTGCGGCGCCCTTCAACGGGTGGTACATGGTGACGGAGGTCGGATCCCGGAATCTGGGCGACGAATCGCGCTACAACCTGCTGCCTGTGCTGGCGGAACGAATGGGCCTTGATCGGGATGCCCCCTCTGTACTGTGGAAGGACCGGGCCATGGTAGTGCTCAACGAGGCCGTGCGTCATTCTTACGACAAGGCGGGGGTAATGTTGACCGACCATCATGAGGCCTCAGAACAGTTCATGCGGTTCATGCGGAATGAGGAAGCGGCGGGGAGGCCTGTGACCGCAGACTGGGCATGGATCGTGCCTCCGATGTCGGCATCGGCCCTGACTGTCTTCCACCAGAAGTTCGACGATGCAGTGGTGAGTCCTAATTTCTTCTATGCGGATGACGCTTGGCGGAAGCCCGCTACGGCAAGCAGGTGTCCATTTCATCAGACAGCTTGAATCACTACGAGTAGATCACCGTTGGGAGATTCCTGCTCAGATTGAGCCGGTGCGCCCTCCGTCGACGGTGATGCTGGTGCCGTTGATGTATGCGGCGGCAGGACTTGCCAGGAAGGCCGCCAGGGCCGCGATCTCATGTACTTTCCCAAACCGGCCTGCCGGAATTTCCAGGCGCAGTTCCTGCGCGATGGTTTCCGGATCGGTCTCGCGGGCTTTGGCCATGGTCCCAATCAGGCTCTCCAGCCGGGATGTCTCGATGAAGCCGGGCAGCAGGTTGTTGACGGTGATGCCATCGGCTGCCACTTCATTGGAGAGGCTTTTTGCCCAGGAGGCGACAGCCCCCCGGATGGTATTGGAGACGCCCAAGTTTCGGAGAGGGATCCGTACGGAGGTCGAAATGACATTAAGGATGCGCCCGTATCCGGCCTGCCGCATGCCGGGCAGGACGGCCTGCACCAGGGTCTGGTTGTTGACCAGGTGCTGTTCGAAGGCCTGGGTGAAGGCTGTGGGGCTCGCTTGTGTGATGAGGCCTGGGGCAGGTCCGCCTGTATTGTTGACCAGTATGTGGACGGTCGTATCGGCTACGATCGAGTCGATGGCTTGGCGGACAGCTGAAGTGTCTGTGAAGTCGGCAACCCGGTATCCGTGTTGTTGTCCTTCTGTCTTTGGCAATGCCTGCGATCTGACCATCAACTGTGCTTCGTTTCTGGCCAGCAGGATACAATCGGCGCCCAGCCCTGCCAGTTCCTGTGCAATGCCATAGCCGATGCCTTGTGTGCTGCCGCAGATGACGGCTGTCCGATGCCGGAGAGAAAGTTCCATGGGTCGGGTATGGGTTGAGGTAAGGGGCTAGCCTAGCTGCATGTCTTTCCGGATCTGGTTGGATACCTGAATCAGTACTTTATCGATCCGGTGGCTGTCCATGTCAACGATCTCGATGCGGAACTCTTTCCATACGAGGCGGTCGCCGGTCGTGGGGATTCTTTCAAGTTGATGCAGGATGAAGCCCGCAAGGGTATCGAAATCCTGGTCACCTTCGTTCATCCATTCTGTACGTTCAAAATGGGAGAGGAAGTCGTAGAAGGGGATCTGTGCATCTACGAGGTAGGAGCCGTCGTCGCGCGGGGTGATCTGGTAGTCTTGCAGGTCGTGCTGAGGCAGTTCCCCTACGATGGCTTCGAGGATGTCGTTGAGGGTGATGAGCCCTAGCAAGGAGCCATATTCATCGACGACGAAGCAGGTATGAATTTTTGATTGTTTAAATTTTTCTAGGAGCTGATAGGGGGTATTGTTGTCTGGCACGAAGAGGGCGGGCCGCATGCATTCCTGGAAGGGCCTGTCATGCGGGTTTACGTACATATCTTTTATCGAGATGATGCCACGTATCTGGTCAATACTGCCTTCGCAGATGGGATATACGGAATGGGGCTCGCGGATGATTTTTTCTTTGATGGTCTCTTCATTGTCATTTACATCGAACCAGATGATGTCGCTACGGTGGGTCATCAGAGAGGTGATGTTGCGATCGCCCAGGTCAAAGACCCTTTCGATGATCTCCTGTTCTTCTTCCTCGATGGCTCCGTGTTCCGTCCCTTCGCTGATGATGGCTTTGATTTCTTCTTCTGTCACCTGGTTGGAGGCGCTGCGGATCTTGAACATCCGGAGGATCAGGGATGTGCTCTGGTCAAGCAGCCATACGAAGGGCCAGGTGATGGTTGTGATGAGCCGCATGGGAGCGGCCACCCATTTGGCGATGGCTTCCGGGGCGCTGAGGCCCAGTCGTTTGGGGACGAGCTCTCCCAGGATCAGCGACAGGAAGGTCAGCAGTACTACGACAATCGCAGTGGCAATGCCTTTGGCATAGGCAGCCATGGAAGGATATTGGCCGAACTCTAGGGCTAGGTCGTCTACAATCTTCTCGCCTGAGTATATGCCTGTGAGGATGCCGATGAGGGTGATGCCGATCTGGACGGTGGAAAGGAAGTGGTCGGGTTTGTGCGCGAGGCGCAGGGCCGCCTTTGCCCGGATGTCTCCTTTATTGCCTTGAGCTTCTAGGCGCGACTTCCGCGCTGACACTAGGGCAATCTCGGCCATGGAGAAGAAGCCGTTGAGCAGAATCAGTCCGAATACAATGAGGATTTCGGTCATGAAGCGGGATTTAACGCGTGCGTTTCATCCTTAGTGAAACGGTACGCCATCCATCCCAGCCAGGCGCCAAAGAGGGCACCGCCAATGACGTCGGACGGGTAGTGGACGCCCACATACACTTGTGCGTAGGCAATGGCAGCGGCCCAGGGCAGCAGCAGCGTCCAGGCAGTTGATTGGGTGCGAAGGGTCAGCAAAAGATAGGTTGCCAGGGAGAAGTGGTTGCTGGCATGGGAAGAGATAAAGCTTCCATTGAGCCCGCAGTAGCGGGCCAGAAAGCGGATATCATGGGCCGTGGCAGGGTTACGGCAGGGGCGGGCCCTGTCGAACGCTTCTTTGATCACATGACTGCTCAGCAGGTCGCTCACGCCCACCAGGACGATGCCCGTCACCACCCATCGAAGCCCATCTGCCCCATGGTTCATGCATAGGAACAGGATGAGAAATAGGTAGAGTGGGGCATGGGTCACTGCTTCCCGCAAGACGAGGGCTATCGGATCGAGCAGAGGATGATGCCAGTCACGGTTCACCTTCAGAAGCAGCCATCTGTCGGCATCAGTGAGGCGGGCTAGCCAAGAGGATAGCGGCCGGCTTTGCAGAGGGAACATATAATACAAAAATAAGGTAATATACGACAATGGTCTTTGCCGCCATTCGCTGCCATCTGGCCCAGGCCAGCGGAAACAGCAGCTTCCTGGAAATGATTAGTTTCGCCCACTGAAATGATGGCGACGTGGCATTAATCAAAAGTATTTCTGGCATCCGGGGCACCATCGGCGGCAGAGCCGGGGAGCACCTGACGCCCCCAGACATCGTACGCTTCACTGCTGCCTTTGGGCAGTGGCTGAAGGAACAGTCCGACGCTACCCGGGTGGTTGTGGGGCGGGATGGCCGCATCAGTGGGCCTCTGGTTTCGGAGTTAGCCATCCAAACCCTGCTGTCGCTAGGACTCGACGTGGTCGACCTCGGCTTGAGCACCACTCCCACAGTCGAAATGGCTGTGGTGGACCAGCGAGCCGCCGGGGGCATCATTATCACTGCCAGCCATAACCCCCGGGATTGGAATGCACTGAAGCTCCTGAATGGTGCGGGTGAATTCATCAGTGGAGAGGATGGGGCCTCTGTGCTGGCGCTGGCCGACGGCAGTGAGGTCGTCTTTGCATCGGTCGACCGGTTGGGGAGCAGGCTTCCAGACAGCGGATCGATGCAGCATCACATCAAACAGGTTTGTAACTACCCGCTGGTGCAGGCGGGCCGCATCACCGAGCGGCGGTTCCGCGTCGTCGTGGATGCCGTGAACAGCACCGGTGCTATCTTCATCCCCGCCTTGCTGCAGGCACTCGGCGTACTCGCTACCGATATCATTGTCTTGAATGGGGAGGTGAATGGTCAATTTGCCCATAACCCCGAGCCGTTGCCGGAGCATCTGCAGCAGTTGTCAGCTGAGGTTTTGCGTTCCAATGCCGACCTGGGCATCGCCGTCGACCCGGATGTAGACCGGCTGGTGCTTGTCTGTGAGGACGGTTCTATGTTCGGCGAGGAGTATACGCTCGTAGCAGTCGCCGACTATGTACTGAGTCATCGCAGCGGAGATACCGTCAGTAACCTCTCTTCTTCCCGCGCCTTGGGGGATGTCACAGCGCGATATGGCGGCCGCTATCATGCCGCGGCTGTAGGAGAGGTCAACGTCGTGCGCCGTATGAAGGAGGTAGGCGCCGTCATTGGGGGAGAAGGCAATGGCGGCATCATCGTGCCTGACCTGCACTATGGACGGGATACACTGATCGGTATCGCCCTCATCCTAAGTCATCTCGCGTCGACTGGGAAGTCCTTAGCACAGCTGCGAAGGACCTATCCGGATTACTACATCAGCAAGAATCGCATAGAGATGCCGGCTGGGCTTGACCTCTCCTCTGTCTTCGACTGTTTGTCCGAGTGCTATGCTCATGCCCCGCAGAACAGGGAAGACGGGCTTCGTATCGAATTCGAAGAGGGTTGGGTCCACCTGCGTACCAGCAATACCGAGCCTATCATACGGGTCATCGCAGAAGCTCGCTCGGAGACGGCTGCAAGGCATATTGCAGACCGGTTTATAGATGACATACGCGACCAGCTCAATTCCGCATGAGCCGGCCTTTCTGTATCTTGTCCGACCATTTGCAGATGGTCTTCCAACGAAGCTAGCATGCCTGACAGGATTTACCTCGACAATGCCGCCACGACAGCTCTGGAGCCAGCTGTACTGGAGGCCATGATGCCTTACCTTACGAAACAGTTCGGAAATCCATCTTCTATCTATTCCTATGGGCGCGAGTCGCGGCTGGCGATCGAGACGGCCCGCAAGTCGGTGGCCCGCATCCTCCAGACTCGACCGGCTTCGATCTTCTTCACCAGCGGGGGGACGGAGAGTAGTAATACTGCCATCTACGGGGCTGTGCGGGACTTGGGCTGCACCCGCATCATCTCCTCCGCCATTGAGCACCATGCAACCCTCCATACCGTCGAACATCTCCAGCGGCGTGGGGAAGCGACGCTGGAATATGTAGGCCTGCACCCCGATGGCCACATCGATCTTTCTGACCTAGAGCGGCGGCTGGCAGCCAGCGAAGAGAAGACCCTGGTGACGCTCATGCATGCCAACAACGAAGTGGGCAATCTCACCGACATCCGGGCCGTCGGTTCCGTCTGCCGCCGCTATGGTGCTCTCTTCCATTCCGATACAGTACAGACCGTCGGACATTTTCCGTTTGAGCTGCAAGAGACGCCTGTCGACTTCATCACGGGCTCTGGCCATAAGTTTCATGGCCCTAAAGGCACAGGGATCCTATATGTGCGGGAAGGTATTGCCCTATCTCCCTTTATACAGGGGGGCGGACAGGAGCGCAACATGCGTGCCGGCACAGAAAATCTCTACGGGATCGTTGGCTTCGCCCGAGCCTTAGAGATCGCCACGGAGGGCTATGCCAAAGACCGCTCCTATATCTCTGGCCTCAAGGAGCAGATGATGGAGGGCCTGCGGCAGTCGGTGCCGGAGGTGGCCTTTCATGGAGATCCTGCCGGAGAGAGCCTCTACACTGTCCTGAACGTGTCTTTGCCGCGTACTGAGCGGTCTGAGATGATCCTCTACAATCTCGATATGGCGGGCATCTGCGTCTCTGGCGGGAGTGCCTGCACCAGTGGCGCCCACCAGGGCTCGCATGTGATTCGGGCCATCTATGGGGAGGGTCCCCGTGTGGCGGTGCGGTTTTCTTTCAGTCGCCTCAACACCTCCGAAGAGGTGCACGCCGTTGTCCAAAAGGTCGCGGCTCTGGTCTGACATAAGCACTACAGTATGCATATATGCTCTTTCATTCGCCTGGGTCTATTCGCTGGCATATCCCTCTTGACCGTGTCGGCACAGTCGCAAGACAGCACCTATGCCGAGCGGCTGGGATTTCCGAAAGGCGCCCGGGTAGTCGTGTTACACATTGACGACATCGGCAATTCCATCGATGCCAACCTGGCAGCCATGGAGGCCATGACAAAAGGAGTCGCCACCTCTTGCAGTGTAATGATGCCTTGCGCTTGGGTGCCAGGCTTCCTCCATTTTCTGCAAGAGCATCCTGAGATAGATGCGGGCCTTCATTTGACCTTGACGTCTGAATGGAACGACTATCGATGGGGGCCGCTGGCGGGCAAGCCTGCCGTGCCCGGGCTTGTCGACAGCCAAGGGGCGATGTGGAAGAGTGTGAAAGACGTCGTACAGCATGCTACGGCGGAGGAGGTAGACCGCGAGATACGGGCCCAGCTCGACCGAGCTCTCACCGCCGGGTTTCGTCCTACGCACCTCGACTCGCATATGGGCACCCTTTTCGAGACGCCTGCCTTCATCTCAAAGTATGTGGGCCTCGGCATCGAGAAACGCATCCCCGTGATGTTCCCCGGTGGTCATAACACCCTCATCGCTCAGCAGCTTAACGCCACGGCCGCCCAGGCCGGCATGGCAAGGGCGGTCGGGCGCACGCTCTGGCAGGCGGGCTTGCCAGTGATTGACGACCTGCACAATGAGAGCTACGACCTGCATATGCCGAAGGGCCTAAAGCCCAAGACCCGTCTCCTGAAAAAGTACAAGACCCGCTACTATATGGATGTGCTGCGTGCTGTCAAGCCCGGCATCACCTATGTGATCATGCACTGCATCAAACTCACTGATGAGTTTTCTTATATCTCCAGTTCTTGGGCCGTGCGTCATGGAGATTTTCTGGCCATGATGAATCCGGCGCTGCGGCGATTTATCGAGCAGGAGGGCATCATCCTGACGACGATGCGCGAACTCATGGAACGCCGCCGGCAGAGGAGTTGATGGGGCTTCCTTCCATATGCGCGACATCCTCTGGCAGAAGGATCCTGGCCGGCTGCTCACCCGAGCCGTCCCTTGATCTCATTGAGCTTCAGAAGTGCTTCGACGGGCGTGAGCCTGTTGATGTCTATGCCTTGCAGCATACGTCGAATCTCTGTGAACGTTTCTGTATGTGCGTCGAAGATGGAGAGCTGAAGGTTCGGCATACGTGGTGGAGGGATTGAGCCTTTCTGTGCCGGCCCGCTGCGGAATTCTTCCAGTTGATGGAGGATCTCTTCTGCCCGGTGCAGCAATTCCTGTGGCATGCCGGCCATCCGGGCGACGTGGATACCAAAGCTGTGGGTGCTGCCGCCCGGCTCGAGTTTCCGAAGGAAAAGGATGCGGTTGCCTGACTCTCGATGTGTCACATGGAAGTTTCGGACGCCGGGGAGTCTTTGTTCCAGCTCATTGAGCTCATGGTAGTGCGTCGCGAAGAGTGTCCGTGGTTTATGCTGGCTTGCGTGGAGGTGTTCGACGAGGCTCCATGCCAGGGAGATGCCGTCGTAGGTGGAAGTACCGCGGCCTATCTCATCAAGTAGGATCAGGCTTCGGGGAGATAAGTTGTTGACGATGCTGGCCGTCTCGTTCATTTCTACCATGAAGGTCGACTCGCCACCGCTGAGATTGTCGGAGGCGCCGACACGGGTAAAGATCCGGTCTGTAATGGGTACTTCTGCCTTCTCTGCGGGCACGAAGCTGCCCATATGTGCCAGGAGGGTGATGAGGGCTGTTTGGCGTAGCAGGGCACTCTTGCCACTCATATTGGGTCCGGTGAGGATGATGATCTGCTGATCTTCCCGATCCAGCAGGACGTCGTTTGGGATATAGGCCTCTCCTGGGGGCAGCTGGCATTCTATGACCGGGTGGCGGCCTTTTATAATATCAAGTGTAGCTCCTTCGTGCAGAACCGGGCGATGGTAATGATGGGAGAGTGCTTGCTGGGCGAAGCTGCAGATGCAGTCGATGATGGCCAGCATCTGGGCATTGACCTGCAAGGGCTGGATATAGTCGCACAGCTCTGTCAGCAGCTGTTCCCAGCACGCTGCCTCTATCTGCTGGATGCGCTCTTCTGCCCCCGTGATCAACTGTTCGTATTCCTGCAGCTCCGGCGTCACGTAGCGCTCTGCCTGGGTAAGGGTCTGTCGGCGGATCCATTCCGGCGGCACTTTCGACCGGTGGGCATGGGTGACTTCCAGGTAGTACCCGAAGACATTGTTATAGCCAACTTTGAGGGAGGAGATGCCAGTTTTTTCGGCCTCTCTGGACTGCAGTTCTGTGAGGAACCCTCTCCCGCCGGAGGCTGTGCGCCGGAGCTTGTCGAGCTCATCATGGACGCCTTCGGCGATGACACCGCCCTTTGAAAAATTTGCCGGGGGGTCGTCTGCAATTTCACGGAGGATCTTCTCCATGATATAGGCGCAGGGGTTGATGGCATCTGAGAGGCGTCGCAGGTAGTCGTTGCCAGCAAGTAGCCCTGCTTCCCGGATCTGCTGGGTATGGTGCAGTGCTCTGGCGACCTGCAGGAGTTCGCGCGGGTTGATGCGCCGCATGGGGATGCGTGCGGCCAGTCGTTCGAGATCGCCACAGGCACGGATATGCTGGAGGAGCAGACTACGCGTGTCTGCTGCTGCCATCAGATATTCTGTGAGGTCCAGCCGTTCCTGGATACGCCGGATGTCGAGCAGGGGGAGGAGGATCCATCGGCGCATCAGGCGTGCCCCCATGGGTGAGACGGTCTTGTCGATGGTGCGGAGGAGGGTGGCTCCGTTCTCTATTGGGCTGGCGGTGAGTTCGAGGTTTCGTACGGTGAAGCGGTCCATCCATACATGCTCTTCCTTGTCGACCCGCTGCAGTGCGGTGATATGGCTGAGGTTGGGGTGCTCTGTATCGCGCAGATAATGTAAGACGGCACCTGCGCTGACGATCGCTGCAGGCATGTCTTCCACCCCGAATCCTTTCAGGGAGTGGGTGCCGAAATGTTTCAGTAAGATCTCCCGGGCATAGGTCCCGTCGAAGATCCATGGCTCTAGGGCATAGGTATGGAAACGATTGCCATAGGATTCCCGAAACGACTTCTGATAGGACCGGGAGAAGATCACTTCCATGGGCTGCAGTGTCTGCAGCAGCTTGTCGATGGCGTCGTTGTCGCCTTCTGCCAGGAAGAATTCTCCGGTGGACATATCCAGGAAGGAGACGCCATGTACGCCTTCTGTGAAGTGAATGGAGGCGAGGAAGTTATTGGATCCTGTCTCCAGGAGTTTTTCACTGGTGGCGAGGCCGGGTGTTACCAACTCTGTCACCCCTCTTTTGACAATGCCCTTGGCCAGCTTGGGATCTTCCAGCTGATCACAGATGGCGACCCGAAAACCGGCCCGCACCAGTTTGTGCAGGTGGCTGTCGAGGGAATGATGTGGAAAGCCGGCTAGCTCCGAGGAGGCAGCGGCGCCATTGTTGCGCTTGGTGAGGGTGATGCCCAGCACCTGGGAGGCCCGGATGGCATCTTCTCCAAAGGTCTCATAGAAGTCTCCAACCCGGAATAGCAGGATTGCATCCGGATAGCGTTGCTTGATGGCATGGTGTTGCCGCATCAGAGGAGTGTCCTGTCCGCTCTTAGACATCTGCTAATTTCTTTTCCTGCTACGCTTATGTGAGCGGGTCAAAATTAGGCATCCGCCTGCCCTATCCCATCGGTGTGAAGAATTCTGGCCCTTTGTTGATAAGTCTAATTTCTGGGATCCTGCAGGAATTATCGGATGTCCTATGATTGTACATACGGATGAATCAGGATTGTAAAAGATGCTGAGATTTATATACCTTACAGGATAACTCATCCATGTGAGAATATCCTATTGCCTGCTTTTCTCTACGCTTGTCTGTTTTGTATCTTGCCAGAAGGCGGATCCACCGACCAATACGGAACTGATCTCTAGGGCCTGGAAATATGCCAGTTTCAAAGCCACTTCGAATGGTATCACAGTCGATGTATTGCAGCAGCTGACCGCCTGCAAGAAAGACGATCTCATCCGTTTTAAATTGGACAAGACCCTGACTCAGGAAGAGGGGCTCACTAAGTGTAATGCTTCCGATCCTCAGGTCATCTCCACAGGAACATGGTCCTTCTCTGTCGATGAAAAAAGCCTCAATTATGCCGGTCGCACGGCTACCATCGTTGAGTTGACGGCATCTTCATTGCGTCTTCAATATCAGGAGACAGGCTCCAACAATGCCCTGGTCGACCTGGCGCTGGTGCCGGCCGACTGACGAGGCGGTGGCTGGCGGAAGCAGCCTACCTTTGTACCTCGTGAAGAAACTGCTATCTGAGCTAGAGAGGAAGTCGGTCGAAGCCTTCCGCCAGGCCGACAAGCGGCCATTGCGGGTGGTACTCGACAATGTCCGAAGCATGCACAACGTCGGCAGTGTCTTTCGGTCTGCCGATGCCTTCCTCGTCGAAGGCCTCGATTTATGTGGGTATACGCCCTGCCCTCCACACCGAGATATCCATAAAACGGCCCTCGGAGCCACTGAGACGGTCACCTGGCAGTCGTTTCCGGATGCTGCCGAGAGGGTGCGCGTGCTGCGGGCAGAAGGGTATGCTGTCTGGGCGGTGGAGCAAGCCCATGGCAGTCTCCTGTTGCATCAGTGGGAGGGTCTGCGAGGGCAACGGCAGGCGGTTGTTTTTGGCAACGAGGTGGAAGGCATCCAGGAGGAGGTCCTCCAGGCCTGTAATGGATGTCTGGAGATCCCGCAGCTGGGCATGAAGCATTCACTGAACATCTCTGTCGCTGCCGGCATTGTCTTATGGGAGCTATGCCGTCCGTACTTTTCCGAACAAATTTGAATGCTGGGCGCGATGGTCAAGCACTACCTTTCGCTGGTCAAGTTTTCGCATACAATTTTTGCTATGCCTTTTGCGCTGATCGGCTTTTTCTTGGGCCTCTATCAGGAGGCGGGTGCGGGTAGGGAGGCTATCCGTTGGGAATTGTTGGCAGCGGTGGTCGTGTGCATGGTGACGGCCCGCAGTGCCGCCATGGCCTTCAACCGTTGGCTGGACCGGCATTTCGATGCGAAAAACCCCCGTACCGCTATCCGGGAGATCCCTTCCGGGTTGGTGTCTGCAGATGGGGCTTTGTGGTTCACATTCGTCATGTCGGTATGGTTTGTCGCTACCACCTGGCTGATCAATCCGCTCTGCTTTGCCCTCTCTCCAGTGGCGCTGGCTGTAATCCTCGGCTATAGCTATACCAAGCGGTTCACGCCATCTTGCCACCTCGTCTTAGGCGTCGGCCTTTCGCTGGCACCTCTCGGAGCCTACCTGGCTGTGACTGGGGTGTTTGCTCTTCTTCCTGTGCTCTTCGCTATAGCGGTAGTCGGCTGGGTGGCCGGCTTCGATATTCTCTATGCGTTGCAGGATGAGGCATTCGACCGGTCGCAGGGCCTCCATTCAATTCCTGCTGTCTGGGGCCAGCGACGTGCGTTGTTGGTCTCTCGCTGGTTGCACTGGCTGACTGCAGCCCTGATCGTAGGTGCCGGATTGGTTGGTGCTTTTGGCGGTTGGTATGTAGTAGGTGCCTTGGTGTTTTGTGGGATGCTCGTCTATCAACAATCTCTTGTCAGGCACGGCGACCTCTCCCGCATCAACCTGGCCTTCATGACATCCAATGGAATCGCCAGCGTGGTATTTGCCATATTTGTCATCCTGGACATCGTCTCCGCTTCATAGCCAAAGCCGTGGGAAGAGTGCTCTGCATAGACTATGGCTTGAAGCGCTGCGGGATCGCCGTGACAGACCCGTTGCGGCTGATCGCCACTGGTCTTGCCACCGTCGATACGCATCGGCTGACGGAATTCCTCCGCGGCTACCTGACACAGGAATCGGTAGACCTTTTTGTGATAGGGCTGCCAAAGAATCTGGACGGGACAGACACCCATGCCACGGAGCCGGTTCGCCATGTCGCCGGGCGCCTTCGTCGGGCTTTCCCCGGTCTTCCTGTGGTGTTTGCCGACGAGCAGTACAGTTCTGTGGAGGCCAGCCGTGCCCTGGCTGCTATGGGGCTGAAGCGAAAGCAGCGTCGCGACAAGTCGCTGGTCGATGCCACCGCCGCCACCCTCATTCTGCAAGGCTACCTGCAGTCCATTGAAAAGTCAGGTTCCCAAGATGAGATGCTTGGCTGATGATGCAGGGGCATCATCAGCCGGTGTTTACTTTGTTCCTTTCACGTGCGTCTCCAGCCATTGGTGTTGTTCCCATAGCATGTGCAGCAGATTCTCCCTAGACTGATATCCGTGGCTCTCATAGGGCAGCTGGATATATCGAACTGTCGCGCCATGTCCCTTGAGTGCTTGGTAGTAGCGTTCGCTCTGGATGGGGAAGGTGCCTGTATTGTTGTCCATCTCTCCATGGATGAGCAAGATGGGTGTTTTGACTTTATCGGCAAAGCTGAAGGGTGACATGTCGAAATACACTTTCGGGGCCTGCCAGTAGGTGCGTTCTTCTGCCTGGAAGCCAAACGGCGTGAGGGTCCGGTTATAGGCACCGCTGCGGGCGATGCCCGCCTTGAAGAGGGTAGTATGTGCGAGCAGGTTGGCCGTCATGAAGGCGCCATAGCTATGGCCGCCGACCCCGACGCGGTTACTGTCGCCCACCCCGATGGCGGCGAGGTGTCGGATCGCGGCATGTGCATTGAGATATAGCTGGGGGATGAAGCGGTCGTTGGGCTCTGTATCTCCTTCACCAACGATGGGCATCTCCGCATTGTCGAGGACTGCATAGCCTTGGGTGACCCAGTAAATGGGAGATCCCCATCCGATGCGGGTAAAGGCATATCTGGACCCCCTCACCTGGGCTGCGTCTGCGGCCGATCTGTATTCTCTGGGGTATGCCCATAGGAGTACGGGTAGAGGTCCCTGTTTCACCGCGTCGTATCCTGCCGGGAGGTATAAGTCGCCGGTGAGAGAGATCCCATCTGCCCGGGGGTAGGAGACCTTATTTTTCACAACTCCTTTCATTGCCGGATAGGGATGTGGGAACTGCGTGATGGCGATGGCGGGGGCATCTTTCTGCTCAAGGGTCCGCAGGAAATAGTTGGGTGGCTGGTCGGCCCCCTCCCGGGAGGTGAGGATGGTGGCTGTCGCCACATCGACCAGGTCGATGGCTTGTTCGTACCAGGGTGCCTGGCAGCGCCAGAGTATCTTTCGGGTGCCAGTGAGCAAGTCCAGCGACTGTACGAAGGGCATGTCTCCTTCCGGTGAGGCACCTTGAGACCGCAACAATATCTGGTTCGTCTGGCGCAGCGCCAATATTTCCCTGCCCATCTTGTTGCGTACGGTCATGGGTGTCCCCAGGTCGCTATACGCATCGTTGCTGCTCCGCTCGAACAGGGAGTCGAGGTGCTTCGAGGTGGGGTTGAAATGGTTCATGCGTTGCCGCCGGTTGGCGAACATGCCTTCATATACGATGGCATGCTGCTCATCGCCCCACACGATCCCGTTGAAGCGCATGCGGGTGCGAAACATCTCCTGGGGGGTACGGTCGCCCCGCAGGTCTATGGCAATGAGGGCATCCCTGTAATTTGCTTGGGAGCGGCCTCTTCCTTTGTCAAGTGGCTGTACATAGGTGACCGTAGCGGCGGCGTCGCTCCTCCATGCATAGCTGCGGGGGAAGTCGGGCACATCATCAAAGCCAATGGGGGCACCTTCTTCCGAAGGCGTCTCCGCAAGGGTCCAAGATTTGCCGTCGGAAATACGGATCGCTGTTATTTTTTGGGGGAAGCCACTGGCGGGGATGAGGTAGGAGAAGGGCTTTTCGATGGTTGCCGCTAGGACAAAGGCCTGATCGGGAGAGACCGACAGGCTGGCGAAGATGGCGGGCTTTCCCAGGGGTTGTTCCATGCGGCCGTCGCCTAACATCATCTGAGCGCGGGTGAGCCAGGCGAACAGCTCTTCGTCGTAGGCGGTCTTGATGAGGTCTTGGTAGGTTCTGGAAGCCCCCTGCCGGCCCATATTCTCTTGTATGACGGGGCTTTTGGGGACGGTGTTGCGGACTGGCATGGTCCCTGCCTTGGCAGGAACGGTCTTATATAACAGTTTATCGTTGCCCACCCATGCATAGCTGGCGGCAGGCAATACATTCAGGGGGGCTCGGTTGATTTTTCGGGCCGTGGCCGATGCGATGTCCACCATATACAAGTCAGCCCTTTTGGCAGTAAGGTGGATGAAGGCGAAGCGTGACTCATCGGGGCTCCACTGAATCGAAATGGCACGTAGGGGCGAGGGTAATCCGGCGATGGCTGCCTCTTTACGGGTGCCCAGATGCTGCAGTCGGAGACGTATGACGCCTGAGCTGCGGCTGGGGCTGAAGTTGGAAGGGTTCATCCTGAGGCCGCCGACCCTTACTTCAGGCTCTGCCAATTCTGCCAATGAAGGGTAACTGCTACGCTCTGTGATCAGCATCCAGCTGCCCTGATGCCCGATGCCGACGTTGGGGGTGGGCGCGGCCAGGAGCAGTTCCTCCATGATCCGGGGTGGCTTTTGATACATCGCCGCGTCTTGTCCCATGCTGGCCACCGAAATACCGGCAAAGGCGATGAACCCGCTACGTGAAAGTCTCATATTTCTCTAATTTTTGGGTCTGTTGGGTGATTTACAAATCTAACCCATCCGGGTTTTGCCGCATCAAATTTTGGAATTCAAGTCGTGTCAGGCTATTTTTGCGACATGTGCACATCCCTCCGCCTCCGTCATCATCACAGCTCGCCTGCCCGGTGAGCCGATGTTGCATGCGCAGGGATATGCAAAAGGCTCGCGGGGACGTGAGCCTTTTGCTTTTTTACCAGTCAAACCAGGGCGATGAAACCATCAAATATGGGTAAGTTGAAAATAGCAGTGCAGAAGTCGGGCAGACTTCATGACGATTCTGTCGGGTTGCTACAGGAATGCGGGATTGACCTCCGCAATGTCAAAGACCGGCTCAGGACTGAGTCGGACGACTTTCCCCTGGAGGTCTTTTTCCTGCGCGACGACGACATCCCACAGTATGTGGAAGATGGCGTGGCAGACGTTGGCATCGTCGGGGAGAATGTCCTGCAGGAAAAAGGACGTACCGTGGAGGTGGTACAAGCGCTTGGCTTCGGGAAGTGTCGGCTCTCACTGGCGGCACCCCGTTCTGAAGTGTGGGAAGGGCCAGCCTCGTTGAGAGGCCGTCGTATCGCTACCAGCTATCCCCGGATTGTCGGTGCCTATCTGCAGCGCCAGGGCATTGAGGCAGAGATCCATGAGATCAGCGGCTCAGTGGAGATTGCTCCGGGTATCGGCCTGGCAGACGTCGTTGCCGATCTGGTCAGCAGTGGCGGCACCCTCTTTATGAATGGCCTTCGGGAGGTCGAGACGATCTTGCAGAGCCAGGCCGTGCTGATCCGGTATCAAGGCATGACAGCAGAGGGGCAGGCCTTGCTCGAGAGCCTGTTGTTTCGGATCCGTGCTGTCAAGCGGGCCAAGCGCAACAAGTATGTCTTGCTGAATGCCCCCAACGAACGCCTTGGTGAAGTGATCGCACTCCTGCCTGGCATGAAGAGTCCCACGGTGCTGCCCCTTGCAGAAAGCGGATGGAGCAGCGTCCACAGCGTCCTCAGCGAAGAGGAGTTCTGGGAGCGGATCGAGCAGCTCAAGACGGCCGGTGCTCAGGGGATACTGGTCATTCCCATTGAGAAGATGGTACTCTAGTACATGAAAATAAATATCGATGCACATTATTCATAGACCTGATCCGGCGGCTTGGCCATCGATCATTGCCCGTCCTGCCATGGACAGCCGTTCCCTAGACCGCTCGGTACAGAAGATCATGGACACCGTGCGGCGCAAGGGGGATCCAGCCCTTCGCCGGTTCACCAAAGTTTACGACGGAGTGCAGCTGCGAAAGCTGGCCGTGCCGGAGAGGGAATTGGCAGCTGCAGAGAAGTTGCTCGATCAAAACTTAAAGCGGGCCATCCAGCAGGCAGCAGAAAACATTCGGCGCTTTCATGCCGCGCAGCAAAGGGTAGAAGAGCCGGTGGAGACCATGCCGGGAGTGTTATGTTGGCGGAAATCGCTGCCCATTGAGTCGGTGGGACTCTACATACCTGGTGGGACAGCCCCGCTATTCTCAACCGTCCTCATGCTGGCCGTGCCAGCCTCCTTGGCAGGCTGCCGTGACATCGTGCTGTGCACTCCTCCTGATGCGCACGGGCAAGTACATCCTGCTATCCTCTATGCTGCCAGGCTCACTGGAGTGCACCATGTCTTCCGGGTGGGAGGCGTGCAGGCCATCGCTGCCATGTCGTATGGGACGGCTACCATCCCCCGTGTCGACAAGCTCTTTGGTCCCGGCAACCAATATGTCACGGCTGCCAAGCGGTTGGCGCAGTCGGAAGGCCTCGCCATCGATATGCCCGCAGGGCCTAGCGAAGTCTGCATACTGGCAGATGCGCAGGCCGACCCGGTTTTTGTCGCAGCCGACCTGCTATCACAGGCAGAGCATGGGCCTGACTCGCAAGTACTGCTAATCAGCGATGACGACACCCTCATTGGCGCCACCCTCGAGCAGCTTCGTCTGCAGGCTGCCCGGCTGGGGCGTCAGGCCATCGCAGAGAAAGCATTGGAGAACAGCCGGGCTGTACGGGTGTCTGACCTGGCCCAAGGCATGGACCTGGCCAATGCCTATGCTCCGGAGCACCTCATCCTGGCCTGCCAGGAGGCCGAACATTGGGCCGGACGAGTGAGGTCTGCCGGCTCTGTTTTCATTGGCTCCTATACGCCAGAGAGCGCTGGCGACTATGCCAGTGGTACCAATCACACGCTGCCGACCAATGGGCATGCCCGAGCGTACAGTGGTGTCAGCGTCGACAGCTTTGTACGTAAGGTGACCTTCCAGCACATCACGGCAGAGGGTATCTGCACCCTAGGCCCCACCATCGTGCAGATGGCGGAGGCGGAAGGACTGGATGCGCATGCCGAGGCTGTGCGATGTCGCATGCAGAAATGCAGGGTCGGGACTATCTCCTAAGGTCTATAAGGACAGGGCTTTCACACATGTCTGCATTTTAAAATAATTTTGAAACCGTATTCGATGTTCGACATCAACCAGCTGATCAGAGATAACATCCGTTCCCTCGTGTCATATTCCTCGGCGCGCGATGAGTTCCACGGTGAGGCGAGGGTATTCCTAGATGCCAATGAGAATAGCCTGGGATCCCCTCTGATGAAATGGTATAACCGATATCCTGACCCGCATCAGTCGGCACTCAAAGAGCGACTCTCCGCCATAAAAGGCATCGACTCGTCTCATATCTTCTTAGGCAATGGCAGTGATGAGGCCATCGATATCCTTTACAGGGCTTTCTGTACGCCAGGTGAACATAATGTGATTGTTTGTCCGCCTACCTACGGGATGTATGAAGTGAGTGCTGCCATCAATGACATCACCGTCCGAAAAGCCCCTCTCCATGCAGCATTTGGTATTGACTTGGACGCTCTTGAGTCAGCCGTTGATGAGCAGACCCGTATGATATGGCTCTGCTCCCCGAATAATCCCACTGGCAACAGCCTACAGGTGACAGAGATAGAAACCATTCTCAACAACTTCCATGGGCTGGTCGTGGTGGATGAGGCATACATCAATTTTTCCCGTCATCGCTCCCTGCTGCCGGCACTCACGGAATACCCCAACCTCGTTGTCTTACAAACCTTGAGCAAAGCCTGGGGACTGGCTTCCCTCCGCATCGGAATGGCCTTCGCCTCGGCAGCTATCATTGACGTGATGAACCGTATCAAGCCTCCCTATAACATCAATGGGGCCTCTCAGGAGCTTGCTCTCCAGGCACTCGAAGAAGTCGGACAGGTGAACGATATGATCCGCATCATCGTCTCCGAAAGGGAGCGGCTAGCGGATGTTCTAAGTGCACATCCGGCCGTGATCCATGTCTATCCCTCCGATGCCAACTTCCTTCTGGCAAAGGTCCAGCAGCACCGGGCCTTGTATCAGCACCTGCTGGACCATGGCATCGTAGTGAGGGATCGAAGTACGCAACACGGATGTGCAGGGTGCCTGCGCATCACAGTCGGCACGCCGGCAGAGAATGCCTTGCTGATGCAGGCCCTGGATGCATGGATGGAAAGCCAAGCCTAGGCCTATCCCATATTTTTATTTACTATTGATATCTATATGAGACGGGTACTGTTTATTGACCGCGATGGGACACTGGTGAAGGAAGCCCCCCCTTCCTACCAGCTGGATGATTTCCGCAAGCTTGCCTTTTATCCAGGGGCCCTGACCTATCTGCCCCGTATTGCGATGGAGATGGGTTACGAGTTGGTGCTCGTCTCCAATCAGGATGGTCTTGGGACTGCCTCTTTCCCTGAAGAGCAGTTCCGGCCCGTCCACGATCACATCCTCCAGACTTTTGCTGGTGAAGGTGTCGTGTTTGCCGCGGAACACATAGATCCCACCCTTCCACACGAAGAGGCGCATACCCGAAAGCCAGGTATTGGCATGCTCGAGGCATATCTCCACAGCGAGGCCTACGACATCCCTCATTCATTTGTGATTGGGGACCGACTCACCGATGTGCAGCTCGCAAAAAACCTGGGATGCCGTGCCATCTGGCTCTGCAGTGATCCGCAACTCGGCGCTGCATCTGCACCGGATGGGATTGAAGGCTTGCGGGATACGGTGGCGTTGGAAACACCCGAGTGGAGGGATATCTACCTGTTCCTCAAGCACGGGCTGCGGCAGGTGGTCCACCGGCGCACGACGAGCGAGACCGACATACAGATCGAGCTCAACCTTGATGGGAAGGGCCTTTCAGAGATCCACACAGGTCTGGGTTTTTTTGACCATATGCTCGATCAGGTGGCCCGCCATGGCCGCATGGATCTCAAGCTGCAGGTTCGTGGCGACCTACACATCGATGAACATCATACCATAGAAGATACAGGCATCGCCCTAGGTGAAGCGTTTGCTGCCGCACTGGCCGACAAGCGGGGGATAGAGCGCTATGGGTACGCCCTGCCGATGGATGATGCCGAGGCCCGCGTGCTCATCGATTTTGGTGGAAGAAACTGGATCGTTTGGGAGGCGGAGTTCAGCCGGGAAAAGGTTGGGGACATGCCGACAGAAATGTTCTTTCATTTTTTCAAGTCTTTTTCCGACGCTGCCCGATGCAATCTGCATGTGTCTTGCCGAGGGGATAATGAACATCATAAGATCGAGTCGGTCTTTAAGGCCTTCGCGCGCGCGCTTCGGGGGGCTGTCAGACGCAATCCAGGTGATGACTCTCTGCCCAGCACCAAGGGCATCCTCTGATACCTGACATGTACGCAACTCAAAGATCTCAATGACGATGATACATCGCCTGTCTGTCGTAATGATGGTGGCATGTACGTCGATTGTTGCCAGCGCACAGCACCACGACGCTTCTGATCGTTATACACCCCCTTCAGATCCCCTGGTGGCATCACGTCTGTCGGAATGGCGGCAGCTGAAATTAGGACTACTCATGCACTGGGGTAC
>VGFQ01000017.1 GCA_016868815.1 Bacteroidota bacterium
CGACGAGCACGACAAAGATGTTGCAAATGCGATCCGCTATGCCGTCGACAACGGCGCCTGGGTGGTGAATATGAGTTTTGGGAAAAGCTTCTCCCCGCAAAAAAAATGGGTGGACGAGGCCGTCCGTTATGCCGCCTCGAAAGATGTGTTGCTGGTGCACGCCGCTGGCAATGATGCTGAAAATATAGACGTTGAAGACAACTTCCCCAATCCTCGCTACGACGACGACAAGGCGTGGCTGGCACCAAATTGGATCACGGTTGGGGCCAGCGGTCCGACGGGGCAGAGCCTGACAGCCTCCTTCTCCAACTATGGATTGGAGGTGGACGTCTTCGCCCCGGGCGTCGAAATTTATTCTACGCTCCCGGGTGGCGATCAGTACGGCAACCAGCAAGGCACCAGCATGGCAAGCCCGGTGGCTGCGGGCCTGGCAGCCTTGCTGCTCTCATATTATCCGGAGCTGACGGCTGCACAGGTGAAGGATATCCTGGAAAGGAGTGTCCGTAAAATAGATATTAAAGTACTCAAGCCAGGCACAGAAGAAGAGGTTATGCTCTCTGAGATCTCCAAAGTGGGTGGCATCCTCAATGCCTATGAAGCCTTGCTGCTAGCAGCCACAGTCAAAGGGGCGCGCCAGCCTGCCGCCAAGCCAATGGCAAAGCCTGTCACCCCCAAAAAAGGCTAGGTACTTGCCATTGCCATCTATGGATCGTCCGGGCAGAGATGAGTATGCAGAGTTCTACGAAACCTACCTAAAACAGGTACCTGAGCTTGCGTTGCTCGAAGTCCTTCAGGGCTCAGAACTACAGTTGCGGGTCGACTTGGAGCAGATCCCTGCTGAGTTGGCCGCCCACCGCTACCTCCCGGAGAAATGGAGTGTTTGGGATGTCCTCCGGCATTGTGCAGATACGGAGCGGATCTTCGGATTACGGGCCCTTTGGGTAGCGAGGGGGGATGAGCAGCCCATCCCGGGGTTTGACGAGAACCTGTATGCTCGATCGGCTGCGAGGCATCCGACAGAGATGGTGGCCATCAAAGAAGAATTGCTGATCCTACGACGCAGCCACGTCCTTCTATTCGAATCCTTCACCGCGCACGACTTGCTGCGTATGGGTACGGCCAATGGCAGTCCGGTGAGTGTGCGGGCACTGGGATATATGATCATCGGCCATTGGCGGCACCATATGGCGGTGCTACGAAAACGTTACCTGTCTTAATTTCCAAGCCCCATCGGGTGCTTCACGCATTCTTTATTGTGGGGAGATTGTATGCATGGCGGTATAGGAGCCTTGGAGGTTGGTGATCATGTCTGAGACGATGTTCACCGTTTCTCCGAGGTGAATGTCTTTTGACAGGTTCTTGACCCATTGCTTCCGGCGCTCCAGCTTGTCATTTTCGGTCTCCAGGCGTCGCAGGTCTTGCGGCAGCATATTTATACTCAGGGCAGGTATGGTCTTTCCTACCTCATCCACTTTCTTCATGGAATCTCGCAAGGTTTTGACATCTGCCTTATATTTCACCATGTTCAGACTATACTCTCTTTCCGGATTCCGGTCGAGGAGGCTTACCGTCTGGCGGATGGCCTGGAAGGATGGGTTGGTTGATATACGTGTCTGACTGGCTCGGGATATGTGGGTGTAGTCGATGCCGGGGTTTTGTTTGAGGAAGGGCACGGTGCGGATTTCATCCCATACGAGGGCGTCTGGGTTATCTTTTTCTCTGAATTTCAGGTATTCGTAGGTGTCGGGGATGACTATGTCGGGCTGCACGCCTTTGAGCTGGGTCGAGCCGCCGGTGATGCGGTAGAATTTCTGCAGGGTGAGTTTGATGGTGCCGAGGTCGCTGTTGCCGGAGCCATTGATAGAAGTAGCCCTGTCAATTCCGATGTTGCGCTGTACGGTGCCCTTACCGTAGGTGGAGCTGCTGCCTACGACAATGCCCCGACCGTAGTCTTGCATGGCGGCAGCGAGGATCTCGGAGGCAGATGCGCTGAATTCATTGACCATGATGGCAAGTGGACCATTATAGAGGACGCTGCGGTCGCGGTCGCGCAGAATAGTCGGGTTGCCGTCGCGATCTTTTACCTGTACGATGGGGCCTTCCGTAATAAAGTATCCTGCTATCTGGACAACGTCGTAAAGAGATCCACCCCCATTATTGCGGAGGTCCATGATGATGCCGTCTACCTTCTGTTCTTTGAGCTTGGAGATCTCCCGAGCGATGTCTTGCGCGCTGCGGGGGCCATTGGGATTCTCCCAGTCGGCATAGAATTCCGGGAGGTAGACATATCCGATGCGCCGGCCTTTCTCTTCTACGATGGCACTGCGGGCATAGGTTTCGTCGAGGACGATTTCATCACGTATAAGGGTGACAATTTTGATGCTACCGTCGACATTCTTTAGGGTCAGTCGCACTTCGGTGCCTTTCTTGCCCCGGATGAGCCGGACGGCGTCTTCGACTTCGAAACCGGACACATCGACGGGCTCATCGGCGCCTTGCGCAACTTTCAATACCTGTTCGCCGACTTTCACCTCGCCAGACTTCCAGGCGGGCATGCCTGCTACCAGGGTGGCGATCTTGATCATCCCATCTTCTCCACGGAGGGAGGCACCGATGCCGAAAAAGCTGCCCCGCATCTGTTCGTCGAAGGATCTTTTTTCGACGGGAGGCATGAAGGTGGTGTGGGGATCCATATGGTTGGCGACGGTATTCACCAGCAGGTTGAACCTGTCTTCTTCAGAAAAGCGTGTCTTGAGGCGGGTAAAGTTGCGCTCGATGGCAGCGGATACTTTGTCGCGGGCGTCTTTCTCCAATTCCGTATCGCTTTTTGAAACAAAACCAGCGGTTCCGTTGCTTTGTGCGCGTTGCTCAATCAAGTCAGTGAGCCGTTCGAGTGTCATGTATTTGAGGCGTTTACGCCAGGCTTCTTTCCGGGCCGTTGGGGAAAGGGACCACTCATTGTTTTTAGGCTCCAGCCGGACAGCTTCTTCGGTGGTGAAGCTGAATGGATGGCTCAGCACCTCGTGATAGATCTCTGAGGCTTCCTTCAGTCGGCGCAGATAGACCTGCTCGACGGCATAGAAGAATTGTACAGGCGCTCCATGAAGTTCTTCGTCGATCTGTGTCTCGAAACGTTTGAGTTCCCGTATGTCGGAAGCCAGGAAGATGTTTCGGTCTTCGTCCAGTGCTTCCAGGTATTTGCGAAAGATGGCCCGGGAAAATGCATCGTCGATCTTACGGGGGCTGAAGTGAGCTTCTTCCAGCAACTCTGTGACTTCCTGAAAAATCTTCTGGTATTTGTCCGGCGGATCGATGATGCCGGAGGAATTGACGACGAAAAGGAGACTGGCGGAGATGAAGAGCACGACGAATGGCAACGTTTTTCTGGACAACATGGATGATAGGGTTTGGTGAAAGCGCATTCTTGTAAAATTACAAATGGACGGCGCGGTCATGACTTCTTGAGCCGGTGCGGCATAAGAATTTGTTAATATTAACGGCTATACATGAAAGATAAAAATCCCGGGTGGTACCGGGATTTAAGGAGGGAGGATGATGGGGCTCGAACCCACGACCCTCAGAACCACAATCTGATGCTCTAACCAGCTGAGCTACACCCTCCATATGACTTAATAATGTACGAAAATAGTCCAGCTCCAGATGAAAAAAAAATTGGATTTCCTTCCGCCCGCCTGTTTGCGTTTCTTTGTGTGCAAATTTTTAAACAATGAGTATGTGGATGGTCGTGATTCCGGTGATATCTGCGTTCATCGGATGGGTGACGAACTGGGTAGCCATCAAGATGCTCTTCCATCCTCGGGAACCGATACACCTGCTGGGGATTACGGTGCAAGGTATCTTCCCAAAGCGGCAGCGTCAGTTTGCAGAGCGCCTTGGAAAGATGGTCAGTGAGGAGTTGCTCTCCTTTTCTGACATCCAGACAAGGGTGACGAATCCTGAGAACTTACGGCGACTGATGCCGATCGTGGAAGAGCATGTAGACGAGTTTCTGCGCCGTCGGCTCACAGAACTTTTTCCAGTCATCTCCATGTTTATCGGAGAGAAGACCATCGGTGAGCTGAAGACGCATTTCATGAACGAGTTGGAACGGATCTTCCCGATCCTCATGCAGCGATATATGAATCACTTGCAGTCGGAACTCGACCTGGAGAAGATCGTGGTCGATAAAGTCACGGCACTCACCAGCGATCGGCTGGAAGCGCTGCTGATGTCTGTGATGGCGAGGGAGTTCCGGTTTGTGGAAATCTTAGGGGGCATCCTAGGATTTCTGATTGGCCTGCTCCAGGTAGCGATCACCCTGCTAGCCGCCTGAATTCTGCGTGCGGGCGTTTTTTTAGCTATTTTATCAGTGGATAGAACAAACCACAGGTTTGAAGGGTTTTAGTCATCTAACAATCAAATGAAACCGATGAAAGGCATCTTCGTTGCTTTTTTTCTCTTTTTAGAAATCTCAGTTTTTGCTCAAATCCCCCCTTCTGTCGCTGGACGTACCGGTGGTGGTATGCAAAGCATGAACATGGGTCGTTTCTATGGCCGTATCTTGGATAAGACCACCGGCAAGGGCGTAGATGCCTCCTCTGTACAGATTTTACAAAATCGATTTGATACCGTCACCAAGAAGCGCAAAGAAGTGGTGGCAGGGGGACAGCTGACCCGTGCCAATGGAGATTTCAGCATTGACGGCCTTCCAATCTCCGGGCAGTTCAAATTGAAAATCTCAGCCATTGGCTACATCTCCATTGAACAGACCGTCCGTTTCGATCTGGGTGGAGATATGAGCCAGATGATGAGCCGCATCGACAAAGATCTAGGAGATATTCAGATGGAAATAGATAGCAAGCAGCTCGAAGAAGTTAAGGTAACAGGCGCCAAGCCTTTCATGCAGATGGGTGTAGACCGGCGCATCTTCAACGTAGAAAAAAGCATTGTGTCGATGGGGCAGACGGCGACCGAGCTGATGCGAAATATACCCGGCGTAGATGTAGATATTGATGGTAATGTCAGCTTGCGCAATGCAGCCCCAACGATTTTTGTCGACGGCAGGCCCACGACTTTGACGCTGGACCAGATACCATCCGACGCGATTGCCAGCGTTGAACTGATCACAAACCCATCTGCTAAATATGATGCCTCTGGCGGTATGGCTGGCATCATTAATATTGTGCTTAAGAAGAACCGTAAGGTGGGCTATAATGGCAGTGTCCGCAGCGGCATCGACTCCCGGACGATGGTAAATGTGGGCGGAGACCTAAATGCGAAGCAGGACAAGTTAAATATGTTCGTCAGTGGGACAGTGAACCAACGGAAGTCGATAGGAGAAGGCATCTCAGAACGAACCGAGAGTTATACAACGCCTGCGTTGAAATACATGCAGGACAATAATTCTCTCAGCACCGGCTTCTTTGCCTTTGGTAGAGCAGGTTTGGACTATTTTATCAATAACAGGAATACCCTCACCCTCTCCGGCAACTTCGTACGCGGGAAGTTTGACAACAGCGATCGGCTGGGCATCCGTACCGACACCATCTATAAGTCGTTGACCAACACAAATTACTCTACTCGAAACACCGACTTCGGCTCCAACTTCCAGAACTTCGGCCCAGCCATCGGCTACAAGAAGCTTTTCAAAAAGGCCGGCATGGAGTTAACGGCTGACTTGAATGTCAATTTCAGCCGTAACTGGAGTGGTGGCAGTTTTAATACTCAATATTTGGATGGCATCACCAAAAATCCAAAGGGTCGGCCAATCGAGCAGCGGCAAGAGGGCCGAGGCAACAATCAATTCTACACGGCACAGGTAGATTTTGTCAATCCGCTGACGGATAAGTCAAAAATGGAAATGGGCCTCCGTGCTGCCGTCCGCGATGTTAAGAGTGAGAATCTAAATTATATCTACAGTTTCATTCTCGCACAATTCATCCCCATCGCACAGATCAATGCCAATTATAAGTACGACGACCAAGTCTATGCCGGCTATGCGACCTATTCGAATGTCTTTGCCAAGAAGCTGACTTTCCAGGGAGGACTGCGCATCGAGAGCTCGAGATACCGTGGTACCCTGCTGACCAATAACTCGAGCTTCGAAAACTCCTTCCCGCTGAGCCTTTTCCCCAGCAGCTTCTTTACATATCGCATCAGCGAGACACAGGATCTGCAGTTAAGTTATTCTAGGAGAGTCAACAGGCCCAACTTCTTTCAACTGTTGCCTTTTGTCGACTATACCGACTCGCTAAACATCAGCCGAGGCAACCCAGGACTGTTGCCGGAATTCACCAACTCGCTCGAGTTGGGATATCAGAAGTCTTTCAACAACGGCAATAGCTTGTTTCTCTCAGCATATTATAAAGGCAGCAACAACTTGATCACCCGCTACCAGGTCAAAGAGTCCAATCCCCTGACGGGCCGTGACGTGATCATCAATACATATGTCAATGCCAACAGCAGCCGTGCCTATGGGCTGGAGGTGACGTCTCGAAACCCCGTTGCCTCCTGGTTGGAGTTGACGACCAACTTGAACTTCTTCAACTCCTCTATCAACGGAGGAAACCTGGGGCAAAATTTCAGTAGCGACCTCAACAGCTTTTTCGGCAAATTGAATGCGGCCATCAAGCTGGCCAGCAACTGGAGTATCCAACTGAGCGGCGACTATAGAAGCCGCTCCATCCTGCCGCAGGGCAATTCTGGTGGTGGCTTTGGCGGGGGCTTCGGTGGCAGCGGTGGCAGGAGCAGCGGGCGGGGTGGCGGCGGCGGCGGCGGATGGGGCGGATTTGTACAAACGACGGCCCAAGGATATGTCAACCCCAATTATGGTGTCGACCTTGCCGTCCGCAAAGAGTTCTGGAAAGAAAAGCGAGGCTCTCTATCGCTCAGCATGAACGACCTATTTCGTACGCGGCTCTACAGTACCTTCTCAGAATCACCCTATTTCACACAGGAGTTCAGCCGTCGCCGCGACTGGCAGGTGCTCCGTGTCAACTTCAGCTATCGCTTTGGCAAGTTTGACGTGTCCCTGTTCAAGCGCCGCAATAATGGCAGCGGCATGGAAGGCATGCAGGAAGGGATGAGCATGCAACAATAAGGTCATCGGCAGCCCTTATGGCCAGTGGCTTTGCACCAGTCCTACAAGCCTTTCTATATCTTGGTGGCTGAGGGTATAGCTGGCCCTACGGCTCGGTATAAGTCTATTGGAATACCTTTCCCGCGAAAGAGGGTCAGCCACGATGAACAACTGATGGCGGATGCCCATGGCCTCGCAGAGGCTTAGATAGCTCTCGTTAACTTTTTCGCGATAGGTGATTTCTACCATCCCTTTCAACCGGGGGTTGAAGAGCATGTTGGTCAATCCCGCCCCATGCGAACCGACAATGACGCTAGCGCGTTGGATCTTGGCCAGCTGGGCAAGGAAATCTTCGCGCTCTGGTACCAAGACTTCGCAGGGGAGACTAGCGGACAAGGTCTGGAATATTTCCTCTTCATTGCGGATGCCTCTATCGCCGGTATACTTCCTTGAGACGATCAATACAGAACCATACCCATCTGCCTTTGACAGGGGTAGATCCTTGTAGAACTCCAGCAATGCAGGGTTAGGCAGCGTATGCAAACCCTTCCGCATGATGCGGATATTGGTCAACCCTGAGAATCGAGCATAAAGTGGGCGTCTTGGATTGATGATCTGTATCCTGTGTTGCCATTCCCAGCCAAAGAAGTCGAGGAACCGCTGAAAGAAAGGTGTCATAGCTGGGATGAGGATGGGGAGGCTTGTATGCTGGATGGCCCAATGCACGGCAGGCAAGACTTCCACCAGAAAGTGATAGTAATTATTAGCCCAAACGGAGGGTGGCAGAAAATATGCATCGCTGCCTTGAGTTGAAGCAGCTTTACGAAATTGAAGGCGCCGGGAGAGATACTCCCGAATTGGCAGGTTCATGAGCCTTTGTATTCCCCGCTGGTAGTTGACCGGCAGGCAAAAAGTTGTGTCTATGAAGATGGTTTGGGGCTTTGCCGAATCCTGGGAAAGGATGTAGCCACCTTTCAGCAGCAGGCCCTCCGCCGTGTGTATAAAAGGTTCTGCCGATCGGGATCCATCCATTGCTGAGCGGCTGAAAGCTGAACCTCCCCAATACCAATAAAATCGGGCCCTCAGATTCCGCTGGGCATACACAAGTATCTTTTGGAACAGAACAGTGGATGTCATCTTTGTGGGGTGTATTTCATGGCATATGTAAGCTGGTAAAAAAGCGGGAGCATGTAGCAGGCAATGAATGATCTGATCCCTATTGGGTTAAGTTAATAAAAATCAATGGAATCGACCAAAGGGATGATGCTATAGATGCCAGCTGCGGAGTGGACCCGCTTTCAGCATTCACTTCCGGCCCTCCAGCATGGGTACAAAGGAGAAGGTCTCAAAGCGTTCCTCTTGGAGGCTGCCATCGGCTCTTTTGGTGAGGCGCATCATCCGCTGCACGTCTGCAGACTCATTGACCGGGATGACCATCATGCCGCCAGGGCGGAGTTGTTCGACGAGGAGAGGGGGAATCTCCGGGGCGGCGGCGGTGATGATCACCTTGTCAAAGGGGGCGAAGGTGGGTAGCCCGTGGAAGCCATCGCCAAAAAAGAGCTGCAGGGAGGGGAACTGCTGGATGTAGGGGAAGTTCCGGTTGGTGTCGAAGAGTTTGCGCTGGCGTTCGATCGTGAATACCCTTGCCTTCATCTGTGCAAGGACGCAGGCCTGATAGGCACTGCCGGTGCCGATCTCGAGTACTTTTTGAAAGGGCTCTACTTTGAGCAGTTCGGTCTGGCAGGCAACAGTGTAGGGTTGGGAGATGGTCTGACCTTCTCCGATAGGGAAGGCACGGTCTTCATAGGCTACCCGATCAAACACGGAGTCTAAAAAGAAATGCCGCGGGACGGTACTTATGGCGTCAAGGACCCGTTCGTCGCGGATGCCTCTCTCCCGGAGTCGGTCTACCAGGGCTCGGCGCAGGCCTTTATGTCTATAGCTGTCTTCCATATCTTATGTGGAAGCTGCAATTTGCTGCATTTCGCCGCACGACGCATCGCTGTCGGAGGATGTGGGCCAATTTTTTTCTGGCGTTGCCCATCCGGCGGGTCTGGGCTCGACGGATCGCAAGCATCAAAGCCCAAGGTCTCGCGTCATGGCCTGGATGGAAGCGTCCAGCGCAGCCGTTGCGGCCTGCAGGTGCTCTCTTGCCACCACGGGGGTACAAACGCTGAAGTAGAATTTTATTTTGGGCTCGGTGCCGGAGGGTCGGGCGCTGACCTTGCTACCATCGGAGAGGACGAATTGCAGCACGTTACTTTTCGGCAAGTGGATGGGATCGGTAGTGCTCGCCAGCAGATCCCTGGACTGGCGCTGCTCATAATCGAGCAGTCGGACGACGGGAATTCCGTTAAGTGCCTGGGGCGGGTTGGACCGAAAGCGCTCCATCATGGCGGCGATCTGCTGTTGGCCGTCCATCCCTTTCTTGGTGATGGATACCAGATGTTCGCGGTAGAGACCGAACTGCAGGTACAGGTCTTGTAGTTTCTGGTAGAGGCTGCGGCCTTTGTCGCGCTCATAGGCAGCCATCTCACAGAGAAGGGCTACGGCACTGACGGCATCTTTGTCGCGGAGCTGGTCGCCAATCATCAAACCGTACGACTCCTCCCCACCTATCACATAGTTTTCCACACCTTCTTTTTCCCTGATGAGTTCTGCGATCCATTTGAAACCGGTGAGGACGTTATAGCAGGCGACGCCGTGGGCAGCGGCAATGCGATCGATCATATCGGTCGTGACGATGGTTTTCACGACCATGTCTTTGGGTCCTGCGATCCCCTTTGCCTTTCTGGCTTCTATAAGATAGTTGAAGGCGAGTACGGCGGTCTGGTTTCCATTGAGCAATACCCAACGGCCGGCATCGTCTTTCACGCCAATACCTACCCTGTCGGCGTCAGGGTCTGTGCCAAGGAGGATGTCAGCCTGTAGACGTTCAGCTTCCTGCAGTCCTAGGCGCATGGCCTCACTCTCTTCCGGATTGGGGTACACGACGGTTGGGAAGTTACCGTCGGGGGTTGCCTGCGCCCCGACAACATGCACCTCCTGAAATCCGAAGCGCCGCAGTACTGCGGGCACGAGCTTGATGCCGGTGCCATGGATGGGTGTGTAAACGATCCGGAGATCTTTCTGCCGCTGGATCACCTCTGGGTAGACACTCAAAGAAGATACCATCTCTATATAGGCTTCGTCGACGGTGGTGCCTACGAGGGTGATGCGGTCGTCTCCACCTTGCCAACGGACATCGTCGACCGAGGTGATGGCTTCGACTTCTCGTATGACGTTCTTATCATGTGGGGGCACGAGCTGCCCTCCGTCTTGCCAGTAGGCCTTGTAGCCATTGTATTCACGTGGGTTGTGAGAGGCAGTGCAGACGACCCCGCCCTGGCATTCAAGGTGTCGGATGGCAAAGGAAAGCTCTGGCGTGGGGCGCAGGTCTTCAAAGAGAAAGACGTGTATGCCGTTGGCTGCCATGACATGGGCAGTGATTTCTGCAAAATAGCGACTGTTGTTTCGGGAGTCGTGTGCGATGGCGATGCGGATCTCTTTGTCAGGAAAAGATTTTCGGAGGTAGTTGGCAAAGCCTTGGGTGGCCATGCCGATGGTGTAGCGGTTGATGCGGTTGGTCCCGACCCCCATAATACCCCGTAGCCCGCCGGTACCGAACTCCAGGTTTCGGTAGAAGGCGTCTTCGAGGGCCGGTAGGTCTTCTTTCTGCAGCCTTTCGATCTCTTGGCGGGTCTCGGCGTCGAAGCTATTCGACAGCCATGCCTGCACTTGTGCAAGGGTGGCAGGTTGCATAGGTATAGATAGTTTAGCGATTTTGACGACTGTCAGTCGTGCAGCAAATAACCTGAGCTAAAATAGCTATTGAGCCTGACATCTCACAGAGGACCTGCTTTCTGCATGGGTATAGCCCGTACGGACTATTTTTGCAAGGTGCCTCTTCGCTTCCAAAAAGTTCCTTGCTGGCTGTTGCTGGCTGGCATGTCCCTCCTGCAGACGCCCGACTTGTCCGGGCAGGTATTCGCTGTCCAGGGACAGCCGGAGGTGCCAGGGTTTCATCTACCGGACGAACCCATTTCTTCTGACAGCTTACGCGGAAGACGTTACTGGGTGGGGTCTCTTTCCGGGGGCTTCACGCTGGGGAGTTTCCTATTCCTCAATAAGGCCTGGTACAGCAAATATCAGCAGCAGGGCTTTCATTTTTTTGACGACTGGGGAGAATGGATGCAGACAGACAAGATGGGGCATGCACTCAGCGCGTATTCAGGATGCCGGGTGGCAGGAGATCTCTGGCAGTGGGCAGGGTTGGACCGCAGAAAGGCTGCCTGGGTGTCTGTGGGCAGTAGCATGGCCTATCTGACGATGGTAGAGGTGCTGGACGGCTTCTCTGAAAAATGGGGCTTCAGTCCGGGCGATATGCTCTTCAACTCCGCCGGTGCCGGGCTCTACCTTGCGCAGGCTTTGGGATGGGGAGAGCAACGGGTGACGGTGAAGCTGAGCTATCGGGGCATCCGGCATGATGCCACTTACCAGGAGCGGACAGATGCCCTGTTCGGGACTACAGGCCCAGAGCGATTCCTCAAAGACTACAACGCGCAGACCCTCTGGCTGAGTGGCAACCTGCGTGCCTTCTTCCCCGACAGCCGGCTGCCGCCCTGGCTGAACCTGGCCATCGGACATAATGCGCGGATGATGCTCGGGGGAAGAGAGAACCGGTGGACGGATGGGTCGGGCCGGGTTGTTAACCGCAGCGATGTCGAACGCTACCGACGTCTATTCCTCTCGTTGGATATAGACCTCAGCCGAATCCCCGTACGAAACCGGAGCTTGCGAACTTTGTTTTCTCTGGTGAATATCGTGAAGGTACCGGCCCCCGCCGTCGAATGGGACCTCCGGGGTCGTATCCGTCTGCACGGCCTGTATTGATGAGGGTGCTACCCAAGATAAGCGCCGAGGATCTCTTCGCCGGCCACTTCAACGGTCACATGGTCGCTGAGCGTCGTCGCCAGTCGATGTCCGACATAGTCGGGGTGAATGGGATAGGTCTTATGACTGCGTTCTACCAACACCAGGGTCTGAATCTTGCGTGGGTGCGTGTCGAGGAAGGGCTTCAGGGCATAAAGCATGGTACGGCCGCTGTTAGCGACATCATCTACCAAGATCACCACTTCCCCTTCCAGCTTTAGGGCAGGCTCGAGGATGGCATCCGCCGGCTGGCGTTTGTCGATCGTCAGGGAGACGAGGGACGTGCGGATCGGAGAGATCTCTGCCAGCAGGGCCTGAAGGCGCCTAGCAAGGGTGTAGCCACTGTCGCGAATGCCTACCAGGATGAGGTGTGTTTCTTTGGGGTTGTTTTCCAGGATCTCGAAGGCCATGCGCCGCAGCTTGCGGAATGCCTGGTCGCCCGTGAGGATGTATTTTTTCTCCATCTTTGCAGTGTAATTGGCTCCTGCCGATATCGCCCATTTCTCTACAAAAATAACCCATCATGGGATTGCTGCAGCAGATCGCTTTTGTGCTGATGTCTGGCATATTCATAGGATGCTTCGCCTGGTCGATGAAAAGCATCCGACGGAATATCCTTCTGGGACGTGCGGAGGACCTGACAGACCGTAAGCCGGAGCGCCTCCGCAACTTGTTGTTGCAGGCCTTCGGGCAGCGCAAGATGTTCCGGAACCTATGGGTAGCCATCCTACACCTGGTCATCTATGTGGGCTTCTTCATCATCAACCTAGAAGTGCTGGAGATAGTACTCGACGGGGTGCTCGGCACGCACCGTCTCTTCATGCCTTTGTTGGGCCCAGCGTATCCATGGCTTATTCAGGCCTTCGAATGGCTGGCAGCAGGGGTGATTGTCGCTTGCCTCTTCTTCCTGGCGCGGCGCAACCTTTGGCCGGTGAAGCGGCTGCAGAGCGCTGAGCTTGATGGATGGCCACGCAAGGATGCTCACTGGATATTGATTGTTGAGATCCTGCTGATGGGCCTTTTTTTGACGATGAACGCATCCGACACCCTGTTGCAGTCAAGAGGGTATGGCGATTATGCGCAGCATACGACGGGAAGCTTCTGGGTCTCCAGCTGGTTGCACCCGCTGCTGGAGGGTCTCTCCAGCACCACGCTGGCGGGGCTGGAACGCAGCGCCTGGTGGCTGCACATCGCGGGCATCTTCGCTTTTCTGAACTACCTCCCACGGTCAAAGCACCTGCATATCCTGCTGGCATTCCCCAACGCATGGTATGTACGATTGTCACCGGCAGGGGCTATGTCTAACATGTCCGACGTACAACAGGAGGTGCAATATGCGCTAAACCCCACCCTGGCTGCCGAAGCCGCTGCCGCCCCGGCGGTGGCGCAACGCTTCGGCGCAAAAGATGTAACAGACCTTTCCTGGAAGAACCTGATGGATGCTTACAGCTGTACGGAGTGCGGCCGCTGTACGGCCGCCTGCCCGGCCAGCCAGACCGGGAAGCAGCTCTCTCCCCGTCGCATCATGATGGCCACCCGCGACCGGCTGGAAGAGGTCGGAGCCGGCATCTCCCGGCAGGTAAGCCCGCAGGAGGATGGCAAGAGTCTGCTGCGCGACTATATCTCCGAAGAGGCGTTGCGCGCATGTACCACCTGTAATGCCTGTGTGACGGAATGCCCGGTCGGGATCAGCCCGCTGGACATCATCCTCCAGATGCGACGATACCTGGTGATGGAGGAAGGCTCAGCGCCCTCGGAGTGGACGATGATGTTCGGCAATGTGGAGAGCAGCTTCGCCCCCTGGAAGATCGGGAGCGAAGAGCGGGAGACATGGGCGAATGCATGAGGGCAGCGTGGCCTTTGACAGGTGTATGAATGAAAAAATGATCGAATGGGCATACCCATCATGAGCGAATGGAAGGCAAGGGGCGAAATGCCGGATGTCCTTTTCTGGGTGGGCTGCGCAGGCAGCTTCGACCCTAGGGCAAGGCGTGTGACCAAGGCGCTGGCCGGCATCCTGGAGCATGCCGGCGTGTCGTATGCCATCCTGGGAAGGGAGGAGATGTGTACGGGCGACCCCGTCCGCCGCGCCGGCAATGAATTCCTCTTCCAGATGATGGCACATCAGAACATTCAGACACTAGACAGTTATGGCGTGAAGCGCATCGTGACCGCCTGCCCGCATTGCTTCAACACCCTCCGCAATGAGTATCCCGAGTTGGGCGGCCATTATGAAGTGTTGCATCACGCCGAATTTCTGCAGCAGCTGCTGGACGAGGGTCGCATCCTGCTGCGGGAAGGTGGTCCCTTCCAAGGTCGTAAGGTCACCTACCATGACTCATGCTACCTAGGCCGCGCCAACGCCATCTACGAGGCACCCCGAAAAGTGCTGGAGGCCTTGGACAGCTCGCTGGCGGAGATGGGGCGATGCCGTAGCCGCGGCCTCTGCTGTGGGGCTGGGGGCGCACAGATGTTTAAAGAAGAGGAGAAGGGCGAGCGACGCATCAACCAGGAGCGGACCGACGAGGCCTTGGCGACAGGCGCCGCCGTGGTAGCGGCGGCCTGCCCTTTCTGCAATACTATGCTGACGGATGGCGTGAAGGCGGCCGGAAGAGCGGAGGTGGCCCCGCCGGTAGAGGTTCTGGACATCGCAGAGATGATTGCCGCATCCTTAGCATAAATACCATCCACGAATCATCCAGCATCATCTTTAAGACTATGAACTGGGAATATAAAAGCCTGCTGCCAGCTGATTTCTCTCCTTCCGCCCGCGTATGGGTATATCAGGCAAGCCGCCTCTTCACGATTTCGGAGGTGTTGCATATCGAGGGCATGCTGTCAGCTTTCATCCGGAGCTGGCAGTCGCACGGAGCGGCGGTGGAAGGATTTGCCACCTTGTTTTTTGGTCGTTTTGTGGTCTTGATGGCCGACGAGGCGGTTGTCGGCGTCAGCGGCTGTAGCACCGACAGCTCGGTGCGGGTGGTGAAAGCCATGGAGGCCGAGACGGGCGTCCCGTTGTTCGACCGGCAGATGCTGGCTTTTGTCCGCGACGACAAGGTCGAGTTGCTTCCATTGGGGCAGCTGGCCTATGCCTGGCAAAACGGCTTTATCGGTCCAGACACGATTTTCTTCGACAATACGGTTGCCACCAAGAAGGAGCTGGAAGAGCGATGGATGGTGCCGGTGGGAAAGAGCTGGCTGCAGGCTCGCCTGGGTAAGGAGGTTATGGCAAGACCTAGTCGCTAGGATGCTTTTAGGGCGGAGTAGCGCTTGTTGTTGGACAATGTTCCTGACATGGTATAGGCGAGGGTCAATCGGTAGTTGCGGGTTCTGCTCAGGCTAAAGCCTTCGGTGCGGAACTGAAGCCCTTCGGTCACCGTCCTATATGTTTGCTGGATGAAGGGGTCTACCGCCTGTGCAGTCACGATGAATCGGCGCTGAAAGAACCGGTATTGGGCGCCGAAGGACATGTTGACCGTACTCCTGACGGTCCCTTGCGGATTGGCATAGCGGTTCAGTCCAATAGAAGCCGTCGTATTCCAGACCTGGGGCTTGGGGGCGTAGGTGAGGTTTACCCGGCCGTTGATGGAGGCGGCATTCCGATAGCGATTGAGTTGTATGTCTTTTTGGCTGTAGCGGTTGTAGGAGTATGAGGCGTTGGCATTCATGCGAAAGCCACCGCTGACGGTGAGGTTCATCCAGGCATTGGCTTCGAATTCTTCCCGGCCACTGATATTTTGCCAAGTGATATAGGTACGGCCATCCGGCTGTAGGGTTCTGACGGTGGCAAAGATGTCGTCCACACGGTTGTAGCCGAGGCCCGCATTCATTTGAAACTTGTCGAGGGTGCGTCCATAGTTCAGATCGAAGCTATGGGTGGGCGATGGCAGCAGGTCTGCATTGCCAAATCGAAGGTTATAGGGGTCTGTATAGTCGATCGTTGGGTTAAGTTCGCGGATGCCGGGTCGCCGCAGGGTAGCGCGATAGATAAAGCTGAGGCTAGACTTTCGGTCCCAGTACCGGGAGATGTTGGCAAAGGGCAGCCAGTTCTCGTATTGGTTGTTAACCTCCTTGCCATCGCGGATGAGGTCGAAGAAGATGTTAGTCGACTCATAGGTGATACCGGTGGTGGTCCAGCACTTCTCGACGAGTCGCTGACGGAGGGAGAGGGTCGATGCCATCACGTCTTGTCGGAAGTCGAACTGATTGCTAAGGGCGGGGCGGGGGATCTTGGAGGTGGAAGTGGCGGGCAGGTCGAACGACTGCAGGTCGACGTGGGTCGTGTTGCGTACGAAGGCGGCGGCCGTCGACAGGATGGTCCGTTCCGGCTTGAGGGGCTTGTCATAGGCCAGTCGCAGCGAGAGGCTTCTGCTGAGGGTCCATTCATCCTGTTGTTGGGCGGAGTCCCGGCCAGCCAGGGGTTGCCGGGAGGCGTCGAAGAAGTTTTGCCTAAAATCCCGGAGCCCGTCTGTGCTGGAGCGGCTGGTGCTACCATTGAAGCGCAGCTGCTCACCTTTCTGCTGTCCTTTTCGGGTATAGGAGAGGGTGATGTCGGGATTGATATTTTCTCCGTCGTTGGACACCTGGCGGGTGCTGCTGCGGTACACTTGCCCGTATTGGTTCTCGTTTTGATAGCCGATACGGCTGGCATTATCGTACTGATGGGCATTAAACTGTAATGCTATGCTGAGGATGTTCCTCGGATCGATGTCGTGGTCGATGGAAAGGCGGGCGAGCGGCCTCCAGGAGCGGTTATCGGATTGGTTGTTGGACAGCAGGCGGTTGGTAGAATCGAAAAATCGGTTGACCCGTGCGGAGCCGCTCTCTCCCTGCACCCTGTTGTATCCGGTGCCGGCGTTGAACTGTATGGAAAGGTCCTTGCGGCGCAGCCCCACGTACCCGTAGAAGCCTGCCTCACCACGGGAGCCGCCAGTGGTCTGTACCCGGCTGTTCCATCCTGTCCTGCCCTTGCGGGTGACGATGTTGATGACTCCGCCGGGCTCATTGGCATACTGTGCAGGCGGGTTGGTCATCACCTCGATCTTCTCGATCATGCTGCCGGGCATGGACTCAAGGAAGTCCTGCATCTGACGGGCATTCATCTCGACGGGCTTTTCATCGATGAGGATGCGGGGCTCTCTTCCGCGGACACTCACACGCCCGTCGGGGTCTTGTGCCAATAGCGGGATGTCGCGCATCAGGTCAGCCGCATTGGTGCCGGCGGTGAGCAGCGATTCGGAGACGTTTAGGATGATGTTGCCTTCCCTGGTTTCAATGAGTGGTTTTTCGGCATAGATGACCACTGTCTCCAAGCCAGCCGCCCGTATGGGAAGAGAAAGGTCTGGCAGGATCAGCTCAGGCTTGTCGCTCCGCAAGTGGAGGCTGTCGATGGTCAGCGGGTCGTATCCGACTGAGGTGATCCGCAGGGTGTAATATCCAAAGGGGAGATTTTGAAACCGAAAGCTGCCCTGCTCACCGGAGAGGCTTTGTCGTTTGAAGTCGGGATGTCCATGCCGCAACAGCAGCAGTGTTGCGCCGGAAACAGCTTCCGCCTGGTCGGGCTCTAGCAAATTGCCCTGCAGCGTGCCTTCCAGCTGTGCGGCTGCCTCCGGCAGTATGGCGCCGATCAGGCAGACCCAGCAAATGAGGAACTGGAAAATCCGCATCATGAAATGGATAAAGATAATAGAAGGGCGGTAATGGTTAAGCATGGGACTGTACCACTAGGCATACCTAGGTGCAATGAGATCCACCCAGGCCGTTGGCAATCGGTTGGAAGGTTGTGAGAAGGCCTGACACCCAAGTGACAATTTGTCACATAAGCTGGAAAGTTCATTAAATTTGCCGTCCTGCCATCGGCTTGTGCGTTATAGCTCGGGCTATGGCAGGTGAGCCAGCATCGATTCCTGCAGCCATGTCACCGACAGATCAACCATCCATGCTCCCGACGGTGAAAGATCCTTATCAGTATAACGGGGAGCCGTTAGCGGTCGCCTCTGAAGCGCTGCAGACGGGCCGACGCAGATATTATATTGAGAGTTATGGCTGTCAGATGAATTTCAGCGACAGCGAGATTGTGGCGTCAATCCTGGAAGAGAGTGGCTACGGAGGTACGCGGGATGCCTCTCTGGCTGACCTGGTCTTCATCAATACCTGTTCCATCAGAGAGAAGGCGGAGCAGACGGTCCGTAATCGGCTGACAGAGTTCCGCCGGCTGAAGAAGGAGAGGCCCTCCCTCATGGTGGGTGTGCTGGGCTGTATGGCGGAGCGGCTGAAGGCTAAATGGCTGGAGGAAGAACAGTTGGTGGACCTCGTCGTAGGACCGGATGCCTACCGCAGCCTGCCGACGCTGCTGGCAGCGGCGGAAGACGGTCGGAAGGCGGTCAATGTGCTGCTGAGCAGGGAGGAGACCTATGCCGACATCGCGCCGGTCCGCCTGGGCGGCAACGGCATCACTGCTTTTGTCAGCATCATGCGGGGCTGCAATAACATGTGTTCGTTTTGCGTGGTTCCGTTCACCCGGGGGCGGGAGCGGAGCCGGCCGGCTGCGTCGATCGTCGAGGAGTGCCGAACGCTGGCGCGGCAAGGCTATCGGGAGGTGACCCTCTTGGGCCAGAATGTAGACAGCTATTACTGGCAGGATGCGCAAGGAGGCCTTACGGTCGACTTCGCCGCGCTGCTGGAACAGTGTGCCCAGGTAGACCCTCTGTTGCGCATCCGCTTCAGCACCTCCCATCCGAAAGACATCACCGAAGAGGTGCTGCAGACGATGGCCCGGCATCCCAACATCTGCCGATATATCCATCTCCCTTTACAGAGTGGCTCCACCCGCATCCTGCAAGGCATGAACCGCAGCTATACCAGAGAATGGTACATGGCGAAAGTACGCCGCATACGGGAAGTGATGCCTGACTGCGGCATCAGCTCAGACATCATCGCGGGCTTCTGCATGGAGACGGAGGAAGACCATGCCGACACGCTGGATGTGATGACGCAGTCCCACTTCGACTTCTCCTATATGTTCATGTATTCTGAGCGCCCCGGCACATTGGCGGCCAAGCGGTATGCCGACGACGTCGTACCGGAAGTGAAGCAGCGCCGGCTAGAAGAGATCGTCGCTCTGCAGAACAGAATGTCGCTTGCCAGCAACCAGGCTGATGTAGGCCGCAGGTTTACGGTGCTGATCGAAGGAGACTCCAAGCGCAGCCAAGCACACTGGATGGGTCGCAACAGCCAGAACAAAGTGCTCGTATTCCCCAAGGCCGGGAAGACAGAGGCTGCTCCTGGCGACTACGTAGAGGTGTGGGTCACAGGCTGCACCCAGGCAACCCTGCTGGGCGAATGGGCAGGCTGAGACCGAACAGATAACCATACGCTTATGGACGTACAAGCTATCAAGAACCGCTTCGGCATCATTGGCCACTCCCCTGCCCTGAACTATGCATTACAGGTTGCTGTGCAAGTGGCGAACACCGACCTCACCGTCCTCATCGTAGGGGAAAGCGGCGTCGGGAAAGAGATCTTTTCGCAGATTATCCATGCCCTCTCCGCCCGCAAACACAACCCTTTCATCGCCGTCAACTGCGGGGCGATCCCAGAGGGAACCATCGATTCCGAACTCTTCGGCCACGAGAAAGGTTCCTTCACCGGCGCCGTCGACAGCAGAAAAGGATACTTCGAGACAGTCAACGGCGGCACCCTCTTCATGGATGAGATCGGAGAGATGCCAATGGGAACGCAGGCAAGGCTGCTGCGGGTCCTAGAGGCCGGGGAATTCATCCGAGTCGGCTCTTCCAAGGTGCAGAAGACGGATGTTCGGGTCATCGCCGCCACCAACCGCGACCTGCTGGACGCCACACAGTCTGGTAAGTTTCGGGAAGATCTCTACTATCGCCTGAACACGGTGCCGATACGGGTGCCCTCCCTGCGGGAGCGAAGGGAAGACATCATCCTACTATTCCGGAAGTTCGCTGTGGACTTCGCAGAAAAATACAAGACTTCCCCCATCCAGCTCGATGAGGAGGCAAGAGAAATGCTGACCAGCTACACCTGGCCCGGCAATGTCAGAGAGCTCAAGAACATCGCCGAGCAAATTTCTGTATTGTCGACGGAGAAGCTTGTGAAAGGGTCTGACCTCCGAAGATTCCTGCCGGACAGAAAAGAGGTGCGACTGCCGGCCCTGACGGCAAGGCCGGCGCAGGAGTCTGCCGAGTTCATGAATGAGCGGGACATCCTCTATAAGTTGTTTTTCGACATGAAGAAAGATGTCACAGAGCTGAAGAAGATGTTTGTCGAGATCGTCAATAACCCTGGAAGCGGTGGTGCCGTGATGTCGGAAGGGGGCACGGTCCATGAGATGCCCGCCGCCCCGATAGAGTATGAGTCCTCTATCCTTAAGTCTGTCTTGCCGGCCTCTGTTCAACCGATGCTCCTGCCACAGCAGCTGGTACAGGACCATGTGGATGTGGAGGAGTCGCTGAACCTGATGGATATGGAGAAAGAGCTGATCGAGCGGGCACTGAAAAAGCACAAGGGCAAGCGGAAGGATGCCGCCTCAGACCTCGGCATCAGCGAGCGGACCCTCTACCGAAAACTCAAAGAATACGACATTGACCACTAGCACAGCCTTTCGCAATCTGCTGCCAACTGCCTGCCTGGTTCTTTTCTGCGGAGGCACCTGCCGCTTCTCAATGCGCGACGTCTCCATCCCGCCGGAGGTGAAAACCGTCAAGGTATCTTATATAGAGAACAGGGCGCGGTATATCAACCCGCTGTTGAGCCCCCGACTTTCTGAAAAGCTGCGTCAGAAGATCGTCAACCAGACAAGGCTGTCGCAGACGAATGGAGAGGCTCATTACGAGATCTCGGGAACAATCTCGGACTATTCGGTGAGTACGTCGGGCATCGCAGACAGGCAGTCTTCAATGAACAACCTCAACGTCTCAGTGAACATCGTTTTCAAGAACCGGCTGGATGAAAAAAAGAACTTCGAAACATCTATTACCCGTAACTTTCCATTCTCGTCGGGCATGAGCCTGCAGCAGGCTGAGGCACAGCTCAACGAACAGATGGTGAACAACCTGGCAGACGAGATCTTCAATCGGATCTTCTCCAACTGGTAGCCGCCGACAATCCCTATTTTCTATGGCAACGCAGACCCACATTCCCCTGATCGTACAGTCCGTCTTCGGCATCGCACAGCTAGAAGACGTGCCCTCAGAGGAGCTGCATATCCTGACGGCCAAGTACCCATACTGTGCCCCCTTGCACCTGCTGTATGCTCGAAGACTGCGGGATGCGGGCGACCGACGCTATGCGGAAGCCGCAGGCATGGCCGCCATCCATTTTTCGAACCCGCACTGGCTGCAACACCAGCTGCGGGCAGAGCTGAGTGCAGCCCCCTGGAAAGGAGAACGACTCACCATCGAGCAGTCGCTCTCCGCCCTCTCAGCTGCAGATGGCGAGGAGACGGCTTCACTGGCAGAGGATGCAGCTACCGACCTACAGGAGCTCCTGGAGCCGGAACTGCCGGAAGTGGCCCCCATGACGGATGAGCAGGCGGACATGTCTCCCATTGAGCTGGAAGAAGTAGAGGCCTTGACCGAAGAAACCCCAACCCTCCCCGAACTTTCCCCAGAAGTGGATGCACTCCTGCCATTGGAAGTGGTCGCGATGGATACAATAGAAGAGAATGTAGCAGAGCAAGATACCGTCGATGAAGAAGCGGTGGCTGAATCGCTTCTGACACAGGCTCCAGAAGCGACCATTCCCGTCGAAATCGAAAAGCAGGAGGAGTTGTCTGACATCCTCATGCCGACAGCATCTCCCTCCGAATGGACTGCGCCTGCCTCAGCACTGATACACGTATCCATGCCGGGGGATGAAGCTGGCATGACGACCATCACCCCGGAAGACTTTATCGACAGACAGTCGGAGCAGGCATCCCGCCCCCGACAAGAAGAGGTGCAGGACCTGGAGCAACTGCTGGAGCCATTGCATGTGACGGACTACTTCGCATCACAGGGCATAGAAGTGAGTCACGACTTGGACCTCCCCCTCAACAAGCCACCGGAGAAGACTTTCATGGGCTGGCTGCGGACGATGAAGCGGATGCAGGCGGAAAAGAACGCCGTGATCCTGGATGCGGGGGAGGAAGAGGCCATCCGGACAGAGGCAGAGGCCTCTAACCAGGATGAAGATGTGCTGACGGAGGCCATGGCAGATGTATATGCCCAGCAGAGACTGACCCGAAAAGCCATCGCGATTTATGAGAAATTAAGTTTGCTGGATCCTGACAAATCGGCTACTTTTGCAGCCAGAATTGAAAAGCTGAAAGGAACGTTGCTATGAGCCTGTTATTCCTGATCCTGATCATCCTCTCCTGTCTCCTGCTGGGGCTGGTAGTATTGATCCAGAACCCTAAAGGTGGAGGATTATCCGGTAATATTGCCGGCTTCAGCAACCAGTTCATGGGTGTCAAGCAGACCACCGATGTACTGGAAAAAGGCACCTGGCTAATGGCAGGCATCGTCGTACTCCTTTGTCTGCTCTCCCCTTTATTGATTCAGGATAATGACAAAGCGGACAACCAGCTGATTAAGAGTATTAACCCGAATACGTCCAATAGCACCCCTGCCATGCCCACGGCACCGCTGTCGGCGCCGGCACCTGCCAAGTGAGATCAGACCTAAGTATCTGCGCCTGCCTCGTATTCATTTTTCTTCCAATAACCGAATAATGCAGTCGGGGTTGTTATAGGTCGGGACCCTGCCCTATTGATCCAAAGCACCCATGCTTGAGTCTCCCCACATGTCTCGCTGGCGTGTCTTCCTCCGGATGCATGGAAGGCTCATCGGGATATTGGCTGGACTCAGTGTTTTGTTGACCCTTTGCGCGCTTTGTGTCAGTTTCATCCGCCCGTCGACATCCTTTGATACGGGTGAGCGTAAGTTGCGTCTCAAAGATGGCAATACCACTCCTGGACTGGTGGTGGAAACCTTGCGCGACGAGGGGGTGCTGGACAGGACGCTGCTGCTCGAGTGGGCCCTACGCAGTGGTATTGCCGGGAAGCGCATCCGCCCGGGCCTTTACCGCATTCAGGCGGGGATGAGCCAATACGATGTGTTCTGTATGCTTGCCAGGAGCCGTCAGGAGGCGGTACAATATGTGATTGTCAAGTACCGTACGGCAGAGGACATGGCCGGACATGTGGGCCGGCTGTTCGCGTGCGATTCTGCGGAGATGGCAGTTTTTCTTCATTCGCCAGACTCACTGGAGAGACTTGGCCTGGATACAGACCGGGTGATGACGATTGTGGTACCGAACACCTACGAGTTGTACTGGGGCAGCACGGCCGGTACCATCCTGCGCAGGCTGCAGAGAGAGCGTGCGCGCTTTTGGACGAAAAAGCAGACTGCTAGGGCTGCCAAGCTGGGGCTTAGTCCCGATGAGGTCTATATCATGGCCTCTATCATCGAAGAGGAGACGAACCTAGATGCTGACAAGCCGTTGATCGCGAGCGTGTATTTGAACCGTATGCGGAAAGGGATGACCCTTTCTGCTGACCCCACCATAAAGTTCGCGCTGCGGGAGTTTGAGCTGAAGCGAATCCTCTTTGGTCATATCGCCCGAGCCGGTGACTCTCCGTATAACACCTATCGCAGGGTGGGCCTCCCACCCGGGCCTATCTGCACCCCGTCAGTCGCTACCCTCGATGCCGTGCTCCGGGCGAAAGAGACTGACTACCTTTTTTTCTGCGCCCGCCCGGACTTCTCCGGTCACCATGCCTTTGCCGCCACAGAAGAGGGGCATTTTCGCAATGCCCGCAGGTACCGTGCCTTTCTCGACAGCCTCTACGCGAAATAGTGTAGATTGCCTAAGGCATGAGGAGACTGGAGTCTTTATTCCTGCATTCCCGATGGGTGGGCGCTGCCATCCGCCGATCGAAGCAGCTGGTGCTGCCCGGTTTCGATGGTGTACCACTCTACGACGTGGTATCCTTCTTCTTGCGACAGATGCGGCAGGTCGGCATCAACGAGCGAGCTGCCGCCATCTCCTTCAACTTCCTCATGGCGGTGCCACCGTTCTTCATCGTGGTACTGACGCTCCTCTCCCACCTCCCGGGATCCCGGAAGCTGTATGCCGAGGCGCTCTTGCTGGTCCGCCAAATCACACCCGACAAGAGCACCTACCGACTGATCAAATCGCTGATGGATGACTTCTTCTCTGCCGGCGGCAGTGTTCTTTCGTTCGGCATTGTGCTGGCACTCTACTTCGCGTCGAGCGCTATGTTGACAGTGATGCGCACCTTTAACCAGTCAATGCAGCACATGGGCGGCGATCAGCGTAGCTTCCTGCAGCTGCGGTGGGGGGCGATGAAGCTCACGCTGTACATCATCATCCTGATTCTTGCCACCACTTTTGTGATGGTGACACAGGGCCGGATTATGGAGGCACTCTCAGAGTGGCTGGGCCTCCGGCAGTCCTCCTTTGCCTGGCTGGTACATACCTTTAGGATCTTGCTGACTTTTGCTCTAGTATGTCTGTCGATCGGTTTTATCTATCGGCATGCGCCGGCCGTCGGTCGGGAGTGGCGATTCTTCTCTCCTGGAGCCTTACTGGCCTCTGTGCTCATCATCGGCTTCTCCATGGTATTCTCAATATGGGTAAACAACCTATCCTCCTATAACCGCGTATACGGACCCATCGGCGGCATCCTAGTGCTCATGTTGCTGGTCTATGTCAATTCCCTGGTGCTACTCATCGGTTTCGAGTTGAACGTCAGCATTGATGCGATGAAGCGAGCCTCCCTGTCTGGCAAAGGGCATCCCTACTGAGCCGCTGCCCGGTGACAGCCCCTTCCCTATCTTTGACGAAATACAAACCGCATGTCGCCAACGCCCCGCCCTTACATGCTGGCAGAGACGAACTGGAAGTCGGTGCAGGAGACTGCTTTCACGACTGCCATCCTCCCCTGGGGGGCCATCGAAGCCCACAACTACCATCTGCCATATGGGACCGACAACTACCAGGCAGAGCATGTGGTGGAGCGGGCTGCCGCGCTGGCCTGGGAGAAAGGTGCTCGCCTGCTAGTACTTCCTGGCATACCCTATGGGGTGAACACGGGGCAGCTGGATATCGGATTCTGCATGAATATGATGCCCAGCACACAGCTTGCCATCCTCAAAGATGTCTGCGACGTGCTGGTACGGCATGGCATCTCCCGGCTGGTGATCTTCAACGGTCATGGCGCCAACAACTTCCAGCCACTGATCCGTGAGTTGGCAGGCCTATGGCCGCAGCTTTTCATCTGCGCGGTGAACTGGTTTCAGGCAGGCGACCGGAAGGCCATCTTTGAAGCGCCCGGTGACCATGCAGATGAGTTGGAGACCAGCGTGATGATGTACATTGCCCCACAGCTGGTCATGCCCCTCGAGACCGCCGGCGATGGGGCTACCCGACGTTTTGCCGCGGCAGGCTTTCGCAAGGGTTGGGCCTGGGCACAGCGGCCCTGGACACGCATCACACAGGATACTGGCTCTGGCAACCCCTACAAGGCTACGCCGGAGAAAGGCAAGACCTATCTGGAACAGGCCGTACTTGCTATTGCCGAATTTTTGGAGGAGGTATCTACACGATCGGTAGAAGAGATGCTTACTCATGATTGATGCACCCGCGATGGCATCTTACTGGAAGCCAGCCTCCTGGATGGCATTCTCATTGCTCCTGGCCTGTACAGCGCTGGCACAGCCACCAGTCGGCCGTGTAGAAGCTACCGTCGTGGATACGGCAGGCACAGCCATCTCCCTGGCTTCCCTGCGACTGCTCAATATGGATAGAGAGGCCCGGCAGGCAGGCAGCAGCCGCTATGTCTTGGAAGGCATTACAGCCGGTAGCTACCTCCTGGAGGCGACGGCAGAAGGGTACGCCCCAGCCATGGTCAGCCTGCGGGTGGAAGCGGGACAGACTGCCCGGATCGCGATCACCTTACAACGAGCCTGGCTGACGTTGGGAGAGGTGAGTGTCCAATCGGACCGGCTCGAGACAAGGGAGGCGGTGACGGCCGCCTCTGTCACCGCCTTCACAGCCAGGGATATCCGTGCCTCTCGTCTTTGGAGCCTGCAGGATATCTCCGCCCTGGTACCAGGCCTCTACAGTGCGCACCCGGGCGATGGACGGAATGTCACGACCATCCGGGGCATAGGCACCACCTCATATGATCCTGCCATTGTCACATATGTCGATGGGGTAAGCCAGTTTAACCTCGACACCTACATCCCCCAGCTCATCGATGCGGAACGGATAGAAGTACTGCGGGGGCCACAGGGGACCTTATTCGGTCGCAATGCCATGGGTGGCGTCATCCAAGTGAAGACACGGCAGCCGGGCAACCGGACACGCCTCGGACTCGAAATACATGTCGGCAATTTCGGCCTGCGCAGAAGCACCGGTACGTTGAAGGCCCCGCTGGTGAAAGACAGGCTCTACATCGGCGTTGCGCTGCAGCAGGAACAGAGGGCGGGATATTTTCAGAATCTGTTTACCGGGAATGATTTCGACGGGTATACTCAGCGGACTGCAAACCTAAGCCTTCAATATTTCTCCCGCCATCGGTGGACGGCCACGCTGAACGTGAAAGGACATCGTACCCTGCGGGAGGGAGCCTTCCCACTGGCGGGAAACGTGAAGGCAGCACTAAAAGCCCCGTTTGTGCTGGACCAGAACGCGCTGGCGCGTATGCGGGACCTGGGGGCCAATGCCTCTCTCTCCCTCACCCGAAGAGGCGAAAAGGTGCGGATGGATATACAAACCGCGTGGCAGTCAAACCACCGTATCTACGAAGGGCTTTTAGATGGTGATTTCTCCCGGGCAGATATCGTCAGCATCTACAACGACTATGGCGATCGCTTCAACCGGGTCCGCGTCTGGACACAGGAATGGCGCTGGTCTTCTGTGCCCAAGGCTGATGAAAAGCTCTCCTGGCTGTCAGGCCTCTACCTTTTTACTCAGGACAACCCGACGCGCCAGGCGACGGTCTTTGGAAAAGATGCCGGGCTTTTTGGAATTCCCGACAAGAACTTTTCCCTCATCCAGCAGAATATGGGAAAAGGCAGCGGAGCCGCCCTCTTTGGACAGGCGAGCTACGCCCTGTCGAAGCGTCTCCAGCTGGTAGGCGGCCTCCGCCTCGACCAAGAGTGGAGGCGCCTCGAGGTACGTGGCGAGTATGAGAAGGGCACCCTGCGCTTTCTGACCCGCTCAGACACGACTACCTCCCAAACCTACCAGGCGATAAGTCCCAAGGCGGGACTGGAATATACCCTTCCAAAGAAGCAGCTCGTCTATCTGACCTACAGCCGGGGCTTTCGGGCGGGAGGGCTCACACCGATGGGATCCGACCCCAGGCAGCCTCCCCTTGCATCCTATGCGCCGGAGTACAGCGACAACCTCGAACTGGGTTGGAAGGGCCGCGGGGATGCCGACAAGCTATCATACAGGGCCGCAGCCTTCCTGACAGCCGTCAGCGATGCGCAGGTGCCCACCCTACTGCTGCCGGACGCGGTGACGGTGACGCGCAATGCAGGACGCATGCGGAGTTATGGCCTCGAAGCCTCTTCAGAGGCGCGCATCTGGAATGGCCTCTCGCTGACAGCCAGGATGGGCTTGACCCATGCCCGCTTCACTCGGCTGCTCGTCCCTGATAACGGCCGGCCGGCCGACCTCTCCGGAAACCGACAGGTCTTCACACCCACACACACGGGCCTCCTCACCTTGGAATATGTAAAGCCGCTGGGACGCCAACAAAGATGGAGACTGGAATCCAGAGGTGAGGGCCTTGCCATCGGATCCCAGTATTTCGACCTGGCCAACCGAATTGAACAGCCTGCCTATGTCTTGTTCCATGCCCGGCTGGGGCTTGCCGGCCCCCGTTGGGCTGTTCACTGCTGGGGCCGAAACCTGACGGGCCGGACCTATATTTCATATGCCTACGATTTCGGGGCTGCACACCTGGGCCCACCCCGGACTTGGGGGGCCACCGTCTCCAGAGGTTTCTAGCCCACCGATACTATCCAAGGAGCTCAGCAGCCTCCACCACTTGTACCGGCATCCTAGCCGACGCGACTATCCACTGGATATCCATATGCCTTTGTGGCGCTTGCTGGAGTAAGTCGTGCCGGGCATCCTAGTCGACAGCCCGCTGGCCGCATAGACCCACGAGCGCATGCTGCAAATCCAACTGAGTGAGCCTGATGAATACGCAGCGCTACGGCCTAGGCATGTGACGAACTTGGACGAATGGGCGGACTATTCCACCATCGAGCTTACGATGGACGGGTCTGCCGACCTGTTCCTGATCCTCGCCCACCTGCACTTGGGTCGATGAAGTCTTCCCAAGGAAATAGAAAGCCTGAAATTGAAAAAAAACCCCCGAAGTGGGGGCTTGTGATTCGGCTGGGACTCGAACCCAGGACCCATACATTAAAAGTGTATTGCTCTACCAACTGAGCTACCGAATCTCACCCGGTAGAGGCTGAAGAAGCCTTCCAGAACGGTTGCAAAAATAGGGCGTGCCGTGTTTTGTAGCAAATATTTTTAGCATTGCGCAGGCTCCTGCTATACGGAGGAGAAGCGGAGCACATCGGGTGCAAAAGCATATTTTCGCATCGGGCTTCGAACCATGGTCCCAACGCCTATGGCCCTGTTAACGCTGACTTCCGATTTTGGCGAGCAAGACTACCTATCGGGGGCGGTCAAAGGTCGGATCCTCCGCGTCAATACTGCTTTCCAGATCGTGGACGTCTGCCATTCCGTGGAGCCATTCCATGCACAGCACGCCGCCTATGTCTGCCGCAATGCCTTGCCGCACTTCCCGCCCGGCAGTTTTCATATGATCCTGATAAACCTTTTCGACGTCCGGCAGTCGCATGTGCTGGTAGCCCGTCAAGGTGACGACTATTATGCCTTTGCCGACAACGGCCTGGCAGGACTTATTTTTGATGAAGGCCCTGCGGAGTTGGTATCCATCGCGTTGGAAAAACGATTTCAGTCGGATGTCTTGCACCGGGTCGATGTCATGGTCAACTCCTTCCATCAGATCCTTGAGGGGGCCCCTTTGTCGGCCATCGGCCAGATGGGCATACCGCCAAGGGAAAGGGGCAAGCCGACCAGCCGGGTGGATCCCTCCTGGATGGAAGGGCATGTGATCTACATCGATCGCTTTGAGAATGTGGTCGTCGACATCACCCGGGATGCCTTCGAGGTGCACCGACAAGGGCGACCCTTCCAGATTTCTTTTCTCCGCAATGAGGTCATAGACAGGATCAGCGAGTCTTATGCCGACGTGCCAGAGGGAGAAAAACTCGCCTTATTCAATGCCGCCGGCTATCTGGAGATAGCCATCAACAAAGGTCAGGCAGCCGGGCTCTTCGGCCTTCAGCCTGTCAAGGCCGGCAGCCTAGAAGGTAGTGTCCGGCCCTTGCAGTCCAGCATCTTTTACCACCTGGTACGCATTCGTTTTGGATGATGCTGCCAAAGCCCATAGATACCCACCCTTTGCACCAGCCCATTGGATAAAATGAGTTAGGTTTGCCCTTTAAATATATCTCCCTATCCATGTCATTCCGCACTAAGAACAACATTACAGGCTGGGTTGTCAGCTTGATCGCCTGTACCGTATACATCCTGACGTCGGAGGCTGGCGGATCTCTCTGGGACTGCGGCGAGTTCGTCAGCTCCTGCTTAAAACTGCAGATCCCGCATCCGCCGGGCGCCCCCTTGTTCGTGCTGCTGGGCCGTGTCTTCATCATCGCCTTTGGCGACGATCCGATGACAGCTGCCAAGGCTGTAAACGTCATGAGTGCGCTGTCGAGCGGCTTCACCATTCTCTTTCTGTTCTGGACGATCACGCATTTTGCCCGTAAGATCGTTGGCAAGCCGGAGGACGCGCTGGACGGCTCCGAGACTTTCACCATCCTCGCCGCCGGCACGGTAGGCGCGCTGGCATATACGTTCAGCGACTCTTTCTGGTATTCGGCGGTGGAAGGGGAAGTATATGCCCTCTCCTCGCTGTTCACTGCCGTGGTCTTCTGGATGATGCTCAAATGGGAGCACCAGGCCGATAAGCCGGAGGCTGACAGATGGATCGTGTTGATCTTTTTCATGATGGGACTATCCATCGGCGTGCACCTCCTGAACCTCCTCACGATCCCCGCCATCGTGATGATCTATTACTTCAAGCGTTACCGCGTGACAGCCTGGGGTACATTCTGGGCCTTCCTAATCGGTTGCGGCATCACGGGCATTGTTCAAAAGGCGGTGATCCAGTATACCATTGAAGCGGCTGGCAGTTTTGATATTTTCTTTGTCAACAGCCTGGGACTGCCTTTCTTCTCCGGCTTCGCTGTCTACTTTGCGCTGCTGAGCGGATTGATCTGGTATGGCATCCGCTTGGGTGGCGGCGGCGATGTACCAAAGCCTGCCTTCTTTGTCTGGCTCTCTCTGATGGCTCTGACGATCTTGTATCCTTTCGTATCCTCCGGAACCATGGGAGCTTCCGTTTTCAAGGCAGCCCTCGTCGTCGGCGCCGTTGTGGTGACTGGTCTTTATGGACTCTCTGCCTTGCGGAAGAATCCATACTTCCTGAAGCTTGCCCTTTGGTGCTTCACCTTCATGATGATAGGATATTCGACCTACCTCACCACCTTGGTACGGTCGGCCGCCGACCCTGCGGTGGATATGTACAATGTCGACAATCCGATGAGCCTAGCCGGCTATCTCGGCAGGGAGCAGTACGGCGACTTCCCCCTCATCTATGGCCAGGTCTTCACAGCCCAGCCGACAGACTACGAGCAGGGAGAGACAAAATTTGTCAAAGGCAAGGATAAATATGTGAGTGCCGGCAACGACATCAACACAGTATATGCGCCGGAAGACAAGATGTTCCTTCCCCGCGTCTGGGATGCCAGTAATGATCAGGGGCATGCCACCTTCTACAAGCAATGGCTGAACCTGGGAGAAGACGAGAAGCCCACACAGTTCGATAATATCCGCTGGGCCCTGAGCTTTCAGATCGGATGGATGTATCTGCGGTATTTCGGATGGAATTTTATCGGTAAGCAGAATGATGTGCAGGGACTGGGCAACGTCCGCGATGGCAATACGATCTCAGGCGTATCCTTCGTAGACGATGCCATCTATGGTAACCAGTCAAAACTCCCCCAGACCCTACAACAGAATAAGGCCCACAACCGGCTGTTTGCGTTGCCGCTGATCTTGGGTATCATCGGCCTGCTCTATCAATACAAAAGAGATGGGCAAGGGAGCTTCGTCAGCTTCCTTTTGTTCTTCTTCACTGGCCTGGCCATTGTCTTCTATCTAAACCAGGCCGGCAACCAACCCCGCGAGCGCGACTACGCCTATGTGGGATCTTTCTATGCGTTTGCCATCTGGATTGGGCTGGGCGTGATGCAGGTCAGAGATTGGCTGCAGCGATTCCTGGGGAGTGCCGGCGCAAATTATGCCGCTGCCACCCTTTGTCTGCTGGCAGTGCCTGCCTGGATGGCTTCACAGGAATGGGACGACCACGACCGCAGCCAGAAAGTCCTGGCGCGAGACCTGGCCAAGAACTACCTCGAGAGTTGCGCCCCCAATGCCATCCTCTTCTCCTTCGGTGACAACGACACTTACCCACTCTGGTATGCGCAGGAGGTGGAAGGCATCCGTCGCGACATACGGGTGATCAACTATAGTTTGCTCGGCATCGACTGGTACATCAACCAGCTTCGCTATAAAGTCAACGAAAGTGATCCGATCAATGTGATCTGGTCGGCCGACAAGATAGAAGGCAACAAGCGCGACTTTGTCCGCTACTATGAGACCCCGGGCGTGAGCGATCAAAACCGATATGTCGACCTCTACAGCCTGATGAGCGACTTCATCGGCAGCGACGACCCCTCCAAGCAGCTGCCCTTGCAAGACGGGACAACGACCAACTACCTCCCCGTAAAGAAGGTAAGCGTGATAGTCGATACCCAGATGGTGCGCCGCAATGGGACCGTCAATGTCGGCGATGCAGTGCTCCCTGAGATCCGCTTTGAGATCCCGCGAAACATCATCCTCAAAAACGACATGGCGGTATTGAACATCATCGCTGCCAATAAATGGAAAAGGCCTATCTATTTCACTTCTCCTTTCGGCGAGCTGGGCTTTGCACAATACCTGAGAAATGATGGGATGAGCTACCGACTGGTGCCGCTGACAGGTCAGAACATGGTAAATGACAGCTGGGCCTTCGAGCGATTGATGAAGAACTTTGCCTTCGGAGGGTCCCAAAAGAAAGATGTTTATTTCGATGAAGAGAACCGGCGTCACCTCCTCGGTATCCGCCAGTCGTTCGTAGAAGTGGCCGGCGGCCTGCTCAATAAGGGTCGAATGGATGATGCCCGCCGGCTGGTGGAACGACTCGACTCCAACATGCTTGCAGACAATATCCCCTACGGCCTCGCCAGCCGCCAAAACCAGCATGACATGATTAGCATCCAGCTGGCAGAAGTGGCATACCGGTCGGGCAGCAGGGCACTAGGTGACAAAATCACTGCGGCGGTCGACAAAGATCTGTCGCAGCAGATCGGTTACTATGCAAACCTGGGAGACATGTCTACCGAGCAACTCACGGCAGCGGTGCAGGAAGTCATGTCAGGGCAGGGCGACAACCTGAGCAACCGCCAGCGGGGGCTCTTCATCGAGATGCGCCAAGCCTTTGCCCTGCAGGAATATCTGAAAGGCATCCGCAGCCAATATGCCGCCCCCACCGCGCCGACCGCCCTCCAGCCGGACAGTGTAGTGCGATAACTCATAGAAGGATCAGCACCATCCCAGGCGATGCTCAACCTTCTATATGCTTCCATTGTTCCACTGCTAGGAATCGTATGAACGGATACCGCTTTAGTCGCCATATGCCCGGGGCGTCCGCTAAAAGCGGCTTTGAACGCTTGTTAGACCTCTTCATGCAGCTCCTCCCCTATACCAATGGGGATGCGACGGAAGCGCTCGACTGGATGAATCAGCTCGACCGAAAGTACCAGCTCACCGACGATGCCTATGGGATGGGCGACTTCATTGAAGACCTGAAGGAAAAAGGCTATCTGCAAGAGGATATGCAGACAGGCGCGTTCGCCATCACCCCGCGGACGGAGCAAGGCATACGGCAGCGCAGCCTGGAGGAGGTGTTTGGCAAGCTGCGGAAGTCGAGTCCCGGCGACCACCGCACAAACCGGCCCGGACAGGGGGATGAAAGCAACCCCGAGACGCGCCCTTACCGCTTTGGCGACACCCTCGAGCAGATCGACTTTGTCAGCTCGATCCGGAATGCACAAATCTCCAGAGGCATAGAAGAGTTTGGCATGGGGGAGGAAGACCTGGAGGTCCGGGAGACCGATTACAAGTCGCAGACTTCTACGGTTCTAATGATCGATATTTCCCATTCGATGATCCTTTATGGCGAAGACCGCATCACACCGGCTAAGAAGGTGGCGATGGCGCTGGCAGAGCTCATCCGCACCAAATACCCGAAAGACACCCTGGATATTGTCACGTTTGGAGATGACGCCTCGCTAATAGAAGTCAAAGACATCCCATACCTGCAGGTAGGCCCCTTTCATACCAATACAGTGGCGGGGCTTGAGATGGCGATGGAGATCCTGCGACGGCGGAGAAATCCCAATCGACGGATCTTCATGATCACAGATGGAAAGCCTACCTGCTTAAAGATGGGTGGACGCTATTACAAGAACAGTTTCGGGCTCGACCGCAAAATCACGAGCCGTTGCCTGAACCTTGCAGCGCAGTGCAAGAAGCTAAAGATCCCGATCACGACGTTCATGATTGCGAGCGACCCATACCTGCAGCGCTTTGTGCAGGAGTTTACGGAAACCAACGCCGGAAACGCCTACTTCGCTTCCCTGGATCGGCTGGGAACTTTCCTGTTTCGCGACTTTGAGCGCGGGCGCAGTCGCAACCTACATTGACCCTTACAACATCGTCAAATCGGCATGGATATAAGACCCGCTACACTAGGAGCGCTCAAGGAGTCAGGCTATGTACCACGTACTGTCAAAGAGGAGGTTCGGGTGAACCTAGTGCGTCATCTCTCGAAGCGCCTCAACCCATTCCCGGGGATCCTGGGCTATGAGGAGTCGGTGATCCCTGACACGGAGCGGGCCCTGCTCTCCCGGCACAACATCTTATTTCTGGGGTTAAGGGGGCAGGCGAAGACCCGCATGGCCCGACAGATGGTAGACTTGCTGGATGAGTACATCCCCGTCGTGGAAGGCAGCGAGGTCAACGACGACCCCCTACTTCCAATCTCTGCCTATGCGAAGGAGCGCATCCTTCGGGAGGGTGATGCGACGCCGCTGCGATGGGTGCACCGCTCGGAGCGCTATGGAGAGAAGCTAGCGACACCGGATGTCAGCGTGGCTGACCTGATAGGCGACATAGACCCTGTGAAAGCTGCAAACCTTCGCCTCAGCTTTGCCGACGAACGGGTCATCCACTATGGCATCATCCCCCGCAGCAACCGTGGCATCTTCGTGATCAATGAGCTGCCAGACTTACAGGCCCGGATACAGGTGGCACTGTTCAACATCCTCCAGGAGGGAGATGTGCAGATCCGGGGCTTTCGGATGCGGATGCCGCTCGATATCCTCTTTGTGTTCACCGCCAATCCGGAAGACTATACCAACCGGGGTACCATTGTCACGCCACTGAAAGACCGCATAGAAAGCCAGATTCTGACCCACTATCCCAAGTCGGTCGAGACCGCCCTTGCCATCACCGAACAGGAGGCAGATATCCATCCGGCGCAGCAGAAGAAAGTGCGGACGCATGCCCTCATCAAACGCATCATTGAGCAAGTTTCTTTTGAGGCCCGTGCCAGCGAGTTCGTTGACCCGAAAAGCGGCGTCTCCGCCCGCCTAGCCATCTCTGCTTATGAAAACGCCGTGAGCGCGGCGGAGCGGCGGGCCTTGCTGAACCGAGAGAAGCACACGCAGGTATGGGTGGGCGACCTTGCGGGCATCATCCCCTCCGTCACCGGAAAGATCGAGCTGGTCTATGAAGGCGAGCAGGAAGGCCCCTTGCAGGTATCCCTCAACCTGTTGGACAAGGCCGTGCGGAGTGTCTTCAGCCTTTACTTCCCAAGCCCAGAATCGTTTAAGAAGCGAAAGGGAAGGGAGGCGTCGGCCATGGATAATCCCTATCGTACCATCATCGCCTGGTTTGATGCCGGCCAACAGTCAGATATGCCTTTTAGGATGAGCGACAAAGAGCGGTACCAAGAATTGCATCGGGTGGAAGGACTGTTGCCGTTGGTCGCAAAGACCTTCCCTCAAGCAGAGAAGGAAGAGCAGTTGTTGTGGATGGAGTTTGTCCTCCATGGACTTTCTGCCCATTCCTTGATCAGCAAGAAGCTGCTGGACGACCGATTCTCTTTCAACGACCTTATGGGGTCTATGCTCAACCTCGGCACGCAAGCCGACGACGAGGAGTGAGCTGCGGTTCCTATGCCGGCTCCGAGAGTGCCTTTAACTGGTCGTATTCGAGGATGTGATGTCCGGTCGGGAGTGCCTTGACACCCGCCACCAGTGCCCGAGCGACGGCCTGGGCAGTGATAGAGTGATAACGCGACATACGCTTCGGTAACAGCCAGTCTAACAAGGGAACCATCAGGAGCTGCGCCCAGCGCTCTGCCGGCCGATATTCCGTCCGCAGTCCCACAAGAAACGAGGGCCTTGCAAGAAGAATTTTGGGGATGGCATGCCTGCAGACACTCGCTTCTGTCTCCCCCTTCAATCGTAAATAGAAATTAAAACGCAGGTTCGCATTCGCCCCGACGGAAGAGACCATGCCAAAGGCTTGAAGGCCTTGTGCGGCCGCCGCCGCCGCCGCATGGGCAGGTATGTCGTGATCGATGCGTCGGTAGGCGTTTTTGTTGCCATGTACTTTACGCATGGTGGTGCCGATGGCGACAAACACAGCATCATATCCTTGCAAGGCTGTCCTATACGCCTCCGGGTCTGCGAGGTCTACAACATGCACTTCGATCTTGGGATGCTCGGATGCGAAGGGTCTTCTGACCAATAGCCGGACGGAGGCCACCGCATCGTCGGCAGACAATACCTTCAACAGTTCTGATCCCGTGAGGCCGGTGGCCCCGATCAGCGCGACATTCATGCTGTAAAGATTAACTTTTTTCAAATCTAATCTGATCGCCAGGCACAACAGTAATTTTGTAACCAGTTTCTTCAAGATATACTAGCTCAAGCTGTGGAGCAATTATATGCGCTATTTTTATTAGATAGACCCCCTCTTCGATATCTTCACTTGAGTCAGGATGACTAATTATTTCAAAATTATCTTCTATTTTTTTTCATCGTCATGTAGCGCCTGTGAATTATTCAATTGATACACCTCATTCTGCTGTTAAAAGTATTTCCATTTGGCACCAGAAAAATCCCTGTAAATACACTCATAACTATAATAGTAGAGCTTTTTACAGGCTTCAGCATTGCCTTTGTGTTATCTATGCTTATACCCGAATGGAAAAAATGTTCATTGACGAAATGGAGCTTTGCAAATTAGGTAGGGCTTACTGAAGAATTATATTGTGGCGACCACAATGGCATTTTGTGCTCATATAGTAAGTAGGCGGAATGAAAGGTTATACCTATTGATTTCATTTCAAGACATAGAGCTACCATCTACCTCTTCAAAACAATGAGGTAAAAGACTTTTAATTGCAAAACCATCTAAAATAACTAGGGTAAATCATCTATAGAGCCGCAATTGTATCTGTGGGCTTAGCAAAATCAGACTAATAGAAAAAATGCCAGAAATAGATACGCCACGTGAGAGTAAAATATGGCTGCCATGTAGTTAATACACGGTTTAGATAATTCAAATAGTAACTACTTGTAGGAAGAATCAGCTGATATTTTACACAAAAAACGATGAATCCCCTTTACTGTTTTCGGACTGCCTACTCATAAGTGCATCTGAAATAGATCTGCGTAATTCTGGCAGATCTTCAAGATAATCGTCTTTATATTTTTCCCATGAGTAAATGAGCCCGATTGATGTCAATCGACCCAGTCGGCGAGGAAGATGTTGGTATCCCGAGTGCCGCCGTTGTTGCGGTTGCTGCAGAAGACGAGGCGTCTGCCGTCGGGGCTGAACATAGGAAATGCATCGAAGCCCTGGTCGCGGCTGACTTTCAGCAGGTTGCTGCCGTCGCCATCCATCGTATACAGATTGAAAGGAAAGCCTCTTTTGTATTCATGATTGGAGGCGAAGATGATACGCCGGCTGTCGGGCATGAAGGCGGGTGCCCAGTTGGCTTGCCCCAGCTGGGTGATTTGTACGGCCTGGCTACCGTCAGCATTGGCGACAAACACTTCCATGCGGGTCGGCGCCACCAGGTTCTCTGCCAGCAGTTCTTTGTATTCTTTGATCTCAGCCTCGGTGGTAGGGCGGGAGGCACGCCAGATGATCTTCTTGCCATCGGGACTGAACCAAGCGCCACCATCGTAACCGAGGGTATGGGTGATGCGGCGGGTCTGGCCGTTCTTCAGGTCCATGACATAGAGTTCGAGGTCACCATCGCGTGTGGAGGTAAAGAGCATTTTTTTGCCGTCGGGGGAGAGAGTGGCTTCAGCGTCGTAGCCGGGGGTCGTGGTGAGTTTTTGTACAATATTCCCGTTGAGGTCTGCTAGGAATATGTCGTAACTACCGTAGAGGGGCCAGATGTATCGATTTCCGTAGCGACTTCTGTCCGGCACCGGCGGGCAGTCGTCACTCCCCAAGTGGGTGGAAGCGTAGATAACATGCTTCCCGTCGCGGGTAAAGGCGCCGCAGGTGGTGCGGCCCTTGCCTGTACTTATGAGCCTAGGCTGGAAGGGTTCATCCTGCTTTTCCGGGATGCGCCCGATATACATTTGATCGCAGGGGATGCCTTCTTTGGCATAGGTTTTTTGGAATATAAGCCATTTCCCATCGAAGCTGAAATAGGCTTCGGCATTGTCGCCGCCAAAGGTCAGCTGACGGAGGTTGCGGAGGTGCGTCTCTTCTGGGTATGCTAAGGTGTCTATCGAAGGTTGGACATCGGAGGCGCTTACTGTCTCACCCAAGTCTGCAGAGGTGCCGACCAGGAACAGGAGGATGAGCAGGGCCTGCCAAGGGGCAGCAGAGCGGTATGAGAGCATATCCTTATTTTTCAGGTGCGAAGGTAGGCCAAGGCCGCAAAGAGTGAGTCTGCATGGGATAATTTTCAGCCATCCTTCTGGGGGGAGTGTAATTTTACACATGAGCCGTTGGATACATTGGGTAGGGCTTGCTGCTGCCGGATGGCTATGCAGCTGTTCCGGTGGCCAGGGAGGGCCCGATCGCAGCCTGACTGCTCAGGCTCAGTCGGTAGTGGATACAGCCGCCTGGCGGGCCCTGCTGGCAGAGGATATCACGAATCAACCCTTGCGAATTCGACTAGCGGGGGCGTTATCAGCTGCCGGCCGGCAGGAGGAAGCCATGGGCCTGTTGAAAGAGGGACTGCGCATCGACAGCACCTCGACCGCCTTTTGGAATTTACTTGCCACCTTGCTGTCGGCCACGGGCGACACGTCGGCTGCCCTTGCCTGTCTCCGCACGTCGCTGTTCCTCGACCCGCGTCAGTCAGCTCCCCGGCTAGAGCTCGGCTTCCTCTACGCAGCCCTGGGTGACCCAAAGGCGGAGGAAATAGCCCGGCAACTGCTGCAAGAGGAGAAGGATGAGGAGGCAAGGCTGCAATCCTGGTATCTATTGGGGGTATTTTTCGGCAATCAGGGTCTGACCGCAAAAGCCCTCGCCGCGTTTGATAGCTGCATCGTGATGCGGTATACTTTCCTGGATGCGCATATCGAGCGGGGAATCTTGTTATTCAAAGACCGCAGGTACAAAGAAGCACTTGGATGCTTCCGCCGTGCCTCTGCCTTAGATAAGTCGAATGCGGACGCCTGGTACTGGCAAGGAGAATGCCTGGAGGCTGAGGGTGAGGCATTGGAGGCAGCCGACAGCTATGCCCGTGCGCTGGCGCTGGATACAACGCTGAAGGCTGCGGCAAGGGGACTGAAGAGGACCGACAAGCAGGTAAGGCAAGCCAATGAACTTGCGGATTGACATGGCACAATACGACCGGATGGATACTTTTTTGAAGCAGCTATTTGCAGGACGAGGCAGATCTCAAAATCATTGATTTCTGTGCAAGCGTTGTGTCACAGGATATGTGTTAATATGCTTTGTTGTGATATGCATTGTTCTAAAACCTAAAATAGGAGAAGTCTGGAATGAACAACGGGTGAAAAATGAGCATCCGTTCAGGTCGGAAATCCCACCGTGGCCAGATGCCAGATAGCTCATGCCCTCACATCCCTGTAGCCGATCTCTATATAGATCCGCCTTTTCATAGAAATTCTGGTGTGCACAGACATTGCGCTTGGCCGTCGCCCTTAGGATGACCGCTAGGTATGCTGTGATCCCAATCCCCTTGTATATTTTACGGGGTTGTAGTTTCGATAGAGAGTCAAGCAGATAGGTCAGGCGGTCGAGATTTATCGTTGCTCGGCTAACAGTCGCTGCAGCAGGTTAAGTGTCAGCGCAAGGATGACGAATAGACAAAGTTTATAAAGACGGCAGATGGCAGTAGAGCCTATGGCATACCGGCCACTGCGGACAAACACCTCAGCATAGATCGAGAGGCAACTTGCGTCAACCCGCTAGTGTACAGACCGGACAAGAGGGTACCCCGAACATTAGAGGTAGCGGAATGGATTCCTTCGAGCGTTCAGGATATACTGCCTGACATTCATCCAAAAGGCCATGATGAGGTAGAGGATGACTGGGGAGCCAAAAGTCAGGCAGGAGGCATAGATAAAGTATTTCCGGATGGTCACGGTGGAGATGCTCAAGTAGTTCCCGATCCAAGTACAGACTCCGAATAACTGCCACTCGATGAAACTCCGAATTGCTTCCATATATCGAAATTAATTCAAATTGGGGATATCTCGATTCTGTTGGCAGCCGGAAGTGAAAGTCTTATTTTTGCGACTCTGAAAATGCTCCTTTTCAGAGTCCTCTCAGCGACCAGCAGTCCTTTTTTTGAAAAATGTTTTGAGGCCTACACCATCGAACTCTCTCATATGATCTTCGACCTGGAATTGATACGAGCCCTGTACGAAAAGATACCTACTCAGGTAAAGGCTGCCAGAAGCTTACTGGGCAGGCCTCTGACGCTGGCGGAAAAAATCCTCTATAGCCATCTCTCAGGGCCAACGGAAAGGGCATATCAGCGGGGAGTTGACTATGTAGACTTTGCTCCAGACCGGGTGGCCATGCAGGATGCGACAGCACAGATGGCGTTGTTGCAGTTTATGACCTGTGGACGGGAGAAGGTAGCCGTGCCTTCCACAGTGCACTGCGACCATTTGATACAGGCTAAGTCGGGGGCCGAGGAAGACCTCGCCACGGCAATGGACAGCAACCGGGAGGTATATGACTTTCTGGCCTCCATCTCAAATAAATACGGCATCGGCTTTTGGAAGCCCGGTGCCGGCATCATCCACCAGGTCGTCCTCGAAAATTATGCCTTCCCGGGAGGTATGATGATTGGCACGGACTCCCATACGCCCAATGCAGGGGGTCTCGGCATGGTAGCCGTAGGCGTCGGAGGGGCAGATGCGGTGGATGTGATGGCGGGGCTTCCCTGGGAACTCAAGATGCCCAAACTGATCGGCGTGAAGCTGACCGGTCGTCTAAATGGATGGG
>VGFQ01000018.1 GCA_016868815.1 Bacteroidota bacterium
CCAGTGACCATGGAAGAGGCATTGGAGCGCACCATTACATATGAATTCAAAAAAAGACCTTAGCGTTACAATTTGATATGTGACGGATCGGTTAGTCCCCTCAATTTTCTGATGCCCCATTTGGCAGGTGGTGAATAGTCAACATAACTTCAAAAATCATGGGGTTAGGATTTCTGCGCGAAAGAAAGGAATTTCTAGTCCTGCTGTATCAAAGAAGCAGATTCCTTATATCTGCCACATAAAAGGGAATCCGCTTGGCACCGTCCCGGGTGCCACGCCTGGAAGCATCGTTGACCTGCCAACTATTGCAAAAAATAGACGCTACTTCTCAAATCCTTTTTCCATTCTCGAATCCTGCTTCAAAAACCCGGAGGCCAGGCCGCGCGCATCGGGACTCAACACCTCCTCGTAGTTCCGTTTCAAGCCGATTCGTACTTTGCCAATTCTTGTCAATCACGATGCACACCCCACTCGCTTGGCTTCACCTTCCATGGCATTGGATGCTGCTCTGCGGCATGGTCCTCTGCCAGCCTGCTGCCGCCCAGCAGAAGATCGACCGCGGGAAAGCCCTGATGATCGGTGGTACATCTGTCGCCGCCATTGGAGGACTCTACGCCTATTTCCACCAGGTATGGTGGCGGGGAGAAACACAACGCTTTCACTTCGACTTCAACCGCGACCTCCGATACGCCAACAACCTCGACAAGATGGGACATGTCATGGGCGGCCTCATGACCGCCGATGCCTATGTCGATGCCTGCCGGTGGATCGGTATGACAGAAAAAAAGAGCGTCTGGTGGGCCTTTGGCATGTCCACTGGACTGCAGGCCATCATCGAAGTCAAAGACGGGTTCTCACCCACCTATGGCTTCAGTGTGCTCGACATCACCACCGGAGCTGCAGGAGCACTCATGCCTATGATGAAGCAAAAGTCCAGCTTCATGAAACATACAGACCTGAAGTTCAGCTACTGGCAGCGAAGCCAAAAGTATTTCGATGCCCGTGCAGGTATCATCCTCTCAGTGCCAGCCTTTCACATCGACGACTATATCAACCAGACCTATTGGCTCTCTACCAACCTTCGCTATCTACTCGGAGAAAAGGAACCCTGGGTGCCCGACTGGCTGAACCTCTCTATCGGCTGGGGCATCGATGCCAACAGCTGGAATACCAACCCTGCCGACCCTGGCACCGGCGGCAAGCCAGAGCTGTACCTCGCACCTGACATCGACTTGGTACGGCTTTTTAAACCCAAGAAACCCTTCTGGAGGCTGACCCTAAAGCGGCTCAACTACCTCAAAGTGCCGATGCCTGCGCTGCAGATCACACCGCGTGTGAAGGCCTGGGGAATATATTTCTAACGAGTTGGTACAGACGTGCGCATCCAGGCCGTAATCGGCCGTTAGCCCCCGACGAAATGGTCTGTCGGAATACGGCCGACTCGTTCCGAATCGTCATCCACGACATCTCGCGTATTGACCTCTCCGTCCGTCCAGCCGGGAAAAGCGTCATCCAGCTCCGCTACATCCGCGTGACGGCTAAGGGCGCGAAGGCTGTCAGAAGGGTCACCCGGGTAGAGAAAAGCCTCCCTAGATCTTTGCCGATGAGCTGGTGGCGGAATAACAATAACTAGTGACTTCCGTGCACGTCCTTTTCCCCTGCTGTCACAGCCATCGGCAGCCGGTTTTGTGGTGGCGGTAGATGACAGGTGGCAAATGGCGTAAAGGCACAGGGCGGGTTGATGGCACGGTTGAAGTCGAGCAGTACAAGACCATCTGGCCCTGGCTTCGGGGCGTACAGAAATCGTCCGGAGACATAGCTGCCCGCCCCATTGCTGGCATCTCCGAAGAGAATAAAGAGCTCTTCTCCTTCTTCAAGCACGTCCAGCGTATAAACCTTGCCTTGCCTGGAAAAGGTTAGCTGCCCCGGGGAGGGCAGTAGGTTCGTCTGTCCCAAAATATTCGTGATAGGGATGTTCTTAGGCACCGGATGTGGAAGTAGCTTGGCAGGCACAACCCATTGGGCATTTACCGCAAACCGCTCAACCCCTGTAAAGGAAAGGAGTGCCGGATGCTCCAGGTCTCGCAGCCGTATTCCGAGGCGCTCTGAGCGCCGAAGGATGCTCCATCGCAGAGACCCGCACGACAAGATAGGGATATGGCTTGCGCCCGTGTCAAAGACTATAGCTGATGTTTCATGCATCCCATCGACCCGTACGGGGGAGCCTTCTGGCAAATGCAGGGTCACCCGAAATCCTTCTCTGACCAGCGTCCCTGCCTGGCTGGGGAGCTGACCCGTGGGGAATGACAGGTTGTTGTCCTTGCCGCTGCCGAAGGTGTTGGCACCTTCCTGCAGCCAGAATAACCCTGCAAGGTTCAGCCAGCCGTCTTCCGCCCGAAGTGCCTGCAGCCGACGGGCATGCCAGGCATCGTTATCTACTTGCAGCGCATCTGACTGTGCCGCAGACCGGGATGGCAGCAGGGTAGCCAACACCAGGAGGCTGCTGTAACAGACGTTGCTCCTAGTGCTGCCGGAAGATGTTGCATAGATCATAGGGTGAAAATACAGAAGCCCCCGGTCTTGGGGGCTTCTGGGGTGTCTTTGATAGCAAAACTGTTAGAAGTTGAACTCTACATAAAACAGCCACCTTCTGGGCAGTTGAATATAACTCTGTGCCCAGATATTGTTTGTGCCGGTGGTCCAGGATGGAGTGGCCTGTGTCTGCCCAAGGGCCAGGTCGCTGGCACTAAGGCCTGCGATGTTCTGTATCACCTGGTTATTCTGAAGATTCTTTGCCTGGAGGCCAACGCGCATGTCGATACCGCCCTTGGCCTTCACCCGCCAGAAGGCACCTGCATTCATGATGACCAGGTTAGGATAGGCGATGACCTGCGTGGGGTCGGCATAGCGCTTGGCGTTGACGTTGACTGAGTAGTCAAACCCAAAATGATCGCCCATATAGTTGGCGCTGAGGTTGAAGATTCGTGCGGGTACGCCGGGCAGTTGCTTTCCTTTGACATCTATCGAATAGTTGGTGCCTTCTTGTTTCAAGACATTCCCGAATAGCTGGCCCGAGGGGTTGACGTTGAGGGCGGTCGTGGGTAGGCTCAGGACGCCGCCCCTACCGACGGGGATAAGGAATTCGGTGAATTGGGCGCGCTGCAGTGTCAGGTTGGAACGCAGCATGAAGCCCTTAAACCAGTCAGGCAGGTAGGTGAAGGAGAATTCACCGCCGTAGATGCGGTTGCTGCCGAAGGGTTTCGAGACGACGATGCCGTTTTCAAAGATGCTAGCCAGGCGATTGTTGATCTTGGTGTGGAAGGCGGCCGCATCGAGAGTGATCTGACCGATCGTTGTGCGATAGCCCAGCTCTGTATTCACCACCACTTCGTTCTTGTTGATGCCCCTGGGAGCACGCAGCAGGGTGCGATTCGTCATAGATATGTACTCCAGCGAGGTGTAGGCTGTATAGTCTGGTGCGCGGAAGGCACGGTTGAGCGAACCGTAGATGGCAGAGCCCGGACTGAGGAGGTAGTTGAAGCCCAGGGAGGCCGACCAGTCCTTATGGGAGACATTGCGGTAGAGGGCTGTGTCGTAGGGGCGCTTGGTCTCTTGCATGTCAATCTTCACCCAGTCGTACCGCATGCCAACGTTGATGGTGAGCTTATCATTGAATTTCATCTCATCACCTCCGAAGATCGAAGTCACCTGCTCGGTGTAGTTCGCTCGGCGTGTGATGGAGCCTCTGGGGTAGGCAAGCGTCCCCGACCAGGGCACGTTCACGAAGGGCGGTGCCAGTGGTGCCCAGCCCATGGTTACCGGGCTCATAGGGTTCATGACATGAAGGAAGCTGTAGGTCGTCGGGTTCAGGTCGACGGTGGAGAAGAAATTTCCCAGTACGAGGTTGTGTACAGAGCGGGAACCTTGGATGCGCTTGCGCAGACGTAATTCATTCATGATGTCGCGGTCGGCTGCATCACCGTCCAGCAGCAGGCGGCTGACGCTGTTGTCGCGGTAAAACGTTGGCAGGGCAAAGGTGTATTTCGTGCCGCTGTTGAGTTTCTGCAGACGGAACTTTTCTTCTACGTCGAAGCCGGCACCGAGTTTGAACGACATGGTCGTGCCGACATGGAAGTTGTCGCCATAGCTGTTGTTATTCATCGACTGTCGGATGTTCCGGTACACGCTGTCGTTGCCGTTGACGCGTACGCGGCGGGCGGGATATCCGGCGCCGGACTCATAGACGGTATAGTTGAGGTCGTAGAGCCTGTCGAAGTTCTGCAGCGTCTGCCAGGGTTTATAGGGGGCGGCGGTCCGCATCTGCTTGACATCCCCGGGGATGTCTGTCAGGTTCTGGAAGACGTAGTCGGCCCGCAAGAAATAGAGGCGGATACGCCCTTTATCTTTCGGGATGAGATAGTCAAGGTTGCCCCGGATCTGATAGCCGTTGTCGTTGAAGCCAGTGTTTTTATAGCCTCGGTCGTCCATAAACCAGCCACCTAGGTTGAGCCGCAGCGTCTTGCTCTTGTTCAGCGGGCCGTTGAGGTTGAAATCGAGGCGATAGTTGAAGTTGTCGTCGCCCAGGTCGAAGACGTTGTTGTAGTTGGTGATCTTCACCATCCCACCCAGCTCGGTGCCGCCCGTCTTGGAGATGACGTTGATGGCTCCTGCCGCCGAGGCCCTTCCAAAGAGGGTGGCGGTACTGCCCCGTACGACTTCTACCCGGTCGACGTTGGCGTCGAAGCCGAAGCCTGCTTCCGGCAGACGGCCGGTCGTACCGAACGATGGTAGTCCGTCGATCAGAATGGCGGTATAGTCCAGGCCACCCAGTGGGTTGCCTCCGTCCGGGAAGCCGCGCGTCACCACTCCGCCACGGCGACCCTGCGAGGTGTTCACATAAAGGCCCGGCACAGCTGCGACCGCTTCTGCGATGCCTTCAGGCTTGATGGCTTTCAGCGCTCGGGAGCCGATGATCTCTACGGCTTGGGTGGCTTCGAGCTTTCTGACGGGCTGGCGACTTGCCGTCACCGTCACCTGGCCCAGTTCCGACATGTCTTCCGTTAGCTCGATCGTAACGTCCATAGCAGACCCCAGCGTGTATTCCTTCCGTTGGAAGCCGACATAGCTAATGACTAGGACGGACTTGGCCGTGCTGACACTGATGCGGAAGCCCCCTGCATTGTCTGATACCACGGTGGCCTTCCCACCCTTCTCCGATATGGTAGCGCCTGCCAATCCCTTCCCAGAGCCATCGGTGATGCGGCCGGTGACCGCCACCTGTGCCCACGCAGAGGCTGAGATCAGAAGTGCAAGGCATACCGCCATGGCCCTCCCGGATGCGATATTGAGCATAACAGTTTTGTTTTGGTTAGGGTAAATTTATGGTTAATTATATTAACTAACGAAAAAAATCTACACACATTTACGGCATCGATATTTTTGGATGGTTAAGGGAATTAACTAATTTTAGCACAAACCCAGTGTTATGGAACTCAGGCTTTTCCCCCGGCACACAGGCGTGTGGGAGGGGGTCTACACGAGGATAGATGCCGCCGGCCATCGGACAGACCAGTGGAAGAGCCGCCTTACCATCAGGATGTTGGACGGCAACCACTATCATCAGGTCAATGAGTATTTCTGGGACGACGGCCACCGGGAATGCCACGACTTTGGCATCACCAGCTTCGATGCCAATGGCGAACTCGTCTTCGAGAACCCCCGCATCAGCGGACGTTCCTGGGAGACACACGACTCCATTTGTCTTGTATGGACCTATAAGAACCGGCCCGGCTCGAAACTGTTTGAAATGATCGACCTCATTGGCGACGGCTCCCACCGCATACGAAACTGGCGCTGGACGCAAGGAGACGAATTTCAAGGCATCACCATGATCGAAGAGCGCCGGGTCAAGACCATGGAAGACATCGATCCAGCCTTCTGGGAGCAGCTGCCATCGCTCCGCACCACCAGTCCGTCGAGATCAGATCATTAACATTATTTCCTGCACATGCCTACTGAAATGACCCTGCCATGGGAATGACGATCACTGAGAAAATCATGGCCTCCAACAGCGGGAGGGAATCTGTCGTGCCCGGCCAGCTCGTATGGGCCGACATTCATACCGTGATGACTATGGACTACCTCGGCAAGCAGACTTTCCGGGCCTTCGAAAGCCTGGGAGCCAAACAGCTGTTCGACAAAAATCGGGTGATCTGTGTGAGCGACCACCTCGTGCCGCCGCCCACGCCTGAGTTCGCCACCATGCTCAACGAGTGGCGCGACGTGGTGCATCGCTATGAGATCCCGCATTTTTACGACCTCGGTCGCCAGGGAATCGCCCATCAGCTCATGGTCGAGCAAGGGCATGTCCTGCCCGGGCGGATATCCATCGGGACCGACTCGCATGCCAATACCTATGGTGCCGTCGGAGCCGTCGGCAACGCCGTCGGCGTGAGTGATGCTGCCGTGGCTATGGCCACCGGAAAGCTCTGGTTTCGGGTGCCGGAATCCGTCCGCTTCCATGTCACCGGCACCTGGCAGCCATGGGTCATGGCCAAAGACCTCAGCCTGCACATCATGGGCATGATGCATTGGAACGGGCACCTCATCTATAAGACCCTCGAGTTTGGTGGCCCCGCCATCGAAGCCCTGGGCATGGCCGGCCGCATGACGCTCTGTAATATGACCGTCGACCTAGGCGCTAAAAACGGCATTATATCCCCCGACGCCATCACGCAGGCCTACCTTAGCGGACGTACCGAGGATGTCTGGTCGCCACTGGCCAGCGACGCCGATGCGCCCTATGATGCCGTGTATGAGGTGGATGTGACCAACCTTGGGCCCATGCTCAGCCGGCCTGACAAACTCGATGACACAGCGCCTGTCGAAGCCCTTGCCGGCACCCCTTTCAATAAAGCATTCGTCGGCACCTGTACCAACGGACGCACCGAAGACTTCGCCATCATGGCCTCGATCTTGCGCGGCCGCCAGGTACGCCGAGGTGTTAACCTGCTATGCATCCCCGCCAGCACCGACGTCTACCTCGAATGCCTCAGAGAAGGATACGTGGAGGCCCTCGTAGCTGCAGGCGCTGCCTTTGAGACTTCCAGCTGTGGCCCCTGCGCCGGTATCCATACCGGCGTCGCAGGTGATGGGGATGTCATCCTCAGCGCAGGCAACCGCAATATGAAAGGGCGTATGGGGAGCCGCCACGCCCAGATTTATCTCACCAGCCCCGCCGTCGTCGCCGCCTCCTGTATCACCGGCGTGATCACCGATCCGCGGTCTGACGACTGGACATAACCCTCCTCCTGCCAATCCTACAAAACATACAACTCTATGCAGTCTATCATCGGTAAGGCCTGGGTAGCTAAAGGCTATGTGATGTCGTTCGACATGATCCTGCAGCGTTTCTGGACGGCCCCTGTCGACCCCGCAGAAAATGCGAAATGGGTGATGGCGGGCGTCGACGAGGCCTTCAATCGCGAAGATGGCTTCAAAAACATGGGCTATACCTTCATCGTGGCCGGACATAACTTCGCCGGCGGCGGCAAGAGCATCGAGCATTGCATCACAGGCCTGATGGGCGCCGGCATCCAGGCCGTTTTCGCCACCTCCTTTGCCAGGCTGCAATTCCGCAATGCCATCAACTATGGCCTCCCCTTCATCACCTGTAAGGATATGAACCTGCACTGCGAGACAGGCGATGAACTCGCCTACGATCCTGCCACCGGCACCATCGAGAACCGCACCCGCGGCACCCGATTTCAGAGTGTCCCGCAAGCACCCTTCGTCGCAGAAGTGGCAGCTGCGGGCGGACTGATGAACTTTATCCGTCAGCGCATCTCCGATGGCAGCGTCGCTACGCTGCGCTAACACATGCCAATCCCAATAAACCCTCCCTATGCTTGAGAACAGGCTCAGAAAGAGGATCCTCGACCAAAAGGCCTCCTACGGAGTGATATCACCCACTACCGATCCTGTCATTTGCGAATATGCCGGCTTCAGCGGACTCGACTTCTACATCATCGACGGAGAGCATGGCGCCATCACGCCTTCAGAAGCCATCCACATGGTTCGCGCCTGCGAAGCCTCCGGCATCACTCCACTGGCACGCATCCGGTCTAACGAAGAGAAGCTCATCCTTCAGTTCTTAGATGCCGGCGTGATGGGGGTTATGATGCCCGGCACCGACACGCCAGACGATTGCCGCCGGCTGGTCGCTGCCGTCAAATACCCACCCATGGGCAAGCGCGGGCTGGGGCCCGTCCGCGCGGCCGACTACATGTCAGGACGCCACAGCCAGGCAGCCTATGTCGCATACGCCAACGAGCAGACCTTGGTGCTGCCTATGATAGAGACAGAAGCCTGCCTGTCAAACCTCCCCGACATGCTACGCATCGAAGACGTTGACGGCTTCATCTTGGGCCCGCGCGACCTGGCCCTGAGCATGGGCTTCCTCGACGGACCAAGCCATCCAGCCGTGGCAGCCGCCATCGACCGGGCGATGGATATCGTATGCTCCGCCGGCAAAGCTTTTGGCACGGTCGCTGCCACCGCCGAACAGGCACAGGCACTGGCAGCCAAAGGAGCGACCCTGCTGCTCAACAGCGTGCAAGGACTGCTCTCCCAGAGCGCCAAGGCATTTCTGAAGGATCGGCAAGCCTGAGCACCTACACTTCCAAAAACTCCTGTCATGACTACCATCGTCGTTCTTTACAACCTCCAGCCCGGCGTATCCTGGGAGGACTATGAGCAATGGGCAAAGGAGAAGGATATCCCCACCGTCCGCTCCCTGCCTTCCGTCGCCGAATTCCGCGTCTTGCGGATGGGCAACCTACTCGGCTCAGACACACCCTCGCCGTACCGCTACTGCGAGATCATAGAGGTGAAGGACATGGATGCCTTCTTCTCCGATGTCTCGACCGAAGCAGTGCAGGAAGGAGCCAAAGTCTTCAGCGGCTTCGCTGACGCGCCTCAGTTCATCGTCGCAAACGCACTCTGACCATGTACGGACTACAAGGGAAAGTGGCCGTCGTCACCGGCAGCGGACGGCATTCAGGCATCGGCGCATCGATCGCCTTGCGGCTGGCAGCGGAAGGATGCCGTGTCGTAATCACCGACATCGGGCGCCCCCTCGGCCAGGAGTTTGCAGCTGCACATATCGGTGCGACCGATGAGATGGAGTCCATCGCAGCCGCTTGTCGCCAAGCCGGCACCGAAGCCATCGCCGTACCCTGCGATGTGCGCAGGGAGGCGGAATGTGAAGCCCTTATCGCTGCTGCCGTCAAAGCCTTCGGCCGCATCGACATCCTCGTCAATAACGCCGGCGTCGGCTACCTCATGGAGGCGTTTACCGAGTTCCGCGAGAGCAGCTGGGATGCCGTCCTAGACGTGAACCTCAAAGGCGCCTTCCTTTGCAGTAAGCACGCCGCCATCCGCATGCAAGAGCAGGGCGGCGGCAGCATCGTCAACATCGCCTCACAAGCTGCCAAGAGCGGCTTCCCCTTTGCCGCAGCCTATACAGCCAGTAAGCACGGCCTTGTCGGCCTCACCCGTAGCAATGCGGTGGAACTCGGCCGCCATGGCATCCGCGTCAATGCCGTCTGTCCCAACCACATCACCACCGGGCTGGGCGACTGGCAGAACAAGTTCTTCAGCGAGAAGCTGGGACTCGACTACGACACCTACCTCAAAGGCATCGTAGACAGGAATCCGCTCGGAAGGACAGGCCTCACCAACGACATTGCCAAGGCTGTGGCCTTTCTCTGCAGCGACGAAGCCTCCTACATCACAGGCGAGGCACTCAACGTCAGTGGAGGAGAAGAATATCATTGAACCATGCTGCAGACGGCGCCGCAACCATGAGACTTGGGATCGATATAGGAGGTACCTTCACCGACCTGGTGTTGCTGGATGAAGCCTCCGGCCTCTGGCGCTATGGCAAGACGCTCACCACCTATCCAGACCCCACCCCCGGCATCCTAGAAGGGGTGCAGACCCTCATGCAGGCCCATGGCGTGCCCCTCTCTGCAGTGCGCACCCTTGTGCATGGCACCACCTGGGTCACCAATGCCGTCATCGAGCGCAAAGGCGCCCGCACCGCCTTGGTCACCAACCGCGGCTTCGAAGACGTCCTCGAGATCGGCCGTGAGATGCGGTACGACATCTACGACCTGTTCATCGACATGCCCAAACCCCTGGTGCCCCGGGAACTTCGTATAGGCATCAGCGGTAGGGTCGACCGGGAAGGGCAGGTCCGCGAGGAGCTCGAGGAATCGTCACTCAAAGTGCTCTGCCAAAGGCTTACAGAAAGCGGAGTGGAAGCGGTCGCTGTCTGCCTCCTGCACTCCTTTGCCAACCCCAGCCATGAGCAGCAGGTCGGGCAGTATCTGCAGACACACCTCCCGCACCTCCACGTAAGCCTCTCCTGTGAGACGATGCCAGAGATCCGCGAATATGAGCGCAGCTCGGCCGTGGCGATGAATGCGTATGTACAGCCGCTGACGTCTCGCTATCTGCTCGAACTGGAGAAGACACTGTCAACCCTTGGATATTCTGGCATCATCCATATCATGGTCTCCAGCGGTCGGCTCACCACCCTCACAGGGGCAGCCCGCACACCCATACAGCTATTGGAGAGCGGCCCTGCCGGCGGCACCATGGCCGCCGTCGCCATCAGTCGCGACACAGGCCTCCCGAATATCCTAGCCTTCGACATGGGTGGTACCACCGCTAAGGCATCCCTCGTACGGGCCCAAGAGCCGGAGATCACCCACCACTTCGAGGCTGCCCGCGAACGCCGCTTCAAAAAAGGCTCTGGCCTGCCCGTACGCATACCCGTCATCGATATGATTGAAATCGGGGCGGGCGGCGGCAGCATCGCGCGCCTCAACGCCCTCGGCTTGCTGACAGTCGGGCCCGACAGCGCCTCTTCCATACCCGGCCCGGCCTGCTATGGCCGCGGTGGCAAAGAGACTACCGTCACCGACGCAGACCTTATCCTTGGCTTCCTCAACGCCGACTACTTCCTGGGCGGCACCATGAAACTCGACCGCGCCGCAGCCATCGAAGCCATGAAGACACGTATAGCCGACCCCTTGGGCATCAGCGTCGAAGAAGCCGCCTGGGGTATCCATCGCATCGTCAATGAGAACATGGCCAATGCCGCCCGCGTGCATATCCTCGAAAAAGGACTGGACCCCCGCAGCTTCGACCTGCTCGCCTTCGGCGGGGCCGGGCCCGTCCATGCCTTCCAGGTGGCAAGGCTCATGCACGCCCCTCGGCTCCTCATCCCCGGGGGGGCGGGCGTCCTCAGCGCAAGAGGGTTCCTCGTGAGTCCCGTTGCCAGTGAAGAAATTGCCAGCTATCTCTGCCGCATCGACCGGGCCGACTGGGTTCATATCAACGACATGCTGCAGTCGATGGAGCGGAAAGCCTCGGACTTCGTACTGTCGTCGGGCCTGACAGCGACCGACCTGCAGGTCAGACGCGTGGCTGACATGCGCTACCTCGGGCAAGGACATGAGATCAACGTCCGCATCCCTACAGGCCCGCTAAGCGCAGAGGCCCTGCCACAGATTCTGACAAACTTTGCAGCAGAATACCGACTTCGATATGGACGCACCATCCCTGGCATGCCTGTCGAGGCGGTCACCTGGCGCGTGCTCGTCAGCGGCCCCGTGCCTAGGCCAGAAGCCCAGGAAGTAAGGTCACAGGCAGCCGCCCACACACTTAAAGGAACTCGCCCCGTATGGTTCGGCGCCGGATGGATACAGACCCCCGTCTACGACCGCTATGCCATCCCACCCGGCATGCACCTGCCTGGCCCCTGCATCATCGAAGAGAACGAGTCCACCACGGTCGTAGGTCCCGATAGCCGTGTACAAGTCGATACGGCCCGCAACATCCTCATCGAAATGCTCAAGCCCGCATGAAGCGCTTCGACGCCATAGAACTCTCCGTCCTCTGGGCCAGGCTCGTGTCGATCGTCGACGAGGCAGGTACGACGTTGCAACGCACCTCCTTCTCGACCGTCACCCGCGAGAGTGCAGACTTCGCCGTCGTCCTGATGGACACGCAGGGGCGCTCCGTGGCACAGAGCAGCGTCAGCGTCCCCAGCTTTCTGGGCGTGCTGCCCTTCCTCATGAAAGCCCTACTGCGCGACTACTTCCCGCATGGCCAGTGGCAACGGGGAGATGTCGTCATCACCAATGACCCATGGCTCTGCGCCGGGCATAAGCCAGACATCGGCATCGTCACGCCCATCTTCGGTCCTGGCGACCATGATCCACTCATCGGCTTCATTGGCTGCATCGCACACTCTCCCGACATCGGAGGCAGCCTCTGGGGCGCTGGTGCAAAAGATTACTATGGAGAAGGGCTGCACATCCCACCGATGCGTCTCTACGAGCAGGGACAAGAGAACACGGCACTGCTCGAACTCATCCGCGCCAATGTCCGGGCTGCCGACCAGACGGTCGGAGACATCTTCGCCCAGGTGGCTGCCAACGACCAAGGCCTGCGATCCTTGCACCGGCTCATGCAAGAACACCACCTCGATGCCATCGATCCCCTGGCACAGCAGATCATAAAAGTGTCTGAGAAGGCCATGCGCGACGCGATCCGACAAGCACCGGACGGAGTATATACCTCCGAATACCACGCCGATGGCGATGGCCTCGAAGAGCCGGTGACCTTCCACTGCCGACTTGAAATTTGCGGGGATTCCGTCCATGTTGACTATACCGGTACCTCGCCGCAGCATAGCCTGGCGATCAACGCCGTACTCAACTACGTTTTTGCCTACACGGCCTATCCCATCAAATGCGTCTTTAGTCCCGATGTGCCCAACAACGAGGGCTCCTTCCTTCCTATCACCGTCCAAGCACCCGAAGGCAGCCTGCTCAATGCCCGCAAGCCCGCACCGCTCGGGGCTCGCAACGTGACCGGAAACCTCCTGCATGCGCCCGTGATGATGGCGCTGTCGAAGGCGCTGCCAGACAAGGTGCAGGCTGACTGTGGTGCGGCTGTATGGGTCATGGTCCTCAGCGGACGGAGGGAGGACGGGCAGGAGTTCGTCGAATACCTCTTCCTCGCCGGTGGCTACGGCGCCCGGCCAGACAGGGATGGACCGCATACCCTCTGCTTTCCTACCAACGTGGCCAACCTGCCCATAGAAGTCTTCGAGAACGACTGCCCCGTGCTCGTCACACGCAAAAGCCTGGTGCCCGGCAGTGGGGGGGAAGGTCGCTACCGAGGCGGACTCGGGCAGGCATTCTCCTACCGCAACATCGGACGCGAGCCCATCCAGATATCCAATGTCACCGAGAAGCTTCGCCATCGCGCCTATGGCCTCTTCGGCGGCGGGGAAGGTGCGTCCGGCAGCCTGCATATTGTCGATGCACAGGGAGCCATCCGGCATACCCCCCCCAAAGGACTAGACAGACTTCTGCCTGGAGAAGAACTGGTGATGGTGCTCCCCGGAGGCGGCGGCTATGGACCCGCCACAGCCAGAGACCCTTCCCTTCATGCCGCCGATGCCAACGCCGGCTACCTCTAGCTACGGCATCGCTGAACGACATTGCGTACCTTGCCATCATCTATCGAACGGATATAAATCTAAATGCCCATGTCCTCCTACCAACTGCCACCTGTTTGGACAAAGCTCCGCCGACATGAAGTGTTCCCGACATTCAGTCACGACGAGCGCGCCCGCTACAACTTCCTCTCCAACCTAAACCGCTTCGTCAGCACCGTCATGGCCCCCGGCAACCGCATCGCCTTCGAGAACCGCGTCAGGCCATCGTTTCAGGAGAAGCATGGCCGCGACTTCCAGGACCGCCATGAACTGCAAGACTATATGTCGAAAGATCCCGTCTACCAGGCGTGGGGTGCCTTGCGAAGGTCTACCATGGAGATGCGCCAGCAGAATGGACGGGCAGCTGTCCTGCGTCAGGCCGCTGAGCTGGCCGGGAAGGTCTGTGAGCAGCTCAGCAAGGGCCCGCAGAACCTGGAACTCAAAGAGGGCTTTACCGTGCCGCCCTACCTGCGGCATGTCGACAATCACCTCATGCCCGGCAGCTACCATACCGAATACTTCCAAGGCGACGTGGCCAATGCAGCCAACTATGACAGCGGCCTCTTCGTCACCAGCGGCGGCATGCTCGGCAGCCTCACCGACGGCGGCGGACAGGCCATCGCCAAATGGGTAAAGGAGACCTATCCCGACTTTCATCCGAAGCGCATCCTCGATATCGGCTGCGGACTTGGGCATAACGCACTTCCCATCGCGCAGGCTTTTCCAGCGGCACAGGTGACAGCCATCGACGCAGGTGCACCAATGCTCCGCTACGGTGCGGCCAGGGCAAAGGCACTGGGTGTGCACAACGTAACCTTCATACAGGCAGATGCCGCTTCGATGCCTGAATTCGAAGACGCAGGGTTCGACTGGGTGCAGACGACCATGTTCCTCCACGAGACCGGTGGCAAGGCCATCCACCGCATCATGCAAGAGATCAGGCGTGTCTTGACACCCGGAGGGATTACCCTCCACATCGAACAGCCGCAGTATACCCCAGAGATGAGTCTCTATGAGCAGTTTATGCGCGACTGGGATGCGTATTACAACGCAGAGCCCTACTGGGGGCACATGCACGATCTGCAGCCTCAAGACCTGATGGAGGAAGCCGGCGTGCCCCGGGAGGAGTTCATGCAGATAGGCGTGAAAGCGGTGAACGACCTCGACCCAAAAAAAGAGGACGGGAAAGTCGCAGAAGACTACGGCCGTAGCCCCATATGGAACGTCTTTGGCGGATGGAAACGTTGACAAATACAAAAATATCCCAAGATGGATAAGACACAAGAACTCAGCGGTAGCCATGCTGGCGGACCGTTGGACCACAGCCCGATAGACGCGTCCTCTGTCAACGACATCCTCATGGCTGGCGACAAGAGCAAGGGAGGCCGCCCGTATTTCCTAGAAAGCGCCGAGACGGAACGTATCATGAATGTCGCGATGGCCGTGGCTACAGAAGTAGCTGTCCTGCGTGAACGCCTCGACACCCTCGAGCGACTCCTCGAATCCAAAGGTCTGATCGACCGGGCCGCCATCGAAGCCTATGAGCCCGATGAAGCGTCCGCCCAGGAACGACAGCTCTGGCATGCCCGCTATGCAGCCCGCATCCTCCGCATCTTCCAGCAGGAGCTAGACGCCATTGCAAGGCCTGAGAATAACACGCCCATGCACCGCATTGCGGATGAGATCAACGAGATGTGATGCTCACGAATGCTGTATTCCGCCGATGACACCCGTAGAAACCGTCAACGCCCATTACCAGGTCATCATCGACAAGGACGTCGATGGGATTTGCGACAAATATCACGAGTCGGCAGATACTTACGTCGTGCTGGAAGGCCCAAGGCTCACGACGACGGGCTATGACCGCATCACCAAAGGATGGTCTGACTTCTGCAACTCTCCGCTGCAGCTGCGTGCCATTGATTGGATGGAAGGTCCCTACAGCCGCGAAGTAGCCGGCATGTCCTGGGTGTCCGGAATCATCCGGCTCGAAATCAGCCATGGCCAGCGCAGCTTTGAGAATATCTTCCGGGCAAGCTTTGTATTGCTGCAAACGGCAGATGGTTGGAAGATCAGCCATGAGCATGTCAGCCTGGCACATCCCGACCCTTATGGCATCGGCGACTGGCTTAAAAAATGATATCATCCCCATGAGTCATCCCATACAAGCTTCAGGTATCCGACGCACTGCACTCATCGGCGTCATTGTCTCTGCACTCGGCTTCTTTGTAGACCTGTACGATATCATCATCTTCAGCGCCGAGCGCATCGATAGCTTTAGAGACCTGGGAGTGCCGGAGGCACAATGGACCTCCGCCGGCGGCAGTATCCTCAGCATGCAGATGTTCGGCATGCTGGTGGGCGGCTTCCTCTGGGGTATGATAGGTGACAAGTACGGGCGCCTAAAAGTGCTCTTCGGCTCCATCCTCATGTACAGCCTCTTTACCCTCCTCAATGCTTATGTGACAAACCTGACGGAATATCAGTGGTGCCGCTTCCTCGCTGGCGTAGGACTCGCCGGCGAGCTGGGAGCTGGCATCACGCTCGTGACGGAGCAGGTAGACAAACGATATCGTGGGCTGGCAGTGGCTATGGTAGGCGGACTGGGTATGTTTGGAGCCGTCACCGCTGGCATCGTGGCAAACAACTTCTCCTGGAAGACCAGTTATATCATCGGCGCTTCGCTGGGATTTCTGCTGCTGGCCCTCCGCTTCAGCATGGTGGAGAGCGGGCTCTTTCATGTGATGCGCGAGGGAAAGGTGCGGCGGGGCGACTTCCTCATTGTGCTGCGCGACCGACGGCTGCTCTGGAAATTCATCTGCATCCTCCTGGTGGGTATGCCAGGCTGGTTCGCGACGGGCGTGCTCATCACCTTTACCAAGGAGGTCTCCTCCAGCATGGGAATGCCCGAGTTGCCGGTCGCAGCTACAGTCATCTCCCTCAATTTCCTGGGCTTTGCGTTTGGTGACCCTTTCTGTGGGCTGTTGAGCCACTGGCTGAAAAGCCGTAAAAAGGCTATCTACGCCTTTCTCGTCTGCTATGGAGTCTTTTTGTCGCTGTTCTATTTATATGGCGGGCACTCACTGAAAACATACTATGGACTTTATATCGGTATGGGCTTCAGTGTGGGCTTCACCATCATGCTCTTTACCCTTGCGGCGGAACAGTTCGGCACAAACCTTCGGACCCTTGTCACCAGTTCCTCTCTCAACCTCACCAGGGCATGGGTGATACCGCTCACCTTCGTATTCACGCGCCTGGCAACAGCACTCGACGGAAACTTTCTCCTCAGCGCTCAGATGATCTCCGGAGCCGCACTCCTGCTGGCCTTCTTTGCCATGACACAGCTAGAGGAAACCTATCACAAAGACCTTGACTTTTACGATCAATAGCCGATCTCATCATCTGGCTATTTCGCACTCCGTTTTGTTGCAGGTATAGTTCCTTTTGCATTCGAATGGAATCAGCAGATGCCGTATGATCCGCTGACGCAGATGGCCTTCCTTTTCATAAAAGACGCTGCGAAGTCTGGGATTTTTGGCGGCAAGGATCTCCCAAGCAGACGAGCCGGCCAAACCAGCCTGGCGGAGTTGCAATCATAATGCAGCTGCATAGTGCAGATAATCGCTGTTGCTAAGGACTTATTATTTCTTTTTTTTAATGGAAACAGCATCTGGGGTAGCGGCATACCTGTCCATCAGGCTCTGTAGGATCATCTGTATGGGAGGGTATGTTTGTGCCTCTCAACATAGAGCATATCATACGTAAAACATAGCCGCTCAGAAAACATACAAAAGGTGGGTCCCCATGTCTTTGCTGCATGGCGCGCTCTTTTTATAGCCTCATTTCTTTCGCTCTTCCATGATTTTCTTATAGTACTTCCAGCTGGTCATATTGGGACTGCTATATTGCGCTGGCGCATGCGCATACTCCGGATGGTTGGCCAGTACAAATGATTTGATTTTCGCGGGCAGGGCCTCGAAGCCGCCTTTGACCTTCCATCCGCGGCTGCTGTACATGAGATATCCCTGCTTATCGCCCATCTTCATCCAGGGTAGAAAGTCGCTGAAACGAACCCAGGAGATGTCGAAGGGCACGCTCTTCATTTTTCGGTTGTTGATATCCTTCTCCGATACGAAAAACTGGAAGAGCTCGGCCGCCTGGTACATGTCGCTCCGGCTCTCTTTGGGCCAGTTGGCTTTCTTCAGCGGAGATGGGTAGAAGAGTGGCACGTCGATGTGCATGCAGATGCGGCCATCGCCGAGCCTTGTCCAGGGGATGGAGAAACTAGCCGACTTGTTGGTGCTGTTCACCGGGTCGTTCCATACGTGTATCACTTCTACGGTCTCGCCCGTGAAGGGGTTCTTCCATTCCTTCAGGATCTCGCCTGTCTGCAGGTCCTCGTAGGCCAGCATTTCCCGCGTGATCAGGCTGTAGCCGCTGTCGTTGGGCTCGAAGCGCGCGATGTTGTACATCTGGAGCTTGAAGATGGCCCGTATCGGCTGGTTGGGGATGACGGCATAGATGATGCCCTCGTCGTACACGACGGTCTCTTCCTTAGGGTCGAGTGAGCCACGGACCTTCACATAGGCGGTCAGCAGGTCGGTAGAATTGGACAGGTCCAGTGGTTGAGCCTGCATAGATCCGCTCAGAAGGAGTAAGGCGAGGGTATAACATCGCATCTTCATGGTAAGGGTTTGTCAGTCCTTTGTGAATTGTATCTCAAGTTTCGTCACGGGAGCATTGCGGGTCGTCTGCTTTTCAATGATCTGCCAGCTGCTGCCCTCGGGGCCACGAAAGTTGAAGCATCTTTCTCCGAATTCGTTCGTACGGACAGGGGTGGGGGAGAGGCGGTTACTCACTACCAGCCGATGTACGACGGAGAGGTCGGGCACGTAGAAGGAATGCATGGTGATGCCCGGTTCTCCCGGCCGCTGGTGTGCCTGCCGGTCAGGCTTCACGCCCCGCGGCATGAAGAATTTTAACTTTCCGCAGATGTTGTTGGGCGAAACGAATCCCACATACCAGTGGCTGTATCCGGGAGGCATGAGGAAGACGGCTCGCGCACCTTTTAGCCAGTCGCCGTCGACCTCAGGAGCCCGCTCCATTTTGAGGCCAAGTACCGTCTGCAGGTAATTCAGTTGCGCCATGCTATCGACGAGGATGAAGAAGTCGTGGTGGGTGAACTCACTGGTTTTGAGGTTGGCCGCCGGGTTAACGGTGCCATAGCCGGGGATGGTGTATCCGTAGCGCTGGAAGAAGACATGCGTGAACCCGTCGCCGTAGACCGCGTTCTCACGCACCCCCACGGGCCGCTTATAGAAGTCCAGCTCTTTGTTGGCGTTGATGCGCAGGGGGTCGTCGAAATAGGGTTCCGTTGAGAGCCATTTCTCCTGTCGCTGGAGGCGTAGCATCTGAAATACATCATGCAGGCGGATGATGTCGTCCGTCTTCATCACTGCCATCCGGCTGCCGATGGTCTCGGGATCCGAGTAGCCCACGCCCGGTCCGATCGGTTCGGTCCATGCCCAGAGGCGCAGCAGACCGTGGCTGTCGATCTCGCCGTTTTGCAGCCGGTAACTCTTCAGCGCCGACGGTACGCCGTAGAGGGCGATCGCCTCGGCACGGCTCAGCGTGGCACTGTCGGTCACCCGGAACCCGAACTCGCCGAAGTAGTGAATCGACTCGGCCGGCCGGAGTGTGCCAACCATGACTTCATAGACACCGCTGATGCCAGTGCCCGGCATCGGCATCCCCAGGTTTTGCTGGGAGCGTCCAGTGTTAGCAATGAACAGCAGCAGGCAGGCCAGTGAAAGTTTCATGATCTTGGAATTGGATACATTGCAAGAGGTAGGTGCCGATGTGCAGCACGGATTCATAGTTAATAAAGTTAACTAAATTCACCTAAATTAAGCTTGTGGTGACGGATAAATCCAACTGGCCAGACATTCCCCCTTACCGGGCGCTTGCCCTGCAGCTTCCCGCCATGGCTGTCAATCGACTTGGGGTGGAAGAGGCTCGTCACAGCATCATGGCCTCCATCTACCGGGTGGCGGCACAGATTAAGGCTTCCTGTGCTTTCATAGGAACCGATTGCCGGCTGGTGGTGCTGCCCGAATACTTCCTCACCGGGTTTCCCATGGGGGAAGGCGTCGCGGCCTGGCAGGCCAAAGCCTGTCTGCAGCCGGAAGGTCAGGAATACGAGGCCCTTGCCCGCATCGCCATGGACCAGCGCATCTTCCTATGCGGAAATGCCTACGAATGCGATCCCCACTTTCCACAGCTGTTCTTTCAAGTATGCTTCGTCTTTAACCCTTCTGGAGAGATGATCCTGCGGTACCGAAGGCTGAACAGCCTCTTCACCGCCACACCGCATGATGTACTCGACCGGTTCTTGGAGGTGTACGGCCGCGATGCCCTGTTCCCGGTGGCTCGTACAGAGATTGGACAATTGGCATGCATCGCCAGCGAGGAAATCCTCTACCCGGAGATCGTCCGTTGCCTGGCACTCCGTGGCGCCGAAGTCTTGCTTCATTCTACCAGCGAGGTCGGCAGTCTCCTCCCATCTGCTAAAAACATCGCCAAACTGGCCCGTGCCACTGAAAACCTCGCCTACCTCGTATCTGCCAATTCAGCCGGTATCACCGGCACCGACATCCCTGCACAGTCAACCGACGGCCACTCCCAGATCGTCAGTTATGAGGGCCTCCGCCTCTGCGAGGCAGGCTTTGGCGAGAGCATGGCCGCCCACGCGACCCTGCACATCTCGGCCCTCCGGGCTTACCGCGCCCGCCCAGGCATGGCCAACCTCCTCAGTCGCCAACGCAACGAACTCTTTGCCCATGAATACGCACAGCGCGTCTATCCACCCAATTCCCTCGAACAAGCTGAGCCTTCCAGGTCGCAGTTCCTGCAAGTACAGTCATTGGCTATCCAACGACTTCGAGATCTAGGCATCATCCCTTGATTAACCAATCGCTATGTGGGTAGTCTATTTTCCGATTTCGCATTTTCATCTATCAATACATATTTATCATGCTGATTGACATATATTTACGTAGTTTATCTTAATCATTACATTAAATGATCCAGCCTGTCCGGAATCCTCGAACGGGTATCAATGACTATCATTTCCGATTGCCTTCTACATCGGATGTTGAAGCTTTGTCAACGACACTTCGGATCCACCAGCCGGCCTGGGCAGCCCTGCCGGTGGCAGACAGGGTGGCAGCCCTTCGGGTCTGGCGGGAGCGGCTGCTGGAGCGGAAACCCTCCCTGCTGGCAGCCATCTGTCAAGACACAGGCCGGCAGTGGGAGTCGGAACTCGAAGCCGACCTGGCCATCTCGTCTATCGAGCGTTGGTGCCGCTACGCCATGGAGAAATTGCAGCCTGCCTCACAGAAAGCTTCCTCCATCCCCTTCCTCACCTTAGAACAACAGCTCGTACCATATCCGCTGGTCACCGTCATCAGCCCCTGGAATTTCCCTCTGTTGCTGGCATTGATCGATGCGATTCCCGCCTTGTTGGCAGGCTGTGCCGTGATGGTCAAACCGAGTGAAGTCACACCCCGGTTCACGGAAGTGATGCAGTTGGCCATCGAGGCCGTGCCCACCCTCGCCGGTGTCTTTAGCTTCCTGCAGGGAGACGGGCAGACGGGGGCCGACTGCGTTCGACAGGCCGACCTGGTATGCTTCACCGGCAGCACGGCCACTGGCCGGAAAATATATGCCAGCGCGGCCGAACGCATGATCCCCGTATTCCTGGAGATGGGTGGCAAAGACCCGGCCATCGTGCTGCCGGGAGCAGATCCGGAAAAGGCCGCCGCCGCCATCCTCTGGGGGGCAACAGCCAACGCTGGGCAGAGTTGCCTCAGCATCGAGCGGGTCTATGTCCACGAAAGCCTTTTCGACCCCTTCACACAGCTGCTGGCAGAAAAGGCCTCCCGCCTGTCCCTGGCCTATCCTGACATGTCAGACGGCCCGATAGGCCCCATCATCTTCGAGCGACAGGCCTCCATCATCGATCAACACCTGGCCGATGCCGTGCAGCGCGGAGCTCGTATCCTGACAGGCTCCAAGGCCTGCGAAAACCTCAATGGAGGCTGGTACTGCCGCCCTACCGTGCTGGTAAATGTCGACCATACCATGCGCATCATGACCGAAGAAACCTTCGGACCCATCATGCCCGTCATGCCTTTCCGTAGCGATGCAGAAGCGATCTCCCTGGCCAACGACAGCATCTATGGCCTCAGCGCCGCCGTCTTCGGCGCAAGCACAGACCAGGCAAAGGCCTTCGCCACCTACCTGCAGGCGGGGGCCGTCAGCATACAGGATGCCGCCCTCTCGGCTGTCATGCACGAGGGAGAGAAGAACGCCTTCCGCCTCAGCGGCATCGGTGGCACCCGTATGGGGCCTTCCGCCATCCAGCGCTTCATGCGCCAGCGGGTGCTGATCTCCAAGATGGATACCACCCCCAGTCCCTGGTGGAAAGTGTAAAACAGATCAATCAGATAAACATGCGCATCACCCGCCTCTGGCTCACCCTTGCCATCCTCGTCGCCGCCCCTTCGCTGCAGGCGCAGCGCCACCGCATCCTGGAAACCTTCCGTGCGTATATCACCGGGGATTTTGACAACAGCGAACAAGTCGCCGCAGAAATCAAGGCCGGCCACCTTTCCCATCCGCTATCGGTACACGTCAACCGCATCGCCGATGGCAAGATCCGCAACCTCCCACCCAGCTATCAGGGTTTCTTCATCCTCGAAGAGAGCTACTACCTCAGCGAAGGCAAGCCGCTGGAAAGAAAACCCTATCTGTTTTTCTTTGAACCCGAGGGGAGGGATAAAGTACGACTCACCGCCTTCCAGCTGCCTGCCAGCCTCCGTAAGGAAGACGTCCGGAACGACAACGATACGCTCCAGTTCGACTACACCACTCTGCAGCGCTCACCCACCTTTAAAGGAGCGGTCTACGACTGGAATTCAGCTGACAAATCATTCTCAACCCGTGCCCCCAACGAACTCCCCAGTGGACTTCGCTTTACCCTCATCGAACACTTCACAAAAGACAGGCTGAGTGTGATGGAGCTGCTTGAAAAAGACGGGAAGAAACTGACGCCTTACGACACGCCGATCCTCTATCGGAGGAAATAAACGGACCTGATGCTGGAACAATGAAAGCCCTGGTCGGCTAGCCGGTGGTCATTTTGTCATCGACTGCAGGCAGGCCTTAACAAATATGATGAAGCCTTCCTTCTCCGTCTTGGAAAACCTAGATAGCAGGCGGTCGTTAAACTCATTGCGTACTCCCTCGATGCGCTGCACCAGCCTGGAGCCAGCAGGTGAGAGGGTGAGCCGCTTGCGGCGCCGGTCTTCGGCATCCGTCACCTGGACAATCAGCTTCTTCCGCATCAGTACATTCAGCAGATTAGTGATATTGGCACGGGTCACATTCAGGGCCTCTGCTAGCTCCTTGGCCAGCAACGGCTTCTCTTGTGGCTTGTCCTGCAGGTAGATGATATTGGGGTCGCTGGCCAGCAATAGCAGGATAAACCACTGCTGTACCGTGATGCCATACTGCCGCGTGATGGCCTCGCCATTCTTCTTCCAGGTCTCGGATAGCTTGATGGCATGAAAGATGACAGAGGCGTTGATATTTTTTTGAATCATGGATAGGGATTGTGCTATCTCACCGGATTGCTGGCCTGCCCCTTGCGGGTGGCCCGAAGGTTGATATAATAAGTTGCTGCCAGCGAGGCCAAGGTAAGGGCAATCATCCAACCAAAAGCACCATGATAGCTACCGCCTGCCTTACGCATACTGCCCAAGACCGCCACACCCATGGAAGCGGCCAGGGTATCGATGAAAGAAAGAATTCCTAGTATGGTTCCATAGGAGGCACCGCCGAACAGGCTGATAATGTACAACTGGATCATGGTGAATGTGCCGCTGTAGCCAATGCCGAACACCACTGCACATGGAGCCATAAACGTCTTATCGTCCAAGCTGAGGTATAACAACACACAGCCGATCACCATATTCGCCACACTCAGCAACATGATGCGCCGGGCTTCAAAACGATCGCCCAGCCAGCCGAAGAGCAATTTTCCGAGCAGCCCGCAGAAGAAGAATAACCCCTGCAGCAGCCCACTCTGCGCGACATCCAGTTGTAAGTCGGCTTGGTAGTTGCGCTGGTTCTGAATGAAGCCCGCGATGGAAAACCAAAGCGCGGCCGTCACAAAAGCCAGCAAGTAGAAGTCTGACGACCGCACCGCGCTGCGGAAAATGCGACTTCTCTCCATCGGGTCCGACTGTGGCTGCCGGCCCACCGTGCCCTCAATACCGTCTGCAAAGGTCCCCACCTTGGAAGGATGGCTCACAACCAGCAACGCCGGAATCAGGATCATCGCCGAGCAGATCAACGCCTGGTACAACGCTGCCGTCTCCCATCCTAGCTCCTTGATCCACTGACCGACCAGCGGCGCAAAGACGGCCGGACCCACACTGCTGGCCATCAGCAGAATGCCCGTCGCCAGTCCCCGGTACCGCACGAACCAGTTGTTGATCACATACATGCTGGTAAGCAGTCCCACCAGCGAGAGACAGATGGGATATAATAAGGTGAACAGACGTACCGTTTCAAAACTCCTTGCAGTTGCGAACAAGAACAACGCTCCCGTGGCCCCCACGGCACCTGTCAGGATCAGAGACCTCGCTGGGAAACGCTCCAGCATCCGGCCCACAAACGGCAGCGGCAGTGCCAATACTAAATATAAAGTGGCTGCCAGTCCCGTCGCCTTAGCAATATCCACTTTGAAAGCTTTAGCGAACTCCGGCAGGTAGAGGTTGAACGTATTCAGCGCAATGCCATTGCTGGCCATATACATCAGAAAAAGGCAGGCCAGCACGACCCAGCAGTAATACTTTTTCATTCGGTGTGTCTTGAGTAGGTTTTGGATGGGTGATATCATGCAGTCTTTTCCTCTATTAGTATGGCCTGTGCAAGAAACTACCTTGCGGTTCACCGAGCACCTGCCCGTCTTTGCAGATAAGAGCGCCTCGCAGGAAGGTCGCTTTCACAGGACCGCTGAAAGTATAGCCTTCAAAAACGCTGTAGCCTTGTGTGGAGGCCGACTGGCATCTATGGCTTCCTGATACCGAGCCTTCAAAGCCGCTGTAGCTTTGTATGCAGGCCGACCCTCCGGAGTCCACCGTGAAGGAACTATCGGGATCCATCAGTACGATGTCGGCGTCAAAGCCAGGGGCGATATCGCCCTTATGTGGTAGGCCAAAGCGTTGCGCCGGGTTCCAGCTTAGGAGTTCTGCCATGCGGTTCAGCGAAAGTCCTCTCTTTCGCCCTTCAGTGTACAGTCCGCTGAGCAAGAATTCTGTTCCTCCGAATCCGCTTTTTGCAAGCCATACGTTATCCTTTTCATGGGCGTCAGTCTTGAATTCGGCTTTGCAGCAGGCATGGTCGCTGCATACCCAGTCGATGTTGCCGGCGAGGAGGTGGTCCCACAGGTATTCCACGTCTTCGCGACTTCGGATGGGGGGATTCACCTTGGCCTGCAATCCGCACTCGCAGTCGTAGTCAAGGATCAGGTGTGCGAGGGTCACCTCTCTCTTGAAGCGGATATGCGGGAAGACGGTCTGCATCATCATGGCGGCGTCCACTGCCTTGGCGGACGTAAGGTGTAGGAGGTTGATATTTGCGCAGTCAGTCTCGTGTGCTAGGTAGGATGCGATAAAGATCGCCAGTCCCTCGCTGTGTGGGGGCCTAGCGGCGCTGTAGGCGCGCAGCCCTTTGAGCTTTCCCTCCCGCTGCACAATATCTGAATAGGCACGCATAATCTCGGCTGTTTCACAGTGGAGTCCGAGGCATATATGATCGGCTTTATCGGGGCGTTCGTCCATGGCCTTTCTGATGCCGCGCATGATGAATTCGAAATGGGCATAGTCGTAGTACTCGCCGTCGGGCGTCATGAGGAAGTCCTGTTGCTTGCTGCTCTTTCCATGTAGTCCGTAGTTGCCATAAAACATAAAGATCTTGAAGCTCGTGACCCCGTACCGATCGATGAGCATGCCGATCTCATCGATATGACTGTATTGTATGGGTGCGATGTGATACGCGTAGTCGACATGGTATCGGCCTCGGCTAATATCCAGCACTTCTGGGAAGAACTCGGCGTATGGGCCCGACTTATTCAGATAGTACTTTCCTGTGCGGATATAGTTGAGGGAGGTTGTCACGCCCCCCATCGCGGCAGCTCGGCTCTCACTGACAGCATCCTCTGCAAGCGGGTTGTAGATGCCGGTGTGCATGTGCGCGTCGACGAGTCCAGGGAATGCCAGCAGTCCGCCGCCATCGTAGACCTCCGCGGCTTGTGCCGCGTCGAGGTCGGGCGCCACGGCGGCGATTCTTCCGTCCTTCACGGCCACATGTGCCTTCTCGACTCCTTGTCTGTTAGGCTTTACGATACCCAGGTTACTGATCAGCAAATCGTAGAGCATATCGTTATTTTACTGTTTGACCCATGTAAATCCCGTTTCCAGCCAGCGCAGGTTGATGCCAATCCTTTCACTGCCGGGAGCCGACCAAGTGTAGGCGACTGCCTTCGACTTACCTTCCTCGTAGACGGCGAGTTTCAGCACGTCGATGCCCTTTCCGTAGTTTACCTCCGCCAGTTCCAGGGTATATGGTGTCGGCTTGCCGTCGGTGGTTAGCATGCGGATCCTACCTCCCTTGTCATGCATGCGGAGGCTGCGCTGCACCTCGTAGCCCTCCGCACCCTCAGCTTTCTGCATAGCGCTCCATCCGGTGTACCACCTGCATCGGTCGAGCATATGCGGGATCTTGCCCTTGTGCCCAAAGACGTAGTTCCCACCCTCATCCTCAGCCTCGTCGCGAATCCAGATGGCGTCCTTCGTCAGCCGAAGACTGTCGGTGATGAATATGCGCTTCCCGCTGCGCTTGGAGATGAAGTTGCAGGCCCTGTCTTTCATGTACCCGATGAAGGCCTCTTCTTGCCTCTTCCAGTAGACCTCACATCCGTCGGTCGAGACCAGGTCTGCCATCGTCAGGTATCTTAGTTTAGAGGTGTCCTTGTGGGAAAAATAGTATGTAGAGTCTACCTTAAAGGAAAATATGTCGAGCCGGATGGCTTTCTCCGCCTTGTCGAGCGAGAATGAGTACATGCGCTGTCGGTACACCTTTCTCTCGTCGCCGTCCATGTACTGGTAGACATAGAAGACGTGCGAACCTACCGCCGGCAGTCTGACGGGATGGAATACGGAATGGATGTGCTCGTGCACCTCCTTGACTCCCTCCTCTCGTTCTTTGTACACCTGCCGGTGGTTGTCGAACTCTCCGGCGAACAAGGTTAGCATGTCCTGCATGTCGGCAGGTCCCATAGCCTTCTTTTGTTTCTGCGCCTGCAGCGTGACTCCAAACAGGAGAAGCATCAAGGTGATCCATTTACTCATATAATTGGGTTTTGTTATTAGATAGATGCATGGGCCTTATCGGGATTCCATGAGTAGGAGGATTTTAGATTCCTAGGACACCCGACTCGAGGAGTCTGTCGATATCTGTATCGTTGATACTGACTGATCGCAGCAGCTCCCTTCCGTGCTCTCCGATGCGCGGCGGATCCATCCGAAGCATCGTCCTCTCACCTCCGTAGTCGATGGGTGTGGCCGGAAGTTTCGTCGTAGTGCCATCGGGCAGATGGGTCTCTAGGAGGCTGCGGCCCTTGTTGAGCTGCGGGTCTTCGAAGAGGTCTTCGGTCCTCGCGATGGGCGCGAAGGGGATGGAGGCTTCTTCACAGCGCTGCACAATTTCAGCTTTTGTGAAACCTGCGATGCGCAATTCGAGTTCTGGGAGGAACCAATCTCTTGAGTCGATGCGGGCGTTGTTGGTGGAGAGCCTGTCGTCGACGAGCCAGTCGTTCCATCCGAAGGTCTCGCAGAAGCGCTGCCAGTGTTTCTCGGAGATGATGCCTATGAAGACCAGATCGTTATCGCAGGTCTTGAAGATTCGGTAGATGCTCCAGGCGCTCACCCGGGAGGGCATTGGGGGTACGGGTGCCTGGGTGATGGCGCCGTAGGCCATGTGCTGGCCCATTAGGAAGGCGGTGGTCTCGAAGAGGGCGGCCTTGACCAACTTCCCGAGTCCGGTGCGCTGCCGCTCGTAGAGAGCTAGGAGAATGCCGATGTATCCGAACATTCCGCCGGTGATGTCAACCACGGAAGTACCCGCCCGGAGGGGGTCGCCGGGCCTGCCGGTCATATAGGCGAGTCCGCCCATCATCTGCACTACCTCATCCATCGCATGTCGCTGTTCGTAGGGGCCAGGCAGGAAGCCTTTAAGCGAGCAGTAGATGATCTTTGGATTGATCTCTTTTAGTATCGCATAACCGAATCCAAGCCGTTCCATGGTGCCGGGCCCGAAGTTCTCCACGACGACGTCGGCGGTCTCGACGAGCTGGTATAGGATGCGCCTTCCCTCTTCGTGCTTTATGTCGATGGCAAGGCTTTTCTTATTCCGGTTGAAATAGGAAAAATACCCTGTGCCCATACCTGTAAGCCGGCGTGTTTCGTCGCCCCGCGGCGGTTCGATGTGAATGACCTCCGCACCCATATCGGCCAGCAGGAGTCCTGTGGTCGGACCCATCACGGCGTGCGTGAACTCTAGCACGCGTATGTCCTGCAGGGGAAGGCTCATGGCATCTGTGGTGGTTATGGAGTTTTTGTTACTGCGTCAGTCGATGTGGTAGTCGCCATATTTTCTCAGGTAGGGCACGAGCCCACCTTCCGCTACGATGTCCATCATGACTTTCGGTAGCTGGGTACTCTGATGAAGGTCTCCCTGTGAGAGATTTCTGACGATGCCATTTTCCATGTCTATTTCTAGTGCGTCGCCGTCTTGGATCTCATGGTTGGGTACTTCCAGTACCGGCAGGCCGATGTTGATGGCATTGCGGAAGAAGATACGGGCGTAGAACCTTGCGATGATGCAGGAGATGCCGGCTGCTTTCAGGGCTATCGGCGCCTGTTCGCGGGAGGAGCCACAGCCGAAATTATCTCCGGCGACAAGGATGTCTCCGATGCGGAATTTCTGTTTAAAGTGAGGGTCTAGATCTTCCATGACATGGTCTGCCAAGGAGCTGATATCGAGCGTCTTGGTATACTTGCCGGGGATGATGCGGTCGGTGTCGATGTTGTCGCCGTAGCGGTGTGCTCTTCCGTTGATCATAATGCGGGGTTTGTGAGGTAGCCGTGCAGGGCAGAGGCTGCGACGGTCGCTGGACTGCCCAGGTAGATGGAGGCGTTGGGGTTCCCCATCCGTCCTTTGAAGTTGCGGTTGGCAGTGCTGACCACAACTTCTTCGTCTCCCGGCACCCCTTCATGGCTGCCGACGCAGGGCCCGCACCCGCTGTTGATGAGGGTGGCTCCCGCCTCTATGAGTGTTTGCATCGTTCCGTCCGCCAGTGCGTCGATGAGTACCTGCCGGCTTGCAGGCGCGATCACAAGCCGTACGCCCTTCGCGATGTGCTTACCCCGTAGGATGTCGGCGGCGACGCGCAAGTCGTCGTGCCGTGCATTCGTGCAGCTGCCGATGAAGGCGTATGTGATTCGTGTGCCTTGGTAGCGTTCAATGTCGTCCACGTTGTCTGGACTGTCCGGAACGGCGATCCGGGGTCGGAGAGAGGAAGCGTCAATCTCTATTGTGCGCGCGTATACGGCGTCTTGGTCGGCATATGTCGCTTCGAAGGGGTATGGCAGCTCAAGTCCTTTCGGTGATACAATACCCGTCTTGGCACCCATCTCTGCCACCAGGTTGCAGAGTGTCATCCGTTGGGAAAGGGAGAGCCCTTCCACGGCGGTGCCATGATATTCGACCGCCTGATAGGTAGCACCGCTGATCGTAAGCGCCTTCACGGCTTCCAGCGCTAGATCTTTTCCCGATGAGTGGGTTGGCAGCTTACCATGACAGAGGATGCGGATGGTAGCGGGAGCTTTGAGCCAGATCTTTCCTGTGAGCATGACGGCGGCGAGGTCGGTGCTTCCCACGCCACAGGCGAAGGCACCCAGGGCGCCATAGGTGGGGGTGTGGCTGTCGGCCCCCATGAATACATCCCCCGGCTGCACCTTCCTGTGGTCGACCATCACCTGGTGGCAGATGCCGCTGCCGATGTCGTGCAGTGCGCAACCCTGATCGTTCGCGAACCTCCGCATCAGGCTATGGAGGTTTGCGATGCGTTCATTGGGGGCAGGTGCGGCATGGTCGATCACCAGATGAAACCGGGAGGGGTCTTTCAGCCTAACACCTCCCATCTCGCCGAAGGCCTTGATGGCCAGCGGGGCCGTGGTATCGGTGGCCATAGAGCCGTCGACAGGCACAATGCAAAGGTCGCCCGCCCGCGTCTCTCTTCCAGTATGCGCGGTCAGGATCTTCTCTGATATGGTCATTCCTTTACCCATTGCTGGTTCCAATCATGCCCTTCCGTTCCATTGGATGTCATCTCTTCCCACAAGTCCATAGAGGAGGCCTGGCAGTCTGCCTCCCAGCAAGCCTTCCATCTCCCGACTGACGGAAGCCACTTTTCGTATGTTGATGCCTGTTGCGTATCCGGACTCTTCCAGCATGAGCACCGTGTCTTCCGTGGCGATGTTACCAGTGGCACCTTTGATGAAAGGGCAGCCTCCCAAGCCACCGAACGCAGTATCGAACTGCCTGACACCGGCCTGCAGCGCAGCGAAGAGATTGGCGTATCCTTTGTTTTCCGTGTTATGGAGATGAAGGGAGACGGGGGTATCTCCTGCCAAACCCATGACCTGCTCCATCATGCGGCTAATCTGGGCGGGATGCCCCATGCCTGTGCTGTCGGCAAGTGCCAGCTCTTGCACCCCGCAGTCAAGATGGTGTCTGACGAGGTCTATGACCCAGGACGTTTTCAACAAGCCCTCATATCGGCATCCGAAGGCACATTGAATACCTCCCCTCAGCGTTATACCATACCTGTCAGCGATGCGGACCATTTCCTGGAACTCAGCCTTTGAGGCTTCAATACCCATGTTGGTATTTCTCCTGCTGTGCGTCTCACTTGCAGAGAGGGAGGCTGCTACATGCCTGAACCCTGCTGCTGCAGCTCTTTCAATACCTTTTACATTGAGGACGAGGGCGCTCAGCACCAGTCCCTCCTCGGGTTCCATGCCTTGTGCCACTGCCTCTGCATCTGCCATCTGAGGTACTTTGGCAGGATGTACAAAGCTGGTCACCTGCAACCTGCGCAGCCCTGCCTCTGCCAACATGCGAGCCCACCGCAGCTTAGTGGCTGTCGGCACTGTTATCGGCAGCGACTGCAGTCCGTCGCGTAAGCCCTGGTCTTCTATGATCACCTCGCTGGCTTCCATGGAATAGTTAATGAAATTAACCAATGGCAGCTTCTGCTCAAAATTTTTCAGGGATTGTCGGCGGCGGCTCATGGCCGGGAAGAACAGCATCAACGCCTGGTACGGAAAGGTCCAGGTGAAACCCACCGGCCTGGTCAGCAACACACCCGTCACCGTCAAGGTAGAGTTCTCCGGATCCGCGACCGACAAATCTACGCCTCTGCTGCCGATGGCCTCAAGTGCCACGTCCAACGAACGACAGCCGGTCGACCCGTCGCCGGATCGCTTTGGTAATCTCGAAACGTTGGTGGATATTCACCCTATTAAGGACAACCACATGGAAAGATCATCTTTGAAAGGCAGGCGCAGGTTCATACGCCAGGGTGCAGCCGTGGCAGCGGGATTTTTCATCGTCCCCCGCCATGTCATAGGCAAAGGGTATATCCCCCCGAGTGACCAGCTTACGAAGGGCATCATCGGCACGGGTGGCATGGGTATGGGGCATGTCAAATACGCAGGCACCCGCGTTGTTGCCATCTGCGACGTCGACAGCAGTCATCTGCAGGCGGCCGCCCAGAAGATCGGCGGCGGCGTCAAGTCCTTCCACGACCATCGTGAGCTCATCGCGCTTCCCGAAGTGGATATCGTACACATCGCCACCCCGCCCCACTGGCATGGCATCATGGCGATTGACGCCGCCAGGGCGGGAAAGGATATCTGGTGCGAGAAGCCCATGACCCGTACCATCGGCGAGGGCAGAAGGGTCGTCGAAGCCGTCAAGCAATACGGCCGCATGTTCCGCCTCAACACCTGGTTTCGATTTGAAGAAGAGTTCTACGGGATGAAGACAACTGTCAAGCCGATCAAAAAGCTCGTGCAGTCGGGTCTCCTCGGATGGCCCCTGACGATCACCGTCAGCAAGCACACGGGCTTCGACTGGAAGTTTTACTGGGTAGGAAAAACTGACCTGGTGCCCCAGTTGGTACCCGCCACCCTCGATTACGACCGTTGGCTGGGCCCGGCCCCCTTCAAGCCCTACCATCCTCATCGTGTACATGTCAACTTCCGGGGCTATTGGGACTACGACGGTGGAGGACTCGGAGACATGGGCCAGCACTATCTCGACCCGATCCAGTACTTTCTTGGAAAGGACGATACCAGTCCAGTCCTGGTAGAGGTCGAAGCGGAACAGCAGCATCCAGACGCCTGTCGTACTTTCCGGAAGATCACCTACACCTATGCAGATGGTTGCCGCATCATCCTGGACGGCGAGGCTGCGGAGACAGCCGAAGAGGTTCCTTACATACAAGGCCCCAAGGGCAAGCTCTACAAGAAATTCCGCTCCAGCATTCCCGACCTCGAGGCTAAGCTGGCACAGATGCCCGAGCCCGAGCCGCAGGTGACCGACTTCCTGCAATCCGTTAAGGAACGTAGGCCCTTTGCTCTAAATGAGACCAACGGTTTTCGGTCCTGCACACTGGTCAATATCGGCAAGATCGCCCTGCAACTCGGACGCAGCTTGCGCTTCGACCCTGCCACGTTGACCTTCATCGACGACGACGAGGCCAACCGGTTGATCGACCCACCCATGCGCGCCCCCTGGGCCCTCTGAACCTTCACTCCCACATGTCATGAAAAATACCCTGATACTTGCGCTCTCCGCCTGCCTTCTGGTTGGTACATCCAACGCCCAGCGGGACGTCAAGGATGTCGTATATGCGTTCCCGTACGTCAGATCCTCCCAGGCCGTTGCCCCGCTGTCGGCGATGGAGCGATGGGGGCGAAGTGATTGGAAGGCCTTCTTCCGTCTCTTTGAAGACGACTCTGCCCGCCTCCATGCGACCTATGCCTTTGATGCGTATGTACACGCTTTTTCGAGGGACGCCGTTCGCAGCCAGGCGGCAGCCCGGGCACTTAACATCGGTTGGGACGTCGTGAGCGACGCTTCCGCAGAAAATGATGATGTCCGCCGCCAGATCATCGTACACATGGGGCATCTGGGCGAGAATGCCTGCGTGCCCACCCTTGCGGGTATGCTGACATCGGCGCAACCCGGAGACGCAGCCATGGCGCTGGCGACCATCCGTACGGCCTCCGCCATCGCGGCCCTCGAAAAGGCTTCGGTCGGCACTGCCGGTCAGCAGAAAACGGCCATCGACATGGCATTGGCGCATGCCCGTAAACTCGGACCCCAAAACAATGCTTCCAAACCCATCGCATACGAGCTGTCCAAGAAGGAGCGCAGGGCCGGCTTTGATCTCCTCTTCGACGGCATCCACTTGGATCGCTGGATCGGCAACAAGGTCGCCTATGCGGTAGTGGAAGGTGCCATCGTCGTGAAACCCACCGGCGGCGGCAGCGGAGGCAACCTCTACACCGAGCAGGAGTACGGCGACTTCGAGTTGCGCTTCGAATTCATGCTTACGCCCGGTGCCAACAATGGACTCGGAATCCGCACGCCGACCAAGGGAGATGCCGCCTATGTCGGGATGGAACTTCAGATCTTGGACAACGAAGCCGAGAAGTATCGCAATCTGAAGCCCTACCAATATCATGGCTCCGTCTATGGTGTGCTGCCGGCGAAACGAGGATTCCTCAAGCCTACCGGCGAATGGAATCAACAAACGGTTGTCGCGAAGGGTACCCGCATCCAGGTGATCCTCAACGGAGAGACAATCCTCGATGGCGACATCCGTGAGGCATCAGCCAACGGTACAGCAGATGGCAAAAGACACCCCGGACTGCTCAACTCCAAGGGACATATTGGCTTCCTGGGACATGGCGACGTCGTCAAGTTCCGTCATTTCAGAATTCGCAGTATGGACTGAAGTTGTTTTGCTGACACTACCCTACATACTCTAAAATGTATCTACAGAAATTATCCTAGGATCCTTGGTCAAATGTTCGCCACGGAAAACTGAAAGGAGATCCTGCGTGCCCGTTGTCGCGGGCGTCACCATCCGATGCCGTAGTCCTCGCCATGTTGACTGGAGCCGCCCCACATGGTGCCATGCTTCCAATCGAAGTAGATGGCGTTGATGGGGCCGGAGGTGCGATCTTCAAACGTCATGCGGTAGCCCCTTCTTTGCAGATCTTTCCTCACCCAGGGCGGCGTGGCATCCTGCAGCAGGATGGATCCGGGCTTAGGCTTACGGTCCTGTCCGCCAAGGGATAAGTACAGCTGGTTGGTATTCACATTGGCAGCCTCGCAGGCTTCCTGCACGTTCATGTTGAAGTCGATCATGTTCACCAGGAACTGGATGAGGTTCTGGTCTTGCGTGTCACCGCCCTGCACACCAAAGGCGATCAGTGGCTTACCATCCTTCATCGCAAGTCCGGGTGTGAGGGTCACCCGTGGCCTTTTCCCCGGCGCGACCACATTGTATGGGTTCAGTGCCGGGTCCAGGACGAAGCTCTGCATCCGTTGGCTCATGCCGATGCCGGTACGGCCGGCAATGCAGGCCGGAATCCAGCCGCCACTTGGGACGATGGAGACCACCCAGCCCTCCTTGTCGGCAGCCTCTACGGAGGTGGTCCCCAGGAATAGCTGCTCGCGGTACTCAGGCGTGACCGGCTCGGTGGAGACTGTGCCCCAGTCCTTCAAGAGATGACGGTAGGGATTCTCCCCGCCCTGAAAAGGGTAGGGGTCGCCGGGCCCTGCCTTAGGGTCGTTCACATCCAGGCTCATCTGTCGCACGCGCTCCCGCGCATATTCTTTTGACAAGAGGCCTTTGACAGGCTCTGCAGGCGGGAAGTAGGGGTCGCCATAGTAGAAGTCGCGGTCGGCAAAGCACAGGTTGAGCACCTGGCACATGGTGTGGATGTATTGGGCAGAATTATAGCCCATAGCCTTCAGGTCGAACGGTTCTAGCATATTTAAACCCTGCAGCATCATAGGCCCCTGCGTCCAGGCCTGAAGCTTGTATACATCGACGCCCCGGTAGTTTGTATGCAGCGGCTCTTCTTCGAGCACTTTCCAGTCTGCGAGGTCCTTTTCTGTTATCAATCCTCCCTGCTCCTGACATCCGCGGACGAATTCTTTGGCGATGTCGCCGCGGTAGAAACGAGCATATGCCGCCTCAATTGCTTCTTTACGGCTTTTGCCATTCTTGAGGGCAGCCTCTTCGGCTTCGATCATCTTCTGCAGGGTGTTGAATAGGTCTTGCTGCACAAAGAGTTCGCCAGCCTCCGGGGACTCGCGCTTCTGCCCGGCATGCGGGAGCATTACAGACTTGGAATATGGCCATTGCTTGAGCCTGGCCTTATTTCGTTCGATGTTGTTGGCTGTTTCAGCATCGATCGGGTAGCCGGCCGCCAAGTCCATGGCGGGCTTCAGCACTTGCTTCAGGCTCAGGGTGCCATAGGTGGCAAGCATGTGGCAGAGCCCGCCCGGTGTGCCCGGAGTGACCGCCGCCAGCGGCCCGTATTCAGGCGGATAGGCATAGCCTTTCGACTTGAAAAACTCAGCCGTCGCCCCGCTAGGCGCCACGCCCAAGGCATTGATGGCGATGACCTTCTTCGTCTTCGGATTCCAGATAAGGGCCTGGGCCTCGCCTCCCCAGCTCAGGACATCCCACATGGTGCAGGTGGCAGCCATCATCGCACAGGCAGCATCAACGGCATTGCCGCCCTGTTGGAAAATCGTCGCTCCGGCAGTGGCCGCCAACGGCTTACCCGTGATGGCCATCCAGTGGCGGCCATGGAGGACTGGCTTTTGTGTCTTTTGCGCATCAGCCACCTGTCCTGCCAGCAGCAGGCACAAAAGAATGATTCTTTTCATGTGTCTAAGTTAGACATCTGGAGATGCCGAATATCCATTTTTTTTCTTTCCGTCCTTTATTTCTGACACCTCACCCTTGACCATCGTACTTTCGTTAGATATCCATAGACAACTAGTGTATGCCATCGTTGACATAGAGACTACGGGCAGCCACGCTGCCTCCAACGGCATCATCGAAATCGCCATTGTCCTGCACGATGGTGTCCGGGAGCGCAGCCGCTATGAGTCGCTCGTAAATCCCGGCGTGCCTATCCCTCCTTATATCCAGTCGCTCACCGGTATCAACGACGCCATGGTCACCCGGGCCCCATCCTTCTCCTCCATCGCCCCTCGGGTGCATGCTATGCTGCAGGGCCGCATCTTTGTCGCCCATAATGTAAACTTCGACTACTCATTTGTTCGGCACCACCTGCTGGCCGTCGGCTTCGCGTTGGAAGAGAAAAAACTATGCACCGTCCGCCTCAGCCGAAAGGTATTCCCCGGACTGCCCCGCTACAGCCTAGGTAATCTATGCCGTTCTTTGGGGATTTCCCTGCAGGGTCGCCACCGGGCGATGGGTGATGCGGCGGCCACCGCTGCTTTGTTCGACCGCATTTTGCAAGTAGACATTGATGGGCATCTGACAGCCATGCTCAAGCCGAGCAGCCGGGAGTCCTATCTGCCGATCCACCTGCCGGCAGAGCAGGTGGCAGGACTTCCCACCTCTCCCGGCGTCTATTATTTCCACGATCAGAAAGGGAAGGTCATCTATGTCGGCAAGGCCATCGACGTCCGACAACGAGTGGTGAGCCATTTCTCCAACAACTCACCCTCCCATCGCAAGCAGCTATTCATGCGGCAAATCCACGGCGTCAGCTGTCAGCCGGTCGGTACAGACTTGGTCGCTACCATCCTCGAAAGCATCGAGATCCGCCGCCTCTGGCCCGCGTACAACCGCAGTCAGAAGCATTGGACTTCTCCCTACGCCTTGTATGCGTACGAAGACATGCGGGGCATCCTGCGGCTGGCCATCGACCGCCGGCGTAAACACCTGCATCCTGTCGCGACAGTCGCCAACCTCTCCGATGGCTATGCCTTGCTGCGACGACTCGTACGGGAAGGCGGTCTTTGCCCTCAATGCTGCTGGATGCAGAAAGATGACGGGCCCTGCATCGGCCGATCAGAAGGATCCTGTCGCGGCGTATGCGAAGGCCAGGAAACACCAGGAGACTACAACCAAAGAGTGCAGGCGGCACTCCTGCAATTGCAGCAGGAGCTTCCAAGCTTTGCCCTGGTGGAAGAGGGAAGACATCCGGAGGAAAAGACGCTACTATGGGTCGATAGAGGCGAGTTCCGCGGTTGGGCGCATGTCGCAGGACAAGCCCGGGTGGAGAGCGGAAAGGAACTAGAGGCCATGGTCACGCCTTGTCATAGCAATGACAAGGTACGCTCCTTGCTGCTGCGTGAAGCAAAGTCCCATCCCGAGAAAGTACAGTGGTTGGGCTAAGGACTGCTGTAGTCATTACATTCAGCGGTCAACCTCATCAAAACGGTAATTTTCTATACCCCATCCGCTCCAAAGACATCTTCAGTCGCTTCGTTCTACGCCATCCCAGAAGCCAACAGAAGAAACGGAACACAGACCCTCCTGCCATGGTCCGGTCACTGCCACCATAGTGCCGTATCCTGTCTTCCAGCCTGGCTTCCAGCTCAGGTGCGGTGGGGTACATGATGAACAGCCATTCCTGATAACGGTCTGCGCAAAGGGTACGAGTCCTTGCATTATCTTCCCTTGCCAGCAGATGTTGGCATCCCAGGTCGTTAGATAGGAGTGCAGCCTCGTAGGCCTTTACAGATGACTTCTGCGAGTACGACGACGGCATGCCGGATCGGTAGTACAGTCTGGCGTCTTTTGCAAACCGCACCTGGCTGGCATGGGTCAGCAGCCGAATGGTGAATTCAAAATCATTGTTCAATGATAGGCGTTCGTCCCATCCGCCGATACGGTCTAGCAGGCCTCTTGGGATCAACCATAACCAGCCGGCCATCATATCGTATTTCTGGGAGAGAGAGGTCTTGACCCATTCCAGCGCGGGCATGTCGCGCCAGACTTCTTCTGGCCTGAACATGGCATGCTGGAGGTTGCCATCGTAAAACCTAGCCCAGCCGCAGGAAGCGACAGCTCCCTCCTCATCCCGGATCGCCTCCAGCTGAGATGCGATATGGCTATCATTGAGGATGTCATCCGCGTCAAAAAACTTAATATACTTACCCATGGATACGCGGATCCCGTGGTTTAATGCAGCGCTCTGCCCTTTATTTTCCTGGTAGAAATAACGGATCCTTGGGTCTTGCAGGGATTGGATGATGGAAGCCGTTTCGTCAGTGGATCCATCATCGATTAAGATCCATTCGAGTTGTACGTAGGTCTGCGCCTGGATGCAGGCAGCTGCCCCTCGAATAAAGCCTGCCACATTGTAACAAGGCGTGATAATAGATATCAAGGGGTCACTCATCGACTCTTCCATCCTGCGAAGTAAAAGTAAGGGAAAAGGGGCGATCCTCGTCAATGCAAAATACCCCGCCGGGCATCCGAGAGCCTGTAGCCCGTGAGTCGGATGGCGGCCATCGTTCTATTGACATCGAAGGTGGTGAGAAAGAATCGAATCACATTAGTCAAGAACCGTCGATTGTTTTTGTCTTGTATCCATTTTTTCTGTCGGGCAGTTAGCGGTAGTGGCAGATGGACGACCGCATCTTTCAGATAATTGTAATTATTGATCAGGTATGCATACTTATTGTTGATCTCCTGCCCATGGTGCCTTCGATAGTAAACAAATTCAAATGGAAAGAGTACGACTGGAGTTTGGCAGGCTGCATTTAGGTGATGATACATGTCATTAGCAGGGCCATATTGCGTAGGATACCGGTGAAGCTTGTCAAACAAATCTTTTCGCTGGATGGTGCCGCCAGGGCCAGATATTAGAAATGGCTTCTCAAAAAAATGCTTTTGGATGGCCTCCTGGCTGGAAAGAATTGTCGTCGTAGGGCTGACCGCTGGCGGGCAGGTGATACCGAAGCCGCATTCGGGGTGTTGTTCCATCTCCGCCACACAGGTTCCCATCACCTCAGGATAAAGGGTATCGTCTGAGTCGACGTACATGATGTAGCGACCCTTCGCATACGTGGTGGCCCTGTTACGGTTGGGGTAGTCGCCTAGGTTCCGTTCGTTCACATACACAGAGATGCGGGGATCTTTCCTTTCAAAGGATCGGGCAATCTCGACGGTGGCATCCTTAGATCCGTCGTCCACGATGATGAGTTCGAAGTGGGTATATGCCGAAGCTAGGACACTCTCGATGGCTTTCTGAATGTAAGCTTGCCGGTTGTAGGCCGTCATGAGTACGCTCACAAGGATGGGGTCCTGGGCTGTCATATGTTCGATCGGGGGTCCACTCACTTTCTAAGGGTTTGATCTGGTCTGTACCGTACAGGTGATGAGTGGTGTCCGGCGACAGACTTTTTTTTGGCAAGGTACTCGGAAATGTCGTTCTGTACTGCCAAGTGCCATCTTGCCCTACCGCGGAGGAACCGATTGGGGCGACAATGGCATCTACATCGACCTGCACCGCCATACCACGAACAGCACTACGGCCAACGTCCGGAATACCTGGAACCCACTGGTGCAGAGCCTCTCCCGTGCCGTCTCCGCCGTTAGCTCCCTGCAGGCCAATAAAGACCCCAACGCCGCCCGCTACATAGCTGAAGCCAAAGGCCTCTATGCTTTCTATAATATGATGGCCCTCGACCTCTGGGGGATCATCTTCGTGAAGGAAGACCCGGGCGCGACGTCCAAGATCGTACGGGGAGACTCCGCCGTCGAATACCTCAAGAAAGTATTCCTCGAAGTAGAGCCCCTGCTGGACAATACCACCGGCCCCGGCCGCCTGACCAAGGCCGGTGTATGGGGACTGCTGGCCAGACTGCACCTCAACGCAGCCGCCTACCGCGACATCTACGCGCCTTCCTTCACCTTCCGCAACGACGACCTCGACAAGGTGATCGATTACTCAAACCGCATCATCAACGCCGGACAGTATGCCCTCTCGGCCGACTACTGGGCGATCTTCGACGATAACAACAACACCAACAAAGAGCATATCTTCTCCGTCGATCAACGCCCCGACCTGAACGGCCACAACCGACTTTCATATTTCTCCCTGTCGGGCGACCAGTTCCCCCTGCCGGCCTACACCGGCGCCAA
>VGFQ01000019.1 GCA_016868815.1 Bacteroidota bacterium
AGATGCCGGCCGGACAGAAAATGACTACCTGGCACGTGTGGTGGAAGCCGTCATTCGCGCTGGGGCCACCACCGTCAACATCCCCGACACCACTGGCTACTGCCTGCCGCTTGCTTACGGTGAGAAGATCGCCTTCCTCATGAACCACGTACCGAACGTAGACAAAGCCGTACTCTCCTGTCATTGCCATAATGACTTGGGACTAGCCACTGCCAACTCCATCTACGGTGCCATCCATGGCGCCCGCCAAATCGAATGCACCATCAACGGGCTGGGGGAAAGGGCTGGCAACACATCCCTGGAAGAAGTGGTGATGGTCCTGCGGCAGCATCCTGAGCTGGGACTCTCAACGCGTATCCGGCCGGAGCTGCTCAATCCGCTGAGTCGGCTTGTCTCAGAAACCATGCGGATGCCTGTCCAGCCCAATAAAGCCATCGTAGGCACCAATGCCTTCTCCCATTCCTCCGGCATCCACCAAGATGGTTTCCTCAAAGACTCCTCTACTTATGAAATCATCCGACCGGAAGAAGTGGGCGCGGACTCCTCCAAGATCGTCCTGACGGCCCGCAGCGGACGGTCGGCACTCGCCTATCGGTTTCGCAACCTCGGATTCGAATTCGACAGGAATGATATAGACCTCCTCTACCAGAAATTTCTCGCTGTCGCAGACAGCCAGAAAGAAGTACAGGATACAGACCTGGCTCAGATGGCACAAGCCCATTCCTCGGTCACCGCTTAATTAAAAGCTCTTCAAAATCCCCTTTCCACATCATATGGGTAAAACAATTTTTGAGAAGATATGGGAGTCGCATGTGGTCAGCACCATCGAAGGAGGTCCTTCCGTGCTGTACATTGACCGCCATTTCATCCATGAGGTAACCTCGCCACAAGCCTTCAATGGCCTTCGCCAGCGCGGAAGGCCCGTGCGCAGGCCGTCGCAGGTCGTGGCTACGGCAGACCACAACGTGCCGACCCTCGGGCAGCACCTGCCCATCCGAGAAGAACTCTCCCGCCGGCAGGTAGAAATGCTGGTGTCCAACAGCCAGGAGTTCGGCATAGACCTCTACGGACTCGGACACCCCTACCAGGGTATCGTACATGTCATCGGCCCGGAACTGGGTGTGACGCGGCCCGGCATGACCATCGTCTGCGGCGACAGCCATACTTCCACCCATGGCGCCTTCGGCAGCATCGCCTTCGGCATCGGCACTAGTGAAGTAGAAATGGTGCTCGCCACCCAATGCCTTCTACAGACAAGGCCCCGACTGATGCGCATCCGCGTCGAAGGATCCCTGGCCAATGGCGTACTGGCGAAGGACGTGATCTTACACATCATTGCAGTACTCGGCGCCGGCGGAGCCACCGGTTATTTTGTTGAGTATGCCGGGTCGGCGATCCGGGGCCTAAGTATGGAAGGTCGGATGACCGTCTGTAACATGAGCATCGAGATGGGCGCGCGTGGAGGACTCATCGCGCCGGATGAAACCACCTTTGCATACATGAAAGGCCGACCCTTTGCCCCCTCCGGCGAGGCCTGGGATATATCCCTAGCATACTGGCAAAACCTTTCGACCGACCCGGATGCCCACTTCGACCAAGAACTCCTGATCGATGCGGCATCCATCGAGCCCATGGTCACATATGGGACCAATCCCGGCATGGGCACGGGCGTCACCCGCTCCATCCCAAGCTTGTCCGAGATACCAGAAACGGAAAAAAACCATTTCTCCAAAGCCCTGCAGTATATGGGACTGCAAGCCGGCCAGCCACTCAAAGGGCAGGCCGTCGACTACGTCTTCATCGGCTCCTGTACCAACTCCCGCATAGAAGACCTGCGGCTGGTGGCTGCCTTCGTAAAGGGAAAGCGAAAGGCCGACAACGTAGAAGTTTGGGTCGTGCCCGGCAGCAAGCAGGTGGAAAAAGCCGCCCGCGAAGAAGGGATCGATGCCATCTTCGAACAGGCAGGCTTCCAGCTGCGCCAGCCGGGCTGCTCCGCCTGCCTCGGAATGAACGAAGACAAGATCCCCGCCGGTAAGTATTGCCTCAGCACCAGCAACCGGAATTTCGAAGGCCGACAGGGTCCTAATGCCCGGACCCTCCTTGCCTCCCCCCTCACCGCGGCCTTGGCTGCAGTCACCGGCCGCATCGACGATGCCAGAGACTACCTGTAACCACTACATCATCCCACAAGCAACGCATACAAGCATACCCTGAGAGGACATGAGAAAAATAAGATCCACAGCCGTACCGATACCGATCGAAAACATCGACACGGACCAAATTATACCCGCCCGCTTTCTAAAAGCGACCAGCCGCGAAGGGTTCGGAAAGAACCTGTTTCGCGACTGGCGATATGAGGAAGATGATGAGGCAAGGCCCCGGATCGGGTTCCCCCTAAACGACCCGGCCTGCAAGGGCTCTATCCTCGTCGCCGGCAAGAACTTCGGCTGCGGCTCCAGTCGGGAACATGCCGCCTGGGCTATAAAAGACTATGGCTTCCAGGCCGTCGTCAGCAGTTTCTTCGCAGACATCTTCCGCAACAACGCACTCAACAACTTCCTCCTACCCGTACAGGTCTCAGATGCTTTTCTGAAGCATATTTTCTCCACCCTCGAGAAAAACCCAGCTGCAGAACTGAGCATAGACCTGGACGCACAGACCCTCACAATGGCCGCCGAGGGCCGCAGCGAGCCCTTCGACATAAACCCGTACAAAAAAACTTGCCTGATCAACGGCTACGATGACATCGACTACCTCCTCAGCATTCTGCCCGAGATCTCCGCATTCGAATCCAAGCGCCCCATCTTCCTGCAATAGTCTAACGAGCTACCTAGACCTCCTACTTAAGCAATTAATTACATGTACAAGCACATAGCAGTCATCATGGGAGACGGCATCGGCCCGGAAGTCACCGGCCAGTCGCTCCGCGTCCTCGATGCCGTGGCCCAGCGCTTCGGACATACGTTTCACTACGAGCACGCCCTCATGGGCGCCGTTGCCATCGATGCCACCGGCGACCCCCTCCCACCAGAGACGCTCGCCACCTGCCAGCAGGCGGAAGCCACCCTCTTTGGCGCCATCGGGCATCCTAAGTACGACAACGACCCAACAGCGAAAGTCAGGCCAGAACAGGGACTGCTCCGCATCCGCCGGGAGCTGGGGCTCTTTGCCAACATCCGGCCCGTGAAAGCATATCCCGCCCTGGAACACCTCTCCCCACTCAAAGCTCAACGACTCGAAGGCGTCGACATGATCATCTTCCGGGAACTCACGGGCGGGATTTATTTCGGCAACAAGCATGTCGACGAAGGCCATACCATCGCGTCCGACACCTGCCTCTACCAACGGCATGAGATCGAACGCATCACCCATCTCGCCTACCGCCAGGCCCAACTGCGAAGGAAGAAGGTCACCCTGGTCGATAAGGCCAATGTGCTCGAGACCTCACGCCTGTGGCGGCGCATCGTGCAGGAAACCGCCAGCGTCTACCCCGACGTGGCTACGGAATATATGTTCGTCGACAATGCAGCTATGCAGATTGTCGTCAACCCCGCACAGTTCGATGTCATCCTCACCGAGAACATGTTCGGCGACATCCTCAGCGATGAAGCCAGCGTCCTCAGCGGCTCCCTCGGACTGCTGCCGTCGGCCTCCGTCGGAGGCCAGAAAGCCCTCTTCGAGCCGATCCATGGCTCCTACCCACAGGCGGCCGGCAAAGACATCGCCAACCCCGTCGGCTCCATCCTCTCGGCAGCCATGATGCTCGAATACCTCTCCCTGCAAGAGGAAGCCACCGTCGTCCGTCAGGCCGTCGACTGGACCCTGCAACACGGGTTTGTCACCAAAGACATCGACCCTGTAAACTTCTACTTCACCTCCACCATCGGGGAACTGGTCTGCGACCATATCACCCGGAAAGTGCCGGCCGAAGTGAACATCGCCAACATCCAAGTACGGAAGTCAACCATCATCTGAGCCCATGGCTGACACAAACCGATATAGCCGCATCCTAACACAGGACCCCACCCAGCCCGCCGCCCAGGCGATGTACCATGCCATCGGGCTGACAGAAGAAGACCTGCCAAAAGCACAGGTAGGCATCGCCAGCATGGGCTATGAGGGGAACCCCTGCAATATGCACCTCAACAGTCTGGCAGACGAGATCCGCGACGGCGTGCGCGCAGAAGGCCTTGTAGGACTCGTCTTTCACACCATCGGAGTGAGCGACGGGATGGCCAACGGCACCCCCGGCATGCGCTACTCCCTGGTGAGTCGAGACTTGATCGCCGACTCCATCGAGACCGTCTGCGGCGCCCAGTATTACGATGGCCTCATCGCCGTGCCCGGATGTGACAAGAACATGCCCGGCTCCCTTATCGCCATGGGCCGTCTTGACCGACCCGCCATGATGGTCTACGGCGGCACCATCGCCCCAGGACACTGGAAAGGGGAAGACCTCAACATCATCTCTGCCTTCGAAGCGCTGGGACAAAAGATAGCGGGCACCCTCGACGAAGCCGACTTCAAAGGCATCATCCGAAACGCATGCCCCGGCGCCGGCGCCTGCGGCGGCATGTATACCGCCAACACGATGGCCTCGGCCATCGAAGCCTTAGGCATGAGCTTGCCCTATTCCTCCTCCAACCCCGCCCTCAGCCCGGAGAAACGTGCAGAATGCCGCAGCGCCGCCGCAGCCATCCGACATCTGCTGGAAAAAGACATCAGACCCTCCCAGATCATGACGAGGAAAGCCTTTGAAAACGCCCTGACCATCATCATTGCACTCGGAGGGTCCACCAACGCCGTCATCCATTTCATCGCGATGGCCCGAGCCGTCGGCGTGCCTTTGACACAAGACGACTTCCAGCGGGTGAGCGACCAGGTCCCGGTTATCGGAGATCTCAAACCCAGCGGGAAATACCTGATGGAAGATCTGCACCGCATCGGCGGCGTACCCGCCGTCATGAAATACCTGCTCGGCATAGGGATGCTGCACGGCGAATGCCTGACCGTCACAGGCCAAAGCCTAGGGGAAAACCTGGCAGAAGTGCCAGATCTTGTTTTTGACAACCAACGAGTGATCCTGCCCGTAGAGCAACCCGTCAAAGCCACCGGACACCTCCAGATCCTCTATGGCAACCTGGCGACAGAAGGCAGCGTCGCCAAAATCAGCGGCAAAGAAGGGGAACGATTCTCCGGCCCTGCACGCGTCTTTGAAGGCGAAGAAGCCCTGATCGAAGGGATTGGCAACGGCCGGGTACAGGCGGGCGACGTCGTCGTGATCCGACAGGTTGGCCCGCGAGGAGCACCGGGCATGCCCGAGATGCTCAAGCCGACCTCGGCTATCATCGGGGCAGGACTTGGTAAGTCGGTGGCCTTGATCACCGACGGTCGCTTCAGCGGAGGCACCCATGGCTTCGTCGTAGGGCATATCACGCCGGAAGCCTTCCAGGGAGGAAACATCGCACTCGTACAAGACGATGACATCATCGAGATAGATGCAACACAGAACAGCATCACCCTGCATGTGTCGGAGGCTGAGCTGACAGATAGGCGGAGCCGATGGACGAAACCCGCCCCCAAAGCCACCCGAGGTATCCTCTACAAATATGCAATGACCGTACGCACAGCCGCTGAAGGCTGCGTGACAGACGAATGACCCAACCAAACGCCATGGCAACAGACACGATCCTATCTACAGCCCCCGCCGCTGCCAGCACCGCCCCCTCCCCCCGGACACTCACCGGCGCAGAAGCCGTCTGTGAAGCGCTGATAGCAGAAGGTGTGAAGACCATATTCGGATACCCGGGAGGTGCCATCATGCCCATCTATGATGCACTCTATGGCTATACAGACCGCCTAGAGCATGTACTGGTCAGGCACGAACAGGGAGGCATCCATGCCGCCCAGGGATATGCCCGCTCTTCCGGCCGTACGGGCGTAGTATTCGCAACCAGCGGCCCCGGAGCCACCAACCTTGTTACAGGCCTCGCCGATGCCATGATCGACTCCACCCCCTTGGTATGCATCACCGGGCAGGTCTTCGCCCACCTGCTGGGTACCGATGCTTTCCAGGAGACCGACGTGATCAACATTACCACACCGATCACCAAATGGAACCACCAGGTCACCGATGCCGCCGAGCTGCCAACCGTGCTGGCCAAGGCCTTCTATATCGCCGCGAGTGGCCGCCCGGGGCCCGTGCTCATCGACATTGCCAAGAACGCTCAGGTACAGTCGTTCGACTACAAAGGATACTCTCAATGCCAACACATCCGGAGCTACCGGCCCAAGCCAGTGGTCCGCATGCGCTTTGTAGAAGAGGCTGCCGCGCTCATCAACCAAGCCCAGCGACCCTTCGTCATCTTCGGCCAGGGAGTGATCCTGGGAAGGGCTGAGAAAGAATTCACCGCCTTCCTTGAGAAATCAGGCATCCCTGCCGCCTGGACCATCCTCGGCCTCAGCGCACTGCCTACAGACCATCCCCTCAACGTCGGCATGCTGGGTATGCACGGAAACTATGGCCCCAACGTGCTGACCAATGAATGTGACGTGCTCATCGCCGTCGGCATGCGCTTCGACGACCGGGTCACCGGCCGGCTCGACAAGTACGCCCGTCAGGCCCGCATCGTACACCTCGACATCGACCCCGCCGAGATAGACAAGAACATCAAAGCCACCATACCGGTCTGGGGCGACTGCAAAGAGACCCTGCCACTGCTCACGGCACTCATTGAAACAAAGCAACATAACACCTGGCTGCAACGCTTCCGTCAATGCATGTCAGAAGAGACCGAAGCCGTCATACAGGATGAGCTAAACCCGACCGGTGAAGTTCTCACCATGGGTGAAGTGATCCGCGAACTCAACGAATGCACCCACGGAAATGCGATCATTGTCACAGACGTAGGCCAGCATCAGATGGTCGCCTGCCGCTATGCCCGCTTTAATGAAAGCAAGAGCAACATCACCTCCGGCGGCCTCGGGACGATGGGCTTCGCACTGCCCGCCGCCATCGGAGCTAAATACGGGGCACCCCATCGCCAGGTGGTAGCCATCATTGGCGACGGAGGCTTCCAGATGACCCTGCAGGAGCTCGGTACCATCATGCAGTTCGGCGTCGATGTAAAAATCCTTATCCTGAACAACAACTTCCTGGGCATGGTGCGCCAGTGGCAGCAGCTCTTTCACGGCAAGCGGTACTCATCCGTAGACATTGAGAGCCCTGATTTTGTCGCGCTGGCAAAAGCATACCGCATCGAAGGTGCCACTGTCAGCAAACGAGCACACCTTGCAACTGGCGTTCGACAGATGGTCAGCCATCCAGGCTCCTTCCTGCTGGAAGTGATGGTCGGCAAAGAGAACAATGTCTTCCCCATGGTGCCGCAGGGCTGCGGCGTGGGCGAAATCAGGCTGCGCTAAGGCCATTCACACTACCCAACAAGACGCACATGAGACAGGAATACACCATCACAGTATACACAGAGAACCAGGTCGGACTGCTCAACCGGATTGCCATCATATTCTCCCGCCGGAAGATCAACATCGAGAGCCTCAACACCTCCCCCTCGGAGATCGAGAGCATCCACCGCTTTACCATCGTCGTCAACGAGACAGAAGACGTCGTGAGAAAAATTGTCCGGCAGATCGAAAAACAAGTTGACGTACTCAAAGCTTACTTCAATACCAACGAGGAGATCGTTTGGCAGGAGCTGGCCCTCTATAAAGTGCCAACCGACGAGATCGCCGAGAAGGCCAAGGTAGAAAGACTCTTGCGGGAACACGGAGCCCGGGCCGTCGTCATTCGCCGCGACTTCACCATCTTCGAAACCTCCGGACACCGCGAAGAAACAGACAAGCTCATAGAAGTGCTGAGTACCTTCGGCCTAATCGAATTCGTACGAAGCGCCCGCGTGGCAATCATCAAGCATAGCTCCGGCTTCCACGACAAACTCAAGGAATTCGAAGAGGCTGAGCCGCGCCAGCCCCTCGCAAGCCAGCCGGTAGAAAGCCAGCAAGGCATCTTCTCGATGTGAAGAAGCCACCAACAAGTCAACAACTGAAAACAAATACCAAAAAAATCGACATGGCAAAACTGAACTTCGGTGGCGTAGAGGAAAATGTAGTGACACGGGAAGAATTCCCGCTCGAGAAAGCACGTGAGATACTCAAGGATGAGGTCGTGGCTGTCATTGGCTATGGCGTCCAGGGCCCTGGACAAGCACTCAACCAGAAAGAGAATGGCGTCAACGTCATCATCGGCCAGCGGAAGGAATCCAAGAGTTGGGACAAGGCAGTACGCGACGGCTTCGTGCCTGGCGAGACCCTCTTCGAGATTGAAGAGGCCCTTCAGCGAGGAACCATCATCTGCTATCTCCTTAGCGATGCGGCACAGATAGCCCTATGGCCGACAGTCAAAGCCCACCTCACGCCCGGCAAGGCGCTTTACTTCTCCCATGGCTTCGGCATCACCTACCGCCACCAGACCGGCATCGTGCCACCCCCGGATGTAGATGTCATCCTCGTGGCCCCCAAAGGCTCCGGCACCTCCCTGCGGCGGATGTTCCTGCAAGGCCGTGGCCTCAATAGTAGCTACGCCATTCACCAGGACGCGACCGGCAGGGCCTTCGAACGCGTCGTAGCCCTAGGCATCGCCATCGGCAGCGGCTATCTTTTTGAAACAAGCTTTCAGCAAGAAGTATACAGCGACCTCACAGGTGAACGCGGCACCCTCATGGGAGCCATCCAGGGCATCTTCGCCGCCCAATATCAAGTGCTCCGGGAGCGTGGCCACTCTCCTTCCGAAGCCTTCAACGAGACGGTCGAAGAACTCACCCAATCGCTAATGCCGCTGGTAGCTGAAAACGGCATGGACTGGATGTATGCCAACTGCTCCACCACCGCGCAACGCGGCGCCCTCGACTGGTGGAAACGCTTTCGGGATGCTACCCTGCCTGTCTTCAACGAGTTGTACGACAGCGTCTCCGCCAGTAAGGAAAGCCAGCGCAGCATCGACAGCAACAGCCAGCCCGACTACCGCAGCCGGCTCGAAGAAGAGCTTCTGGAACTGCGACAGAGCGAGATGTGGCAGGCCGGCAAGACCGTCCGTAGCCTGCGGCCCGAAAACCAATAAGCTGAGAAATACTTCCTCCCGCCCGGTCCCTGGCGACACCCTCCAGAGCCCGGCTTAGATTGCCAGAATATCTGTAGATGCAACCAGCCACTCAAACGTCCATCGATATCCGAAGAGCCGCAGAGAGAATCGGCAAGGTAGCCTTGCACACCCCCCTGCAGATCAACCTTCGGCTTTCCCGCGAATACGAAGGACAGATCTACCTCAAGCGAGAAGACCTCCAGGTGGTACGATCCTATAAGATACGGGGTGCCTACAATCGGATGAGCACCCTAGACCCGAAAGTAGCCCGCCAGGGCGTCGTATGCGCCAGCGCAGGCAACCACGCCCAGGGCTTCGCCTATAGCTGCTGCAAGCTGCGCCTCAAAGGCGTCATCTTCATGCCCGTTATCACCCCCAGGCAAAAGATCGAACAGACCCGCATGTTTGGCGAAGAGTGGATCGAAATCCGCCTCATCGGCGACACCTTCGACGACTGTGCTGCTGCCGCCAAGCAACATACAGAAGACCATGGCATGGTCTTCATCCCACCTTTCGACGATCTGAAGATCATAGAGGGCCAGGGCACCGTCGGCCTGGAAATCCTGGAAGATCTCCAAGGGATAGACCTGCTCTTCCTGCCCGTTGGCGGTGGAGGGCTAGCCGCGGGCGTGGGCAGCTGGTTTCGGGAACACTCGCCCCATACGTGCATCATCGGCGTAGAACCCGAAGGCGCACCCTCCATGAGCGAAGCCTTCCGGGCAGGCCACCCCGTGACCCTCGCTACCATCGATCGGTTCGTAGATGGCGCTGCCATCAAAAGAGTCGGTGACCATACGTTCCCCATCTGCCGCGAAGTAGTCGACGAGATGCACCTGGTGCCGGAAGGGAGGATATGCACCACCATCCTGCGGCTCTATAATGAAGAGGCGATCGTGGTGGAGCCTGCCGGAGCCCTTGCCATCGCAGCACTGGAAGACTACCGGGAAGCACTGCGCGGGAAGAACGTCGTGTGCATTGTGAGCGGCAATAACAACGACATCGAACGCATGCCCGAGATCCGAGAACGATCCCTGCAATACGAAGGCCTCAAACACTACTTCCTCATCAGCTTCGCACAACGACCCGGCGCGCTGAAAGATTTCGTCAACAGTACCCTCAGCCCTACCGACGACATCACCCGCTTCGAGTATATGCAAAAGACCAACAAAGAAGCTGGCCCTGCACTGGTAGGCATCGAACTCCGTCACCGGCACGACTATCAATCCCTCATCGAACGGATGCGGCTATCCGGAATCCAATTCACCGAAATCAACAAAGACGATAAACTCTATGGATACCTCGTATGAGTTTAAATGTGCAAATCATAAAACATAAAACGTAAAATACCTATGTGTTTTGTAATTTCAGCCGAACGCTTGCCACCCTTTTAGATTCTATCCTATAAAACACCTTTATTATTCAATTTTATCAAATTTGACGCTGCATCATGGCAAGCGATTATGGATTATATCGCCCCGAATTCGAGCATGACGCTTGTGGGATAGGCTTCGTTGCGAACATCAAAGGCAACCGAAGCCATCAGATCGTCTCCGACGCGCTGACGATCCTCGAGAACATGGAACATCGCGGCGCTTGCGGCTGTGAAGATAATACAGGCGACGGAGCCGGGATCCTCATCCAGACACCCCATGAGTTCTTCTTCGAAGAGTGCCTGGCCCTCGGCGTACACCTCCCCCCCTTCGGACGCTATGCTGCCGGCTGTGTGTTCTTCCCTAAAGACCTGCGGAAGCGGGAGGAATGCCGGGAGATCTTCCAACGCACGGCAGACACACTGGGACTGGAGATTCTGGCCTGGCGGAAAGTGCCCGTTGACCCTACCGGCATCGGCCCCACGGCCCTCTCGGTAGAGCCGGAGATGGAGCAGGTCTTCGTCGCCTGCCCAGACCATGTGTCAGACCCGATGCAGTTCGAGCGCAAGCTCTTCGTGCTACGCAACCACGCCAGCCACCTCATCCAAGACACCGTCCGCAAAGACCCTGTCGGCTTCTACATCGCATCGCTCTCTCACAAAGTGATTGTTTACAAAGGGCAGCTCACGAGCGGACAGGTACGGCATTATTTCTCAGACCTGCGCAACCGACGGCTGGTAAGCGCCTTCGGGCTTATTCATTCCCGCTTCGCGACCAACACGTTCCCCTCCTGGAAGCTCGCGCAGCCCTTCCGATTCATCGCCCACAACGGGGAAATCAACACCCTCCAGGGCAACCTCAACTGGCTCAAAAGCAGCGAACGGGGCTTTACTTCACCCTTCTTCACCAAAGAAGAGATGGAGATGCTTCTACCTATGGTAGTAGAAGGGCAGTCCGACAGTGCCTGCATCGACAATATGATCGAGTTGCTATGCATGACGGGGCGCTCACTGCCCCACGTGATGATGATGCTCATCCCAGAAGCATGGGACGAGAACGACCTGATGGACCCAGCCCGCAAAGCCTTTTACGAGTACCATGCCTCAATGATGGAACCCTGGGACGGGCCGGCCTCCATCTCTTTTACTGATGGCCGCATCATCGGCGCCACCCTGGACCGCAACGGCCTGAGGCCCTCCCGCTACTGTGTAACAACAGACGACCGCGTGATCATGGCCTCCGAAAGCGGCGCCCTCCCCGTCAATCCATCCCTGATACGTGAAAACGGCAGGCTGCAGCCCGGACGCATGTTCGTCGTCGACCTCGAACAGGGGCGTATCATCAGCGACGAGGAAATCAAAAACGACATCTGCAATCGCAAGCCTTACTCCGAATGGCTGAACAAATACAAGATCCGCCTGAACGAACTGCCAGAGCCCAGGATCATGTTCACACACCTAGAACATGACCAGATATTCAAATACCAGAAGGCCTTCGGCTATACCCGCGAAGACCTCGACAAGATCATCACCCCGATGGCCCTGGAAGGCAAGGAGCCGGTTGGCTCGATGGGCAGCGATACCCCACTGGCCGTGCTGAGCGATCAGCCACAACACCTCAGCAGCTACTTCAAGCAGCTGTTCGCGCAGGTCACCAACCCTCCAATCGACCCGATCCGTGAACGACTCGTCATGTCTCTGGCCAGCTTTGTCGGTAATAACGGCAATATGCTGACAGAGGACCCCCTGAGCTGTCACACCGTCGCACTCAAGCATCCCGTGCTCACCAACCACGACCTGGAACGGATCCGAAGCATCGACACTGGCATCTTCCAGGCTAAGACGCTGCAATGCTATTTCCGGGCAGATGGCAAGCTCGGCTCCTTGCAGTCTGCCCTAGAACGCGTCTGCCGCTATGCCGTCGATGCAGTACAAGACGGATTCGAAGTCCTCATCCTGCAAGACAGGGCCGTTGACTCTGAGCACGCACCCATCCCCTCGCTGCTGGCAACCTCGGCCGTGCACCACCACCTCATCCGCAAAGGATTTCGCGGAAGGGTAGGGATCGTCGTGGAAGCCGGGGATGTATGGGAAGTCCATCACTTCGCCTGCCTGCTGGCATTCGGAGCCACCGCGATCAACCCATACCTCGCCCTGTCGACCATCCGGGACCTTAGAAATACCGGACGCCTACAGACCGACCTCGACCCCGAACACCTCAAGAAGAACTATATCAAAGCCGTCAACGATGGGCTGCTGAAAGTATTCTCCAAGATGGGGATCTCCACCCTGCAGTCGTATCAGGGCGCTCAGATCATGGAGATCATCGGAATCTCCAAGACAGTCGTAGATAAATACTTCACCGGCGCAGTCTCCCGTATCGAAGGGCTTGGCCTCGACGAGATTGCCCGGGAGGCCCTGGCAAAACATGGCATCGCCTTCAGCCGCAAACAAGTACCCAACGACCAGCTGCCGTCCGGAGGTCTCTACCAATGGAATCGGAAAGGAGAATATCACCTCTTCAACCCGCAAACCATCCACCTTCTGCAGCTTTCTACTCGGACCAATGACTACGCCGCATTCCGCCGCTACTCAAAAGCAGTCAACGACCAGGCAGAGAAAGCCTGTACGCTGCGCAGCCTGCTCGACTTCCGAAAGACGCATGCGTCGATCCCGTTAGAGGAAGTGGAACCCGCAGAGCAGATCTACCGCAGGTTCGCGACGGGTGCCATGTCATTCGGCTCTATCTCCTGGGAAGCACATACCACCCTGGCCATCGCCATGAACCGGCTAGGGGCCAAGAGTAATACCGGTGAAGGGGGAGAAGACGAAGCCCGCTACGAACCACTCCCTAATGGCGACTCTATGCGGTCGGCCATCAAACAGGTGGCCTCCGCACGGTTCGGCGTCACCAGCCGCTACCTTACAGAAGCGGATGAACTCCAGATAAAGATGGCCCAGGGGGCAAAGCCCGGCGAAGGCGGACAGCTGCCTGGACATAAGGTGGACGAATGGATCGGCCGGGTAAGGTATTCCACCCCCGGTGTTGGACTTATTTCCCCACCACCACACCACGACATCTATTCCATCGAAGACCTCGCCCAACTCATCTTCGACCTTAAAAATGCCAATCGCAGGGCCCGGATCAGTGTAAAGCTGGTCTCAAAAGCCGGCGTGGGCACCATCGCCGCCGGTGTCACCAAAGCAAAATCCGACGTCGTGCTGATCTCAGGCTTCGACGGCGGCACTGGTGCCTCCCCTGTGAGCTCGATCCGACATGCCGGACTGCCATGGGAGTTGGGACTAGCAGAGACCCATCAAACACTGGTGCGGAATCGCCTCCGCAGCCGGGTGACAGTCCAGGCTGATGGACAACTGAAAACCGGCCGCGACATCGCCATCGCCACCCTGCTGGGAGCTGAGGAATGGGGGGTTGCCACCGCAGCACTGGTGGTAGAAGGCTGCATTCTGATGCGCAAATGCCACCTCAATACCTGCCCCGTCGGCGTCGCCACACAAGACCCCTCCCTCCGGGCGCGATTCTCCGGGGCCGCCGACCACGTCGTCAACCTCATCCGCTTCCTGACGAAGGAACTCCGTGAGATTATGGCAGACCTGGGATATCGTACCGTGGACGAGATGGTAGGGCAAGTAAAGAACCTTGGCCTCAAGGAAGGCATCACCCACTGGAAGCACCGAACCCTCGACTTGTCACCCATCCTCTATCAGGAACCTGAAGGAAGATATACTGGCCTGCACTGCCAGGAAGAACAAAACCATGGCCTCGACGGCGTGCTCGACTGGAAACTACTGGACGCAGCCCGTCCCGCCCTGGAAGAAGGCATCGCAGTGAAGGCCGCCTTCCCGATCTGCAATACAGACCGCGCGACCGGCACTCTGCTGTCCAATGAGATCACCCGCGCCTACCCCGCCACCGGCCTGCCGGAAGACCAAATTTGCTTCCAGCTGGAAGGCACTGCCGGACAGAGCTTCGGCGCATTCCTCGCCCCAGGACTCACCCTGGCCTTGGAAGGGGATGGCAACGACTATTTTGGCAAAGGCCTCAGCGGCGGCAAACTCATCATACATCCACATCGGGAAGCAGCCTTCCAGGCGGAAGACAACATTATCATCGGCAACGTAGCCCTCTACGGCGCCACGTCTGGGAAGGCCTTCATCCGCGGCAAGGCCGGAGAACGGTTCTGCGTCCGAAACTCCGGTGCGACAGCCGTGGTGGAAGGTCTCGGCGACCATGGCTGCGAGTATATGACAGGTGGTACCGTCGTAGTACTGGGTGCCACCGGACGCAACTTCGCTGCCGGCATGAGCGGCGGCATCGCCTATGTCTACGACCCGGGCAACCAGCTGCCGACCTTCTGTAACCCCGAGATGGTCGACCTAGACCCGTTGACCGATGCAGACCGCCAGACCCTTCGCCAACTGCTGCAGGAACATCTTCTAAACACCCGTAGCCGATTGGCCGCCTTCGTGCTGGATGATTTCGAACAGCAGACGGCCCACTTCCTGAAAGTCTTCCCCAAAGATTATAAGAAGGTCCTAGCCAAACGCACCAATAGCCTCGCAGTATAGCCACCAAAGGCCAACCATCCACCCGTTCGCGCAGCACCAATACCACTCATATGGGAAAGCCCACCGGATTCTTGGAATTCACCCGCGAGACCCCCAGCCACCGAAGTCCTACCGATCGGATCCACGACTATGGAGAGTTCACCTCCCTTTTTGAACCGACAAGCATCCACCGACAGGCGACCCGCTGCATGGACTGCGGCGTACCCTTCTGCCATCACGGTTGCCCGCTGGGCAACGTGATCCCCGAATTCAACGATGCCGTCTATCGGGACGACTGGAAAGAAGCATATGAAATCCTCGCGAGCACCAATAACTTTCCCGAGTTCACCGGACGCATCTGTCCAGCCCCCTGTGAAAGCGCCTGCGTACTGGGCATCAACCAGCAACCCGTCGCGATTGAAGAAATCGAGAAACACATCGCAGAAAAAGCCTTCCAGGAAGGATATGTACAAGCCAAAGTACCAAACCTGCGAACAGGAAAAAAAGTGGCTGTTGTTGGGTCCGGTCCGGCAGGACTGGCAGCGGCCGCCCAACTTAACCAGGCAGGCCATCTGGTGACAGTCTTTGAACGAGATGACAGGCCCGGAGGACTATTGCGCTACGGAATCCCTGACTTCAAGCTATCGAAAGACGTCTTGGACCGCAGGATCCAGATCCTGGAAGAAGAAGGCATCCACTTTCGATGCCATGCACACGTAGGCGTCAACGTCCAGCCCTCCGATTTGCTGCAGGAATTCCATGCCATCGTCCTTTGCGGAGGAGCGACCCTGCCACGCGACCTGGATGTGCCCGGGCGAGGGCTCCAAGGCATACATTTCGCCATGCCTTTCCTCAAACAACAGAACAAACGTGTCGCTGGCCTGGCACCCCTGGAAGGAAGTGGGCTCGAGTCGAACGTACTGGGAGAGGAAGTCACAGCCCACGGCAAGCACGTTGTCGTGATTGGAGGAGGCGATACAGGAAGTGATTGCGTCGGAACTTCCAACCGACAGGGGGCACGCACTGTGACCCAGTTTGAACTACTGCCCAAGCCCCCGGCCAGCCGGACCCCTCAGATGCCATGGCCCAGCTATCCCATGGTGCTGAAAACCTCCAGTTCCCACGAAGAAGGCTGCGAACGCCGCTGGGCCGTCGCTACCAAAGAATTCTTAGGAGATGGACAAGGGAGGCTCAAAGCCATAAAGACCGTCGAGCTGGAATGGAAGTCGGCAGAAGACGGAAGACCGGCGCGCTTTGAAGAAAAGCCCGGCAGCGAATGTGAGATAGCCTGCGAACTGGCCCTGCTGGCTATGGGCTTCACGCAGCCCCAGCCGGAAGGGCTGCTGCAGGAACTGGACATCGAGACCGACGCAAGGGGCAATGTCGCGGCAGGCGAAAAAAACTATCAGACCAATATTTCACGTGTATTTGCCTGTGGCGACATGCGCCGCGGACAGTCGCTTGTCGTCTGGGCCATCAGCGAAGGCCGCGAATGCGCCAGAAAAGTCGACGAATATCTCTGCGGCCAATCTCTGCTTGAATCCAAAGACAGCAACTTGCTCCTCTCCTGATTCGATTATCGGTGGAGCACCAGCAGACTCCCGCCCCGAAAGGCAAGAGATGATATCTACAAGGCGGCTGGACTTGATACCTCCCCCAATCCCCTCATGCCCGTCCCCGCACCCTGGACTAAGCCATCGATTTTTAAAATTATTTATTATAATTTTTTATATGCTTATTGTATTCCAAAATTCATATTTTGAATAACAGAACAGATTTTAACATATCTCGCTGATATTCTGATGATAGTAAAAGATAGAACCGACTTGAACATCAAATTATGTTTAATCATATGTGTATAATTATTCGGAAAATTATAACATTTGATAGATTTAATGGATTAGAATTGCATGAGTTCATTGATTATTCACAATAAAACATCATGCAAATGAAAAAAATCGGTCTCAGGGAGATTTTACCGTTTCTACTACTGATCACGCTGGCTGTTGCGGCGATTTTCATCCCCAGCTTGCCGAATTACGATGACGGTGGCAAGTACAGTGCGGCAGACATATCGTGGGTATTGGTGGCCACAGCCCTGGTATTTCTGATGACGCCGGGCCTCGCCTTCTTTTATGGGGGCATGGTGCACCGTAAGAATGTCATCTCTACCATGATCAAAAGCGTGGTAGCGGCCGGCGTGGTGAGCGTCCTCTGGATTACCTTCGGCTACAGTCTGGCCTTTGGCGACTCCATCGGTGGCATCATCGGCAACCCCTCCACGCATCTATTATTCAAAGGAGTGACTTCAGAAACGCCCTGGAGCCTGGCACCCACCATTCCAAAGTCGCTGTTTTCGATGTTCCAGCTCATGTTTGCCATCATCACCCCTGGCCTGGTGGTTGGGGCGGTGGCAGAGCGCATCCGGTTCAATGCATACATATTATTTACGGTCCTCTTCTCAACGCTGGTCTATGCGCCGCTGGCACACTGGAGCTGGCATCCGGAGGGATTTCTCTTTCAATGGGGGGCCCTTGACTTTGCTGGCGGCACGGTGGTACATATCTCCGCAGGCTGCGCTGCCCTGGCAGGCGCGCTGGTGTTGAAGCGTCGCAAGGTGCATATCCAGCGAATGGAAGTACCGCCTGCCAACGTCCCATATGTGCTCATCGGAACCGGGCTGCTTTGGTTCGGGTGGTTTGGCTTCAACGCCGGCTCCGCCCTGGGAGCCAATACCCTGGCCGTCTCTGCCTTTGCCACCACCAATACGGCAGCTGCTGCCGCGGGCCTTTCCTGGATGTTCTTCGATGTCATGAAAGGCAAGAAGCCCTCTGTGCTGGGATTCTGCATCGGCGCGGTGGTCGGACTGGTAGCCATCACCCCGGCTGCAGGCTTTGTGGCCATCCCCCAATCGATATTCATTGGCGTCGTGGCCGCAGTCATCTCCAATATTGCCGTGTACTACAAATCGAAGTCGTCTCTCGATGACACACTCGACGTGTTCCCCTGCCATGGCCTGGGAGGTATGGTAGGCATGCTGATGACGGGCATCTTCGCCACAAAGACTGTCAATGGAGCTGGCAACGACGGACTGTTCTTCGGGAATGTCGATTTTTTCCTCACCCAGTGTAAAGCCCTGGCCATCACAGTCGGCTATAGCTTCGTAGTCTCCTACGGCATCTTCAAATTCATCAACTTCCTCCTGCCGCTGCGGGTTTCCTCGGAAGAAGAGGAGATCGGACTGGACGCCTCACAGCACAATGAGAAATATGTACAGGGGACGCTGCTGGTCAGTAACCCCTCAGAGCGAGAAATGGAGAAAAAAGAACTAGACGTACTGATTAAAAAGGGTACAGCCGAAGAAGTGGTATCGGTCTAGGATGACACTTTTCGAACTGCACCCAACACTGAATAAACAGATATACAATGTTACAAAAAATCTTCATCACCCTGATGGGTGTAAGCAGCTTTGTATGCCTACATGCCCAAGAGAATGCATCTGAGAAAAAAGAGTCCGCTTCCACCTACAAATTATCCGGCTTTGTTGATGCCTATTTCCGAAACGACTTCATGCGGTCTTCAGACAACAACCGAACCAGCTTCACCTACTCGGACAAGTCCTTCGAACTCGGCATGGCCTCGCTGAAACTCGACTATGCCAAGGCAAAGGTGGGCTTTGTGGCCGACCTGGGCGTTGGACGCCGGGCCGAAGAGTTTTCCTACAATGAGAAAGGCCTCACCACTGCCATCAAACAACTCTACATCACCTACCAGGCCAAGGAATGGCTGAAATTCTCCGCAGGCAGCTTTGCCACCCATGTTGGATATGAAGTGGTCGATGCCCCCGCCAACCGGAATTACAGCATGTCATACATGTTCTCCTGGGGGCCGTTCTTCCATACCGGCCTGAAAGCAGAGGCAACATCGGGGAAAAGTACATTGATGCTGGGCATCGCCAACCCCACCGACTATAAAACGGCACCCGTCAACAGCACGAAATACCTGCTGGCTCAATATGCCCTGGCCTTCTCCGACGACGTCAAGGCTTATGTAAATTATGTAAGTGGCAAGCGATATACAGACAGTGCCAAGTACGGCCAATACGACCTAGTACTGACCGCAAGGGTGAACGAACGGCTGAGCCTAGGATATAATGGCACCGTCGCCCAATATCGGTTTCAGAAGAAGAACCAATACGACAGCAAGTCTCAGTCATGGTGGGGCTCCGCCGTCTATGTGAACATAGACCCCTCCACCGCCTTCGGCCTGACCCTTCGGACAGAGTACTTCAGCGACAAACACCAGCTCTCTGCCATGTCCCTGGCGCCGGTCGGCGCAGGGATCCTGTCCAATACCCTCTCCGGCAACATTCGCATGGGAGACCTCACCCTGATCCCTGAATTCCGAGTAGAGACCGCCAATCAGGGGATCTATCGCAACAAGGCAGGAAAGGTGCGGAGCTCAGACGCCAGCCTGCTTCTGGCAGCCGTGTACAAATTTTAGCAACACAGCGAAGAGGATCCATGCTGTGCGGATCCTGCAGGGGACGACCACCCGGTCTTTTCCCGCGGGATCCGCGCAGTTTATTGAAAAGTATTTTCGAGTATTGCCGATATACCGAAGACGGGCTACCTTTTTGAGATAAACGCATCCGGTTCACAAAAGGAAGAGGTCCTGAACTCCCACATCAGTTCAGACGTGGTCATGCATGGTCTGATCCTGAGCCAGCATGCGGTGGTGGTGGAAGGCATGTTGGTGGGCGATATCCGATGCGATCAAAATGTTTTTATCTTGGGTACCGGCTCCGTCATAGGCAGCATCGTGAGCCGGCAAGCCACCATTGAGGGGAAAGTCGAGGGCAATCTATACATCCTGGAAAAGCTTCGATCCCAAGGACAGGCGCAGCTGACGGGAGACATCCTGACATCCTGCCTGGAAGTAGCCTCCATGTCCTACCTGCATGGAAAAATGCCGCAAGATGGCAACCCAAGAGATAGAAGAAATCGTTTGGGAGATGGACCGTCAGTCTTCTAAAAAATCTGCCGGGAAACGAGCAAGCATCGCACCCCTCTCAGGCAGAATTTCGCCCCGCATTGATGATTCCAAAGGAACATCGCATCGCGAGTTTCTCGTACACCCGCTGGAGGGGTGACGAGACTGCGTGGTCTTCGAATTCCCTGACCTTGGCAAGGGCAAACTGCTGGATCGTGGTGAGTGGGAGTACGATCCGCTCGCGCATCTGAATGGAGAGTCGCTCCACCGGATGGTCTTCCATCAGTACCGCCCGGCCAGACAACATGCATACATATCGCTGGGTCAGCACATACTCATCATGTATCCTGTTCCAGATCGCACCATGCCGGGGGTGCGTGCGCAACTGCTCCGTCAGAGGGAAAAAGCATTTCTGCATGGCCATCTCACAGTTGTCTATCAGTGTCCGGAAAAAGGCCGCCCGCTGATACAGCCCTTGCACTTCCGCAAACCGGCCGGCCTCGTCCATCTGACGAAGGGCAGTTCCCACACCATAATAGCCTGTCACATTCTGTTTCATCTGGCTCCAGGCGCCAACATAAGGGATGGCCCTCATGTCTTTAAGCCCCAACCTTCCACCGCTACGGCGTTGGCTGGGCCGACTCCCGATGTTAGCTTCTGCATAAAACCGAAGAGGACTGATCTGTACCAGGTAGTCCATAAAAGAGGGGTCTTCCCGAAGCGCGCGATAGGCTTCGAATGAGATGGCGGCCAGAGATGCGAACAGCGAGAGGTCTGCCTCCTGCATGGTGACGGCATGGTCTGCCAGAAAATCATTGCTCAGGCCCGCATGCATGAGCTGCTCGATATTGAACTGTGCCGACGCTGCCGTACCGAAGTTTGAACTGATGGTCTGCCCCTGTATGGTCAGCTGGATCTCCCGGTTCGCTACCTCCCTGCCCATGGATGCATAAAAACGATGGGTCTTGCCACCCCCCCTGGCCGGTGGGCCACCCCTCCCGTCAAAAAAAACCACGTCCACCCCCTGCGCCCGAGAGATGCGGGTCAGGGCTTCCTTGGCCCGATAGATGCTGTAGTTGGCCATGAGGTAGCCTCCGTCCTTGGTGCCGTCGCTAAACCCTAGCATGATCGTTTGCTGGTTGCCCCGGCGCAGCAAATGTGCAGCATACGCTGGCGTGGTATAGAGCTCCTGCATCACCTCCTCGGCACGGGAGAGGTCCCCGATGGTCTCAAACAGCGGGATGATATCCACGTTCAGATGCTCCCGCCGCCAGCCGGAAAGCACGAATAAGGCCATCACTTCCAACACATCGGCCGCATGACCGCACTGGCTGACAATATAACGCTCACAGCCCCGCTGCCCATTGGCCTCTTGGATTTTACGCACCGCCGCCATCGCGTCGATCGTCTCGCGGACAATGCCCTCACCCTGCCACCCTGCCGGCAGCGACGCACACACCTCTGATAAGGTAAGCATCCGCTCCGCCCCTGTCAGGCCGGCATAGCCGCACATCGACCCCGCCAGCCAGGGTGAGAGGGCGGAGAGCACTTGTCGATGTACCGATGCTTCCTGCCGCAAGTCCAGGGATGCGAAGTGCAGGCCGAAGAGCTCCACCCGGGTCATGAGCCGATCTACCATGTCGACAAAAAGGCTGTTATGCTGAAAAATCAGGGTGTCCCGGATGCCGGATAATGTTTGAAGGATCTCCGGGGCATCGATGTGTGTCCGCATCCCCGGGATGAAGATGTTGTCGTACAGCTTTTTCTCCAGCCCCTGCAAGACCTCTTCCACCCCTTCAAAGGTGAGCCTTCTGCGCAGCCGCCGGACATCCTGATAATAGCATTTGATGACGCTCCCACGCAGGGCATCTGCCACCCGCAGCGTTGTATCGGCCGTGACGTAAGGATTTCCATCCCGATCTCCGCCCGGCCAGAAACCCATCGAAATCAGTGGACGGTCGGCAGGCAACGACTCCCCAAAGGTAGCCTTGAGCATATCGATGATCCGTCCGCAAGATGTATAGAAGACATGCTCGAGATACCAGATCAGGCTGACGGCCTCATCATAGGGCGTAGGCTTTTGCTTCTTGAAAAAGGCGGTCTTCCCCAATTGCTGCAGGTATCGCTCGATGCTGGGCACGTCGTTGGCACCGACGGCCCTGGAAAGGTCATGGATGATCCCAAGTACGGTGCCGGGATAGAACTGAGTCGGATGAGCGGTGAGGACCAACCGCACGGAAAACGTCCGGAGCCTTTCGCTGAGCGACTTTGACAGGCCAAGGTTGGAGACTTCCGATGCCAGGTGTTTCAGGGTGCCGGGACCGGAAATGTCATTGACTGCATCGAAGGCCGCATCCTCTAAGGCATCGAAGAGTACGACCTGACGTTCCACATATTGCACAAATCTAAATAGCACATCCATGCGCTCCTGTTCGCTGCGAAGCGATGTGTGCCGGTCAAAGAATTCGTCTATGATGTCCACCGGCCCCTTCCTGCGCCGATACCCCTCCTCACAGTCTGAGAGCAGGATCGGAAGGAGGATGCCAGTCTTTTCGATCCGGTGGAAGGGAAGGGAGGTGAAAAGGCTGTTGTATAGTTGGAACTTCAGTCCTACCTGCGTCTTGAACTGCTGTAACACATTCGATAGAAATGGACCCATCTGGCAATTTTTCGGAAAGACAATCTGATAAATGAACACAAACTTAATCAAATGTCAGATCGGCTTTTGCACTCTCCCTCCACAGGCTTATCTTGCAGAGACGACGATTCATGCTGCTGGCCGTGAAGGAAACGCAGACGGAAAGATCGTTGCCCGCGCTGCAGGCCTAGCCATATGGGAGCCAACCCTCCTTTTCCACTGACAGCCACATGAAGCAAGTATTGAAATTCGGAGGCAGCTCCGTCGCCCACGCTGCGCATATCCGGAAGGTCATACAGATCGTCCTGGACCGTCAGGACCGAGGTCCTGCCCTCGTCGTCGTCTCCGCCCTCGGAGGCGTCACAGACGTCCTGCTGAGGGCAGGCGATGAGGCAGCCGCAGGCGCAGAACTTTTTCAAGAAACGCTCTCCGGAATAGAACAACGGCACCTAGCAGCGGTGCAAGAACTCTTACCCGTCGAGCGGCAGAGTGCTACCCTGAGTTTGGTGAAGTCGCTCTGCAACGAGCTGGAGGATGTCTGCAAAGGCGTCTTCTTACTGGGAGAGCTGTCAGCCCGTACCCGCGACCGCATCGTCGCATATGGAGAGATCCTCTCCTCGCGGATCGTCGCGGCCGCCTTTGCAGAGGCAGCCCCCGGGGCCACATGGCTGGACAGCCGAGAGATCATCTATACCAATGCCCGGTTCGGAAATGCCTTGGTAGACTTCGCCACCACCGACGCAGCCATCCGACAACGCTTTACTGCAACCGTCTCACCCATCACCATTCTCCCCGGCTTCATCGCCCGAGATGCGGAGGGCACGACGACCACCTTGGGGCGAGGTGGCTCCGACTACACCGCGGCCATCCTGGCGGCGGCCCTGCGAACCCCCATCCTCGAGATATGGACAGATGTTTCAGGCATGATGACAGCCGACCCACGATGGGTCGGCAATGTCCGCAGCATCCCCACCATCTCTTACCAGGAGGCGATGGAACTCTCTCATTTCGGGGCCAAGGTCATCTATCCACCGACCATCCAGCCAGTCATGGCGCAAGACATACCCGTCTGGATCAAGAACACCTTCGCCCCCGATGATCCTGGCACCGTCATCCAAAGCCAAGAGACTGGCAGCAGCGAGATCGTACGTGGCATCTCCGGCATCGGCCGCGTGGCCCTGCTCAGCCTGGAAGGCAGCGGCATGGTCGGGGTACCCGGCTTCTCCAAGCGACTCTTCGAAGCCTTGGCAGGCGCCGGCATCAACGTCATACTGATCACTCAAGGGTCTTCCGAGCATAGCATCTGTGTAGGGGTGGATGAGCAAGCCTGTGAGGCTGCCAGGCAACGAGTGGATGAAGCATTCACCGTCGAGATCTCCCTGAAACGGGTAGAGCCACTCCGGGTAGAGAAAGGCCTCTCCATCATAGCCCTCGTCGGGGAACGCATGAGGAGCCATCCCGGCATCAGCGGTCGCATGTTCGGCGCCTTGGGGCGTAACGGCGTGAATGTGCGCGCCATCGCGCAAGGCTCATCCGAACGGAACATCTCTGCCGTCATCTCCACCACAGACGTGCGCAAAGCCCTGAACGTTCTCCATGAAGAGTTCTTCGAGGCCAGCCACAAGCAGGTAAATCTATTCGTCATCGGCACCGGAAATGTCGGCAGCCGCTTGCTCGCACAATTACACCAACAGCAGGAATATCTCAGCCGCCAGCTACAACTCCAGCTAAGGGTCGTAGGACTCACCAACAGCCGGCGCATGCTCCTCCATGAAGAAGGCATAGACCTAGGCGACTGGCGCAACCTGTTACAAAGCAGCCAAGAGGCTGACCCTGCAGCGTTTGTTGACTTCGCTGTCCAACGCAACCTCCGCAACAGCGTCTTCGTAGACATCACCGCCAGCGACTCGATACCTGCCTTTTACGAGCCACTACTGCGCCGATCTATCTCGGTGGTAGCCTGCAACAAGATTGCCGCCTCCTCTTCGTATGAAACATATCGGAGACTGAAAGACCTAGCCCGTGCATACAACTGCCAGTTCCTCTTTGAAACCAACGTCGGCGCCGGACTGCCCATCATCGGCACGCTCAACGACCTCCTCGGCAGCGGGGATGAAGTGCTGCGCGTCGAGGCGGTCCTCAGCGGCACCCTCAACTTCGTCTTCAACCACTACGATGGCAGCCGGCCCTTTGCAGAAGTGGTGCGGCAAGCCCAGGAAGAAGGATATACAGAGCCAGACCCCAGACTCGACCTCAGTGGCACGGATGTGATGCGTAAGATCCTCATCCTCGCGCGCGAGACGGGCGAAGTACTCAACATGGAAAACATCTCCTGCGAGTCCTTCCTGCCGCCATCCTGCATGAAAGGCGCAGTGGACGACTTTTACCGAGAGATGTACGCGCAAGAATCCCATTTCCAGGCGATCCTCGAACAGGCAAATGCCAAGCAATGCAAACTTAAGTTCGTTGCCACCTTTGAAAAGGGCAAGGCCGGGGTAGGCCTACGACATATCGCCGCCGGACATGACTTTTACCATCTCTACGGCAAAGACAACATAGTGCTCTTTCATACCAAGCGATACCCCGACCAGCCACTCGTCGTAAAAGGGGCTGGCGCAGGGGCAGATGTCACCGCCAGCGGTGTCTTTGCCGACATCCTGCGCGCCACCCTTCGATGATGGGAAGCCAACAGAAATCCGAACTCCGACCGTGAGAAACTACATCCGCATCGCCGCCCCGGCCACCATCGCCAACCTTGTCTGCGGTTTCGACATCCTCGGACTGGCCCTCGAGGAGCCAATGGACATCATGGAACTGGAGCGCACAGACGACCCCGGACTGGTAATTCGACATACCGACGAATATGCACTCCCCCTGTCGCCAGAAGAAAACGTGGCAGGCGCCGCCCTGCTAGCACTTCTGCAGGAGCTGCAAGAGCCCATCGGACTCCAACTCACCACCACCAAACACATCAAGCCCGGCAGCGGCCTCGGATCTAGTGCCGCAAGCGCTGCCGGGGCTGTCGTAGCAGCCAACCGGCTGCTGGGGAACCCATTCCCAACCCCTGACCTGATCCGGTTCGCCATGAACGGAGAGAAAGTAGCCTGCGGGGTCAAACATGCCGATAACATCACTCCCTGTATCCTCGGCGGCATCACCCTCATCCGGGCCATACACCCCCTCGACATTGTACCGCTCGAGGCCCCACCTCTGCACGTCAGCGTCGTGCACCCACAGATAGAAGTCCGCACCTCGGATGCTCGACAAATCCTCCGAAAGGAAGTTTCCCTCAAGCAAGCCATCCGCCAATGGGGCAATATTGCAGGACTGATCGCTGGCTTCCTACAAAAGGACTACCGCCTGATCAGCCGATCCCTAGAAGATGTCATCATAGAGCCCGTCCGAAGTATCCTCATCCCAGGATTCGCAGAAGTGAAAAGCCGTTGCCTCGAAGCGGGCGCCCTCGGAGGAGGCATCTCAGGCAGCGGCCCCTCCGTATTTATGCTCCACGAGACCCAAACGCAGGCGGAATCAACCGCTGCCATCATGAGAGATGTCTACAACCGCATAGGGATCGACCATAAGACTTACGTGACACGAGTCAATACCGATGGGGTAAAGGAACTCCCATAAACACGTGAGGAATAAACAGACACGTATAACCGAGAACTCACCGCATGCAGTATTATAGCCTTGCAGGCCAGGCACCAGCGGCAGACTTCCGTACAGCCACCCTGAAAGGACAGGCCCCCGACAGAGGCCTCTACTTTCCCTCGGAGATCCCCCGATGGGGAAAGGCCTTTCTGGAAGAACTGCCAGGAATGGCCCGAGATGAGATGGCCCTGCGGGTGATGGAACCCTATGTAGGCGACAACATCCCCAGTGCAGAACTACACCAGATCGTACATGACACCCTCGACTTCCCCATCCCCCTTGTGCCCGTCGGTAACCCACATTCCTGCCTTGAATTGTTCCACGGACCCACGCTTGCCTTCAAAGACGTTGGCGCCCGCTTCATGAGCCGCTGCCTCGGTTGGTTTGCTAGTGAAAGGGGTGAAAAAATGGTGGTGCTCGTAGCCACCAGTGGGGATACGGGTGGCGCAGTCGCCCATGGCTTTCACCGTGTCCCCGGCATTGAAGTGGTGATCTTATACCCATGCGGGAAAGTCAGCACAGTACAGGAAAAACAACTGACCACGCTGGGTGAAAATATACATGCACTGGAAGTGCTGGGCGACTTCGACGACTGCCAGCGACTGGTCAAGCAGGCGTTTGCAGATTCCTCTCTGCAGTCCCACCTGTCTCTCAGCTCCGCTAACTCCATCAACGTCGCCCGTTGGCTTCCACAACAGCTCTATTACATCCTAGCCTGGCAGCAATGGACGCACCGTCCCGTCCCGCCGGTGATATCAGTACCCAGCGGCAACTTTGGCAACCTCTGTGCAGGCATGATGGCATGGCGTTCCGGACTGCCTGTCGCCCGGTTTATCGCTGCCTGCAACGCCAACGCCACAGTACCCCGCTTCATCAAAGGCAACGGCTATCGCCCTCAGAAGTCCATCGCCACCTATTCCAACGCGATGGATGTGGCAGACCCTAGCAATTTCATCCGCATCCTGAATATCCTGGGTCATAGTCCGGAGGACTGTCAGATCATCCTGGATGCCGATTCCATTACCGATGAGGAGACACTCAAGACCATCCAACAGGTATACCATCGATTCGGCTACTGGCTAGACCCCCACGGAGCCGTCGGCTACTTGGCATTGCAGAGATGGATGGCAGACCATCCATCTCTGCATTCCGGTTATTTTCTAGGGACAGCCCACCCGGTGAAATTCCCTTCACCCATAGAAATCGCCATCGGGACATCCATACCAATGCCTGAGCAGCTGCAAGCATTGATGTCGGGGGAGAAAAAAACCACGGAGATACCCGCCCAGTATGAGGAAGTGAGGGATTTTCTCAAAAGGCTGAGATAGTGTGATGGGCGAATGGAGCCCTGCGGAACAGAATGAAAAGAAGAAATTATCCTCTCACTAACCCACCAGCAGGGGACGGGGTGCTCGAACGTAGACGATGGTACATGTGGTGCATGACCTCCATGTGCGGAGCCGTCAATACCGCCAGCCCCATGAAGACGTACCATGCCATCGTCGTGGACGAGGCAAACATAAAACCGGCAAGGCCTACAGCGAGTATGCCAAGGAAAGCTATTGCACTGAAGATTCCAATCTGGGCAATCACCTTACGACGTGAGAAGGCGCCGGAACGACATAGATAGCCTACAATGCAGTCGAGGGAGAGAACAGAATGCCAGCTGATAAAATAAAATGTGAAACCTTCCAAGAGAGGAAGTCGCCATAAAATGATGGCCATCGGCAGATAAAAAAGGGCCCACTGCCTACCGGCTTTATTCCATTCCACTGGATGACGAATACAATGGACGGCCATAGCCATGAAAGCTGCCAGGCAAATAAATATCATAGCCCAGAACCCGTATGCATGGAGCCAGCCCATGGCAGCACTCAGTTCCATCCTTCCAGATCCTGCGAGTGCCAGATATGGCTTCAATGCATCTCCGTGACCCAATAAAATAATTCCTAAGATCGAGAGGCCATGCAACAGGATGGCGAGCTTACCTGTGAAACCTTGTGCATCAAGAGCCGATAAGTCGGTCTCTCCGAAGTGAAATGCCGCGATCAGAATAAAAATGCCTAGACCCAGCGTGGGAAAGAAAAACAACACACCGGCAAACAGAGCCAAGCGGGCAAGGTACCTGGCTAGAAACGAGAGCAGTGGGAAAGCAACAGCCTGACGATTGCGCATCTCTACCAAAAGATCTGCCGCACCATGAGGTACACCTAGAGTAAGGATGCCTATGAGAAAGAGCCCCATCTGCCAACCCTGACTTAGAGGGCCCCAGCCTTCGTGGAGAATAAGCCAACTGATTCCAACAACCATCAGCACCAGCCGCACAGAAATTTTCATATCAGCCAATGTAAGGGTGATAGGCATTACATTAAAAAGCCTTCCCCGATTCACCAATGGACTCGGGGAAGGCTTTTAATGAGGAGAGACAGTTACTTGCTCTCTGAAGTAGCAATGCCATAGACGACCAGACCGAAGCCGATCTTGTTGATGGCGTCTGCAATGTTGTAGAAGAGATTCACGTCGGTTGGTTGGAACATGCCACTCAGCCAACCACCGGGCATAGCCATGTAACCGATCGGATAGATAGCCCATCCCACCAGTACAAACCATGCCAGTGCATTGATGCCCTTAGCAACAGCAGGAGAGTTGCTCGCAGCTGCCAGGGTCTTGGCTTCACCTAACCATGCTGAATACAGCACATAGACATAGCCTATGGCAGAAATGACTCCCCACTTGACGGAATGAGCTGTCGAACCATCCGTGAAGGCTTCTCCAATGTAGCCGGCGACCAGCATCAACACGGAGGCGGCAATAAGCTTCCACATGAAGGATGCCTTTGCACCGGCCGGCTTCAACAATAAGTAGAACTCCAGGCACATCAGGGGAACCGTCAGGGTCCAGTCGATGTAACGGAGCGCTACCGGTGTCCCATTACCCGAGGCATAATAGTCGCGCATGTAATAGTAATGCACGGCTGCAATGCCCGTAATTAAGCCGGAGACCAACATGGAGGTCTTCCACTTGCCATCTACCTGACCACGCTCGAAAAAGAAGAAGACGGAAGCGGCCAACATACTCATGTAGCCAGTGAAGAATGTAAAGGCGACGGGATCGTCAACCTCGATTTTCATGACGTCTAGGAAGATCGTGTTCATACAGCGAATGTTTTGATTTAGTTAAAGATAATGCATTAAAGAGACGCGATGTTTAAGAAATGATGTTCGGAGAATTAACGATAATTGCTAAATCGTCAATTCTATACCATTTTCAACGATCCCTCAGATAATTTATTAGTTTTTATATAGTAAATTAGGATAATGGTCGATAAATTATCACTTTTTTATTAATATTGGCGTTAATTTTAGAATTTTTCGAAATATAAAGAAAGATGCAGCACCTGTGTGCGCAAAAAGTTTTGCATGCCATGATCATACATCATGCCCTAAATACGGGAGTGTAAAGGTGTACATTGTAGAAGCAGCAGGTTTGTATCCCAAGGTAAAGAGGGCACGGAAGCATTCCTGGACCGGCAAATGTTCCACCCATGCCAGCACAATCGTTTCGATGCGACCTACACATCGGTAAAGAAGACATCGACACGCTGGGTCATGTCAACAACGTCGTGTACCTGAGATGGGTACAAGAAGCTGCCCAGGCCCACTGGAATACCCTGGCAGGGCCTGCCATCCGGTCCCAGTACCTATGGATCGTCCTCCGGCATGAAATCGACTACCGGTCGGCGGCCCAGCAGACAGACAAACCCTTTGCGCTGACCTGGGTAGGAGAAACAGACGCCCTACGCTCCATCCGGCATGTAGAAATCAGGGCTGCCAGCGGCCTACTGCTGGCAGAGGCGCGCACAACCTGGTGCCTGATTGATCCCATCAGCCAGAAGCCGCGCAGAATACCCGCAGAGATCAGAAAGACCCTACAACCCATGTCAACAAACGATCCAACCCGGGACAATGCACAGGGGTATATATGAAAAATGCCACCCCACGGGGGTGGCATCCTGAAGATGATAATCGATTTATGATTCGAAATGAAGGTTCAGACCAAGCCCTTGCAACTCATGCACCAGCACATTGAAGGACTCGGGGATGCCTGCGCGGGGCACATTGTCACCCTTCACGATGGCCTCGTAGGTCTTGGCGCGTCCGATGATGTCGTCGGACTTCAATGTCAACAGCTCCTGCAAGATATTAGAGGCGCCATAGGCTTCTAAGGCCCAGACCTCCATCTCACCGAAACGCTGCCCACCGAACTGGGCCTTACCACCCAGTGGCTGCTGGGTGATCAGGCTGTAGGGGCCGATGGAACGGGCGTGCATCTTATCGTCGACCATGTGGTGCAGCTTCATCATATAGATGATGCCCACCGTAGCCTTCTGGTGGAAACGCTCACCCGTCTCGCCATCATATAGATAGGTATGCCCGTAGTTGGGTAGTCCGGCTTTGCCAATGAGGTCTTTGATCTCATCGATCGAAGCACCGTCAAAGATCGGAGTGGAGAACCGCATGCCAAGCTTCTCCCCTGCCCATCCCAGGATTGTCTCATAGATCTGCCCTAGGTTCATCCGACTGGGTACGCCCAGTGGGTTCAGGACGATGTCGACAGGCGTGCCGTCTTCCAGGAATGGCATATCCTCCTGACGAACGATTCGGGCTACAATACCTTTGTTACCATGTCGGCCGGCCATCTTGTCGCCTACCTTCAGCTTGCGCTTAACGGCCAGGAAGACTTTTGCCAGCTTAAGAACACCGGCAGGCAATTCATCGCCAATGGAGATATTGAACTTCTCCCGCTTATAGCGACCCAACTCCTCATTGTATTTGATGTTGTAGTTATGAAGGAGGGTATTGATCATACCATCGATCTTATCATCCCCAGTCCAACCAAGTGGGTTGATGTTCTGGTAGTCGATGGCTGTGAGCATCTTGGCGGTGAACTTGGAACCTTTGGCGACTTTCATCTCGCCATAGTTATTGGACACGCCGGAAGAGACTTTATCTTTTAACAGTACCTGCAGCTTGCCGAGCAGCCGCTCCAGGATGTCTTTCTCATTCTGCTCGTGGATCTTCTCCTGCTTCTCGATGGCAGCTCGCTCGCGGGCTTTCGCATTCTTATCCTTCCGTGCCCGCTGGAACAGTTTCTTGCCGATCACAACGCCTTCCGTACCACTAGGGGCTTTGAGGGAGGCATCCTTTGCATCTCCGGCCTTGTCACCAAAGATGGCACGGAGCAACTTTTCCTCCGGTGTGGGGTCACTCTCGCCCTTGGGGGTGATCTTGCCGATTAGGATGTCACCCTCTTTCACATGGGCACCGATGCGGATGATGCCATATTGATCGAGGTCTTTAGTGGCTTCTTCGGAGACGTTGGGGATGTCCGGGGTGAGTTCTTCCTCACCCAGCTTGGTATCGCGCACTTCAAGCTCGAACTCTGAGATGTGCACGGAGGTGAAGAGGTCTTCCCGCACCACTTTCTCATTGATCACGATGGCGTCTTCAAAGTTGTAGCCTTTCCAAGGCATGAAAGCAACCTTCAAGTTGCGTCCCAGGGCTAGTTCGCCGTTGCGGACGGCATAGCCTTCGGTGAGAAAGTCGCCGGTCTTCACACGCTGGCCCTTGATTACAGCCGGTCGGAGGGTGATGCTCGTCTCCTGGTTGGTTTTGACAAATTTGGTCAGCTTGTACACCTTGAGGTCGTCTTCAAAGCTGACAAGCTTCTGAGAATCGTCTCGTTCATAGCGTACATGGATCTCACGGGCATCGACGAATTCTATGGTGCCGTTGCCTTCTGCATGAATCTGAATGCGGGCGTCCCGGGCAGCTTTGTCTTCGATGCCCGTCCCTACGATGGGTGCTTCTGGACGGATCAGCGGCACGGCCTGCCGTTGCATATTGGAACCCATGAGAGCCCGGTTGGCATCGTCATGCTCGAGGAACGGGATCAAAGATGCACTCAAACCTACAATCTGATTGGGGGCCACGTCCATGTATTCCACCTCGCTGGGGCCCAGGATGGGGAAGTCACCCGTCTGTCGGGCTTTCACCTTATCTTCCACAAACTCCCCTTTTTCATTCATAGGGATGTTGGCCTGGGCGATACGGGCCAGGTCTTCCTCTTCAGCGCTCAGGTAGGTGAGACCTCGAGTATCGACCCGGCCACTGTTGACCTTGCGGTAGGGGGTCTCGATAAAGCCCATGTCGTTGATCTTGGCATGGACGCAGAGGGTAGAGATCAGACCTATGTTCGGTCCCTCCGGTGTCTCGATGGTGCAGAGGCGGCCGTAGTGGGAATAATGCACGTCCCGTACCTCGAAACCCGCCCGTTCCCGGCTCAGGCCACCGGGGCCCAGGGCGGAGATGCGGCGCTTGTGAGTAATCTCACTCAAGGGATTTGTCTGGTCAAGGAATTGAGAGAGTTGCGATGTGCCGAAGAAAGAGTTGATGACCGAAGACAGGGTCCGTGCATTGATCAGATCGACTGGAGTGAAGACCTCATTGTCCCGAACGTTCATGCGTTCACGGATGGTGCGGGCCATCCTAGCCAGTCCCACTCCAAACTGGGCATAGAGTTGTTCTCCGACCGTACGAACACGACGGTTGCTGAGATGGTCGATGTCATCGATCTCGGCTTTCCCATTGGTGAGGCGCACAAGGTATTTGATGATCTCAATGATGTCTTCCTTAGTAAGGGTCTTCTGCTCAAGCTTATAGTGTAGGTTGAGCTTACGGTTGATCTTATACCGTCCGACTTCGCCAAGGTCATACCGCTTATCGCTGAAGAACAACTTATCGATGATACCGCGTGCCGTCTCATTGTCGGGCGCATCGGCTCCACGCAGTTGTTTATATATCTGCTGAACGGCCTCCAGTTCGGAGTTGGCCACGTCTTTGTTCAGGGTGTTGTAAATGATGGCATAATCGCCGCTGATTTCTTCTTTTTGGATGAAGACAGTTTTCACACCTAGCTCAACGATCTCATGTATATTGGAATCATCGAGTATGGTGTCCCGCTCCAGCACGACTTCATTGCGCTCGATCGATACGACTTCCCCGGAGTCTTCATCCACGAAATCTTCTACCCATGTCCTGAGCACTCGAGCAGCGAGTTTCTTACCCACATGTGCTGACAGGGCCTTCTTCTCGGTCTTTACTTCATCGGCCATGCCGAATAGCTCGAGTATGTCCTTGTCGGTCTCGAAGCCAATGGAACGCAGCAAAGTGGTGACAGGAAACTTCTTCTTCCGGTCGATATAGGCATACATGACATTGTTGATGTCGGTCGCAAATTCCATCCAGGCCCCTTTGAAGGGGATCACCCGGGCGGAATAGATCTTAGTTCCGTTCGGATGGAGCGACTGCCCGAAGAAGACGCCCGGGGAGCGGTGCAGCTGCGAGACGACGACACGCTCTGCGCCGTTGATGACGAACGTGCCCCGGGGGGTCATATATGGAATATTGCCCAAAAATACATCCTGCACAATGGTCTGGAAGTCTACATGCTCCTCATCGTTGCAGCTGAGACGCAACTTTGCCTTCAGGGGCACTGCGTAAGTCAATCCCCTCTCCATGCACTCATCAATGGTATAACGGGGAGGGTCTATAAAGTAGTCTAGAAACTCCAGCTCGAATATGTTGCGGGTATCCTTAATCGGAAAATTCTCCTTGAAGACCTTGAAGAGACCCTCATTATTGCGCTTGTCGGGGGTAGTCTCCAACTGGAAAAAGTCCTTGAACGACTGGATCTGAATTTCCAGTAGGTCCGGCATTTCTGCCAGGTGCTTCACCTTACCGAAACTGGTACGCTTTGCTGGGGATACTTTAGAAGTGGACATATTCGAAGAGCGCTTTATAAGTAATGATGCCACGATTCCGACCTATCCACGCCTATGGCAGGAACAAGTAGGAATGGTGTCAGCGTTTGTCTGGCAAAACCCGAAGGATGACAATAGATCTTCTCAAGGGATTGCAAAGGTAGGTTTTTTTACAGAAACCCAGAAAATTTCCCGATAAGGGTCCTACAAAGGTGAAGCCATCCGCCGGATGGGCGGATGGCCTCGCCGTTCGTTCCCTTGCGAAGATTACTTGATCTCCACTTCTGCGCCAGCTTCCTTGAGCTTGGCAGCTATATCGTCGGCCTCGGCCTTGGAGACGCCTTCTTTCACATTCTTGGGGGCTCCATCGACCAGGTCCTTGGCTTCCTTCAGGCCAAGACCGCTGAGGTCTTTGACAATCTTCACCACGGCGAGCTTGTTGGCGCCTCCACTCTTCAAGACTACGTCGAAGGAAGTCTTCTCTTCAGCAGCGGGTGCGGCACTCCCTGCAGCAGGACCAGCAGATACGGCAACGGCAGCAGCAGCAGGCTCGATGCCATAGTCGTCCTTTAAGATTTTGGCGAGCTCACTGACTTCTTTCACCGTCAAGTTGACCAGTTGTTCTGCAAAAGCTTTTAAATCTGCCATAGTTTGAGGTTTTTACCGTCTTCACGCCAGCCTGGCGGCTGATCCGACGGCGGGGTTTAAAAAAAGATTTCGTTTGGTGTAGTGATGGGCTTAATTTTTCTTGCCTTCAAGAGCCTTTACCAGGCTGGCAAGCTTGCCACCGGCGTTGAGGGCCCCTACCACATTGCGGGCAGGCGACTGCAGCAGGCCAATGACCTCGCCAACAAAGTCTTGCTTGCTCTTCAACTCACGGAGGACAGACAGCTGATTGTCGCCCATGAAGACATCCCCATCGATGAAAGCGGCTTTCAGGACGGGTTTCTCACCGGTCTTGGGGTTGTCTTTTCGGAATGAGGTAAGGATCAATGCCGGCTCTTTTGGGCTCTCGGAAAACATCAGGGCGGTCACTCCTTGGAGGGCATCGAAGGCGGGTTTGAAGCGATGCTCGTCTAGCTGCTCCATAGCCTTGCGAATGAGCGTGTTTTTGGCCACTTTCATCTCAATATGCCGGTCAAAGCAGATGCGACGAAGCTTATTGACTTGTTCGACAGTGAGGGATTCCGTATTGGTGATGTAAAAATTGTTGTACTGGCTGAACTTGCCTTTCAATACTTCAATCACCTGGTTTTTATCTTGCTTGTTCATAATGTGTCAGTTAACGATTCGTTTTCCAGAGCCATCAGTGCACGAGCGTTTTTGTGTCCACCGGTATCGATGGGCTCATGGTAGAGGCCATGAATATGCTCTTCAGGTAAGTACCCTTGGCAGAAGATGGCTTGGCTTTGATGATGGCGTTCAGGAACTCCAGCATATTCTCTGCAATCTTTTGGGGAGGGAAACTGACTCGGCCGATGGAGGCATGCACGATGCCGGCCTTGTCGACCTTGAAGGCAACTTTACCTGCCTTCACGTCTTTGACGGCCGCCTGTATGTCATTGGTCACCGTGCCAGTCTTTGGGTTGGGCATGAGGTTCCGGGGACCCAGAACCTTGCCAAGACGTCCAATCTTAGGCATGACGGATGGCGTGGCTACAATGACGTCTACGTCGGTCCAGCCTTCGTCGATCTTTTTTATGAATTCATCCAGGCCGACAAAATCAGCACCTGCAGCCTTGGCCTCCTCTTCCTTTTCAGGCGTGCAAAGCACAAGCACTCGCTTGGTCTTGCCCGTCCCATGCGGTAGGGTAACCGTTCCTCGGACGGCCTGGTCAGCCTTCTTAGGATCCACGCCCAACCGTACATGGAGGTCGACAGAACTGTCGAACTTGGTGCAATTCAGATCTTTTACCAGGGCAGAAGCCTCGTCTAGAGAGTAAAATTTATTTGCATCGACCTTGGGGCCAGCTATCTTCCTTTTTTTCGTGAGTCCCATCTTTCAGTTCGTTTAGGATGTGAACGTTCAGTTGCCCCAGGGCGCATTGCCTTCCACCGTGATACCCATGCTTCGGGCAGTTCCGGCTACCATGCGCATGGCACTCTCAAGTGTGAAGCAGTTCAGGTCAGCCATCTTGTCGCGGGCAATGGCCTCCACCTGTGACCAGTTTACCTTGCCCACCTTGGCGCGGTTTGGCTCCTTGGAGCCACTCTGAAGCTTGGCGGCTTCTAACAACTGGATGGAAGCTGGGGGTGTCTTGATGACAAATTCAAACGACTTATCCGAGAAAACCGTGATGAGGACTGGCAATACCTTGCCGGGCTTGTCCTGCGTGCGGGCATTGAACTGCTTGCAGAACTCCATTATGTTTACTCCCTTGGAACCTAGTGCTGGGCCTACGGGAGGAGCAGGGTTGGCTTGCGCGCCTTTTACCTGCAGCTTTACATAGCCTGAGATTTCTTTAGCCATGGTTATTGTTTTTGGTCATGACGTCCTGCCGGGGCAGAACTCCCAAATCCAGTTACAAAAGAACTTTTGCGGGCTGCAAAGGTAGCTTTTTGAACGAAAAAATCAAAAACCTTTTTTTAGGGGGCCTCCGCTCTGTATAAAACAGGGAGTTTTCACGTATGCGCGTATATCTCCCAAAAATTTGTGGATTTTTTTTCGGGCCAACGAATGGAATCCTAAAAATTATTTAATTTTCCATCACCAAAGAGAGTATTCCTTTACTTACTAAAAATCTACGCAACCATGGCCAAAGCATCTAAGAAAG
>VGFQ01000020.1 GCA_016868815.1 Bacteroidota bacterium
ACATCTTTCGAGGCGGCATAGCGGACGGCCTCGTCCACCCATTTTTTTTGCGGGGAGAAGCTTTTCCCAAAACTCATATTCACCACCCAGGCGCCGTTGTCGACGGCATAGCGGATCGCATTTGCAACATCTTTGTCGTGCTCGTCGCCGTCCGGCACCGCCCGGATCGTCATGATCTCAACATGATCTGCCACCCCCTTGGCACCTTTGTCGTTATTTCTCAAGGCGGCGATGATGCCGGAGACATGTGTTCCATGGCTGGCATCTGTGGCCATGAGGTCGGCATTGCCATAACGGCGGTCGTTGATGTCATCATACCTGTCTTGTACAACTTCACCCCGGAAATTCCGGGGTTCTTTTTGGGCGGCCTCTACTTTGGATTTTTCTCCCTCATAGAAGCTTGTCACCTCATCGATCAGCATCCGGTTGGTCATGTCCATCTGCTGCGTCTGCTGGAAAAGTCCCATCATCGCGCCGCGGGCCTTCGACACCTCTGCACTTTGAGGCTTGAAGGCCGACAGGTCGTTGCCTGTATACAGCGGCTTGCCCAGTGCCGACCTCAGCACCGAGTCTGCTCCCGGCAGCTTCTCCATCAGGCTGCTCAGGAACATCACATACATGGTGGCTTCCTTGGCCTGTGACTCAATCTGATTCTTTGCCTTCAGATAGATGCGATGGGCTCTTTTGTCATCAGAACTCCAAGAGGTGGAATCCACCGGGCCCTCAAACTGTTTTTTAAACGAGTAATATATACGAGCTGCCTCATAGCTGTCTTTCCCCACATTCCGGCCATCCGGCCCCCCAATGAAATTCCAGCCGTGCACATCGTCGACAAAGCCATTGCCATCATCGTCCTTACCATTGCCCGGCACTTCGCCCGGATTTCGCCAGAGAACTGGCTTCAGATCTTCATGGGCTGTATCGATGCCGGAGTCGATGACGGCGACGACAATTTTCTTGCGGGGCTTCCGATCATTGAGTAGCTTTTGATACGCTTTCTCTACGCTGATGCCATAAACGCCGTCGGCTTCCAGGTCGAGGAGGTGCCAACTTTTCGGGGTAGCTGGTTTGGAAGACTGGCCGGCAGCACTATTACCCGTGAGGCTGACAGCTAGGGACAGGATTACGAACATCAGAGACCTTAGGTGCGGCATGGGTATTAATGGATTTGTCGTGCAAGTTAATTAGAACTTCCTAGTCGAAAGATCACATCTGGAGAAAGATGGATTATTAACGTTCGTGTAGATTTATATATCAAAGCGGATACCTTGCGCCAACGGCAGTTGCGTGGAATAGTTGATGGTATTGGTCTGGCGGCGCATGTATGCTTTCCAAGCATCGCTGCCACTCTCCCGACCACCACCCGTCTCCTTCTCTCCTCCGAAGGCCCCACCGATTTCAGCGCCGCTGGTGCCTATGTTCACATTGGCAATGCCGCAGTCGCTGCCCGCTGCGGAGAGAAAGGCCTCAGCCTCCCGCAGGTCCAACGTCATGATGGCAGAGGATAGCCCTTGCGGGACTTCATTCTGTATTCGGATGGCCTCCTCCAATTCTTGGTAACACAGCAGATAAAGGATAGGGGCGAAGGTCTCCTCCCGTACAATCGGCATGTCGGCGGTCGCTTCAGCCATGCAGGGCCGGACATAGCAGCCGCTTTCAAAACCTGGGCCTTCGAGCACGCCAGGCTCCACGAGAAACCTCCCTCCCTGACGGCGGCAGGCTTCCACCGCCGCGAGGTAGGCGCCGACGGCGTCGGTATCGATCAAGGGGCCTACATGGTGGTGCGGGTCGAGTGGGTCTCCGATCCGCAGCTGCCCATAGGCCTTCACCAGTCGTTCTTTCATCTGTTCGTAGACCGAGGCGTGCACGATGAGCCGACGCGTCGTGGTGCATCGCTGCCCGGCAGTGCCAACCGCCCCGAAGACCGTTCCGATCACAGCCAGATCCAGGTCTGCATGCCCGGAAATGATGACGGCATTGTTGCCGCCGAGTTCGAGCAGACTGCGGCCCAGTCGCGCACCGACGGTGGCAGCCACCACCTTCCCCATACGCGTGGAGCCCGTTGCCGATACCAAGGGTAAGCGCGTATCAGCCGACATCCATTCCCCGACATCCTGGCCACCGCTGACGAGGCAGCTCACTCCTTCCGGCACCCGGTTCGCGACAAAGACTTCTGCGATGATACGCTGGCAGGCAATGCCACAGAGGGGCGCCTTCTCCGACGGCTTCCACACACAGACATCTCCACATACCCAGGCAATCATCGCATTCCAACTCCATACTGCCACGGGAAAGTTGAAGGCGGAGAGGATGCCCACAACCCCGAGCGGATGCCATTGCTCATATATCCGATGTCCTGGACGTTCGGAATGCATCGTCAGACCATAGAGCTGTCGCGACAGGCCCACGGCAAAATCGCAGATGTCTATCATCTCCTGTACTTCCCCCAAGCCCTCTTGCAGGCTCTTGCCCATCTCATATGAGACGAGCCTTCCCAGTGGCTCCTTCTGCGCCCTCAGCCGCTCGCCGACTTGCCGAACGACCTCACCCCGCTTTGGGGCCGGCCAGGCGCGCCAGCTGGCAAAGGCCTCCTGCGCCTGTGCGACGATGGCCTCATAGCCGTCATTGTCGGTCGGGAAAACATTTGCAATGCATCGGCCATCCACCGGAGAATGGGAAGGGAAGGAAGGGCGGCCAGACCCCACCCAGTGCCGCCCGGTAGAAGTACCCTGGTTATACGACTCGATGCCCAGCTGTTGGAAGATGTCCATACTATAGATGTTTGATGTCAAGGCAACCGCCTTGTCAGTCCCGAAGCAGGTCTTTGTAGAGATGCTGCACCAGCCCGTCGGCCAGTCCAATCTTGGGAACAAAGATCTCTTCGCATCCAGCCCAGCGCATGGCGCTGATATAAATTTGCAGCGCAGGCACAATGACGTCGGCACGGTCTTCCCGCAGTCGGTACAGCGCCATGCGCTGCTCCAGGGTGCAGGCCGAAAACTCCTTATATAAGTCGCGTAGTATCTCCAGCGTCAGCGGCTTGCCATCTTTGCGCTGTGACAGCGAGAAGACTTTATTGATATTCCCTCCGGATCCGATCGCGGTGACATGCCGCAGCCTTTTTGTCGCCTCCCGCAGGTACTCTTTCAGGCCATCCCAGTGCCGCTCCTCCAGTTTTCCTTTCAGCACGCGGATGGTGCCGATGTCAAATGATTGCTTAGAGATCATCCGACCCTCTCCAAAAAGGGTCACTTCCGTACTGCCACCCCCTACGTCGATATATAGATAGCTGTCGTCCCGGTCCATGTGCTCTGCGATGTGATTCTCATAGATCAGACTGGCCTCGGCATCTCCGCTGATGACTTCTACCTCGAAGCCGGTGGAGGCACGTACCTTTTCTAAGATCTCCGGCGCATTCTGGGCATCCCGCATCGCCGATGTGGCACAGGCCTTGACATGCCGGACATCATAGGCACGCAGCAAATGCCGAAACGCCATCAGACTCTCTACCAGCATGGCTGTTCGCTCTGGGGAGATCTCTCCTGTATCGAAGACATCGAAGCCTAGCCGGATGGGCACCCGAACGAGGTTCAGCTTCGCGAACTCAGGCTCTCCGGCATCGCTGTGTTGTACCTCGCTGATCAGCAGCCTGACTGCATTCGATCCTATGTCTATCGCGGCAAGTCTCATATCCAGCCTAGCCACAAAGATAGCATCCCCCCGCTGGACGCTGGCGGCACATATTCCACAGTGGCTATAAATGTATGGGGATACTAAAACTGCAGATCCTGCAAGGGGAGGGGAGACCTATATAAGGACTATCGTCGGCCTTTTTCCAGATACCGGCAAATCTCTATCTGCGACTGGACCTTCTTTCCGGTACTGCGGACATAGTCATTCTGTAAGCCCCCTTCTATGCGCCGGGCTTTGACATTATCAGAGAGCTGAATTTCCAAGATCTCTGTCAGCTCAACTGCAATGGCCGGATCTTCTATTGGAATGGCCACCTCGATCCGGTGGTCGAGGTTGCGCACCATCCAGTCGGCCGAAGAGATCCATACCCTGGGTTCCCCTCCATTGTGGAACACCATCACACGTGCATGCTCCAGGAAAGTATCGACAATACTCACGCTTTGAATGCATTCGCCCCCCCGGATCTGCTGCGGCACCAGGCAGCAGATGCCCCGGATGATCATACGGATCTGCACGCCGGCGGCGGCCGCCTGCTCCAAGGACTTCATCAGCACTTCGTCTGACAGCGAGTTGAGCTTGAGGGTGATGGCAGCCGGCTTGCCCTTGCGGGCTGCCAAGGCCTCCTTTCTGATGGCATGCAACAGTACCTTCCGCATCCGCAGGGGGCTGCAGAGCAAGTGGCGACAGTCGGCCAACTCTTGAAGACGTTGCTCAGGCTTCTCCAGCGCCCGAAAGATCCGGGAGAGGTCTTTCATCACTGATTCACGGGAAGTCAGCAGGAAATGGTCGACGTAGATCCTGGCGGTGCCTTCATGCAGGTTTCCGGTGCCGACGAAGCCATAGGTGAGCCAGCCTCTCTTTATTTTTTTTCGGATGAGGCAGACCTTAGCATGTACTTTCAAGCCGGGCACGCCGACATATACCCGCACTCCCTCTTCTTCGAGGATCTTCTTCCATTCCAGGTTATTTTCTTCGTCAAAACGGGCCCGCAGCTCCAGGACTACCGTGACCAGTTTGCCATTCCGTACGGCATTGATCAGTGCATTGACGATCCTGGACTTTGGGGCCAGGCGGTATGCCGTCAGATGGATAGATGTCACATCCTGGTCCATCGCTGCCTCCCGTAGCAAGTCGATGATAGGGTCAAACGAGTGGTAGGGGAGGTGCAGCATCACGTCTTTCCGTAAGATGACATCTGTCACCCGTCCCCGACCGCGAAAGTCAGGATGTAATAAGGGTGCAAGCCGCTGTGCAGACCGGCGAAACACTTCGTTCGGGAAATCTATGAAGTGCCGAAAATTATGAATGCGACCACCCGGTATCAAAGGGTCCTTAGGCCTAAGTCCGATCCGATTTATCAGATAGGTGAGTAAGCCCGGGTCGATCTCCCGGTCATAGACAAATCGTACGGCCCGCCCCTTGCGGCGGTCTTTTATGCCTTTCTCGATGCGGTCGATATAGCTCATCGTCTCGTCCACGTCGAGGTCAAACTCAGCGTCCTTAGTTACTTTCACTACGTGGGCAGAAAAAATATCATGGCCCAAAAAGGAGAAGATGCGGGGTAGTGAGTGCCGGATGACATCCTCCAGTAAGATCAGATGCCGCTCTCCTGAACGCTTCGGCGGGATCTCCAAAAAACGCGGAAGCACCCGTGTTGGAACTTCTATCAGCGCATAGCGCATTGGGACTGACCCATCCCTTCGCGTCATCACGACGGCTAGGTAGAGCGACTTCTCCCTCAGATATGGAAGCCTTGGAATGTTCTCGATCAGCAGCGGAATAACGTTCTGCCGCACCTGCTCCACAAAATAGCGATCAACATGCTCTCGCTGCTTTTTGTCTAACTGGCGCTCCGTCAGCAGGTGGATGCGCTCCTTCTTAAGATCCGACTGGATGCCTTCCCAGATCCGGTTGAAGGCCTCCTGCTGCTCGATGACGATGTGGTGGATGGATTCCAGGATCTGCCGGGGCGAACGTTCCAGGTGCATGTTGGCCCGGCTGCCATACCGCACCATGCGTCCTAGGGCAGCCACCCGGACACGAAAGAACTCATCGAGGTTGTTGGAGAAGATACCCAGAAAGCGGATCCGGTCACGCAGGGATACTGATGGGTCCGCAGCCTCTTGCAACACGCGGGCGTTGAAAGAAAGCCAGCTGATATCCCGGGGTACGGTATGGCATATTCGTTCGTCAGACTTTGCACGAACCGGTTTGCCTTTGGGCCGGGTGTTCTTCCGCGCGGGGGACATATGACTCTGATGGAGGCGGCAAGTTATGGAATCAGGGTCCGACCCTAAGTTAAGTTTTCATCACAGCGACCGAATGTGTGCAATCAGGCCCGTGGTGGAATATCCTTCTGTGAGGGGTATGATTTCGATACGGCCGCCCGAAGCGACGACGGCCTCTGCTCCAACCACCTCTTCGGCGCGATAGTCGCCGCCTTTCACGAGGATATCCGGGAGCAAGGCCTCTATCAGCTCCCGGGGTGTGTCTTCGTCGAAGATCACGACGGCATCCACCATGCTCAGACATGCCAGCATGCGGCTGCGGAAGGCCTGGTCATTGACCGGACGATCATTTCCTTTCAACCTCCGGACGGACGCATCCCCGTTGAGGCCAACCACCAGGAGGTCGCCGAGTGCTGCCGCACGCTCCAACACATCCAGATGGCCGGCGTGCAGGATGTCGAAGCAACCATTGGTAAATACCACGCTGCGCCGGAGCAGCCTCCAGCGAGCAATGGCGCGGATGGCCTCCTCCAGAGAGAGCAGCTTGTCCGTATATCCGTGCGCACTCCTCATGCCTTGTCGCGGTTGAGTATCGGTAAGATGATCAGGCAAAGGATGCCCGCCACCAGCATCAGTACTGTCTGGAAAGCCCATAGCAGCCACCCAAAGGCAAGCCCTGCCACCGGCAGCACACCATAGAGTGACAGTGATTTCTGCACGGCAATCTGATAGGCGCCGATGCCTCCCTGTGTGGCAATCATCGCCAGGCTACCCGTCCAAAGCAGCGTCAGCGAAGGCCCCATGCCCAGATGGCTGACAGGCTCCATCGCATATAAGCCGATGCGGATACTCAAGAGGTACATCAACCATATAAAAATGGTGTGCAGGAAGAACTCCGGCTTGCGCTCAATCAGCCGGATGCTCGTCAAACCCTGCCAGATGCCATTGGCAAGTGACCATATCTTCTCAATGATCGCGATGTGCCGAAGCCTTCGGAGCAGGAAATATCCTGAGACCCCGAGGACCAGTCCGGCAAATGCCAACCACACCGTTCGTCCCATGCCTGCACCACCTCCCCGCATCTTATCCAGTTGCTCCCCCAGCAAGCTGTCCATCAGGTCCATCTGCGTGCCAACGGCCAGCCCGAACGACACCAGCAGGCAGACGACATCCAAGGCACGCTCCGCCAGCATCGTGCCGATCAGCTTTTCGACAGGCGTCTTTTCATATTTCGCGAGCGTCGTACATTTCACCACTTCCCCCATGCGTGGCACGAGCAGGTTGAAGAAATAGCCTAACAGTACAGCGATGAAAGTATTGGCCCGGGAGGGTTGATACCCGAGTGGTTCCAACATGATCCGCCAGCGCAAAGCCCTGCTGTAATGAGACAGAAAAATCATGCACATCGCCGGCAGAACCAGTAGGTAATTGGCAGATCCCAGCGACGCTTTCAGGCTGCGCATATCTTCCGGAGACAAGCTTTTCATCGACCACCAAATCAGGAAAATGCCAAGGCCCAAGAAGATGAGGTACTGGAGGATGAGCGAGAGATACTTTTTCATACAAGCGGTTTCCCATTGGGCTTCAACCCCATGCAACGTGTTCAAAGGTAGCCACTACTGCCTGAATTGCCCATATCAAGCCTGGGGCAGTCCCATCTGGCGATTTTCTGTGTCACCCCTTTGCCTGGAAGAGGCCAGGTTCTTCTCCCAAAGCCTATTCCCGAGGAATCATTACCTTCGCACTCCCCAAGCAATCTTTAAACTTCACCCAATGGTAGCCAAAAAAAGAATACTCTTCATCGCCAACGAAATGTCTCCCTACCTGGAACTCACAGAGTTCTCGGAGGTTGCCAACCGACTGGCGATCAAGGCAAACGACAGCGGCTACGAAGTGCGGTGCATCATGCCCCGCTTCGGGGTCATCAACGAACGGCGGCATCGGCTGCACGAAGTGGTACGATTGTCTGGCATCAATGTCTCCATCGACAACGACGACTACCCCCTGCAAATAAAAGTGGCCTCCCTGCCCAACGCCCGCCTGCAAGTATATTTCCTAGACAATGAAGATATGTTCCGCCGAAAGCAAGTCTTCTCTGACGAACATGATACCTGGTTTCCGGATAACGGCATGCGCTCCATCTTTTTCTGCAAAGGCGCCCTTGAGACAGTCAAGAAGTTCGGATGGCCGCCAGACATCATCCATTGCAGCGGATGGATGACCTCCTTAGTACCCCTATACATTAAAACAGCCTACCGCAAAGAGCCCGTCTTTAACCATAGTAAAGTCCTGTACACCATCGGGCAAAACACATTCCAGGGCCGGCTGGAAGATGATTTCCTCAAGAAATCGCTGATCCATGCTTCCATGAAAGAGAAAGACCTCGCACCCTATCGGGGAGCCGACAATACCGCGCTCTTCCTTGGATCCGCCACCTACTCAGACGCTATTACCTACGGAGATGAGAACATCGAGAAGACCATCCTCCATGAATTTTCCACCGTCAAAGGGAAGCGCATTCTCCCCTGGCGGGCGGACTCTGATTTAGCTGAATATTTACAGCTATATAGCGACCTTGCTGGCAAATAGCTAGGACATCTCTCCAGACGAATGTATCTCCTACCATCTACCTCGGCCCTCATGAGATCTTTGGTCATTGCTTTCAGCCTCCTGCTCCTCCTCTCCAACTGCACCAAGATCAAGACGACCGACCTAGGGGCTGACCTTATTCCTCCCATCGACCGCGTCTCCACCTTCGATACCCTGCTGCCCGTCATCACAGACAACCTGCTCCTCTCAGACTCCGCCCTCCCCCTCATCGGAAAAGACTATTCCGGTAAAGCCACGGAGCATATCCTCGGCTCCATCACCCAAGACCCGCTGTTTGGAAAGACCAACGCCACCATCTTTCTAGAGCTGAAGCCACCGGCCTACAAATATTACTTTGAAAACGTCCCTGACAGCCTGAGCCTCGACTCCGTCATCCTGTGCATGAAGTGGAACCGCACCTGGGGCGACACCCTCGCAGCACAAACCATCGATGTCTTCCGCGTCACAGAACCCATCCGCCGCGACACAGCCTATTCCACCAAAGCACAGTTCACCTACTCCACCCTGCTGGGTACCCGGACCTTCACCCCCAGCATCCTCGACGACTCCATTCCCCTCCGCACCCATAAAGTCGTCAACCAACTCCGCATCCGCCTCTCCGACGCCTTTGGCCGCGACCTGCTGTTGCAAGACTCCGCCGACGGCCGGCCCTTTGCCAACGACTCGCTATACCGCAGCTACCTCAAAGGGTTCGCCATGGTCCCCCGCACCACTGGCGCCGGTGCTACCGCCAACGCCCTAATGGGGATGGCCCTCAGCGACACCAGCACAGGCCTCATCTTCTACTATCGCTGCATCAAAAACGGAAAGACAGACACCCTCTCCCGCCGCTTCCCCTTCGACAACCAACTCCTCAGCGGCTCTGCCAACCGAATCCTGCGCGACCGCAAAGGCAGTGAGATGGAGAAGTACTTAGCCCCCTCCGTCACAGGCGACAGCCTCTTGTACCTCCAGACAACCCCCGGCACCTACGCCCAAGTCTACGCCCCCGCCCTCACCAGCTTCAAGGCGTCCAAAGGGAACGTGCTCATACACCTCGCCGAACTCGTCGCCAGCGAAGTGCTCGAAAACCCGCCCGCTCGATTCCTGACGCCCCCCAACCTACTCTATGCCGACTACTACGATTCTGCCGCGAAAGTCCGCCTGCCCTTTGGTCCCGACGGCTTCCCCACAGGAACCTACGACCCCTCCTCCCTGGGCGGATTGAAAAAGACCACCGCCACCCCGGGCGGGCTCGCCTACACTGCATACGGACTATACATCACCCGTCACGTACAGTCCATCGTCAGCCGTAACCGGCCCAATGTGCCCATCACCGTCTACACTCCCTATCTGGTCAGCTATTCCCAACTCAATCTCTTCTTCGGCGTCAACCCGCTCGCGACCGGTCGGGTGCGGCTGGGTGGCGGTAGCCACCGGTCGCGTCCGATGAAGCTGCGCATCGTCTACACAAGAATCTGAGTTCAGCGTTTCCCTTTGCTAACACCAGCATCTATATTTGCACCACACCCAAACGCCTACGCCACATGCCATATCTGTTCACCTCCGAGAGCGTATCCGAAGGACACCCCGACAAAATAGCGGATCAGATATCGGATGCGCTGATCGACCACTTTTTGGCCTATGATCCAGAGTCCAAAGTAGCCTGCGAGACCCTCGTCACCACAGGCCAAGTCGTACTTGCAGGAGAAGTCAAATCCAAAAGCTACCTCGACGTGCAAGACATCGCCCGCGACGTCATCCGCGGCATCGGCTATACCAAGGCCGAATATATGTTCGAAGCCAACAGCTGCGGCATCCTCTCCGCCATCCATGAACAGAGCGCCGACATCAACCGCGGCGTCGACCGCAAATCCAACCGCGACAGCTTCGAAGCCCGTGCCAATGCCCAGGGTGCCGGCGACCAGGGGATGATGTTCGGATATGCCACCCTCGAGACCGACAACTACATGCCCCTGGCCCTCGACCTCGCCCACAAAATCCTGCAAGAACTCTCCCGCACCCGCCGCGCCGGCAAAGAACTGAAATACCTCCGGCCCGATGCCAAAAGCCAGGTGACGATCGAATATGACGACCAGAACCGCCCCATCCGCATCGATACCATCGTCGTCTCCACACAGCACGACGACTTTGACTCAGACGCCAAGATGCTGCAGAAAATCCGCAAAGACATCATCGAAGTCGTCATGCCCCGCGTCAAAAAACAGCTGAAACCGTCGATCCAGAAGCTTTTCAATAATAAGATCACCTACCACATCAACCCCACCGGCAAGTTTGTTATCGGTGGGCCACACGGCGACACAGGCCTCACCGGCCGAAAGATCATCGTCGACACCTACGGGGGGAAAGGGGCCCACGGCGGTGGCGCCTTTAGCGGTAAAGACCCCAGCAAAGTCGATCGCTCCGCCGCCTATGCGACCCGCCACATCGCTAAAAACCTCGTAGCAGCCGGTGTATGCGACGAAGTACTGGTACAGGTCTCCTATGCCATCGGAGTGGCAAAACCCTGCGGCATCTATGTCAACACCTACGGAACCGCCAAAGTGGGGATGTCGGATGGAGAAATCGCCGCCATCGTTGAAAAGACCTTCGACATGCGGCCCTATGCCATCGAGCACCGGCTGAAACTCCGAAACCCCATCTACTCCGAAACAGCCGCCTACGGACATATGGGTCGTAAGCATGAGGTGAAGACGAAAATCTTCAACAAAGGCAAAGAGAACGAGAAGAAAGTACAGGTAGAACTCTTCACCTGGGAAAAGCTCGACTACGTCGGTGCCGTCAAGAAGGCTTTCCGACTGTCTTAAAAGTCTCTACCCGATAAAATATCCCTGTCAGGCCAATGGCAGTGATCTTTATTTACAGTCGGTGTTCTTCCGATTCAGATACCTTTGAATATGCTTGAGACCGATAATCCCTGGACCATCCTCGGCCAGCAGCAGGTATATGAGAATCCATGGATTTCCTTGACCGAATACGACGTCATACATCCCGGCGGCGGGAAAGGAATCTATGGGAAAGTACATTTCAAAAACCTGGCAGTCGGAATCGCCGCCCTGGATGAAGAAGGATGCCTATGGCTGGTTGGACAATACCGATTTCCACTCAACGCGTATTCCTGGGAGATCCCCGAGGGAGGTTGCTCAGAAGGAAGCAACCCTCTGACAGCCGCCATGCGTGAACTGAAGGAAGAGACAGGCCTCGAAGCTCGGCACTGGGAGCGTCTGATAGAGATGCATCTCTCTAATTCTGTGTCGGACGAGTTCGGCATCGTATGGTTGGCGACCGGCCTCGTAGAAGGACTTCCCTCCCCCGAAGAAACAGAACGCCTCTCGCTCAGGAAACTGCCCCTGGCAACTGCCTGGCAGATGGTGCAGTCCCATCAGATCACAGACTCACTCAGCATTGCGGCCATACAGCACCTCTGGATTCGCCATCTCCAGTCCACTCCCCGTACGACATGAGCCAGCAACCCACCGCCAGCAAATCACAAATCATCGGCCGCCAGCCCGTCCTCGAGGCTCTGCGGGACGGCCGGCCGATAGACCGGATCTATCTGCAACGGTTCGCCACCGGAGAGGGGATCCTAGACATTCAAAGGCTCGCCGAGGAAAGAAAGCTTCCGGTCAACATCGTGCCTGCAGAAAAACTCAGATCCCTCACCCGGGGCAACCACCAGGGCGTCATCGCCCTCTGTGCCTTGATCACCTATGCCGATCTCGAAGACACCATCCGCCTTTCCCTATCCCAGGAAACAGCGCCGCTATACCTCATGCTCGACGGCGTCACCGACGTGCGCAACATCGGCGCCATCGCCCGCTCCGCAGGCTGCTTCGGCGCACAGGCCATCATCATCCCCGACAAAGGTGTCGGGGCCCTCAATGAAGAAGCTGTCAAATCATCCGCCGGCGCCTTGCTGCGCCTCTCAATCTGCCGGGTCCCCAGCCTACTCAAAGCCCTGGATATCCTCCGCCTCCAAGGCTTCCAGGTGCTGGCCAGCGAAAGCCAGGCTGCCCGCACCCTCTCCGAGATAGATCTCCGGAGTCCGACCTGCCTTATCCTGGGCAGCGAACACAAAGGCATCCAGCCCTATCTCTCCAAGGCCTGCGATGATCGGTTCCGCATACCCATGCAGCCAGGGTTTGACTCCCTCAACGTGAGCGTCTCCGCAGGCATCATGCTACAGGAAGCATTTGCCCAACGCCATCGCAGCTGAAGGTGGCAGACGCCATCTCCTCTCCCCCATGGAATTCCACCTTCCCCTCATACCGCCCCCCGCCCCGGTACGCATCGGACTCCGTGACCCTATCCTGCTTGCCGGCTCCTGCTTCACAGAGCACATGTCTGACCGACTGCGAGCCCATCGCTTCCAGGTCCTGGACAACCCTCATGGCATCCTTTTCAACCCACACAGCCTGTCCGCTTCCCTCCTCAGGGCCATCAAGCCCATTCCCTATACGAAGGAAGACCTCTTCCATCACGAGGGGCTTTGGGGCAGTTGGGACTTTCATACCCGGTTTTCCGATCCTGACCCATTGCATGTCCTGGAGAAGATGAACCGGTCTATGGGCCAGGCCAACGCCTTCCTGCCATCATGCCGTTGGGTGATATTGACCCTGGGTTCCGCCTATGTGTACCAGCTGGCAGACGGCCGCATCGTCGCCAATTGCCACAAAGTCCCTGCACAACATTTCTCGCGCACCCTGCTGTCCATCCAACAGATCCTGGACAACATGTCCAACCTGATAGACGAGATGGCCGCTAGCTACCCCGAGGTGCGCATCCTGCTTACGGTGAGCCCCGTCCGCCACCTGCGGGATGGTTTTGTCGAGAACAACCGCAGCAAGGCACATTTGATTGCTGCCACTCACTTGCTCTGTGAGCAATATGCTCATGTCACCTACTTCCCTGCCTATGAGCTGGTGATCGATGATCTGAGAGACCACCGGTTCTATATGGAAGACATGGTGCATCCCAACCACCTGGCCACGGAATATGTCTGGGAGCGGTTTGTAGCGTCTTTGATAGAGCCCGCCTCGAGGGAAGCCATGAAAGCCATTGCACAATTGAATGCCGCGATGGCCCATCGTCCGTTGCATCCAACGTCATCTCCTCATGTCGCTTTTCGAAAGCGATGTCATTCGTTGGCTATAGATCTGTCCCATCGACATCCATATATTGACTTTTCAGATGCTATTCATTTTTTCTCGTAAACAAAAATCAAACATACACGTCAAGCCCCGAAAAAGATTAATGCAAGTTTTGATACGGAATAATCGCTGCCAAAAAGAGATAGCAGCTGAAAGTGCATCTACTCAAAAAATTTTTATCCAAATCTGAATCAGTGCAACCTGTCTCCCCGGTATGTCCAATTGGATAGCACCGCGGCTTCAAATGATAGCCACTCCTGCCATCGCACCCGCGCCCGCTCCTTGCCCATGTACGTGTCCGCCAGTCGAATGAACAGCGTATAGTGGCCCGCTTCGCTTTCCATGAAGCGACGATAGAACTGGCGCATATACGCATCGTCCAGCCCCTCACTCAGCCTTTTGAACCGCTCACAACTGCGCGCCTCAATCAACGCACAGGTCAGCAGCTTGTCCATCAGCCTGTCTTCCACAGCACCGCCCTTCCGTTGGAAGCCTACCAGGGCGTTGACATATTCATCTTTACGCTGGCGACCCAGCCGCAGTCCCCGCCGGTCGAGCTCCGCCAAGACCTGCCGGAAATGCCCCCATTCCTCCGTCACCACGGGCGAAAGTTCACGCACCAACACTTCCCGGTCGGGGTTCGACTGGATCAGCGAGATACAGCTCGTGGCCGCCTTCTGCTCACAATAGGCATGGTCTGTTAGGATTTCTTCGAGCGATAAAGCCGCCAGGTCCACCCACCTCGGGTCCGTCGGCAGCTGGAGCCTGAGAATGCTCCGGACATCATCACGGTCGGTCATGTCTTCTGGTTTTGGCAAAGGTATCGTCCCTCTGCCATCAGGCCCAGCTTCCAGCCATGGGTTGAGGGCTTTTCTCTACCTTCGATGCAATGAGTATCATATGCGCATCCTACTCCTGATCCTAGCCATCGCAGTCACCACCACACTGGCCTATCTGTTGGACAGCCGTTCCCTCCTGCCCGTACCGCTCGGAAGGCTGCTCAGTCCTCAGGAAGGCCTCTGGCAGAATGCAGAGCCCGTGGCCACCGCCCCCAACGCCGCCCTCTCTTTTCCCAGCCTGAAAGGGAAGGTCGATGTATACTTCGACGAGCGACTCGTGCCTCATGTCTTTGCCGAAGAGGAGCAGGACGCCTATTTCGTCCAGGGATGGCTACATGCCCGCTATCGGCTCTGGCAGATGGAATTCCAGACGCTGGCAGCGGCCGGACGCATCAGCGAAGTGGTAGGCGCCAAGGCCGTCGACTACGACCGCAACATGCGGCGCATGGGCATGGGTTACGCCGCGGAGAACGCCCTCCGGATGATCGAGGCCGACCCCGACACCCGCGCTGCCTGCGATCGCTATACCGCTGGCGTGAACGAATACATCTCCTCCCTCGACGTCGCCTCCCTCCCCATCGAATACAAACTCCTCGGCTACCGTCCCGAACGATGGACCAACCTGAAGACGGCCCTTTTCACCAAGGCAATGACCAATGACCTGGCAGGCTACGACCGCGACTTCGAATACACCCGTGCCTTGTCCCTCCTCGGCGAAGAGAACTTCCGGCTCCTCTACCCGGATGTCTCCGACTCCCTGTCACCCGTCATCCCCGCCGGCGTCGCATACCCCCAACCCCTCGCACCGTTGAAGGTGCCGGCCGATGCCGACTCGGCCTACTTCCGCCGCCGCGACACCAGCCTGCCCATTCCCACCTTCAAGCCAGACCCCGCCAATGGCAGCAACAACTGGGCCGTGGCAGGCTCCCGCACCGCCAGCGGCGCCCCCATCCTCGCCAATGACCCACACCTCCGCCTCTCCCTGCCGTCGATATGGTTCGAGATGCAGATCCATACGCCCGCCTTCAACGCCTACGGAGTGAGCTTCCCCGGCATCCCCGGCATCGTCATAGGCTTTAATGAAGACATCGCCTTCGGCTTCACCAACGCAGGCCGCGACGTGCGCGACTATTACGAGATCCGCTTTCGCGACGACCTGCGCAACGCCTATTGGTTCAATGGCGGTTGGAAGCCGGCAGAAAGCCGCATCGAAGAAATCCGCGTGCGCGGCAGCCAGCCAGTCTTGGACACCGTCCCCTATACCGTCTTCGGCCCGGTGATCTACGACAAGTCCCACCCCGGCAAAGCCTCCGATGGCAAAGCCTATGCCCTCCGCTGGGTGGCACACGACCCCTCCAACATCCTTCGGATGTGGTACCTCCTCAACCGCGCCCGCCATTACGACGACTACCTCGCCGCGATCCGGTACTTCAACGTGCCCGGACAAAACATGCTCTTCGCCTCCCGCTCCGGCGACATCGCCCTCTGGCAGCAGGCCAATTTCCCCCTTCGCTGGAAAGGGCAGGGACTCTTCCTCATGCCCGGACAAGACAGCTCCTATATGTGGCAGGGCTTCATCCCTACCGAAGAAAACCCCCACGTCGTAAACCCCCCACAGGGATACATCAGCAGCGCCAACCAGCGCCCCGCCGATACCACCTACCCCTACTTCATTCCAGGCACGTACGAAGTATACCGGGGCATCATCATCAACAGGCGACTGGCAGCCATGCCCTCCGTCACGCCAGAGGATATGATGCGCCTGCAAAACGACAACTACAACCTCTTCGCGGAATATGCCCGTCCGGTCCTATTGAAACACGTACAGCCCGCCCGCCTCAGCAAGTCAGCCGCCTACTACCTCCGGCTCCTAGAGGAATGGAACCTCACAAACGACCCCTCTGAAAAAGGCGCCACCATCTTCTCCGCCTGGTGGGATAGCCTCCAGCACGTCGTATATACCGATGAGCTCAATGCCTACGGAAAGCCCCTGATCCGTCCCGACCGGTTCGTGCTCCTCGAAGCCCTGCTGCGCGACAGCAGCCATCGCTTCCTGGATGATATCCGAACGCCGCAGCAGGAAGATGCCGCACAGTGCGTCACCAAAGCGCTCCTGCTGGCCGCCCCCATGCTCGACAGCCTGGAAGCTACCGAACACCTCGCCTGGGGCCGCTTCAAGAACACGACCGTGTACCACCTGCTGCGAGAGGCAGCCAAACCCTTCGCCCGGCCAGGCCTGCCCATCGGTGGAGGCGTCAACATCATCAACGCCACCACCCATGAACACGGCCCCAGCTGGCGTATGGTCGTGCAGATGTCCAATCCGATAGAAGCCTATGCCGTCTACCCCGGCGGACAGGATGGCAACCCCGGCAGTCGGCATTATGACCGTTTCGTCAGCGACTGGGCAGCGGGCAAGTACTACCGCCTATGGTTCATGCAGAAAGAAGAGTCGCAAGACACCCGTGTCAAATCCCGAATGTCCTTCAAGCCCTGATACACCAATGAAATCCGCCATGAGACATTTCATCCCCTGCCTGCTCACCGTCGGCCTGACCTATGCCTTTGGCCTCTTCCTGCCCTGGTGGTCGGTGGCCCTCGCGGCCTGCCTTGCCATGGCTGCCCTCCGCATCCGCCCATGGCCCTCCTTCCTGCTCGGCTTCCTCGCCGCCTTTACCTGCTGGGGGGGCTGGACCCTCGCCCGCAGCCTCTCCAATGAGCACATCCTCGCACACCGCATGTCTGCTATGATCCTGGGCCTTGACAACCCTTGGCTGCTGATCGGCCTGACCGCTGCCATCGGAGGCCTTATGGGGGGGCTGGGAGGACTCTGCGGGAGCCTGTTCATGGCGCTCATTCATCCATCAACCCATGAATTTGAACATTCAGAAACGCAATCGGAAGTTGAAGAATTGACCCGTCAATGAATTAGGTTCCATGTAATGATAGGTAACACAATTTGTAGTCTATCAGTGTTAGACGGACAGTATCAATAGGAGATTACAAATTCTTTCCATCTGCTATTACAAGGATAGTCCAACAATGAGTCAGTATAGATGCCCGATTGGAAGTAAGAAGGATTGCCGGTATACATTTCTTTATTGATAAATGAGATTTCAAATACAGTCAATGTCTCTATTAGCTCGCAATATTCTGAAAAGTTATTCGCATGAATGTGTGTTATGTAATACTTGTCTTTTAAGGTTTCAATCATTTCCTTGAACTGATTAAACTTTCTGTCAATATCATGAAATTCTATGGCTAAACCTGCAATTTTATTCGAATGTCTGTTTAAAGTGTTTTCAAGTCCGTATTCATCGCCGTCGATGTCGATCTTGATGAACAAAGCATCGTGAACTTTAACTTTTTCCAAAATTATATCTTCAAGATGCAGGTCATTTTCTCTGTTGGAAACCAATTTTGGAAAATAGTAGACCTTGTCTTGCGAGATAAATGCGCTAAAGCTTTTGTATAGGTAAAAATATTTTTTAATTTTTAAAATTTGACGCTTGAGTTTGTATGGCCATTTGATTACGTTAATCCAAAAAAACAAAGAAAAAATCTCAATAACCAAGTTGATCAATTTTTTCATTCGCTCCATAGGTCGTACCGAGGCGTCAAACATATATATATCAGCGCCTGTATGTTTTAAGAAGTCCTTCTCAAATGACCAGTTATCACCTACGCCGAGGCTAATGAGCACAGTTTTCTCAAGGGTTCTTCTGTTAATGACATAGCCTCCATCTTCAAGATCACCAAGCCTTACCTTGTCATCTGTGACGAGAGGTCTCAATAATTCATAAACGGAGTTCATGGAGTCAAAATTTTTTCTTGATCAGTATCGAAATATATCACTTTTTTTTCGTGCATCAAACCGCTTCGATTTTTCTTCTGTTCATAAAATTTCAGGGACAATTTGCGCTTTCCCCGATATCTAGGACAACTCTTTTTTCAAAAACCACTGAATGACAAGTAATAATCTAAACCTATCAAATGACAGTACTATGTGCAACTTTATTCGTGTTATGTAATATTTCCCTTTCCCATAAAAAGGCATACGCCATCCCCCTCACCGGCAAAGTCGTCTCAGTAGCTGGCAAGCCCATCCCCTTCGCCTCTATCACGGTCAAAGGCGGCCCCCAGGGCACCACGGCCAATGCTGAGGGCGACTATCGGCTAGACCTGCCACCGGGCAACTACACACTCATCTGCGGACATGTCGGCTATCGGCGGACAGAAGCCCGCATCACCCTCACAGCGGCACCGCAGCGCCTCGACTTCACCCTCCACATCCAGGAACTGACCCTGGGTGAAGTCACCATCCGGCCGGGAGGGGAGGACCCCGCCTATGCCATCATGCGGAAAGCCATCGCCCGCCGGAACTTCCACCGCAGCCGCGTCGGCAGCTGGAGCTGCGATGCCTATGTAAAAGGACTGCTGCGTCTCGCCCAATACCCTAAGTCGTTCATGGGCCAGAAAATAGCGTTTGAAGATGCCGACACCGCCCGCGAACGCATCCTATACCTCTCAGAGACGATCGCCAAAGTTCGATACAAGCAGCCCGAAGGACAACGCGTAGAAGTCGTCTCCACCCGCGTCAGCGGCCGCAGCGATGCGTTCGGACTGGGTAGCCCCCAACCCATATCCTTCTATGAGGAGACGGTCCGCCTCCCCGCCGCCCTCAACCCCCGTGGATTTGTCTCCCCCCTGGCAGATAATGCCATCTACTTCTACCGATATCGCTATCAGGGCGCCTTTGCCGAAGACGGCCGCCTCGTCAACCGCATACAGGTCATACCCAAAAGAAGCTATGAACCGCTCTTCAGCGGCTATATCCAGATCATCGAAGAAGAATGGAATATCCATAGCGTGGACCTGCTGCTCACCAAGTCGTCCCAGATGGAACTGCTCGACACCCTCGTCGTGCAACAGACCTACGCGCCTGCCAAAGGTGGCCCCTACATGCTCCAAAGCCAGGCCCTGCTGCCCAGCTTCCGGCAGTTCGGCTTTCAGGCCCGCGGACATTTCATCTCCGTCTTTTCGAATTATGTCATAGACCCCGCCTTCACTGCTAAGAGCTTCGGGAGAACCATCCTGCGATACGACTCTGCCTCCAACCGCCGATCTTCCGATGAGTGGAATCGCCTCCGGCCCATCCCCCTGCTGCCTGAAGAGCAACGCGACTATCTCCGAAAAGATAGCCTCGAGAGAAGGCGGCAAGACCCCCAATACCTCGACTCTCTCGACCGGGTGCAAAACAAGATCACGTTCAGCAGCCTCGTCCTCACCGGACAGAATGTTGTACGCCGTCGAGACAGCACGCGACTGTCCATCAACCCCCTCATCAACAACGTCGGCTTCAACACGGTAGAAGGTTGGATGGCCCGCCTCGTCGCCACCCTCACCAAAGACCTGCCCGGCCGCCGCAGGCTCACCCTCGTGCCCGTTCTCCGGCATGGGTTCGGCAATGGCCGGACAAACCTCTACGCCAGCCTCCGCTACCGCTACGGCGCCGGGTTCGCCCGAGAGCTGCGCCTCTCCGGCGGCCGCCGAGTCCTCCAATACAACGAGGCAAACCCCGTCTCCCTCTTCTCCAACACCGGCAACACCCTTTTCTTTGGAAACAACTTTCTGAAGATATACGAGGCCCGTACCGCAGAGGTCTCCCATTCCGCAGGCCTCGGACACGGACTTAGCCTGCAGGCCGGCCTGCAATACCAAGCCCGGCATGCCCTCGCCAATACAGACACCTCCCGCTATTGGGGACGCTACCCCTCCAAGCTCCGCTACACATCCAACTGGCCCCTGGCAGCAAGCTCCGCCGTCATGCCCGACCACCAGGCACTGCTGGCAACCCTCAGCCTTACATGGCGTCCTGGCAGCCGGTATATCGAATTCCCCGACCGCACCATCACCGTCTCCAATGGCAGCCCACTCTTCGTGTTCAGCTATACTTATGGCCTGCCGGAGATCTTGGGGTCTGATGTCGACTATGGCCGCTGGCGACTGACGGTTCGGGATGACTGGCCCCTCGGACTGGCCGGCACCCTACGCTACCGGCTGGCAACCGGCGGCTTCACCCACCAGCCCCGCCTCGAATTCCCCGACTTCCGACACTTCAACGGCAACCAGGTCGTCAAAGCAGGCGAGTACCTAAACACTTTCCAACTAGCCGGCTACTATGCGCTCGCCACCCGCGACCGGCTCTATGCCGAAGCTCATCTCGAACATGACTTCGGGGGAGCCCTCACCAACAAGCTGCCACTCATCCGAAAGCTCAACCTGCGCCTCCTCACCGGTGCCAATGTCCTGATGACCTCCTCCAGCGGTCATTATGCCGAAGCCTTCGCCGGGGTCGACAACCTGCTGAAAGTCTTCCGGCTCGACTTCCTCTACGCCCGCGACCCAACAGGCTCCTCCCGCACCGGCATCCGCCTCGGCGTCCGCGGTGTGGACGCCTTCTTCCAGGAAGATTGACCCTACCCCAACCCTCAACAGGATGCCACCTTCCATCTTACCTTTGCGGTATGACCTTCCTCTATAACCGGGTCTCCAGAAAAGAGCTGAAAGAAAAAATGCGGGCGGATAGCAACCCCCGCACCACCGTCTCCTTCTATCGGTATACCCCCATCACAGATCCGCAGCAGACAAGAGATGAATGGTATATATCGCTGAAAAACATAGGAGTTATGGGGCGTATCTATATTGCAAAAGAAGGTATCAATGCCCAGGTTAGCGTCCCGACGCGCCACCTGGACGCATTTCGCAGCTTCCTGGAGGCAGAGCCTAGCTGCCAGGGTCTTCGGCTGAATACGGCGGTTGATGACGATGGCAAGTCTTTTTTTGTGCTGGCCATAAAAGTCAAAGACCACATCGTGGCCGACGGCATTGACGATCCCCGCTTCGACATGCAGCGGACAGGAAACTATGTCGACGCCGAGGGCTTTAACCGGCTGACAGACAACCCGGATACGCTGGTCGTCGATATGCGCAACCACTACGAATTTGAAGTTGGGCACTTTCGAAATGCCATCGAAATACCCAGCGAAACCTTTCGCGAACAGCTTCCCATGGCTGTAGCGCAGCTAGGTGACCGAAAAGATCGACCCATCATCATGTATTGCACCGGTGGCATCCGCTGCGAAAAAGCCAGCGCCTGGATGCTCCATAACGGCTTCACACAGGTCTTCCACCTCGAGGGAGGCATCATCCACTATGTCCGTCAGGTCAGGGAAAAAGGACTGGAAAACCGTTTCCTGGGGAAGAACTTCGTCTTCGATGAACGGATGGGAGAGCGGATCACAGACGATGTACTCGCCCAATGTCATACCTGCGGACAACCCTGCGATACCCATGCCAATTGCGCCAACCCCGACTGCCACCTCCTCTTCATCCAGTGCCCCAGGTGCTCCCAGTCCATGCAAGGATGTTGTTGCGGTGATTGCCAGGAGGTCCTGGTGAAATCAAACGGCGCTTGAAAAATTGAATAATCGAAATTGAAAGAATAGAAATCAGTTAGCTCAATCATTAAAAGAGGCTTATTCCCCCTATTTTTCTGGACGTACATCTTCCGGAAATATCGAGGATAGCCCCGGATAAATTTGCCAGAGATTACCAATAGGGGAAGGGCGATGCCCCACTCAGCAGACGCCTAGCTTTTGCAGGCAATCGATGATTCGCTGTTCGACCGCAGCCGGCTCCAGGAATTCTGGGACAAAGGTTTCGCCGGTCACCCGCTCGAAGAGCTCCACATACCGAGCGGAGATGGTGGCAACCCATTCGTCCGACATCTCGGGCACTTGCTGTCCCTCTTTCCCCATAAAATGGTGTGCGATGAGCCACTCCCGGACGAACTCCTTGCTCAACTGTGGCTGCCGTTCTCCCCTTTCCTGTCGCTCCCGGAAGCTTTCGGAGAGGAAATAGCGCGAAGAGTCGGGCGTATGCACCTCGTCCATCAGACAAATGCCGCTATCCAGTTTACCAAACTCATATTTCGTGTCTGCCAAGATCAGCCCCTGCCGCGCAGCCAGCTGCTGCCCACGCTCGAAGAGGCGTAGGGAATACCTGCAGAGTTGGTCCCATTCTTCTTTCGATGCTAGCCCACGCGTAAGGATTTCCTCCGGCGTGATATCTTCATCATGACCCTCCGCCGCCTTCGTAGATGGCGTCACAATAGGGTGGGGGAAGGGGTCATTTTCCCGCAGCCCCTCCGGCATCTCCGCCCCGCACAGCCAACGACTGCCCGATCGGTACGTCCGCCAGGCATGGCCCACCAGGTGGCCCCGTACTACCATCTCAATTGGATATGGCACACAGCGGCGGCCAATCGAGACCTGCGCGGCCGGAACCTCCACCAGCCAGTTCGGGCAGATATCCCGCGTGGCTTCCAACATCCTCGCGGCAATCCGGTTCAACACCTGGCCCTTGTATGGAATGGGCCGTGGCAGGATGACATCAAAGGCAGAAATGCGATCGCTGGCCACCATCACCAGCCACTCCTCGCTTATGTAGTACACATCGCGCACCTTCCCCCGATAGAAACCCGTCTGTCCAGGCAGGGCAACATCGAGCAGGCTGCTATGTTCCATGTGCATGAAAAAACTGACGCAAATATCTGACCGAACCTTATTCGGTTGTTGCATGTTGAGGCTATGTTAAGAATTATTGTGTCACCTCGGCTTAAATTATTATTTTGCCGAACGAACCAAAGAAAAAGATTGCTTATGAAACAAATAGCAATGTTTGCCATTACGGCTCTCCTCTTGGCCCCTTCTCTGTTGTCTGCACAGGGACAGGCAGTCACGGGGACGATAAAAAATGGAGCCACTCAGGAGCCTGCCAGCGCCGTATCTGTGAGCATTAAAGGCTCCACCGTGGGCACCTACACAAATGACAATGGAAACTTCCGGCTCCCGCTTCCAGCAAATGCCAAATTTCCACTCACCCTTGTGATTACCTCCATCGGCTTTGAGATGAAGGAAGTGCAGGTGGCCTCAGCCTCCCAGCCGTCCGCCATCCAGCTCTCCCCCAGCTCCGCCCTAGGAGAGGAGGTTGTCGTCTCTGCCACCAGGACGCCCACCCGCATCTTGGAGTCGCCCGTCTCCATCGAGCGCATCAGCTCCTCCGCCATTCGCAACTCGGCCACCACCAACTATTACGACATGGTGACCAACCTAAAGGGCATTGACATGGTTGCCGCGAGCCTCACCTTCAAAACGGTCACCACCCGTGGCTTCGCCGGCAGCGGAAATACCCGCTTCAACCAGATCGTAGACGGCATGGACAACCAGGCTCCTGGCCTTAACTTCTCTGTCGGCTCTGTCATCGGCCTCTCCGAACTTGACGTTGAGAGCATGGAACTACTTCAAGGCGCCTCCTCCGCCCTCTACGGACCCGGCGGCATGAACGGAACCCTGCTCATCAACTCCAAGAGCCCTTTTAAACATCAAGGCCTCTCCTTCCAGATGAAAGAAGGGATGATGCACATGGACAACCGCTACCGTGACCCGTCCGGCTACCACAACTGGGCCATCCGCTATGCCAAGAAAATAGGAGATAAGTTCGCATTTAAGATAAACACCGAACTTATCCAGGCCAAAGACTGGCTGGCAGCCGACTATCGCAACGTCAATCGTAACAACCGGACAACCTCCAACACCATCCCCGGCACCCGGGGAACAGACCCTAACTACGACGGGGTGAGCGTCTACGGCGATGAGACCACCATCGACCTGCGTCAGGTGCTCAACGGCATCGCTGGACAGGCACCCTTCCTCGCCCCTTACATCTCGACCCTCACCGGAAGCCCCATGAACGTCTCCCGCACCGGCTACACCGAGCGGGAAGTCGTAGACCCCAACACCATCAACTTCAAACTGGGCGGCGCCTTCCACTATAAGATTTCCAACAACCTCGAAGCCATCGCAGAAGGCTTCTGGGGTACCGGTAACTCCGTATATACCGGCAGCGATCGCTATGCACTGAAAGACCTTAAAATGGGCCAGTACAAGTTAGAACTCCAGAGCAAGAACTGGTTTTTACGCGGCTACACCACACAGGAGAACTCCGGTCAGGCCTATAACGCTACCATCGCCACCCGCCTATTTAACGAAGGGTGGAAAATCTCCCCCCAGTGGTATACCGAATACGGCCAGGCCTTCCTGGGTGCCAAACTCAACGGATTGACCGACATTGACGCACACAAAGCAGCCCGCAACGTAGCCGACGTCGGACGCCCCCTTGCCGGATCTGCCCGGTTTAATCGCATATATGACTCAGTCCGACTCCGTCCCATCTCCAAGGGCGGCGGTCTCTTCGTCGACCGTACCAACCTTTACGCCGTCGAAGGACAGTATAACTTCAGTCATCTGACCGGCGACTTTGCCGACATTCTCGTCGGGGGCAACTACCGCCGCTTTCTACTCAACTCACAGGGTACACTCTTCGCCGATTCTTCCGGCGCCATCCCCATCAGCGAATACGGCGGCTACGTGCAGGTGAGCAAGCCCATCATGAATGACAAAGTGAAGCTGACTGTATCGGGCCGCTACGATAAGAATGAGAACTTCAAAGGCCGCTTCACTCCCCGCGCTACTGCCACCATCAAGCTGGCCAAAGACCATAACCTGCGCTTCTCCTACCAGCAGGCGTACCGCTTCCCCTCCACCCAGAACCAGTTCATCAACCTGGCCGTGGGCGGTGCCACCCTCATCGGGGGGGTTCCGGCCATGCTTAACTTCTACAACTTTAAAGGCAACCCCGTCTATTCACTGGATGCGCTGCTGAGCCCCTCACCGCAACTCAAAGTGCAGTCCTTTCAAGACTTTAAGCCTGAGTCTGTCACCTCTTATGAAATCGGCTACCGGGGCCTGATGGCCGACAAGCGGCTGTTGATCGACTTATACGCCTACTACGGTCAATACAAAGACTTCATCACCAGCGTCAATGTCGTGCAGTCCGTCATGCCCACACCCTCACCGACTGATGTGCTGGTCGCCTCGCGCCGCCGCATCCTTCAGGTGCCCATCAACTCACCCACCCAGGTCAAAACTCAGGGTGCAGGCATCAGCTTAGACTACAACCTCAATAAAGGCTACTACGCCAACGTCAACGCCAGCTATGATGAGCTGGGTGATGTGCCCAATGGCTACATCACCAACTTCAATGCCCCTAATTACCGCTTCAACGCCACCATCGGCAACAGCGGCATGGGTAAGGCTAAGAAAGTGGGCTTCAGCCTCGCCTACCGCTGGCAAGACGAGTTCTTCTATACCAGCTCCCTGGCCAACGGCTTTGTACCGGCCTACCACAACTTAGATGCACAAGTCACTTACAAGTTTCCTGAAATCAAGTCGATCATCCGCTTCGGGGCCACCAATCTGCTGAACGACTACTACATCACGGCCATCGCCAACCCATCCATCGGTGGTGTCTACTACGTGGCCTTTGCCTATAATATTTATTAATCACCACCGCTCACGGTTAAATAAATACACATGAAAAGGACAACCTCCCTGTATAGATCGGTCGCCGCGATGGCACTGCTGGCGGGCATCTCCTTTACCTCCTGCAATAAGAACATCCCCGACCCGACACCCATCTCCTACCCCGTACCGACGACGGCCTCCATCGGGGAACTGCTGAACAACCCCAGCTTTAGCTACCTACGTGCCGCCGTAAACCGGCTCGGCCTCATGCCGACCCTGATGGATAAGAACACAAAATTCACCGTCTTCGCTCCCGATAATTCCGCCTTCAACCGGCTCTTCGCCGCTCTGCGCCTGCCCCAGGCAGAAGCAACCGTGGGCGCTCTCCCCCTCACGACCTTGGCGCCCATCGTACAGTACCATGTCGTCCCCGGCCAAACGCTCTCCAGCAGCATGATACCCGAGACCTATCCCAACACCTTCATGCCGACACTCCTACAGGCATCCCCCAGCCCCCTGCTTAAGTTGGTGAACTTTCCCTCCCGCAGGGGTGGGAATGCCTTTGTGAACGAAGTACGTGTTTCAAGTGCTGACATTGCGGCGGCCAACGGTGTGGTCCACATCATGGCTGGTGTGATTGTACCCCCCAATACAACCACCATTCTGCAGGCATTACAAGCCGACACGTCCTACACCTTCCTGTTGGCTGCCATCAATCGGGCGGATCAGGGCCTTCCTAACAACAGTAAAGTGGTGCAGCTCCTCGGCAATGCCACCCCCTACGCGAACTTTACCCTGTTTGCTCCCCCCAACAATGCCTTCAGAGCCTTTTACAGGGCGCTGGGGAACCCCAACCCCACCGCTGCTTTTGCAAATAGCATCCCAGTAAATACCATCCTTCCGATCGTAGCCTACCACGTGCACATCCGGGGCGTACTCGGCACCCCGCCAAATGTATCTCCCGACCTGATCAGGGTCTTCTCCACAAACCTGCCCTCCACACCGACGCAGGCTACGTCGTTTCTGTCGATGCTGTCACCCACGGCTCCCCGCCTCACGATCAGTGCCTCCACCGGTGTCAAGGGCACTGGGAACCCTGTCCCAGCCGCGATCACACGCCCCGATTGGCATAACCTCAACGGTGTCATCCATGTTATTAACCAGGTGTTAAGACCTCAATAGGAGGCAGCCCCTCAAACGAGAAGGGGAAGAAGCACTTCAAGAGAGCGCTTCTTCCCCTTTTATTTTTCTTGGAAGGAAGGATCAGACGTTGAAACGGAAATGCATGATGTCGCCGTCCTCCACCACATAGTCCTTTCCCTGCACCGCCAGCTTGCCGGCATCGCGGCATGCCGACTCTGAGCCTAAGGTCAGATAATCGCTGAATTTGATCACTTCCGCCCGGATGAAGCCCTTCTCAAAGTCAGAATGGATGACCCCAGCGGCCTGTGGGGCCAGCATGCCCCGTGTGATTGTCCAGGCCCTGACCTCCTGCACCCCGGCCGTGAAGAACGTCGCCAGCCTCAACAGGCGGTAGGTGCATTGAATCAGCCGGGCCACCCCGCTCTCCTGCAGGCCCATATCTTGCAGGAACATCTGTCGGTCTTCAAAGCCCTCCATCACGGCAATCTCACTCTCAATGGCAGCACTCACATGCAGGATCTCCCCCTGCTCCGCTGCCACCGCCCGTCGAACCGATTCCGTATGCCGGTTGCCCGCCACGACACTCCGCTCATCCACATTGCACACATAGACCACCGGCTTCATCGTCAGCAGGAACATATCGCGCACATGCTTCTCCTCATCCTGCGGCGACAATGCCATCGCCCGGGCATTATGCCCCTGCTCCAGGTGAGCCTTCAGGCTGCGCAGCAACTCCAGGCCTTGCTGCAGCTCCTTGTCGCCCGTACGGGCCTGCTTTTCGACCTTGGAGATTTTCTTCTCGACACTATCGAGGTCCTTTAGCTGCAGCTCGGTGTCGATGATCTCCTTGTCCCTGACCGGGTCTACCGACCCGTCTACGTGGATGACATTGTCGTCGTCAAAACACCGAAGTACATGGATGATTGCATCTGTGCTCCGGATATTCCCCAAGAACTGATTTCCCAGGCCTTCTCCCTGGCTGGCGCCTTTCACCAGGCCCGCAATGTCTACGATCTCGACCGTCGTAGGCACCACCCGCTGCGGCTTGACCAGACGCTCCAGCTCGATGACGCGCTGGTCCGGCACGGTAATCACCCCGATGTTCGGCTCGATCGTACAAAAAGGGAAGTTTGCCGCCTGTGCCTTTGCACTGCTCAGGGCGTTGAAGAGGGTCGACTTGCCCACGTTGGGAAGACCTACAATACCAGCCTGCAATGCCATGCGTAGATTATTTTGGTTGGATGCACTGCCACAGAACGCCGGAAGCCCACCCCGCTACAGGAGCTTGGGAAGCGCTTCCACACGAGGCCCGCGAAGATACGCCCACCCATAGAAAATCTTGCCCCGGCCCATGAAAAAACCGAAATTCACGGCATGGCCCTTAATTATATCTGGCTCGCCTTCTTCCTGCTATCCTTTGCCATCGCCCTGGGCAAATGGGCCCTCACCGGCGACCCGATGATCTTTAAGGCCATCACCGACGGCATCTTCAAATCTGCCAACGACAGCGTCGACCTCTCCTTCAAACTCATCGGCGTCATGACGCTCTTCCTGGGATTCATGAATATCGGTGAAAAAGCCGGCGCCATCCGATTTCTCTCCCGCATCGTCGGACCCTTCTTCGGCCGGCTCTTCCCCGGCGTGCCCGCCCGACACCCCGCCATGGGGCATATGATGATGAACTTTTCGGCCAACCTCCTCGGCCTCGACAACGCTGCCACCCCCTTTGGTCTCAAAGCCATGCAAAGCCTTCAAGAACTGAACCCCGACAAAGAGCGGGCCTCAGACCCACAGATCATGTTTCTGGTGCTACACGCCTCCGGCCTCACCCTCATCCCCGTCAGCATCATCGCCATGCGGGCTGCTGTACAGCCCCCCGCCGCCAACCCGACGGATATCTTCATTCCCTGCATGATCGCCACTTTCGCCGCCACCGTCGCTGCCCTTACCGTCGTCTCCCTACGCCAGCGCATCAACCTCCTCCAGCCCGTCCTCCTCGTCTGGATTCTCGGCATCTCCTGCCTCATAGCCGCCCTCATCGCCTACCTCCGCCTCGCTCTCGACGCGGGCGGCATCGAACGATTCTCCTCCATCCTCAGCAACGGCCTCATCCTCCTGCTATTCGCCCTATTTCTCACCGGCGGACTGCTCCGAAAAGTCAACGTCTTCGAAGCTTTTATAGAAGGGGCAAAGGGCGGCTTTGAGATCGCCATCCGCATCATCCCCTACCTCGTCGCCATGCTCGCCGCCATCAGCGTGCTGCGTAGCTCCGGAGCCTTCGACATGCTCACCACCGCGCTGACAGATCTCTTCTCCTCTCTAGGAATGCAGACCGACTTTGTCGCTGCCCTCCCCACCGCCCTTATGAAACCCCTCAGCGGCAGCGGAGCCCGAGCTATGATGATTGACACCATGACCCGCTACGGGGCCGACTCCTTCCCGGGACGCCTTTCTGCCGTCTTCCAAGGCTCTAGCGACACCACCTTCTACATTGTCGCCGTCTATTTCGGCTCCGTCGCCGTCCGCAACACCCGCTACGCCATCCCCTTTATGCTTCTTGCCGACCTGGTCGGTATCCTCACGGCCATCGCCATCGCCTACCTCTTCTTCGGGACCTGAAGCCCACATGCTCACGGAGACGCATACACGAAGACATCCCCTCCTCGCCACCTGCCTCCAGGCCCTGGCAGTCATACTCCTGCTACAGACATCTTGTCGTTCCCGGCAGGGGAATGCCGCTGTCGGAGGAAAAGAGCCCCGGCTCAGCCCTCTGGCATATGCCGAAGGCGACACCCTGGATGCCCTCGCAACGCCCGTCCTGGATGTATGGACAGCCCATTACCGCCCGGTCGACACCGCCTTTCGCCGCTCGGCCTTCCGAGCCTCAGGGATTCTACTGGCACTCGACAGCCTGGAGCCCTGCCTGACGCCAGACAGCATCCAGCTGCGGCGACTCTCCCCCATCCTTGCTTGGTCACCCGACAGTAGCCAGGCCATAGATATTTGGTCGTACGACTATACCGCCCTTCCCTCGCCCCGAGGCGGCGGCCGCCTCGAAGGGGGAGGCCCCGACCAAGGTGTCAAATGGCTCGAGATACGCAGCGGCACCGCCCGCCAGCTCCTGTTCCATGGCCCAGGACAGCTCGTAGAGTCGGTCGACTGGGTCGCACCGGACGCCTTGGTGCTTGGCCTGCTGTCCTTTGACCCGACCACCGGTGATGCTACCCCTGACCTGATCCTCATACATCTCCGCGAGGCCCTTTTCACCAACTTCCGCTACCTGGGACCGCCCCTTCCCGCCACCGCCGCCAGCTTCAGCCCGGCCTGGCTGCTAACGCAGCAATTCGAAATAGAATGAATGACTACATCGAGATTCGACTGAGCGACCTTCGCTGCTATGCCCACCACGGCATCACCGAGGCGGAACGCCGCATGGGTCAGGAGTTCCGCAGCGACATCGTTCTCACCTGCCCCAACCCCGGAACCATCACCCAGATAGGAGAGACGGTCGACTACACGCGGGTCTACCAACTCTTCCGCGAGACCATGGAAGTCCCGCAGCCGCTCCTCGAAACGGTGGCCATGACGCTGGCCGACCGACTCCATCATGCCTTTCCGCAGGTGGCAGAAATTAACATCTCGATAGAAAAGACTTCCCCGCCCATCGCTACCTTAGTGGGCCGCGTAGGCATCACCTATCGGAAACAATACGACCCGGCATGAATCTCCGGACAACCTTATGCCTCGCTGCCCTCACCCTGGCCGTCTCGACCCCTGCGCAAGACGTTGGCTACCTCATCGACGAAGGAGAAAAATTCGAGAAGCTGCTCAAAGAAGAAGAGGCCTTTCAGAAATACCGGGAAGCTGTCAAGCTCTCCCCCCGTCACGGGCGCACCCTCGTCAAGAATGTCGAGATGAACTGCACCCTCGGCATGCGGCAGTCCGATAAAGACCTCCGGAAGGGATACCTGACCCTGGCGCTCGAACAGGCCCAGCAAGCCCATGCCCTCGACTCGCTCTCGCCTGATGCCAACTATGCCATGGCCCTGGCCCTGAGCCGGATGATGGAGGTGATGTCCATCCGCGAGAAAGTCACCAGCGTGCAGCGCATCCGTGACCATACCGACTCAGCCCTCCGCAAAGACCCCGACCACGTCAAGACCCTTTATACCCTCGGCCGTTGGCACCAGGAAGTCAACAGCCTCGGCACCGCGGAAAAGACCGCCATCCGCCTCGCCACCGGCACCTCCCCCAAGGCCTCCCTGCCCGAAGCCATCGACTGTTTCGAAAAAGTTCGCCGCCTCGCCCCCTTCTTCATCGCCAACTACCTCTCCCTGGCCCAGGCATACAAATCCGCGGGCCGCAGCGACAAAGCCGTAGAAGCCTTGGAACGACAACAACGCCTCCCACCCCGAGCCCCCGGCGATGCCGAATGGAAGGCCCAGGGAAAGAAACTGCTGGAAAGCCTATACTGATATGACGAATCTTGCGGATATCAATCATTTGTTTATATGAGTTTATAGAATAATTGAAAATCAATTATTTGTAAGATTTATCTTATACTTAACTTTCGATCATGAGTCGTACAATCCCTCTCCTCCCAGTCTTGCTCTGCTGTACCCTCACCCTCGCGGCCCAGCCTGCCGGCAAATCCGCCTCGGCCTACGACCCCAACGCCCTTTTCCAGCCCCTGTTCTACACGCAGTATGGCAATGAGTACCGCTCGGGCAGTGGAGAGCCGGGGCCTGCCTACTGGCAGAACCGGGCCGACTATCAAATCACTGCCAGCCTCGACGATCAATCGGACCGCATCAAAGGCAGCCTCGTGGTCACCTACACCAACCACAGCCCGCATACCCTGCCCTTCCTCTGGTTTCAACTCGACCAGAACCTCTTCAACCCCGAGTCGCGCGGATTTGCCCGCACCCCCGCCACCGGCCGCAGTCGCTATGGCGACAGCCGCAGCCTCTTCAAAGGAGGCTTCACGGTCAGCCAGGTCCGACTGCTCTCCAAGGCAGACGGCAAGGCTGTCGAGACCGCCCTTGAACCCCTCATCACCGACACGCGCATGCAGCTGCGCCTTGAAAAGCCCCTAAAGCCCAAAGGCGATGTCGTCCGCATCCGGATCGACTTCGAATACACCGTCCCGGAGTACGGGGCCGACCGCACCGGCATCCTCAAGACCCGCGATGGAAACATCTACGCCATCGCACAATGGTACCCCCGCCTCTGCGTCTTCGACGACATCCAGGGATGGAATGTCTCCCCCTATCTGGGCCCCTCTGAATTCTATCTCGAATATGGTGATTTCGACGTGGCCATCACCGCGCCGGCCTCGCACATCGTCGTCGCCTCCGGGGAACTGCAGAACCCGGCCGAAGTGCTGACCCCGACGCAGCTCAGCCGCTGGAAGGCAGCGAAGGAAAGCCCCTCGACGATCGCCATCCGCTCTAAAGAGGATGTCAACGACCCCGCCTCCAGGCCCGCCAAGCCCACGCTGACATGGAAGTTTAAGATCCAACAGGCGCGCGACTTTGCCTTCGCCTCCTCCAAAGCCTTTGTCTGGGACGCCGCCCGTATCGACCTGCCCTCCGGCCGTAAGGCCATGGCTCAGTCGGCCTACCCCGCCGGCACCGCTTCCCGCGATGCCTGGGGCCGCAGTACCGAGTATGTCAAGGCCAGCATCGAGATCAATAGCCGTTGGTATGAATATCCATACCCCTGCGCCGTTAATGTCGCCAGCAACGTGGGGGGAATGGAATACCCCGGCATCGTCTTCTGTGGCAACAACGCCCGCGGTGGCTCGCTTTGGGGGGTGACCGACCATGAGTTTGGTCATACCTGGTTTCCGATGATCGTCGGCAGCAACGAGCGGAAATACGGCTGGATGGATGAAGGCTTCAACACCTTCATCAACGGCATCGCCTCCGAAGCCTTCAATAATGGCGAATACGCGCCTGAGCCGATGGACGGGCATATGATCGCCCGCTTCATGTTCAGCGACCTCTCCGAATCCATCCTCAAGACGCCCGATGCCCTCAAAGAGATGAACATCGGTACAGCCCTCTACTTCAAACCCGGATACGCCCTAGACCTATTGCGGAAACAGATCGTCGGCAAGGACAGGTTCGACTATGCCTTTCAGAAATACATCCGCGACTGGGCCTATAAACACCCTTCGCCATGGGATTTTTTCCGCAGCATGGAGAATGGCACCGGCGAAGACCTCGGCTGGTTCTGGAAAGGCATGTTCCTCGAAAACTGGCGCCTCGACCAGGCCGTCACCAAAGTGGAATATCCCAATGGCAATGCCGCCAACGGCGCCCTAGTGACCTTAGAGAATTTGGAGAAGATGGCGATGCCCGTCGTGATCGAGTATACCACCAAGAGTGGTAAGACAGCCCGCAAGACGCTCCCCGTCGAGATCTGGCAGAATGCCGCGCTGTGGAAAGTCCGGCTCGATACCGATGAAGAACTCAGCAGCGTCGTAGTCGATCCCGATAAGGCCTTTCCCGACTACAATCCCTCAAACAATACCTGGAAATAGAAAGGACTACCTCCGGATAGTGGGTCGCAAACCCTCTCAGCCGCGGATTGCCGTCGCCATCGGCAGGGCGGGGGATGTTCTCAGAACCGGTAAAAAATACTACTTTTGCTGCCCATCCGCCCACAAGGCTCCCTAAGTCCTCTGCCTGTGCAGGGGCGCCAGCAGGGCGAACCGTAAATAGTTATATATGCCCAAGGTAAAGACGCACTCCCGCGCCAAGAAGACCTTCAAGGTCTCCGGGACGGGCAAGATCCGTTTCCGCAAGCCCACCCGCGGACACCTGCTCACGAAAAAGTCCACTCGTCGCAAGCGCGCCCTGCGCATCACCGGTGAGGTAAACCCCGCCAACCTGGACTTCGTCCGCCGACTCCTCCGCCTTCGCTGAGGAAGACCACCCTTCCCCCTAACCCTCAAATCACAGGCATATGCCCCGTTCCGTCAACGCCGTCGCCTCCAAGGCCCGCCGCAAACGCATCCTCAAACAGGCCAAAGGCTTCTATGGCAAGCGCAAGAATGTCTTCACAGTCGCCAAAAATGTC
>VGFQ01000021.1 GCA_016868815.1 Bacteroidota bacterium
GGGAATATAGTTTCTGCGCAGGATCTCGGGAGAAGACATAGATGGAATCTCTACGGCCCGAAGGCAATAGGGTATCTCGCTTGGCATAGAGGATGCGGCTGGCGGAGAAGGTGTCGACAAAGGCGGAGGGATAGAAGGCTTGCCGGACACTGTCGCCCAAGTCGGCCAGAAACTGCTTCTGGCTGCGGTCGAGGGTCTGGTTGACAGGAGCATTGCGGGCGTCAGTGTTCAGAAAGGCACCCGCGCGGACCTTGAGCCGCTGGCCTGCTTGGAACTCATCGGAGACATAGAGCTGGGTGTTGAGGTAGTTCCGATCGGCATACTCAAACTCTACCTGGATGCGCCGGTCTTTGGTGATCATCTGCCGGGGGGTGAAGGTGAGTTCGGCGGTGTTGTAGTTGATGACATAGTCTTGGTCCTGCCCCCGCTGCAACATGACCCCGTCGATCCAAACACGCTCCGTGCCGGCCAGCACGATGAAGAAGATCTCTCCGTTGGCTCCTTTAAGGCGATAGGGCCCCTGGTTGCCTTCCTGACCGTTGAAGATGTTTCGTGTAAACTTCCCCTTGGCTACGGCCGCTGCCGCCATCACACGGTTCCGAGTGTCTGCCCCCAGCCGCTGGCTCGTCTCTAACAATCCTCCCTGCAGCCGTTTGTAAAAATTCAGGAAATAGGAGCCCGACTGGCGCAGGTCTAGATCACCCATGTCGAGCCGCCAACTATCTTTTGTAAAAGATAAGAAAACCCTGTCGAACTCATTCAAATTCTGTGTATTACCATCTGGCTGTATGGGTATATTATTGTCGGATATGGCAGCGGTGACTCCAATGCTATCACCGATATATCCTTGAATTTGAAGGTTGAGGGAGGAGTTAAGGACGACATCTTGCCGGTTGCCGAAGGAGAGTCCTCTTCCGAGGCTGCCATTGTAGCGGACATCCCCCAGGTCGAGTGGTCCAGGGCTTTTTCGTTGTGGGGCCGTTAGTGGCATGATCCACAGCTTACCCATGACCGTATCGAAGCTCATATGACGATAAGTCTGGGTAAGCCGAATGGGAAACACGCGATAGCTGAGCCATACTGTATCGGTGAGGGGTGGGTGGCGCCAGGTGAGGGTGGCCCGGACGGGATCGAGCAGATAGGTGCTGTCGGGCAGTCCGGGGATTCGCAGGGATCCGGGAATGATGCTGAGGCTATCCAGGGTTTGGACAGGCGGCCGGGTGGCGATGCTTTTTTGACGGACCATTTTCCCAATAGCGGGCTGGGCCACTGAATTGGCAGCAAGCAACAGGCAGAGGCAGCAAAAGGATATGGACCGAAGGATGGGCAAAGGATGCCTTTGGGACATAAATGTCCTGAAAGGTATTTTATTGCGCAGCAGGCATAATTGGGTAAAGCCCCTAGGACGATGCAGGGCTACGCTCCACACCGTCTTCAACAGACAGGGCTTACGGCCTTCCTCAGCGCTTGACCACCAGGGTGCCGGCGAGGATGTCGTGGAGGGCTTGTTTTTTTTCGGTAAACCCGGCCATGATATATCCAATCATCAGGATAAAGGCGGAGAGAATTTTTCCAAAGTAGCGTCCGGTGGCCCTGCCGAAGCCAATACGCTGGCCATCCATTGTCGTCACCTGCAGTCCGACAAGCCTCTTTCCCAAGGAGCCCTTGAAGTTGCTGCTTTCCATCAGGGCGAAGTAGAGCCAGCTGAGGACGATCATCGACAGGTTGCTAAAAACGAAAGTCGTCATCCAGGAGATGATATCATACTCCGTGAGGCCATCGGTCTCGGTCCGCATGGCCAGGCTCATCGTCTGCCCCAATAGGGGTGACATGATGATGGCATTTAAGATGCTGGTGAGAATGCCGTCGATGAGCAGGGCTGCAAAGCGAAGCCAGAAGCCTGCGTAGGTTGGGTTGTTATTTTCCATGTATGGTGATTATATTGGTTGCTGGTGGATGTATCTCCAAAAAAATTCTCCCAGCGCCGATTCGATTGCTTCATGATTTCACGCGCATGCCTACTGGATCCCACTGTATGACCTTCCGTTTGAAGTAGCTCAGGTTGCAGGCGACGGCCGGCCCGGCAGCCCGCAGCCCGAAAGAGGCGTCTTCCACAACAGGCCTGCCACCGCGGATGGCCTCGAAGAAGTTTACGAAGTGGTCGACGCGGGCATCATAGCCGGTGGGGGCCGCATAGCGCGTCTCTTCGGGGGTATTGCGCTGCCGGTCTTTTGCGGAATACTTGGCGAGGTACCATTTTTGATAGGCTTTCTGCTGGGCAGATGAGAAGACATTCCAGGTATCCCATCCACCGATGCCCGGAGCCTTGGGCAGCTTTTGGCGCCGGAGGGTGAATTTATTATCCCCCCACTCGATCATTCCTTCTGAGCCGAAGATGCGGGTTCGGTTGCTGCCACCGGAGCCATCGGCGAAGTTGACCCGCAGCTGCATCTGGAAGGCGCTGTGCTCCTGGGTGGCGGGGTAGTCCATGATGGCTGTGAGGACATCCGGCACGTCGCGGCCATCCTTCCAGAGACTGAGGGAGCCGCTGGAGAAGATGCGGTTGGGACCTTTGGAATCTAGGGCATGGTGGACGGCAGAGATGAGGTGCACAAAGAGGTCTCCTGCTACGCCCGTACCATAGTCCTGGTAGTTGCGCCAACGAAAGAACCGGACAGGGTCGTAGGGTCTGGAAGGGGCGTCTCCGATAAACCGGTCCCAATCGAGCGTCTGGGGAGAGGCATCGAGGGGAATCGAGTACTGCCAGGCGCCCAAGGCCCCATAGCGGTCGTTTACGGCTTCCACCAGATTGATCTCACCGATGGCACCCGACTGGATGACTTTCTTCGCTTCTGCCAGGGTTACACTGCTCACCCCCTGCGACCCTACGATGTAGACCTTGCCGGTGCGTTTCTGTTCTTTGATCACAGCCTGCCCTTCTTCCCAGTGCTGCACCATGGGTTTTTCGCAATAGACGTGTTTGCCCTTGCGCATGGCCTCGATGGAGATGCGGTCATGCCAGTGGTCGGGCGTAGCGATGATAACGGCGTCAATGTCATTCCGCTCGAGGAGTTGGCGATAGTCGCGCGTGCAATAGAGGTCTGCGCCCCAAAGCTCTCGAGCCTTTTCAAAGTGACCGTCATAGAGGTCGCAGACGCCAGCGATCTCTACGCCAGGCACTTTCAGCGCAGCCTGCATATCGCCGAAGCCCATCAGACCCATGCCGATGCCAGCCACGCGTATCCGGTCGGAGGCGGCGTGCCTGCGCTCGGGCTGCAGCCAATGGATGTGCTCTTCCTCAAGGGCAATGGCGTTCAGTGGACCTGTGAAGAGAGCAGCACCCCCTCCCAGACGGCGAATGAATCTGCGGCGAGATGCGGACATAGGCATTCTTTTCACTAAAGATAACAGAAGCGCACAAAAAAAGGGCCGTCATACGGCAGTCCGGTGGGAAAGTGGGTAAGATGCGATTAGTCACCCGCCAGGGAGGCGGCCAGGTATTCCCGGTTGAGGCGGGCGATATTGAGAACAGAAATTTCTTTAGGGCATTCTGCCTCGCAGGCAAAGGTATTGGTGCAGGATCCGAAGCCTTCCTTATCCATCTGGGCGACCATACCCAGCACGCGGGATGCCTTTTCAGGGGCACCCTGTGGGAGCAGCGAGAGATGGGAGACCTTGGCTGAGACGAAGAGCATTGCCGAAGAGTTCTTGCAGGCCGCCACACAAGCACCGCATCCGATGCAAGTGGCGGCGGCGAAGGCCTCGTCGGCCTTGTCCTTTTCGATGGGGATGGCATTACCGTCGACCGCATTACCGGTGTTGACAGACACATACCCACCTGCCTGAATGATGCGGTCGAAGGCGCTACGATTGACCATCAAGTCTTTAATGACGGGGAAGGCGTCTGCCCGAAACGGCTCGATGGTGATCGCATCTCCGTGCTTAAAGGCCCTCATGTGCAGCTGGCAGGTAGTTGTCCCTTTCCAGGGCCCATGGGGGCGGCCGTTGATCACCATAGAGCAGGAGCCACAAATACCTTCACGGCAGTCATGGTCAAATGCGATGGGCTCTTTGCCTTCTTGCAGCAGTCGCTCGTTGAGCACGTCAATCATCTCCAGAAACGACATCTCAGAAGAGATGTCTGAGACCTGATACGTCTCGAAGCGACCATTTTCTGTGCAGTTGCGTTGACGCCATACACGCAACGTCAGATCCATGCTGTAGTGTTCCATCTCTTATGTATTACCTAGAACCTTTGTAAGGAGGCAGTAAATATTTATTTATAACTGCGCTGACTGGGTTTGACCACGTCGTAGACGAGTGACTCTTTATGCAGCGCCCAGCCATCTTCTCCACGGTTCTCCCAGAGGGCAGCATACATATAGTCTGCATCATTCCGAAGAGCTTCCCCGTCAGGTGTCTGATATTCTTCGCGAAAATGTCCGCCGCAGCTTTCATGGCGCTCTAGTGCGTCGAGGCACATCAACTCACCCAGCTCGAGGAAGTCGGCAACGCGTCCGGCCTTGTCGAGCTCAGGGTTCATCTCCAGGATATTGCCGGGAATGCGGACATCCGACCAGAACTCTTCCCGCAATGCTCGGATCTGACGGATGGCATCCTGAAGACCTTCCTCACTACGTGCCATCCCACACTTATCCCACATGATCTTTCCGAGGCGTTTGTGGAAGCTTTCGACAGACTGGCGGCCTTGGATGCTCATGAGTTTCTCAATGCGTTCCTGACAGCGTTGTTCCGCTTCTAAGAAGGCAGGGTGGTTGACTGTCTCGTTGGCCTTCCCGACCTCGTCGGCCAGGTAGTTGCCGATGGTATAGGGGATCACGAAATAGCCATCTGCCAGTCCCTGCATGAGTGCGGAGGCGCCCAGGCGGTTGGCACCGTGGTCGCTGAAGTTGGCTTCTCCAAGGCAATAGAGACCTTTGATGTTGGTCATCAGTTCATAATCGACCCATAGGCCTCCCATCGTGTAATGCACAGCGGGGTAGATGCGCATAGGCGCTTCGTAGGGATTCTCTCCGGTGATCTTTTCGTACATGTCGAAGAGGTTACCATACTTCTCGCTGATAACATCGCGGCCCAGCCCGGTGATGGCTTCTTTGGGGATGTCGCCGAGGTTGCGCTTGCTAGCTTCTGCACGGCCATAGCGTTGGATGGCGTCGGCATAGTCGAGATAAACTGCCTGCCGGGAGGAACCCACCCCGTGACCTGCATCGCAGCGCTCTTTGGCTGCCCGGGAGGCTACATCGCGGGGAACCAGGTTACCAAAAGCCGGATAGCGCCTCTCAAGGAAATAGTCGCGCTCCTCTTCGGGGATGTCGGTGGGCTTGCGGTCGTCGCCTGCATTCCGGGGTACCCATATGCGGCCATCGTTGCGGAGGGATTCCGACATCAGGGTGAGCTTAGACTGATGGTCGCCACTCACGGGAATGCAGGTGGGGTGTATCTGAGTGAAGCAAGGATTAGCAAAGTAGGCCCCGTGGCGATGGGCCTTCCAGGAGGCAGTAACATTGCAGCCCATGGCGTTGGTAGAGAGGTAGAAGACGTTGCCATAGCCACCTGAACAGAGCAAGACAGCATGTCCGAAATGACGCTCCAGCTCTCCCGACACCAGGTCGCGTACGATGATGCCGCGGGCTTTGCCGTCAACCTTCACAATGTCGAGCATCTCATGGCGACTATACATCTGCACGTTACCGAGGGCTACCTGCCGCTCCAAGGCCTGATATGCCCCGATGAGGAGTTGTTGACCTGTCTGTCCGGCCGCATAGAAAGTACGCTGGACTTGAGTACCGCCAAAAGAGCGGTTGCTGAGTAGTCCGCCGTATTCGCGGGCGAAGGGCACCCCCTGCGCGACGCACTGGTCGATGATGCTGGTGCTGATCTCTGCCAGGCGGTGGACATTGGCCTCCCGCGCGCGATAGTCCCCTCCTTTGATGGTATCATAGAACAAACGGTAGACAGAGTCGCCGTCGTTTTGATAATTCTTGGCCGCATTGATGCCGCCCTGGGCGGCAATAGAATGCGCGCGGCGTGGGGAGTCCTGAAAGCAAAACGCTTTCACGCGATAGCCCAGCTCCCCCAGGCTGGCAGCGGCAGAGGCGCCAGCCAGGCCGGTCCCGACGACAATCACTTCCAGCTTCCGTTTGTTGGACGGATTCACCAGTCGAACGGTGCCTTTATAATTCTTCCACTTGGTGTCCAGTGGTCCGGCAGGTATTTTATTATCAACCATATTCGTTGTCTTATCAAGATTAAATTTGAAAACATTTCAGCCCGTCAAAAGAGCAGCGTCACTGCTCCAAGGTCGATCTCCCACCCGAAATACATAAAGATGGGCATGAGGGCGAACAGAGTCGGCACCACAATGGAGAAACCAATTCCGGCACTGCCAATGGCAGCCGAATAGCGGCGGTGATTCCACCCCATCGTCTGAAAGGCGCTCTGAAAGCCATGCAGCAGATGCCAAGACAAAGAGAAGCAGCCAGCGACGTACAGGCCCACAACCCATTCTTGGCTGAAGATATCCTTCATACGGCCATAGAGATTGTGATAGCTCTTGCCGGCGTAGGAGACCTCTGCCAGCTCCCCGAAGCGGGAGGGCACCCAAAAATGTGCGAGGTGAACGATGAGAAAGAGCAGGATTAGGGTCCCGAGCAGTGCCATAGAGCGAGAGTACCAGGTGCTGGTGAGGTTACCGGCGGTCATGGCATACTTGCTGCTCCGGCGAGAGCGATTGTGGTACTCCAACAAATAGCCCTGTACAATATGGATGAGGAAACCGGCGAAAAGACCTAGCTCTGTGATGCGGACCAGCAGATTGGTACTCATAAAATGCGCAGCCCGGTTGAAGTTCTCTTCGCCGTTGGAGAAGAGCACGTTGGCGTTGACATAACAGTGGACGATGAGGAAGACGATCAGGAAGATGCCTGTGAGGGCCATGACCAGCTTCCTGCCCACGGAGGAAGAAAACAGTTGTTTCCAATTCATAATCCCTGAGGTTTCCAATGTGAGTATCGCAAATGTATGCCAGGGGTCGGCAAAAAATAAATTCCGTGGAGGGCTTTGGCGAAAAAATGGGACTTATCCAAACAATGAGATATCAGCCCATTGCGAAGGGGCTATTCGTTCCCCAGCCGTCGAGGCATCATGTCATCGATAGCGGCCAACAAAAATGAAGGCTGCAGAGTTCTCCAGAGGTCGAATTCGAGAAGGTCTACGTAGCGGGTAAGGCGTGACTTTCGGAAGTCCTGCTGGGAGGCTTCCGGCATATTTAGGATCACCACCCAGCCATGTTCTTCGCGGATATCATCTAGCCATTCCTCATAGTAGCTGGCGTCGCTGCTGTGGAAGTTGAGCACATTTTCCGCCACCAGGATGAACCGCCGGATGCCTTGGACCAGGAGGCAGTCGACCACTTCTCGCTTCAGGGTCATGATGTCGTTTTCTATGGCATCATTCCACTCTCCGATTAATTCTAGGATGGCATATCCTGTTTCGTAATCCGCAAACAGGATCTTCAGATAGAGAGTACGCGAGCCAAAATCATCCCACTGTGGGTGAATGTAATAGTTGTATATAGTTCGGGTGAAGGCAAACTCGTCGTAGGTACGGTCAAAAAAGGGAGACCGCACATCTTCTTCGGAGAGGTATAGATGCCGCCAGTTATGGTATGGCTCGATGTCATGCATGACCCTCCTCCCCTTTCCTGGCAGCGGGCGGCCACTCGGGGCCCTTTGCTATGATGGCGTCTGCGGCCTTTCGGACACTGCCATACTGCAGCAGATACTCCTTGGCGAGTGCATAGTCTGCCCAGCCGAGGCGGTCCATCAGCATCTTCACCCCGCGGTCGACCAGCTTCTCATTGGTGAGTTGCATGTTGACCATGCGGTTGCCTTCCACCCCTCCCATCTGTATCATCACGGTGGTAGAAATCATATTCAGCACGAGCTTCTGGGCGGTGCCGCTCTTCATGCGGGTAGATCCGGTGACGAATTCAGGTCCTACGACAACTTCGATCGGATGGTCGGAGACCTGGGAGACTGGCGCACCAGGGTTACAGGTGATGGAGCCCGTAAGGATGCCATGGCGGCGGCATTGCTCGAGGGCGGAGATGACATAGGGGGTCGTACCGCTCGCGGCAATACCGACGACGGCGTCTTTGTCCGTCACATTATATCGTAGCAGGTCGTTCCAGCCATCTTCCCGACTGTCTTCCGCAAATTCCACGGCTTGGAACATAGCGCTCTCACCGCCTGCAATGAGCCCAATGACAAGACCAGGGGGAACCCCATACGTCGGAGGACATTCGCTGGCATCCACCACCCCCAGGCGGCCGCTGGTGCCGGCGCCCAGGTAAAAAAGCCTCCCGCCGAAAAGCATCCGCTCGGCGATGGCCGTGACCAGTCGCTCGATGGCGGGGATGGCATGGGCGACAGCCTCCGGCACGCGTTGGTCCTCCCTGTTGATGTTGTCGAGGATTTCGCGAATGCCCATTTCTTCCAGGCCATCGTAGTGCGATGGCTGCTCGGTGATGCGTATAAAGCCTTCCATGTGGGTATTGTTGATCGCGCAGCTAGTCACATACCGTGAAAGGCGACGAGCCCTTCCATCGGGTTACGAATGACCTGACCCACCGTCAGGCCGTAGTTACGGCAAAGTTCCTGAATCACATCGCGGAAACCAAAAGCAATTCCACCAACGAAGTGGACCGGAAGACTGCGGCTTTTTTTATAGCGGATGACATGCTGAAAGAAGAAGTCGTTGAGTCCGTCCTCTAGGATGTTCTCCACCATGTAATGGCCTCTGTTGGCTGCAAGGAAGGCTGCGTAGCTGGCTAGGTATCGGTTAGCCAGGGGCTTTTTGTAGACCTGATCCAGTATCTCGGCGGCCGTGGTGGCATAGGCCGCGTCGAAGCGTGCCCTTAGGTCTTCGTCAAAAGTCTCGTAGAGATAATATTGCAGGACCTTCCTTCCCAGATAGGCACCCGACCCCTCATCCCCGAGCACATAGCCGAGCCCCGGGCTGTTTTTTACGATGCGGCGCCCGTCGAAATAGCAGGAGTTGGAGCCAGTCCCCAGGATGCAGGCCAGGCCGCGTTGATGGCCGCAAAGGGCTCTTGCAGCTCCTAGCAGATCGTTATCGACTCGGACGGTGGCCTCCGGAAATAAACACCCGAGTGCCTTTGCCACCATAGCACTGTTGGCACGGTTGATGCATCCGGTGCCGTAATAATGCACTTCTTCGACAAGACTTTGTCTTTTTCCAAGGCCCAGAGTGGGCAGCAGCTCGGCACGCAGCAGGGACTCGATCTGCGGGCCGTCGAAAAAATAGGGGCTGATGCCTTGCGTGAAGACTGTTGTCCGGCGTTTTCCGCGCATCAGGCACCACTCTGCCTTTGTTGAACCGCTGTCGGCTATCAATTTGACCGTAGGCATGGGGGATTCCCGATTATTTGAGCGAATTTCGCGGAACCCGCGAGAACTATCAAATCCCTGCATGGAACGTAAGAAGTTGGAAGTATGGCTGCCCCTGCTGTTTTCGTTGACGATGGCCCTTGGCATCTGGCTGGGATATCGCCTTCGCGATGCCATGCCGGGCGGCGGCCATACCCGCGCCGGCAGCGGAAGCGTACTCCGAGAGGTGATGGAGCTGATCCGCAACCGCTATGTGGACAGCGTCGAGCCTGAGGTGCTGAGCGAAGAGGCCATCGGCAGCATGCTCGACATGCTGGATCCGCACTCAAGCTTCATCCCGGCCCGCGAGCTGGCCGCCGTCAACGAGGACCTCGCCGGCGCCTTCGAAGGGATCGGCATCGAGTTCAACATATTCGATGATACCGTCCATGTCATCACCGTCTTCCCAGGCGGGCCCAGTGAGAAGGCAGGCCTCCAGCCTGGCGACCACTTCCTGCAGGTAGGCGACTCTCTCGTAGCGGGCCGCGGCATCGATGGCGATGGCATCCGGAGCCTGCTCAGAGGGCCCAGCAGTTCGCAGGTGTCCGTCACGCTGCTGCGCGCGCAACAACGAATCTCAGCCAACATCACCCGGGGGGAGATCCCGCTGCATTCACTAGACGCCTCCTACCTCCTGGACGACTCCACAGGCTACATACGTATCAACAAGTTCTCAGAGACGACCTACGAGGAATTCATGGAAGCATTGGAAACACTGCAGAAGAAAGGGATGCGGCAGCTCGTGCTTGACTTGCGCGACAATGGAGGCGGCATCCTGGAAGAAGCGGTGGAGATGGCCGATGAATTCTTGCCGGGCGACCGTCGGATCGTATATACAGAAGGCCTGCACGTGCCAAAAAGAGAATATACCTGCCGGCGCAACGGACTCTTTGAGAAAGGCAGGCTGCTGCTGCTGATGGATGAAGGATCCGCCTCTGCCAGTGAAGTACTGGCGGGTGCGCTTCAGGACTGGGACCGTGGCACCATCCTCGGCCGCAGGAGTTTCGGCAAGGGGCTTGTACAAGAGCAATACCCGTTGAGTGATGGTTCGGCCCTTCGACTCACCGTGGCCAGATATTACACCCCGCTGGGCCGGAGCATTCAAAAGTCCTACCAAGCAGGGAAAGATGCATACCGTCATGAAGTAATGGACCGCTATGAAGATGCCGCCGACAGCCTGCCCGTACCGGCAGACACCACCGGACAGCAGGTGTTCGTGACTGCGGGCGGCAAGCGCGTCTTTGGCGGTGGAGGCATCTCCCCCGATGTCCAGCTGCCGATCGACAGAAGCCTCTCAGACAGTCTGCTCGCTCGCCTCGTCCAACGGGGGACCCTAAGCCGATTTGCATACCGCTATCAAACTACGCATCGCGCATCGCTGTCCCGTTATGCCGATCCGGCTGCCTTCTATGTCTCTTTTCAGGTCGACGCATCCGTATGGGATGCCTTTCGCAACTTTGCCAGGAAGGATTCCATCGAGATCAACTCGCTCTCCGCAGCCGGTGAAGCCCAGCTATCCCGACTCCTCAAAGCACATATCGCCCGGCAGCTGTGGCGGACGCAGGGATGGTTCGAAGTCATGAACAAGGAAGACCCCTACATCCTTAAGGCAAGGGAATTGCTGCGCTGAAAGGGCAGGGAACCGATTCTATTTTTTTCTGGCAATATAAATCAGCGAGCTGCAGCGTGCTGGGTTCAGCCATGCAGCGACATTCGACCGCAGGCCCGTCCACAAGGCCGATAGCAGCCGCGAGCTCCCATACGCATATTGTTCACTGAGCATGGAGACATAGAAGCTGTCGAACCACATGGGCTTCCTGCCTACTACGTCTAGGCCATACCTCGCAAGCAATGCCTGCAGGGCTATCGGAGGAAAATGCCAGAGGTGGCGGGGCACATCCCAGGCCGCCCAGTGGGCGCCATAATGCCGGGCATCGGTGGAGATTGGGTTGGGTACGGCAATGAAGATGGTGCCCTCCCTTGACAAAATGCGCACCAGCTGCCGGAGCGTACCCTTCAGATCATGGACGTGTTCCAGTACATGCCACAGGGTGATGACGTCAAAATAGCCGTCTGGAATGTCTTTCAGCGATTCAGGGGCCTCCACGCGGAGCGCATACAGCCGGTACGCATTGGCCCGGGCGGTTTCATCCGGCTCCAGTCCTTGCACCTCCCAGCCCGCATCCCGCATGGCGTAGAGAAAGGCTCCGGTGCCACATCCATAGTCAAGCAGTTTCCCGGGAATACCCTTGCGTGGCTGAGTAACCATTTTTCGTTTATTCCTGATCGTGTGTCTCCTGACGAGGTGGTATAAACGATTGATCAGCCCTTTGGAGCTGTCCGTATGGGAAACGTAGGCATCGCTTCGATAATACGGTCCAATTTCATCCCGAGAGGGTGCATTTACCGTGAAAATCAATCCGCAGGAGTGGCATTTATTGAGCGAAAAAAGTTCTTTGCTGACGCTGTAGTCCTGCACATCCAGGTAATGCAGCGTATCAGGGTAGTCGCACTGGGAGCAGGAGACAAGTCCGCGCATTCCGATCGTGTTATTTCAGCATCGTATGCGTCGGGGGTGGCTCAGCAGGGGTGAAAGGCGAGTAGCGGGGGATGAAGGCAGCATAGCCGACCATATAGCCACGAAGGAGGATGAGTGCCAAGGACAGCAGGCAGAGCATCCAGAGGGCTGTCGACATGCGTCTGCGCCCAACAGGAGCTTCATCCTCCGTCCCCAGCAGTGCTCCCTCCATCTCCAGTGATTCCTCCGTTTCTGTAGAGGGGCTAGCTTCATGCAAGGTGACGACGTGATCTAAGCGTCCCTCGAGGCTCAAGGGCTGTATCCGGACGTCTGTTGAAAACTCGTATTGAAACGAATGGGGTTCAAAGCGAAAGCCAACGCCCATGTCGGGATGCAGGGTTCCGATTCCCGACAGCACATAGGAATCTCCCTGCAGGAGTTGGGTTCGGATGGCAAAGGCCAAATGGTTGACATCCCTAACAGGGTTAAGGTCGTCTCCCTCATACTTTTTCGCGAGATAGTCGTACATATCGCGCTTTGGAGTGTCGTCTCGCCGTTGGTAACGGATGGTGTAGCTGGGGGGCAGCATCCGGCTGGCAACTGCATCCGTATGAGCGGAGATGCGTTGCAGCCGAAAGGTGCCAATGCCAGGCAGTGTCAGGATGCCGGTCTGTATGAAATAATCGTACAAGCCATCCACCAGGGAAGGGGTCTGCGAAGTCATAGGTATTCCAAATATACGATGAGGGGGCTTATTGTCATCAGTGGACTAGAACTGAAAGGCCAGTCCGCCGATCATGTTGAAGCGGTAACAGTCGTACTGGTACCAGCGTTGATAGCTGGCATTTGTGATGTTATGGAAGCGGGCCCAGAGGCTGAACTGTTGGGCAACTCGGAACTCGATGCCTGCATTCAGGTCAAACGCACCATCGAGGCGAATGGACTTGCCTGGTTTGAGACGGAACTGGGCACCCCGCCACAGGTACAGGTCTGAAGTAAGCCAGAGGTCTTTCAGAATCCTCCAACGCAGGTGTGCCTGCAGGTCGAGGGGAATCATGCCCCATGGTTTTTCTTCCTTCACTTGGTTTCTAAACCCGTAGAAATTCAGGCTGGCCTGCAGGCTAAACTGTTCACCCTTCACATATCCGAGTTCTCCACGGAGGTGCAAGGCTTCGATGCGCTCTTCAAAAATGGGGAGGAACGACTTCCCTGATCCTGGGGCGTTGACGAAAAGTGGGGCATTTCGGAAGGTCGTGACGCCAGCCCTGGCACTATAGGTAAAAGTCTTGGCGAGCACGCCGCGGATGCCGGCGTAGCGTTCTGTGAGTCGGGTGTTCCGCAGCCGCGAAGGCCCATCGATGTATGGATTCAGGCTGCTCAGCCGGCGGTAGCTGCCTTTTTCATAGTGTCCTATCCAGCCGGCCTGGAAGATGAAGTATTCGCCAGACAGGGGAATTTCCGCGCGAAGCGTCGGCAGGAGGTAGAAAGCTCCGCTGTCCCAGGAGGGGATGATGCCGCCTTTGAGCTGTATCCGCTCCCCGACATAGGCAAGTGTCAGAGGCGTCATGTATAGGTTATTTTGTATGGCGGGCTGCTGGACGGGGCTAAGGCGGGTGAGGTCTGCGTGGAGGGAGAGCCCAAGGGTGAAAGCCTCTCCGATCGACTTTTCAAGCGGGAGGTCGGCGACGATGTCGGCTTCTTCGGTGTTGCGGTTGTCGCGAAAGAGGTCTACTGAGAGAGTGGGGTGATACCTGAGACCGAATGCGGTGGGGGCGAGGTTCCTGCAGCTCGTGGCGAGCGACAGGGTGTTATATCTGCGGAGCAAGTCGTCTTTGGTGAACTGCCGGAAGATGGCCGTGTCATACCCATATTGAAAGTATTGATCTTGGCTGAATCCAGCTTTGAGCGACCATTCAGCGTTGGTGCCGGCCGGCATGGCGGCTTCGGCACTAAGGCGTGTCTGTGCATAGTCCTGGAATGGCAAAGGCCCCTGGGAGGAGATATGGTTGGCTTTGAGGGCGATGCGATGCCGGGTATCTCCGAAACTCAATCCTGCCTGCAGCACAGGCGTCTGGAGGTTGCCGTAGCCTGCCAGCACTCGATTGGTATTCTTCCAAGAGCTGGCACTGTCGACGTCTGTTTCGATAGGCTTGATACGGAAGGGCGACAGCGGCGGGATGACATTGGAGATGGGGATGGTATACTTCAGCCGAGGCGGGATCGTATCAGGTCGAGGAGGGGTCGGCGTAAACAAAAGCTTTGCAGACACGCGGAGAACGGGCTTGAAAGATGAGGTGATATCGATGGTCTGGCGGCCCCCCGGCTGCTGTGCCTGGACGGATAGGCTGGCGCCCAGTAGCAGGATGACCCAGAGGCACCTGCGCGCCAGAAGGAACAGTTGGTAGGTATCTGTTGACTGCATCATATTATGGCAAGTTGCCTTGTATCTTGCTGTTTTGTTTCTCTTCTTCTTCTACGGCGGTAAGCTTGGTGCGTGCTTCTTCTCTTAGTTCAGGGTTGCGGCTGTTGTCTACGACGCTGCGAAGTGTTGCTTTTGCGTTGAACCAGTCCTTCTGCCTGCGGAAGATGTCTCCCAGCAGGATGTAGGCTTTGGTGATCCATGTGTCGTAGGAGCCAGAGCGGCGGATGGTCTCCATGGCTGCCTTCTCGGCATTGGCCAGGTCATCTATGAGGTACCACGAGACTGCGATGGCATAACGGGCTTCCGCCGCATAGCCTGCGTTGTTAAGAGATGTTACTGTATGGTAGTAACGGATCGCTTCGCTGTGGTTGCCCCGGCCAGACTCCCAGCGGCCCAGGATCATGGTGGCCAGGACTTTATCATCGGTGCCCATGGAGGGCTGCAGTAGCAATTCTCGGGCGTTGGGGGCTGCTTCTGTCCATTTGTTGAGTTGATACTGGCTGCGGAGGAGCCCCCGCATGCCGTCTATGCGTCTTTCCGGGTCTGAGGTCAAGGATAACAGTCTTTCAAAATATTTCTCCGCGGCGGGGTAGTCTTTTTTCTGGAAGTAGTTGATCCGGGCTGCCTGTTGGCAGGCTTTGTCGGCCTGGCGGCTCGCGCTCATGTCGGTGACCGCCTCATAGTCGGGCAGTGCCTGCTGCCAATCATTGCGTTTCATCCACATCTCGGCGCGGTAATACCTGGCATCTGCCCCGTAATGACCATCGGGGAAACGTCGGATGTATACATCGAGGGCGGCAATGGCCCTGTCAGCATCTTTCTCCGCATAGCGAGCTTCTGCAACCGACCAGGTAAGGGAGTCTTCCTGATCACGGGAGAGGTCTCGGCCAGCTTTGCGGAGGAAGTCGGCATAGTCGGCGGTACGGCCCTGCTCGAGGTAGGCAGCCCTGGCGCTTTCGAGGGCATCCTCCACTTCCGGGGCGTTTGGATATTCAGATACGAGCAATGCATATTGCTCGAGTGCCTCCTGGTTTCTGTCGAGGTTATAATAGGCGATCCCAAGGCGCAACAAGGCCTTGGGCCGGATGGCGGCAGAGCGGCTGCCCTGCTGGAGCAAGCTGGTGAGGATGGGGACGGCCTCCCTGTATTTTTCTTCTGCCAGATAGGAGGATGCCAGCTCAAGTCCGGCCAGCGGCACCAGGTCGGAGGCCGGAAAACGGCGTTCAAAGGTGGCGAGCATGGCAATCTTCCGGTCGGGATCTGAGACGCCTGCAATCATCGCCAGCTGGTATTGGGCATAGTCGGATGAAGGCCACCCATATCCCAGCACGCGCTCATAGAGGCTACGGGCTCCGGCAAGGTCTTTTAGCATGTATCTGCAGTCGGCCTCGCGCAGCAAGGCGTCCTTCTCCACACCACTGGAGAAAGCCTTGGCATTGACCGTCACCTGCGAGAAATATCCTTGCGCCGCGCGCCAATCTTCTAAGCGCATGTGGGCGTAGGCGAGCGAATAGCGGGCGTGCAGGGGACTGGCCTCCCCCTGCACGACAGGGGCCTGGCTGAGGTAATCACCAAATGCGTTCACAGCGTCTTTATAGCGTGCCGTTCGATAGGCAATCTCTCCCTTCCAGAAACGGGCGAGGGATGCGAGGGTGCCGGCGTTGACATCGCGCGCGACACGGTCCAGCAATTTTTCCGCTGCGAGGAGCTCCTGGTCGTTCACCCATTCCATGGCCCTGCCATAGCCCACTTTGGCAAACAATCGCCTGCTGGCGGCGGTGGGGGACGGCATGTTCTCCAGCAACTCGAGGGCTTCGCGGAAGTTGTTGGTGCCGGCCAGCAATTCTACCAACAGGTCGCGGGCTTCCCGGGCGTAGGAAGAGGTGGCATATGCTTCCAGGAAACGCCGAAACTCGGTCATGGCGATATCCTGATAGCCAAATTCATAGGAGAGTTTCGCATAGTGAAAGGAGGCCACTTCCCGCTGGAAAGGAATGCTGCTGTTGGCGGCACAATAGGAAAAAGCCGTCCGAGCATCCCCCTTCCGCCCCAGCCGCAGATAGGCATCTCCAAGGAGGTACATAGCGCTCTGGGCAAGGGAGTCGGACCCGCTGCTCAGCTGACTGAAGCCTTGGGCAGCCTCTGCATAGAGGGCCGTGGCATAGCGGCTATAGCTCAACTCGTAGAGCTGTTCGCGGGTAACCTTCTCGGGTCCTCTGGCAGAAGACTCCAGACGGGGCAATGCTTTCGGGTACTCCCGGCGCTCGAAATAGGCATGCCCCAGAAAGCGGTCCATCTGCAGGGAAAACTCGCCAAAGGTCTTGGAGGCATTGGCCTCTGCATACGCAAGGGCCTCGTCTTTCTGCCCTTGGCGGTAAAGGATGTCTGCAATGTAGAAGGGTACCGCCTGCCGGTAGGAAGGGTGGTCGTCGACACGTCTAAAGGCTTGTAGTGCTTCAGAGAGCTGCCCGTCGCGATAGCAGATATACCCAAAGCCATATTCCGCATCGAGGCGATGGGTGAAGTCAGTCAGCTGGCGGACCGACTGCAGCAGGGGCTTGGCATGACTATAATCCCCCAGGCGGAAATAGGCATCGCCCTGATGGAACCTCATGTCGGCTATCTCATCGTTGTCGAGCTGGCGGATGTCAGACAGGTCATAATGCTCGACGGCCCCAGAGAAGTCCGCACGCCGGTATAGGTATTCACCCAAGTGATAATGCATCTTCTGCGCCAGGGCTTCGTTATGCCCAGTCCCTATAAAGGCTAAGGCATCCGTCTCGGCAAATGGCTCATTCTGGCGTAAGGCGGTAGCGGTGGTGTAGAAGTCTATCTCATCAGACATCATCGTCTGGCGGGCCCTGTCAGACTCCTTCAGCCCCCGCCTAAGCTCTAGGAAGATGGGATAGGCGAGACTCCAACGCCCTGCCTGGAAATACGCCCTCGCCTGCCAGAACTGCGCATGAGGGTCGTTCCCGGAACGAGTAGCCTGTGCCGGCAATACCAAAGGCAGCAAGGCCACTACGATGCAAATAGGCAGTCGGTTTCTCAGCATACGCACTCCATTGGAAAAAGATGTATAATCAGCAATCGAAATTAGAGTGGCGCCACAGGACATCCCCTGCACCTGTGGAGATGTGGATAAAAACCATTCCGAAAGAACGTTGCAAGGTCTGCTCTGTGGACAAACTTTTGTTAACGTTTCCGGATGCCCTTCGCATTTTTGCATCTTCAACCATGCCACATGAACCAACTCCTCAGCACCCGCTATCCGCCATGGGCCTTTAACCTGTCAATGTTCCTGCTAAGGGTGGGCCTGTGCCTGCTGATGATGCCCCATGGATACGACAAGCTTGTGCACTTCAGCAGTTATCGGCTCGAATTCATGAACTTCCTAGGCATCGGTAGCACCCTCAGCCTGGCCCTGGTCGTATTTGCTGAATTCTTCTGCAGCCTGTTTGTGATGATAGGGCTCTTTACGCGTCTGACAGTCATCCCACTGATTATAGAACTATCTGTCGTTGTCGTGGAGGCTCATGATGGCGATGTCTTTGGAAAAGGGGAGATGGGCACGCTGTTTCTCATCGGACTGTTGCCCGTCCTCTGCTGCGGACCTGGCAAAGTCTCCGTCGACGGGATCATGGGCAAATAACCAAAGGCTCCCATCTGCCCATCTAAACCCTCGTAGATGTTTACCGGCCACTACAGCTTCCGCGTCCGTTACGGAGAGACCGACCAGATGAATGTGGTGTACCACGCGAACTATGCGACCTACTTCGAGATAGGCCGTACAGAAGCCATCCGTACCTTGGGATGCACGTATCGAGAGATGGAAGAGATGGGCATCGAGATGCCAGTGACAGAGCTGTCGATCCGATATCTCCGGGCCGCCCGCTACGACGAGCAATTGACCGTGCGCACAGAGCTGCGGGAACTGCCGCAGAAACATACAATCGACTTCCACCAAACCATCCTAAATGAGAAGAGCAAACTGGTCGCCACCGGAAAAGTGACCCTCTTCTTTGTAGACAGAAAGACGCGGAGATGGGTCCGCATGCCCGAAGACCTACGGCTACGGCTGGCACCTTTCTTTGCATCCGAGACACCTAGATAAGCCAGGCAGATCAGGAAAATGCGTCAAGTCCGGTCAGTTCAGTCCACCTCGTCCCCGATACAGCCGCAAAGGACCGTCGAGTGTCATGCGAAGCACCGTCATATACTTGTCCTGTCCTTTCTCCGGCACATCCATGTAGACAAGGCCTGGCACCGGGCTCCAGGATATCTTACCCACGATGTGGAAGGGCACCTCCTGCGTCTGACCGACGACGTTCAATGAAACAATTTTATTCAGCAAGCCTTTGACGACGACCTGCCCGGAGACATTCCCCGGCAGGTACAGGTAGAGCGTCGTACTGTCTTTGGACAAGGTGCTGGGGCCATAGAAATGCCCGGTCGGCAATCCAGGGATGGAAGAAAAGATGGCTTCGGCATGTTTTCGGTTCCAGGCGCCCAGCTCTCTAAGGAGCTGTACCTGCTCATCGGGGATTGTCCCATCGGAACGCGGACCGATGTCGAGGAGAAGGTTTCCACCGTTGGAGACGGCATCCGCAAAGATGGTAATGACTTCATAGGCTGACTTCCAATGGTTGTCCGTCGGCTGCCATCCCCAGTTGTCATTGGTGGTCATGCAGAGCTCCCACCATTTCTCGGGTGGCCTGGAGACGGGAAAGTTCTGTTCGGGGGTTGCATAGTCGCCATACCCCATCAACCTTCCATTGATGATGGCAGACGGGTTGGAAGCTAGGATTCGTTGACGGATGAGGGGGGCTTCCCATTCTGATGCACTGTGCTCCCAGTCTCCATCAAACCACCAGAGGTCGGGTCGAAAACGCTCAGACACTTCTTGCAGCTGGGCATGGTTGAATTGAAGGAATCGCCTCCATCTGGCAGTGTCGTCACGCAGGCGGTAGCGGGTGCTGTCCTTCAAAAAACCGGGATAGTCAGGATGGCTCCAATCGATCAGCGAGTAGTATACCCCTGCGCGGATCCCACGTTGTCGTAGCGCCTGAAAAAAAGGTGCGATCAGGTCGCGCCGAGCCGGCGTGCTATCGACGACGTCGTAGTGCCTCTGCCGAGTATCCCAGAGGGCCACGCCATCGTGGTGTTTGGTCGTCAGCACTGCATATCTGGCTCCACTTTCCCGGATGAGATCGGCCCAGCCTGCTGGATCATAGCGGTCGGCTCGGAAGCCTTGGCGCTGGCGCATATAGGCCTCCCAACTCACTTTACGATTATGAAAACTCCAGCTTTCGTCAATGCCATTCACAGCGTAGATACCCCAGTGGATGAAGATGCCGAGCTTAGCATCGGCGAACCACTGCATCTTTGGCGTAAGGCTGTCGGCAGGAAGGGGTTGGGCGGCCGTACAGAGAGGAATATGCAAGGACATCAACAGTGCGAGGGTAATACGCCGAAAGCTGAGGAGGACCATACGAGGGGATAATGAATTCATTTCGTATGTGCGTTAGCGTGTCGAAGATATCAGTGTATCTGAACACGGTCGAAAAAGAGCTCTTTGGTCTCTCCTGCTTTGAGTTGCAGGGATGTTTCCCCGCTGGGATAGCGGAGCAGTCCCTGGGTAGGGACTTTGGCATGCAGGACCACCTTCGTCAGCTGTCCACCGGACCAGCTGAAGTCGACTGTGATCCCACCCCTTGCCTGCAAGCCATGCACACTGCCAGAAGGCCAGCTGGCCGGCAGTGCGGGGAGCAGATGGGTGACGCCATTGTGCGACTGCAGTAGCATCTCTGCGATGCCGGCAGTGCCTCCGAAGTTGCCATCTATCTGGAAAGGGGGATGGTTGTCGAACAGGTTGGGCAGGGTTGACTTGACCAACAGCTGCTGAAGATGATAGCCGGCGGTGTTGCCATCCCCGAGGCGAGCGTAGAAGTTGATTATCCAGGCACGACTCCATCCTGTGTGGCCACCCCCGTTCGCCAGCCTCCTTTCGAGTGTACGGCGGGATGCGAGCAGCCAGGCACTGTCCGTCGTCAGGGTCGTGCCCGGATACAATCCGAAAAGGTGTGAGATGTGTCTATGACCGGGTTCCTGCTCCGCATAATCCTCTATCCATTCCTGTATCCCGCCGTATCTGTTGACCTGCGTGGGTGGCAGCCTCGCCTCGGTCTCTTGGAGGGTGTCGAGGTAGGACGACGTGGTGCCGGTGACATCGGCGGTGGCGCGGATGGCGCGGAATAGCTCCCGTATGATCTGAATGTCGATGGCGGGACCATAAGAGATAACATGCCTTCTGAGCGAATCGCCCGGCAGGAAAAAACCATTCTCCGGAGACATCGAAGGGGCTGTGACGAGCTTGCCTTTCCGATCGGGGACCAGGAAGGAGAGGATAAAATCAGCCGACGCCTTCATGAGCGGGTATGCCATCTGCCGGAGGTAGATCTCGTCGCGGGTGAAATCATAATGATCATAGAGCGTGAGTGCCATCCAGGCTCCTGCCAGCGGACTGGTCCCCCACCGGGGATCTGCGTTGAGGGACGTGCGCCCGTAGATGTCGGTGACGTGGTGCATGGCCCAGCCGCGGGCTCCGTACATACTATCGGCACAGCGGGCACCGAAAGGCAGCAATGCTTGCATGAACTGTGCCAAGGGGGCATAGGTGACGCCGATGTTGGCAGGACCTGCCGGCCAGTAGTTCATCTGGAGGTTGATATTGGTATGGTAGTCGCTGTCCCAGGGGGCTTTGAAGTGGTCATTCCACTTACCCTGCAGGTTGGCGGGAAGGCGGGCTGGCCCCCGGGAGCTGGAGAGCAGCAGGTAGCGTCCATACTGAAAATAGAGGGCAAAGAGCCCTGGGTCGGGACTTCCGGCGGCCAATGCTGCAAGTCGGCGGTCTGTCGCCACGGTATCCTTGCCGGGAGATGCCGTTAGCTGCAGGGAGCAGCGTCGGTAATGCGGGGCATATTCGGCGATATGCTCCGCCATCAAATCCGTATAGGACCTGTACTGGGCCGCAGCGAGTATCTGCAGGCAGCGATGCTGCGGATCGATGGACGTATTCGAGGTAAGTCGGGCAGGGTCGAAGTCGGTGGCAGCGGTGAGGCGCAGCACCACTTCCGTGCTGCCATAGACATCGATCCCGTCGCGTGCCGCCACCGACTTGCCATTATCGATCGACAGCTGGGCGACGGCGGAGAACCGTAGATGGTCGCCTGCCGGCCCGAAGGTCTGGGGATCTTCCCGGTCCTGTATCCTTCCGTTCATCACGATGCGGTCCGGTTGGCTGTATTGTGTTTGGGCATCTTTGGCCCGCGCCAGACGGAGGGTGAAGCCAAGGACCCCGCCGCGGGCACGGATGCGGACGAGCAGCATGTCGGCCCTGGCAGAAAAAAACGACTCCACCTCATAGGCAACCCCCTTCCGGGTAAAGGTGGTGAGGTGCACCGCCCTGGACAGGTCAAGGCTGCGCCGGTATTGGCTGACGGGGGCGGTGCTGTCAAGCCATTGGATGTACAAGTCTCCCAAGGTCTGATAGGAGCGGATGCGCGGCGGGGTGCCTAGGAGGTCCGTCTTCGTCAGCTCATAGGCTTCGGCATTCCGACCGTCGAACAGCAGTTGGCGCACCTTCGACAGGCTGCCCTTGGCCTTGGGATTGATGTCATCCACCGCGGTGCCGGCCCAGACGGACTCCTCGTTGAGTTGGAACCGGTCATGGCCGGTGCCCCCGAAGGCCATGGCCCCCATGCGACCGTTGCCAATCGGCAGCGCATCTGTCCATTGCTTGGCGGGCTGACGATACCAGAGCCAGTCCGGGACTTGGGCCTGGGCTTCCACCCGATGCAGCCAGAGAAGTAAAACAACCGCAAATGGCTTCATATGATTCATCATTGGGTAAAAATAAAGCAAGGACGGATGCAAGTCGCCTGTGTTGATATCTTCCTGGGCCACAGGACCTCAAGCAACGTATCATTGAATAGAAAAATGAAATGCATGGCAATCGACCTGGACAGCTTCCGGACCCTCAATGTGGCGCGCGCCAGAGACGGCTTCCGTTGCTACGACAACCAGCCCCTCACCTACTGGACCACGGCACTAGCAGGTGAAGTGGGAGAACTCTGCAATATGATCAAAAAGCTGCAGCGGGTCGAGAAGGGCGGCGTTGACGGCGGCAGCAGCTACAAAGCCTCCGACATCACGCGGGAGAAGATGAAAGAAGAGATCGGTGGGATTGCCATCTACCTGGACCTGCTTGCCTCGCTGCTGGACATAGGCCTGGAAGAGGCGATGGTTGATACGTTCAATGCCAAGTCTAAAGCGTTGGGCTTCCCCCACCGCTGGCCAACCACCGGCGGTCCGGCCAGCCCCCATCAGTCGGCTGAAATGCCATAGACGGTGGCGGTGAACAGTCCCTTTTCACGGCCTTTGAGGGCCACCCCCCACTCTCCATCGTAGCGGATGACGGCCGGGTACAGCCAGTCCCCGACTTTAGACATCTCCACTTCCATGCGGACGTCAAAGCTATAGACTCCGGCGTCATAGCGCATGGTGTAGCGTCGCTGCATGACTTCAAAGCTGCTGTAGTCGAACCAGGTGACCATGTCATTGAAGACGGCTTTATCACGATCCAGGAATCCAAGGCTCTTCTTTTGTCGGATGCTGAACACATAGCATGGCTTGCCCCGCCAATCCTGGATGTCTATGTCAAAATCATACAGCCTGGCTTGTGCGGGGTCGAAGATGCGGACTTTATCACCCATGAGCGGAATTCCAGGGATGTCTCCTCCTGGGTCGAAGAAGAGCATCTTCAGCTGTTCCTTGCGTCTGTCAAGTCCGGATTTCCCGGTCAGCGTCCGTCGGGCTTCTGCCACCCGGTTGTGCTGCCCACACACGGTGTCGAAAGAGAAAAAGAGTCCGTCATAAAGTCTTGCCGTATAGTAGCGATACCCCCCTTGCTGGTTAAAGAACGCACCGGTCGTCGACTGTTCCAGTGTCTCTGTGACACGACAGCCTCTCCAGGCCTTCTGTCGAGTGCGGCTGCGTAGGGAGGCCTCCAGGCGGCCACGACGGTCGAACATGCGGATGTCGTTGAGCGACTGGTACGACAACACGCGCAGGTTGCGGAAAGCTTTGTAAAAAGTCGTATCCGTCCGCACGCGACGGATGAAGCCTGCGACGTCGGTCCCGGAGCGGACGACCACTTCAGACAAAGTCACCAACCGCCCTTCGGCTTCTACCGTGTCGCGGCCCTGTGCTGCGAGATGAGAAGGAAACAATAAAATGATGGCTGAGTACAGGCAACTGGCGAGGAGGTCTGTCAGACAAGAGATACGCATGTCAGTGTCTTGCGAAGATCATCTTGTAGTCTGCCCGCACCTTACCGCCAGAGATCTCTTCCAAACGCTTTCGTAGCAGTTTCCGCTTCAACAGCGAGATATGGTCGATAAAAAGCCGGCCTTCGATGTGGTCGTACTCATGCAAGATGATGCGGGCGGTGATGCCGTGGAAGGTCTCGGTGTGAGTGGCAAAGGCCTCGTCCATGAATGACATCTTGACGGCCTCGTCGCGCAGCACATCCTCCCGTACATGGGGGATACTCAGGCAACCTTCATTGAACGACCAGGGCGCCCCGTCGGTATGTTCCAGCCGGGCATTGATAAACACGCGCTTCACCCCGGGGAGGTCTGGGAAGGATTTCTTCTCGTCCGCATTCATGTTGAGGAACATCTGGGTACTGTCCACCACAAACAGCCGGATCGAATGGTTGATCTGTGGCGCTGCCAATCCCACCCCGCTGGAGGCATACATCGTCTCCCACATGTCATAGATCAGCGACTCGAGGCCGGGATGACCGGGGGCGATGTCTGCTGCCACGGTCCGCAGCACCGGGTGTCCGTACGCAACAATGGGAAGTATCATGGGGAGTAAAGGTAAGAAGGTGTCCGTGCATGTCAGCCACGGGAACCGATGCAAAGATGCCCGCCGGAAGCATTCGCCGGATTGATTCAGTGTTTATGTGTACTTTGAAACTCCACATGGGCCTATAAAGATTGAGAACTTTTTACACACTCCTATGGGCATTCGCCGGATTGACGGCCTATGGGCAGAAGAAAAATGAATCCTTCGTTTTCCACATGCGGCGGGCTAATGCCTCGATCCGGGTAGATGGTGATCCGGGCGATGCCGGCTGGAGGGGCGTCGAGAAGGCTTCACAGTTTCATATGATCACCCCGATGGATACCAGCCTGGCGACGGTGTCGACGGAAGTGCGCATGTGCTATGATCTACAAAACATATATCTGCTAGCTATCTGCTACAATAAAGTCTCGGGGCCCTACATGGTGGAGTCGCTGCGCAGGGACTTTGCCTTCTCCAAAAACGATAATTTCCTGGTCTTCATCGACCCGTTCGACGATCAGATGAATGGCTTTGCCTTCGGGGCGAATGCCGCCGGGGCTCAGTGGGATGGGACCATGTATGATGGTGGGAAGGTAGATCTGAACTGGGATAACAAATGGACCTCTGTCGTCCGAAATACGCCGGAGGCCTGGATCTTCGAGGCGGCCATCCCCTTCAAGACGATCCGCTACCGGAAAGACCTCCGTCGTTGGGGTATCAATTTCAGCCGCCTTGACATCCGCGTGGCGGAGAAGTCGGGATGGGCGCCCGTCCCACGCCAGTTCCCCAGTGCCTCCCTGGCCTTCACAGGCGTCTTACTCTGGGAAGAAGACCCACCTCTTCCCGGGGCTAACCTATCGCTCATCCCATACGTGCTGACGGGCGGCAGTAAGAGCTACCGGCCCGGCAAAGCGAGTGACTTCCGCCGGGAGGTCGGCATGGATGCCAAGTTCGGGTTGACTTCTTCGCTCAATCTTGACGTCACCCTTCACCCAGACTTCTCCCAGGTCGATGTAGACCGACAAGTCACGAACCTCGACCGCTTTGAGCTATTCTTCCCGGAGCGTCGGCAGTTCTTCCTGGAGAACGGCGATCAGTTCTCGAATTTTGGGTTCTCCAGCCTGCGGCCTTTCTTTTCCCGACGGATCGGACTCACGGCACCCATCCTCGCCGGAGCCCGGATGAGTGGCAAACTAAACCGCGACTGGCGCATGGGTGCCATGGATATGGTCACAGGCCGCGGGGAAGAGACAGCAACGCCAGTGCAGAACTTTGCCGTCGTGGCACTGCAACGGCGGGTGTTCGCACGCTCTAATATCGGCATCCTCGCCATCGACCGGCGGAATATGTCTGACGGAAAGCCTGGCAGCCCTTCTCCTGCCTCCTTCAACCATAACCTGGGCCTCGAATACAACCACGCGTCCAGCAACAATCTATGGACGGGGAAGGCCTTCTTTTTGAAATCTTTCTCACCAGTTTCCACGGGGCACGACTGGGTACATGCCTCATCCATCCAGTACAGCGACAAGTTCAAGACTCTGTCTTTCCAGCATGAATATGTCGGCAGCGGATTTACAGCGGAGGTCGGCTATGTCCCGAGGAAAGATTACATCAAACTCAGCCCCATGGCGGTGAAAAACTTCTTCAGCCGCCGTGGGCCCATCCTCGTGCATTCTTTCCGGCTGGCATCTACGTTGTTCTACAGGCCAGACTGGCATAATACAGACAATGAGACCTACATGGCCTACACCATCGGCATGCGCAACCAGGCCACCTGTACGTCTTTTGTTTCCTACGACTTCATAGAGCTCCGAAGGTCTTTCGACCCCACAAACTCCGGAAAAGACACGCTGGCCCGTGGCAGCCGCCACCGTTGGAATGCCTATGGGATAGAATATGCGTCGAGGCCGCAGCGACTGCTCACCTATGGCTTCAGCCTGCGCCATGGCGGGTATTATGCTGATGGAAAAAGACTGAACATCACCACCCAGGTCGGCTACCGCTTCCAGCCATACCTCAGCATCGCACTGAATGCCAGCTATGATGACATACACCTGCCCAGGCCCTGGAACCGGACAACCTTCCTGCTCGTAGGTCCCCGCATTGACCTGACACTCACCAACAAGCTCTTCATCACTGGCTTCCTGCAGTACAACGACCAGCTACGAAATATGAACATCAACACAAGGCTTCAATGGCGATACCGACCGGCTTCAGACCTTTTCATCGTGTATACCGACAATTACCTGACAGACCCCTTTCTGGTGCGCAATAGAGCCATCGTCCTAAAATTCAACTACTGGTGGAATATGTGAGTAGGCACCGAGGCTGGATAGAGCCATCGAGAAATTAAAAAGAGTGAGGAAGTCATGCATACAGTAGCAGCAGTTCTCAGAACCTGGCAATCGAAACGGTCATGAAGGTCGGGGGATTCACCATCATCCGCAACGCGGTCCGCTACGACTATCCAGTGCGA
>VGFQ01000022.1 GCA_016868815.1 Bacteroidota bacterium
ATGCTAGTCACAGGGCTTCAAGCCGTTGCCTTTTTTTACACGTTTCAGATTATAAGGCCAGCCGGTATTTCTCATCAAATATTTGCGGTTCACGTTGTCGAGATCCCAGGAACGAAATGAATACCGAAGTCGGATGGATACCATGTGGTACCAATCATCCCGGGCAGCGTTGCCACGGGCCGTACCGGAGGGGTAGAGGAGACTCCCGCCGGACACTTCATCCCCTCGATAGGAATATTGAACCGCGTCCGGGCCGCGAGCAGATAAAAGATCTCTGAAGACAGGGTAGTCACCACTCACATCGTCGATGTAGTCCGTGAATGTCTTTCGCCATCCCACTTCAATATCCATTCGGATTTTCTTCGTGATCCGCATCTCCACGCCGCCACCAAACAGTATAGCACCATTCAAGGTATGATGGGAAGGAACATGGGAATAGCCCGGCAGCCCCTGCCCTTCGGTAGACATGGGATATAGATATACCCGATGACGGTCCGTATCATAGGTATATGGATCTACATAAAAAAGAGTCGCACCCGCCGTCGCATATGGGATGAATATGAAATCCCGATTGTTGTAAAAGTTAAGGCGTCCTGCGATGGAAGCATCTATCAGCTGAGTGACAAATTGAAGGTTGCGCGACTGATTACGGGAACCAGGCTTCGCATCACTGCCAGACAATACACCCCGGAAAAGTTCGGCAGACAAGGAAAAACGATTATTGGGCGCATAAAGGATGTTGAAACCTATGCCCGGCGTCATGCCATCTAAGGTCAAGATCTTGTCCTGCAGGTCTCCCTGGTAATTGGCACCCCCTAAAGAGATCCCTAAAAAAGCCTCTTGCGAATAGGATGGCAAATATAGAGACAGTGCAAAGAACAGGGACATCCACGAAGGACGTGACAGGAGCCAAACCACATAAGACCTGCGTGACTTTATATTCATTTATAGAAGAGGTTGGCAGCCACAGATTTATGTACAAGAATAGTGCTAGAAGCTACGAAAGTTAGTGCAATTAGCTTAGCGAACCGCCTCTTTCGCAATTCACATCTCTGACAAGGATCAGCAAACACTAGCCTGACCACGGCTAGATTGCAGAAAACATCCATGCAGGATCCAACGCATCGAAGCTGCGCGGCTGTGCAACAGCTGCCCAGTACCTTATGCCGAATAGCCGATGGCAGGCCCCTGTCAGATAGGAATGCCCTGATCGGACTAGAGCGGGTCAAAGTGCATAAGCGCATCGACCTCGAAGAGATGCGCTACCAGTAATACGTGTGCGCCATCTACATAGAAGCCTATGGCAACGGCTTCATACACTGGTACAACAGGAGGACTGGCCACGCGCAGTGAGATAAGCGATGGCCATCACAGAGAAGATGGTGAAAGAGATAGCAGCCTTGGACAAATAGCCGCCCAACATGCTGCTGAGTTTCGTGAAAGTATGAAGTCACAGAGGCGCTAGGTGTTCAGTCGCAGGAAGCCACCATCGATCGGATAGTCGCAACCCGTGATGAAGCCCGCCTCCTCCGAGCAGAGGTAGAGCGCCGCATGCGCTATCTCCTCCGGCCGGCCCATGCGGCCAATGGGCTGCGTCTGCGAGAGTTTTTCGAACATCTCGGCCTCGCGGCCGGGATAGGTGCGTGCAAGCAAGCCATCTACAAAGGGCGTATGCACCCGCGCCGGTGAAAGGCAATTGCAGCGGATCCCTTCCTGGATATAGTCCTTAGCGACCGACAGTGTCATTGACAAGACAGCCCCCTTGCTCATAGAATATGCAAAACGGTCGTTCAGGCCGGCTGTAGCCGCTACTGAACAGATGTTCAGGATCACACCGCTACGCCGTGAGCGCATCCCGGGAAGTACGCTGTGCAGACAATTGTAGACGCCTTTCACGTTGATGCGGAACAGCCGGTCGAAGTCGGCCTCAGATGTGTTGTCGGCCTTACCGATGTGCGAGACACCGGCACTGTTGACCAAGATGTCTACCCTTCCAATGGCGCCTATGGCGGTAGCCACCTGTCCCTGGTCCGACACATCGCAGGCGTAGCCTTCGCCTTGTCCGTCGGCAGCAGGTTGCAGGTCGAGCACATGCACCTGCGCGCCCTGCGCGATGAAACACTGCACGATGGCGTATCCGATACCGCTGGAACCTCCGGTGACGACTGCCTGTTTGCCTGCCAGTGAGAGCATATTCCCCAAGTTGATCATTGATATAACAGGTCAGGACCCACGAGCTGCGAGTGCCTCATCCACAAGATATAAAATCGATACATAATCCCGGCCGGTCGCTTCTGAGAGTGCCAGCTCACAGGTACGGGTGGATGAATAGCAGCCATCGGGTTGTATCACCTGCACTTCCATTGCCTCTTTTCGAGTAGCCGAAGCCGTGAGGTCTGGATAAAAGAAGCCTCGGTCACCTGCCATGCCGCAGCAGCCGGCCTCCTGGGGGATGGTGACTTTTGCTGCGAAATGGGCAGCGACGGCCTGCATCTTTGAAATCCCTCCCATGCGCTCCAGTGAGCATACGGGGTGCAGCACGACATCTTGTCGAACCGCCCTCGGCGGTACGCGGGGCAGGACATTGTCGTGTAGGAACTCGACGCTGTCAAGAAACTGCATGGTGTCGTACCGTATCCGGCGGGTCTCGTCGAGGGCGGGGCGCAGGGAGCGGAATGTTAGGGCGCAGGAGCTCACGTCTGTGACGACGGCATACCGACCCTCGCGGCTGGCAGCCCACAAGGCATCCAATGTCCGGGAGGCCATCTCTCGCCAGGCGGCCGTAAAGCCTTTCGAGCTGTAGATCTGGCTGCAACAAAGTCCTGATAGCTGGGGGGGTACAATCACATCAATGCCGGTAGCGCGGCATACCCGCAGGAAGACGTCGGGCAAGCCTTCCCGGCCGGCCGTCGCACCCATGCAGCGGGTAATGCAGGCAGGAAAGTATACGATGGCATTACCTTCGGGCGCGGGACTAGCTGCAGCGGCTCGCAGGGCGCGTAGCGAGGGGGGGGGCTGCAGCTGAGGCGACCAGCGAGGGAAGCCCTGCCAGAGCCACCGCAGCGCTTGCGTCAAGGCGGGCATCGCGCCCGGCCCACACAGCTTACCGATACCGGCGCCGAGATGAAGGGCCCAGCGGAGGGCGACTTCTATTACCGCGAAATGCCGCACTGAGCGGAGCGCCCAGCGATTGGCGCGAGGGGAAAGACGCTCTCGGCGCAGGCGCTTGACGAGCTCACCTGTGTTGATATCTACCGGGCAGGCGCCGGCACAGAGGCCGTCGACGGCGCAGGTGTCGAGCACTTCATGGCAATGGTCTGCCAGCAGGCGACGCAAGCCTTCGCGATCGCCGTCGGCTTCGAGGTTCTTCAGCGCCCGGCGTAGCACAATGCGGCGGCGGGGGGAGGCGGTGAGGTCTCGGCTCGGGCAGCGATGCTCGCAGTAGCCGCATTCGATGCAGCGGTCGACTTCTTCTTCCACCTGCGGCATGCGCTTGAGGTTGCGAAGATGTGCCTGTGGGTCGTCGTTAACGATGACGCCTGGGTTCAGTAATCCCATCGGGTCGACGGCAGCTTTGATGCGGCGGATGACGGCATAGGCGTCGCCGCCCCATTCAGTTTCTACAAAGGGTGCCATGTTCCGGCCAGTGCCATGCTCCGACTTGAGGGAGCCACCATGTCGCTCGACAACCAGTGTCACGACTTCGCGCAAAAAACGGTCGTAGCGGCTGACTTCGTCGGGGGTGTTGAAAGTCTGTGTGACGACAAAGTGAATATTTCCATCCTTGGCATGGCCGAAGATGATGCCGTTATCGTAGCCATACTGCCGGAACAGTACCTGCAAGCCAGTGACAGCCGCTGCCAGCTGGTCCAACGGAAAGCTGAGGTCTTCGAGGATCACGCTGGTACCGGCCGCACGCACGGCACCAACGGCTGGGAACAGCCCTTTGCGGACCTTCCACAGGAAGGCCTGCTCGGCCGGGTCATCGGTGAAGGCAGGCGCTTGCAGCAGCAGCAGGTCTGTCGAGAGGGCTAAGAAGGCTGCCACCCGAGCTGCGAGCGACTCCCGCTCGGAGGCCTGGAATTCCAGCAGGATTGCGGCGGCGTTCTCCGGCAGGCTGCTCACGATGGGCGGCATGCCCGGCATGTCTTGGACGGATCGCAGCGAGGCCCGGTCCATCAGCTCGGCCATGGCAGCCCCTGAGGCGACGATGGCGGGGATGGAGCGGCAGGCCGCGTCGATGTCTGGGAAGTATAGCAGGGCGGTCGACTTATAGGGATGTTCCGGCACTGTCTCCATGACGGCTTCGGAGAGGAAGGCGAGTGTCCCCTCAGCACCGATGAGGAGATGGGCAAGAATGTCAAGCGGATGGTGGTGGTCTATAAAGGCATTCAGCGAATAGCCGATGGTCGTCTTCATCCGAAACTTCTGGCGTATGCGACCGTATAGCTCTGTGTCGGCATGTATCTGCTCGCGGATGGCGGTCAGCTCCTGGCAAAGGGCAGGCTGCTCCGCTTCGAAGCGGAGGTAGTCAGCCGCTGCTTCCGTGGTATAGGCATGCCCGTCCGGCAGCAGGAAGCGCAGGTGACGGAGCGTGTGGTAGGAGTTATGTGCCACGCCACAGCACATGCCGCTGGCATTGTTGGAGAGGATGCCGCCCATCATGGCAGCACTGAGACTGGAGGGGTCGGGGCCTATCTTGCGGCGGTGGCTGCGGAGGCGGGCGTTGACCATGGCGCCGGTGATGCCGGGCTGTACCCGGACGAGGTCGCCACTGGCCTCGATTTTGATGCGATCCCAGTGCTGAGAGAGGTCTACGAGGATACCGTCGGTGACGGCCTGGCCCGACAGGCTTGTGCCACCCGTGCGAAAGACGAGCGGGATGCGGTGTGCATGGGATAGGCGAAATAACGATCGCACCTCCTCCTCATCAACAGGCTGCACCACTGCCTGGGGTATGAGATGGTAGAAGCCAGCGTCGGAGGCGTAAGAGACCATGTCTATGAAGCGCGTCCGAAGCCGCTCGGGTGGGATGATCTTTCTGAGTGCATTGAGCATTGTATACGTTTCCTGATATAGTGGGCAGATGGGCGTTAGGCTTGCTCGCAGACCTGCCGCTGGCAGCCCAGCCCATTAATAGAGAGTTCTACCACGTCGCCGGCACGCAGGTAGGTTGGTGGGTTCATGCCTAGGCCGACGCCAGGGGGCGTACCCGTCGAAATCAGGTCACCTGCCTCAAGGGTCATGAACTGGGATAGGTAGTGCACCAGATAGGCCACGCCGAAGATCATCGTCTGCGAATTACCTTGCTGCATACGCTGGCCGTTGACGGAGAGCTCCATGGAGAGGGCCTGCGGGTCGGGCACTTCGTCGGGGGTCGACAGCCAGGGCCCGAGGGGGTTGAAGTTATCGCAGGACTTACCCTTGGTCCACTGCCCGCCCCTTTCGAGCTGGAAGGCGCGTTCTGAGACGTCGTGCGAGAGGCAATAGCCTGCTACATGGAAGAGCGACGCATCAAGGCTGTCTAGGTATCGGGCGTTGCGGCTGATGACAACACCCAGCTCCACTTCCCAGTCGGTCTTGGTACTGCCGCGGGGGATGAGGATAGGGTCGTAGGGGCCTACGACGGTATTCGAACCTTTCTGGAATACGATGGGCTCTGTAGGAATGGCCATGTTCGACTCACGGGCATGGTCGGAATAGTTGAGGCCAATGCAGATGACCTTGCCAGGCCGGGCGATGGGAGCTGCCCAGCGGACATTTTCCGGTACCTCAGGCAGGGATACGCCAGAGGCGAGAAGGGCGGCGACGCGGGCAAGCCCGTCGGACTGGAAGAAGGGACGGTCCCAGTCGGAGAAATGGGCGGATAGGTCTTTCCTGACCCCTTGATGGAAGACACCCGGCTTCTCTGCACCAGCATCGCCAAAGCGGATGAGTTTCATGCTTGCAAAATACGCAATCAGCCCCGCACTATGAAAGCACCTGTCCGGGCGCCGTCAGTGAGAGTCGCGCAGTACTTCCGAGCCGGAGCTGCCGTGAAGGAAGTCGAGGTCGGCGCCCAGGTGGGCCTGCTGAACGTGTTGCTGGAACAGAGAAACATAGCCCCTGTCTGCCACCGGGTGCGAAGGCTGCCAGGCGGCGCGGCGGCGCTCCAGTTCGGCCTCGTCCACCAGCAGTTCGAGGCGGCGGGCGGACACGTCGAGCCGTATCAGATCGCCCGCCTGTACGAGTGCTAGGGTCCCACCGATGGCGGCCTCCGGAGCGGCGTGGAGAACGACCGTCCCGAAGCCGGTGCCACTCATGCGGCCGTCGGAGATGCGGACCATATCGGTCACCCCGCGCTCCAGCAACTTCCGCGGGATGCCCATGTTGCCTACTTCGGGCATGCCGGGATAGCCGACGGGTCCTACATTTTTGAGGACCATCACAGACGTCTCGTCGACATCGAGGGAGGGGTCGTCGACGCGAGCGTGGTAGTCTTCTATGTTTTCAAAGACGACAGCCTTGCCGGTATGCTGCATCAGCCGAGGGCTGGCGGCCGAAGGCTTAATGACGGCGCCATCGGCGCAGAGGTTGCCGCGGAGGATGGCGAGGCCAGTCTCTGATTTGAAGGGGCTTTCGAGGGTGGCGATCACGTCGGGCCGATGGCAGACAGCGCTTGCGCAATTCTCCAGCAATGTCTGGCCGTTGGCGGTGCGCGTGCCAGGGTGCAGCCTGTCAGAGAGAGCCTGTACGACGACCGGCAGGCCGCCGGCATAGTAGAAGTCTTCCATGAAGTATTGCCCGGAAGGCTGGAGGTTGACGAGCAGGGGGATGCCAGCCGACTGCTCATGAAAGTCTTCGATGCTCAGGTCGATGCCGATGCGGCGGGCGATGGCGAGGAGGTGGATGACGAAGTTGGTAGATCCGCCGATAGCGGCATTGACGCGGATGGCATTCTCAAAGGCTTCGCGGGTAAGGATTTTTGAGAGGGTAAGGTCTTCCCGCACCATGTCGACGATGCGGCCGCCCGAGTATTGTGCCAGTACTTTGCGGCGGCTGTCGGCGGCAGGGATGGCGGCATTGGTGGGCAGGGTGAGGCCCAGCGACTCGACCATGCAGGCCATGGTAGAGGCGGTGCCCATGACAGCACAATGGCCTCTGCTGCGGCACATGCAGGCCTCAGCGACGGTAAGCTGCTCCTGCGACATGGCGCCGCTGCGTACCGCGTCTGCAAATCGCCAGATGTCTGATGTACCGATGTCGCGGCCCTCATAGCGCCCGATGAGCATCGGACCGCCGGAGACGACAATGGTGGGCAGGTTGACGCTGCAGGCCCCCATCACAAGCGAGGGCGTCGTCTTGTCGCACCCGCAGAGCAACACCACGCCATCGACAGGGTTGGCACGGATCGACTCCTCCACGTCCATGCTCGCCAGGTTGCGGTAGAGCATGGCCGTAGGCTTCATAAGCGTCTCGCCGAGCGACATGACTGGGAACTCGACGGGGAACCCGCCCGCCGCGATGACCCCGCGTTTGACAGACTCCGCCAGCTCCCGGAAATGCGCATTGCAGGGCGTGAGTTCACTCCAGGTGTTGCAGATGCCGATGACCGGCTTGCCGCGAAACTCTTCATCGGGAATGCCCTGGTTCTTCATCCAGGCGCGGTAGATGAAGCCGTCCTTTCCGGTACGACCAAACCATTGCTGTGAGCGGAGATGAGTTGACATGATGGAGGTTACAGATTCGGAGGTATAAAAGTAGGGTCACTGGCGGAAACTACCTGCAGCGCATCTCCGACCGACAGGTGGCCCACCCCTTCATACAAGAGGTTCATACCGAACAGCACTTTGTGCTGCCGGCTGCGGTAGGTGGCGAGGGTGCGCAGCGGCTCTGGACCGCGCTCGCCAGTGATCGGATCGATGGTCGTAAGCACACAGCGGGCGCACGGCTTCACAGCGTGAAACAGCAACGGGCCGATGCAGAACGAAAGCCAGCTGTCCTCCTGGTAGGGGCTGCCGCCGGAGAAGACGATGTTGGGCCGGAAGCGTTCCATGGCGACTGGAGCGGGCAGCCGTGTGTTCAGATCGTCCAGCGAAGCCTGCCCGATTAGCAACAGCGGGTAGCCGTCGGAGAAAGAGGTGAGTTCCTCGTTGCGGGCATAATCCGGTTCAACCCTTCGGTGCGAGGCTTCCGGCATGTAGATCAGCATAACGGTGATCCCTAAGCGAAGACTGAGCCATGCCGAAGCTGCCGGCGATGGATGCAGGGCTTCGCAGGTATCCTCCCAGACGGTGACCTCCAGGGACGCACCACCAGCTGGACGGAGCGGCAGCATGAGCGGCTCTTGCGGGTCGGCTCGCTCGTAGATGACCAGGGTATCCCCTTGGATACTGGTGGCCAACAGCGTCAATTGGGGGTACTCGCGCTGGGTGAGGAAGCGCCCTTGAGGGTCGACGAGCATCCAGCGCCGGTCGTGCTCAGGGCCGCGGTCGGTCAGTGCAAAGGAAGAAACGGAGATGCCTGCCAGCGACTTGACTGGATGGATGTAGAGGGATGTAATGCGGAGATCGGCCATATATACCGAAGACTGGTGCATGCGGAAAGTTACAAAAGAGAGGGCATGTTATAGCCGACAGCAGCTGAGTTCAGACCTGCACGGGGTCGGTCGGAGTGGGCTTTTCAACCCGTAGCGGATGTATTTGTACCTGCACCGCTCATGGAAGTAATGTAGCAAATGCTTCAAGGGGAGCTCGGCCGCAGAAAATTAAGGTGCCCGCCTCTAGGCTTCCGGTGCCAATCCAGACCGTTCGGAAGCCTGCGCCAGTTCTCAGGAGCCGGTAGCTGATGGCCTGAGTGATATGTAGTTTCGGAAGTACATTGACGTCCCTGATCTTATCATTTAAAATAGCAGCAAGAGCTTTTCTACGCAGGCCTAAAGTGGAAGCGGGAAGGTGTCCAACGTGCGTATATCGGTGGCCGGCACTTCAAAGTCTTCAGCAAAAAACTAGCCTCCTCCCCTGTCGTCGTCGATGTTCAAGAGCAGTGACAATCCCAGGTTGTCTCACAGACACTAATTCTTCAACGCGTTGGCCAGGGGCGTTTATACCGCAACTGGGCTGATCAAATAGCAAGAGGATCATAGCTACAAGCTGAAAAAATTAGGGCAAATGCTGTAGCTGATTAGCACACATCCTGTGATTGTACACGGCTATCTGGCGCACATCTTCCCAATCAATACGCGTCAAACTTTGACACATATCCCCAATAAGTGCAATACCTCTTTGGTTGAAATTTTATTCATCTCATCTGGTACACACATGCGACAGGCAAGCATGATATACATATTCTAAAGTATAATTAAGACTTTCCGCCCAGACCTACCGTAAGAACCTTGATGATTGTTTGTTCAAATTACCTTGGATGACCCTTTACAAGGTCCTTTCAAACAATTCTATGAATTTTCCCCACAGATGTATGGATTAATAGATGAAACAACCATTATGTCGGATTTACTGGGAGTGTTATAGTTATGGGATATGATTTAGTAAAAAAATGAAAGACCCTACAAAAGACATTTATAATGAATGATTTTGTAGGGTCAAATACGGAAAATAGTCGGGACGACTGGATTCGAACCAGCGACCACACGCCCCCCAGACGTGTGCGCTACCGGGCTGCGCTACGTCCCGAATGGATGGCAAAAATAGGAGAATCCGCCTAGATCTTCAAACGCTGATAGAAACTACCTTTGTAGTATCAACCGATTATGACACTACTGCTGAAGAAGGCACGCATTATCGACCCCGACAAGCCCCTGCACGGGCAGACGCGCGACATCCTTGTCCGGCACGGACAGATCGCGGAAGTAGCAGAAGACATCGATGCACCCGCCGAGACGGTGATCGATGAACCTGGTCTGCAGGTAGCCCCCGGATTTGTCGAGACCTTCGCTGATGCCGGCGAGCCCGGCACCGAATTCCGCGAGACGCTGGACTCCGCAGCTGCCGCCGCGGCTGCCGGTGGCTGTACACATCTCTTCGTCGGGCCCAACACAGTACCGGTGCGGCATAACCGCCCGACTGTAGAGGCAATACTACAAAGAACCTTCCCCTCCCCTGTCCGAATCCACGCCATCGGCGCCGTCACCCGCGATACGCTGGGGAAGGAGCTGGCGGAGATGCACGACATGCGCGCCGCCGGCGCCATCGCCTTTAGCGATGGCCAGGCCCCTATCCAACAGGCTGATATCCTCGTCAAGGCCCTGCAGTTTGTGAAAGCCTTCGACGGCATAATCATACAGTTGGCAGACGATGGCAGTCTGGCACCCCATGGCTTGATGCATGAAGGGGTGATTTCGACGCAACTGGGACTCCTCGGCCGCCCCGCCCTCGCCGAAACGCTGACGGTCAGTCGGGCCATCCGCATCTGCGCCTATACAGGCTCCAGGCTGCACCTGACAGGCATCACCCTTGCCTCCTCCGTCGAAGAGATCTGGCAGGCACAGGCCAATGGTGTAGATGTCACCGGTGCCGTCACACCCCATCACCTGATGTTCTGCGACGAAGACCTCTCAGACTACGATACTCACTTGAAAGTCAACCCGCCCTTGCGTTCGCGGGCTGAAAGGGATGTCTTGCTGCAGGCCGTGAAAGCGGGGCAGGTCGATATGGTTAGCGCCCACCACCTGCCGCAACACCTGGACCACAAGCAATGTGAATTCGAATATGCTAGGCCGGGCATAGCAGGCATTCAGACCCTATTCCCCAGCCTGCGGCAGCTAGGCCTCGAGATGGATCTGATTGTACGGCTGCTCAGCCAGCGGCCTCGCCGCACCTTCGGCCTGCCAGACCCCGGCGTCCTGCCAGGCAGTCCGGCCGACTTGGTGCTTTTGCTGCCGGATGACTCTTTCACCTTGACCGCGGGCATGGTCCGCTCCAGATCTGCCAACAACCCGCTGATCGGGCGTCCACTCAAAGGCCAGGTCTTCGGCACGATCCTTGGGGACCGCTGGGAGACCTTCCAATAAATTTTATCTGCCTTGTAAGAACATGCTTGCCGGCGTGGCATCCGGAAAGGTGCCACGAGGACGGCGCTAGATGCCACACCCTGTACAGCTGCCCAGTTTTGTTGGAGGTTCGCACACAGAGCTGCGAGTCACTCTGAAAAGCGAAACTCCAAACGGTTGTTGCGCGCCATTCCTTGAGGCGTCAGGGTATTATCAATGGGATGGTCAGCCCCAAGGCCAACCGCCTGCATGCGGGCGATGGGCACGCCGCTGCGGAAGAGGTGTATATACACGGCCATGGCCCGGGACTCTGAGAGCTGCTTGGCAGCGTATGAGCCTTTGCTGACATCTACATGCGACTCGATCATCACCAACAACTGCGGATACACCTTCACGAGCCAGATGGCGAGGCTTTCGAGCTCTTGTTTAGCCGTTGCCGTGAGTTCCACTCCGCTACCCTGGAAAGTGATGCGGGAGGTGCGGATAGGTACTGTCGGGCAGCCGCTTAACGAGTCGATACCGGGAACTGTAATGCATCGATCGAGCAGGTCTTCGATGCCATCGCCGTCCTTATCGGGAAGGGGGCAGCCCTTGAGGGAGGGCGCACCTGCCTTGTCGGGGCATTTGTCTTCTTCATCGTTTACCCCGTCTTTGTCTGTATCGGGGATGGGACAGCCGAAGTAGCGGGCGATGCCGGGCACATCGGGGCAGCGATCCTGACTGTTGGGGATACCGTCGTTATCGCGATCGACCGGCGGGCAACCTTTGTTTTCTCGGGTGCCGGCCTGCAGCGGGCAGGCGTCTTCTTCGTCGTTGAGCCCGTCCTGGTCGAAGTCGCGTGTAGGACATCCATTGCGAGCCTTGATGCCGGCCACTTCCGGGCAGTTGTCGATGTCATCGGGGATGCCATCGCCGTCCTTATCGGGCTTGGCCACCGGCACAGGTGCGGGAGCGGGCACGGGCGAGGGTGCTGCGGGCTTGGAAGGGGACGTAACGGCAGGCTTCTGCGTAGCGACGGGAGCTGGCGCACTTGGAGTGGAAGCCGCCGGGGTGGTTGCCTGCGGCGAACTAGGATTCAGCAGCTTGTCTTTCAACTTTTTAATTTGCTTACCCTGCAGATTCACCAGCCGGAAGCGGAGCTGTACCGCTGCATACCAGTCTTTGTCGGCAATGTTTCCCCTGGCCGTGCCGGCACGGGGAAAGGGACCGCTGCCACGCCACGACATGGCGACGGCTTCTGACCCGCGGGCGTTCAGCAGTGCCTGGCGGTCGGGGTAGTTGCCGCCCACATCATCGATGTGGTCGGTGAAGGTCTTGCGAAGGATCCATTCGAGGTCGACGCGGATGCGTTTCCCGAGGGAGAAGTCAAGTCCACCGCCAAAGGGAAGAGAAAGGTTATATTTAGAGAGTTCCTCCTGGTTGGCGGAGAGGCCCTGTCCTTCGGTAGAGAGTCGGTAGAGGGAGAGTCGGTTGCCATTGGGGCCGGTGGCCCAGGGGTTGACATAGAAGGCGGCCACGCCGGCAGAGAGGTAGGGGATGACACGGGCGTTGCGGTTGCGGACCAGGTCGACCCGCCCGGTGACAGACCCTTCCGACAGCCAGGTCGTGAACGAAAAGTTGCGGGCGGCATTGGAAGTACCGGCATCGGAGGCCTTAAGTTGAGTAACAACTCCCTCGAATTTGAGACGAAAAGCACCGGTGGGGTGATACTCCAGTCCGGCGCCCACCAGCCCGCGGGCCAGGGCTCCAACCGAACGGTCGGGAATGTCTCCGACATATTGGCTGGCTCCTAGTGTGAGGATAGAATTCCACGTCTGAGCATGGAGTTGGAGCGATGCTATGGCCAATGACAACAGTGGGAGCAAATATTTCATGGTTGACAGAGGTTGTGGGGCGTTAAAGCTATGCAACATAAAGGAATACGCCAAGACAACCAAGGGAGTTCATGGCCAGAGAAACATAAGAAAAGGACCGCTACAAGAAAATCCACCTATCTCCATCTAGTGGGGTGGGTCGACGTACAGTAGGGTCTATGCTACTATAGAGCTTCGGGCGGAGGCACAGCTGAAGGGTTGCAAACCAGTCGTTGGTGTCGGGGTTTCCGCGGCAGCTGCCGGCGAGATGGGCAAGCCCGCCGTGCTGGAGCTCATTGGACCGAAAGCTCAGGGGGTTGAGGCCATCTCGGAGGTCGGGGAGGATAAGTTTTCGAAAGCTGGTTTTAAAGTAGTTGCTATGGATGGGAAAAGTAAAGAAATAGAAGCATCCTGTACCAGCATTGTCGAGATAACCGGATTTTGAGCATGCCATTCACGCTGAGATTAAAACAGCCAAATATTCCGCGTTGGGATTTTGATGGCCAGAATTATTCCAAGGACGTAGGATCTACCCATATAGAGGTCCCTTTCAGGATTAGCAACGAATGTTAATCCAGCTGCAGCTTTATGGGCTGTGGGATAAGAGATACAGTGGGCTGTGTCAGGGCATGAAAGGGACCCATGGTCAGCAGACAACAGATGCGGATTAAAATGATTTGCCAATGAAGATCTAAACGGTTGAATGGGATGCGCTCTCTTTTTCGTGTGGGTGTTACAGGTCTGGCATGGCCATCACACGATGGGAGGCTAGTAGGCAGTTCTCCAGCCATTGAGCAAGGTCTCCGTCGTCGGATACCCATTTGTAACTACGGAGCGTCATACCATAGTGTCGACAGGATTTGGCAAGGGCATAGAGTTCCATATCAAATACGGAGCACTCACTGATCATACGGAGGTAGGAGGGCGAGTACTTGGAGAGCTGCTGCCTGTCGAAGAAATAATCAGTTGTAAAGCAGCTTGATTCTGCCCTAGGGTCAAAGGATATGCAATGGCTGTCGACTTCAAAAGCGGTATGCCCATAGGTACAGATCGGTGAGCAGTCGATATCTTGGTATACTCGTCCAATTCGCAAGATCTCACCCGTCGCATGATGAGAAGAGCCGCAGGATCCGATGTTGATGACTTCCTGCACGCCTTTGGATGCCAGCACAGCGGCAGCCAAGGCAGCATTGACCTTCCCTACGCCCGAGTAATGTACTGGGTGTCCACGGATCTCGGTGATATATCCGACTTCTTCGGGCAGGGCGATAACGAAGGATGTTTGCATTTTAGCAGAAATGTGATCAATTGGCGCAAGGTGACATAACAAATGGATACCTTAACAAACTGTTTGAGTTGGAACGATAAAAGATCAGTAATTTGTTATCATGTTCTATAATTGCATAATACGAAATGTAAACGAAAAGAAAGGGTAAACATTCATAATCAGTGATGGCAGGCAGTATCTAGTCGGAGGCTACCCATTATACAAAGATTTTTTTTTTAAGAATTTGTAAGCATGGAAGTACACCACCCACACCATTCTGCACACAAAAAGAACTGGAAAGAATATATCATAGAGTTCTTCATGCTCTTTGCAGCTGTGAGCCTTGGATTCCTGGCAGAAAATATCCGGGAGCAGTATATCGAAAAAGAGAGGGCTCATGAACTCATAGAAAGTTTCATACATGATGTACAATCCAATGTAACCTATCTGGACTCACTGATCGAGATGAATCAAAAATCCATCATGAAGAATGATTCAGCACTGCTCTACCTGATGGAGGAGAGTGAAGTGGAACTGGATAGCTTTTTCAGGTTCCTTCCCAGCAGCAGTTACCGATACCTTAGTAATAACGACACCTATGAGCAGATGAAAAGCTCGGGGTCGCTCAGATACATCAAAGACACGGTGTTGTTGAGGATGATCATCAAATACAACAACACCTCTAAGGCTACCGAATTCCGTAGTATCACACAAGAGTTCGAGTATGTATCCCACGAGTATACCGAATCCATCCAGCAATGGATGCCAGGGGAGGTTGCCATCAGCAGGCATATCGACCCATACATCACCGGGGCATTCAAGAGCAGACTGAAGGATGGAGAACATGACAAAATCTTGAAGAAACTGAAAAGTCATACAGAAGGGAAAAAACATTTCCTCGCCGGCAAAGAGTTAGAAAGGATGAAAAAAGAGCTGATCCCCGCCATCTCCAGGAAGGCATGGCTCATGGGTGCAAGCCAGCGGTTTATGGTAAACACGCTGGAACTGGCCAGAGACCTGCTGGAATACTACAACAACAAAAAACATTAACACATGGAAGTGCACCATCACCCACATGTCGGCCATAAAAAACTGAAAGAATACATACTGGAGGGGTTGATGATTTTCTTCGCAGTGACCCTAGGCTTTTTTGCCGAAAGCATCCGAGAGCATATCATCGAAGAGGATAGAGAGGAAGCCTACATGCACAGTATGTGGGAGGATCTTAAGATAGATACGGCCAGGATCAACTACAGCCTGTCGCGTTTACAATCGAACATCAACGCCAGCGACAGCCTCTTCCACTATTACGACATGGGACTAATTGACAAAGTTCATAGTAAGCGCTTCGCGCAGTTGGCTTTAGGAGCAGGATTCAGCGTGGATGTGGTATTCAGCGACCGAACCTCCTCGCAGCTAAAAGGGACGGGCTCATTCCGGCTGATACAGCAAAAGGTTGTCGCAGACTTACTGATGGTCTATTGGAACAACCAGCTGAAACTAGATCAGATCCACAGCCGCTTTGAAGAGACAAGACAAAAGCACAAAGACGCCGGCTTCCAGACATTCATCTGGCACCCATATTATATCTACTCGGTAGGCGGAGTTTTGCAGAATCCTAATGCAACGATGGACTACATCATCCAAAGAGAAAACCTGCCGCATTTCATCAATGTCACCTCTAGCCTCTATAATACAGCAAAAAGTCAGTATGTCAGGGAATTAAAAAACCAGCACACGCTAGCGATCCAGCTCATGGAAAAGATCCACACATCATATCATCTGAAGTAATGGAAGTACACCACCCACACCATCCGACGCACAAGAAGAAATGGAGGGAATACTTCCTGGAATTCTTCATGCTCTTCCTGGCCGTCTCCCTCGGCTTTTTGGCAGAGAACTACAGGGAGCACTATATTGAAAAGGAAAGGGCACATGAGCTGCTGAACAGCTTTATCAAAGATGTGCAGACCAACATAAAGTTCATAGACTCGATGGTTCAGGGAAACAAGAACATGATCATAAAAAATGACTCAGCGATCCTATACTTATTGACGAACGAAACGCTTAAAGTCGACTCATTCTTCAATCTAATGCCCGTTGCCAGCTACAGATACCTGTATAACAATGAGACCTATGAACAAATGAAGAACTCAGGATCCTTACGGTATATAAAAGATACGATCCTGCTAAGGCATATGATTGATTACAGCAACCTCTCAAAAAGCGCAGAATATAGAAGCTTGAATCTTGAAACCGAATACGTATTCCACGAATACACAGAGATCATGCAAAAGTGGCTGCCAATAGAAATATCCATAAAGAGGCAGACAGGTACTTTCCTAAACAGGCCAGAATTTACTGCGATGCTCGACAACAAAGAAGAGCTTCAACTCATGCAAACGCTCAATGGAATAGCAATGAAGGTGAAAGGCTCCGTCACGGGGAGCAGGCTGCAGGCAATGAGGCAGGACCTGATCACCATCATCAGCAGAAAGATCACCTTAGTGTCTGGATCCAATTTCTATATGCTTAGGACAAAGGCACAAGCCTTAAAACTGATAGATTATTACAATACTCATGAAAGGCAAGGGCATTGAAAGTATGTGCAGATGGCTATCCCCCCTTAAAAAATTGCAAAAAAAGAATCCATGCGATTGACCCGTACTGCTGGCATCTTCCTCCTGCTGTCGGCTTTCTCCGCTGCCCTTTCGGCCCAGAACCCATATTACCAGCAGCGACTTACGGCCGTGGATGGCTTGGCAGACCGTGCCGTTCAACTAGATGACAGAACCCTGTTCCTCGACTTCACCAGAGCCACCTTCGGCCGGCTGAAGGTGGACGTCTCGCGACTGGCGGCTGGGGATACTTTGGTGGTGCGGCTGGGAGAAAAGGTCATGGCAGAGCGCCTCGACCCGGCACCGGGTGGCAACATCCGCTACTCGGCTGACACCATGGTGATCCAGCCTGGCATGGGCAGCCATCTCTGGTTCCCGCGAAAAAAGAATCTCCGAAACACCTCAGGAAGGGCCGTCTTATTGCCTGACACGATGGGCATCGTTCTGCCCTTCCGGGCAGTGGAGCTGATATCCCCGAAAAGGCTATCCGAGAAAGATGCTGTGCGAAGAATGTACCATCATGTCTTCCACGACGACGCGTCTTCTTTTCATTCCTCCGACAGTTTGCTGAACGCCCTCTGGGATTTCTGCAAGCATACCATCAAGGCGACGACCTTCATGGGCGTCTACATCGACGGCGACCGGGAGCGCATCCCCTATGAAGCGGATGCCCTCATCAACCAACTTTCACATTATGCCGTCGACTCTGTATACGACATCGCGCGCAATACAGCTCGCTACCTGCTTTTCAGTCCAGCCTGGCCTACAGAATGGCACCTGCAAATGCACCAGATCCTTTGGTACGACCATCTGTATACTGGCAGTACGGATCTCATCCGAACGCACTACGACCTACTTGACCTGAAGACGCTCCGAAAGATGGCAGGCCCAGACGGGCTGATCTCCACCAAGAAGCCGCCACAGGACACTGTGCTGCTCAACGCCATCCACTACCGGACATTCGACAACAAGGCCGTGCTCAGAGATATCACCGACTGGCCACAGAACGGCAACAGTCGACTGGCAGGCCCCTCCTATATCGGCGAGACCGATGGTTTTGTATTCTGCGATTACAACAGCGTCGTCAACGCCTTCCATTATAAGTCACTGCTTTTAATGGCCGAGTTTGCCCGGATCGCGGGCAAGCCGAAGGACGTGGACATGTACCAATCCCTCGCAACCCGCGTACGTAAGGCCTTCCGAGCCCGTTTCCTAGACTCGGCCTCGGGCCTAGTGCGGGATGGCGATACAACCCGCCACAGCTCTCTTCACGCCAACATGTTCGCCCTTGCCTTCGGACTGGTGGATCCTTCGGAAAAGTCCCGTATCCTGGCATTCATGCAGTCGCGTGGAATGGCCTGCAGCGTTTACGGCTCACAGTTTCTGCTCGACGCCTTATACGATAACGAAGAATCCGCATATGCCTACTCGCTGATCACCAACCGAGGCGACCGAAGCTGGTACCGGATGCTCAAGTCAGGTGCCACGATGGCGGTGGAGGCATGGGACTTGATCTATAAGCCCAACCTCGACTGGAATCATGCCTGGGGGACGGCAGCGCTCAACGCCATCACCCGTAAGATCATCGGCATGGAGCCCGTCGAACCCGGATCGAAAAAGATCCGCATTGCGCCCCAGCTCGACGGACTCGACTCCCTGCAGGCTCGGATCCCGTTTCTGACCGGGATTGCAGGGTTCCGCTTCCAGCGTAGGTCTGCAGGGATGGAAGTGGAAGTCAGTTTACCAAAGGGCAGTAGTGGAATTTTCAGACTGCCGGATGGATTCATCCCCAAGTCCATCCGAATCAATGACAAAGAGAAATCTTTTGGTGGAAGCAGGGATATAGATCTACCAACGGGTTGCCATCTGAGGATGGAAGGATGACAAATGCCTTTGAAGATCATGACAGAAGCACATGCATAGATAGATGACGCATTGACATCTCCATTCTCCGTATCTTGGACCTATAACCCAATCACATGCGCAGAAGACAATTCCTCCGCAGCGCCGCCACCCTGACGGCCGGCTTCCATATTGCCAGCGACCTGATGGCCCGGCCGAAGGGGCCAGCCTACGGACATAACGGCATCCGATTTACCCTAGACATGAAATGGAGCCAGGCAGACCCGCTGCGAAACCCGGTGAACGACTGCCACGAGATGGTACAGGACGCCAGGGGCAACATCTATCTGCTGACCAACGAGACAAAAAATAATATCCTCGTCTTCAACCGTTCCGGGAAGTTGCTACGCACCTGGGGGAATGACTTCCCCGGTGGACATGGGCTGACGCTGGCCGATGAGAATGGAACGCAATACCTTTTCATCACAGATACTTCCAAGCATCAGGTCTACAAAGCTACCCTTGACGGCCGCATCCTTCTGACAATCGATCCGCCGTTGGGGGTCGGTCTCTATCAAGAGGCGAAGGAGTTTGTGCCGACCGAGACGACGGTGACTGACACAGGAGACATCTTCATAGCGGACGGCTATGGCAAACAGTATGTCCTGCATTATGACCCTAAGGGCCGTCTGAAAGGCTATTTTGGTGGAAGAGGCGAAGGCGATGCATACCTCGACAATGCCCATGGCATATGCATGGATCACCGTGGTGGAAGCCCGACACTGCTGGTCACCGACCGCACCCGCAATTGTTTCAAACGCTTCAGCCTCTCCGGTCAGCTACAGGACATCATCCGCATCCCCGGCGCCTGTGTCTGCCGACCGGTGATCAAAGGAGACTATATCTATGCTGCCGTGCTCCGGTCACCCGTCATCAGCCAAGAAAAGTCGGGCTTCGTCACCATCCTCGATAAAAACAACCGAGTGGTATCCAACATAGGCGGTACGGAGCCGATCTATGAAGGTGGCCAGCTGAAGCCGCTTGCGCAGGCAGAGAAGATCCTTGTACACCCACACGACGTGATGGTAGACCGCAATGGAGACCTCTATGTAGCCCAGTGGGCTTCAGGAAAAGTATATCCTTATAAGTTCAAGCGGGTGTCTTGACGCCGGAGCTGACTAAGTGCATGTAGTATGCCACACGTGATAAAAGCTTCTCTCCCATGTTAGTCCAAAAATTAAGGATATTTTTTTTATATCAGTGACCTTGATCAGACTACGACCTCCTGCGGCAATCATGACGTTTGACCTAAGCACTCATGGCATCTAAAAAGGAATTTTACCTCCTCGCCTGGAGGAAAGATGTCCGACCAATGGGTTAAAATAACTAAGCTTCTGCTGCAATAATTGACAAAAAAAAGGCACCGAAATCGGTACCTAGGCGTGGACTGTGTTGGATTCGAACCAACGACCCCTACTCTGTCAAAGTAGTGCTCTAAACCAACTGAGCTAACAGTCCTGTCCGTCCAAAATTGGATTGCAAATATAGTCCTTCCGCTTAAAACAAACATAACCCGTCGACGTCTTCAAGCTGGCGGTGCCCTCCTACCTTCACTATTCGAATGCCCGCACACGAAAACACCCCCCAGGCCATGTATCTGCCCAGGCGGACGCTCCTTTGCACCATGCTCTGGTGCCTCTCCACCTTATCCTTTGGGCAAGACCGCCTCGAGTGGAACGACCGTGTCCAGCGGGCCTGGGAATCCGTCACCAGTATGCGCATGGCAGAAGCCATGGCCTGGAGTGACGCAGAAAAAGCAAAATATCCGGAGAACCTCGCACCACTGCTTGTCGATAGCTATGCCGAACTGCTGCAGCTCTTCTTCGGCGAGCTACGGACCAGATATCCTCATTACCAGGACATGCAGTATAAGCGCATCAAACGCATCGAAGCCTGTCGCGACAAGAACCCCTTTGTACTGTTCGGTCAGGGCCTCCTACATTTCCATGGCGCCCTGGCAGCCATCCGCTTCGACGACAAGTGGAACGCCACCATCGAGACCCGCAAGGCCTACCTCCTGCTCCGCGAGAACCAGTCTAGATACCCGCAGTTCGGCCCCTGTAAGGTGTATTTCGGCGTTCTGACCTCGATGCTTGGGGCTGTACCCAACGGCTACCAATGGATTCTCCACCTCTTCGGCCTCCGGGGGGATATCCGAAAGGGCAACCGCATGCTCACAGATCATATCGAAGGTCGAACGCAGTATGCCCAGGTCTGCCGCAGTGAGACGCTGATCCTGTACCCATATCTTGTCTCCGTCCTCGAAGGAGATCCCGCCAAATCCATCCGCTTTATAGAGAAGGGTGGGCTCGACCTAGTACACAACCACCTGCATGCCTTCATGGCGATGAACATCTACATCAACAACCAGCGCAGCGAGGCAGCCCTCCGCATCGTCAACGGCATCGATACATCCCGTGCCTACCTGCCAATCCCTTTCTGGGATTTCGAACGGGGACATATATACCTCAACCTCTTCCGGTTGAAGGAGGCGCAAGCAGCCCTCACCCGGTTCGTTAGCACCTTCAAAGGAGAATACTATATCCGCGATGCCTACGAGAAGCTTTCCTGGATCGCATGGCTGCAGCAAGATACCAGGCGGGCCGAAGGGTTGCGGGCAATGGTGCTGCAACGAGGCACGGATGTGTCCGACGCAGATAAATCTGCCACCGGCAACGCACGTTCCGGGCAATGGCCACATCCGCTGTTGTTGAAAGCCCGGCTGCTGAGCGACGGCGGACTGCAGTCACAAGCCTGGGAGACGCTGCAGACGGCCGACAGCCGCCAGTTCCGCACGCGCGCAGAACGTACAGAATACTGCTACCGCATGGGTCGTACCCTCGACCTCCTGGGCCGAAAAGAAGAAGCCCTCAGCTACTATGTGCAGACGATCGAACAGGGTAATGGCCAACGCGAATACTTCGCAGCCCGTGCCGCCCTTCAGTCCGGCCTAATCTTCGAAGAGCGGGGCGAGCTCACCCGCGCTGCAGCCAGCTACGGCCAATGCCTAGAGATGTCCGGGCATGAGTACAAGAACTCCCTGGATCAGAAAGCAAAGGCCGGCCTGCAACGCTGCAAGCCAGAGTGAAGGCAGGTTCGTCCGTTCTTCGTTCCTTCGTTGCCATGAAGGCTATCCTCCTTTCCCTCTGCTGCCTCACTTGTGGACTGCCGGTCATGCCACAGTCCATAGAACTGCTTCTGACCGGGCGGCAGAGCTCTCTGCGTGGACTATCCGTCGTCGACGATTGCATCGCCTGGGCCAGTGGCAGCCGAGGTACCATAGGCCGCAGTACCGATGGGGGAAAGACGTGGGCATGGCTGACGGTCCCAGGTTTTGAGGGGTCTGACTTCCGCGACATCGAAGCCTGGAACGAACACATAGCCGTCATCATGGCGGTTGGACGGCCCGCCTGGATCTTACGCACCGCCGATGGCGGGGCACACTGGACCCTAGCCTACAGCGACACCACCGCCGGCGTCTTCCTCGACGCGATGCACTTCCTGTCGGACGGCAGAGGGGTATGCGTGGGTGACCCCATCGACGGACGGCTTTATGAGCTCCGCACAGCCGACAGCGGACGCAGCTGGACAAAGACACCGCCCAAAAGGTCACCCATACTCGAAAAAGGAGAGGCTTTCTTTGCCTCCAGCGGGTCAAACACCGTCCTACTTGCCAACGGCAAACGGCTGGCCGTGACCGGTGGCCAACGTTCGCGGCTGCTAGTGGACAACAAAAGCACCGAACTGCCCCTGTTGCAGGGCGGCACCAGTACCGGCGCCAACAGCATGGCCGCATGGGGACGGGGGCGGAGGCTGGTCGTCGTGGGAGGTGACTTTTCTAAAGACAAAGATGTCATAGGAACAGCTGCTGTCTCCCGCAACCGTGGACGAAGCTGGCAGGTACCCGAGGCCGGACTCAACGGATACCGTTCCTCTGTCCAATTTGTGGATCGCATGCTGCTCCTGTCCTGCGGGACCTCAGGCATCGACGGATCGACCGACGGAGGCATGCACTGGAAACCGATCAGCCAGCAAGGGTTCCATGTCTGTGCGAAAGCCAAGACTGGGCGTCTTGTACTCCTCGCAGGCTCCGGCGGCAGGATAGGCCTGTACAAGCCCTGATGTGGCAGTAGCTATGAAGGGATGCAGTCTTACGGATTCGCCTCACCATTCTTTGTACATGATAGACATGAACCCTAGACGCGCGTCAGATTGCAGAATTGAAGGAATAAACATGCCACCCTGAAAGTATTCTATACTCCTAAAATTCCGGGTTAACCATCCGAGGCTGCAAGCTGTCCATCAGTACAAAAGACTCACAAAGCACGCACTTTAAGCTCCTTCCACCGCACCCGTATTCCGCCGCCGTCGTGTATCTGGAGGGCTATGAAGCCATGTCCCTTACCAATCTTTGCATCTTTTATGTAGATCATCTGATGGCCGTTGAGAAAGGTTGTCACTTCGTCGCCCCGTACGAGTACCCGCAGGTCGTTCCATTTGCCCACCTTTAGGTATTTTTCATCCTCCACCTTGGGCTGTATGAGCCAGCCGCGTCCGTACGACTCATAGACGCCGCCGGTATGGTGATTCAAAGGGGCCACTTCGACCTGCCAGCCACTGATCTTGACGCCCTCTATCGAAGAGCGGAAGAAGACGCCACTGTTGCCATCGGCCTCCTGCAAAAACTGCAGGCGTAGGTCGAAGTCCTGGTACGACTGCTGTGTAGAGAGGTAGCCGTATTTGTTGTCGGGGCCGCTCTCGCAGATGAGTTCCCCATCTTTTACATACCACCGTTCAGTGCCATGGATGGTCCATCCATCCAGGTCGCGTCCGTTGAAGATACGTTTGAACTGAGCGGTGGCTCCGGTGCTCAGGAGGCAGCCAAGGAGGGAGAGCAGGAAATACTTTCTCATATCGGAAAAGAGTTGGTTCAGTAATCAAGGTATGCATCTCCTTGTACGATGCGCAGCGACCTCGCCTCTGAGGCTTCTACACGTCCGATGATACATGCTTCGATACCCCAGCGCCGGGCGATGGAGATCATCTCTGTGGCTGCGGCGGCATGGGTATAAATCTCCATGCGGCAGCCCATATTGAAAACCTGGTACATCTCGCGGTCATCGGCGCCGCTGGCC
>VGFQ01000023.1 GCA_016868815.1 Bacteroidota bacterium
ACCACCCTTCCCCCTAACCGTCAAATCACAGGCATATGCCCCGTTCCGTCAACGCCGTCGCCTCCAAGGCCCGCCGCAAACGCATCCTCAAACAGGCCAAAGGCTTCTATGGCAAGCGCAAGAATGTCTTCACGGTTGCCAAAAATGTCGTAGAGAAAGGCCTCACCTACAGCTACGTCGGCCGCAAACTCAAAAAGCGCGACTACCGCAGCCTTTGGATCGTCCGCATCAACGCCGCCGTCCGCGAAGAAGGCCTTACCTACTCCGAGTTCATCAAACGCCTCAAGGCCAAAGGCATCGGCCTCGACCGAAAAGTGCTGGCCGACCTAGCCATGAACGAGCCGGAAACCTTCCGCAACCTCGTCGCCAGCGTCAAGTAACGACATCGTATCAAATGGTACGTACCCCAAGGCCAGGCCCTCCATCCTGGCCTTTTCACTGGATAAAATTTGAAGGGTCGCAATAAGTTGAAAAAACTACATTTGTTGCCGTCATACCATTTGCGAACAACCCCCTCCCGTCTGCGTCATGAGCACAACCTACACAGACCTCGTCAAGCAGACCTTCTACTTCCCCCAGGAGGGATTCGACACCCACAACGGCTATCTGACCTTCAATGGTCTGGACCTCAAACAACTGATCGACAAATACGGCACGCCCCTCAAGCTCTCCTACCTACCCAAGATTGGCATGCAGATACGCAAGGCAAAGGAGATGTTCAAGCACTCCATCAAGAAGCACAGATACGAGGGGAAATACTTCTACTGCTACTGCACCAAAAGCTCTCACTTCTCATTTGTCGTACAAGAAGCACTTAAGCACGATATACATCTCGAGACGTCTTTTGCCTACGATATCGAGATCATCCATAAGCTCTACGAAAAGAAAAAGATTAATAAAGACATAAACATCATCTGCAACGGCTATAAGCAGAGGGCCTATACATCCCGCATCGCCCGCCTGCTAAATACCGGATTTAAAAATACCATACCCATCCTCGACAACAAAGAAGAGCTCGACAACTACAAGCGATCCGTCAAAGTACCTTTCAAGCTGGGCATCCGCGTGGCCGCCGAAGAAGAGCCCACCTTCCCTTTCTACACTTCCCGCCTGGGCTTCCGCGCCAAAGATATCCTAGAGTTCTACGTCGACCACATCGAAGGATATGAGCATAAGTTCCAGCTCAAGATGCTGCACATCTTCCTCAACAAAGGCATAAAAGACGATATCTACTACTGGTCGGAACTCAACAAGGTCATCAACCTCTACTGTCAGCTCAAGAAGATCTGCCCCGAGCTTGACTCCATCAACATCGGCGGCGGCTTTCCCATCAAGCACTCCCTGGGCTTTGAGTACAACTATCAGTTCATGATCGACGAGATCATCCGTACCATCAAGAAGTCGTGCAAGGCTGCTAAGGTGCCCATGCCCAACATCTACACCGAGTTCGGAAGCTATACCGTCGGAGAGAGCATGGCCCATATCTATAGCGTCATCGGCCAGAAGGTGCAAAACGACCGCGAGATCTGGTATATGATCGACTCCTCCTTCATCACCACCCTGCCCGACACCTGGGGCATTGGTGAGAAGTTCCTTATGCTGCCGATCAATAAGTGGGAGAATGACTACCAACGGGTTGTTCTCGGCGGTATCACCTGTGACTCGCACGACTACTACGACTCCGAAGAACATATCAACGAAGTCTTCCTCCCAAAACTCAACGGCGAAAACCATAAAGAACCGCTCTATGTGGGCTTCTTCCACACTGGCGCCTATCAGGATCAGATCAGCGGCTATGGCGGCATCAAGCACTGCATGATCCCTTCTCCCAAGCATGTCATCGTCGAGTCAGACCGCAATGGCAAGCTGGTCGACTGGGTCTATGCCAAAGAACAGTCGGCCCAAAGTATGCTCAAGCTGCTGGGATATACCTAAACCCATCAGGCGCCCGCCATCGACACCCTCACGACCATGCGTACACTCCTGTTGATCATAGGGACCCTGCTCAGCACCACATCGCTCCGGGCCCAGACGGCCGAAGACTCCGTCCGTGCGGCCGTGGCCAGCCTCTTCACCGCCATGCGGCAGGCCGACGCCCAGACCTTGACCTCCCTCTTCCACGATAGCGCCCGCCTAGGCACCGTCACGCAGGATGCATCCGGGCATACAAGCCATCGCAGCAGTCCCATCGCTGGTTTCATCGCCTATGTCGGCCAGCTCTCCCCCGGCGTGGCCGATGAGCGGGCCCGGGTGGAACGTGTTTTGATCGACGGATCCCTCGCACTGGCATGGACACCCTATCAGTTTTACGTCCAGGGATCTTTCAGCCACTGCGGGGTGAATCTCATCCAGCTGGTGCGCTCTGGTGCCCAATGGCGGATCCTTGCCATCACGGATACAAGGCGCAAGACGCCCTGCCCGGACATCTTTTAAACATTGAGAGATCTTTTAACATTGCCCAGGATGGTCCATCGAGCCAAAAACATCAGGCGACGGATCTGTTGGGTCAAATATTGGTGCGGTATATAATATCCAAGGGTTGCTTCATCTGTAATCAATTAATTATTAGTCTGGGAGCTGGCGGTACCGAACAGCCAACCCTCTGCTTGTAAGGCAGAAACCCCATTCAATTAACCTTTAGCTTGTATTTGCGGTTCACCCTTGGGCTGTTGAAATAAGCTTCTACGTCGGCCGCAGATACCTGCTCGAACTCCACTATGGGGAGGTCTACGAGCTGCACGCGGGTCTGCTTGATCTCGTCGCGCAGACGTCTCATCTTGGCCAGGACCTCCGGATCGCGCTCTCCCACCAGCGGGTTTTCTGAGAGCATGTATTCCAGGCGCTTGATGGCGGCACGTACCTGCGAGGCGGTGTTCTGTTCCTGTACTTTATTGGGGGCGACGGCCTCTTTGACGGGTACCATTGTGAGGCCGATGCTGGGGAGCACCTTGCCGATGTCTTTTGCCCCTTGCGCCGTGGCGGTCGAGAGAACGGTGCCGGCGAGCGAGAGGGTGGAGGCGCCCACGTCGAAGCCCGTCCGCGTCTTCTTGTTGCTTTTGATATTGCGGCTCACCACGTAAAAGGTCAGTTTGAGGTCTTTGATATACTTTGTCAGCTCATGGGATAACACGCGGTGCTCCTCATTTCGCTGGGGGTAGTTGATCCCCGGTCGGATGAGCAGTGACACGACGGCCGTGTCGCGATTCAGGAAGCGATCATTGCCGATGAATTGCAGGGTGAGGCTCCTCGGCTTGGCCGTGTCGCTGTCGCGGATGAAGTCAAAAGGGATCATCCAGAAAAATTCTTCGTTGCAGCGCGTCACCGCCCGGAAGCTGTGGATGGGGGCGCTGGCATTCATGATGATCTGTTCGATGGGGAAGGTGCCGCTCTCGCACTGGACACGGAAGCGCACCGAGTCGCCCTCTTCGAGCACCTGCAGTCCGTTGACCGTCGGCTTGAGCCTGGAGACGATCACTTCGGTGCTGTAGAAGAGAATGGTGAAGCTGGTGTCGGTGTGCTCCGCTGCATGGAAGAGGTTCTGGACGCCGATATCGATCTTGTATGGTAGATCGTATTTGAGGCGTCCGCTGCGGAAAAACGACTTATCGGCCCGGAAGCTGAGCCGTCCTGAATTCCGGTCGATCCGTACCCCGACCGGACTGTTGCGGATATACCAGTAGTAGCGTTCCTGTGGCCTATTGATATTCATGTCGTACTCAAACAAGGAGTCGACGTGGATCGTGAAATATGGGTTGAGGTTGATGATGCGCAGCACCGTATCCTCGGGGTTGACAACCAGCGGGTTGCTGGCCAAGGTGTCTTTTGCGACTGCCGGCAGACTGTCGGATGTTTGCTGCGCCAGCAGCGCGGTGGGGGAGAGGAGCCAGAGAGCGAAGAGGCAGTAAAGGGTAGGCAGCAGACGATTTCTCAACGGACATGTTTTGATACATTGAAATTACTACATTCGGCCGATTGCCCTGAAAACGGCCTGTTAAAAGTGAGGCCGCGTCAAAATCGCTTTTGACACGGCCTCGTGAGGTTACCGCAGGAGATTTTCAGATGCTCATCGGATGCTGATTTCTTTGGGCATTGCTTTCAGCTCTTCCCGCTTAGGTAGTACCAGCTGCAAAATGCCGTTCTCATACTTGGCCTGGATGGCAGCGGCGTCGATGCTGTCGTCGAGGCGGAAGGTGCGGGTGAAGGAGCGGAAGGAGAATTCACGGCGCATCGTTTTTTCCTCTTCCTCCCGGCGCTCCGACTTGCGCTCAGCGGAAATGGTCAACACCTGCTTGTCTAGGCTCAGTTTGAAGTCCTGCTTCTCGAGGCCCGGTGCCACGACGTCTAGCACATAGCTCTCCTTTGTCTCCCGGATGTTCACCGGCGCTACATCCGGACCCTGGCGGCCTGTCCACTCCCGCCCGGGGGGCTGCTGGAAGATGTCTTCGAACAATTGTTGAAACGTCCGCTCAAATGGCCTGTGATGGAATTGTACCGTTGTCATAGTGGTGATTTTTTTTAAGTATCCGCAAAAACGCAGACACAGCATCTTGTCCAAATCAAATACCAAGACCCAAAAATCATCCAGGGTGGCATTTTTTTGAAAAAAAAGATGCCAATATGTCAGTATTATGTTTCAAAAGATGCCAATATGGCTTTTTGTCCTCCATAATCTTTTGATGTAACTTCGTGTATTATATATCTAAAACCATTCGCACCATGTATCCAGCTGAAATTGTGATACCGATGAAAGAGGAGTTGACAGATAACGGTTTTACGGAGTTGCTGACTTCAGAATCCGTAGATGAGGCCATATCCCGCCCGGGGACAATGATGGTTGTGGTCAATTCGGTTTGTGGCTGTAGTGCCGGCAGTGCCCGTCCGGGTGCTCTGATGGCGGTGCACAACAGTCCCAAACGGCCCGACAGCCTCACCACCACCTTTGCTGGCTTCGATATAGACGCTGTCCGGCGTCTTCGGGAGCACCTGCTGCCCTACCCGCCCTCCTCACCTTCCATCGCCCTCTTCAAAGACGGCAAGCTTGTGCATTTCATCGAGCGGCATATGATCGAAGGACGACCGGCGCAGATGATAGCTCAGAGCCTGATCGGGGCATTCGAGGAGCATTGTCAGTAGTCGGTATGTCACCTTGTGCATGGCACCCGGGAAGGTGCCATGCGGACCGTAAGCCGCACACCTCCATACCTTCAGCCAAGTGCGCTGCGAGACCAGCTGCCCCATATCGGCAGCCACGTGAGCCGCAGCCCCTCTGCCCCGTACAGGAGGCGACAGGGACCCCGCTCCTTTTTATTACTTTACACGACAATCCCGTTGCATGTATCCCAATCTATATCAATTCCTCAAAGAAGTTTTCGGCGGTGACCCACCCGGCTTCACTCGTTATATTAATTCCTTCGGCTTCTTCGTCGCCCTCGCCTTCCTGCTATCCGGCTTATTGCTGATCCGGGAGCTCAAACGCAAAGAACGCCAGGGACTGCTCATCCCCAAAGAAGAAACGATCCGCGTCGGAGAGAAAGCTGGCATCTGGGAACTCCTGTCTCATTTTCTCTTCGGCTTCCTCGTCGGCTATAAACTGATTGGCGCCTTGCTTGCAGCAGACGGCGTCAACCCACAGACGTTCATCTTCTCCTCCGACGGCAGCTGGCCCGGAGGACTGCTCTTCGCCAGCTTGTTCGCAGGGCTGCGCTGGTGGGAGAAGCACAAGCAGGCCCTCCCCAAGCCCGAAGAACGCAAGGTTCGCGTATGGCCGCATGAACGCGTGGGCGACATTATCGTACTCGGAGCCATCGGAGGCTTTCTCGGCGCCAAAGTCTTCGATAACCTCGAAAACTGGGACCGCTTCATGCTCGACCCCATCGCCAACCTCCTGGCCCCCAGTGGACTAACCTTCTATGGCGGACTCATCGTCGCTGCCATCGCTATCCTCACCTTTGCCCACCGCAAAGGCATCGGTCTACTCCACCTCGTAGACGCCACCGCACCCATCCTGATGATTGCCTATGCCGTCGGCCGCATCGGCTGCCAGGTGTCGGGCGACGGCGACTGGGGGATCTTCAATACCGCCTATGTCCTCGGCAGCGAGGGCGCCATCGTCGCCACCACCGACCCCTCGAGCTTCACCCGCGCCCTCGAACAGAACCCCGCCTTCACCCAATATCTGGTCCGCGAATATGGCCACCTCGACCACATCCCCCGCACCCACTTCGCCGGCCCCAGCTTCCTGCCCAACTGGCTGTTCGCCTACAACTATCCCAACAACGTCAATGAAGTGGGAAGCCCCATCCCCGGCTGCGAAGGGCCCTTCTGCAACCAGCTCAACCCCCTCGTCATCCCCACACCCCTCTATGAGATCATCACCTGCACTGCTTTGTTCCTAGTCCTGTGGGGGCTCCGCAAACGCATCCATGTGCCCGGACAGCTCTTCGGCCTCTACCTCGTCCTCAATGGCATCGAACGGTTCTTCATCGAACAGGTACGCGTCAACAACACCTACGACCTCCTCGGCTTCCATCCCACCCAGGCAGAACTCATCGCAGTCGTCTTGATGATTAGCGGCGCCTTGCTCTGGTGGCGACAAGGCCGGAAGGCCAGTACCCGATGAGGCAGCTCCATCCAACCCACACACCCCCGACGCATTACATCTTCCGGCCTTTCTTCGTTTCTTTACAAAAACTCAGCCTATAATGCCCAGCTTCGACATCGTCTCCAAAGTCGACGCCCAGCTGCTCGACAACGCCGTCAATGTCACACGCAAGGAGATCACCAACCGGTTCGACTTCAAAGACTCCCCCGTAGAGATTTCCCTCGATAAAAAAGAATATAAACTCACCCTCACCACTGCCGATGACATGAAGATGCGGCAGCTGTTAGACGTCCTTATCTCCCGCTCCAACAAGCAAGGCATCTCCCCAGAAGCTTTCGACCTCTCCAAAGAACCCTATCCGTCGGGCAAGACCATCCGCCAGGAAGTAGCCGTCCGCAACGGCCTCAAACAGGAAGATGCCAAGAAGATCGTCAAACGCATCAAAGACGCCGGCCTGAAAGTACAGGCACAGATCATGGACGATATGGTCCGCGTCACCGGCAAGAAGATAGACGACCTGCAGGCCACCATACAAAGCTGCCGCGCTGCCGACTTCGGCATCCCCTTGCAGTACGAGAACATGCGCAGCTAGCCTGAACCTTGGCTGAATCCTCCAAAACACCTACCTTCGCACCCCGCGCATGGCAAAAACCATGCACCTAAACACACTACAATGAAAAAAGCCATCCATCCCTCCTCCTACCGCCTTGTGATCTTCCGCGATATGAGCAACGGCCATGCCTTCATCACCCGCTCCTGCGCCCACTCAAAAGAGACCGCCAAATGGGAAGACGGGAATGAATACCCCCTCATAAAACTCGAGATCTCCAACACTTCACACCCCTTCTTCACCGGACAGAACATCCGGCTCGACACCACCGGGCGTATCGACAAATTCAAGAAGAAATACGCCAAAAAAGCTTAACACATAAACCCTCCCCACGGAGGGTTTTTCATTTCCCCCCTTCCTTCGCATCTTCGCGGTGACATGCCCCTCGCACCCCTCACCCTACTCCGACCCGCCGCTACCCTTCGCCTGGGCATCCTCACCTTCCAGGAACGTCAAGCCCTTGGCGCCGACCTGCCCGTCCCCGCCCATGCCTGGGAGTTCCCATCCCACAACGCCGCCGCCATCCTGGCCGACTTCCACCTCCTCACCCAAGGCCGCAACTCCCAGCCCCTCCCGGCACATGTACAGGCTACCCAGCCAGATAATATCTTCCTCGAAGCCGGCTCCCGCCTCGAACACTGCAGCCTCCACGCTTCCGATGGCCCCATCTACATTGCCGCCGGCGCCCTCGTCATGGACGGCGCCCGCCTGCGGGGTCCCCTCTCCATCGGCGCCCGCACCGTAGTGAAGATGAATGCTGCCCTCTACGGCGGTACCAGCATCGGACCCGACTGCATCGTGGGCGGAGAAGTGAAAAACTCCATCCTGATGGAGGGCTCGAACAAGGCGCATGAAGGCTATCTGGGCGACTCTGTCGTCGGCGCCTGGTGCAACATCGGCGCCGGCACCAGCACCTCCAACATCCGCAATACCGGCAACGACGTCCCGGTATGGGATATGGACGCAAAGGCATACGCCAGCGCAGGTCTGAAGCTGGGACTCGTCATGGGCGACTGCTGCCGCACCGCCATCCATACCGCCTTCAACACCGGCACTGTCGTAGGCACTTGCGCCCATGTTTTTGGACATCCCACCCTCACCCCCAAGCACATACCATCCTTCGCATGGGGGACCGACGGACGCTATGCACTCGACAAACTCCTCCTGCACATCACCAACTGGATGTCTTTCAAAGGGCAGACACCCTCCCCTGAACTCCTCACCCGCATCCAACACCTCTACCAATCCTCATAGCCGTTGCCAGGAACAACCTCTCCAACTCCATTCGTATGAGACCACAGATCGCCGCCGCCAACTGGAAGATGAACCTCACCCTGCCGCAGGCAGAAGCCTTGCTCGACGCCCTGCTTGCCACGTCGCGCACGACAGCCCCTCACCAACAGGTGATCCTGGCAATGCCATTCCCCTACCTGCCTCTCGCCATCAGCCGGACGGCAGGCCAGTCGCATATCTCCATCGCGGCACAGAACTGCCACCATAAGCCCTCTGGCGCCTATACGGGAGAAGTCTCAGCCCCGATGCTAGCCTCCCTCGGCATCACACACATCCTCATCGGACATTCCGAACGACGCGAATATTTCCTGGAAGACGACGTCCTCCTCGCCGCTAAACTCGACATCGCCCTCGAGCACGGACTGACGCCCGTCTTCTGCTGCGGGGAACCGCTGCGAGTGCGCGAGGCTGGTACCCACGACGCCTTCGTCGCCACACAACTCCGTAACAGCCTCTTTCACCTGCCACCCGAACGACTAGCAGGCCTCCTCATCGCCTATGAGCCCATCTGGGCCATCGGCACCGGCCGCACCGCCACCGCCGAACAAGCACAGGAGATGCACGCCGGACTGCGCTCCGTGATCGCACGCCATGCCGGGGATACCCTCGCCGCCACCATCCCCATCCTCTATGGCGGGAGTGTCAAAGGCTCCAATGCCGGAGAACTATTCTCTAAGCCAGATGTCGACGGCGGACTCGTCGGCGGTGCTTCACTCGATGCAGTCGACTTCGGGAGGATTGTTGGGGCGTTAAAACAGGCCTAATACCTATTTGTCTTTACAAGAACGTTATGTGCTCTCGTACGTTGTAAGACAATAGGCGGATCGTCGCAGCGTCCACGTGACACCCCTAGGTGACACGCCAGTAGAAATTTACTTTCTGAAACGCTCTTTCATCGAGCAGATGGCTATTGGAAGCTTTCGATTCCTACCCCTTCAACTTACTCACCAGATCCACATAGTCTTGCATGGCGGCTTCTTTTGCCTTGCCTGTTAAATTCATCCAAGCCTCATACTTGGCTTTCGTGACAAAGTCGAACGGGTTGGTGGGAGGATCCAGGGTATTGTCGCCTTCGGTGGCTTGCTTGTAGAGGGCGTAGAGGGCCAGGAGAGAGTCGTTACTGGGTCTTTCAGATAGGGTGCGGCTGTCGGCGACGGCCTGCTCAAACAATTGCTGAATCATGCGGCGAAGATAGGCAATCCCGCACATTCATTCAGCAGCTGAGATGTCAACAAGGAGTGAAAATCGCTACCTTTGCGGCCGAACGCTATGCAACATATCCGTAATTTCTGCATCATCGCGCACATCGACCACGGCAAGAGTACCCTGGCCGATCGACTGCTGCAGGCAACCCACACCATCAGCGAGCGGGACATGATGGACCAGGTGCTCGACGACATGGACCTGGAACGCGAAAAAGGCATCACCATCAAGAGCCATGCCATCCAGATCCAATACCAACACTCCAGCGGTCCAACCTATACGCTGAACCTCATCGACACCCCCGGGCATGTCGATTTCAGCTATGAAGTCTCCCGCGCCCTGGCCGCCTGCGAAGGTGCCCTCCTGCTGGTAGATGCCACTCAAGGCATCCAGGCACAGACCATCTCCAACCTCTACCTCGCCATCGAAAACGACCTGGAGATCATTCCTGTCATCAACAAGATCGATATGGACGGGGCCATGATTGAAGAAGTCCGCGACCAGATCACCGACCTCATCGGCTGCAAGCCCGACGATATCCTCTTGGCATCCGGCCGCGCCGGCATCGGCATCACCGAAATCCTAGAAGCCATTGTTGACCGCATCCCGCCGCCCGAAGGAAACCCCAACGCCTCCCTGCAGGCCCTTGTCTTCGACTGCGTCTTCAACTCCTTTCGCGGCATCATCGTATACTACCGCATCCTCAACGGCCAGATACAAAAAGGACAAAAAATCAAATTCGTCTCCACCGACGTCGAATACGACGCCGACGAGGTCGGCATCCTCAAACTCACCATGCAGCCCCGGCCCGATGTGCGCTGCGGCGACGTCGGATACCTCATCACCGGCATCAAAAACGCCAAAGAAGTGAAGGTGGGCGACACCATCACCTCCAGCACCCAGCCCGCCGAAGCCATCAAAGGTTTCGAAGAAGTTAAGCCCATGGTCTTCGCAGGCATCTACCCCGTGGTAACAGAAAACTTCGAAGAGCTGCGCGAATGCATGGAAAAACTCCAGCTCAACGACGCCTCCCTAACCTTTGAACTCGAAACCTCCCAAGCCCTCGGCTTCGGCTTCCGCTGCGGCTTCCTCGGACTGCTCCACATGGAGATCATTCAGGAACGCCTAGAACGCGAGTTCAATCAGACCGTCATCACCACCGTCCCCAACGTATCCTTCGTCGCCTATTCGACGCGCGGCGTGAAATCCATTGTTAACAACCCCGCCGAGATGCCGGAACCAACGTCGATGGACCGCATCGAAGAACCCTTCATCCGTGCTCAGATTATCACCAAGCCCGACTATATCGGCAATATCATGACCCTCTGCCTTGGCAAACGCGGCATCCTCCTCAACCAAAGCTACCTCACCTCCTCCCGTGTAGAGCTCGTCTTCGAGATGCCCCTCACCGAGATCGTCTTCGACTTCTACGATAAACTAAAAAGTCAAACACGCGGCTACGCCTCCTTCGACTACCACCCCATCGACTACCGCGACAGCGACATCGTCAAGATGGACATCCTCCTAAACGGAGATAAGGTCGATGCCCTCAGCGCCCTCATACACCGCAGCCGCGCCCAGGACTTTGGCCGCAAGCTCTGCGAGAAACTCAAAGAACTCCTGCCACGCCAACAGTTCCAGATCGCCATACAAGCCGCCATCGGTGCCAAAGTCATCGCCCGTGAGAACATCTCAGCCATGCGAAAAGACGTCACCGCCAAATGCTATGGCGGCGACATCTCCCGCAAACGCAAACTCCTCGAGAAACAAAAAGAAGGCAAGAAGCGCATGCGGCAGATCGGCAACGTAGAAGTGCCACAGGAAGCCTTCCTTGCCGTGCTCAAGCTGAACGATTGATAAAAACGCCCTTTCTTTGGTGCATCCAAACACATAAGGAAATGGATATGAAAAACGTCATCGAAGCCTCTATCGCCGTCAAACAGCGGCTCTTGGGAGATGAAGCACTGCTTTCCTCCCTCGCGCAGGCCGTAGAGATGTCCGTTGCCTGTCTGCGCCAGGCCCACCGCATCTGGTTCTGCGGCAATGGCGGCAGCGCCGCCGACGCCCAACACCTCGCCGCCGAGCTTAGCGGACGCTTCTATCGCGACAGGCCCTCGCTGCCAGCAGAAGCCCTGCACTGTAACTCCTCCTATCTGACGGCCGTCGCCAACGACTATAGCTACGAAGAAGTATATGCCCGCCTCGTCAATGGCTACTGCCAGTCCGGCGACCTGCTCATAGGCCTCTCCACCTCCGGCAACTCCCGCAATATTGTACAGGCCTTCCTAGCTGCCCGTGAACACGGTATCTATACCATCGGACTCACCGGCGCCGCCGGCGGCGCACTGCGTGACTGCTCCGACCTGCTCCTGACTGTACCCTCCACCGACACGCCCCGCATCCAGGAATGCCATATCCTGCTGGGGCATATCCTCTGCGAACATATCGAACGACAGATCTTCGGCAGCGCCTGAAAATCGATCGCCATGGAATGCATCTGCCTTGCCGGTGGCCTCGGTACCCGCCTGCAGCCCGTCTTGCCAGTCACCCCAAAATGCCTGGCCCCTATCAACGAACGTGCCTTTCTAGACATCCTCTTGCAGCAACTGAAGCGCCAAGGGATAAGTAGAGTGATCTTATCCCTCGGATATTTGAATGAGGCTGTAGTTTCGTATATAGATGGTCGTGAGTACGATGCTACTATCGATGTCTGCATCGAGTCGGAACCTCTAGGTACGGCTGGTGGACTTCGTCTGGCACTGGCCATGGCCATAGAAGACCATGTCGTCGTGGTGAACGGAGACACCTATTTTGACGTTCCATTACGGCCGCTGCTTGACTTCCACCAGGCAATGTCGGCCGACGTGACACTCGCCCTTAAGCGCCTCCAGCATTTCGATCGCTATGGCCGCGTCGAAGTCACCGAAGGTCGGGTGACAGGCTTCTATGAAAAAGCATATTGCCCCGACGGACTGGTGAATGGAGGCGTCTACGTCGTTCGCAAAGACATCCAATTACCGGTGCAGGGTTCCTTCGAGAAGGACTATCTTGCCCAGCCTGGTCACCGAGTCTATGGGAGAGAGGAAGTCGGACAGTTCATCGACATCGGCATCCCTGACGACTACCAACGGGCGCAAACTCTGCTGGCCGACATTTGAACAACGCCATCGCCATGTTTGAGATCACCCCCGAATGGACAATCTTCCTGGACCGCGACGGTGTCCTCAACCGCGAAAAGGAAGGCGACTACATCCGGCACGTCTCAGAGCTGCAACTGCTGCCCGGCGTGACAGAGGCCCTGTCGATCCTGTCGGCTCGGTTCCTGCACGTGATCGTTGTGACCAACCAGAAAGGCATCGGCAAGGGAATCATGTCCGAAGAAGACCTGGCAGAGATTCATTCAGCCCTTCTGCAGCGCATCACCGCCACCGGTGGGCGCATCGACCACATCTATCACTGCCCCGACACAGCGGCCGACAGCCCCTGCCGTAAGCCCAATCCAGGTATGGGCCGACAGGCCATGCACGACTTCCCCTCCATCGACCTACAACGGTCGGTGATGGTTGGCAATACCCTCTCCGACATGCAGTTCGGAAGAGCGCTGGGCTGCCAGACTGTCTTCATAGAAAGCAACAAGCCCAAACCCGAAGCCCCACATCCCTGGATCGACCTGCACTGCCAGAGCCTGTACGCCTTCGCTAAAACTTTGATAAAACAAGGCTGAGCCCCGAAGTTTTGTGGATATTTGCCTCATGCGGATCCTGCTCGTCCTCTTCCTGACCCTGACCGGCACCGCCCAGAGCCAGTGGCGTGAGGATACCCTGCGGATCCTCACCGACAGGATCCTCAACGGACGCGAAGCCTCCGACCGCTTTCGGGCCGACAGCATCTTTACCCGCACGCTGGTACGGGCCCTACGCACGCCGCATTCGTTCTACCATCCCTTCGACTCTCTCACGACCGTATCGCGCGTCTATGCCCCCGACAGTAGCTTCCGCATCTTCACCTGGCAGGTGATGCGCGACGAACTGGTCTTCCGCCGCCACGGCGCTATCCAGATGCGCACGCCCGACGGCAGCCTCAAACTTTTCCCACTGATCGATCGGAGCAGTCTCATCACCCACCGCGCTGATACTGTCACCACTCACGAATGGTGGCTGGGCGCCCTCTACTACCGCATCGTACAGACAGCATACGCCGGCCGTAGCTACTATACCCTCCTAGGCTACGACGAACACAGCCTGCGCAGCACCCGTAAAGTCATCGACATACTCAGCTTCAACCCGCAAGGACAGCCGGTCTTCGGCGCACCGGTCTTTGTACTGCCCCGAAAGGAAGGCTGGAAGCCGCTGCAGACGCGCTTCTGGATAGAGTTCAAAAAGACCGGCAATGCCCGTCTGCAATATGACGAAGACCTCGGTATGATTCTCTTCGAACACCTTGTCTCAGAATCCAACGAGCCTGAAAAGCCCTGGACCCTGATTCCGGATGGCGACTACGAAGGATTCAAATGGGCCAACGGACGTTGGAACTACATTGAGAAAATATTCAACCAAAAGCTCAAAGATGGTGAGGCACCGATGGTAGCACCGGTGAAGGGCGGGAAGTTTAAGGGCAGCGGGCGCCTGTAGTAGGAGAGGAGCATCGGACGCTCTCTCAAACGTTCATCCGAAAAATAGTATTCCAGCCTGCCAATCTGGGTTCAAAGCACCCAGCTAAACCAGGATTGTCTCATGGTAGAAGATTTATGGGGTGTTTTCCGCTGCTCCCTTTGCATCGATGTCAAATCCCCACGACCACACATGCCCACCCATCGCGGTTAGCACCTGCTCGACAGCCTGCCGCGTGCCCTCCGGGCAGTAGAACATCATAAAGCCGCCCCCGCCGGCACCGGAAATTTTACCGCCCGTCGCGCCGGCTGCCAGCGCCGCCGCATAGATGGCCTCTATCCCCGCATGGCTGATGCCGCTCGCGATCTGGCGTTTCTGTCGGAAGCCGAAGTCGAGGATGACTCCGATCTCATCCAGTCGGCCCTGCAGCAGCGCCTCGCGCATCATCGCGCTCTGTTCTTTCAGTCGGTGCATGGCCTCCAGGGCAGGCCCATCGGCCGCGGCATGAAGAGCCTGCTCGGTCAAGATTGAAACAGAATCGCGCGGCTGGCCAGTGAAGTATAGCACCAGCCGCTGCTGCAGCGCCTGCAAGACCTCCGACGACACTGCCAGCGGCTGTACTTCTACCCGCCCGTCGGCCAGAAACCCGATGTAGTTGACGCCACCGAAGGCCGCCGCATACTGGTCCTGTCGCCCGCCAGGCAGGCCCAGCTCCTCCCGCTCGATCCGGTAGGCAAGCCGGGCGACCGCATACGCATCCAACTCCTGGCCATAAAGCTCGAGAAAGGCCCGCACCAGGGCCACCACCAATGTCGAAGACGTTCCCAGGCCCGAGCCCGCCGGCACGTCGGCCTGCGTAGTGATGCGCAGTCCCTGCAAACGAGTCCCATAAGTCTGCGAGAAATGGTTATAGACACCCTTCAACAGGTCGAGACCGCCACCCAACGGAAGGGTGGGGGAGAAGGGGAATGAGGCCTGCTCTCCCCGGTCCAGGGCTTCCAGTTTCACGACCGGCATGGCCAGCTCCTCCAGCCACACGCGCACATACAACGATACCGTCGCATTCACCACTGCGCCGCCGAAGCGGTCGCAATATGGAGTTACGTCCGTCCCGCCGCCCGCCAACCCCAGCCGCAAGGGTGCCATTGCCTCATAGCGCATCGGGGTGTTCCGTTTTCGTCGAGACTTCCATGCCGTATCCATTCAGGGCTAGATGCCCCTTGGATGCAATATCCGCAAAGCCTGCCAAACCTCGATGCTAGGCATATGCCGCCGGCAGAGGACAGACCCCTCTTCGGCCACCATCCTTCGCTTCATCTGTTGAATCTGCCCAATATGTGTAGTGGCACACGGCACGATGCCACGTCCGTTCGTCTCCAAAACTCAGCCTGTAGCGGCTGCATGCCTTGTAGCCAGTCGTCTTGGGTGCCACGCCAGATGACCCCCCCCAAACCCTCACACCGCATCAGCCAGCGTCTGGATCGACGCCAGCAGCCGCTCCCAGCTATACTGCTGCTTCTCCTCTCTGAGGTGTGGCTCGAAATGCGCCGCCCCCAGCGCCACATAGCGAAGGATGCCCTCGGCAATGCTGCCTGCTTCGGGCTCACAGACCAGCCCCACCTGCCCGTCCGGGACGATGTCGGGCAGAGCGCCCACCCGCGTCACGAGCATTGGCCGGTTGAAATGATAGGCCAGCGGCGTCACGCCCGACTGCGTCGCGGCCCGATATGGCTGCACCACCAGATCGGCCGCACAGAAATAGGCGCGCACCTGCGCGTTGGGGATGAAGTCGGTCCGCAGGATCACCACCTCCGACAGCTCCAGCCGCTCCACCTGCGCGAGGTAGGGCGCCTCGTCGGTATAGAACTCTCCCGCCACCACCAGCCGCAGGCCCAGGGCGCGTACCCGTGCGTCGGTCATGGCCTCCAGCAGCAAGTCGAGGCCTTTATAGGCACGGATGAAGCCGAAGAACAGCAGCAGCATCCCCTCTGCCGGCAGACCTAGCTCGGCTCGGGCTTCTGCTGCCGGCATCGGCGTACCGAAGTTGTCGTATAAAGGATGCGGCACCAGCAGCGCTGGCTTCCGCGGCTCGAAGTGCCGCAGGTCGTCCATCACCGACTGGCTCATCGTCACAAAGGCCTGCACGGGTCGGAGGAAATAAGCCGTTAGCAGGCGGTCGCCCGGCCGCCGCTCATGCGGCGTGATGTTGTCGGCGATGCAGACGACGCGGACGCCCGGCGCCCGACGCACCCCCCGCAGGATCGTCCCCAGGCAGGGCGCCATGAACGGCAGCCAGTAGCGGACGACCACCAGCGCCGGCGCCAGCCGGCGGATCTCCCGCCCCACCCGCCACCAGTTGAACGGGTTCAACGTGTGGATGCGCACGCGGATATCGAGGTCGGTCGGAGGCGCCTCCTCTGAATACTGCGAACGACCGGGAAAGAGGAAGGAAGGGTATTGCAGCGAGAAGGTGTAGAGGATGACCTCCCGGCCGGCCGACAGGTAGGCCCGCGCCAGCCGCTCATTGAAGGTCGCAAGCCCGCCGCCGCGCAGGGGATAGGCAGATCCGATGATGACGACGGGCGGCATGGGCGTCAACGGTTGCCAGGCAGAAGGCCTTCGGCATCTTCCAGCCCCAGACGCTCTTCGACGGCATACTGGTTGCGGTCGACCGCATTCCTTGACACCAGCTCCGCCACAAAGCCCGCCAGAAACATCTGTATGCCGATGACCATCACCGCCAGCGCCAGGTAGAAGGCCGGCCGGTTGGTCAACATATAGGCGCTGTCGAGCAGCTTCGACGCCACCAGGTAACCGCTGATCAGTAGGCCGGTGACAAAGCACAGCGTGCCCCAGAGGCCGAAGAACTGCATGGGCTTCTTGCCGAACTTGCCGATGAAGACGATCGTCGCAAGGTCGAGGAATCCGTTGATGAACCGCTCCAGCCCGAACTTGCTGCGGCCATACTTGCGCGCTCGGTGCTCCACCACCTTCTCTCCGATGCGGCGGAAGCCGGCCCACTTGGCCAGCACAGGGATATAGCGGTGCATCTCTCCATAGATTTCTATTTGCTGCACCACGCGCCGGCGGTAGGCCTTTAGGCCGCAATTGAAGTCGTGCAGTGGGATGCCAGAGATGCGGCGCGTGATGGCATTGAAGAGCTTAGAAGGCAGGTTCTTGGTGACGACATTGTCGTACCGCTTTCGCTTCCAGCCACTCACCAGGTCGTAGCCCTCCTCCCGCACCATGCGGTAAAGTTCAGGCACCTCCTCGGGCGAGTCCTGCAGGTCTGCGTCCATCGTCACCACCACCTCCCCCCGCACCGCCCGGAACGCCTCATTCAGCGCCGCACTCTTGCCATAGTTGCGGAGGAAGCGCAGCCCTTTCACCCGCGGGTTGGCGGCCCGCAGCCGCGTGATGACTTCCCAGGAGCCGTCGGTGCTGCCGTCGTCGACGAAGACGACCTCATAGTCCAGCCCCCGCGGGTCTAGGACCTGCTCCAGCCAGGCCGCCAGCTCGGGGAGCGACTCCACCTCATCTTTCAGCGGGATGACTATGCTGAGGTCCATGGGTTAGTCGATTGATATAGAGAAAATAGTGGATGAAGTTGTTTTATGCGCCGCAGGCAAAAGTGCTGGGCAGCAGGTCCTAGGGTTTTTTCGTCACC
>VGFQ01000024.1 GCA_016868815.1 Bacteroidota bacterium
TTCGACTGCAGCCGTAGGATGGGATAGTCGATGGGTCGTCCGGCAGGGCATAGTTTCACGCTGAGGATTCCCGGACGATAGATTCGGTCTGGGGCGCGCTGAGCTTGCAGTCCTGCGCCGAGGAGGAGCAGTATAATTAGTAGTGGCAGCAGTCGCATGGAATAGTCAAAGATACGCACCCCCGAGAATGGATACACCCCTGCCCTAGCCGGCAATCCGTTATCTTTGAGAACGCCTACTTCTTACCATTGGATACTTCGCTGTTGATCGCAGGCCGCATTGCCCGGAACCGCCAGAGGTCTTTCTCGCGCTTCATCATCCGGCTGGCTGTCGTTGCCACTGCGCTGAGTGTAGCGACGATGATCCTATCCCTTGCGTTCATCAATGGCTTCCAGGAGGTGATTGCTCAAAAAATCTTCAGCTTCTGGGGACATATCCGTATCCAGCAGCTGGAAGCCTATAAAGTCAATGTGGCCGAGGAGACGCCGATGGACCGGAGCAATCGTGTCGAACAGCAGGTGGCCCAACTTCCCTACGTCGCCAACGTAGAGGCTTTCGCCACCAAGTCGGCCATCCTCAATGCCAAGGGCAGCATTGAAGGCGTCCTCTTCAAAGGAGTGGAAGCAGACTACCGGTTCCCATCCCTGAATGCCTTCCTGACGAATGGGCGCTGGCTCCTGCCAGACGATAGCAGCAGGAGCCGCGAGATCGTCTTGTCGGAAGCCATTGCCCGCTCGCTCTATGTAGAGGTGGGAGATGACCTCTTGATCTATTTCATCCGACCGATGGAAAGCCAGCCACGCACCAGGAAACTCAGGGTCTGCGGGCTGTTCCGCACCGGCATTGATCTCTACGACAAGACCTTTGCATTTGGCGACCTGCAACTGGTGCAGCGCCTCAATGGATGGTCCGCCGCTCAGATCGGTGGCTATGAGGTGGTGCTGACAAATCCCGCGGCGATGGATAGGCTATCCGACCGGATCTACCAAGATCTACCACAGGGCTGGGATAGCAAGACGCTGCGGGATATCCATCCAGATATCTTCGACTGGCTGAACCTGCAAGACACCAACAAATACATCCTGCTCACCGTCATGACCTTAGTTGCCGCCATCAATATGATCACCTGCCTAATCATACTCGTGCTGGAACGTACCCGTATGGTAGGCGTCCTCAAAGCACTGGGTATGTCCGACTGGGGCGTGCAAAAGATCTTCCTTACTCATGGGGCACTCATCATGGGCTGGGGCATTGGGATGGGGACGTCGCTGGGACTGGGCATCGCCTGGCTGCAGCAACGGACAGGCTTCATACGGCTCGACGAACAGGCTTACTATATGGATCGTGCCCCGGTAGTGATCGTCTGGTGGCAGGTCGCCGCCGTGATCACAGGAACATTTTTGATATGCCTGCTGGTGCTCTTACTGCCGTCGATGGTCAGCAGACGTATCCAGCCTGCAAAGGCAGTGCAATTCCGTTGATAAATATGGAGCCGGGCCTAGGCAGTCACGCGGCGGCTGAAATAGCGGCCATAGAGCTGAAGCCCTCCGAAGAGAAAAGCGCTGAAGACCAGAGTCCCTGCTAAGCTTGTCTGCAAAAATGGAAGCCCGTCGGCATAGCATTGCAACAACCCCGCCATGGTCTTGGGACGCGCCCATCCTCCGCCTACCAGCCAAACCCAGCCGTTAGAAAGTAAGAAATAGATAAGCGTCCCCGCGACAGAACCCGCCAGGATTTGCACTGGGCTCTCGCGACGGATGAAGAAACCAATGGACGTCAGCGAGCCGATCAGGAGGTAGTTCAACAACTGCCCGCTGTAGAAGCCAGGGATAACAGAAAAGCCAGAGATGTATAAAACATGGTACAGGGCATCAGAGAACAGCAACGACAGGATCGGCAGGGCAAAGGCTACCCGCTTGTCGCGGAGGACGGCACCTCCGAAAAGAGCCATCGCGATATGTGGGGCGAAACCCGGTATCCGGCCGGGCATAACGCGATAGAGGGCGGCTGTGAACATCAGCATCACTAGCGGAGCCAGACTTTCTTTCCAGGATTTCATCATCGAATAAGCTTTTCTGAGGCAAAAATAGACATTTCCCATAGCCGATCCCCCGGCAGCTATCACGCTTTTTTTCCTCAGCCTGTGAACAGGCTAGGGAACATAGGCCCGAAATAAAGAGGCAGCCTGCCGTGCGCGCAGCTGGCAGGGCTCCCCCGGGGAGAGGAAGACCGCCTGTCCCATGCGGGTTTGCAGGGGGCGTAGGCCCTCCCATTCCACCGTTCCCTGGCATTGCAGCCAGATCTCGGGACCAGAGACGGATGGAACATAGACCTCTCCCTCGGCAAGGGATAAGTGGTCGATGGAGAAGTCAGCAACAGGACAAGGGTAGCGGGTCAACGCCTGATCCGATAGGCCGTTCATAACGTCCGGCACGACCGGACGGAAGACAGTGTGCTTCATGAGCTCCGGGATGTCGATGTGCTTGGGCGTCAGGCCAGCCCGAAGGACGTTGTCTGAGTTAGACATCAACTCTACATTCTGCCCCTCCAGATAGGCATGGGGGACGCCTGCCCCCTGGAAGATGGCCTGGCCAGCCTGCAGATGGACGATGTTGAACAGATAGATGGAAAAGACGCCCCGATCGAGCCCCTGAAAGCCAGGCGCTGACGCCGCCAGCACACGGGCAGCCCAGAAGTCGGCCCCCGACTTCTCCAAAAGCCCTTGCCCATACAGTGGCACGAGGCGACGAGCGAGGGGCTCGAGGTAGGCATCAACCGTTTCAGGAGGACATTCCATGATATGCCGGTAGAGGGCTTCCAGGCCGCCCTTCTCGTAGACAGGGCAGAGGCCTGCAAACTCAGGGACCACAGACAAGCTGCCCTGTATGTCTTGCCGGAAGCCATGCAAGAGCCAGAATTCGCTCAAGGCAACCATCACCTCCGGCTTGTGGTTCTCGTCGCGGTAGTTGCGATGGGGGGCATCCAGCGGGATACCCATCGCATTCTCTCGAGCAAAGCCCTCCCGGGCACCCTCGCGGGTAGGATGCACCTGGATGGAGAGCATTCCGCAGACATCTAGGACTTTCAACAGGTACGGAAGGTCAGAGAAAGTAGCCGCCACGGCCGGCCCGAGGTATCGTCGGGAGTTGGAGCGGATGAAGTTCGGCAAGGTCGTAGTAGCTGTGGGAGAGAGCCGCAAGGTCGAAGGACCGCCCGCATGTGCCCCCAGCCAATATTCTGCCGCAGGCCGACCTTCACCGGTGGGCCTTCCCAGGAGACGGGGGATATACTCGTATCCACCCCAGGGATATGGCTGAATCACCCCTTCCAACAGATACATGCTGTAGGGTGGTTTTGACGAACCAATCGTGATGAAAGAATCATAGGTCCAGTGAAATGACACTTCCTGCAAAATACACCATGGGCTACATTTATGAAAGGGCTTACGGTAGGAGATGAAAGGGAGTCGACAGAGGGTGGGGGCGATTGGGGAAGCACTGGCCACGGCCTGGCTGCTGGAGAGCGGCTATGAGATCTTACACCTAAACTGGCGGACGGGCCGTTATGAGATAGATATCATCGCCGCCCGGCAAGGCGTGCTGCATTTCGTAGAGGTGAAGACCAAGCGGTCTGCCCGCTATGGACATCCGGAGCAACAGGTGGGCCGAAAAAAACTCAGGCATTTGATTGCCGCAGGCACAGAATACATTGCGCGAGACAAGCGCTGGAAGCGCATCCGGTTCGACATCCTTTCGATCCGGCTCTTTGCGGGAGCACCACCTACCTACTTTTTTATTGAAGACGTGTACCTCTAAATCTCTCTCCTACCGGGGCTGCAGAGTAGCCAGGCGTTCGCGGAGCTTTTCCACCATCCGGTAAGTGGCCGGACAGTACTGTATATTCTGCCGGTGCCATGGCAGGTAGTCTGTAAACGGTTTGCGCGTTAGGTGCGGGAAGCTGGCACAGTCGGAGGGACGCACTTCATAGATGCTGCACATATTCGTTTTGCCATCTAGGAATTGGCAGGGCTGCCGACGATTTATCCAGTCGTCACTCCGGTCCAGGTAGAGCCATTTCTCCTGGAAGGCGGCTTTTGTCATTCCCAGGTGCTTTGAGATGCGCACCACATCCTTATCCGTAAACGTAGGAGTCATCTTCTTGCAGCAATTTGCGCAGCTGAGGCAGTCCACTTCCTGCCAGACCTCTTGGTCGATCACCGCCAGGGTGGCTTCCAACTTCCGGGGTGGTTTGTTGACTACACGTGTCAGAAAAGCCCGCATACCCTTGGCATGCTTTTTTACTTTCGCGTGAAAGGCCCTCAGGTTGACCGGCTGCATCGATTCTTTTTTCACGTAATGTACCTTGCAGCGAAAGTAAGCCAAACAACCCATCGAAAGTTGGCCCTGACTATTACTGCTAATTCATCATGTGGGAGCCGTACATCAAAGGATTCAAAGCCTACCTCCGGGTAGAGCGCTGCCTATCCACGCATTCGATTGATGCATATCGGGCCGACGTCGAGCGGCTGACGCAATACCTGCTGGCAGCAAACTTGGCCACGACCCCCGGCGAAGTGGGATCAGAGACCCTGCGCCAATTCCTTCGCTGGATTGCGGAGCTAGGCATGACGGAAAGCTCGCAGGCGCGGATCCTATCTGGGCTCCGGGCCTTTTTCGCCTATTGCAGGATGGAAGAAGTGCGTACCGACGACCCAACGGAGTTGCTGGAGGCGCCTAAGCTGAAGCGCAAGCTACCCGACACCCTGAGCTATCCCGAGATCCAACGTATGTTGGAACAAATCGACCATAGCAAGCCCGAAGGGGTGCGCAACCGTGCGATGCTGGAGACGCTCTACAGCTGTGGACTGCGCGTCAGCGAACTCATCGGACTGATGCGGTCGGGACTGTATCTGGAAACCGGCTTCATCCGCGTCCGAGGGAAGGGCGACAAAGAGCGGCTCGTACCGATCGGAAGGGATGCCATCAAACACATGCGAATCTATCTCGAGACTGTCAGGCCTCTGGCGCCCGTTGTGACGGGCTATGGCGACCATGTCTTTCTCAACCGCCGGGGCCGTTCCCTGAGCCGCGTAATGGTCTTCTATATCATCCGGGACCTTGCCCACGCAGCCGGCATCCGAAAAGACATCTCTCCCCACACCCTTCGCCATTCCTTCGCCACCCATCTGGTAGAAGGTGGTGCCGACCTCCGGGCCGTACAGGAGATGCTTGGCCATGAGAGCATCACCACCACAGAAATCTACACCCACCTCGACCGAAGATTCTTACAGGAAACACTCCTGCGATACCACCCTTCCTTTGCAGGGCCCCGAACAGGTGGGGCTGAACCGGACGGGCATTTGCCGAAAAGCCCAGGATAAACCGAGCCTGGAGGCAGCCTCTCTCCTGGAAAAACTTTATATTACTTTTACAAAAATCATTCAACCATGAATAAACTGATCACCTTGAGCATCCTGGCGTTGTCGGCATGGACAGCCGAGGCCCAGCCCCTCCGTACGCCAACCGCCTCTACCTCCCAGTCGATCAAGCAAGACTTTGGTCTCACCAGCATCGACCTCAGCTATTCGCGTCCCAACATGAAGGGCCGGAAGATCTATGGTGATCTGGTGCCTTATGGTTCCGTATGGCGCACCGGTGCCAACGGCGCCACGACGATCAACTTCGCAGATGAAGTCTGGGTAGGTGATAAAAAAGTGCCGGCCGGCAAGTACGGCTTGCTGACCATCCCAAATGCTGGGGAATGGACGGTGATCCTCACAAAACAACTGGATGTCACAAGCCCCTCTGCCTACAAACCCGAGATGGATGTCGTACGGGTGAAGGCCAACCCACAGAGCCTGCCGTTCAGTATCGAGACCTTCACCATGATGTTTTCCAACGTCACCTCCAACTCCATCGACCTCATGATGATTTGGGAGGAGACGGCCGTGACACTGCCTATCCGCCAGGATGTAGAAGCCCGGGTGATGGCACAGATTGAAAACGCTATGAACAAAGACAACCGCCCCTATGCCGCGGCTGCCCAGTACTACGTGGAGAATGGCAAAGATCTGAACAAAGCCGCCCAGTGGTTCGATAAAGCAACGGAGATAAACCCTAACCAATATTGGGTATGGTATCAGAAGGCCGGCTGCCTGGCGAAACTGGGCCGTAAAGCGGATGCGATGGCGGCCTCCAAAAAGTCGCTTGAGCTAGCCACCGCTGCCAAGAACCCCGACTACGTCGCACTAAACGAGAAACTCCTGGCTACCATGAAATAATCCAAATGCATGGATGTAAGCCCGGCAGGTGCAGACATGTCTTGCCGGGCTTTTTTTTAGCGTTTTCGGACAGCATCTGACACAAGCCATGTAAGACAGAGGTTATCCCAGCATCGATAGCCAACCTGGTAAGATATCGGCTCATCTTTGCAAAAGCAGAAAGTCATTTCGCCCGTCGGCTGCAGATCGAAGGGCTCAAAACGAATGTGCCGCTGGAACGATACTGCTCCAGCAGCCTGTGCTTTGAAGACTGTTTCTTTCGCACTCCAGAGCAGGGTTGGCAGCCACCAAGGTGCAAGGCCGGTGGCTGGCTCCAGAAAAGTAGGTGGGACATGCCGCTCCACCCATGAGCGTTCTTCTGGATGCAAGAAACGAGGCATGATGCGACCGATGCGGGGTCTGATCTCTTCGACGTCAATGCTGGCACAGCCCTTTAGGCTGATGATCGCTGCTGCGGTATGCCCCGTATGGGAGATCGAGAAGTCGATGTCGGAATGCTCCAGATAGGGCCTGCCTGCCATCGAGACAAGAATGCAACCCAGCGGGAATCCAGGCTGCAGATACTGCAGGAGATATCGGCCCGCCAAATGCTGCAATCGTTTTTGAGGAGACTGATGAAATACGGGGACAGGCACGCGTTCCAGGAAAAATTCAGGTGCCTCCTCGATTCGCCAGAGGGCGAGTTTTGCTCCGGGGTTGATATCTTGTTGAAAAAAGACGGGCATCCCTCACGGTGAAGCACGAATTTCGGGTTTTTCCCAAAGGATGGAAATCAAAGCATCCCATTAGACACAAAGGGTCTTGACGGCAGGCCTCTTCACCATCTTGAAACCATGAAGGCATGATTCTATCAGACGAACGTATCCTGGAAGAGATCAGCAAAGGCAGCATCCGCATCGACCCATTCCGCGCGGAATGCATGGGCAGCAATTCCTATGATGTGCACCTTGGCAAGCACCTGGCTACCTATAAAGATCATCTCCTCGATGCAAAGAAGCACAATGAGATCGATCATTTCTTGATCCCTGAGGAAGGGTTTGTCTTATACCCCAATATCTTCTACCTAGGTGTCACGGAGGAGTACACAGAAACACATGAGCATGTGCCATTCCTGGAGGGCAAGTCTTCCACCGGCCGTCTGGGCATCGACATCCACGCGACGGCCGGCAAGGGCGATGTAGGCTTCTGCGGGCACTGGACCCTGGAGATTTCCGTCAAACAGCCGGTGCGTATCTACCCCAGGATGCCAATCGGTCAATTGATTTATTTCCCGGTGGACGGTAAGATAGCCGTCAAGTACAGCCAGAAGCTGAACGCAAAATACAGCGGACAGGGGGGAAAGCCTGTGGAGAGTATGATGTGGAAGAATCTATTTTGAAGGCCGCTGCTGTATCCCCCGATCGCCAACCGCCTTCCTGTCGGTATAAGGCCAACAGCCAACTTACCACCCGCCCATAGGCGCGGAGACCCTCGGGCTGCCCGTTCCAACGCAGGTAGTGGTCATATAACCAGTCCGTGGCTAAGCCAAAGGGCGTCCGGTACTGCCGCTGGAAATCCTGGAGGGCCTGGATATCCCTTTTCACAGCCGGACTGGATTGGGCATAGCATTCACGGGCAGCGGCACTGTCGATCCGATAAAAGTCGCGGTAGGCATAGAGGAACATCTCCAGGTAGGCCGCATAGCGAAAGGAAGCCTCTGGGCTGACACGAGCTGCCAGAAAGCCAACCAGGTTGGCCTCCTGCTCGCGGGCATATCCCAGCTGGTGGGCGAGCTCATGACAGGTCACAAACGGATGCACAAACGAGGGCGTATGGGTATTCAGCTGCCCCTCGCCGGTGAAAGGGTTGAAATATCCAGAATACCCGATGTAGTTGCCGACCACCCCGAACAGGGAAGGCTTAAAAGAAAAATGCGGGACCTGCAAGGCCGGAAAGCTATCGCGAGCCTTCAGATAGCCAAGGCGAGCCTTTTGATACAAATATCTGGAGGTCTGCTCCTGTCGCAGCCCGGCAGAGGCATAGGCATTCGCCTTCTTCAATAGGGAGGTGGTGAGTGCTGGCAGCAGCGCCGTATCGGAGGCCCGAGGATCGAGACCCAGGTGATGGTCGATGGCGGGCCGGTCGTAGTTCAACCCCCAGAGCAGTTGGAAGAAGACATACACCCACAGCGCTGCCATAAACCCTGACCAGAAGAGCCGGGGAAGGCTGCCCCGTCCGATGCGACGCATCTGTCGAAACCCCTGCCAGCCGGCGACCAGCAGCCAGCCAGCCGCGAGTGCATAGAGGCAGTCGCCCAGACTGAACGGCAGCCAGCCTACGCCTGCACCCAGAAAGCCCGCGACCCAGGGATAGACCCCCCGGGAATAGTACCGCTCCACCACATCGGCATCCAGCGAGCATACATATACGGACAGTGCAAGGGCCATCAAGCCCCCACGCACCCAAGACCTACCCGTCCAAGGGCCGCCCCCTTGCATGCCTAAAAGTACACCGGAAGGCTCACATGGGGTGGTTTTGCCAAATCCCGTGAAAAAGGTACCTTTGCCCACCCAAAAAGACACGCACATGTCTGGCCACCGGGACTTCGACATCGCTTTCGTAGGCCTCAAACTAGGGGTGCACGTGTTCGACTACGATGTCGACGACGCGTTCTTCGCCGACCGCCCCGCCCAAGAGTTCCAGGACTGCCAGGCGCATGTACGGCTCAGTTTGGATAAACACACGAACTTCCTCATACTGAAGTTCGAAGTGTCGGGCACGGTTGGTCTGGCCTGCGATCGGTGCGGAAACCCGATCCACAAGCAATTGTGGGACGATTTTGACATGGTGGTCAAGATGTCAGACGACCCGGACACCCTCAACGAACAGGATGAGGATCCCGACATTTTCTACATATCCCGAACAGAAAGCCACCTGCACGTGGCCGACTGGCTCTATGAGTTCATCCTCTTGAGCGTACCCACCCAACGGCTGTGCAGCGATGCAGACGCCGGCGGTGGCAGTTGCAACCTAGCCGCCCTGGAAGTGCTCAAACAAATGGAGCAGCCCGAACCGGAAACCCATACTGAAAACCCGATCTGGAAAGGACTCGATAAATTCAGGAACTCATAAACAGACAATCATGCCGAATCCGAAACGCAGGCACTCACAGCAAAGAAGTGCCAAGAGAAGGACCCACTATAAAGTGGACGCCGTGACCCTCAGCAAGGATACCCTCTCCGGAGAGATCCATGTCCGCCACCGCGCCCATGTCAGCGAAGGCAAGCTGATCTATAAGGGTAAGGTCCTCGCAGAAAAATCCCCTATCTAGTCATCTGCATGCCCGAAGGCAGCCACGCCCCTGTCGGCTCATTCTCTGGCAGGAGCGTCTTCAGCCATGCGGGCATACCCATCCCTAAACAGCGGTGAGGATTGGACTCGACATGCTGGGAGGTGACTATGCACCCCAGGAAGCTGTCAAAGGCATCGCCCGATACCTTTCGGAAGGCGGTCAGGCTCAAAGGCTCGTCCTGCTGGGCCACACTGCTGAGCTGAGCTCCTTGCTCGAAGCACATGGACTCGACCCGACACATTTCGCCCTCGAGCATGCCCCCGAACGGATCGACATGCACGAGCATCCCACCAAGGCCCTCAAAGAGAAGAAAACATCCTCCATCGCGGTTGGCTTCGGCCAGTTGGCAGCCGGCCAGATCGATGCCCTCATCAGCGCGGGCAATACGGGCGCCATGCTGGTGGGGGCCCTCATGAGCATCAAAGCCCTTCCGGGCATCCATCGTCCCACCATCGGTGCCTATATGCCCCGAGAGAACGGGAAGCTGGGATTCCTGCTCGACGCCGGCATCAATGCCGACTGCAAGCCGGAGTTCTTAGCACAGTTTGCCCTGCTGGGTACCCTGTTCCTGCAGCACGTCCTTGGCGTATCAGCCCCCCGCGTTGGCCTGCTCAATATCGGAGAGGAAGAGGGCAAGGGCAACCTGCTGGCACAAGCCGCCTACCCACTGCTCCAACAACAGGCAGGCATCCATTTTATCGGGAACATCGAAGGGAGAGACATCCTGCTCGACAAGGCCGACGTCATCGTCTGCGAAGGCTTCACCGGCAATGTCGTCCTCAAGATAGCCGAAAGCATCCATGACATCGTCGTCCGCCGAAACATCCAAGATTCCTATTTCGACCGGTTTCACTTCGAGACCTACGGAGGTGTACCGGTACTAGGTGTCTCTAAGCCCATCATTATCGGACATGGCATCTCGGGCTCGCAATCTTTCATGAATATGATCCGCCTGGCAGAGAAGATGATCGAAAAAGACCTTCTCGGTAAAATCAGCGAAGCCATCGTCTAACAACTGATCTCGTCGTGCTGGATCTACCTACAAGCTGACCCAGCCATCTGGACGTCACTTTCCTTTTTCCTACTCATCTGCCGCATCTGTTTCGACACCTCAAAGATCAGTGATGGGCTTATGTTTTGGTACCAGCGACTTCATCACCACCCATGCGATGAGGTAGGCGACAGCACAGTAGGTAAACATGATGGTATAGCCCGTCTCGATGTGTCCCAGTGCTTTGTAGTGATCGAAGAGCCTGCCTCCTATCTTGGTGATGATGACACCGCCCAGGCCACCGGCCATCCCTCCGATGCCGACAACGCTGCCTACGGCACGGGTGGGAAACATGTCGCTTACCGTCGTGAAGATATTGGCACTCCAGGCCTGGTGGGCAGAGGCGCCGACGCCGATGAGCAGCACGGGATACCAATAGGTGATCCCACCCAGCGGCTGAGCGGCGAGTACGACCAGGGGAATAAAGGCGATCATCAGCATGGCACGCATGCGGCCATCATAAGGCTTGTAGCCTCGATTCATGAAATACACGGGAAAAAATCCGCCTCCGATACTCCCGAACATCGTCATGCTGTAGAGGATCGAGAGGGGCAGCATGATATCTGTCCCGGTCATGTGGTATTGGTCCTTCAGATAGGCGGGCAGCCAAAAAAGAAAGAACCACCATACGCCGTCGGTCATGAACTTACCGAAGGTGAAGGCCCAGGTCTGAGGGTACGCCAGCAGCTGGTACCAGGAGATCTTCCCAGCAGCCCCTGTAGCCGAGGCCGACGGAGCCTCTTCACTGTCGCTGCGGATGTATTCCAGTTCTTCGCGGGAGAGGCGTGGCTGGTCATCCGGACGCTCATAGAACATCCACCAGAAGATGAGCCAAAGGAAGCCGATGGCACCGATGACGACGAACGTCGACTGCCAACCCCATTCCTTGGCCATCCACGGAACAGAGAGCGGTGCGAGGATGGCACCTACGTTTGTACCGGAGTTGAAGATGCCGGTGGCAAAGGAGCGCTCCTTCTTGGGGAAGTATTCGGCTGTCGCCTTGATAGCGGCGGGGAAGTTGCCGGCCTCGCCGACGGCGAGTATGGCCCGGGAGAACATGAACCCCACGACGGAGACGGGTACGGTGACGATGCCAATCCATCCCAAGACAGGCAACAGCGCCTCTCCGATAGGGATCGACAGCGCATGCACGATGGCGCCGATGCTCCAGAGGATGATGGCCCAGCTGTAGCTCTTCTTAGTACCCAGCCGGTCGACGATGCGGCCGGCAAAGAGCAGCGAGATGGCATAGATGATCTGGAAGGTGGAGGCAATATCGGCATACTGGCTGTTGGTCCAGCCAAACTCCTCTTCCAGCGATGGCTTCAGCAGACTTAGCACCTGCCTGTCAAGGTAGTTGACAGTGGTGGCGAAAAACAACAGGCTGCAGATGGTCCAGCGGTAGCTGCCAATGGCTTTTTGCATCTTCGGTATCGGTTGGGGCCTTGGGGCCAGGTTTGGGTGAAGATAGGCTATGTCCGGACGGACCGGATGGTCTCCAGCACCTTGCGGGTGTCGGCCTCCATTGCGACAAAGTCTTTTGCCTCCATGAGCTTCTTGCTGATCAGCTTACTGCCCATGCCTACGGCGCAGACACCCGATTTGAACCAGGCGGAGATACTCTCTGCCGTGGTATCGACGCCGCCGGTAGGCATGAACTTCAGGGCTGGGAAGATGTCTTTGATGGTTGTCATGAACTCGGTGCCGAGTAGGTTGCCGGGGAACAGCTTGATAAAACGGATGCCTGCGTTCTCCGCCGCGATGATCTCGGTGGGGGTCATGCAGCCAGGTGCATAGAAAATATCATGGGCCACGCAGTGGGCGGCCACATCCGCCACAAAACCAGGACTCACCAGGAAATCGGCGCCTGCCGACAAGTAGTCGGAGGCCTGTGTCATATTCTTGATGGTGCCGACACCCAGCAGTAGCCCGGGCATCTCAGCATTGCGGAGGGCCACCATCTGGGAGAAATTGTGGAGGGCGGCCTCTCCGCGGTTGGTGTACTCCACGGCGCGGATGCCCGCCCGGTGGATGGCCCTCAGTGTCTCCAGGCTGACTTCTTCACTCGAATGGTAATAGAGGGGCAGGATGCCCTGAGCGATGATGGCGTCTGCTATCTGCTGTGTGCGGCTCATGGGTCGGGATTTTCTTGCGACAGGTTGTGATGAAATGGCCTAAGGTTCAGATGGACACTTTGATGACGAGTTTTCGGATCTCCCCCTCCCCTATCATCGGAGCATGGACATCTTCGGGGAAGAAGACGGCGAATTGGCCGGGCTGCAGCTGGAAGAAAGTGTGCGGAGCGTCGTGGTAGAACTGCACATCCTTCTCCTCGCTGTATCCTCCGTTGGGCTGTGTGCAGGAGAAACGGGGCCGCCAGCCGATGGTCTCCACTCCGCTGATGCAGTATTGGATGTCGATGTTTCTATTGTGGCACTCAAACTTGGAGAGACTGACATCAGCTGTCTTCCCAGGGGCTGTGTTGATGATGCTTTTCAGTCCCTCAGTTATGTCGCCTTTCCCGTCAGGCGCCGTTGGCAGGTCCTCTCGGATATAGTGAAAAGCTCTTTCGAAGTGAGGGTGTACGGCGAGGTATCGGTCGGCGTTGTCTATCGTGTCGATGATCATGGATACTTGTTTCCAGGTGGGTGGTATGGGGTCTATCGCTGAACGCGGCCGCTGCCGTCGCCTTTCATTAGGTCTTTGACTTCGGCGAGGGTGGCGTGGTTGAGGTCGCCGGGGATGGTATGCTTGAGGGCGCTGGCGGCTACACCGAATTCTGCTGCCTCGGGCATGGTCATACCGGTGACGAGCCCATAGATGAGGCCGCTGGCGAAGGAGTCGCCACTGCCGACACGGTCGACGATGCGTACCTGATATTTCTTCGTGTGATAGAAGTCGTTGCCGTCGTAAACGAGCGCACTCCAGCCATTGTCGCTGGCGCTATGGCTTTCGCGGAGGGAGGAGGCAATGAAGGAAAATCCGAACTTCTCGCGCATCTGACGAAATACGTCTTTGTAGCCGTCGAGGTGCAGCTCGCCTTTGGTGACGTCGGTTTGGGCGGCCTGGAAGCCGAGGGTGGTGTCGGCATCTTCTTCGTTGCCGATGCATACGTCGACATGTCGGCAGAGTTCTGTCATGACCTTGCGGGCCTTCTCCTTGCTCCAGAGCTTCTTCCGGTAGTTAAGGTCTATGCTGGTGGTGATGCCTTTGGTGCGGGCAGCTTTGAGGGCTGTCTCGGCTAGGATGGCAGCTTTATCGCTCAGCGCGGGAGTGATGCCCGTCGTATGAAACCAGTCGGCACCTTCCAGGATAGCGTCCCAGTCGAACGCTGCGGGGTCGACGTCGGCGATGGAGGCTCCTGCCCGGTCGTAGACGACCTGTGAAGCACGCATGCTGGCGCCTGTCTCGAGGAAATAGATGCCGAGTCGCTCCCCGCCGCGGGCGATGTACTGGGTGTCGACGCCGTAGCGGCGGAGATGGTTGATGGCGCTCTGTCCGATAGGGTTGTTTGGAACTTTGGTGACGAAGGTGCCCCGCAGTCCATAATTGCAGAGGGCGGCGGCCACGTTGGCCTCTCCGCCGCCGTAGGTGACGTCAAAGCTGTCTGACTGTACAAAGCGTTTGTAGTCGGGTGTAGAGAGGCGGAGCATGATCTCTCCGAGGGTTACTACTTTTTGAGGCATGGTACTTATATTTATTTAGTGTGTCTTTGAAGATTGGTTTAGGAATGGCCCGCCTTGTCTTCCCACTGGAAATAGCGGCTTGCATTGTAGTAGCAGATGTCCTGTACCATCTGTCCGATCCAGGGGATGTCGTTGGGCAGCTCTCCATTCTCTATCTCTTCTCCAAGGAGGTTGCAGAGGATGCGTCGGAAATATTCGTGGCGGGGGAACGATAGGAAGCTGCGGCTGTCGGTGAGCATGCCGATGAAGCGGCTGAGGAGGCCCATGTTGCTGAGGGCGTTCATCTGACGGATCATTCCGTCTTTCTGGTCGAGGAACCACCAACCGGATCCCCACTGCACTTTGCCGGGCGAAGAACCGTCGTTGAAGTTGCCGACCATGGTAGCCATCACTTCATTATCTGCGGGGTTAAGGTTGTAGAGGATGGTCTTGGCGAGCTTGTCGTCGCGGTCAAGGTGGTCGAGGAAGCGCGAGAGGGCTGCGGCCTGGGGGTAGTCTCCGATGCTGTCCCAGCCGGTGTCGGGACCGAGGCGGCCCAGCATGCGGCTGTTGTTGTTGCGCAAAGCGCCGAGGTGGAACTGTTGGACCATGCCCTTCTCCCAGTCCCATTCGGCGAAGATGACAAGCATGGCCGACTTAAACTTTCTGATCTCGGAAGAGTCTAGCAGTTGCCCTTCGCGGGCGCGGGCAAAGGCTAGGGCTGCCTCCTTCCAGGTATAATCTTCGGCATAGATGTGTTCCAATCCATGGTCGCTTACGCGACAGCCTTGTTCGTAGAAGTAGTCGTGGCGTTTCCGGAGGGCGTCGAGGTATTGGTCGAAGTCACCGATGGACGTGTCTGCTGCGGCCTCCAGGCGGCCGAGGTAGGCCTGGAAGGGGATGGGGTTCTCGATGGCCATGGCCTTGTCGGGCCGGAAGGCTGGCAGCACGCGGATGCCCCAGCCGGATGCACGGATGGCCTGGTGGTGTTCGAGGGTGTCGACGGGGTCGTCGGTGGTACAGACGACTTTTACCTGGGCACGCTCTAGGAGGCCTCTCGCGGTGAATCCATCATCCTGTAGCATGGCGGTGGCACGGTCGTATACTGCATCGGCATTACGGCCGTCAAGGGTTTCGCAGATGCCGAAGTAGCGCTGCAGCTCCAGGTGTGTCCAGTGGTAGAGGGGGTTGCGCATCGTAAAGGGTACGGTCTCTGCCCATTTGCGAAACTTCTCGCGGTCGCTGGCAGTCCCTGTGATGTATTCCTCTGAAATGCCATTGGTGCGCATGGCGCGCCATTTGTAATGGTCGCCATTGAGCCAGAGGCGGGTGATGTTGTCATACCGCTTGTCGGCAGCGATCTCATCAGGCGGGAGGTGGTTGTGGTAGTCGATGATCGGCATATCCTTCGCGTACTCATGGTAGAGCTGCTGGGAGCTGGCATGGGTGAGGAGGAAGTTCTCGTCAAGGAAGTGGCGCATGTAGGGTGTTGCTTGTATTAGCTTAGGTCGTTTCGATGGGTATTCCTCGCAGGAAGCGCAGGGTTGGACGGTTGGTATGCTCAGCTATGGAAGCTTGTTTTCGAAGTTGCGGAAAAATCACCCGGCGTCCAAATCTGCTTGACCGTGGGTTAGCCGGAGGATGCGACAAATTAAAGGCATTTCAGCTGCCCTCAAGGTAAGGTCATGCAGTTATTTCTGGAGGAAAGCCTTCTCGGACACCTCCAGAACAGGTGTGTAGACGGCGTCATCTTGTCTCTAGCGAAAACTACTGCCGAATTTGAACCCATGAGCCAGCAGATGGTGTAGGCCGTGCCCATCGTGTTCTATGACTGGGTCTGCGATGTAATTGAGTCTGCTAGGTCACCGCCAACGACTTTGCCAGCTCCTTTCGCACCATCGAACATCTCTTGCAACAGAAATGCCGCGACATCCCATTCCACATACTCTCCGACACCTTCTCTATCGATAAAAAACGTAAGCAAGGATTCCTCGAAGCCTTGCATAAACGTGAAATAAAATGCTCGCCTGACCGAATAATCTTCTGCGACGGCAACGAGGATACGAACCGGGCAGCCATCTGGTACCTGCTTACACAAGACCCAAGGTCCAACGGTATCTTCATTGTGTCGAGAAGCTGACTGTCAACCTACAATCTCTGCCGCGAACTGTCCATCGATATCCTCACATCGCTCTAAGTCTTCAGCTTCTCCAACCACCGGATATCCCTCTGCTGCAGCCTTCCCTGACCTCCGTCACCCAGCCGGCCTTCGAGATGGAAGCCCACGCTGCCCGCGTGCTCTTTCAATACGTGGAGAAAAAAGACCCCTCATCCAGAATGAAAACAATATCCACGAGTCTGAACTCATCATTTGCTTATCCACCGTCGGATGGCGTATATTTATTAGGAGCACAGGCCATTCAGCACTATATTTGCTTACGTATTTTCGTCATGCGCATTATTTTCCTCATAACACTCCTCTGGGGGGTATCTATGTCTCCTGCCCTTGCCGAAAGCTCTCTGTCCAGCCGGCCAGCACGCCATGCCGCGACTGATACCTCCATCCTGTCCACCCTGGGGAAGACGCTGGACGTTGTCGTCAAGAGCGCCGGCAACACCATCGAATGGCTGAACCCCCTCGCCTTTAAATATGCCCTGACGCTGGATCTCCCAGTAGAAGAGTTGTCCAATGAGAAGCTGCTGCGCTTCATGGAAGAATGGATGGGTGTGCGCTACCGCATGGGAGGCGATAGCAAGGCAGGCATCGACTGCTCCGCACTCACCCGGCGACTGCTCAACGAAGTCTACTCCCTGACAGTCGGAAGGATCGTCCCCGATCAGTTGAAAGCTGGCATCGAAATCCCCAGGGAAGCCTTGCAGATGGGCGACCTCCTCTTCTTCAAGATTAGCAACCGACGCCCAGGTCCCACGCATGTCGGCATCTATCTCGGTAATAATCGCTTCATTCACGCCTCCATCAAAAACGGTGTGATCATAGAAAGCCTCGAGAACACTTACTACCAGGCAAACTTCAAAGCAGCCATCCGCCTTCCAAAACTTTAATCACAGAGGTAAATGTCAGCACACATGCTCCGGCGTAGCACCCGGACGGTGCCAAGCCTTTCGATATCCTGTCACTTTTCTATGACTGAAACCAAGTTCCCTGGTGCGGAAGACATTCAACTCTCTACATGCTAGTCACAG
>VGFQ01000025.1 GCA_016868815.1 Bacteroidota bacterium
AGAAGGATGCTATCAAATACCAATCAAAAGAACATATACTTCTTGATACCATCATCCAAATAAATACGGATGTAAAGATTCCAGCATCAGATAAATTACTTTATCTAGAAATAGAATGCGAAGAAACGATATTGGGAAAAATTAAAATGTTTCTGTACCAGCCATCAGAGGTAAGAATCTCATTAACCGATGCATTTGGATCATCTGACTGCCATCGAATAATTTTGCCTGTCATGGAAGCTGGTGTACCCATAAACCATAAAGTAAAAAACAAAGAAGATGCCTATCACTTCTTCCATTCTAAAGGAAAAGATGGCATTGCCCTTAGTTCCTTTATGATAAAAGGTCATAAAATGTTTTTGAAAGAAGAAATACGGGCCAGGTTCATTGAATATGATATTGCCCGAACAGGAGAGATCTATAACCATAAATAATGCAGATGGCTAGATCACATAAGCATACGTCTCTAGTTTAGAAAGCATCCTCTTTCAAGAGATACAGGTTGTCTTTCCCTTGATAAAGAATATTAAATCGATATTTCACTGAATCCAAACGGCTCTTGGGGCATAGCAGATATGATGTGTGGACACGGTCACTCTCGAGTAGCTGATCCAATTCCGGTACGGTCTCTACTTTATGTATATTTTCTTTGTGAATCCCTTCCAGCCGGTTGAGAAGTTCCAGACTGGGGTTATTTCCGTAATCTAGCACATATAAAGGCATCCGACCCGTCGTTTTCAGATGATCGGCGATTCCCGGCTTTGTCAAATCGGAAAAAAGTGCATAGGCCTGGAAACATGATACTCCTATGACAAAGAAAAATGGAAATGAATAGATACGCCGAAAGGGATAATAATAACACACAATAAGAATCGAATTCAGAATCAGCAGATAATGTAAACATAGAATTGCCCGTCCCAAAGGATATTTCGCTCCGAAAAACAGATGGCTTAGATAAATGCCGGTTATTGTGATAGCAATCAATATCAATGCAATCCCTCTCTTAGCAAATGCGATATGGCTTCTGCCAGAGTTTTTTCTCCAAAATAATAAGGGTAGATAGATTAAGGGAGCTAACAGCGTCAGCAGCATTGCCAGCTTTAAATAAGGATAAAATTGAAATAGGCCCAGCTCCTGTTGAAGCGCGAAATCTGAAAGGATGCTGGACAACATCCCGTTTTTCAGCATAGAGTCTGAACCGATGATATACGGATCGTATTCCTGAATGATATTTCCAGAAAAATAAATATAGAAACTAATGAAAATAAAAATGATTGTACAAAAAAAGAAATGAATATCCAGTCTTTTCCTAAACTTGACAAAAGCATATATAACTAAGACTGAGGCGCTGGCAAAAAAGAAAGAAAAGATAGACAGTGCAGACAAACAGGCAGAGCATACCAGTAAGTATTCATACCTCACATCCCTTGACTGAATAAACTTAACAAGACTGAGTACGGAAAAGGATAAGAAGCCAATAGAGAGCGCATATCCCCGGGCCTGAGAAAAATATGTGAAATATGGCGCCAGGACTAAGAAAAAAATGTAGCCCCTTCGGATATCCCAAATCCGAAAGAGCTGGATATTTGAGAAATAGAAGATAATGAATCCAGTGACGCTTAGCAGCCGGAAAAAGAATACATGCCGGATGCCAACTGACTGAAGTATCTTGACATATAAAGAGTTTATAAGATGATGGTTTGCCAGGCTAAATTTCTGGTAGCTAAACAATTCCCAAACATTTGTTGGCAGGACATTTTCATAGGTGGTTGCTTCATCCCACATCCAATCCCTTCCCATGCACAAGGCAAGGATGCCAGACAAGGTCAGCAAAAAAAACATATCGAAGGTGTTCCTATTAGTTTTAGCGCTCGAGACCATCAGAGAAATTGGGTATTCAACATGAAGATAGAATAACTGGCAATGAAAATAGCCCTAACGGGCCATCGATCATCTCCTGAAAAAGAAAGTCCATTGAAAATTGCGAAACTCATTTACTATTTATCCTTAGTGATGTAAGCTACCTCTATGAGAGAAAATATGTCATTCCCAATATAGCAACCTACGGCTCTATCCAGGCGTCATGCTCCTTCAGCAGTTCTATGAGTTCGCTGACCGCTACGTCGCTGTCAACAGAACGCTTCACAATCTCCTTTCCCTTGTATAGGGTGATCTTGCCAGGACCACTACCAACATAGCCGAAATCAGCATCTGCCATCTCGCCGGGACCGTTTACAATACATCCCATAATGGCAATCTTGATGCCTTTCAAATGGTGTGTGACAGCCCTTATCTTGGCTGTCGTCTCCTGTAAGTCGAACAAGGTGCGGCCACAGCTCGGGCAGGATATATACTCCGTTTTTGAGATACGGGTGCGCGCGGCCTGAAGGATCGAGAAAGCCGTATTGTTTAAAAACTGATGGTTATCCTGCACCTCCAAGTAGGTGCGCCCTCGCATCTGAATGTTCTCCACGGGTCTACCCTCTTGCCGCAGCCAGATGCCGTCTCCGATGCCTTCCAGCAAAAGCCCGCCAGCCTCGGTGGAAAAATGAATGAGTTGTTCGTCCACGGTGGCCGAGGGACTCATCACCCGGATCACAACAGGACATGTCACATCCGCCATCCCTAACATTGCCACAAACCGACGGATGGAAGGCATGGCATGGGGATGAGAAGTATGAACGCACAGGATCACCTGGTTATCCCCCCGCAACGCATCGGTCAGTGTCTCCCATGCGGTAACATGCCCTACATCGAATATCACCCAGAGCTGGCCTGTCGGACGCTCGCTCATGTCGATGTACCGGTCTGCCGTCAGGGCAGGGAAACACCGCTCTGCAGACGGCAGGGTTTCCCATAGAGCCAGGTCACATAGCACTTGTAAGGTACCAGGTAAGGGAAAGTCTGGCACCTGACCGCCCGTATAAATATAATCGGCAGCCACATCGCTGATATTCCATTTGTCCGTCTCCGGATCGTATCGATAGCCCACCGACTGCAATGTCGTAGGCGTAATGACTACTTTTTCAGAAAAATCCGCTACCACGACTGGCACCTGCCGATGCCCGATATTCCCCACTGCCAGGCTATTCCTTCGCTGATATTCAAAAGAACTCCAAGGCATCTGCTGGATGTCAGGCATCGGAGATGCCGAGGCAAACATCTCCAAGCGACGTGTATAGCGCTTGACAAGATCCTGGCATACTGGAATCTCGAATTCCGGATCCTCCGTCAAAGACACCCGGATCGTATCGCCCAGACCATCCTCCAACAAGGTGCCGATGCCTATAGCTGACTTAATGCGACCATCCTCTCCGTCACCCGCTTCTGTAACCCCCAGATGCAGCGGATAGCAGACGCCAAACTCCTCGTCCATCTCACGCACCAACAGCCTATATGCCTGCACCATCACCTGAGGATTGCTCGACTTCATGCTGAGCACGATGTTGTGAAACGACTCATCGCGAGCAACCCTCAAAAACTCCATGGCGCTCTCTACCATACCCATCGGCGTATCCCCGTACCTGCTCATGATGCGGTCGCTCAACGACCCGTGGTTTGTACCGATGCGCATGGCTGTGCCATACTCCTTGCAGATGCGGACCAGTGGTATGAAGCGTTCGCGGATACGGTCAATCTCTTCTGCATAGGCTGCATCTGTATACTCAATGAAGGCAAACTTTTTCTTGTCGACATAATTACCGGGGTTGATGCGGACTTTTTCCACAATCCGCGCAGCTATCTCGGCCGCATTGGGCGTGAAGTGAATGTCTGCCACCAGCGGTACGCGGTAGCCGCGGGCATGCAAGCTGTCACGGATAGCCTGTAAGTTCTCGGCTTCCTTGCGAGAGGGAGCCGTGATGCGCACCAGCTCTGCTCCTGCATCGATGCAACGGATGGTCTGCGCGACGGTGGCAGCAGTATCCATCGTATCGGTGGTCGTCATCGTCTGGATCCGTATGGGATGACCGTTGCCGAGCAGCAGATCACCGACACGCACCTCCAGAGTGCGTAGACGGCGGTACTGAGTCAGAGATGCACAGTACAGTTGCATAGAGCTGAAGATTTCTATTATAAAGGTACAGGCTGCAGGGTCAGACCCAGCCTTCTCTCACATTCTACCACGAAAGAATCCAATATCCTCGAGAATGGCACGAAGGATGCGGATCCTGGCCTCTATGATGGCATCCCCCATGCTGGCAGGCATGTCCAGCTGGAGGACGAAAGGATACACATGACGGTTCTCTTCGATCCAGCCGGCAACCCAGGCCATCGGCATGTCTTGGCCGGTCTTGCCAAGTCCTGTCTTGTAGGCAAGTTGGTATTGAGCGTTGTTCTCCTGAATCATCATCTTCTTTACAGACTCCTGCACGCTGGCCCTGAAAGGCAGCTGCCGGAAATATAGCCGCTTCACCAGACCCAGCTGCTCATCCGGAGAGATGCGTAGGGAGTTGTTGAGCCAGAAAGAGTCGACCTGCCGACCGATCTGCCTATTTCCGTATTTCAACGTGTCCAGCCAGTACTGCATGGTATCCCGCCCGATCGAGCGGGCCAGCGTCTGGAAATGGCTGAAGGAAGAGACCCGAAAGGCACGGTATAGGGAGAGGTCCTGATTCCATTCGGCCCGATCGCGAAGGGTCCCATCCCAGGGGATGACAGTGCTATCAGTCGTCAGACGGCCCGTCTGCAGGCCTATAAGGGCATGGGTGATTTTGAAGGTAGAGGCTGGACTAATCCGCTGACGAAATCGCTCCATATCGTAGATGGTGAACCGTCCGCGGCTGTTGTCAAAAAGGCCGAAGGTACCGCGGGCTCCTTCCTGCTCGAAATGCCGGCCCAGGCTTTCATCGATATCGACATTGTTGACGGCACAGCCGGCAAGGGAAAGGAAAAGAACGAATAAATAGCGCATAACATTTGTTTTATCACGAGTAATCCCTCACTGCAAAACACCCATGAGACGGCCCACCCGCACGAATGCGTCTATGGCCCGGTCGAGCATGTGCTTGTCATGGGCTGCACTGATCTGTACGCGGATGCGTGCCTTACCCTTCGGTACGACTGGATAGAAGAATCCGATCACATAGATGCCTTCCTGCAGCATACGGTCTGCCATCTCCTGGGCGATGGTTGCTTCATATAGCATGATGGGTACGATGGGATGATCGCCTGGACGGATGTCGAAGCCAGACTTGTTCATCTGCTCCCGGAAATAGCGCGTGTTCCACTCCAAGCGGTCGCGCAGCTCCGTCGTCTCACTCAGCATGTCCAGGACGGCAATAGAGGCGCCGACGATGCTGGGGGCCAGGGTGTTGGAAAACAGATAGGGCCGGCTGCGTTGGCGCAACATGTCTATAACCTCCTTCCCCCCGCTGGTGAAGCCGCCGGAAGCGCCACCCAGCGCCTTCCCAAGGGTTCCCGTGATGATGTCGATGCGCCCCATGACGCCGTGGTACTCGTGGGTGCCGCGTCCTGTCTTTCCAAGAAAGCCGGTAGAGTGGCATTCGTCGACCATCACCGCTGCATCATACCGGTCTGCCAGCGCACAGATCCGGTCCAGCTGGGCGATGGTACCGTCCATACTGAAGGAGCCGTCCGTCACGATGATGCGACTGCGGGCCGAGGCAGCAGCCTGCAGCTGCTTCTCCAGGTCTTCCATGTCGTTATGCAGATACCGGAAGCGCTGTGCCTTGCAGAGTCGCACCCCGTCTATGATGGAGGCGTGGTTGAGTTCATCGGAGATGATGGCGTCTGCATCGTGGAAGAGCGGCTCAAAAACGCCTCCGTTGGCATCAAAGGCTGCCGCATAGAGGATGGTATCCTCCGTACCCAGAAAGGTCGAAAGTTTCGCTTCGAGTTCCTTATGGATGTCCTGGGTGCCACAGATGAAACGGACACTGCTCAACCCGAAGCCGCGGCGGTCGATGTATTTTTTGGCAGCCTCCAGCACCTTAGGGTGAGAAGAGAGGCCCAGGTAGTTGTTGGCGCAGAGGTTGATGACCTGACGGCCATCGACACAGATCTCCGGACCTTGCGGGCTTTCGATCAGACGTTCCCGCTTGTAGAGCCCGGATAAGTGGATCTCTTCCAACTCGCCGGCCAGTCGCTGTACGAGTGCCTGGTTCATATAGGGAGATTTGATGGATGACGGAAAAAGGTCCCTAGAGGTTCACCATCCGAGCAGATAGGCGAAGATCAGGGGAGCCACAATGGTGGCGTCGCTTTCAATGATATACTTCGGCGTGTGGACGTCGAGTTTGCCCCAGGTGATCTTTTCATTGGGAACAGCCCCCGAATATGAGCCGAAGGATGTGGTGGAGTCGCTGATCTGGCAGAAGTAGCTCCAGAAAGGAACGTCATGCCATTCCAGATCCTGGTACATCATTGGCACGACGCAGATGGGAAAGTCGCCCGCAATGCCACCCCCGATCTGGAAGAAGCCGACACCCTTGCCAGGGCTATGGCTACGATACCAGTCGGCCAGCCAGACCATATACTCGATCCCGCTTTTCACGGTGCTCGCCTGCAGTTCCCCTTTGATGACATAGCTGGCGAAGATGTTCCCGGTCGTACTATCCTCCCAACCCGGGACGACGATGGGCAGGTTGCACTCGGCCGCCGCCACAATCCAGCTGTCCTTGGGGTCGATCTCGTAATACTGCTTCAGGTCTCCGCTCAGTACGGTCTTATACAGGAACTCGTGTGGGAAGTAACGCTCGCCTTTTGCCTCGGCCTCCTGCCACTGGCGGTACAAGTGCCGCTGCAGCCGACGGAAGGCTTCCTCTTCCGGGATGCACGTGTCCGTCACCCGGTTGTAGTGGTTTTCGAGCAAATCCCATTCGTCTTGCGGGGTGAGGTCGCGGTAGTACGGGATACGCTTATAATGGGAGTGGGCGACAAGGTTCATGACATCCTCCTCCAGGTTGGCACCTGTACAGCTGATGATGTCTACCTTCCCCTGGCGGATCATCTCAGCCAGCGATACGCCCAGCTCTGCCGTACTCATGGCGCCAGCCAGTGATACGAGCATCTTGCCACCCTCTAGCAGGTGCTGCTCATAGCCCTTGGCGGCATCCACCAGGGCAGCGGCGTTGAAATGACGGTAATGGTGTTGAATGAAGGCGGAGACCGGACCTTTGCTCATGCGCTACATTTGGGGCACGAAATTAGTCCAAATCCGGCAAGCGAGCCCATACCTGCTACCTTTGCCCCGTGAACTACCTTGCCCACGCCTACCTCTCCTTCAACAACCCCTGCCTCACGGTCGGCAACCTGGTGAGCGACTTCATCAAAGGGGCCCGACAACATGCCTATCCCGAAGAGATTCGGAAGGGCATCCGCCTCCACCGTTCCATCGACGCTTATACTGACACGCACCCTGCCACCTGCGAAGCAAAACAGATCTTCCGCAGCCAGTACAGACTCTACGCAAGCGCCTTCGTAGATGTCGTCTACGACCATTTTCTCGCTTCGGACGCTGACCATTTCACAGCGGAGAGCCTGGCCGGATTTGTACAATCAGTCTACCAAACCCTGGATGCGCATACAGACATACTGCCGGAAGCCTTCGCCAGAATGCTGCCCTGGATGAAGTCGCAGAACTGGCTGTACAACTACCGCTTTCCCTGGGGACTGGAAAAGAGCTTTGGCGGACTGGTGCGCCGCGCCAAATTTCTGGATGACAGCCTCCCTGCCATAGGGCTTTTCCATACCCATCGGGAGCACCTACAAGCATGCTACCGGGCCTTCATACCCGACGTGCTTGCTTTTGCGGCATCTTTCGAACGCTGAGCTCAGGTTAGAGAACAAGTGTAAAGAAACGCTGAAGGGCGACTAGAGCGGCAGCCAGCAAACCCGTCGAGAATACATCCCCCCAACAACACTCCGAATCACATACATTTATGCTATGTGTGGTATTGCCGGCGTGATCTCTGCCACCCCGATAAACGAGACAACCCTCCGCCAGCGCCTCAAGGCCATGTCGGCCGCCATCCGGCACCGGGGCCCGGACGGAGAGGATCTGTACATAGCGATCAGTGCTAGCCATCCCATCGGGCTTGTCCATCGGCGGCTTGCCATCACCGACCCGCGCCCGGCAGCCGCACAGCCAATGTCCTGCCTCGGCCGCTACCACATCGTCCACAATGGGGAGCTGTACAACCATTGTGAACTGCGCGAAGAACTCCAGCGGCAGGGATACCGGTTCCAGACGGCCTCCGACACCGAAGTGCTGGCCATGGCCTGGGATGCCTGGGGGCCTTCTTGTCTCGACCGCTTCGACGGCATGTTTGCTTTTGCTCTCTGGGATGGCCAGGAGCAGACCCTCTGGTGTGCGCGGGATCGCTTTGGCGAGAAACCGTTTTTCTTCCATTACAAGGAGTCGTCCAGGCAGCTATCCTTCGCCTCTGAGATGAAGGCACTATGGGCCGCCGGCATCCAGCGCATCCCAAAGGAGGCCTTCTTCCTGCACTTCCTCACCCTCGGCCTTACGGCGCATCCCGAACTGCCCACCCTCACCTTTTGGGAAGACATCTTGCAGCTGCCACCTGCCCACCTGTTGCAATTCCGACCCTCCGAACGATCGCTGCGGCTGGAGCGATACTGGGACCTCGACAAAGAAGGCTGCTCCGACCTCGATATAGCAACGGCGGTTGACACCATCCGCGAACAGCTGACTGATTCCATGCGACTCCGGATGCGCACCGATGCCCCCATCGGCATCGCCCTCAGCGGTGGCCTCGACAGCAGCCTCCTCGCTGCCATCGGCCAGGAGGCCCGTTTGCCTTCCTTCAGCGCGGTCTTTCCAGGCTTTGCCAAAGACGAGTCCCTCGCCATCACCGATAGGGCGGGGCTTTTCCGCACTACCCCACATCACGTCGCACCCAACGCATCGGGACTGCTGGAAGACATCCGGACTATTGCCTGGCACCAGGAAGAGCCTTTCGGGTCAGCGGGCATCTACGCCCAGTTCTGCGTTCATCGCCTGGCTAGGCAACAGGGGGTCAAAGTGATCATCGACGGGCAGGGTGCCGACGAAGTCTTTGCCGGCTACCCCCGTTATAGCCATTGGTATCTGCAGGAGGAGTATGCATCGAGGCACTTCCTTTGGGCCGAGCAAGCGGCGAAGCGGCTGCGCGGCCACGGCTTCTTACCGGCATGGGGATGGCAACACCGCCTCGCTGCCTTTATGCCAGCTACCATCGCCTCACGACTGGAAAGCCGAGCCCGACACCGGCATCTGTCCAATACAGACATCGCCCCGGCCTTCCGGGACAGGGCCTCGGGTGCAGGCTTCATCCAAAAGCCCGTCATCCGAAAGCTGAACGACATCCTCTACCACGATGCCTGCGGAGGGCCCCTGGCAGAACTGCTGCGGTATGCCGACCGCAACGCGATGTCCCATGGCCTAGAGCTCCGCCTGCCTTATCTGCAGCACAAGCTCGTCGCCTCCGCCTTCTCGCTGCCCAGCAACTACAAGTTTCGAGAGGGCTTCACCAAATGGATCCTACGGCAAGCCTTCCAGCAGCCACTCGGAGAAAAGATCGCCTGGCAACCTGGAAAGACAGGCTTTGAGCCGCCCCAGCGGGCTTGGATGCGAGCACCACAGGTAGCAGCTGCCATCCGCAAAGGACAGACAAAACTGGTCGACGCCGGGATGCTGTCGCCCAAAGTTCTCAAACGCCCCGTACAAGCCAGTGCGGCCTATGCACTCGACAACCGCGACTGGCGCTACTGGACCGCATCCCTCTTCCTCTAAGACGGATTTCCTCCTCATCTTTGCCTGACAACTCAACCCATGAGACGCGATACACGCTGCATCCACGCCGGCTCCCATCCAGACCCTTCCACTGGTGCCATCATGACGCCCATCTACCAGACGTCCACCTATGTACAAGAGGCCCCCGGCGTCCACCAGGGCTTCGAATACGCCCGCTCTCAGAACCCCACAAGGCAAGCCCTCGAAGAGGCATATGCCCTGCTGGAGCAGGGCCGCTACGGCTTGGCCTTCAGCTCGGGCGTGGCAGCCACCGACGCCGTACTAAGGCTACTGGCGCCCGGCGATGAAGTCGTCTGCGGCAACGACATGTATGGAGGCACCTACCGCCTGTTCACCAAAGTCCATGAACGCTTCGGCATCCATTTCCGGTTTGCGGACATGCGATCCATAGACACCCTTGCCGCAGCCCTCACAGACAAGACGAGGCTCATCTGGGTGGAGACGCCGACCAACCCGCTGATGAGCATCACGGACATCGCAGCGGTTGCAAAGCTGGGGCATAGCCATGGCGCACTCGTCGTCGTCGACAACACCTTCGCCTCCCCCTACTTGCAAAACCCGCTCACACTAGGCGCCGACATCGTTATGCACTCCGCCACTAAGTACCTCGGCGGACACAGCGACGTCATCCAGGGCGCCCTCATGATGAACGACGCCGGACTGCGCGACCGCCTCTATTTCATCCAAAAAAGCTGTGGGGCAGTGCCTGGGCCGATGGACTGCTTTCTAGTGCTCCGAGGCATCAAGACGCTGCACGTCCGAATGCAACGCCATTGTGAGAACGGAAAGGCCGTCGCCCACTGGCTAAGGAGACATCCCCGCATCGCCCATGTGTACTGGCCTGGCTTCGAAGACCATCCCAACCACAACATCGCGCAAACACAAATGCGTGACTTTGGCGGGATGATCAGCTTTGAACTGCAGGACCCCGACACCGATGCCGCCACCCGGGTACTCTCTTCCACCCACGTATTCGCCCTCGCAGAAAGCCTGGGCGGCGTCGAATCGCTGATCAACCACCCCGCCACCATGACGCATGCCTCGATCCCCCGCGAGGAACGCATCCGCAACGGACTCCATGATGGACTGATACGCCTGAGCGTCGGCATCGAAGATATACAAGACCTCATCGAAGACCTGGCACAGGCCATCGGCTGAAACCATGCACCCCCTATGCATGGTTGGTCAGCAATGCTGTTGATACTATTCCATATTTGTAAGCCCATATAATAAGCCATGCGCAACCTAGACGGAGATCTCAGAAAATACTCCCTGCTCACAGCCATCTGCATTGCCTTGCTCATGATCATTTGTGCAGAGACCGCCGCCCAGCCGGCAGGCCTGATGCCCCTCCCGCACCAGATGGCTTGGAACAGCGAGCGCCACCGCCTCGACAACCGCTTTGCCATCTCCATCACGGGAGCACCCGACACGCGCCTCTACGCAGAAGCCTCACGCTTCCTGCAACGACTGGCAGAGCGCACCGGCATCTTCTTCAAGACCTGGAACGTGACAGCTGCCGACAGGCCGAAAAGCCCTAGGCTCTATATCCAAGCCGACCAGCAAGGGAAGGTGCAGCATGGGATGGATGAGTCCTACACCCTTGAAATAAAGAGCCAAGACGTACACCTCCGCGCAGCCTCCGACATCGGCGCCATCCGGGGCCTGGAAACCCTCCTACAGCTATTGGCCAGCGATGCGTCCGGCTACTACCTGCGCGGCTGCCGGATAGCCGACAGCCCACGCTTTCCCTGGCGCGGCCTGCTCATCGCACAGCCCTATCACTTCATGCCCATGGACGTTCTCAAACGCACGCTGGACGCCATGGCACTGGTGAAGATGAACGTCCTGCATTTCTACATCAGCGACGACCAGGGCTATACCATAGAATCCAAGGCCTACCCAAGGCTGCACCAGCTGGCAGCCGGAGGTCCCTATCTGACACAGGAGCAGGTCCGCGAACTGGTGTCCTATGCGGCCCAGCGTGGCATCCGCGTCGTCCCCGAAATCGACCTGCCAGGGCATTGCACCGCCATCCTGACCGCCTACCCACACCTCGCATCCGTGAAGCGAGACTACGTCTTACAAGACCACTGGGGGGTCTTCGACCCTACGATGGACCCCACCCGCGAAGAAGTCTACCAATTTCTGGACACCCTCCTCACAGAAGTGGCCTCGCTGTTCCCGGACGAATACTTCCATATCGGGGGAGATGAGAACACCGGGCGCGACTGGAAGCGCAACGACTCCATCCAGCGATTCATGCAGGCCTATGGCCTCCGGTCAACCGTCGCCCTGCAGAACCACTTCAACCGACGCGTACAGGCCATGCTGGCAACATCTGGAAAAAAGACAATCGGATGGGATGAAGTGCTCATGCAAGAGATCGACGACAGCACCGCCAAGGCGCGCTTCGAAGCAGGAGACTTCACCGCACTGGTCCTCACCGATGTCCCCAAGGATATGGTCATCCAGTCGTGGCGGGGCATGGAAGCACTGCTCTCCTCCGCCAAGAACGGCTACCGCAGCATCCTCTCCAAAGGGTATTACATCGACCTCATGCAGTCGACCGCCTACCACTACCTCAACGACCCCATCCCTTTCCGCAACAACGTCATCATCCCGGACAGCGAAGCCAACTTCAACCGCTTCGAATCAGAAATCCTGCGCAAGGTGAAGGCCGGCGAAAAGCTGCTGGGCCCGGCGGAAGAGACGCTCATCCTAGGAGGGGAGGCCACCATGTGGACAGAGCACGTCACACCGGAGACCTTCGACGCGCGTGTCTGGCCAAGGACGGCCGCGATCGCAGAGCGGCTCTGGTCGCCCGCCGAGGTGCGCGACGTGGCCGACATGTACCGACGGCTGGACCTGCTCTCCATTCAGCTCGAAGCCGTCGGCTCGACGCATCTCAAAAACGCAGGGATGATGCTTCGCAGACTGTCCGGCACTTCCAATATCGGCTCGCTGCAAGAACTGGTCGGCTATCTCGAACCACTCAAAGGCTATCGCCGCAATGCCGCCGACAACTTCACCAAATACGCTCCCTATACCCAGCTGGTCGATGTGGCCGTGGCCGACCCTGGCACGCTGCGCAACTTCAACGCTCAACTCGACAGCCTTCTGGCAGCTCCTACCCCCGCCAGGAAGGCAGCCATGCGGTCAACATTGCAACGCTGGCAGATCCTCGGAACCGATGTCACCCGCATGGCTGCCAGCAACCCATCGCTCACCACTGCCCAGGGGCATGCTTCTGCGCTGTCCAGCCTCGCCAGCTTCTTGCTCACGCATACCGGCTGGATGGACCCCGGAAAGCGACTCAGCCTTCCCGAACAAACCGCCTTTCAAAAACTGCTGCAAGAAGCAGAGAGGCCGAAGGGCTATTGCACGCTGGGCGTTGCGGAGAGCCTGTCAAGGCACTTGCCGGCAGGCCATCGCTGAGGCAAGATCCAAAAGCATATCTCCCGCTGGCCGCTGGGGAGAAGAAAAGCAAGTGGCCCTCCTGTAAGATCCGTTTACGGCTGCATGGATATTTTCGTACGGACCACCATCGTAGATTCCTGGCATAGTTTACATCACTCGTCTCCACGCCACAGGCCTAAGGGATCCGTGCCGTCCTGGATTCAAAAAGTCAGCAGATGATCTGCACTACTTCGCGGGTGTCAGCAGGATGTTGCGGTACTCTACCGGACCGTGGTCGCCCTGCAGCATGATCGGGCCGGGTTCTGCCTCACGGCTGTCGAGGGCACCGCCAGTGATGCCAGGGATGGCCTGTTCGATGATGACGGGCTTTCCATTGGCCACCACCGTCACAAGGCGGCCAACCAGCGTGACATCGAAGCTCTGCCACTCGCCAGGGGCCTTTGCCATCATCGCATTGGGTGTCAAGAAACCATAGATGCCGCCAAAAAGGGTGCTGGCGGGCTCCATGCCCCAGTTGTCTTCCACTTGCACCTCATAGCGCCCACGGAGGTAGACGCCGCTGTTGCTGTGTTTCGGGTAGCGGAATTCGATGTGCAACTTGAAGTCGTGGTACTTGCCGTCGGTGATGATATTGGCACCCGACCGGGGGCTCTTCAGCACTCCGTTCTCTGCCACCCACTGGTTGCCGGGGCGGTCGGCATGCCAGCCCTTGGTATCCTTTCCGTTGAACAATGCCACGGGCTCACCCCAGACAGGCGGCTTCTCCCGCTGGAGCAAAGGGGCCCGCTCCCCCGTGAACGTATGTTTCTCTCCCTTGCTGCTGAGGATCGTACCGGACAGACGTCCATTGGTCAACGTGCCATCGAATACCATCTGCTGGTCGGTCCGGTCCCATTGCGGGGGAATGCTGAAGCTGACCTTGCCTTCTTTCCAAGAGACCTGGGAGATGGGGCGGGCACTGCCGCCATCGGCTACAAAATATCCGACCAGCGTCTTCACCCCGGAGAGCTTGACTTCTAACCACGAAGGGGCAACCTTGTAGCCCATATTCACAGTGAGGTCCCAACGGCCTATGATCGGAGCATCTGCCTGCGTAGGACTCGCAGGAAAGGGATCCATATAGGCGGCGGAGAGTATGGCAAGGCACAGCACCACAACGGAGGCCAGGGTCTGTCGGTAGCGCATCACAGAAGGTTTATGTCCATGAAGATAAGGAAACCACCCATCCACCGGGAATCGCCTTGTGATAATTATCACCTTCTAAAATCCATACATGTCCCTACTTTGCAGAACACATCCACGGTTCAATTTCTAACTATGTACTTCCAGCATATCTACGACCGCTCGCTGGCCCAGGCCTCTTACTTCATTGGCTGCCAGCAGGCCGGGGTGGCCGCCGTCATCGACCCGAAGCGGGATGTCGACACCTACCGGGAGGTAGCCCGGCAGAACGGGATGCAGATCACCCATGTCATGGAAACGCATATCCATGCCGACTTCCTCTCCGGTGCCCGCGAACTGGCCGCCCTCACGGGAGCCAAGCTCTACCTGTCGGAGGAGGGAGGGCCCGACTGGCAGTATGCCTTCGACCATATAGGCCTCCGCGATGGGGACACCTTCCAGGTCGGCAAACTCCGCTTCGAAGTGCTGCACACGCCGGGGCATACACCTGAAAGCATCAGTTTCCTGCTCACCGACACGCCGGCAAGCCCCGAGCCGGTCATGGTCTTCACGGGCGACTTCGTCTTTGTCGGAGACGTCGGCCGGCCCGACCTCCTCGAAAAAGCCGCCGGTATGAAAGGCACCCAGGAGGCCGGCGCCCATGCCATGTACCGCTCCATCGCCCGCTTCGCCGCCCTTCCTGACCACCTCCAGGTATGGCCGGGGCATGGCGCGGGCTCCGCCTGCGGGAAAGCCCTGGGGGCCGTCCCCAGCTCGACCGTCGGCTATGAGAAGATCCGCAACTGGGCCTTCCGCTTCACTACCGATAAGGCCGGCTTTGTCCGCTACCTACTGGAAGATCAGCCTGAGCCACCCCGCTATTTTGCGATGATGAAGCAGTTGAACAAAGTGGACAGGCCCCTCCTGCCCTCCGTTCCTGCCCTCCGACGCCTCCAACTGGCAGAAGCCATGACCGCCCTTTCGAATGGCATGGTCCTCATTGATACTCGGCCAAAGGCCGCATTCGCCACAGGCCATATCCCGGGAAGCCTGAACATACAAGGCAACAACGCC
>VGFQ01000026.1 GCA_016868815.1 Bacteroidota bacterium
CTGCTGCTGTCCAAAGGAAAGAAGAACCACTTCCTCCTCCGGGCAGAATGAGCCTGCCTCAACTTTCACCATGCCTTTTTGGGCTGAAATGAAGGAATTACTACTTTTGTAACGCAACGTCGCGATGCCCGATAGTATAATGGTAGTACGACAGATTTTGGTTCTGTTTGTCTTGGTTCGAATCCAGGTCGGGCAACAATTTTAAGCAAATAAGTGGTTGTTATACAGCCACTTATTTGCTTTTAGGGAGGCTCAAAACACCTTTTCCCCCGATTTATTCCTCCTAAGAACGAATCAAGCCCCCGCTTTAGGGATTGTCAATTTTTTTCCGGTCTTCAATAGACAAACGCGGATACGGATTCATCCCTCATCAACAAACCCTCATTCACGCAATAGCCCCAGAGATTTTTGCAGAAAGTCAGTTATGACAATGATACAGGTACGGCTTCTTTAGCCAACAACACCATGCATTTTTGCAGTGGATCTTCTGCGGGGCCATCCATGACATACTCCAAAACAGCATTCCGGGGAAAATGAAATGGTGCACTGAAAAGATCGATCAACCGGAAGTCGCCAGTTATGATATCGGAATTTTCAAAGACCGGCGAGACGATGTTCGTCGTCGTCAACAAATACTTGTAATCGAGTTTACTGATATTCTCCAAAAACATACCAATGTCTTGATACGAGAGATGGAAAAGCACGTCACGGACAATAAGCAGATCACAGGCTTTCAAATCTGCGGAGCGGATATCCGCCTCGGTGAAGTGGATGTGCTCAGAGGAGTACAAGGCATTGTTCTGGGCCACCAGTTCTTCCACAATGTCATATCCATAATACGCCACCTTGGATTGTTGAAGCACATGCTGCATCCAGTGAAAGTCGCCACAGGGGGCGTCACACAGTATCCTGACACCATATCTGGGCAATGCAGAGATAAGCCAGGCACGCAAAGGATCTGTAAATGACAAATCTGATCCCGTGCCACTGACAGACTCATGGCTACCCCATAGATTATGCTGATAAATGGAAGTAAAGCGGGCCTTTACATCCGGCAGTCGCAATGTAGCCAGATACCTTACCCTTCTGAGGAATTCCAAAGACGCATCACCGGGAAACCGCATGGCTAAACATTCCGAATACTAAAAATATATATTCCTTAGTTACAGCAAGGAACCCGGGGGTGCAACGCTTATGTGTACTATGGATTCGTTTGTCAAAGGCAGTTGCAAGGTGAAAAATTTTTAAATATCTTGTTGACCCGGAGTTAAACATCCCACTTCTACCTTTAATTGTACTACATCCGGAAAATCGTTTACTTCTATTTATGGCTTCACAAAACCTTATTTTTTTAACAGGGTGCATCAATCCAAATGGCACATATGGCACCAAGATCCAGGACCCAACCATTCGACTTCATGAATACCTGGTCTGCATTAAATTTTATCTCTTAAATACAAAGCTCCGGGTTTTATTCGTCGAAAACAGTGGCATTGATATATCCCAATATTTTTACGATGACATCAAAAATGGCAGACTAGAAGTCTTGACCTACCAGGGAAATAAAACAAAACACAGAGGAAAGGGTTATAGTGAGATGGAGATCATTGAGCATGCTATCGCTTATTCAGAGTTTTTCAAAAATGCCCACTACATCATAAAAATCACCGGCCGGTACAGGATCCTGAATATTAGGAAGATAATGGATTTCTATGAAACCATGACCAAACATATCATTTCCATCACCTTCTACCCTAATATGAAATTTTGCGATGCAAAGATATTCCTCGCGAAGGCTGAATTCTATGAGAAGTACCTTGTGCAGTACAAGGAAAGCATCAATGACCCCGAACATTATTATTTTGAGCATGCACTAAATAAAGCAACACTCCTTTACTTGGCTGAAAAGGACAATCTATTCTGCTACCTGCCGCACTACCCGCGCATCTTCGGAACCTCTGGTACATTTGGCACCGACTATAACAGCCAGTTTCATGTATGGCTGATTAAAGAGCTGCTCTACAAGCTGAAAATAAGAATTGGCATTCGCCTTTATATGAACTAGCAGATTTCTCCTATAATGAATAAACGTCCGAAACAAGTTCATGTATAAGTAGATACTGCAACACGATAGATTAAAAAGGGATGAGAAGGCATTTGCGTACACTTATTTTCTGCATTCCAAAGATATGGCATCTACAAACCTGCCAGACTCCTCACAAGCCTTAAACATCGGATCCTCTGCGTCATGAAAATGACAGGGCCGAATTTGTCGAAAACCAGCCTTTCGAAGCTCCTCCGTCAGAGATAATTCATCCCACATCCATAGATGCTGGGAGTTACCATAGAATATTTGAGCAAATGCCTTCAGCCCCCTGACTCGCCCATGCTTTCCTAGCATCGTACCTTCCAGAAAACGTAGGCTTGCAGATGAATCTCCCTGTTCCATATCCATTACATAGACCCGGGCAGCATGCCCCAGATCGGGCACAATACAACGAAAGACCCCACCATCCCTAAGCATTGTATAAGTATGCCGCAAGGCTATCCGAAAATCAGATAAAGACAGGTGCTCTAACACGTGCGAACAGAAAATACCATCACAACTGCCGGGCGCAATAGGAAGCCCTTTGACAATATCGCCATACATGACATTGGAAGGAAAAATAATATCCATCTTGGGGCGCAGCAACCAACCCAGAATGGGAATCTTCTGAATGATTAAGGATGGAGAAGCATCAAAATTCATCCATGCTGATGGCGCAGTACGGCCACACCCGTATTGGACATATCGACTCATTGCTACTATCTAAATTCCTTTTTGTAAACAGAAATACAAAAAATATACCCCATGCGCAACGCCACAAGATACAATTCTGACAAGTCCGTTTTCGGAGAACCCTCCAGATCTTACCTGTTATCTTGATCACAAAGCATCAGAGAATCGTTGTAATTCCAATCCATTCATTAAATTGTCGACCAGAATAATCAATTCAATTACGTATAGAAAGATACTACCATGAGACATGCAATAACCTTGCTGCTAGTCTGCAGCCTGACACTCTGCCAGGCACAGACAGACTTCATCCATGAATCCAAGTCGGACCGGGACGCCCGTATGTCCTGGTGGAGAGATGCCACCCTTGGCATGTTCATACACTGGGGCGCCTACGCCGTCCCTGCCGGCATCTATAAAGGGCAGGAAGTCAAGGGTATAGGAGAATGGATCATGCACAATGGAAAGATCCCCATCCCCGACTATGAAGCCTACGTGAAGCAATTCAACCCGACCTCCTTCAACGCCAAAGAATGGGTGCGAATCGCAAAAGATGCAGGCATGAAATACATCGTTATCACCTCCAAGCACCATGATGGATTCTGCCTCTGGGATAGCAAAATCACCCAGTATGATATCATCGACGCTGCCCCTTTCCAGAGAGACATCCTCAAAGAACTGGCCGATGCCTGCAAAGAAGCCGGTGTAAGACTCTGCTTTTACCACTCAATCATGGACTGGCACCAGCCCGATGCTGAAAGTAAAAAAAACTACCCGCATCAACATACGCCAAACCCCGACTGGGCCAGGTATCGGGAAACCTACCTGAAACCGCAGCTAAAGGAACTGATCACGAAATACGACCCTGGCGTACTCTGGTTTGATGGGGAATGGGTACCCGAATGGACAGAAAACCAGGGTAAAGACCTCTATAACTGGCTCAGAAGCTTGAAGCCCGACCTGGTCATCAACAACCGTGTCGGCAAAGGCCGCGACGGGATGCAAGGCATGAATAAATACCAAGACGCCGCGGGCGACTTCGGTACGCCCGAACAGGAAATCCTTGAAGGCGCTTCCGATGCCGACTGGGAAAGCTGCATGACCATGAATGACACCTGGGGCTTCAAGCAGAACGACCATAACTGGAAGTCGGCTCAGATACTAATTGATAATCTGGTAGACATTGCTGCCAAAGGAGGCAATTACCTGCTTAATGTAGGCCCTACAGCCGAAGGGCTCATCCCGGTACCCAGCGTAGAACGCCTCCAAGCCATGGGCGACTGGCTGCGCATCAACGGGGAAGCCATATACGGGACCTCCTCCCGCAAACAATACAAAGAAGGGGAACATGCCAAATTCACCGTCAGCAAAGACGGCAGCTATACCTACGCCATCCTGCATGCAAAGCCCGGTGAAACAATCTCACTTGCCTCCGTGATGCCCGCCGCAGGTTCGCGCATCCGACTGCTTGGTGCCAACAAGGCGCTGGCTTGGAAGAGCGAAGCTGGGAAGATAGTCATTACCATGCCTGCTCAGCTGCCATCCGCATATGCTGTAACCATTCAGATCAAAAACGGATAAAAAGCACCAGCCCAGACACCGATACATAGAAGGCCCGGCACACCCATCCCTCAAGCCGGGCCTTCTTGCTTCCAAGCCTCTCGTCTAACTACCCTGCTGCGAGGCCTGCCGCTACCAGCTCGTCCATCCTCCGTCTACCAACAGATTGTGGCCCGTCACATATGCCGATGCGTCGGAAGCCAGATAGACAACAGCACCTTTGATGTCATCCTCGCCACAAAAACGTCCCAGGGGCGTAAGCCGTCGATAGTTCTCAGTAAACGCATTTTCACCAATGCGTTCGGCCACTCCAGGACCATACCCGCCCGGACTGATGCAGTTGCAGCGTATGCCATCCTTTCCATGGCGATTCGCAATCCACTTTGTGAATCCGACCATAGCCCACTTGTCGTATGTATAGTTAAGAGGACTGGTCATACCAGTATCGCCATAGATGGGGAAATGCGGCCCGACTGCACCCTGTATGGAACCAATGTTCAGAATGTTACCCGACCCCTGCTGCAGCATCTGAGCCACTACCGCCTGTGTGAGAAGCATGAGCCCGGTGGCATTCACCTGCTGCGCCTGCTCCCATCCGGCCTTTGTCAGCATGCCCAAATCGGCCATACCTTCCCGCGTCACGGCATTGTTGACCAGGATATCGATGCGTCCGAAATCCCGGCAGACCTTTTGCACACATGCGCGGATCGAGCCTTCATCTGCCTGATCCAAACTACAGGCAGCCGCATGGAGCCCGTCCGCTACAAGTACTTCTGCAACGGCCAGGCAAGCATCCCGGTCCCTCGAGGCCACCACAACCGTTGCACCTGCCTCAGCTAGCGCCCGACAAATTGGTTTGCCATATAGGCCAGCCCCACCGGTCACAAGTGCGACCCGCCCATGCAAACTGAATAAATCTAGGGTTTTCATGCGGCGTTATCTCAAGGTTTCCATAGAAATGGCACAATGATATGCTCGGGCAAGTCGGTAAATACTTCTTGCAATTGCTGCCGCACCCGGTCGTCGAGGCTGGGCAATCGGCTCAGCCTTGCATTGGCGGTTACGTGGCCAGGTGCGTCGGCGCCAAAGATGACGCTACACACCCCGGGTGTGTCACGGACGAAGATATAGGCCAGCTCGTCCATACTCAGTCCTGTGGCCACCGCGATGGAGGCGAGCTGACGCAAATAGGGTGCGGCTACCGTCAGGTTGCCAGTCAGTTGCTCGGGTTTCATAAAAAAAAGCCCTTTTAGAAAAACACTGCGGATGAATACAAAAATACCGTCAGCATGCAAGGCGTCCAGCAGCCCGTGACGGACTGAAGTATTGTCGAAAATATTCATTGGCAGCTGTACACACCGAAAAGCAGGGTGGCCAATCACGGAGTGTGCCTCCGAAGGCCTGAAAGCAGAGAGGCCGCCGGATTCAATCCTGCCATCCTCCATAAGCTCCAGCAGGATATCACCCAAAGGCGCTACAAACGATTGCATCTTCTGCCGGGGCGACTGATGAAACAGCAACGCCGTGACGCGCTCCCGGCCCAGAGCAGCCAGTGAAGCATCCAGCGAATCGCGCACCACGCGGCGTATCGATTCTGTATGAGTGGGTTCCAGCTCCTCGGGCAGTCTGAATTTGGTGATGATATGGGGAAAGGCACCAGCAGGTGCCATGCGAAGGAATGCGCCAATCACATCCTCCGAAACACCATAGGCCCTCGCAGTGTCAAGCGTTGTAATACCATTGTCAAAGGCCTCTTGAAGAATGGAAAGACTGAGGTCGGTAGCCATCGGATCCGCACCCGGCTGGATCCCGTAAGGAAGCCCCAGCTGTACGGTGCCCAGCGTCATACTAGAAATTGTTAGAGAAATACGACTCATCATCATTCATTTGTCAATGCCGATCTATAGCATGGTCCTGGCCTGTAAAAGCATGTGGATCATGCATGCCAAGGGCGACAAATAATTGAATAGCCATCTGTACATGCCCTCTGCCATTGGGGTGCAGTTCGTCGTTCATCCACTTGTGTACATCCAGAACATCTTTGGCAGCATGCGCACGCCAATAGGCCCAATGGTCTACAAGTATCGTCTGCTCGGCAGCGGATACACGAACGATCTCTGCGACATATTCCGGAAGACGCTCACGACCGACTGCCTTCTCCATCAGGATGATGTTGGGCGTCTGAAGAACCGGGACGGCTCCCTCTGCCCGAACTGTACGCACCAACGTGGTGAGATTTTGACCGAGATCTGCTACAGTGATGCCTTTTGCTACTGACGCATCATTGGTGCCGACCATTACAAAGACCACATGAGGATGAAATTGCCGAACCCGCCAGTCATAATCGTTTAAAATATTCAGAGATGTATGGCCGCTGATGGCAGTATTTATAATGACATCCCGGACCCTGCGCATCTCATAGCGTACCCGCTCAGAAAAAATCTCAGGATAAGAGCGAGCGCCGAAGGTATGCTTGGCACCCTGGGTAATGCTATCGCCAACAAATACCCACTTTAATGGATCCTTGCCTGCCAACAGGCTGCGAATGCGCTCTAGGTCTTCTGCAGGACCAGGGGGGAGAGGAGCCGAAAATCCATCTATGCCGATGCTGGATACCCCTGTCATGAGGGCTGTGAATCCAAGTATGTGGTGAAGAAAGCTCCTCCGATCACGCATACGCTGAATTTATTTTTTATCATACACCCAGCCTAGGTCGAGCTTGGCAATATTGGTGAAGTTGAGACCCGACTTCCCCGCCTGGCTGCCGGCACAATAGCTTAGCAAGACCTGCTTTTTCAAAAAATGCAGGGCAATGTAACAATACCATCCGTCTGGGTCTGTCTCGATGTCCTTCACATGCTGCCAGGTCTTCCCCTCGTCTTTGGAGACGGCGATGGTCAGCGGAGTACGCTTGCCTTTCATCTTTGGATCCTCTCCCCCGTTCCGGTTCCATACCATCAACAAGTCGCCGGTCGAAGGAATACGCTGGATGGTGGCGGGGGACAGCGGGGAAGGGATGCCTGCAGGCTCTGCCGGGCTCCAATCGACACCACGGTTGCTGGAGTACGAACGATATTGTGTGCCAGGGCTGGCGCGGATGATCATCATGATCATTCCGTTGCTGAGTTCGACCACGCCGGGTTCTTGCAACACGACCTTGTCAGGGTTTTCCAACACTGGGCTTGAGGACCAGGTACGCCCATTATCGTCTGAGTAATAGCTGAACAGCCTCGCGCCGCTGGACCACTCTTTTTCCTCGGGCGTCTGATGCAAGGCAACAGCCATAAGCAGCCGGCCGTCCTTGAGCTGAATGACTCGGTCGTTATTAAGCACAAAATAGCCCTTCTTATCCGTGATGCATGAAATCGGATCGCTCCAGGTCTTAGCCTCATCTGTGGAGATGCGCATATAAGGGATGCAGTCGGTCCATGCATTCTTCTTCAGGTAGAAGAGCGCGATCTCGCCATTTTGCAGACGCAGTAAGGAGACGGACATCACATTCAACAGCCCCTCCCGCTCTACAATCGTCTGGTCGGCCGACCAGGTCTTTCCTTTGTCACGTGAAATACGCCCGGCGAGATAGGCGGTACCGTTGTCATGGTCAGAGTCGCCAAAATAACGGCTATAGACAAATAGGATACTGCCGTCTTTCAGGCTGATGAAGTCGCCCTCACTGTTGCGCGGGTTGTTAGGGCCAGGGGCGATGCGGAACAGTAGCTCCCGCCCACCCGCTGGTATCTGTGCGTGAAGACTATAAGAAAATAGGCAGATGACCGAGTTGATCATCAAATAGCGCCAAATGGATGGTTTCATATGTCTCTCTTTTTTTTGGATTTCTATTTCTCTTGGGAGGGTCTGTTTAAAGTCCGGCCAATACTTCACGAGATACTTGAATCGCATGGGTGATATCTGCCTCCGTATGTGCGGCAGAGATATACCATAGGCCACGACCGATGACGCGCACCCCTCGGTCGTGCAGCCCAGCGACAAAGCGGCCCAGCTTGGCACGGTCTGCGTCGAGCAACTCCCGGAACTCGCTCACATGACCGCACTCCGTAAACGAAGTGATGAACACAGACCCGGGGCCTTGCACTAGGAGGGGATGTCCTGCCGCTGCTGCAGCCTCCCGAAGGCCGGCCATGAGTTGCTGCCCGAGCGCATGCATGCGGGGGTACGGCTGCTCGCGCTCCAGCACCTGCAAGGTCGCCAGGGCTGCTGCCACCGTAGGGTTTCCGGCATTCATCGTACCTGCATGGATGACTTTTGATTCTGAGATAAGCGACATCCACGCACGGCGTCCTACGACGGCGCTGATGGGATAACCACTGCCGAGGGCCTTTGCAAAGATGGACAGGTCTGGGGTAACACCAAAGAGTGCCTGTGCACCACCAAGGTGGAGGCGGAAGCCAGTAATGACCTCGTCGAAAATGAGGGCAATACCGTAACGGTCGCACAGCGATCGTAGCCCGTGCAGGAATCCATCCCTTGGCAGGATGCAGCCGTTGTTGCACATCACCGGCTCGGTGATGATCGCCGCGATTGTTGTATAGTGTTTTTCCAGGGTCTGCTCCACCAATGACAGGTCGTTCCAAGGGAGCAGGATGAATTCCTCCTCCATTACTGGAGATACTCCCTGACTCCAGGGGTGGGCTACCGGCGCGTGGCGGTCGCCCATAGCCGCAGGTGTGGGCGCTGAAAGGCCCCATGCGACATTGTCGAGCCATCCGTGGTAGTGCCCCTCGAAACGCAGGAAGCGGTTTCGACCCGTCCGCGCCCTTGCCACGCGCAGCGCTGTCTGCACGGCCTCCGAACCATCGAGGCAGAAGCGCAACAACTCCGCCGAAGGGATGAGGCGACAAAGCATCTCTGCAAGCTCCACCTCGCGGAGGTGCTGCCCGGCAAACATCTGACCAGAAGCTGAATAAGTCTGTACGGCCTGCAGGACTTCCGGGTGAGAGTGCCCCAGGATCAAAGGACCCTGACTTAAAGTGAAGTCCAGATACTCATTGCCATCCACATCCCAGATACGACTGCCCAGGGCATGCGAATAGAAGATCGCATGCGGGTGGTTGTATTTTCTGAATTCAGAGGAGACGCCACCGGCAATCACCTGGCAGGCACGTTCCAGCAGGGTGGCGGACGCTGCATATCTGTTATTGGTCATAATCTTCATTTTCTTGTAGAGGCTTCGCGACGGGCCGGACCCGGTAGAGCATCCATGCACAGAAAAGCATGGTGAGGGCTGCGAACTGATAAATATGAGAAAGATCGATTTTGGCATCCCGCAAGACACCGCCAGCATAGATGGCAAGCCCACCGATGACGGTGCTGGTCAGATTGAAGATACCATAGGCAGTAGCCCGGTAGCGGTCGTCAACGATCATACAGAGGATGGGCATCATGTTGGCATCACAGAAAGCACGGGTGAAGGCATAGACGGAGAATAACACTGCTGCGACCATCACTGAAGGCGCAACTGTGGCGCCGAAAACAAAAGGCGCCCCAATGAGCATACCCACGACGGGTAGCAGGATACGGCCACGCGCATGCCGCTTAGACCATCTGTCAGCGATGAACCCACCAGCGATCACCCCTGCAAAGGACAAAGGATAAAGATAGGCAGTGGCAAAAAGTCCAGCCTGTGTCTGCGAAAGCGCAAAGCGTTCCTGATAGTAGGTGGGCAACCAACCCACCACCAGCCAACTGACAATGCCCATCAGGCTCCAATAGGTCAACGCCCTGCGGAAAGATACCTGGCGAAACATCCCTGCCAGCCCTTTCCCCAGGTGGATAGGCTCTGATGACCCCTGAGGGCTGGGCGACTTAGGTGGGTTCGAAAGCAAGAGGACCAATACCACAGCATAACACATCCCAAAGACGCCCAGCCAGTCGAAGGCCGTCGTCCAAGCATGAGATTCCGCCAGCATCCCCCCCACGAAGCCAAGGCTCTGCCCGGCGAACAGCCCCGCCTGGTGAAGGCCGGTGGCCAGCGAGCGCGTCGTCTTGCCATGGTGCTCGGAGATCATCGCAAGGGCCGCCGGCACATAGAAAGCCTCGCTCACACCCATCAGCACGCGCGTAAGTAAGAGCTGGTCAAAAGTCTGCGCCATCGATGTCAGCCAGGTGACAGCAGACCATATAAATAAGCTCAAGAGGATCACCTTCTTGCGGTCGAAGCGATCTGCGATATAGCCTGCGATAGGACTTAACAGTCCATAGACCCAGAGAAATACCGACGTGAGCAGTCCGAACTGTGCTTCCGACATCGGGATCGCTTTTAGCACAGACACACGCATGGTCGTAATCATGGATCGGTCGAGGTAATTCAACACCGCCACCACGAAGAGCAGGCCTACCGCCAGCCAGGCTTTTGACATATATGTAGTATGCTTGGTCTTCATGTGTTGATTAGTTGGGTTTCAATCACCTCATCGCATGGATGCGTTCCGGGGTGTACGGACGCCGGGGCGGATCTCACCACTCACATAAATCCAACGGCGCCTCCAGCGGACTGCTGGGAGCGTGACGCGGGCCTCGAGCCCGTCCACACTTTCGGCAAAAGACCATTGCGAGGCTTTGGCATGGTACAGCATCACCCGATTGCCGATGCCAGGATGGGTGGCAGGATCAGTATGTCCGGCGATGCTCCCATCTACACCGCCCCAAAAGACAAACACCCCACTTTTTAAAACAGGTACAGGGTTGGCCGATGCCGAGACGGCCTTCGGCATGTCGGGTAGCCGCTCCCACACGCCTGTCCATCGACCACCAGACTTGACCGGCTGCAGTCGCCAGGCATCTTTTTGCAGGTCGCGGAATTTCTTGCCAGTCATATCAACACCCGGGGACTCTCCGCTGAAAAGATAGAAGGCCCCATCGTAAGCGCCTGCCACCGGCTGGGTGCGGGCTAAGGCCGGGATGTCGGGTAACTGCAGCCAGCCTGCTGCCAGGTCTTCCAGATCGAGCGCATAGCAACTGGACAATGGAGGCTCGAGAAAGCCTGTATTACCACCGCCAACAATGATCAAAGAACCCACCCTCACCCCGGCCATGTTGGCCAACGGCACTGGCAGAGAGGGATAGCGCTTCCATTGCAGCTGGCCCCCGACCCACTGAAAGCCACGCACCTCTGCATGGAAAGTCGCCTCATCATTGCCACCCACCAAGATGACTTCCTCCTGATAGGTTACGCAGACGCCATAGGCCAATGGAGTGGGAAGCTTCTCCTCCATCCGTTCCCAGCGCCTACCATCAAAGCGGAAGATGTCAGCATACCACACTTTTTTTCCTCCTTCCCAAGGCTTCTTGTAAGGGAAATTGGCGCCTCCCATGCAAAAAAGACTGCCATGACTCTCGCCCGCAAACATCCCAGCCATACCCTCCGAGTCGGGCAAGGCCGGGAAGCTGTCGAAGCGAGGGATGCGCTGCGCCGTTGCTGACAAGGCCATCAACCATAGCCCCATTACGGCCAGTATCGTTCCATTTATCCTTTTCATTTTCTCTTCCTTCGAGTTATCCCATCCGCAGCAGAAAGACAGCACCTGGTCCTGGCTCGCCATAGCCGCCCGTCACGAGTAATGTCTCGTCATCCATGAAATACACATTGCTGGTGCATGGCATACCCGTATCAAAAGATCCGGACAGGCTGCCGTCTGAGGCCAGGAGTTGAACACATTGCATGCCGTAATGTGCGACGGCCAGCTGCTCTTTCCTGTTGAAGGCAATGCCATCGGGTAGGTTGCCGAGGGGCCCTCCCGCAGGATGGTAGGGCAGCTCGGCAAAAACGTCATGGCTGCTTTCCACCACACCTGGCCTGGAGATCCGAAAGCGTAAGATGCGGTTGCGATAGCTCTCGGCGACATAAAGCCACTGCCCGTCTGCTGATATGGCTATCCCATTGGGGTAGTCCAGCCCGGCGGCTAGCTGCCATTGATGGCCATCTGGCCCCACACAACAGACATGTCCGGAATGCCGGACGGAATCTGTGAAGTACAGGTACCCTGCACGATCCACCACAAGGTCGTTGGGCACCCACAGCCGTTCCTCTTCAAACCCGGCGGAAGACGCATCGGAGCGACTGCAGCCATCGGCAGAGAAGCGTTGGATCCGGCCGATGCGGCTGTCGCAGACCAGATGCGCCCCATCGGGTAAGATGATTTGCCCATTGGGGCAGTCGGTCCTGGCCCATTCAGAGAGCTGCCCTTGTGGTGTGAGCCGCATCACAGCACCGCCGGCCAGCGTCGTGAAAAATATATCGCCTGAGGCATCGACGGCAGGTCCCTCCGTATAGTTTTCGAGCGAGGCCAGCCGTACCAACCGCCTGTCGGCCACCACCGTGGCCGCAAGGTCCAAGGATAGCTCGAAAGGATACAAGGGCCGCCTCCGATGCCGAAACTCGAAGCGCGTCATGTCAGCCTGCGTGACGCCTGGCGTGTCGACCTGCCAGATGGTAGGGCATACCTCCCTGTAAGCGGCAATGGGGGCATTGACGCCCTTGGCGACGATGCAGGTGAAAGAAGAGGGTTCCAGCCCAAAGGACGTCAGCTGGCGTAGGCTGAAGGGGGCCGTACGTAAGGTGGTGAGCATCACCGTCTGCCCTTCCTGCGTCCGGACGATGGCGATGTCGCCCATGTCAAATTGCGTCTGGCCACCATGGCGGGGCTTGTCTTCGGAAAAGACTCCAGCCCCGGTAAACGCAATCCGGACACGACGGCTGGTCGTTTGCCCACTGCCGGGATCGCATCCAATAGAAAGGGTCAGCCACTCGCCAGCCGGCCGCCCTCCGATGGAACGAACAGCCTCCGGGTCGTACAGGCAGATGAATGCGTTCCGCACACCGGCATCGTCGAGGGCATCGAGTAGGTGGGTGCTGTCGCCGGGAGATCCTCCGCCGACATTGTCGCCCATGTCGAGCAACAACACCGGGTGGGGCACCTGCCCAAGCGCTCCGATCCAGGCAGCAATCCCTTTCTTCTCCCCATCGACATGCGCCAGACAAGTCAGTGCGTAGGCTTCAAGCGACTCCGACACTCGGCCGGCCGCTGTCGAATGCTGGTCTGAGACGATGATACAGGAAGATCCCATCTCCGGCACATCGGCATAGGGAAAGCCCAGGATGAGGCTGACGGAATGTATGTATGGGTCTTCCATCGCATCAGTGCAGGCTTGCAGCAGCCCCAGGCAGGGCTGCCGGTCGCTGCGCTGCTGTTCGATGCTGATTGCGAAAGGCAGGCGGACAAGATGTTGGCAGGGCTTCACAAGCCCTTGCAGCGTAGCTGCCATCAGCTGTCCGGCCTCGAGGCCAACCTGCCGCTGGTCGATGTGCGGGTTGGTGCGGTAGGCAATCAGTGCATCGGTGGCAGCCATCATGCGATCGCTGACATTGGCATGTGGATCCAGCGTACCGATGATTGGAATGTCTGGCCCGATGATGGCCCTCAGCCGCGACAGCCACTCTCCGTCCATGTCGGGGAATGCTTCGCAGACGCCCGCGCCGTGGGGTACGACCAGGCAGCCATCAACCGGCAGGTGTGGTGCGAGTCCTTCGAACATCGATTGACAGAGCACCTCGAAGGCTTCCGACATCACCGTGCCGCCAGGCGTCGCCTCGGCATAGAAGATGGGCAGCAGCCGTATGCCAGCCTGCTTGATCGCCTCGATCATACCCCCCACCTCGTGGTGCGCATTCTGGTAGTGGCGGATGATCTCTTCCCCGCTATGCCAATGACCCGATCGGAATTGTTCCAACCCCGTCTTTGATGGGACGAAGGTGTTGGACTCATGGACGATCCCCATCAGGGCAACGCGGAGCTCCTTCATTGCGGCATGTATACGATGGCTTCCACTTCAAATTTGAGGAGGGTCCCCAGGCAGCCGAGGATGGTCGTGCGTGCCGGGAAGGGCTCACTGAAATAGTCGCGGTAGATGCGGTTGAATTCCGCCAGGTCTTCCTGCCGCCCGACATAATTACGTACCTGCACCACATCCCCAAAGCCCAAGCCAGCCCCCTTCAGGATTTTACCCAGGTTGTCGAAGGAGCGCCGGCACTCCTCCTCAAAGCTGCCATGGACGATGGCACCCTTGTCGTCCACCGAGGCCTGGCCGGAGATGAAGAGATAGTCGCCGGCGCGGATGGCCGGCGAGAAGGGCAGATGGCTGCTGGGCACGCCTTCGCCGCGAATGACCTGTATGGATTGCATCGTATTTTTTATTTATCTGTTCATGAATGCATCGATATCCCGGATGCGTTTGTCGAGCTCGGCATCGCTCCACGAAAGCGCTGGCGCCAGCAGGGGCGCCTTTGGCCTGCCGATGTCGATGCCATATTTAAGCTGCATGCCGCGCCAGCAGAAGGTCCATATGCAAGG
>VGFQ01000027.1 GCA_016868815.1 Bacteroidota bacterium
TTTGGAGTAGAATTTGGAGTAGAATGTGAATTTGAAAAGAAAAAACCCTCACAAATTGTTGATTTGCAAGGGTTTATTTCTCTAAAGTAGTGGTGTGGGGCGGGATCGAACCGCCGACACATGGATTTTCAGTCCATTGCTCTACCAACTGAGCTACCGCACCGTAATCCCTTGTGGGGAGGACGAAATTAATAATTTGCCTCCTAGCATCCAAAAACGACTCATCCGCCCATCAAAGCCAGTGCAGCATCCAAGTAGGTGAAGATCTCTGGCTGATGGTGGTGAATGGGTTTGATCACTTTCGACTCGCCAAGACGCACCACAATCGCACTCCGCTCCGGGATGATGAACACATACTGGCCGAACAGCCCGTTCATCGCATAGGCCTGCAAGCCCCGATGGTTCACGATCCAGTATTGGTAGCCATAGTAATCAACGGGTGCATCGTCTTCAGACCGATCCTTCAAGAAAAGTGCAGGCGAGACCGCCGCCTTCACATAGGATTCTGATACAATCTGCTGGCCAGCCCAACGACCACCATTCAACACCAGCTGCCCGAAACGGGCATAATCGCGCGCAACACCGTTGAAACAGCAAAAGGCCTTCTCATGGTTGCTGCCACCATCCAAGAGCCAGAGGGACGCGCGCTCTGCGCCCATCGGCTGCATGAAACGCTGCGCCACCAGCTCAGAAATACTCTTTCCAAAAACCTTTTCGACAATCAATCCTAAAACCTGCGTGTCGCCACTCCGATAACTCCAGTACACACCCGGTTCCTCTTTTCGCTTCATCCTGGAAATCAGGTATTCTTCGTTGTCACCATAGTAGCCGCTGGCATTCATGCTGAAATATCCTTTGTCGCCCTCATTGTAATTCGTGCCGGAACTCATGGTAAGCAAATCCTTGATACGGACCTTCTCGAGGCCATTGGTACGGAAATGCGGGAGGAAGTCGCCGGCCGGCTGCTCCAGGGAACGGATCTTACCTTCGTCCAGGGCGATGCCCACCAACAGGGAGATAATGCTCTTGGCAGCAGAGAAGGATCCACTCAGCCGCAGGCTGTCGTACCCGTCCCAGTAGCGTTCGTACAGGAGGCGGCCATTGCGTATCAACAGAAAGGCATGTGTGTCGTTTGAGTCGATCACCGCCATGAGTGAGTCGGGCAGCACGCCCCGGTTGTAGAGGCTGTCGTATGGCCATGCCTGCGGTTTGTCAGAAGCCGGTATGCTGCGCACCGGGTGCGTCTGATAGTCATGGATGGTATGCACCCCCCAGACAACAAAGTTGCGGAGATGCGAGAGCTGCGGCGTATAGCTCAGGGCTGCGAGCAAGACCACAAGGCCAGCCAGGATGAGGAGTGTCTTCTTCATATGATGAAGTTCTGAATTCAGGAGATGCGAAACGCAGCCCTTTGGATTTTTTGCCCGGCCACTGCAGGTCGAAAGGCCCGGCAATCCATGGCAGAGACCAAGATCGCTTTCCGCACAATGCTCTATATTCACTCAAAGATTCCCCATGGCCGCACATACCTTCGACGCGATCGTGGTCGGCTCCGGCATCTCCGGAGGCTGGGCCGCCAAAGAACTCTGTGAAAAAGGTCTCAAGACCCTCGTCGTCGAGCGCGGCCGACCGGTCGAGCATATCCGCGACTATACCGGCACCGAGAAACATCCCTGGGAGCTCGAATACCGCAACGGTAAGACGAGAGAAGACAAAGAACGCTCCCCCATCCAGAGCAAGTGCTATGCCTACGACGAAGTCTCCAAAAAATTCTTCGTCGACGATACAGAACACCCTTACCACCAGGTCAACCGGTTCGACTGGATCCGGGGTAATCACGTCGGCGGACGATCCATCATGTGGGGACGGCAATGCTACCGCTGGAGCGACCTCGACTTCGAAGCCAATGCACGGGATGGCTTCGGCTGCGACTGGCCCATTCGCTACCGAGACATCGCCCCCTGGTACAGCTATGTCGAAGCCTTTGTCGGCATCAGCGGCTCCCGCGAACAACTGCCCCAACTCCCCGACGGCGAGTTCCTTCCACCGATGGAACTCAACTGCGTCGAACAGATGGTGCGCGACAACCTCAAGACCAAGATGGGCCGCGCCCTGATCATCGGGCGTACCGCCAACCACACCGCCAAGGTCGGCAACCGCGGCCCCTGCCAGTTTCGCAATAAATGCCACCAAGGATGCCCCTTCAGCGGATATTTCAGCTCCAACTCCGCCACTCTGCCGGCCGCCGCCGCCACCGGGAACCTCTCCCTACGGCCCAACGCCATCACCACCGAAGTCATCTTCGACAAAGCATCGAGGCGCGCCAAAGGCATCCGCATCCTCGATGCCGAGACGATGAAGACGGAAGAATATTTCGCCAAGATCGTCTTCCTCAACGCCTCCACCCTCGGCACCACACAGATCCTGCTGATGTCGACCTCCGACGCCTTCCCCAACGGACTCGGCAACCAATCAGGCCAGATAGGGCATAACCTCATGGACCATCATTATGGCGTAGGGGCGCATGGCGACTGTGACGGCTTTCAGGACAAATACACCTTCGGGCGGCGGCCCAACGGCATCTATATCCCCCGCTTCCGAAACCTCGATGGCGGATCCTCCGCCGGCTACCTGCGCGGCTTCGGCTACCAGGGAGGCGCCTCCCGCAACCAGCAAGGTTCAGACAGCATCGGCGTGGCACTCAAAGAAGCCGCGACGGAGCCTGGCAAGTGGTCGATGGGATGGGGCTCCTGGGGAGAACAGTTGCCCGTTTACGACAATAAAGTCACCCTCAGCAAGGAGAAAAAAGATAAATGGGGACTTCCGATCCTTGACATCGACTGCACCTTCCGCGAAAACGAGCAGAAGATGCGCGTCGACATGAAAAACAGCGCGGCCGAGATGCTTGAGACCGCCGGGATCAAAAATATCGAAACCTACGACTCAAACCCGGCACCAGGCTTCTGCATCCACGAGATGGGCACCGCCCGTATGGGTAACGACCCCAAAACCTCCGTCCTCAATAAGTGGAATGCCATGCACGACGTGCCCAACGTGTATATCACCGACGGGTCCTGCATGTCATCCTCCGCCTGCCAGAACCCCTCTATCACCTATATGGCGCTCACCGCCCGCGCGGTCGACCACGCCGTCGGCGAGTTGAAGAAGATGAATCTGTAAATGGCGGAAGAGAGGGCCTAGATGCCGAACTCGCTCAAGAATTTGATGCGCATGATCTTGAGCTGCTCCCAGTCGAGGCGTAGGTCAGACAGCTCCTCCTTGGCTACCTCCAGGCTGCTGGTCTCGCAGTTCTTGAAATACTCAATGATGTCCTGCTGGTCGTATTCATCCACTATCTGGTCGATTGCATAGTTGAGGTTGAGCTTGGTACCGCTGGCGACAATGGTCTCTATCTCCTCCAGCAGCTGGTCCATGCGCATCTCCTTGTTCTTCGCGATAACGTCCAGCGGGATCTTCTTATCGACCTGTTGTATGATGAAGACCTTGTTGCCGCTCTTATTGACCACACTGCGCATCAGAAAATCCTCCGGCTTGACGATCTCATTTTCTTCGACAAAGCGGGCGATGAGTTCGACAAACTTTTTACCGTAGCGCACTGCCTTCCCCTTACTGACACCACTGATCCGCTCCAGCTCTTCAAGGGTGGTGGGGTACTGCGTAGCCATGTCTTCCAGTGAATTCTCCAGGAAGATGACGAACGGAGGCAATTTCTTTTCTTTGGCCACCTGCTTACGCAGGTCTTTCAACATCTCAAAGAGTACAGTGTCGACGACAGCCGGTCCGGTGGCAGAGGCGGCCTCTTCGTCATCTTCCAAAGCCTCTTCGAATAGGTTGCTGAGTACGATTTTGAAAGAGGATGGCTTTTTGAGGAAGGACTGCCCGCGATCTGTGATCTTCAATAATCCATACTGCTCGATGTCTTTCTTGAGCAGGCCTTCCAGCAGCATCTGGCGGATGAGCGACTTCCAGTAATGGTCTTTCTCATCATTGCCACAGGCAAAGACCTCGAGCTGGTCGTGTCGGTACATCTGATTTTGTGAGTTCAGCACACCCGCGAGGATGTTGACGACGTAGTCAGTGCCAAACTGCTCCTGCAGCGCCTTGACGGTCTTAAGTACTTTCAGAGCCGGCACTTTCGCCTCTATGCGCTCCCGCGGATGCAGGCAGTTATCGCAATTCCCACAGTTCTGTTCGGCGTATACCTCGCCAAAATAGCTCATGAGGACTTTCCTCCGGCAGACACCAGTCTCAGCGAATGCCACCGTCTCGTCGATAAGCTGTGCCCCGACCTCCCGCTCGCTAAGTGGCTTGTCTCGCATAAAATGCTCAAGCTTCGAGACGTCCTTGTGGGAGAAGTAGAGAATGCAACGCCCTTCCATGCCGTCACGGCCACCCCTGCCCGTCTCCTGATAATAGTTTTCGAGGCTCTTAGGGATGTTGTAATGAATGACGAAGCGGATGTCTGGCTTGTCGATGCCCATCCCAAAGGCGATGGTAGCGACGATTACCTGTACATCCTCATTGAGAAACTGGTCTTGGCGGTCTGCCCGCAGCTTGGCGTCGAGGCCGGCATGGTAGGCCACTGCGCGGATGCCGTTGGCGCGGAGGACGTCTGAAAGCTCTTCCGTCGTCTTCCGGTTCAGGGTATAGATGATGCCGCTCTTACCACGGTTTTCAGAGATGAACTTGACGATGCTACGAATCGTCTGCTCCTTTCTGATCTTGGGCCTTACTTCGTAGTAAAGGTTGGGGCGGTTGAAAGAAGATATGAAAACCTCGGGATGGCGCAGGCCGAGGTTGTCGATGATATCGCTCTGCACTTTTGGGGTAGCCGTGGCCGTGAGGGCGATGACGGGTACACGGTCGTTGATCTGGTCCATCATCTCACGCAGCCGACGGTATTCGGGCCGGAAGTCGTGCCCCCACTCAGAAATACAATGGGCCTCATCGACTGCAAAGAAAGAGAGAGGTAGGTCGCTGAAGAAGTCTAAGTTCTCCTGCTTGGTCAGGGTCTCCGGCGCCACATACAGCAGCTTGGTCTTCCCGGAGAGCAGGTGTTCATGGACGGCTCGGATCTCTTTTTTGCTGAGGGTGGAGTTCAGGAAATGGGCGACATGGTCTTGGCTGCTGTAGCCGCGGACCAAGTCTACCTGATTCTTCATCAGTGCAATCAGCGGTGAGACGATGATGGCACAGCCTTCCAAGATCATGGCCGGCAGTTGGTAGCAAAGGCTTTTGCCACCGCCGGTGGGTTTGATGACAAACGTGTCGCGGCCGGATAGCAGGTTGCGGATGATGGCTTCCTGGTTGCCTTTGAACTTGTCAAACCCAAAATATTCTTTCAGGATCGCTGGCAGGTCTTCCTCGGCACCAGGCTGCAGGGCCTTCCTGTCTTTAGAACGAACGGGAGGGGAGGGAGATGACGCGGCAGTCTTTCTAGAGGCTGCCTTCCGGACCGTAGCCATACCGAATATTGACAATATGTGGGATAAAATGTTGAGGCCGGAGACGGAGCTACGGCGGATTTACAGAGAGCCGAGGATGGCCGATAAATGGGCCTCCAGCGAATATACCTAAAATTCACGGGCCCTGGGCAGCTATAGCCGAATATAATATGACAATAGGAAAAGCGGGATTGTCCCCCTTGCCCCTCCAAATGGGCTGCCGTCTATTTCTATTGGATTGCTCTACTTTTACATTCCAATGGTTGCACATGCCGTCCTAGATACTGCCAGGAGGATCTTACAGCTCAAGGCCAAGGCCCAGCTAGCGATGGGCGATGCCCTCGCAGTATGCCGAATGGAATGCCGAGGCTTTGGGCCGGGCGAATTCTCCAGGTTCCATCCCGGCGGCACATTGAGAAAGAAACTCTACCTATATGTCGCCAACCTCTGCTTCCACAACGAAAAACCCTCCGTAGCAGCCCAAACACCCATCCAGGATGTGATCTGTGAGATCACCCGGAGGCGGTTGGGTTGCACTGCCATACAGAGGCAGGACGGTTCAATTCTGGGCATCATCACCATCGGCAACCTGCGCCGCTTGATGGAAAAGCCCATGACATCCCAAGAGTTGCAGGCCAAAAACATCATGAACCTCAACCCACGCACCATCGAAAAAGATACCCTGCAGTCGAGGCCCTCGTCCTCATACGTAAAAATTATATCACAGAGCTGCTCGTTACCCATACGGGCAGATACCACTGCGACATCCACCTGCACGACCTCATCCGGGAAGGGTTGACCTGAATCCACACTTGCAACCATGAACAAAAACCAATATGTGGCCATCATGGCCGGCGGCATCGGAAGCCGATTCTGGCCCATGAGCCGCAGCTCCTGCCCCAAGCAGTTTCTGGACATTCTAGGCACCGGCAAGACCCTCATTCAAAGTACCTTCGACCGGTTCGCGGGCTTCATCCCTCCCGAAAATATATTCATCGTCACTTCGGAAGAATACCGCGGCATTGTCATCGGACAACTTCCGCAAGTCAGGCCAGAAAATATCCTCTGCGAACCCTCCCGAAAGAACACCGCACCCTGCATCGCCTACATCTCTTATAAGCTAGCAAAGACCAACCTAAACGGTTGTTTGATCTGTGCGCCGGCCGACCATCTCATCCTCGACGAAACGAGCTTTCGGAAAGTCTGCCTGGAAGCAATGGACTTCGTCGGCAAACACAAGGCCCTCGTCACCCTTGGCATCAAACCCTCCCATCCCAACACCGGATACGGATACATACAATACGACCAACAGCCCGTCTCAGACAACGTCTACCAGGTCAAGACCTTCACCGAGAAGCCCACCCTTGAGCTCGCTAAAACCTTTATGCAAAGCGGTGAGTTCCTCTGGAATGCAGGCATCTTTGCCTGGCAGGTGCGGAATATCGTGGAAGCATTTTCCAAGCATATGCCAGAGATGGCCGAGTTGTTCGAAGCAGAAAAATCCCTGCTGAATACGCCCGAAGAGAAAGAGGCCATCGAAAGAATCTATCCTCAATGCCTGAGCATCTCCATCGACTATGGCATCATGGAGAAAGCCGACAATGTCTATATCATCCCCTCCGCGTTTGGATGGAGCGACCTGGGTGCCTGGAACTCCGCGTATCAGAACATGGAGCGCGACTACCTCGACAACGCTGCCAAAGGAAAGAACATCATGATTATCGATGGCACCCGTTGCATGGTACAGGCACCCGATGATAAACTAGTGCTGCTGCAGGGGCTAGATGATTTCATCATTGTCGATACCCGTGATGTCTTGCTGATCTGCCGAAAGGATAAGGAACAGGAAATCAAAGAATATGTGGCAGAAGTCAAGCGAAACAAAGGAGACCGCTTCCTCTGACCGATACACCCTCTGACCCACACCCGCCCTTGATACAAGCACCCCATAGCAAGCTGCCCCGCGTCGGGACAAACATCTTCACCGTCATGAGTGGGCTGGCCGCAGAGCTAGGTGCCATCAACCTCGGTCAGGGTTTCCCAGACTTCCCCATGGACGCCCGACTGCACGAGTCGGTGGCAAAAGCCATGCGCGACGGATATAACCAGTACGCACCGATGCCGGGCTGGATGCCACTCCGGGAAGCCGTTAGCGAAAAGATTCACTTCCTCTACGGAACCAGCTGTGACCCAGCCACAGAAATCACCATCACCCCCGGTGGCTCCTATGCCATCTACACCGCTTTCACCTCTTTCCTAGAGCCCGGCGATGAAGTGATCGTCTTCGAACCCTGCTACGATAGCTACATACCAAATATAGAAGTGCTGGGAGGCATCCCTGTACGGGTGCCGCTTCGAGTACCCGGTTTTGGGATCGACTGGGAAAAAGTGGATCAAGCATGGTCTTCCAAGACCCGCGCAATCATCCTCAACACCCCGCACAACCCCACGGGCGCCATCCTGACAGACCATGACATGCTCGAATTGTCGCGTCGGGTGGAAGGAACAGACATTCTCATCGTCAGCGATGAAGTCTATGAGCACCTGATCTTCGACGGACAACCACATGCCTCCGTGCTTCGCTATTCCACGTTGCGGGAAAGGAGTTTTGCCTGCTATTCGTTTGGTAAAGTGTACCACTGCACAGGCTGGAAGATGGGCTACTGCGTAGCACCGGAAAAGCTGATGAAAGAATTCAGGAAAGTACATCAATTCAATGCCTTCAGCGTGAACACACCGATGCAGGTAGGGTTGGTCGACTTCCTCGCCGAACGAACATCCTATCTGGGCCTTAGCTCGTTCCTGCAGATGCGGCGCGACTTGTTCATTGCACTGATGCAAGGCACGCCCTTCACGTTGCAGCCAAGCTTTGGTAGCTATTTCATCCTTGCCACCTATCAACGGCTAAGCGAAGAGCCGGACCGGGCAATGGCCCTTCGGCTCACACGAGAGGTGGGTGTGGCTACAATCCCAATCTCTGCCTTCTACCAGGAGGAGACTGATCACCGGATGCTCCGTTTCTGCTTTTGCAAAAAGGAGGAGACGCTAAGAGAAGCTGCCAGACGGCTGCAGCTAAGCTAGGCTTCCGGAGCACTGCCCATAATCCCCGACAAGTCGTCGGGAAAAATATTTTGGTGACATTCTATCTTATGACACTCCGCGTTGTCAGATACGGCCAGCACTTATGGACAGGGCTTTTATGTATTGTGTGCGCTCTCCAGGGGCAAACGCAGGACAGTGCTCTGCTATGGAAAATTTCCGGCAATGGGCTCTCCAAGCCTTCATACCTCTTTGGTACCATCCACCTCATCTGTCCGGAGTCACTGCAGTTCTCCGATGCTCTGCAGTCCGCTTTCCAGCAGTCTGAGAAGCTTTGCCTTGAAATGGATATGGACCAGCCTGGTTTGATGCTCAAGACGATGCGCTTGTCGATGCAAGTCCGACAGCCATTGAAAGAACTTTTCACAGCTGAGCAGTACGCCCATATCGACCAGTTCCTGAAAGATTCCCTAGGGATAGGGCTCCCCGTCTTCCATCGCATGCGGCCCTTCACCCTGCTGAGTGCTTTGTATACTAAAGTGCCCAGATGTCGTAAGCCCGTTTCGGTTGAGGAAAAGCTGATGGAGATCGCGCGGAGGCAACGCAAGGAGGTGGATGGATTGGAAACTTTGGAAGATCAGTTTGGCGTGTTCGACCAGATCCCAGATACGGCGCAGGCGCGTATGATCTGGGAGATGATACAAGATTTTTCCAACCAGCAGACAGAGTTCCTGCACATGGTAGAAGCTTATCGGACAGAAAATCTGCCGGTGCTCTCAGCCATGACTCAAGCGGCGCCTGACATGGCTGGCTTCGAAGCATTGTTGCTGCAGCAACGGAACCGAAGATGGATACCTATGATGCAGCAGGCCATGTCGAATGCTTCGGTATTCTTTGCCGTCGGAGCGGGGCACCTTGCCGGGAAAGAAGGATTGCTCTCTCTGTTGCGAAAGGCCGGCTATAGCATCGAGGCTTTACGGTGAGGGGTGCGAAAAATAACAGGTGCCGCTGCTGTTTCCTCTTTGACAGCCACAGATCTTTTCGGTAACTTATCGTTCCATGTCCATCGATCTGGCCCATACTGATTTCGAGCTGGCCCTGCAATACATTCGGTATACGGATCAGCATGTATTCCTGACCGGGCAGGCCGGCACCGGAAAGACCTCTTTCCTACGACGGATCAAGCAGGAAACAGACCAAAACATGGTCGTATTAGCACCGACGGGAGTCGCAGCCATACACGCAGGTGGCGTGACCATCCATTCTTTCTTTCAACTAGCACCATCTTTATTCATTCCGGAACAGCTGGATACATGGAGGACTGCTGCCGTTTCGATCCAAACGCCGGAGACCATCCTACGTCATGTGCGGTATAGTGCACAGAAGAAAGAGTTGTTCGAAGAGCTGGAGGTAATGGTCATTGATGAAGTTTCCATGCTGCGTGCAGACATGTTGGATGCGATGGATACTATGCTCCGTCAGGTCCGGAAAAAGAGTACGCTGCCCTTTGGCGGTGTACGGATGTTGTTTATCGGAGATATGTTCCAGCTACCACCCGTCGTGAAGCCGGAGGATTGGGAATGGATGAAAGCATATTATGATAGCCCTTTCTTCTTTGATGCCAAGGTGATGAAGCAATGCCCACCTATTTGTATCGAGTTGAAAAAAGTATGGCGTCAACGAGATCCAGATTTCATCCAACTATTAAGTGCCATCCGGAACAACGAGGTCAACCCGGAGGATCTCGCAGTACTTCACCGATACTACCGGCCATTGCATCAGCCGGAAGAAGAAGATTTTCACATCACGCTGACGACGCACAATGCCAAGGCCGATCTCATGAACCACCGGGCACTGGCAGCCTTGCCGGGTGAACTCGTTTTTTTTGATGCTGAGGTCGAAGGCGATTTCCCTGAAAAAAGCTACCCGGCCGAACCCCGACTGGCATTGAAGAAAGATGCACGCATCATGTTCATCCGAAACGACAAGGGTGAGTCGAGGCGATATTTCAACGGCAAGCTGGCCAAGGTTGACCGCATAGAGGACGGACAGCGTATCTTCATCCGCTTCGATGATGCGTCAGAAAGTATTGAATTGGAGTCGGAGACCTGGAAGAACATACGTTATCGATACGACAAGGAAAGAGAGCGAATAGAGGAAGAGGAGTTGGGATCTTTCAGGCAATTTCCGATCCGGCTTGCCTGGGCCATCACCATTCACAAGAGCCAGGGACTGACTTTTGAGAAAGCCATCATCGATGCAGGTGACTCATTTACAGCCGGACAAGTATATGTGGCCCTGAGTCGACTGACAGGCCTTTCTGGCATGATCCTCAAGTCGAGGATTCATCCCTCCAGCATTCAGACAGACGCAAGGGTGTTTGCGTTTACCCAGCAAGATTTTCCACTGCAGACATTGGTGGAGGCATTGAATCGGGACAAGTTGAGGTTCATCCGAAAGTCTATCCTTGAGGCTTTCGACTTCAGTCGCATCCTCCGCTCCCTGCGTCGGCTGCAGGATCAGCCGTCATTCAGATTTTCGGAGGAGCCCAGACCTGAAGCCACGGTGATTTCAGAGGCTATATTGCAGTTTACGAAGCTTCAAGAGACGGCCATCATTTTTTCAAAACAGCTGACGGAGCTATTGGACACAGACGAGCCAAATGGATATATCCAGTTGTTGGAGCGATGCCAGTCGGCCGTTCGATATTTTATGGAGCAGTTGGAGACTTGCCTGATTAAGTTAGAAGAGGAGATCCGAAGTATTCGGTTGAGAAGCCGGCAGAAGAAGCCTGTGGCAGTGCTGCGACATCTGGTGGGAATAGTCGAGAAAAAAGCCCATTTGCTGCAGGATTCATTAGCGCTGTCAAAGGGGTTGGCCGACCGACAGGCTATTGACTCTTTGCTGGAGTTAGCCGATAAGAGAGCACAGGAGGGAATTGACTTGGGACTCCTGGAAACATCGCTGGTGCCCCCGAAGCCATCTTCCGCCCACCAAACAGGCAAACTGCCTTCCGCCCATCTTTCTCTGGAGATGTTCCAGTCGGGTATGGGCGTGGATGGCATCGCCGCCAGCCGTAGCCTGGCGCTGCCAACGGTCTACGGGCATCTTATACCTTTCATTGCGTCGGGGGAGTTGAGTTTGGATGGCATCGTCGAACCCGAAAAGGTGACAAAGATTTTGTCTGCCATGGAGGCAGGTGCAGTCCAGCCCTTGAAAGTCCTTAAAGAGAAAGTGGGAGCGGAAATTCGTTATGAAGAGATCCGGGCAGTGCTGGCGAGTTTACCGAAGTCGGTTGCCGACTAGGCTTTGACGTTGGTTGGGATTTAAGGTGGTATATGGGATAGCGGGCTTGTTTCAATGGGCTAATTTGAGGTAGCTCCAGCCTTCTTGTTGTTTGCGGGCAAGTTCGATGATGGCCACGGGAACGATGGTGACGCCTGGCAGCAGTTGGGAGGCATCGACCTTCAAACGGCGCATGCTGTTGTTGCATACGACAAAGGTCACGCCCCGCTGGAGATCTCTATGTATCTTCTGGACATGCAGTGAGCTGTCTTTTGTCATCACCCAAATGGCGTTGCCGTGAAAGACGACTTCTATACGCGCGTTGGGGTCCGCCGTGAGTACATTGTTGACTTGTCGGAAGATGGCTGAATGCTCGGCAGTGTCACGGGCATTCATGTCCCAAATGATTTGTAGGCGCGGTGTTGTTTGCGCCATCGCTTGATGCTGCCATCCTAACAGGAGAATAAGTAGGATTCGTTTCATATTTCAATGTACAGAAAGTGAGGGAAAGAGAAAGGTTGTAATTAGTCTACTATTTTAGTAGACTAATATATTTCATTTTTCCCGGTGCGGGAGTAAGATGGTGCGGGGTAGATATTTATTTCACTTACAGAGTCTGCTGCTGTCGATGTGGTTCCGATGCAGGGCTATCATTCCTTTTTTCTCCATTTTTTTCAGTAAACGGGAAATGACTTCTCTGGAGGTGTTGAGGTCTTTGGCGATTTCCTGATGGGTCAGGTAGAGTTGATTACCAAGGGCTTGCGCTTGTCTTTGGAGGTAGGAGTTTAGGCGTTCATCCATATTTTTGAAGGCGATGTCATCGACGACGGTGAGGAGTTCTTCAAATCGTGTGCGGTAGGTCTCCATGACGAAGTGGTACCAAGAAGTATGTTGGGTCATGAGGGTATCCATGTGTTCGATTGGAATGAGGATGGTGTCTGTTTCTTCCATGGCGACAGCTCCGACATGGCTCGAGATGTTTCGAATGCCACATAGGATGCTGAGGGCACAGGCTTCTCCGGTTTCGATGTGGTACATGAAGAATTCCTCGCCTGAATCGTTTTCCCGGTATAGTTTGACTCTTCCATGCACAATGAGTACGGTGGAACGGATAAATTGTCCTTTCCGAATCACGATCTCCCCTTCCTGGAATGTCTTCCATTGGCCGATGCGGGCAATGGTATCTAACAGGTTGTTGTCAAAGTGGGGGAATTGTGCCTGAATGTCTGGAGACAGAAGCATGAGTGGATGGAATTGGTCATTGGGGTTGAATCCATCTATATTGGGCAGAGCTAGCGTCCCATATATACCAGGAGGATTTGTACATCACTGGGGTTGATTCCAGATATACGAGACGCTTGACCCAAGGTTTTAGGCCTTGCTTTGCCCAATTTTTCTCTGGCTTCGGCACTTATGGCCTGTACTTTATGATAATCGAATTGAACGGGTATGGCAAGGTCTTCCATGTCACTCATTCGTTTGACGAGTTCTTGTTCTTTTTCGATATAGACTTCGTATTTCACTTGTATCTCTGCTTGTTCGATGGCTTCTGGAGAATGGGTGGTTATTTGCTCCCGGAGTTTGGGAAGACATTGGGTGAGGTCTTTTAGCCCGATACCTGGCCGCAGCAACAGTTGATGGATTTTTTGTCTTTGTATGATGGGGGGTGCATTGCGACAGGTCAGAAATCCATTGATATCGTCAGGGGTGGCGGATATTTCCTTCAACGATTGTCGAATCTGTTTGACTTCTTTTTCTTTTTGTTGGACTCTTTCCAGTCGTTCAGCGGATGCCAATCCGATGTTGTGACTTAGGCGGGTCAGACGCAAGTCAGCATTGTCTTGCCGCAGCAAGGTTCGGAACTCTGCCCGGGAGGTGAACATGCGGTAGGGTTCACGGGTGCCTTTACTGACAAGGTCGTCTATGAGTACCCCGATATAGGCTTCGCTTCGTTTCAGGATCAGGGGAGGCTGATCCTG
>VGFQ01000028.1 GCA_016868815.1 Bacteroidota bacterium
CTATTCCATGCGACTGCTGCCACTACTAATTATACTGCTCCTCCTCGGCGCAGGACTGCAAGCTCAGCGCGCCCCAGACCGAATCTATCGTCCGGGAATCCTCAGCGTGAAACTATGCCCTGCCGGCCGACCCATCGACTATCCCATCCTACGGCTGCAGTCGAATGACAAGCTGGAACTGATGTTCGACGAGCAGGGCACCGAGGTGCGTAACTATTTCTACACCTTCGAGCTTTGCAATGCCGACTGGACGCCTGCCGCTCTCAGCTATTTCGACTACGTCAAAGGATATTCACAGGTGCGCATCGGTACGTACCGGAACTCCTCCCTTGCCCTCACCCGGTACGTACATTATTCCGCTGTGCTGCCCGACCGCAACTGCACCCCCACCAAGTCCGGTAACTACTTGCTCAAAGTATTCCTCAATAGCGATACCTCGCAGCTGGCCTTCACCCGCCGCTTCTTGGTGTTGGACGACCGCATCCAGCTGGCCGTCCAGGTACGTCAGCCCTTCCAGCAGGCAAGCTTTCTCAGCCACCATCGACTGCAGGTGACCCTCAGTGGCAAAGGCATCGATATCCGCTATCCGCAGCAACAGGTAAAAGTGCAGGTGCTACAGAACCTGCGATGGGACAATCGGCTGCAGCTCCAACAACCCACCTTCGTGCGGCAGGCCGTTCTGGAATATAACAACGAAGCGGAGATGCTCATGCCTGCCATGAAGGAATGGCGATGGTTGAACCTTCGGAGTTTTCGCCTGCTGGGCGATCGGGTCAGCTTCCAACGAAACACCGACAGCAGCTTTTCCGTCTTCGTCCAGGAGGAGTCGCCCCGACCTGCCAACCGATATGTCTATTATAAAGACATCAATGGAATGTACTTCTTTGAGACCATCGAGGCAGTCAACCCCTTCTGGAATGGGGAATATGCACGCGTGCATTTCCGCTTCCGGCCGCCGGGCGGCCAGCCCTATCGCGGAAAGGACCTCTATATCATCGGGGAAATGACGGGCTATGGCTCCCTAGAAGGATCCCGACTTCGCTATGACCCGTCGCTCGGCATCTATACCACAGAGTTGTTTCTCAAGCAAGGCTATTACGACTATTGCTATGCCCTGCGGGATAGCCAAGACCCCTCGGCCCCCTTCGACACCGAGCCAACAGAAAACAATAGCTGGGAAACTGAAAATACCTACATGGTGCTAGCCTATTATCGAGATCTGGGAGGCCGCTACGACCAGCTCCTGGGCATCTACCAGGCTGGTTCTGTCCAACTTAGGACCCTCCGCTGATATTTTTGCCCCGGCGCACCCCGGCAGCATCGCACCGCCGAGGCAAGTTTTCGGCCCAAAAAGACCAGATCGCCGTCGGAAAGGCATAAAACAGGGAAAGTTTTTGTTCTATCCGTTGAAAAACGTATCTTTGCGCACCCAAAACAATGGCCAAACAAGCACTCATCAAGCAGGACGGCGTGATCATTGAGGCCCTTAGCAACGCGATGTTTAAAGTGAAGCTGGAAAACGGGCATGAGATCCTCGCCACCATCTCTGGAAAGATGAGGATGCACTACATCCGGATACTACCGGGTGACAAGGTAGGTGTGGAAATGAGCCCATATGATCTCAGCCGCGGACGTATCATATTCAGATACAAGTAAAACCGATCCATCATAGCCCGTAAGCGCGTAAAGAAAACAGTATGAAAGTAAGAGCCGCCATAAAGAAACGCAGCGTCGACTGTAAGATCGTCCGGCGTAAAGGCAAACTATTCGTTATCAACAAAAAGAACCCCCGCTTTAAGCAGCGTCAGGGCTGATCACGTCAACATAATAGTAAACCATATACATGGCTCGAATATCCGGTATTGACCTGCCCAAGAATAAGAGGGGCGAAATTGGCTTGACCTACATCTACGGCATCGGTAATTCCACAGCCCGCTACATTCTTGCCAAGGCAGGTATCGACTACTCCAAAAAGGTGCATGAGTGGAACGACGATGAGCTGTCGGCCATCCGTAACATCATCACCACAGAACTGAAGGTAGAAGGCCAGCTACGCTCAGAAGTGCAGATGAGCATCAAACGTCTGATGGATATCGCCTGCTACCGTGGCCTTCGCCATCGGAAGGGGCTGCCGGTCCGCGGTCAGCGTACCCGTACCAATAGCCGCACCCGCAAAGGCAAGCGTAAGACGGTCGCCGGAAAGAAGAAGGCAACTAAGAAATAAAATAATTTACCACCGCGCCAGCACACACAATCAAAACGCACTACATACACCTGTTGGCATTCGGATCCAGGATGCGGGGGAGGAGCCAAGAGGGTCTCGGCAAGCCGGGACGAATGCATCGATCACCTGTAAAAAGAAACAATGGCAAAAACACAAGCCGCGAATAACAAGACGGTCGCTAAAAAACGGGTTGTCAAGGTCGACAGCCACGGCGACGCACATGTGACGGCTAGCTTCAACAACATCATTATTAGTCTTACCAACAAGGCAGGTCAGGTTATATCCTGGAGTAGTGCCGGCAAGATGGGCTTCCGTGGTTCCAAGAAGAACACGCCATATGCCGCCCAGATGGCTGCTGCCGACGCAGCCAAGACAGCCCTCGAAGCTGGCCTGCGCAAGGTCGATGTATTTGTCAAAGGACCCGGATCCGGCCGTGAAGGTGCCATCCGCTCTTTGGCCAACTCAGGTCTCGAAGTGGTGGTCATCAACGACATCACCCCGCTTCCTCACAATGGCTGCCGTCCCCCCAAAAAACGCCGCGTATAAACAACCAGATAGCTTCACTCTTGGGTGTACGATTTCGTTTTATGATTTTTTGACAATCGTACACCGTAACTAAAAAATCAAATTGACACATGGCACGTTACACCGGTCCTAAATCAAGGATCAATCGAAAGTTCGGGGAGCAAATCCTGGGCAACCGCTCTTTAGACAAGAACAACACCCCCCCCGGCCAGCATGGCCCTTCTAGACGCCGCAAAGCACCGGGCGAGTACGCCCTGCAGCTCCGGGAGAAGCAGAAAGCCAAGTATACCTATGGCGTTCTCGAGAAGCAATTTCGGAACACCTTTGATGCTGCCGCCCGCATGAAAGGGGTCACTGGCGAGAACCTTATCAAACTGCTCGAATCACGCCTCGACAACACCGTTTACCGCCTAGGCATAGCCCGCTCGAGGCCAGCCGCCCGCCAGATGGTGGCCCACAAGCACATCACCGTCAACGGGGAAGTGCTCAACGTGCCCTCCTATCGCCTCAAGCCCGGCGACGTGGTGAGCATTAAAGAGAAAAGCCTCACCAACGAGGCTGTCCTTAGTCAGCTTCGCCCCAAAGGCAATAAGATTAATTGGCTTGAGTGGAACGACTCCCAGAAAGCTGGCACCTTCATCGCCTTGCCTGAGCGTGAAAGCATACCGGAGAATATCCGCGAGCAACTCATCGTTGAACTATATTCCAAATAATCGATCTCGGGCCCCGTCCCGACCTGCGAAACCCATTCAGCCCTCCGGGCATCACCGAAAACCAGACGTCAACCATGGCCATCCTGAATTTTCACAAACCAGAAAAGATACTCCTGCAGAAGTCGGGCGAGTTTGAAGCACAATTCGAATTCCGCCCCCTAGAGCCGGGGTATGGCGTTACCATTGGAAATTCCCTGCGCCGAGTACTGCTCAACTCTCTCGACGGGTATGCCATCTCCGGCATCGTGATCGAAGGAGCTGATCATGAATTCGCCACCATCAAAGGCATCACTGAAGATGTCACCGAGATGATCTTGAATCTCAAGCAGGTTCGGTTTAAAAAGATCGTCGACCACGAAGTCACCCATGAGAAGCTCTCCCTTAGCCTGAAGAGTAAAACACAGTTCTCTGCCAGCATGATCGGCGACCAGACAGCCTCCTTCCAGGTCATGAACCCGGAACTGCTGATCTGCTCCATGGACAGCACCGCCAAGCTGAATATCGAGATCCACATCTCCAAAGGCCGTGGCTATGTGCCTGCAGAAGAGAACAAAGTAAAAGACGGTCCCTTTGGCTTGATTGCCATCGACTCCATCTTCACCCCCATCCGGAATGTTAAGTATACCATCGAGAATACACGTGTCGAGCAGCGCACAGACTACGAGAAGCTTCTCATGGAAGTAAAGACCGATGGTACCATCCACCCGGAAGAGGCCGTGAAGCAGGCCGCTCGCATCCTGATCCAGCACCTGATGATCATCTCTGACGAGAACATCACGTTTGAAAAGGAAGCCGAGAAGAAAGAAGACATGGTCGATGAGCAGACCCTCCAACTCCGGAAAATGCTCAAGACCCCGCTGGAAGATCTCGATCTATCTGTTCGGGCTTTTAACTGTCTCAAGGCAGCAAAGATCAACAGCCTCAGTGAACTCGTGACATACGAACAGGAAGACCTGATGAAATTTCGCAACTTCGGACAGAAGTCGCTGGCAGAAATCGAGTCGGTCCTCCATGAGCGCGGATTACACTTTGGCATGGACCTTATCAAATTAGGTTTCGAGCAAGATGAGATCTGATTACGCTCCCGCTGCCCCCTCTTCCAGAGACAGCATCGGGAAAAAATGGCCGCAAGGTCGTTATTAACGCCCGTAGAACCATTCGAAGGGTGATTGAAAATCTAGACTGCAATTCCTGACCGGTGCAGTCGAAAAACAACATGTCATGCGTCACGGAGACAAGATCAAGAATCTCAGTAGAACCAAGGCACACCGCGATGCCTTGATGAGTAACATGGCGGCCCAACTGATCCGCCACAAGCGCATCGTCACCACCGTCGCCAAAGCTCGCGCCCTGCGTACGTATGTGGAGCCCCTGATCACTAAGACCAAGAAAGCGGTCAGCAAAGAAGAGACGATGCACCAGCACCGCATTGTATTCAGCTATCTGAACAATAAGGCCGCTGTGAAAGAGCTCTTCACTGTCATTGGTCCCAAAGTACTTTCCCGACCCGGCGGATACACCCGCATCATCAAGCTTGGCACCCGTCTCGGTGACAATGCAGAAACAGCCCTTATTGAACTGGTAGACTTCAACGAGGTGTATACCAAGGCGGCTCCCGCCACAGAAGTCGCTGCCAAGAAGACTCGCCGCAGCCGCGGTAAGGCACCCAAGAAGCAGGTTGCCGACACAACACTCCCTCCGGAGGGCGAAACGCCCAGCACAGAGTGATGTTTTCATATCCACATAATAGAGGCAAGGCTTTCGGCCTTGCCTTTTTTTATTTTTCTTTGCGGATAAACGAAACATCCTATGCCCGATAGCAAGAAGCCTCAGGTGCCGGCCGTGTTGGTACTGGCAGATGGCAGGGTGCATCACGGTATGTCCTTCGGGCATATTGGCACCACTTCCGGCGAGCTTTGCTTTAACACCGGGATGACCGGCTACCAGGAGGTCTTTACTGACCCCAGTTATTATGGCCAGGTGCTGATCATGAACAATGCCCACATTGGCAATTATGGCGTGATGCCAAAAGATGTCGAGAGCAGCTCTGTGAAGATCATGGGACTCATTGGCCGAAACCTGGAAGAGAATTTCAGTCGGCTCGTGGCTACCGGCTCCTTACAGCAGTACCTCGAAGAACAAAAAATCGTAGCCATCGAAGGCATCGATACCCGCGATTTGGTGAGGCATGTCCGTGAGAAAGGGGCGATGAATTGCATCATCTCTTCAGAGACGACGGACGTAGAAGCGCTGCAGCGCCGCCTGGCCGATGTCCCTGACATGGGCGGTCTGGAACTTGCCTCCCGCGTGACCACCCAAGAAGTTTATCACCTGGGTGATCCATCGGCCAAGATCCGCATCTCTGTCCTTGACTTCGGCATCAAAAAGAATATTCTGCAGTGTATGGTCGACCGCGGCGCTTACGTCCGCGTGCATCCCGCCACCACCGATGCAGACACTCTAGATGCTTTTGAGCCTCATGGCTACTTTATCTCTAATGGTCCTGGCGACCCCTCGGCCATGCCATATGCCATCGAGACTGTAAAGAAGATCCTAGAGCGCCGCAAGCCTACCTTCGGCATCTGTCTGGGCCATCAGCTCCTGGCGCTGGCCAATGACATCCCGACCTTCAAGATGCACCATGGTCACCGGGGACTCAACCATCCCGTCAAGAACCTCGTCACTGGTACCTGCGAGATTACTACCCAAAATCACGGATTTGCGGTAGACCCAGAAGCCATCCGCCATTCAGCCAACACAGAAGTCACCCACGTCAACCTCAACGACGATTCCATAGAAGGGATTCGTTTGAAAGACCGGCCTGCCTTCTCCGTACAGTACCACCCGGAAGCTACACCCGGTCCGCACGACAGTCGCTACCTCTTCGATCAGTTCATCGGGATGATGCAAGCCTGAATAGCGCAGATCTAATCAAACAACGAGGGGTCGCTCAGCAGCGACCCCTTTCTGTTGCACGGGTTGAATCTGGCTTGTATCTATTTATTTTTCGGGCATCTGTACGGCTGTCAGTTGTGTGGGGGCTTTGAGGACCATTCGCGCGGCTTCCTGTATGTCTGCCGTTGTCAGGGCCTGCACATATTTTCCCCAGTTCAGGAATTGGTCGGTCGTCGTCTCCCGGGCATGTAGCTGGTTGAGTTTGCCCAGCCAGTACTCGTTGGTCTTGATATCTGTCCGATACCCTTCCAGCCATTGCTTTTTGACTTTGTCCAGGTATTTGACATCTGGTCCTTTCTCCGCCATCAGCTTGAGTTCGCGTTGGAATTCCTGTAGGAGGGTGTCGACCTTTGTCGGGCCGCAGGGCAGCTGCAAGACCAGCTGGAAGGTAGGGTAGGGAAGCCTGTCCATCGAGGCTTGTGTCCCGCCGCCGTAGATGCCCTGGATCTTCTCGCGCATCTCTTCGATGATCAGGATGTTCAGGATTTCACTCAGCGCGTTCAGCTTCCGGGCTGTCTGGGTGGAGTAGGGCATCTCTCCTGCGTAGATCCCGAGGACAAGGCTCTTATCTTCTTTGCCACGGCGAAAGTCGAATCGCTGCTGCTGTTGGATGGGGCGAAGGCCATTGTCTTTGGCGGAAGTTTTTTTACCGCTTGCCGGAAGACTGGCGACGTAGGTCTGCAGATAGGGCAAGAGGCTGTCGACTTGGAAGCTCCCGACAAGGATGAGGTGCATGCCTGTGAGGTCAGTGAGCCGCTCCCGATAGATGGTGAGGCACCGCTCGAGGTCGACCTTGTCGTAGTTGGCAGCCTTCGGTACGACGGTAGCAGTCCTGGGGTCGTTGCGGAACAGGACAGCATAGGTAGTATCGATGAAGGCGATCTGAGGGTTCGAGCCCAACATGAGGTATTGCGCCTTGCTGCGTTGGATGCTCGACTTGAAGAGGCTGGAGTCTCTGCGGGGGGAAGTGGCGGTCATCCAGAGCAGTTGGAAGAGTGCTTCTAGGTCTTTACGGACGGCGGACCCGAGGAAGCCTTCGTTGGACTGGGAGATGAAGGGGGAGACGCTCACCGATTTTCCTGCCAGGGCTTTGCGCAGGTCGGTCGGGGAGAAGGCGCCGAAGCCCATAGCAGAGGTCAGGGACGCTGCGTTTTCTGCATTGTATTTATCTGTCAGCGGATAGCCGCCGAAGCCTCCTTCGCGTGAGACATTCAGCAGGATCTGGTCGTTCTTGAAGTCTGTCGGGCGAAGTGTTACCGTGATGCCGTTGGACAGGGTCAGCTCAGTAGTGCCCAGCAGTTTGTCTGTGCTCCGCTTGACGATTCGGCCGGCCTTGGGGCTTTCGGCGAGCAGGCTGCTGGCCAGAATTTTTTCTTTCCAAGGTTCTAGGGAAGCTTTTGCCTTGGTGCCCAGGCTGGAGAGGATCTGGGAGGCAGTCGGCAGGGTACCACCTGTCTGCAGGGCTGTAGGCCCCATGACATAGGCGAAGACGGCTGTGTCTTTGCGGAAGGCGTCTGTCACGCGGTTGACTTCTTCCAGGCTGATGGCCGGCAGCATCGTTTTTGCGATGTCGAATTCTTTTTCGATGCCGGGAATGCTTTCTCCGACGGTGAAATGTCGGATGTATTCATCCGCGAAGCGGCTCGACTCTGTCTTATCCCGGTCGTTAAACGTCCGCTCGAGGCTGGCCATTACATTCTTGCGGGCCCTGTCGAGCTCCTGGCCAGTGAATCCGAAGCGTTTCACCCGTTCGATCTCTTCTAAGACCGAGTCATATCCTTTTCTGATGTCTGAGGTGCCGGTGGAGGTATACACGTTGAAAGCCTCATGGCGGCCTGCATAGCTATCGAAAGAGGCATAGGCGTTGACGAATGCAGGATTCTCCCTTTGCGTGAGTTCGCGTAGCCGGCTGTTGAGCATGGAGGTGTAGAGGTTCTTCACCTGTAGGCTTCGGTATTCTTCGAGGGTGCTGGCTGTCGTGGAAGGGCGAGCGGGATAGTTCAGGCCGAATTCAAAGGAGGTCGCCTCGGGGTCGGTGACCACCATGGCATTGGATGCCTGGTATGGCGGAACGCTGGCGTAGGTCCTGGGGCGAGGTGTCTGGGGATTCCGGAGTCCGCTGAAATGCTTGCGTACCATGTCCAGTGCTTTGTCTTTGGAGATATCCCCCACGACGACGACTGCCATCAGGTCCGGACGGTACCAGTCGCGGTAGAAGCGCCGGATGGCCTCTTTCGGGAAATGCTGGATGATGCTGTCTTTTCCGATCGGCAGACGATCTGCATACCGGGAGCCTTTAAAGAGTTCCGGATAGATCTTGTTGAACATGCGTTCTTCCCCGCTTTTCCCCAGCCGGCTTTCTTCCAGGATGATGGCACGCTCGCTGTCGATGTCTTCATCGAGGTAGGTGACCTGATGGGCCCAGTCTTCCAGCACCTGAAAGCCCTTTTCGATGTTACCGGGCTTGTCTGACGGGATCGGAAGGATGTAGACCGTCTCATCGAAGGATGTATATGCGTTCAGGTCGTTGCCAAAGCCTACGCCGATGTCTTGCAGGAAGGAGATAATCTCATTTTTCTTGAAGTTCTTGGTTCCATTGAAGGCCATGTGCTCTGCCATGTGCGCCAGACCTTGTTGGTCATCGTCTTCCATGATAGAACCTACGCGTACGACCAGGCGGAGTTCCACTTTCTTCTCCGGCTTTTGATTCTCCCGGATGTAATAGGTCAGTCCATTGTCAAGACGGCCATGCAGCAGCCGGGGGTCCATCGGCAAAGGTTGGCCCCAGACCAGGGTGCAGATGAAGACGAGGGAGAGGGCCAGGGCAGCTGTGCATCTTTTGTAGCGAGGTAGCGGGGGCATGGTTCTTATTTAAATGTGCGGCAAGATAGCAACCAAATACACTGGGTGTATCACTTAGGATGCGGATGGGGTGTTTTGGCAAAACGTTTACATTTGGGGGGTCGCCTACATTGGCTTACCGGATCGTAAAGCATTCATCATGCGCATCGCCATCATCAACGGCCCGAATCTGAATCTGCTTGGTAAGCGGGAGCCATCTATCTATGGCGAACAGGGCTTTGAGGCGTTCCTGGAACAACTGAAAGCCATTCATCCGGATATCGATATCCTGTACCGGCAGAGCAATTGGGAGGGGGAGATCGTGGATGCGCTGCAGCAGGAAGGCTTTGCCTCCGATGGCATCATCCTCAACCCGGGCGGATATACCCATACCTCTGTCGCCATTGGAGATGCCATCGCAGCAATACCCGCCCCGGTGATCGAAGTGCACATCTCGAATGTGCACGCCCGGGAAGACTTCCGAAAGATCTCCCATGTCTCCGCCAAATGCCGGGGTACCATCTCGGGGCTCGGCTTGCAGGGCTATGCCCTGGCAGTTGAATATCTCCTTCGTGTACGGCCTCAGTGAGGCTTTTTTATTCTTTTCATGAACCTTTTTCTCGCACTTCAGCGTTAAATCGCGCTCATTTCTGCAGTTTTATACCAGCCGCCTTCCTCGCAGCGTGGGATATTTGGTGAAATGAAAGGTCAACGGCCGCTTGTCCGTTCCTACCTTTATCATCTCCAAAACACCCGGTTGGGACTGCACATGAGAAAGCTTCTGTCATTCGTCACTTTCTCTATTCTCGCCCTCATGGCGGGTGCCCAAGGCACCGAAAAAATTTCAGCGCTTCCAGACTACATCCCTGGCAATGGCATGCCCTATACCGGCAATGCAAGGGAATTGTTTGCCCAGCACCTACCCTTGCGGGGTGAGGATGAGCTTCGACTGATCTCCAAGGAGACAGATGGCATCGGCTTTGTGCATGAGCGGTATGCCCAATACTATCGTCAGGTGCGCGTCGAGGCGGCCGAGTATGTCATCCATCACCGGAACGGCGTCGTGTCGAGTATGACTGGCCATTTCCGCCAGATACCTGACCTTGACGTGACCCCCTCCTTGACGGCTGCAAAGGGGCTGGAGCGCGCGATGCAGCAGGTTGGCGCCACGGTATATGCCTGGGAGCCGGCGGTCCGAAAAGGCTATCCCGGGTATGAAAAGCCCCAGGGAGCGTTGGTCGTATGGGACGGATCTCTTCCCGGCAAGCAAGGCCCCCGGCTGGCCTGGAAGTTCGACATCTACGCGCAGGAGCCCCTCTACCGCGCCTACGTGTTCATCGATGCCCGCACCGGGGCATTCCTGGAAGAACACCTACTGATCCACGAAGCCAACGCCCCTTCCTCCGGTACGACCTTATTCAATGGCACGCAGACGTTCACGGCCGACCTCACGGCCGGGGTATACAAATTGCGGGCGACTGCAACCTCTGGCGGCGTTGAAACGTATAGCCTCAACAACGGCACCAGCTATACGGCCGCCACGGATGTCACCAGCACGACATCACTCTTCACCTCCGATCCGACGGCTAACCAGGCCCACTGGGGTACCGAGAAGACGCTCGCCTACTACAAGGCCATGCACAACCGATCCTCCTACAACAACCAGGGGGCCATCCTGCGGTCCTATGTGCATTACTCCACCAAATATGTCAACGCCTTCTGGGACGGCAGCCGGATGACCTATGGCGACGGCAACGGCACCTCCTACAGGCCCCTTGTATCGCTCGACATCGTAGGGCACGAGATCACCCACGGCGTGACGCAGTACTCGGCCAACCTGGTGTACCGCAACGAGTCTGGCGCCCTCAATGAATCCTTTTCAGACATCTTTGGCGAAGCCGTCGAAAACTATGCGAAGGGCAGCAACGACTGGCTCATGGGCTGCGACATAGGCGTCAATGGCTGCGGTGCCTTTCGAAGCATGAAGAATCCCAATGCCTACAGGCACCCGGATACCTACGGCGGCAGCTACTGGTATACGGGCACGGACGACAACGGAGGAGTGCATTATAACTCTGGCGTTCAAAATAAGTGGTTCTACATCCTGGCGATGGGCGAGTCAGGCACCAACGACCTGGGCGCTGCCTATTCTGTGGCCGGCATCGGGCTCCAGAAGGCCGCCGCCATCGCCTATCGCAACCTGGCCTTCTTCCTCACCTCTTCCTCCACCTTTGCCCAGGCTCGGACGGGCGCCATCCAGGCCGCCAACGATCTCTATGGCGCCGGCTCGCCCGAGGCAGTGGCGACCACCAATGCCTGGTATGCGGTGGGGGTTGGATGCCCCTTTGGACAAATCTGCTATTGCAGCTCCAAAGGGCTGAGCCAGGCCGATGAATGGATGGCCGGCGTCTCCATTGGCAACTTTACAAATAATTCTGCTGCCAGCCCATATACCTTCTTCTCGACAAAAACCGTCACCCTCACGCCCAGCCTCTCGCATAACCTGACCCTTACACCAGGCTATACAGCCACCGCCTACGCGCTCTATTGGAGGATATGGATCGACTACAACAAGGATTCAGACTTCGACGATGCCGGTGAACTGGTCTATGACGCAGGGTCAGCCGCGCCAGGTATTCGCAGTGGCAGCTTTACCGTGCCCTCTACCGCCACCGGTTCGACCCGTATGCGGGTGTCTATGAAATACAACGCTGCTCCGACACCGTGTGAGGCATTTTCGCATGGCGAGGTAGAAGATTATCCGGTTGCCTTCGAAGCGTTGCCGCCACCAGATACGCAGGCGCCGACAGCGCCGGCACTTACTTCCCCAGCCAAGACTTTCACCAGCATCTCCCTCAGCTGGACTGCCTCCACCGACAATGTAGGCGTCAGCGGCTATGATGTGTATGTGAATAATGTGAAACACAATGCAGCGAATCTCACAGGTACTACCTACATGGTTTCAGGCCTCGCCTCTAATAGGACCTACTCCATCTTCGTCCGTTCCCGCGATGCGGCCGGGAATACAGCACCATCCAATACGCTTTCGGTGACCACCCTTGCCGACGCACAGGCGCCAACGGCTCCTGTACTCTCCTCGCCATCCAAAACACCTACCACCATTTCGCTCAGTTGGACAGCTTCGACAGACAATGTCGGGGTTACCGGCTATGATGTCTATGTCAACAACGTCAAGAATAATGCCTCCAACCTGACAGGGACGACATATACCATCTCCGGACTTGCCTCCAACAAGGCCTACACCCTCTATGTGCATGCCCGGGACGCTGCCGGAAACATCGCCCAGTCCAACACCCTGGCAGTGACCACCCTTGCCGACGCACAGGCGCCCACAGCCCCCGTGCTGTCTTCCCCTTCGAAGACTGTCACGTCGATCTCGCTGAGCTGGACCGCCTCCAAAGACAATGTCGGGGTTACCGGCTATGATGTTTATGTCAACAACGTCAAGAATAATGCCTCCAACCTGACAGGGACGACATATACCATCTCCGGACTTGCCTCCAACAAGGCCTACACCCTCTATGTGCGTGCCCTGGACGCTGCCGGAAATACGTCTGCTTCGAACAGCCTCTTGGTCAAGACCCTGGCGCCTGTCGTAGAGACGACCTTCGGCTCCTATTTCTTCCCAACCAGCCTGCAGGGTTGGACGAGCTCTTCTACCGCTAATGGGAGATGGACAAACAATAGCAGCCTTGCCTGGGAAGGGACTGGCTCCATGATGTTGCGGGGGGCCGGCACTGCCGGAATGTCGCCATTGCTGTATCTAAAGAACCAGACACAACTGGAATTCCGCCTCTACTTTACTCCCAGGGGTGTTGAGACAGGTAAGGGTTTTAGCATTCAGTATTCACGCAACGCAGGATTATCGTATGCGACCATCGTCAACATCAACAGCGGGTCCTCCCTTACATCCACCTCTTTTCTCAATAATTCAAGCTTCTATCTGCTGACCCTCACCCTGAATGGAATCACCTGGAACGATTCTGTCCGGTTCCGCATCCAAGTCAACGCGGCTGACCTCACCGACCAGATCTTCTTCGACGCCATCACCGTCAAAGGAAGGACCAATACGACGGCAACGGGATCCACGGTCTCCCTCACTGCCG
>VGFQ01000029.1 GCA_016868815.1 Bacteroidota bacterium
CATCTAAGAAAGCCGCGAAGAAAGCAGCCCCGAAAAAAGCAGCTAAGAAACCTGCCAAGAAAGCCGCTAAGAAGCCCGTGAAGAAGACCGCCCCCAAGAAGGCTGCGAAAAAGCCTGCAAAGAAAGCGACAAAAAAAGCGGCTCCAAAAAAGGCAGCAAAGAAGCCTGCAAAAAAAGCTGCTAAGAAAGCAGCCCCAAAAAAAGCTGCTAAGAAGGCCGCTCCAAAAAAAGCTGCGAAAAAGCCTGCTGCGAAAAAGCCGGCAGCGAAAAAGCCTGCAGCGAAAAAGCCGGCAGCTAAGAAGCCAGCGCCAAAAAAGATGCCCGCTCCAAAGCCAGCTGCCCCTGTAGTAAAAGCTCCGGAAGTGGCTCCTCCCGCGGCTCCTCCTGCGGAAGGATCAGCCAACTGAGAATTTTCGTCAGTAAAACCCGGCTTTTGCCGGGTTTTTTTATGTCGATTCCCGTACCTGGAGCTCCGGAGAAAAGATGAACTTCTTCTGGGGCATTGGCTCTTTGCGAATCATTCCCAGGATCAAACGAACGGCCGCATAGCCCATTTCGCGAATGGGCTGGGAAACGACACTGATGGAAGGGGAACCCAGTCGAAAGAGCACACTGTCGTCAAATGACACGACGGCCAGGTCTGCAGGGATACGCTTGGAGGCCACCCGGATGGCCTCTAAGCCGGAGACACCAAGGAAGTTGGTGGTAAAGAAGATGGCATCCATGTCCTTTTCCCTTCGGATCATCTCTAAGATATTTGCAGTTGCTAGGTGGTCGGTGGCATCAGAGGGGAGACGGAGGATTCTTCCGCCATGGAATTCGATGCCATGCGCCTCCAATGCTTCCAGATAGCCTTGCTCCCGCTCCAACATCTGAATCTGTTGGGATGCCAAGGTGACCATACCGACCTTACGGTATCCCTTGGATGCCAGCAGCGCCACTGCCGACCTCGCCCCCTCGCGATTGTCTATGGTCACATGGCAAATATCCAGGTCCGGGAAATGCCTATCGACCAATACCACCGGCTTACCTTTTGAAACCAGGTCCTCCACTTCTTGCTGCATGCCCGGGGTGGGCACAATGATAAACCCGTCCATTTGGCGATGCTGCATCAAAAAGAGCAGCCGGTTAGCCTTGGACGCTTCGTTTTCCGTGCTGCAGAACATCACGGTGTACCCCGACTGGTATGCCTCTTGCTCGACATGCCGGGCCAGATGGGCAAAGAAAGGGTTGGAAATATCTTCGACAAAAAGGGCTAAGGTATGCGACTGTCCGGTCCGCAATCCCCTGGCCACTTCATTTGGACGGTAATTCAGCCGCTGGGCGGCCTCTTCAATCCTACCCTTCATCTCGGCACTGATCCGCTTCTCCCTGGCCTTCCCGTTTAGGACGAAAGAGACAGTCGTGGTAGATACCCCCACATCACGGGCTATATCCTTGATGGAGACGAGCGGCATGTGATTGAAGCATCAAGCAAGATGCGTATCAGAGATGGATGTCTAACAACCATCCGCAGATGAGGTCAAGAGATCTTCTCCACCTGCATGAAGTTGAGTTCCACGGGCGTGGCTCTTCCGAAGATCTTTACAGTGACCTTTAGCTTCATCTTCTCTTTGTTGACCTCCTCAATGACACCGTTGAAATCGTTGAAAGGACCATCGATGATCTTGATAGGCTCACCTACAATATATGGCTCCATCATGCTGGCACTGCCATCACCCGCCTTTTCATCCACTCGTCCCAGCATTTTGTCCACCTCAGATTTCCGAAGTGGGACAGGATTTTCTTTGCCAAGGAAATGAATGACACTGGTTGTATTGCTGATCGAGGATATCAAATCATCTGTCAATTTACCCTCGACTTCAATCATCACATAGCCAGGATAGAAGTTCCGCTCGCGAACGACCTTCTTACCATTCTGGACTTTATAAACCTTTTCTACAGGTAGAAAAATCTGCCGGATGATTCGATCCCATCCCCTGTCTTTATTTCGGGATATGTCTTTATCGAGGTATTCCTTTACCTTCTTCTCCTTGCCGTTGATCACACGGAGGACATACCATTTCGATTCCTGCTGGGTGGACGCTTCCATCATTTGAAAAGTGAGTAGATGAATTTGAAGACGGTGCTGCCCCCCAGGTCCATGACCCATACCAATCCGGTGATCACCAACGTGGCCACCAATACAATCATCGTTGACTGCTGCAGCTGCAACCATGACGGCCAGCTCACTTTTTCCATTAACTCCTCATAGGAATGCCGGAAATATGACTGCAATTTATTCATAACGTGTCAATGAAAAATGTCTATGTTCCCAAAGCCCGTGCCTACTGTACACGTGCCTTTGGTAGGAAGTGTGCCATGCGGCAGACGTATTTATTTGGCACGGGCACCAGGATTCGAACCTAGATCAAAGGTTTTGGAGACCTCTATTCTGCCGTTGAACTATGCCCGTGTGCAGGGGGCTAAGGTAGGAATTCCAAGGAATCCATACACATTCCCGATGTCAATGATAAGATACCCGGGGGAGCCCGGGTACCTTATGATAATTCCCGACTGTCTTGTGCTCCAAGCCGCTAAATCGACAAGTGGCGCGACAGGACGGGATTATTTCAATATTTCGGTCACCTGACCAGCACCAACAGTACGACCTCCTTCGCGGATGGCAAATTTGAGGCCTTTTTCCATGGCGATCGGGGTGATCAGGCTGACGCTGAGGTTGATATTATCCCCGGGCATCACCATCTCTGTATTCTCAGGGAGCTGTACAGTTCCCGTCACGTCCGTAGTACGGAAGTAGAACTGAGGACGGTACTTGTTGAAGAACGGGGTATGACGGCCACCTTCTTCCTTGCTCAAGACATACACCTCGCCTTTGAACTCGGTGTGCGGAGTGATGGAGCTAGGCTTGCAGATGACCATACCACGGCGGATGTCTTTCTTTTCAATGCCGCGGAGCAATATACCCGCGTTGTCGCCTGCTTCGCCTTCATCCAGCAGCTTGCGAAACATCTCCACACCCGTGCAAGTGGAGCTCAAAGGAGCTTCCATCAGACCTACGATCTCGACGGGCTCACCTACTTTCACCCGACCCCTCTCAATGCGGCCAGTAGCTACCGTTCCGCGGCCTGTAATCGTAAAGACGTCTTCTACGGACATCAGAAAGGGCTGATCGACGGGGCGGGGTGGCAGGGGTACATGGCTGTCGACGGCAGTCATCAACTCATCGATCTTGGCTACCCACTTATCCTCACCAGCAAGGGCGCCAGTAGCAGAGCCTTGAATAATGGGGGTGTTGTCGCCATCGAAGTCGTATTTGGTTAGCAGCTCACGAATCTCCATCTCAACCAACTCGAGAAGCTCGGGGTCGTCGACGAGGTCCACTTTGTTCATGAAAACGACAATGCGGGGAACACCAACCTGGCGGGCCAGGAGAATATGTTCTTTCGTCTGGGGCATGGGGCCGTCTGTGGCCGCTACGACCAGGATGGCACCATCCATCTGGGCAGCACCAGTGATCATGTTCTTGACATAGTCGGCGTGGCCGGGGCAGTCAACGTGGGCATAATGGCGATTCGCCGTCTGATACTCGACGTGTGCTGTGTTGATGGTGATGCCGCGCTCTTTTTCTTCCGGAGCCGCGTCAATCTCATCATACTTCTTTTCTTGTGCCAGACCCCTCTTTGCAAGGATGTTGGTGATGGCAGCAGTCAACGTGGTCTTACCGTGGTCCACATGACCAATAGTACCTACGTTCACGTGAGGTTTGTCCCTCTTAAAAGTCTCCTTAGACATTGTTTCTCGATTTAAATTGTGTTACCCTTATTTCTGCTTCTTTAATCGACGTGGTCCGCTGTGTGGCAGGTCCCGACCGATGAGCCGTTGATGAGAATTGAACTCACGACCTCTTCCTTACCAAGGAAGTGCTCTACCACTGAGCTACAACGGCATGTACCGCTGCTTGGCGGCCTTGCGGAGCGGGAGACGAGGTTCGAACCCGCGACCTATAGCTTGGAAGGCTATCGCTCTACCAGCTGAGCTACTCCCGCATACGGAATCCATAATACCGATGACCATCCGTCCGAACGCCTTTTCGAAAAAAGTCAGTACGAACAAATGGGGTGGGCAGGAGTGGATTCGAACCACTGAAGTCGAAAGACAGCGGATTTACAGTCCGCCCCATTTGGCCGCTCTGGAACCTGCCCCGATATGCCGGGAACGCTGGCTGATCCCAGGCACAGCTTGCCGGTGAACCGGACAATCTGATGGCCTTGAGCCAGAGAAGGGACTCGAACCCCCGACCCGCTGATTACAAATCAGCTGCTCTACCAGCTGAGCTACTCTGGCAGATCCGAATGGGGATGCGCCATCATGCGATCCGTGTGGCTAGACAAAGAACTACCAAAAAATTATATTTTTTGGGGAATGCAAAGGTAATAGAATTCTAATAAATGAAAAAAAACGGCTGTAGGATAATTTCTGAACCCCCGAAAAGCCCGACAGGAGCACAAATAGCTTTATCCTCGGAAAATGCCGCCTCCAACCTATGCGGCCTCCGACTGCTTCTCCTTGAACCGCTTGACCTGTACCAGCAGGGCGTCAAGGGCGGCGTCAAAAGACTCTTCGAACGACTTAGAAGTGTATTTGACGAACAACTCGTGCCCTGGAAGTTTCACACGGATCTCGGCCACCTTGTCCTTGATCTGATGAACGATGTTGTCCAGCTTAAGAAAGACATCCACCTTGGTAATCCGGTCGTGAAGGCTGGAAAGGCGATGCATCTTTCGTTGGATGTGTTCTATCAATTTAGCGTCAGCCTCAAAATGCACGGCATGGATATTCGTAGTCATACGGATGATTTAGGTTAGTCATTCACAAACTTGACTCTTACTGAAAATACACCATCAGCCACGCATTTTTAATATATTATCATACATTTCTGAATTTTTTAACCTGTCCCGGCACTTTCTGAGCGGTCAGCCCTTGGGATGGGCCTTCCGATGGGCCTCCAGGAGTCGAGCGATGCTATTATGCGTGTAGATCTGCGTGGCTGCGAGGCTGCTATGACCCAGCAACTCCCGGACGGCCCCGATATCAGCCCCCCGGTCGGTCAGATGGGTCGCAAAACTATGGCGCAAGACGTGAGGGCCCCGCTTCTCGGAAGTCGTCACCAGAGAAAGATAGCGCCGCACGATCGCATAGGCCGTCCGAGGATGCATTGGGCCCCCAGCTGGCCGCTGGATGACATGCCCGACAGGCAAGCCTGCGGATGTCTGCAAGTCCAAATGTGCCTGCAGCTGGGCAACCAGGGGCGGCCCCAGAGGGATCACCCGCTCCTTGCCACCCTTTCCCATCACACGGAGGGTGGCTGAGCGAAGGTCAAGATCGCGCACCTGCAGCTGCAGGAGCTCGCTGATGCGGAGGCCTGCCCCGTATAGGACTTCCAGCATCGTACGCTCGGTGGAGCCGGTCAACCCTTCAGGGAAGATTATGTCTTCCAACAACCTCCGCATACCTCTTTCCTCAACCTGCACCGGCAGTCGCCGCGGCACTTTAAGCAGTCGAATATCCCGGCAGGGATCCCTGAGGAGGTCCCCATTCCGTCTAACAAAGGCAAAAAAAGACCGGACACAGGAGAGTTTCCGGTTCACCGAACGGGCCTTCAACCCAAGGCCAGAAAGTTCCGCAAGCCAGCTGCGGATGTGCAATGGCTTCGCCTGGAGGGCATTAGGCATCTCATATTGCCCGGAGAGATATTGAAAGAATTGCCGAAGATCCTCTTCGTAGGCAATCAACGTATGCCGGGAATAACGCTTCTCAAAACGAAGATGGCTGATATATGCAGCGGCGGAAGGGCAAACAGAAAACAGCGTATCCATGGCTGCCATGAAGGTACGAAACCCAGCGCAACCATTAAGGCAAATGAGGAGGTCAAGCCTCGATCACACCTGTGGTGATCTGTTGCTTATAGATGGCCTTGAGTACTTCACCGCGGCGCTTTACTGAAGGCTTCTTATAACACTGGCGGTCCCGCAGTTGCAGCAGAATCTTAGCCTTCTCGAATTTCTTCTTGTACTTCTTGAGTGCCTTGTCGATGTTCTCGCAGTCTTTTGAATCGATGATAAGCATGGTGTTGATCCCAATTTTGGACTGCGAAGTTAGGGGCCGGGCTTCAATCTTCCAAACATAGCCGTTGTTTCCCGCCGGATACCGAACTTGCACCCGAAATAAGCCCCATGTTCACCGGTATTGTCGAAGCCATCGGTACCGTGGTAGAGGTCATCCCCACCGGAGCGAACCTCACCTTCTGGATTGATGCGCCCATCTCCCCCGATCTGAAGCCTGACCAGAGCCTTGCACACGACGGAGCCTGTCTCACCGTGGAAGACGTCCAGGGGAGCCGACACCGGGTGACTGCCGTCCGGGAGACCCTGGATAAGACGATCCTCGGGACATGGCAACCTGGGCACCGGGTCAACCTGGAACGATCTATGATGCTCGGCGGCCGAATCGACGGGCACCTGGTGCAAGGGCATGTAGACACCACAGGTACCTGCAGCCAACTGATCGCTGCCGATGGAAGTTGGGAGATGACCTGTATCTTCCCGACGCAGTTCAGCCATCTGGTGATTGAAAAAGGATCGATCTGCATCAATGGCGTCAGTCTTACCGCCTTTTCGGTTGAAGAAGATCGCCTAACGGTCGCCATCATCCCCTACACATGGACGCACACCACCCTCTCCAGCCTCCGCACTGGCAGACCCGTTAACCTTGAATTCGACCTGCTGGGGAAATATGTGGCCCGTCTTCGCTGATAAATCAGCGGAGCAACTGCATCTTGCCGTAGCCATTTCGGAAGTATTGCCCGGTGGCTGCCCCCTCCGGCATCCATTGCTGAAACCGCTCCGAACCAGTCACGAACCGGTAGAGATACACCCCATTTGCCAAGCGGTGTCCGAATGCATCAGTCCCATCCCAATGGAAAGATGTCAGGTTGCGGCCAATCCGAACAGGCCCGATCTCTGCGGCCGTGATCTCCCGGACAATTTTTCCGGTGACTGTAAGGATTTGGATCCTGAGGTCGCGGGGAGGCTCATGACCCGTCACCGTAAATACAAAGGCCGTCGAAGTAGTAAACGGGTTGGGGTAGTTGAATAAATCTGATATCATCGGACGCGTCACCACCTGGAAGCGTATACTGTAATCTGCTGTTCCGGGGGCATTGCCTTTTCGGTCGCGCCCCCGCACAATCAGCTCATACTCGCCATCGCGGACAAATACGGGTTTCCATGCTGCCAGCGCCTTGTTTTCCCCTGAGGGTGGCGGGGCTGCAGGGGTAAACCGCAGGCTGTCAGATCCATAACGGACGGGACGGAGCTGCCCGTCCGGAGATCGGATGGACAACTGCAGCAGAGACGTATCATCCAAGGGGAGGTATCGGCTGTTGTCGGTCAGGCTTACCAGGATGTTCGGCCGGGCGCTCACAATATCTCTATTCAAAATCGGCTGGCCGTCAAAGGTCACTTCCAAAACAGGCTTGAGCAGGTCAGACCGGACATGGAAGCGCTTGTGCAAAATATTATTAAAACGGTACTGCTCTGGAGGCAGATTTGCGGGATTCACCTCCAGGCGAAGGGCATGATCCCCTTCCAGTGCACGCGTATCGATGGTGGCCTGCACGGTCAGCGTATCGCCGGAAGGCAGGGGCCGCAGCACCGGCATGGGAATGGCGCGCGTCACATTGTCTCGGTCTGTCAGTGTCAGCCATGCCCGCAGGCTGTCGAAGCCCGTAGATCCAATATTCCGGAACGACACGGCGAAGGGGTAGGGCTGCCCCTGCTCAACCGTATCGGGTGCAGAGAATCGCAGAGAAGGCTCCAGGGCTCCTTCCGCACGGGGCTCCGCCAGCAACCGCCAGTAGAGGGGCTGTGCGGGCGTGAATCGGAGACTATCTACCGTAGACATCCGGAGCTGAAGAAAGGGGAATTTAGCCGCATCGATGCTAGACAAGATCGTATCTCCACCCATCACCCTAAAAAGCAGCTCTTCCCGCCCTGCCGTATCCTTGCCAATGACATTGATCCAAGATCTGTCGGGCGAGGGCTCTAGCGACTTCGCATCCCACTCTAGCCGGTCCCACCGCTGGGCCGGACCAAACCAGGAGGTCGTCAGGGAACCCCGGTCCAAACCCATCGATACATCTATCCGTTGGTCAATAAAGACATCCCTGGCATCACCCATAATGCTGACGATGGGAACGGAGGGATCACCCTTTCGGAAAAAGAAGAGGAAGGGCAGGTTGGTCGTGAATCGCTGGATATCAACAAAACCCAATCTGGTGAGTTGATGGAAAAGAGACCTTCCCGGTCCATGCCGTAGGGTGTCGGCCTTCCAAGCATCGACAAACACCGCATTGCTGAGGCTGCCCATGTTGGTGAGCGAGAGATAGCTGTTTCCCGGTAAGGAGTCTAGGAAGTCCATCGCCGACTTACGGCCTTCCCAACTGTCGTAGGGGAATTCAAAAAGATAATCGTTAAACTGGCAAGGGGCGTTACTGCCGTAGCGTCCTCGGCCATCTGGCATTAGTCTATTACGTATCGGCAACAGGCTGATGCTATCATAGATCACAAACTGAAGTGAGGCCGGACGACAACCCCATAACACATAGTATTTATCATCGACTTGCACATTGATGCGGCTCTTAGGATAGAGCGGGAAGATGCCGGAGCGGATGACGATGGAAGAAGGCTTCTTGCCAAACCGGAACTGTCGGTCGGCATCCAGGGAGATGTCATTGAACGTCGACTCCAGAAACTGATGGTAATGCGATTGCCCATACCCGGGTGGCGAATTTTTCCGGTAGGTAAAGGCATGGACGGGTGCCGGCGAAGGAGATGGTTGTGGCAGCGTCGGCCGAACCCTCCAATAATATACGGTACCCTGCACCGGCACCCATCCGGGCATGGTGAAGCGCAAAAGACCTCCGGAAGAAGCAAAGGAATTAGTAAGCCGCGAGGGAGAGTTAAACAATACCGTCGTATCCAGTTCCGCCTGGTAGGTGCGGACGGGCGCCAAAGGGTCGGCTGTAGATGCCAAGAATTCCAGGCGGTCCGCTCCTAGGATAGCGTGATGATGTGGAAACAGCGGCTTCACCTCGTCATCTACGATCGTGACAGACCTGGAAATGCTGTTGTTTGATTCAGAGAGCTCTGACACCTTCCCCTCGGGGTCTACCTCTACCAGGATGCGGTTCTCACCTTTGTCGCTCAGCGGTCTGACGGGCACGCGGATACGGATAGAATCCTGATAGGCGATGGTGGTGAGCTTCTGCAGCAGCAACTCCCGGCTTCCAGTGGGCAGCTGGCGCCATACGCGAATGCCGACCGTATCTGGCACCGCCTTGCCGATATTAAGTACCCGGATGTCTACATCGAAGCCAGCGTCGGCGACAGAGACCATGGCGGGCTGTATCCGCAGCTGCGGCTCCTCCACCACATAGTCTGGTGCAGCGTGTGGGTATAGGGTCATAGCCGGGTCCCCATGCAAGGTCACCTGCTCCGCATGGATCCGTGCCAGAAAATCGTGGGGGCCGGTGGTCTGCATCAGCTTACCAAGGGCAGCCCGTTGGATGGCCCCGATGGGGCGACCGTAGTGGCTACCGGAAACGACACTGTAGAGCGCGTCGATATAAAGTTTCAAGTAGTTAACGATGCCGTAATGTGTACTGGCGACAAAGGCAATACTCCCGCGCCTACGGGCG
>VGFQ01000030.1 GCA_016868815.1 Bacteroidota bacterium
CGTCACCGGGGTGGTATGGATGTTCTTGATGGCATAGAGGGAGCCTCCATTACTGCTGGCTGAGCGATAGCTGTAGAGGATATGCTGCTGGTCGTCGTAGCAGGCGACGTTGATGAACGAACCTGATTTATCGTCGTTCAGGATGGTATAGAAACTTGCCCCCCCGTTGGCGCTTCGGAGGAACCAATTGTTTGTGTAGGAAGAAATCTGGAAACTGGGTAGTGTCTGGTCGATGAAACAAAAGCCACCATCACCTCCGGTGGCCGTCGAAGTGCTGTTCATGCCGGCGGCGGTGAACCGTTGGGTGCCATTATCCTGCGAGCCCGCGAGGAATGTGTTGGCGCCGGCGCCCGGGTGGATGGCCCCCGCGTAGAACTGGGTCACATTGAGGTTTCGGTTTCTGGCACCGATGACGGCCTGCGTGGTGGCCGTCCCGATGGTGTTGGTATAAAATACGCCACCGTCAGTGCCGAAGATGACGGTCGAAGAATCGTTGGGCTTGTACCGGATCGCATGCTGGTCGGCATGCACCAGAGAGCAGTTGAGTGTATTTAGATTGGGATTATTAGACCATTTGCTGATATGTGCCCAGGACTCGCCCCCATCGCGGCTGCGGAATAGGTCGATGCCACCGATGAGCACCACATTCGAGTCAATGGGGTCTACGGCCATGGACTGGTCATACCAGGCTTGCCCTCGGGTGAAGTCATCGGCCGGTATGCCATTGTCGATATCGTCAGGCTGAGCGCCCATGTTCGTCCAGGTGACACCGCCATCGACGGTGCGCCGCAAGGCTCCCACTTTTTTATTATTCTCGACAAAGCTGTAGGCATAGCGTTTACTGGAAGGGGCCGTGACAACGAGCACCCTTCCCCGGCCGTTCGTGACGCCGACAGAGTCTGACACGGTCCAGCTCGTCCCATTCTCGGAGACCAGCACGCGCCCACCCCCCCGGTCGGTACCGCTGTAGGGACTGGCTTTAGAGCCCGCCCAGAGGCGATTGTCCTTACTTAAGGCGAGGGAGGCCGCCACGTAGTTGATCGTTTGAGAGCCGATCTTGGGTAAGACCTGCGTCCACGCCTGCCCGCCATTGTCAGATCGCTGTAGGCCGGCTCTTTCAGTATTGTGCCAGGTGCCCTCATAGAATCCGCCGTCTACGGCTGCGTATACGACGCCCACGCCGTTCTCTTCCCGGACGAGGATGTCGTTTATATAGCTGAAGTTGGCAGTGGATGGCAGCTGCGCCCAGGTGACGCCGGCATCTGTAGACTTCCATATCCCATTGCCGACAGACGCTTGTGTGTTGTAACCCTCGCCCGTACCGACATACATGATCCTCGGGTTGACGGGGTCAAAGGCGATGGCGGAGATGGAGAGGGTATTCCAAAACTGGTTGACAGCCACCCAGGAAGCGTTGGCATTCGTGATGTCGTTGTTATACCAAAGCCCTCCTGACACGCCGCCTGTCCATACCTTCTTGAGCGTCGCGTCGTTCGGATCCCATGCAAGTCCGCGCACGCGGCCGCCTACGTTGTTAGGCCCGCGTTCCGTCCAAGCCGTCGCCACACTCGAGCCTGGCAAGGCTTGGACCGCCTGCTCCGGGATCTCAGAGAAACGATCGATGTTTTTCTTCCGGATGGCATCGAGCACTTCCGGCGTCGGTCTTCCCAGGCGGGGGTCCATTGTGCGTAAAAAATCCTGCTCGAAAGCCAGGTCTGGACGGTCCGGGTCTTTCCCTTCCTCTTCTTCGTCTTCTTGTCCGTTGGGCCCCAGCGACCGGACGGATGCGCGAGGGTTGCGCTGGAATGGATGGTTCTCCAGAAAACGCTCATAGGAAGCCCGGTCGATGGGCTTCCTATGGAACCTGTGGCGGGAGATCGGACTTTTTTCGTGGGGACGTTCCTGTGTGGGTAGGAGGGCCTCCGCGAGGGGTTGCTTCACCTTCGACTTTTGCGTGAGGGCTCCGATACGGCTTTCCGTGTGCGGTAGTGATGGCTGCATTTGGAGGTATGCGGCGATGGCCAGGATCAAGATCGTGATTAAGCCCAGCAGGAATCGACGGTAATTTATGCTCATGAGCAGGGTAGTTTTCGTACATTGTTTAGCAAAGTGTAAAATTACTCCTAAATGGCGTGCGCATTTATTCGTTGTTTAGGATTTTGACCGTTTTTGTGCCTTTTGCCTGACGGATGCGATAGGAGAACGTGAGGTTCACCTGCCGGGGGCGGAAGCCTACCATGGACTCGGTGCGAAATTCTGGCCCAAGGAAGGTATAAATGACTTTTCTCGAGTTAAATACGTCAAGGATGCTGAGCGTCAGGGTCGCCTTTTGGGCCAAGAGGTCCTTGGCGAAGGACAGGTCTGTGTAGAAATATCCCTTTCGACTGCCCTGTACCAATCGTTGGGGTGCCTCATAGTTCATCCTAGCCTGAATATCCAATTGGTTTTTCAGGCTGAAGCGAGAGGTCTGTCGGGCGAACCAGCTGGTTGTTTTTGTCTGATAGGCGGCCAAGATATTGCTTCCATCTACAGATGCCTGAAACAGATTGAAGCTGGCATCAATCTTCCACCATTTGTATGGATTCCATCCCGCTGTCCATTCGATGCCCCATGCTTTTTCTGACAACAAGTTCTGTGGTTGTGTGATGGCGTTACCGTTTTTGTCGACCTTACGGATGCGTTCGATTTTATCGGTTGTGGACCGGTAGTAGAGGGAGGAGGAGAGGCTGCCTTTGGCAAATGACTTCAGATGTCCGACCTCGAGTACATCGCTGAACTCCGGGTCCAGGTCTGGGTTGCCACCGTTGAAGTTGCGGGCGTCGGAAAAGGTCGAATAGGGGCTTAGGTCGTTGTAGACCGGTCGGCGGACCCTGCGGCTATAGCTAAGCTGGATGCCGTTGTCGTCTCGCAGGTTCCAGTTCAGATGGCCGCTGGGGAACAGGTTCCCATAGCGTCGGGCGTTTTTCTGCCCTGTCTCTGCCAGGGTGGTTGTTACGTCTGTCCACTCAGCACGGAGGCCTGCCTGATAGGAGAGGAGCTCATGTCGGTCGCCAACGATGACATAGGCTGCCTGGATGTTTTCATCATAAATGAACACGTTGTCGAGCCCGGGCAACGGGTCGAAGCCACCGAGTGTATTCCGCTGGTTCACGAGGTAGTCGTTCACCATATTACGGAAGCTGCTACGCAGGCCTGCCTCCCATCTGCCCTCTTTGGAGAAGGGTTTGACGTAGTCTGTCTGCAGGAGCCACTGCTTTTCCCATTCGTCGTTTAGGGACCGCTGCAACGTGCTAGGGTTGCCGGTCGGCTCCCCGTTGGGCTTCACTGGCCACTGTACAAAGGTCTGGTCTGAGTGCTCCCAATAGTCGAGATATTTCACCTCTGCGGTGAGCTCATGTCCTTTCCGGGAAAATCCTTTTTTATAGGTCAGGGTGACCTCGCTGTTTGGCTCTGTCTCATTCTCGTCTTGGGTACGTCGGAACATTCCCAGCAGGTTGTTGGAGGCGGCCAGTCTATCCTCATAGGTAAAGTTGCGGCGCCGGTTGCCCTGGCTGCGTCGGTAAAGGTAGGCGGCGGTGAGTACGCTTTTTTCGGTGAAGAAATAATCGAGTCCGGCCCGGATATTGTTGTTGAAGCCAATGAGTTCTGCTTTGTCCTTCTGCTGCATGAGGAAGACGGTATCGTTGCGGGAAAACTCCTGGCGGAGGCGTCCTTTGGTGGGCTGGATGCGATAGGCGATGCCGTAGTTAAGGAAAAAGTTGAGTTTGTTTTTACGGAAGTTGAAGTTGGCTGCCAATCCATAGTTGACCGGCTGGCCGGTGATGACCTCCAGGGAACCGTTGAATCCCTGCCGCTTATCTTTTCGCAAGACGATGTTGATGACGCCTGCATTGCCTTCTGCCTCATAACGGGCAGATGGATTGGTGATGACTTCTACCCGTTCTACCAGGCTGGCGGGCAGGTTATTCAGGCCGCTTCCGCCTTTGATGCTGACGAGGCCGGAAGGCTTTCCATCGATGAGGATCCGCACGTTGTCGCTCCCCCTCAGGCGGACTGTTCCTTCTGGGTCCACTGATACGGATGGGATGTTCATCAAGACGTCTAACGTATTACCTCCTGCATTAGCCAGGTCCATGCCAACGTTGAAGATGCGCTTGTCCAGTGAGAGCTGTATGGAGCTTTTTTCTGCCCGTACAATGACCTCCTGCAATTGCACGGTTTCCGGTACTAGCAGGATGCTGACCAGGTCTTTTGGTTGGCCCGTTGAGATCCGAAGGCTAGCGCTCTTAAAAGATCGGTATCCGGTAAACTCGACAATGACGGCATAGGCACCGGGTGCGGATTCGAAGCGGAAAAAGCCTTCTGCGTTGCTTACCGTACCGGCAAAAGGGGCCGCTTTCGATGCTTTCAGCAGCTGAATCGTTGCGCCTGCTAAGGGTTTTCCGCTGGCGGAATCCAACACGCGTCCCCGCAGGATGCCGGTGGTAGCGGTTTGCCCAATCAATGCTTGAAAGGGCAGGGAAGACAGCATACAAGCACTAAGGACCCATGCGCTCATGCTTTGCAATGTCGTTATTCTGCAGGCGGGAACGATCATCGGATGGGGGTGCAGTGCTCAGAAAGGATCCTGACCTTCCCATCATGTTTCACGATGGTGATACTGCAGCGCTGGCGGTCGTCGAATGGTTGCCCGTGGTAATGTCCCTTCCCTTTCCATACCGTGTTCACAACGGCAGTATTGCCTTCCAGTAGTAGGGTGAGGGCTTCCCGCTCCATGCTTTGCAGGGTGTACACGTCAGAAGCCGCAGTCGCCACGAGGCTGGCGCGGTCGAACGTATTACCCGACTGGGTAAAATACAGGTATTGCGGGGAGAGTACCGCGTCTACCATGGCAGAGTCCTTCGTCTCCCAACCCTTGTCAAATTTGGAAATGATCTGCATGACTTCTTCTTTCGAAAGAAGGGCCGACCGATGTCGGCAACCCATACAGAGCATGGAAGAAAATAGCAGATATACCGCCAGCTGATGCATAGGGGATGTTTATTCAGTCTATTTAAAAAATCCTTTGGGGAATGTTAACTTATTAGGGCGTGTGGCTGTGGAAATCATCTGCCAGGATTTCATAGACGACATTTTGCCTCACAGGCTCCCCGTGATAGGCGACTGCAAGTTCGCCGACCTGTCGAGCACCGATCTGCTCCATCGCCCGCTGGGAGCGGATATTCTGCGTGCCGACATGGAACACTACGCGTGAGACATGCGCAAAAGCGTAGCGCAGCATTAGGCGCTTGACGGCAGGATTCCATCCCTGGCCCCAACAGGCCCGGGAAAAGAAGGTGTATCCCACCTTCACCTCGTTGGCCGCTTCATCATATTCGTAAAAGCGGGTACTTCCCAACGCCCGACCATTATCCATGGCGCGGATGATGAACGCACCGGCCGAAGCTTTGGCCCCCTCAAAAAAAATCTGGAAAACATCTTCCCGGTACCTGTCAGGGTTTGGATGCTGCACCCAGATCTCAGGGTCTGAAGCCACGGCAAACAGCTCATTGAAATGATCAGCACGCAGAGGTTCCAGAAAGACCCTTTCGTCGCCCAGATGGAGGGGCTGCCAATTGATGCCCATGATAAGGTAGTAAGCGCTTAAAGATACGTCAAAGGGTCGTTGCTTGATTCGCTTCGGGCACAGGTTGTGGGGGACCCTTACCTTTACAGGTAGATGGTAGCATGATGAGTAAGGAAGACTTGCGACTCTTTCAGACGCGTCATTCATAAAAACAATACATATCTGATACGAACAATTGCCAAGGTTCTCGCGATCCTGGGTTTAGGGATTGTCCAGCAAGGGTATGCCCAAGCTGTCGATCTGGTATGCTATAACCCCAATCTGATCAGGGATACCACAAAAAGAAGCATCAAGTTCATAGCCTTTGCCCATCGGTCAGGGGATAGCATCACCATACGGTATCATTCTCCAGGCGTTCGGAAAAGGATCATCTGGGGGGGATTGGTGCCTAATGGGGAAGTTTGGGTGACTGGCGCACATGATGCCACCATCCTGGAGATGCCAACCTCCTTCCGGATGGGCGGGAAAGTAATACCAGCCGCGAAATTCGCTTTCTTCACCATTCCAGGTGAGCATGAATGGGTGGTGATCTTCAATAAAAACTGGCAACAACACCTGGTATCTGAGTATGAGGAAAAAGATGACATCATACGCGTCTGCCTGATACCACAGCAGACCGAACATTTAGAGCGGCTACAGTATTTCATCGAGATGGATGGCACAAAAAAAGAATCGCTCTCGGTGGCTTGGGAGAAAATTCGATTGACCATCCCTTTTGAATGCATCGAATGACATGGCCCGTACCACCCACTACTATATTCGCAAGACACACCGATGGCTGGGCCTGCTCCTGGGCCTGCAATTTCTGATGTGGACGCTGGGAGGCCTATATTTCAGCTGGTCAGATATCGATGAGATACATGGGGACTTCCAGAAGAAGGAGGCGCCCTTATTGTCATCGAGTCTTTCGCTGGTGAGCCCTACCGCGGTCATGGATTCCATTCAACGTGTTCATCAGATCGATTCGGTGGTATCGATGCAGTTGATAGATATCCTTGGTCATCCCTATTACCAAATTTGTGGCATGGCGGAAGTGCATATGATGCAAAGCCATACAAACCAAAGGATGACCATGAATCTTTTGGCAGACGCCATCACCGGCCGGCTTCGGGGACCACTCAGTAACACGGAAGCGGTGGCGGTCGCCAAGGAACGTTTCAACGGCGCCTCTACCATCCACTCGGTTCGCTATCTCACTCAAGTCGACAGTCACCACGAATACCGCGAAAATCCTCTGCCAGCCTATGCAATATCATTCGAACACCCCAGCCGTACTACCGTCTATGTCTCCACGGAGCTGGGGACCGTGCAGAAATTCCGAAACGATAAGTGGAGGGTATTCGACTTTTTGTGGATGATGCATACCATGGATTACCAGGGAAGAGATAATTTTGGAAATTTACTACTCCGGGTATTTTCCATCTTTGGTTTATGCACCGTGCTGTCTGGCTTTGTATTATTCTTTATCACGTCAAAATGGTTCCGGATCCCACCGAAATCAAGATGAGTCGTGCTGGCTTATCCTGAAATAATGGCTGCTTGACATAAAAAATCTTTGGACTACTTCACCTATTAATTATATTTTTTATGCCATCCTACCATCGGCTGGGTGAGATCCCCCACAAGCGACATACTCAATTCCGGAAGCCTGATGGACGGCTCTACGCCGAGCAACTGTTCTCTACTGAGGGCTTCTCAGACGATTATTCGCTGTTATACCATTGCCATCCGCCGACGCGCATCATCCACACGGAGCCACCCGTGAGCATTGCCCCGGAATTAGCGGAAGAAGCTATGCTGCGACATCGCTGTTTCGAGGGTTTTCACGTCTTGCCGGCCAAAGACTATCTTGCCAGCCGCATACCTGTGCTGGTGAATGTCGACTGCCGGATTTCCCTTGCAGCCCCCCAGGAAAGCATGCAGGACTATTTCTTCAAGAATGCGGATGCCGACGAAATTGTCTTCGTCCATGAAGGCAGCGGGACCTTAGAGAGCATGTATGGCGATCTGCCCTTCTCCGGTGGCGACTATCTTGTTGTGCCTAGGGGCACCATCCATCGGATACGTTTTGACGCGTCTGACAACCGGCTATTCATCGTAGAAGCCCTCAGCCCCGTCCGTTTTCCAAAGCGCTATCTCAGCAAACATGGCCAGCTACTGGAGCACGCCCCGTATTGCGAACGAGACATCCGTCCGCCTGTCCGGTTGCAGACATACGACGAGTCTGGTGATTTCCTCATCCGCACTCAGAAGCAGCAAATGCTCTACGGTATTCACTATGGACACCATCCCTTTGATGTGGTCGGATGGGATGGGTGCTGCTATCCCTTCGCTTTTAGCATCCACGACTTTGAACCCATCACCGGCCGTGTGCACCAGCCGCCTCCAGTTCATCAGACCTTCGAGGCGCGGAACTTCGTCGTATGCTCCTTCGTGCCACGCCTCTACGACTACCACCCACAGGCCATCCCAGCCCCCTACAACCATAGTAATATAGACAGCGATGAACTGCTCTACTATGTGGATGGAGATTTTATGAGCCGGAAAAATGTCACCCGTGGCATGCTGACGCTGCACCCGGCCGGCATCCCGCATGGCCCACATCCCGGGGCAGTGGAGAAAAGCATCGGGAAAAAAGAGACAGGCGAGCTGGCCGTGATGGTAGACACCTTCCACCCGCTCAAAGTCACCAAGCAGGCGCTGATCCTAGAGAAGGACGACTATGTCATGAGCTGGGCGGAGTAAACTTCCGGTATGCAGAAATTCCCGTGCCCCGGCCCGGAGATATCAGAATCCCCCTACCTTTACAGACGGCAGGTCTTACACGACCAGCTCCTGCTGAACCCCCCCAGGGCCGGAAGGCAGCAAGGGTAAGCGGTCGAGCGGTGCGATGTAAATCACCTGCCGTTTTCTTTTCACTTCATCCGACCCACGATACGCTCCCTGAACACCTCTCAACGAGCAACACATGAAATTCTTCATCGACACGGCCAACCTGGCCCAGATCCGGGAAGCCCATGAGCTCGGCATCCTCGACGGAGTGACGACCAACCCCTCCCTCATGGCCAAAGAAGGCATCCGGGGAAAGCAGGCCATTGACAAGCACTACCTCGACATCTGCGAGCTGGTGGATGGCGACGTGAGTGCAGAAGTCATCGCGACCGACTTCGAGGGCATTGTCGCAGAAGGCAAGCAGCTGGCAGCCATCCATCCAAACATTGTCGTAAAAGTGCCGATGATTCGAGATGGTATCAAGGCCATCCGATGGTTCGCCAATCAGGGCATCCGCACCAACTGCACCCTCGTATTCTCCGCTGGCCAAGCCATCCTGGCCGCCAAGGCAGGGGCCACCTATGTATCCCCCTTCATAGGGCGCATCGACGATGGCAACTGGGACGGTATGGAACTTATCTCCCAGATGGCTCATATCTACACCCTGCAAGAGTTCCGTACGGAGATCCTTGCCGCATCGATCCGCTCTTCTCTACACATAGTAAAGGCAGCAGAGGCCGGCGCCCATGTGTGTACCTGTCCGCTGGACTCTATCCTCGGACTGTTGAAGCATCCGCTCACAGACATTGGGTTGGCGAAATTCCTCGAAGATGCGCGAAAGCTTGGATAGGCACCCTCTCTGTTGTCAGCCCAGTTGACGGACATCCCTTGGATGATAAAAGCCAGCGGCTGCTGTTCTGATGAGCAGCGGCCGCTGGCTTTTATCGGTATCTGTCATTTGCCAAACCCTGCTCCCTGGGTCTTTCGCGGCCAGTCATCGGACCGGAAGGGGTTAGCGGGCAGCCCGGCGG
>VGFQ01000031.1 GCA_016868815.1 Bacteroidota bacterium
CTATCCCTCCGCCTTTGTCGACACCTTCTCCGCCAGCCGCATCCTCTATGCCAAGCGAGATACCCTATTGCCTTCGGGCCGTAGAGATTCCATCTATGTCTTCTCCCGAGATCCTGCGCAGAAACTCTATTCCCTTAGCTTCATCGACGCCGGGGAGGGGCGGGGGCATTATCTCCCAGACCTCGGCACCGCTGCCAACGGGAAGGTCTACCGCTGGGTGTCGCCAGACCCTTCCAACGGAGCCCCCCGAGGCCGCTACCTGCCAGCCTCCCTGCTGGTGGCCCCACGGCAACAGCAAGTGTTTATGGTCGGGGCCGACCTCGAGGCCGGCAAAGGACTAGTCATTCGAACAGAGCTGGCCATGAGCGACTTCGACGCCAATACATACTCCTCCCGCGACAAGGCCAACGACCGCGGCACAGCTGCCCGCCTGATGGCAGACCATCAGGCCAAGCTTCCCGGCAGCCAGGGGCGCATCCTGCGGTCTGCCGCCTCCTATGAACACGTGCAAGCCACCTTCCGGCCCCTGGAGCGGTTGCGAAATGTGGAGTTCAACCGCGACTGGGGGCTTGCCTACGACGCTGCCGCCAGCCGCGAAGACCTGTTCGGTTTCTCCACAGGACTGGAAGACGCTCATGGACACAGCCTCCTCTACAGCCTCTCCGGATACCGCCGAGGCGACGGCTTCCAGGGATACCGACATACCCTCGACCACCGCTACGAGAAAGGATCCTGGGAGGTGCGCAACCGCTTCCTGCAAACCCTCCACTCCGACGCCTTGCGCGAAGGAGCCTTCCTGCGGCCTACCCTCCACACTGTCCATACCTTCAAAAAATGGAAAGACTATAGCCTCGCATTCGACTATAACCTCGAACACAACTGGCAGCGCTTTCGCTCCCTCGACTCCCTCGATCCATCCAGCTTCTCCTTCGACATCCTCCAACTGCAGCTGCGCTCGCCACAGGCTAAGCCCAACCGATGGGGACTGGCATACTTCACCCGCAGCGATAAACTCCCCTTTGGAAATGCACTCCAGCGAACCGACAGAAGCCAGAACTGGAATGTCTATACCGACCTCCTCTCAAGCCCCCGGCAGCAACTGCGACTCAATGCCACCTACCGAAGCCTCCAAGCTTATACCGATAAGGTTAAAGGACTGCAGTCAGACCACAGCATCCTCGGCCGCCTGGAGTATAATGCCAACGCCTGGAAAGGGGCCCTCCATGGCAACATGCTCTATGAACTGGGCAGCGGACAGGAACCGCGCCGCGACCTCGCCTACCTAGAAGTACCCGCCGGCCAGGGAGAATATGCATGGATCGACTATAACGCCGATGGCCTCCAGCAGCTTAACGAATTTGAAAAAGCCCTCTTTCGGGATCAGGCAAGATTTATTAGAGTATTTACCCCTACAGATCAATTTATTAGAGCAGGTTACCTCCAGTTCAATTATAGCCTGATAGTGGACCCGCGGGCAGCTTTGGGCGCTAAGCCTACCTCCCGATGGAGCCGATTATTGGCTAAGACATATTTCCAGAGTTCCCTGCAGCTGGCCCGGAAGAACCTGTCAGACGGTTCTAGCCGCTACCTGCCTTTTCCCTCATCCATAGGGGATACGACCCTGCTCACCCTGGACCGCGTCTTTTCCAATACTTTTTCCTACGACCGCAACAGTCAACGGTGGGGTTTCGATCTGAACAACATTCGGACATCAGGGAGGGCATTTCTTTCTTATGGGTATGAGAGCCGTGAATGGAACGACTGGAACCTGAAGCTCCGCTATACCATCGAACGAACATGGACCTGGAACCTCATCCTCCGCCAGATGGCCAATGAGTTGGCAACCCCACTCTTCAGCAACCGCAACTACCGTGTGTTGAGCCACTCAGCGGAACCTAGGCTGACTTGGAATAAAGGCACCACGCTGCGGGCCCAGGCAGGCTTCGTCCATGCCCGCCGGGAGAACACTGCCGGTGGGGAGCAGGCCGTCTCTAATGCCTTGCAGACAGAAGCAAAGTACAATGTACTCTCCACCACCTCGATCGGGGGGCGGCTGACGTACGACCGGATCCGATTCGAGGGCAAGGCTAACACGGCGGTTTCCTATCTGATGCTCGATGGTCTCCTACCCGGCCGAAATTGGCTCTGGACAGTCGATCTGGTGCAGCGGCTCTCGTCGGCCTTGGAACTCAGCGTGCAATATGAAGGAAGAAGGGCGGGAACCTCCGCCATCGTCCATGTGGGACGGGCACAGATCCGCGCCCTTTTCTAATCCCCCCCTCTGGTGAGGGGAGGGAGAGGCTATTTTAAGGCTATGGTGCCTTCCCCGATGCGCATGCCGTTCTGGTAGACATCGATCCGGTAGTTACCTGCCACATACTTATCAGTCTTGAGCAGATCGAAGCTCACATTCTTCCTTTCCCCCTGTACATAGTTGACGCTGATCTTAGTGGTAAATTCTTTTGTGCCGACCCGACGAGTGTTAAACACGCCGGAGCCGAGTGCTTCCTCCCGTATGACCTTTCCAGAAGGGTCGATCAGCGCTACATAGATGTCTTTGTTGCCGCTGGCAGCAATGTAGTTTTCATCAAGGTCGAACGAAAGGCGCAACTTGTCAGCCCGCTTGGCACGACCTGTCTCTTTCTCTCTGCCACTGTTGCGGACGTCCACTGCCGTAATGCGGAAGTTGGAGGCATGTAGGGTGGAGCCCAGGTCTACCTTATTCTCTGCCTGCTTTTTTTGGTCACGCGTGCTGCTGAGGTCCTTTTCCAGGTTCAAGTTGTTGGCCGTCAGGCCTTGATTCTGCTCGGTCAGCTGCTCATTGATCGTCTGAAGCCGCTCAATTTCCTCGAGGTAGCCATCGATTTTCCCGTTCAACTGCGAGATCAGGTTCTGGGCTTCTTTCAGATCAGAGGCAGTGGCATTCTGTTTGCTCACCAGCGAGCGGATGCGGCCCTTGAGGCCGGTCAGTTCGACATCCCGGCTTCGAACCGGGCTGTCGAGGGTAGCATTGGTGCTCGTCATTCCTTCCAGCCGCAGCAGGGCATCCTCATATTCCTTCTGCAAAGACGACTTGGAGGAGTCAAGTGCCGCGTACTGGAGGTCTTTGCGTTCGATCTCTTCCTTGGTCTGGCTCTTGTCGTAAATGATATAACCCCACGTCCCAAGCAGGGCTGTGATGAGTAATCCATAGATGAGCCCACGGTTGTCTCTGGATCCAGAAGAGCTGTCAGGATTTGGGTAGCCAGTTGATGTCATGGTATATGATTTATAATAATTCTAGCAAAGCTAAGGAGCCTTGATAAGAACAATGTTACAAACCAAAATCGTGCCGTAATGATATAAAGTGAGTAGTTTGCGGGCTCATGACGGAGCAGATACTCACCGACTGGAAAAAGGGCTGTTACAAGCCGCTTTATTGGCTGGAGGGGGAGGAAGAGTATTGGATCGATGAAGCCGTCCATTATGCCGAACATTCCATTCTGAGTGAGGCAGAAGCCTCTTTTAACCTGACGGTCTTTTATGGACGAGATGCCGCCTGGGCAGACATTATCAATGCCTGCAGGCGCTATCCGATGTTCTCCGAGCGGCAGGTGGTGCTTGTGAAAGAAGCTCAACACATGCGCGAGATCGAGAAGCTGGAGCCGTATTTTGAGAACCCTTCGGCGTCTACCCTCCTGGTCGTTTCCTACAAGGAGAAGACACTCGACAAACGCACCCGCTTTGCCAAAACAGTGGCTAAGCACGCGGAGGTTGCCACCTGCAAAAAGCTCTACGATGATAAGATTCCCGAATGGACGCGCCGGCATGTCGAGTCCATCGGGCTGATCATCGACGAAAAGGCGGTTATGCTCATTGTGGAACACATCGGCAACGACCTCACCCGAATCGTACATGAAGTCGATAAACTCCGCATTAACCTGAAAGACCGGAAGAATATTACCGAAGACGACATTGAGTCGTACATCGGCATCAGCAAAGAGTACAACGTCTTTGAACTGCAGACGGCCATCGGCCGAAAAGATCTCCCCAAGGCCATCCGCATCATCAACTATTTTGGCTCCAATCCCAAAGCCGGCCCTATGCTCCTCGTCTTACCCATCCTATATAACTACTTCTCAAAGCTCTACCTGCTCACATCTCCTGAGGCATCTCGGGAGGAGAAGGGCCAGGCAGCACTCCTAGGCGTCAACCCATTCTTTTTAAAAGACTACCTCGCCTCTTTTCGCGCTTATGGTCCGGAGGGGGTACGGAAGGCCCTCTTATTGCTCCACCACTACAACCTTCTAGCGATCGGCATGGGCAGCGGGGGCGCTTCAGACGCAGATCTGATGCGCGAGATGGTGGTGAAGCTGGTCCGCGGCTGAAGTGCTTATCGATGCAACAGTTTCAAAATCGCCTTCCGGTCATGTGATAGCTGGCGCTGTAAAGCTTCCAGACTGGAGAACCGCTCCTCATTGCGGATGCGCGCCTCTACGGAAACGTCCAAGTGTTGTCCATAGAGGTCACCGTCGAAGTCGAAGAGGTGTACCTCCGTAGTGTGCCGCTGACCGTCTACGGTCGGCCTCTTCCCTAGGTTCATCATCCCGTCAAAAGTCTGTCCGCCGTAGCCTATCCGGACGGCATAGACCCCGTCGGCCGGCATAAGCTTTTCTGTTTCGTCGGAGACCTCGAGGTTGGCAGTCGGGAAGCCGATGGTTCGCCCGCGTTGTTTGCCCGGCACGACCCGCCCTCCAAACGTGTATGCATAACCGAGCAACTCATTGGCCAGTGTCACCTCGCCGGCCAGCAGGGCCTCCCGGATCCGAGTGCTGCTGATGGCCGCCTGGCGCAACAGCGCAGCATCCATCTCCAGAACTGTAAAGCCATAGTGGGTGGCCGCCGTCTCCAGCATCTGATAGTCGCCGTGGCGCCCTCGCCCAAACCGATGGTCGTGTCCTATGATGATAGTATGCGGGCGGAACTGTTGCACCAGAAACGACGCTATAAACTCCGCTGCCTCCATCGACGCAAATGCTTCTGTGAAGGGAATAACCACCAGATGATCGACTCCCAGGGCTGCCAACCGCTGCTGCCGTTCAGCGAGAGAAGTCAGGAGCCGCAGCGGAGCTGTCTCCGGTTGTACGATCTGGCGTGGGTGGGGATGAAAAGTGATGAGGACAGATTCCCCGCCTACAGCTGCCGCCACTGCTACCAACTGCCCGATGATCATCCGATGGCCAAGATGTACCCCATCGAACGTGCCGATGGTGATGACGGCTTGCCGGAACGAAGGGATCTGCGCGGGGTCGGTATGCACCTGCATGGGGCCGCAAAGCTATGTCAATTTCCAAACGGGCACATCTTTGCGATTGCTTAGATTTGCCACAATCTTATTGCCCCCCATGAGCCTCTACCAGCGACGCGGCGTCTCCGCACAAAAAGAGGATGTCCATGCCGCCATTGTCAACCTGGATAAAGGTCTGTTTCCGAATGCCTTCTGCAAGGTCAGTCCTGACCTGCTGGGCGGAGATGCGTCCTGGGTGAATGTCATGCATGCCGATGGTGCAGGCACCAAGAGTATCTTAGCCTACCTCTACTGGAAGGAGACTGGCGACCTCTCCGTCTGGAAAGGCATCGCGCAGGACGCCGTCGTCATGAACCTGGACGACCTGCTCTGTGTGGGCATCCACGACAACATGCTCTTCAGCTCCACCATTGATCGCAACAAAGGACTGATCCCGGGAGAAGTTCTGCGCACCATCATCGAAGGAACCGAAGCACTCTTCCAGCAGCTGCGCCAGTACGGAATACAGATCCACTACCTCGGAGGGGAGACGGCAGACATAGGCGATGTCGTTCGCACCATTGCAGTGAACGGCACTCTTACCGCCCGCTGGCCCCGAAACCGCATTGTCTCCAATGAACGCATCACCCCGGGAGACGTGATCGTCGGGCTGGCCAGCTATGGCCAGGCTACCTACGAAGCTGCCTATAACAGCGGCATCGCTAGCAATGGCCTTACCAGCGCCCGGCACGACATGCTCTCTTCTTACTATGCATCCAACCACCCGGAGAGCTACGACCCAACCCTCGCGGCAGACGTCACCTATATAGGACCTCATCGCCTCACTGATCTCGCCACCGGAGGACCCGACGGAATGCAGATCGGACAGCTGCTCCTCAGTCCCACCCGCACCTTCGCCCCGGTGCTCCGCGAGATCCTTCAGACGAAGTTCGACGACGTTCACGGACTCGTCCATTCCAGCGGTGGCGGTCAGACGAAATGTCTGAAATACCTGCCCGGACCCATGCGCATCGTCAAAGACGCGCTCTTCGACATCCCGCCGGTCTTTCGAATGATCCAGCAGGCCAGCGGCGCCGATGACCGCGAGATGTACCAGGTTTTCAATATGGGCTGCCGCATGGAGATTTATACCCATGCCGCCGCAGCCACAGAGATGATCTCCATCGCCCGGCGCTGGGGTATCGAAGCGTGTATCATCGGACGTGTAGAAGCCTCAGAGGCGAGGT
>VGFQ01000032.1 GCA_016868815.1 Bacteroidota bacterium
AACGGAACGTCGTGTTAAACCCCACGACCCAGGAGGCATGTTACGATGCAGCCACCTACCGCATCGACCGCGGCATCCTAAGGGGGCAGCAGTACGGTCTGCAGCGCGTAGCCGGTGTATTCACCAAATGCCCCGATGGTAATTTCAAAGTCGGCAAACTGTTCAATGTGACCCGCAACCGGCCCACCATCCCGGTCATACACACAGAGCAGATCAACTTCACCACCGCCGGCAGTGACTATGCCACCGGCTTCCGCGTCCTCAAATACGAATTCAGCCAGACCTCGCAGAGCGGTCGCAACTTCGGCGCCGTCGACATACCCATCGTGCGCCTGGCCGACGTATACCTCATGCGTGCAGAAGCAAAGCTTCGCAAGGGCGATGCCGCCGGCGCCCTGGCCGATGTGAATACCGTACGCACCGCCCGTGTCACCGGCACCCAACGGGCTGCAGCCCTCCCCAACCTCACACTCGACCTGCTCTACCGCGAGCGTGGCTTCGAACTCTACTGGGAGATGCACCGTCGGACAGACATGATCCGCTTCGGTAAGTATGAAGGCAGCTGGACGGAGAAGACCGATGCAGACCGTAACAAGCGCATCTTCCCGATCCCTCAGACGGCCATCGACGGCGCCTCCAACCTCCCGGGATACCTGAAGCAGAACGCCGGCTACTAATACAAAATACATATTTAATCTAGCGGAACGGAGGCTTCAATACCTCCGTTCCGCATTTGACGTCACCCATCATTTCTCCCTGCGCCCCGTCAATGCGCATACTCTAGCAGATGAGATGCATTTTGTGAATGCTCCACGGAATTCCACTGGCTCCACAGACAGTAGCCTCTATCTGTTTGACTGTTCTTGGAGTTCTGATTTTTAGCTTTTCTTTGCCCTTCAGCTCATCTGGCTATACCCGACACTGCCGTAAAAAACATATCCACTCCACCCGTGCGCCTCCTACGCTCCCTATACATACAGGTACTCATCGGAATTGCCCTGGGGGTGGCCGTCGGTGTCCTGTTCCCTGCCTTCGCACCTGCCGCGAAACTGATCAGCGAGACCTTCATCAATATGATCCGGATGGTCATCGCCCCCGTCATCTTTCTGACCATCGTGTCAGGCATCGCCGGGGCAGGCGACCTGAAGCAGGTAGGGCGTATCGGGCTCAAGTCGATCCTCTATTTTGAAGTGGTTACGACCATCGCCCTGCTGATCGGGCTTCTGGTCGCCAACACGGTCAAGCCAGGGAGCGGCGTAGACATTTCCTCCTTTCAGGCAACCAGCCAGGTTAAGCAGCTGGAAGGACAGGCACAGGAGATGGACTGGGCGGCCTTCTTTGCACACATCGTGCCCTCCAACGTCTTCGACGCCTTTGCCAAAGGGGATATCCTGCAGGTGCTGTTCTTCAGTGTACTCTTCGCGATCGGGCTTAAGATGATGGGGCCTGCAGGGCAGGGCTTGCGGCATTCCTTCGAACAGATCAACCGCGTACTATTCAACATCCTCCAGATCATCATGCGCGTAAGCCCTGTCGGCGCCTTCGGCGGCATGGCCTATACCATCGGGAAATTTGGCTTCGGGACGCTGATTCTGCTGGGCAAGTTGATGCTGACGTTTTACACCACAGGCCTCCTCTTTGTATTTGTTGTTTTGGCGGTCGTATGTCGCCTATATGGGCTTCGGCTATGGCGCCTCCTCGTTTACGTCAAAGACGAGTTCTTCATTGTATTGGGGTCCAGCAGCAGCGAAGCGGTGCTTCCCTCTCTTATGGAAAAGATGACCCGTGCAGGGTGTGAGAAAGAAGTGGTAGGCATCGTGGTGCCGGCCGGCTATAGCTTCAACCTGGATGGCACCACCATCTATCTGAGCATGGCGGCCATCTTCCTGGCACAGGTGTTTGGCGTTGACCTCTCGCTGGGACAGCAGCTAACCATTATAGGCGTGCTCCTCGTCACCAGCAAGGGCGCGGCAGGCGTCACGGGCAGCGGCTTCCTGGTACTTGCATCCACCCTGTCGGTCCTGAAAGTGGTACCCATAGAAGGTCTTGCCATCCTCATCGGTGTCGACCGCTTCATGAGCGAGGGCCGCGCCATCGTCAACTTCATCGGTAATACGGTCGCGACCGCCGTCATCGCGCGCATGGAAGGACGCCTTGAGATGTCCGACTATCAGAAAGCCGTCGGCTGATCCCATACATACTAGAGCACTTTTTTTTGAGACCATAAGCCGTATGAGGGCTAGACACGCACATAAAACCAATCATATGCGCATTCGTTCCGGCATCCTCCTAGCCATCCTCCTGCCCCTGGCCACCATGGCTCAAGAGCCGCAGGTCGACAACCAGCCCGCCCGCATCCAATGGTTCCAAGACCTCGCCTTCGGCCTGTTCATCCACTGGAATGTGGACGCAACCCTCGGCGCTGTCATCAGCCACTCCCTCTCGGGTGCATCGCCCGATTACGCAGCACGCTACTTTCGGGAGCTCCCACAGTCGTTCGACCCATACCGGCTCGACCCCATTCGCTGGGCCCGGCTCGCCAAGCTCGCTGGTATGAAGTATGTCGTCTTTACCGCCAAGCATCATGCCGGATTCTGCATGTGGGATACCAAGACGACGCGCTTCAACGTCATCAATACACCCTACGGCAAGGATGTACTCCGGATGATCCTGGACGCCTTTCGAAAAGAGGGTATCGCTGTAGGCTTGTATTTCTCCCCGGAAGACTTTGACTACTTCCACCGCCACCAAATTCCCATCGGACGACTGCAACATCCGCTCCACTTTCCGGCCAACAATCCAGGGCTTATGGCCTATGACAAGGCCCAGTTAAAAGAACTGCTCAGCCAATATGGAAAGATCGACATTCTCTTCATCGATGGGCCAGGCGATGGCCTCCGCGAATATGCATGGTCCCTGCAGCCTGACCTCGTCATCACCCGCGACCTCATGAAAACACCAGAGCAGACTACCCCACATACGCCTTTACCTCGTCCCTGGGAGGCTTGCTATACCATGGGGACCGACTGGGGTTATAAGCCCACCAACGACCCCCACAAGTCAGGCACTCGCATCATCGACATGCTCATTGAGATCCGTGCCAAAGGGGGCAACTTTCTCCTCAACGTCGGCCCTAAGCCCGATGGTGAAATACAAATTGAACAGGAAGCCCTGCTCAGGGAAGTAGCCCTTTGGAATTTTGCCAATCAGGAGGCGATATACACCATCAAACCCCTTCCTGTCATCCGCGAGGGAAATGTTTGGTATACGCAATCCAACGATGGGAAAACGATCTATGCCTATGTGACAAGAACCGGTCCCGACGACTGGCGCTACGGCGAGCGACGCCAGTTCGTGTTTACCCACCTACAGGGCGACAGTACCACAGAAGTGTCGATCCTTGGATACGACAGCCGTTGGGTGGAATACCGTAAAGACTTTGATGCAGCCATCTATACGGCATCGACAAAGATCGGCCTGGTCGTCAGCGCTGTCAACGGGCAACGATTCTATACAGACAACCGCTGGCCGAATACAGTCGTGCTGCGCATCTGTAATGCCAGGTTT
>VGFQ01000033.1 GCA_016868815.1 Bacteroidota bacterium
TAGAGCCATCGAGAAAATAAAAAGAGTGAGGAAGTCATGCATACAGTAGCAGCAGTTCTCAGAACCTGGCAATCGAAACGGTCATGAAGGTCGGGGGATTCACCATCATCCGCAACGCGGTCCGCTACGACTATCCAGTGCGAGAAGCGATCCTCTCTGTGCTGCCGCTCTGCGATGAGTTTGTGGTATCGATCGGACCGTGCGATGACGGCACCGAGGAACTCATCCGTTCTCTTCCCCAGGAAAAGATCAGGATCATCCATTCCATCTGGGACGATAGCCTCCGCGAGGGCGGGGTCGTATTGGCTAAGGAGACCGATAAAGCCTTGGCAGCGTTGAGTCCCGACTGCGATTGGGCATTTTACATTCAGGCCGACGAGGCCGTACACGAAGACGACCACGCACGCATTCGGGCAGCTATGCAACAGCACCTCCACGAGGCCAGTGTCGAGGGTCTGCTGTTCCGCTACCGCCATTTCTACGGATCCTTCCATCACGTGGGTGCCTCACACAAATGGTACGCGAATGAAATCCGCGTGATCCGGAACGATCTCCACATCCGCTCCTATCGGGACGCACAGGGTTTCCGCAAAGACGATAACCGTAAGCTTCGCGTCAAGCCCGTGGATGCGTTTATCCATCACTATGGATGGGTGCGCGAACCAGCCGCCATGCAACGAAAGCAGGAAGGATTCCAGCGACTGTATCACGATGATGACTGGCTGAAGCGGAATGTCTATGGTCCGGAAGCCTATGCCTATGAGGCCCATATCACTCGGCTGGAGCGGTTTACAGGATCGCACCCATCTGTTATGCAAGAACGGATCAGCCAACGAAACTGGAGTTTTCTTGATGATATCTCATTTAGCAAGAAGAGCCTGAAAGATCGGGTGAAGGACCTGTTGAAAAGCATTGGCATAAACACCACCTACCGCAACTACAAGTTAATTTAGTCGAGGATTGTGATAAAGACCTCGAAAATGAACTATTTTGAAACATCATTGATACCGATAAATCATCACGTATGAGAACCTTACACATGGGCTTCCTGTTCCTCATGGCAGCTACCGCGCCACAGGCCCAAGTAAAACCGGCAGGCGTCTTCGGCAACCATATGGTGCTGCAGCGCCAAAAGCCCATCCCCGTCTGGGGTACGGCCTCACCAGGAGAAAAGATCACCGTCAGCCTGGCGGGCCAGACGGTCAAAGTCAAAGCGTCTAAGACGGGTGATTGGTCCGTCACTCTGCCCGCTATGAAAGAAGGCGGTCCGCACCTGCTCTCGCTGACAGGAAAAGACACGGTCACATTTTCAGACGTCCTCATTGGAGAGGTATGGCTCTGCTCCGGCCAGTCGAACATGGAATGGCCGCTCAAGAATGCCGACAGCGCGAAAAGGGAGATAGAATCCTCTGCCAACGACCAGATCAGACATATAAAAATCCCACGGATGGCCTCCCTCCAACCCCGGAAAGAGATCAGTCAGCCAGCCGAGTGGAAGGTCTGCGGACCCGCCACGGCGGCCGACTTCACGGCTGTCGGCTATTTCTTTGCCCGCGAGTTGCAAAAGCGGCTAGGCGTTGCCGTAGGACTTGTCAACTCTTCCTGGGGCGGCACGCATGTCGAGACGTGGACCAGCGCCGAGGCCATCTTCTCGCAACCGCCATTTGAAGCCCTCAAAGAGAAGTACCCCACCGTCGACACCCCCATCAAGGCGCCCAACGCCTACGCGACACTCCTGTATAACGGAATGATCCATCCTCTGGTCGGCTTCGCCATCCGCGGGGCCCTCTGGTACCAGGGTGAGAGCAATGCCGGAAGGGCCGAGCAGTACAACATGAGCTTCCCGCTGATGATCCAGGACTGGCGCAGCCGCTGGAAGGAGGACTTCCCCTTTTACTTTGTACAGCTCACGCACTACCAAGCATCGAATGGCGACAGCCAGAACGGAGGCAGCACCTGGGCCGAATTGAGGGAAGCACAGACGAATACGCTGAAGCTCCCCCATACGGGCATGGCCGTCATCATCGACATTGGCAACTCGAAAGATATCCATCCCCGCAACAAGCAAGACGTGGGGATGCGTCTGGCCTTACAGGCATTGGCAAAGACGTATGGGAAGGAATTTCCGCATGAAGCGCCTATGGTGGATGCCGTCGAGTTTCAGGATTCGAGGGTGCACATATCCTGGAAGCATGCGTACGGGGGACTGACCGTAAAGAACCGATACGGGCATGTCAATGGCTTCGAGGTTGCCGGCGACGACCGCCGCTTCTACTATGCCCGGGCATGGATGGAGCATGGCAAGGTCGTCGTGACATGCGACAAGGTAGCGAAGCCGGTGGCTGTCCGCTATGGCTGGTCTGACGATCCGGCCGACCTCAACCTCTTCAACTCCGCCGGGCTGCCCGCTAACCCCTTCCGGTCCGATGACTGGCCGCGAAAGACCCAGGGAGCAGGGTTTGGCAAATGACAGATACCGATATAAGCCAGCGGCCGCT